>NZ_JALKAO010000003.1 GCF_023015985.1 Marivita sp. S6314
GTCACCGTCACCGTCACCGTCACCGTCACCGTCACCGTCACCGTCACCGTCACCGTCACCGTCACCGTCACCGTCACCGTTCTTGGTGACCGCGACGACAAATGTTCTTGACGACGGTCGTCACGTACCGGTCATGCATGATGCCTTGTTCGAAGCAGAGAGTGAATTGCCAGTTAGGACAGCGATCCACGAAGTTGTTGGTTCGAAAAATGCGAGAGCGCATGCAATTCGAATGCACACTGGAGCGGGACCGATTGCTTCGATGGACCCATTGGTCGATTTGATTGCTGAGCGGAGCTTGGTCGGTCGGGCTGCACAGACTGCATCAACCGCCGTTGAAGTTTTGACAAGCCCAACAGGTCTGGACATTGCATTCGTGGCCTCGAAACTTCCTGTATTGGAGGCGCTTGCCAGGTATGAAGGCCAGTTGAAATCCGAATTGATGTCGGCGGACTTGTCCAATTCCACGTTTTCATTTTTTGGTAATCAAGATGAGGCAAAGGATTGGAAGGCGGTTCAGGACGACCTCTTGACTGTTGAATTGCAAACTGCGCCAGCTTCGCGCGACGCCAGTCGGGTGACCCGGAACACAACCGAAGTCGGCGTAGATATTAGACTTTAGGAGTTCGCTGTGGACGTTGGAGATCTTGTTGCATCAGGCCGGAGCGGCACCTTCGTGCCACCCAAGGAAACCCCGGATGACTTTGAAACGTTTTTACGCATGTTGACCACGCAAATTCAGAATCAGGATCCTCTTAGTCCAATGGAGGCTGAGCAGTTTGCCAGCCAATTGGCGACATTCACGATGGTCGAGCAACAAACGCTGGCCAATCAGAAACTCGAAGTTCTGGTCAACGAATTGGCAGGCGGTGAACCTCTCTATGCATCCAGTTTGCTGGGGCGCGAAGTGCTGCATGCGGGTGCTTTTGAGTTCAGCGGCGGGCCGATTACGTTCGAGGTCGATGAGGCTGGTTTGGGCCCGGATGTACGACTGCGGATTATAGACAGTCTCGGCAATCTCGTTGCGGAAGCCGATACCAATGCCGGTGCGCAAAAAGTGATCTGGAATGGACAGGATTCCGACGGGCACGCCGTATCGGCGGGCGTGCTTGTTGGTGAATTATGGCGTGTGTCGGACAATCAGAAATTGGACGCGCCGGTGTATACCTCTGCCGTTGTTGAAGAGGTTCGTTTCGGCGGCGCGGAGCCGCAACTGCTGTTGTCCGATGGGACCGTTATCAACGAGAGTGGCGTCGCCAAACTGCGCGCGGCGGCGCAAAGTGAGTGAGATGTAAGCGCCCTGAGGAGAACCCAGGCGCACAATGAGATAGAGCGTGCAGCGGGCAATCAGATCCAGTCACGACACAGGCACAAAGTCTAGAGGTCGCAAGACCGATGCGCGCGTTTCTTTAGCCTCATTCGAAAAAGGCTGTGTGGCTACGCCTGCAGCGACTTCACGACCAGGTCGCCTTCTTCCCGTGCGCGCATGGCACGCGCGGCGGCGTGTGCGCCTGCAGCCGTCGTGAAATACGGGATTTTGTCGTAAAGAGCGACGGAGCGAATCTCGCGGCTGTCCGCAACAGCGGCAGACCCTTCAGTCGTGTTCATGACCAGATCGATGCCCCCGTCTTTCATCAGGTCCACCACGTTTGGTCGCCCTTCATAGACCTTTTTGGTGAGGTCACAGGAAATGCCATGTTCAGAGAGGAAAACCGCTGTGCCTGACGTCGCAACAATATCAAAGCCAAGATCCTTGAGAATCTGCGCTGTCTCAACAAGTTGCTCTGTTTTGTCGTCATCTTTGATCGAAAAGAACACCGTTCCCGATGTCGGCAAATGCGTTCCCGCGCCAAGTTGAGCTTTGAGGAAGGCGCGTGGGAAAGAGCGGTCCCATCCCATCACTTCTCCGGTCGAACGCATTTCCGGCCCGAGGATGGTGTCGACGCCGGGGAAGCGGGCAAACGGCAACACGGCCTCTTTGACCGAGAACCAAGGCATCTTGGGATCCGCCAGTGTCATTGGATCGGCCAGCGGCAAGACAGTGTCGTAATCCGCGTTTTCAGGGTACGGGTCGCGCAGCGGGAAGTTTGTCAAAGGCTCGCCTGCCATGACGCGTGCCGCGATGCTGGCAATCGCGGAATCCGTCGCTTTTGCGACAAATGGCACAGTGCGGGAGGCGCGCGGATTGACTTCAATCAGGTAAATGTCGTCGCCTTTGATCGCGAATTGAACATTCATCAATCCACGCACGTTCAGCGCAAGCGCCAACGCTTCGGTCTGGGTTTTGATCTGCTCCAGCACGGCATCCGACAGCGAATAGGGCGGCAACGAACAGGCACTGTCACCCGAATGTACCCCGGCCTCTTCGATGTGTTGCATGATCCCGGCGACATGGACCCGCGTTCCGTCGCAAAGCGCGTCAACATCCAGTTCGGTGGCACCCGACAGGTAGCTGTCGAGCAGAACCGGGCTGTCGCCGGAGACGACAACCGCCTCCTTGATGTAGCGTTCCAGTTGTGGCATGTCGCGCACGATTTCCATGGCGCGGCCGCCCAGAACATAAGACGGCCGGATCACGAGCGGAAAGCCGATGTCTTCGGCAATTGCCAAAGCTTGTTCGTCGGTCGAGGCAATACCGTTGTGCGGCTGCTTGAGGCCAAGATCGTTAACCAGGGCCTGAAAGCGTTCGCGGTCTTCGGCAAGGTCGATCGCGTCGGGAGTAGTGCCCAGAATCGGGATGCCTTCAGCTTCGAGCGCGTTGGCGAGCTTGAGCGGCGTTTGACCACCGAATTGAACAATGACGCCGTGCAGCGTGCCGTTTTCCTGTTCGACGCGCAGGATTTCCAGAACGTGCTCAAAGGTCAGTGGTTCGAAATACAACCGGTCGGACGTGTCATAATCGGTCGACACGGTCTCGGGGTTGCAGTTCACCATGATTGTTTCGTACCCGGCGTCGGTCAGCGCGAAACAGGCGTGACAGCAGCAGTAGTCAAATTCGATGCCTTGTCCGATGCGGTTCGGACCGCCGCCAAGAATGACAACTTTCTTGCGGTCCGACGGGCGGGCTTCGCATTCGACGTCACCCATCATCGGGGCTTCGTACGTTGAATACATATACGGCGTTTGCGCTTCGAATTCTGCGGCACAGGTGTCGATGCGTTTGAAGCTGGCTTTCACATTCAGTTTGAGCCGTTTTGATCGCACGGCCTTTTCCGTCTGGTCCACGAGCTTGGCCAACCGCGCGTCGGTAAAGCCCAGCATCTTGAGCGCCCGCATGCCCGCTTCGTCGTCGGGCAGGCCGTTCATACGAACATCTTCTTCTGCCTCGACGATTTCCCTGATCCGGGCAAGGAACCACGGGTCGAACATCGTGGTTGCGTGGATCTCATCATCGCTCAGCCCGTGCCGCATGGCTTGCGCAATCGTCCGCATACGGTCGGGTGTTTGCTGGCTGATCGCCTTGATGACGGCGGATTTCTCGGGGGCCCCTTCGATGTGGACTTCGTCGAACCCGGTCAGGCCGGATTCCATCGACGCCAGCGCTTTTTGCAGGGATTCGTGGATCGTCCGGCCAATCGCCATCGCTTCACCGACCGATTTCATGGCGGTGGTCAGATGGGGTTCGGAGCCGGGGAATTTTTCAAATGCGAATTTCGGGATTTTCGTGACGACATAGTCGATGGTCGGCTCGAACGAGGCTGGTGTGACCTTGGTGATGTCGTTGTCGAGTTCGTCCAGCGTGTAGCCAACCGCCAGCTTCGCCGCGATCTTGGCAATGGGAAACCCCGTTGCCTTGGAGGCCAGCGCAGACGAGCGACTGACCCGCGGGTTCATTTCGATCACGACCATTCGGCCATCTTCGGGGTTGATGGCCCATTGCACGTTTGATCCGCCGGTTTCGACACCGATTTCGCGCAAGACGGCAATCGAGCCATTGCGCATGATCTGGTATTCCTTGTCGGTCAGCGTAAGGGCGGGTGCGACGGTGATCGAGTCGCCCGTGTGAACCCCCATTGGATCGACGTTTTCGATGGCGCAGACGATGATGGCGTTGTCGGCCTTGTCGCGGACAACTTCCATCTCGAACTCTTTCCAACCCAGAAGGGATTGATCCACCAGAATTTGATTGACCGGAGAGGCATCCATTCCGGACCGGCAGAAATGCACGAAGTCTTCACGGTTATACGCCACGCCACCGCCTGTGCCGCCAAGCGTGAAAGCGGGGCGGATGATGGCGGGCAGGCCAATGTCGTCCAGTTCGTTCAGGGCAAGCTGCACGCCTGCATCGAGGTCGGTGCTTCCGTTCGGCAACTTTGGCGCGGTGATGATGGTGGCCTTGGGGTTTTCCAGGCCGATCCGATCCATCGCTTCGCGGAACAGCTTGCGATCTTCGGCCATTTCAATGGCCTCGCGTTTCGCGCCGATCATCTCAACGCCGTATTTGTCGAGGATGCCCATCTCTTCCAGCGCCAGAGATGTGTTGAGGCCGGTCTGTCCCCCCATTGTCGGGAGCAGCGCGTCAGGGCGTTCTTTTTCGATGATCTTGGCGACGATTTCGGGCGTGATGGGTTCGATGTAGGTGGCGTCGGCCAATTCCGGGTCGGTCATGATCGTCGCCGGGTTTGAGTTCACGAGGATGACCCGGTACCCTTCCTCGCGCAGCGCTTTGCAGGCCTGCGCCCCGGAGTAATCAAATTCGCATGCCTGTCCGATAACGATTGGACCGGCCCCGATGATCATGATCGACTTGATATCATCGCGCTTTGGCATTGGTCGGCCCTCATCATGCAAACTGGCTGCGTTATAGGCATGGTGCAGAGGACTGCAAGCGGGGTGATTTTGTTTTTTCTATGCACCAGTTGGTCCGGGCGTCGGGGCACGGCTTGACTTCCCAAGGCGTAAAGGGTGTATCGAGCCAAATTTCTCCGCCCGAGGACAGTTATCATGCACGCCTTTCGTTCCCATACTTGCGCCGATCTGACGGCCCAAAATGTCGGTGAGACCGTTCGCCTCTCTGGCTGGGTGCATCGCGTCCGCGATCATGGTGGCATCTTGTTCATTGATTTGCGGGACCACTATGGCGTGACACAGGTTTTGTGTGATCCGGACAGCCCGGTTTTTGCCGAGGTCGAAAAAGTGCGGTCGGAATGGTGTATCCGCATCGACGGCGAGGTGAAGGCGCGGGACGAAGGGTTGGTAAACCCGAAACTGCCAACGGGCGAAATCGAAGTGTTCGTGCGCGACATGGAAGTTCTGGGTGCGGCGGAAGAACTGCCCTTGATCGTGTTCGGCGATCAGGAATACCCCGAAGAGACCCGTCTGCGGTATCGCTTCCTTGATCTGCGGCGCGAGGCAATGCAGCAGAACATGACGCTGCGGTCCGATGTCGTGGCGTCGATCCGAAAGCGTATGTGGGATCAGGATTTCCGCGAGTACCAGACACCGATCATCACCGCGTCCAGCCCCGAAGGTGCGCGCGATTTCCTCGTGCCATCGCGCCTGCACCCAGGCAAGTTCTATGCGTTGCCGCAGGCACCGCAGCAGTTCAAGCAGCTGATCATGGTCAGCGGCTTTGACAAATATTTCCAGATCGCACCCTGTTTCCGCGATGAAGACCCGCGTGCAGACCGGTCGCCCACGGATTTCTACCAATTGGATTTGGAGATGTCCTTCGTCAGCCAGCAGGACGTGTTCGACACGATCCAGCCGGTGATGCAGGGCGTTTTTGAAGAGTTCGGTGGCGGCCGCAAGGTGGACAGTGACTGGCCACAGATTTCGTACAAGGACGCTGCCCTTTGGTACGGAACCGACAAGCCCGACTTGCGCAACCCGATCAAGATGCAGGTGGTGTCAGACCATTTCCGCGGTTCGGGCTTTGCGATTTTCGCCAAGCTGCTGGAACAGGATGGCACAGAGATTCGCGCGATTCCCGCGCCGGGTGGCGGCAGCCGCAAGTTCTGTGACCGGATGAACGCTTTTGCGCAAAAAGAAGGTTTGCCCGGGATGGGCTACATCTTCTGGCGGGATCAGGGCAATGGCATGGAAGCGGCGGGGCCGCTGGCCAAGAACATCGGACCAGAGCGGACAGAAGCGATCCGCCAGCAACTGGGACTGGATGTCGGCGATGCGGCGTTTTTCCTGGGTGGCAAGCCGTCCAGCTTTGAAACCGTGGCTGGCAAGGCGCGTGTGGTCATCGGTGATGAACTGGGCCTGACCGACAAAGACCGGTTTGCGTTCTGCTGGATTGTCGATTTCCCGATGTACGAAGCGGACGAAGAGACCGGCAAGGTGGATTTCAGCCACAACCCGTTCTCGATGCCGCAAGGCGGAATGGATGCGCTGAACGGCAATCCGTTGGATGTGCTGGGATACCAGTATGATCTGGCCTGTAACGGCTACGAACTGGTGTCTGGCGCGATCCGGAATCACAAGCCCGAAATCATGTTCAAGGCATTCGAGCTGGCCGGGTATGGTGAAGACGAGGTGCGCAAGCGGTTCGGCGGGATGGTCAATGCGTTCCGCTTCGGCGCGCCGCCGCACGGGGGATGCGCAGCCGGGATCGACCGGATGGTGATGCTGTTGGCGGATACGGCCAATATCCGCGAGGTGATCATGTTCCCGATGAACCAGCGGGCCGAAGACCTGATGATGGAAGCGCCGTCTGAACCGACCTCGGACCAGCTTATGGAACTGCACTTGCGGGTCATTCCTCAGGACGATTGATCCGGGATCGAATTGGCGGGGCCAATCCGACGTATTGGGGGGCCAGCCCCCCAAACCCCCCGGCATATTTTGAAAAAGAAGAATTGGTGGCGGGCAGTTGGGACAGTGTCTCTCCGGTGGCGCGCGCCGGATAAATGCGATGAAGCGCGGCCTGACAGGTCATTCTGCGGCCTTGGACACATCGGGGTTCGACAGGGCGGCCCAGGCGTCATATTGCGACAGGAAAATTTCGCCGCCCATCGCATCGATAAAGTGCGAACGTTTGAGCCGATCCATCACCGGGCCCTTCACCTCGGACAGGTGCAAGCGGATCCCCATGTCGATCAGGCGCTGGTTGATCGCTTCAAGGCTTTCAAGGGCTGAATAATCAACGTCATTCACCGCGGAACACATCAGTACCACGTTTCGAACCGCGCAGCCTTCGGTCACCCGTTTCTGGATCAGGTCCTCAAGAAATCGCGCATTGACGAAGTAAAGACTTTCGTCCACGCGCAGGGTGACAAGGCTGGGGTCGGTTTCGACCGAATGGCGATGAATGTTTCGGAAATGTTGTGTGTCGGGCACCAACCCCACCTCGGCAACATGCGGGCGCGAGGTTTTGTAGAGGTGCAGAAGCACCGAGATCGTCACGCCCGAGGCCACGCCGACCTCGACCCCCAGACCAAGGGTCAACAGGATGGTTGCGGCGACCGCTGCGAAATCGGCGCGTGCATAGCCCCAGGTTTTTTGCAGGATTGACAGATCGACAAGGCTCAGCACCGCCACGATGATGGTCGCGGCCAATGTGGCATTGGGCAGGTAATAGACCAACGGCGTCAGCGCCATCGCCGCGATTGCAAGTCCGATGGCCGTATACGCCCCGGCTGCAGGGGTCTCGGCCCCGGCATCAAAGTTCACGACGGATCGGGAAAAGCCTCCGGTCACCGGGTATCCGCCGGTGAAGGCGGCACCAAGGTTGGCGGCGCCCAGACCGATCAGTTCCTGATCCGGGTCGATGCGCTGGCGCTTCTTTGCGGCGAGCGTCTGGGCCACCGACACGGATTCCACAAATCCGATGATGGAAATGAGGATGGCCGGCACCAGAAGCGCGCCCACAAGGTCTGGGGACAGGCCCGGTAAGGTGAGGGGCGGCAGGCTTTGCGGGACATCGCCGACGATGCGCACGCCCTGCGCGTCCAGATCAAAGACCCAAACTGCAAGCGTCGTGGTGACCACCGCCGCTACGGGTCCTGCCTTGGTCAGGATATCTGCCAAGAGCGGCCCGGCTCCAAGCCTGCGAAGGGTCGGCTTGAGATGCTTGCGCACCCAGAACAGAAACGTCGTTGCCGACAGGCCGATCACAACTGTAATCCAGTTGATCTCGCTCAGATGCGCGAACAGGGACATCAGCATTTCCGGCAATGTGTGGCCATGCGCGCTGACCCCAAGAATATGTTTCAACTGGCTGGTGGCGATCAGGATGCCAGAGGCGGTGATGAAGCCCGCGATCACTGGATGGCTTAGGAAATTGGCCAGGAAACCCAGCCGGAATATCCCCATGAGAACCAGGAAACCGCCTGACAGAAATGCGAGCGTTAATGCGGCAACGGCGTAGCCTGCTGTGCCTTGTTCGGCCACCTGCCCGATGGCGGATGCGGTCAGCAAGGACACCACCGCCACTGGCCCCACCGCCAGTGCCCGTGAGGTGCCGAAAATGGCGTAGAGGAGGATGGGCGCAATAGAGGCGTAAATCCCGGCCTCGGGTGGTAAACCGGCCAGCAAGGCGTACGCCAGCGATTGCGGAATCAGCATGATCGTCACGATCACTGCGGCGATGACGTCGTTGGACAACGTCTGGCGCGTATAGGTGCGGCCCCAGTCGAAAACGGGAAGGTAGCGGCGAAGGTGCGTGTTCATGTCAGCGTCCAGAAAGCTGGGCGGACAAAGCCCGAAAGCCTTGCCCGCCCTTGGTTGCGCCAGAAGGAGGGTTGCGCAATCGGGTGCCGGTTATTCGGCGGCGACTTTGATCTTTTCGGGCTTGGCCATCCATTCCTTACCCTTGAGCATGGCTTTCCAATAGATCGGCGGCAGAAGCGTTTCCTTGAGGAACCATGCCGCCCGGCTTGGTTTCGTGCCATCCAGCAGGAAAGACGGAAAGCTGGGCTTGAGCACACCGCCATATCCGAATTCGGCCAGAACAATCTTGCCGCGTTCGACTGTCAGTGGGCAGGATCCGTAGCCGTCATACGCGGCTGTTGGAGAGCGCCCGGCGATGTCGGCCACGATATTGTCCGCCACGGTGGGTGCCTGCTTGCGCGCGGCTGCTGCTGTCTTGGCGTTGGGGGCATTCATCACATCGCCCAGCGACCAGATGTTGTCATAGGTCTTGTGGCGCAGCGTGATTTGATCAACATCGACCCATCCGGCGGCATCGGCGAGCGGGGAGACGCGGATGAAATCCGGTGCGGTCTGTGGGGGGCAGACATGCATCATGTCAAATTCCACGGTGACCTCAGTGGCTGCTGCGTCCGGTTTCGCCACCTTGAAGGTCGCGGTTTTTGCCGGGCCATCCACGGCAATCAGGTTATGGAAGAAATTCAGCGTGGCGTCGTATTTGCCAACATATTCCATCAAGGCTGGGACGTAATCCTTTACGCCGAAGAGCACAGCGCCAGCATTCATGAACTGGATGTCGATGTTGCCCAAAGCGCCAGAGCGGTGCCATGCATCGCCTGACAGATACATCGCCTTCTGCGGTGCGCCTGCGCATTTGATCGGCATCGGTGGCTGGGTAAAGATCGCGCGGCCTTGTTTCAGGCCCTGCACCAATTCCCAGGTATAGGGTGCAAGGTCATAGCGGTAGTTGGATGTCACGCCATTGCGGCCCAGCGTCTCTTCGAGACCGTCAACAGCGGCCCAATCCAGCTTGAGCCCCGGACACACCACAAGGCGGTCGTATTTGATCACGCGACAGCCATCGAGGATGACGGCATTGTTGTCAGGCTCAAAAGCGGCGACGGCGGATTTGATCCAATGCACGCCTTTGGGGATCAGGCTGCCCATTGTTTTGGCTGTGGTCTGTGCGTCGAAGATGCCGCCGCCAACCATGGTCCAGCCGGGTTGGTAATAGTGAATATCGGCCGGGTCGATCACCGCGATGTTGAGACCGGAAGACCGGGCTTGCAAACCAGCGGCGACCGAAATCCCGCCTGCGCCTGCGCCCACGATCACCACATCGAAATGCGCATCACCCGTATCGGTTGGGGTTTTGCCACCATTGGCGATGCGGCGCGCGACGCCGTTCATGTCAAACCCTGCCGCCTTGGTGGCGGCGAGGATTTCCGGCATCGGGCGTTTCTTGGATTCGTGGAATGACCAAAGCGTCGCAGAGCGTGTGCCCGTCCGGCAATACGCCAGAACAGGGCGCTGCAGTTCGGCCAAAGCCGCGCCAAATGCTTCGACATCCGCGTCCTTGACCATCCCGGATTGCACCGGCACGTAGCGAACCTCGATCCCGACGGCCTTGGCCGCTGCCTCGATTTCCTCGAACACGGGTTGGTCTGCGCCCTCCCCATCGGGACGGTTGCAGATGATGGCGCGATAGCCAGCGATCTTGAGCGCAGGCAGGTCGCCCGGCGTGATCTGCGGGCTGACGGCGAATTTCGTGGTGATCTTCTTCAGGTCCATGGCTGATTATCCCTCTGGCTCAAAGGCCGTTGACCGGTACTTTGAGCATCGGTTTGCCGTCTCGATCCGTCGGAATTTCCCCGGCCCGCATGTTCACCTGAAGCGAAGGAATGATGAGCTTGGGCATATCCAGCTGCGCGTCCCGTTCGGTGCGGAACTTGATAAAGTCTTCCTTGGTCTTGCCGCGCCCAACGTGGATGTTGTGCTCTTTTTCTTCGGCCACGGTAGTTTCCCACGCGATGTCGCGGCCATTGGGGCCGTAATCGTGGCACATGAACAGGCGGGTTTCATCCGGCAGGGCCAGGACCTTCATGATGCTCTCGTACAGGTCTTCCGCGCTACCGCCCGGGAAATCGCATCGTGCAGAGCCGCCATCCGGCATGAACAGCGTGTCGCCGACAAAGGCCGCATCGCCCATCACATGCACCATGCAGGCGGGCGTGTGACCCGGTGTGTACATGGCAAAGCACTGCATCTCGCCCACCGTATAGGTGTCACCGTCTTCGAACAGGGCGTCGAACTGGCTGCCATCGCGCTGGAACTCGGTGCCTTCGTTGAACACCTTGCCAAACACGTCCTGCACCACGGTGATTTTGGAACCGACCCCGATCTTGCCGCCCAGTTTGCCCTGGATATAGGGCGCGGCGCTTAGATGGTCGGCGTGGACATGGGTTTCGATGATCCATTCCAGCTTGAGGCCTTGCGCCTCGATCTGGCGGATCAATTCGTCGGCGTGGTCAAACGTGATGCGCCCTGCGGCGTAGTCGATATCCATCACGCTGTCGACAATCGCGCAGGCGTTCGATGCGGGGTCTTTGACGATGTAGCTGATGGTGTTCGTGGCGTCGTCGAAAAAGGCCTGAACTTCCGGTTTCACGGCCATGTTTACTGGATAGGGGGGCATTCAATTCTCTCCGCTGATCATCGGGGAAGGTGGTGGTGGCGATCCGTGCAGATGCGCATTGGCTTTGAACGCCACCTGCAGGCGGCGTTCAGAGTAAAGATGCAACGGATGTCTCAGCAGTCGCGGCAGGTCTTGAGGCCGACAAGGCTATAGAGCGGGCAGTTGCCCACGAACGCCGTCAGCGTGAACACGGCCGCTGCAATCAATGCGAGCCAGAACAACAGGCCGCTGCCCAGTACAGACGTGCCCAAGGCCAGGAACACAAGAAGTGCTGCCACAACCAGACGGCCACCGCGATCGAGTTTTCCCATATTCGTTGTCATGTCAGTCTCCATTCAGAATCATTTGAATGAGTGTGGCACGAAGCGGGACTGATCTTTGGTGACTTGGTCACCAAACTTGGAAAGCATGCGCTGCGACCGTGTTGGCGTCACGCGCGGTTGGGGTATTGTACCCTAAAGGTGCGCGCTCGAGGATTTCACCAAGCGTTCCAACCCGTCCTTGTTGATCAGGCGAACTTCGCCACGCGATTGTTCGACCCAGCCGCGACGCTGAAATTCCGACAACGTGCGCGAGATCACTTCCCGCGCGGTGCCAAGTTCGGTGCCCAGAACCGCGTGCGTGGCGTGAACAACGTTGTCTTCATCCGCCAGCTCCAGCAAACGCGACGCCAGCCGCACATCCATGCGCTGGAAAACGATGTCGTCGATCAGGGTAAACAGATCGGTGATACGCCGCGAATAGGCCGTGAAGACAAATTCGCGGAACACAGGGGATTTCGCGACAAGGTCGTCAAAGGTCTTGCGAGGAATGGCGACCGCCTTGACGTCGGTCTCGGCCGTTCCTTCAGCAGAGTAATCCTCGAACGCCAGCATGCAGGCGGTTGTCAAAACACAGCTTTCGCCAGCGTGAACGCGATAGAGAAAGACCTCGCGTCCGGTTTCGGACTTTTGCTGCACCTTCACGGTGCCATCCAGCAACAGCCAAAGATTGTCCGCTGTCTGGCCCGGTGAAAAGATCTCGGTTCCCGAAGGCACAGAGACGATCTGGCTGCCTGCCTCAAGTTCCGCCCGGATATCCGCGGGCAAGCGGCTCAGTCCCTTGAACTTGTTGATCCACGTGTCTGCCATATGCTTCATCCCAAGTGTCATTGCCCAGATGAACCGGCCCGTTCACCAAGGAAAGGGGCCGGTTTGCCTCACCCAACGGGTCTGCGCCAATTCCCTATTCAATTGGCGTAGGTCAGCGCAAATTTGAAGTGCTCCGAGGCAAGCTGTCGCGACCGCTTTCCTGTCACGCAAGAACGCCGCACGGGTGTTTCCCAAGCGGCGTTCCCAGAGATTTCAGGATGTCTGGATCAGTAATTGAGAACCCGGGTGTCGTCATCCATCAGCCGTGCCGCCATCTCGGGCGGTTTCGCGACGCCGATTCCATCAAGAAGGACCGAGGGATCCGCGCCCTTGCCGGGCAGGTACAGCGCGCAGACCTCGACCGTGGTTCCGGTCTTTTCGCGGACCATCTGCATCAGCCCCTGTGGGCTCAGATCAAGCGGCGGTTGGCCCGCGGTGGCGTTCTGTGGTGCGTCTTTCAGCGCCAGATCACCTGCTGGGCCGCACAACATGATATGGGCTTTCGCGCCCTGTTGCGCCGCTTGCATCGTCAGGACCATGGCCATCAGCTGTGTTTGCGCATCGGGTGAAGTGACCACCGTGACAAGCTTGTTTTCGGTGTCAGAGCTGGCAATGGCTGCGCCTGCGGTCATGGCCACAACGGCGACGGTCAGAAGAAATTTCTTCATTGGGGGTCTCCTTTTAAGGCCGGATCACTCCGGCTGGCAAATCTCTCCTGCGACTGCGGCCCGGAGAGTCCGGATGCACAGCGCAAGGATGGTGAAAACAAGCAGGACCAACAGCGCCAAACCGGCGAGGCGGTAGGGCTGTGTCTGCGTTATCTCGGCATATCGAAACAGCGCTGTCGTGAGCGCGGCGAGCGGAAAGGACAGCGCCCAGAACGACATTGCAAAGGGCAGGCGCAACAGGCTTGGCACCTGCACGGCGACAAGCGCGGCAAAGAACACGCCAATGCTCAGCAGGATATGCGCCATGGGATCAATCCCGCCGCCATTCAGTGCGGTCCAGGCAAGGAAGGCGACCGAGGGTGGCGCAATCAGGATCACCAGGGTCGGACGCAATTTCCCGGGGAGCGGATCGTGAAAAATCAGGCGATTGAACACCAGCGTCAGCAGGACCAGCCAGAACAGCATCCCGACCGAAAAGAAGTACCAACTGACGTCATTAAACCCGAGGTGAACGCCGCCCAAAGGCACGATCACATTCGCCACTGCAGGGATGAACCACGCAGGCGACATCATGGCCGGTCCAAACGGGCGATGTGAAATCCATGCCGAGATTATGACGATTGTCAGGATCGCCTGCACAACCGCGCTGATGATCCACAAGGCCGCAGAAACGCCGGGAAAACCGGGGTTCAGCAACAAGGACAGCAGCAGCACCGAGATGTTTGCAGCTGGAAAGAAGGCCAGACGCACCGGGTGGTTCCATTCCCCCGCAACGTGCGACGGGTGCCGCACGGCTTTCAGCGCGTAAAGTGCTAATAGGCTGAACAACACCGCCGCGCCAACCCAGGTTGTCAGTGTCGAGGCCATTGCAAATCCACCAGCGCGGAAGGCCAGTGCCAAGCCCAGAAGGCCCATCGTGGACCCAAACAGCGTGATCGGGAAATGCGCCAGCCAAACGTGTTGTGCGGTGGCGTCGGGCGCAGGAGTGGATGCTGTCATCTCGCGCCGCCTTTCATCCACATGCGCTTTGGCGACATCCGGATCAAGACATCTGTCTTGAACCAGATCTTTTGTGTAATGGCCCCCACAACATGCAGGGCGATAAGGCCCAGCAGGATCTTGGCCGCCACGCCATGCACATCAGCAGGCACCGCTATTCCTGCGACCCAGGCAACCGCGCCAGAGATCGGCATCCCGATCAAGAGGGCGTAAAAAGCCAGATGAACAGCCTTGGCGACCAGCTTTAGACCGGCCGGTTCCTTTTCAGGCAGCGCAGGCGCGCCATGCCGAACGCGCAGACCCACGCGCCAGAGTGCCAGCACAAAGATGATCAGGCCAACAATGGTATGAGGGTTCGGAAACGGTTCGTTCGGGATGCTCCCCTCCATCCGCGCCGCCCAGGCCGCCTCGATCCCGCCGTGCAGCAGATATTGGCCAAGTAGCAGGACAACGATCGCCCAGTGCAATGCAATCTGGGTCCGCGAGTATTCAATTTGGTTTTGCATCTGTGCCCCCCTCCAACGTGCGTTTAGACCCCAGAAGGGATTCCACCGTGTAGACAAAAACAGCCATGCCAAGCGCGCCTGCCGCCGCGATGCCAAGAAACAGGATGACGTCAATCGGGCCACCCAGATCGGACAGGCGGGATTTGGTCATGACCATGACAAACCAGACGGCCAGTACCGCACCCACAGGCATGGAAAGCTGCGCAAACAGGAACTTGCGCCAACTGACTGACCGGTCACGGATCAGGACGTACAGGTATCCAAGCGTGATCACGACAGCCGCCACAACCATGACCCAGAACAGGGTCGGCCCGAAAATCTCTTCGAAGACGGCCAGAAGGGTTTCAAACGTGAGGTCTTTCATTGGGTGTCCTCCTTAGGCCTTGCCGCGCAACATCGCGTTGTAGGTGGCCTTGAGCGCCACCTCTTTCATCAGCCAGCTGATCCACAGCTCTTCGAGCGGTGCAATCATGCCGGGGAACGACGGGACAAGGTTGTTGTTGTAATCGAACTCCACAAGCATCGCGCGACCGATGCGGGTGATCATCGGGCACGAGGTATAGCCGTTATAGGTTTCGGTGCCGTCGCGCCCTTCGATGGCGGCAACGATGTGATCCTCGACCACGGGCACCTGCCATTTGACCGATGCGGCGGTTTTGCCTTTCGGCACACCAGCCACATCCCCCAGCGCAAAGATGTCTGGATATCGAAGGTGGCGCAGTGTGGCCATGTCACATTCAACCCAGCCCTGATCGGTCCATTTGTTCGCCCAGGACAGGCCGGACTGGCGGACGAAATCCGGTGCGCGTTGTGGCGGGATGACGTGGATGTAGTCGTAGTCCACCTCTTCTGTGCCGGATTGGGTCGCGAAAGTCGCCCGCTTGGCACCGGCATCGATGGATGTCAGCGTTCGGTTCATCAATGTCTCGACGCCGCGGTCCTGAAACAGCATCCGCACCTTTTCCGCGACGATTGGCACACCGAACAGGGACGATTGCGGCGCGGTGTAGACCATGTTCATTTTGCCCGCATTGCCCGCCCGCCGGGCGATGTCGTCAATCAGAAACGTGTGTTTGAGCGGCGCACCGGCGCATTTCATTTCCGTTGCGGGGCGCGTGAACACGCCCGTTCCACCGTCTTCGGTGAACCGAGCGGCGGCCTGCCACGTGCGCGCCGCGTAGTCCGGTCCGGCATACAGCGCGCCAATCCCGTTCTCCCCAACCATATCAAGGGTGAAGCCATCAATCGCGTCGTGGTCCAGCGTCAGCCCCGGGGCGACGACCAGCCAGTCATATCCCAAGGTGGTGCCATTCTCCGTGGACACGATCTTGGTTTCCGGATCAACAGCGGCCACGCGCTCGGATAGCCATGTGACGCCGTCCGGCAACCATTGCGCGGTGTCGGACACCACGTAGTTCGCAGGCTTCAGACCTGTTGCAACAAGCGTCAGACCGGGTTGATAAAGATGGTTCTGGCGTGGATCGATCAGAGTGATCTGAGCACCGTCCAACCGTTCGACAAGACGGTTGGCAAGCGCGGTGCCACCAGCCCCTGCGCCGATGATAACGATGCGCGCGGATGTCTGAACAGGTTGTGCCTGGGCTGCACTTTCAGCGGAGAGGAGTGACGCCGCCGCACCCCCGGCAAGCGCTGCCGTCAGGAAATGCCGTCTATCCATGAGATCCCCTTTCATTGAAAAACGGCGCAGCATCGTCTGTGCGGCCATGTTGACTGGATGCTGTCACGGTCGGCATGCACCTTCGCGTGCCGCGTGACGTTCGCTGCCAGTATAGGGTGGCCTGCGCATCAACCTTGGTGACTTAGTCACCATGTCGGGAGGCTATTTTCGGTCGATCTCCCGTTCCGCAAGCCGCGCGATGGGCGGCTGCAGACCTGTTCCGCCGCCGTTAAAGCGCCGGGTGGTGCGGCGCGGGGTATTTGAGCGAAAACACACCTTTGGCGACCCGGGACAGGGCGGCGGGGGCGTCGATCAAGATGCGTCCGCGCCGCTGTTCGATCCACCCTTTGGTGGCAAACTCCTTGAGGCGGCGGGTCACAACCTCTCGTGCTGTCAAAAGATCGGCGGCAATGTCTGAATGGGTCGCGCGGACCTCGTTCTCCTTGGCGTGGCTGAGCAGCCAATCCGCAATTCTTTGATCAAGCCCCACCGCGTTCTTTGTGGAAATCCGCGAAAAGAATGCTGGAAGACGCCGCGCGTGGCCCGCAAACAAGGCACGGCGAAACGCCGGTTGATCATGCACCAGCAAGACAAGACTGGCAGGCGACAGTTCGATCCATGTCGTCGGGGCCATACACACGGCCCGAACCGAAATGGCCCGTTTCGAAAGAATGGCGGCCGTGACGGGCATGCAGTCCTGCCCACCCACCGCCCGGCATTCTGTCCAGAGCATGGGATGATCCGTGGTTTTGAAATGCACTGACATCTTGCCGGTTTTCACCAGAACAAAGGCGCGGGGAAGGCCTCGCCAATCGTAGGCAACACGGCCTTCTGGCGCGGAACGAAGAATACCGCCTGCATCCAGAACGGCACGGTCCAGCGCCAATGCGGGGGATTGCGTTCGCATGTTGGCCTCCGGACTCCCGGCCTGCATCGTGCCGGGAGCGGCGTTGCGTGTCATTCCGCCGGAACAGATTGCAAGGGTGCGCGACGGCCAAAGTGCCGGTGGTTGAGGATGAACACGAGCACGATCATGGCGATCTGGCTTGCGATGGCCAAAGAGGTCAAAGACCAGTAGGCGACGCCAAACTTGGCAATCAGGCCCGCGCCCACAAGGCCCTTGTTGATCCAGAAGTGCAGCATCACACTCAGCGCGACGCCGGGGCAGACAAGTGCATAGGCTCCGGCTGAATTTCCATCACCGCGCAGATAGCTGTCCGCATATTTCTGACGCTTGAGAACCAAAAGACCCAGCGCCAGAAAGACGCCCTGAACCGCAAGGATCGTGGTGGTCAGAAGCAGGGAATCCGCAACGCCCCCATGTGCCTGGAATGTTGTGTGCAGGCCGTGTTCCTGCCGCAAGGTCATGATGCCCAACACCGTCAGGATCGGCACGACGATCATCAAGGTTGGCGCGCTTTCCTTGGCGGTGCCATGGTGCAACATCGAATTGAAGGCAAGAATGGCCGCGACAATGGCATAAAGCGCAGCAATCGTACCCAGCATGATCGACAGCACCAGAGACAGACCAACGATCAGCGGCACCGTGCTCATTGCTGCGGGGGCGGACATGCCGACGGCAATCATCGACAGGGCAAAGGCTGGCAGAAGCTGTGCGAAGGAGTTGTTTGCGGTCACGTCAAAAACGCCGCCTTCGCTGAGCACGCGCCCAAGGAAACCTCCAATGCGCCGGAAGGCCAGCACTGCGATCAGACCAAAGGCGATCATGGCCAACGGAAACAGGTATTCGACGACGCTCCAAAGCCCCGGCACGAACACCAGACCAAGGATGAAACCCGCGTTCACGGTCATCGCAAGGGCCAGCGGCATGGCCAGAAACTGTGTCTCTCCATTGGAGGTCACGAGCTTTGTATAGCTCTCGGTTTTCCGGAAACTGGCGAACTGTGTCAGGTTCCAGACGAGAAGTTTGATGTTCAAAAAGGCAAAGCCAGCGGTCCCGGTCACAGCGATCAGGATCGCGGCTTTCATTGGAAGCGTCCCTGTTGTGAACGCTTTCAGGATGTCTTCGAAGACAGGCACCGGTTGATCCGGGTGCGGGACCCAAAACATGAGAAACATGAAGAAGGTGACAACAAGCCCGCCAGCCCCAAGCGAGGCCAGAAAGTATAGCGGCGACCAGGTGTCGGCAGGACGATGATGAGACGTGTTCATGGCGATTCTCCTGTAGTAATGACGGAGATATGGCACGGTGCTCCACGGCTTGACGGTGACATGATCACAAACATCCAGATCGGGAGTGGGGCGGTTTACCCTGTCCGGCGCGGGAACAGGGTGGTTTGGCACTAGATGTGATCTGTAAGATGACTTCTGTGCCCCTGCATACGATGATAGCAGTCGGCACAAGATGACCCGTTCCACGCCCACGATCTATTCGACCGTTTCGCAAGCGTTCATCGCTGACTGGCTGGCGGCGCTCCGACCATTGTGTTCGCAGGCGCAATTTGCATCACTGATGGAGCGTTCGGACCTCACGGCGGATCACGGCCACGCGCAGGGCCGCGTCACGCTGGATCAAATCGTTTGTCTGTACCAACTGGCGGCGGTGGAAACCGGTGACGAAATGATGGGATTGTGGGGGCGTCCTATCCGGCCCCGCGCTTTGCAGCATTTGCTGACATCCGTGCGCGAGGCCACAACACTCTCATCTGCCCTGTATCGGTTCTCGACGTTCTGGAACCTGCTGCTTGACGACTACCAGTTCCATCTGACTGACGCGGACAAGGCCCTGACGCTGACGCTGCAGCCACAGGGCGATGTTCAGGTTCGCCGATTTGGGCACACGTTGATCCTTAAACTGGCGCATGGCTTGATGTCGTGGTTGGCGCGATCCGAAGTGCCGGTCACGCGGGTGGGTTTCGCATTTGGTGCGCCCAGCTTTGCAGAGGATTACGCTGTCATCTTCCCCGCACCGGTGATCTTTGATCAGCCGGCAACCTCGATTGTTTTCGATCCGGGCGCGCTGGGCCCGGTTCAGCCGCGCAGCGCCACCGATCTTGATGCGTTCCTCCAGACGGCCCCGAGGGACTGGATATTCACAAGTTCCCGCGAACACACGCAATCGCTGCGCGTTCGAACCTATCTTAGCCAAACTGATTGGAGCACGGCGAACCTGACGCAGACGGCCAGCGCCATGCATGTCACACCGCGCACCCTGATCCGCAAATTGCAGGCAGACGGGACATCGTTCCAGGCCATCAAGGATGCCCTGCGCCGCGACATCGCGATCCGGCATCTCAAGTCAGGTCGTATGAGCATCGAAGCCGTTGCGCAGGAGGTCGGGTTTTCCTCGGCGGCCAATTTTCACCGCGCGTTTCAGAGATGGACCGGCAATGCGCCAAGTGCGTATCGCAGCTCATCAGACCATGACGGATAGTTTTGTCACTTTTGGACAATAATCTGTCACTGCCAGAGATCGTGTCCCTTGCGGATCAGGGTTAGATTTCAGTCGTAAATCAGAACTCAAGTACTCCAGTCGCGCTTTTTGCCTTTGACCTTCTGCCAACCGCAGATGGCGCGATCGGATGTGCCTATACGAAAGGACCTGCCCGATGTCAGACAAGCTTACGCAAATTCTGGACGCTGCCCGTGACCACGCGATGTCTGTTATTCTGCCGAATGTTGATGCGTGGAATGCCGCAAAAACCTGGCCGCGAGAGGCATCAGATGCGGCAGGAGCTGCGGGGCTGACCGGGCTTTACGCGCCAGAAGACTTTGGCGGTCAGGGGCTTTCGCTGTCAGACGGCATTCAGGTTTATGAACAACTGGGTCTTGGGGATGGGGCGTATGCGTTTGCGCTGTCGATGCACAATATCTGCACCTACGCGGCGTGCGGCTATGGCACCGACGTTTTCAAGAACGCTTGGGCACATGATCTGACCTCTGGGCGCAAACTGGCGAATTTTGCCCTGACAGAACCGCAATCCGGGTCGGACCCGATGCGCATGTACACGCGCGCCACGATCAATGGCGATGGAACGTGGACGATCAACGGATCGAAAGCTTGGGTCAGCCTTGCGGGGGAGGCCGATATTTACTTCACCGTGGTCAAGACGAGCGACGCACCGGGCCACAAGGACATGGCGATGATCGCGATCCCGGCAGATGCCCCGGGTGTCAGCTTTGGCCCCCGATACGACACGCCGTCGTATTCGTTCCTGCCGATGTCAGAGATGTATCTGAACAATGTTGTGGTCAGCGAAGACAATATCATCCTGCCCATCGGTCAGGGCTTGCAAGGCTCTCTGATGGCGATTGATATTGCACGGGTGTCCATCGCTTCGGGGTGCTGTGGTCTGATGCAAGCGGCACTGGACACGGCATTGTCCTACTCCAAGAACCGCAAGATGTTTGGTGGAAAGACCCTTGATCTTGATGGTATCCAATGGATGCTGGGCGAGGTTGCGACGGATCTTGAGGCGTCCAAGCTGTTATATCGCAAAGCCGCCGAAGCGCTTGGCACCCCCGAAGGTCCGCTGATGGCGGCACATGCAAAACGATTTGTGCCGGATGCTGCGGTCAAAGCTGCAAACACCTGCACGCAGGTTCTAGGTGGGATGGGGCTTTTGCAGCCTTATGGCCTCGACCGTTTGTCGCGGCTTGCGCAGATGTTGCGGATCGTGGACGGGACAACCGAAATCAGCCGTGTTGTCATCGGACGGGCTTTGCAAAAACGCGCCGCAGGGTTGCCGGACCTGCCCGTCCCATTGGGATTTGGCGAAACCACACAGACGCAGGAATCTGTCGCCGCAGAATAGGCGGTCATGTCTATCCATGCTGGCCCGCGCCGTATGGCGCGGGTGTCACTCCGGGTTGTTTGCGACGTATCGAAACACCTACACCGCGACGGCGTCGCTCAACCTGGCCTCTACCAATCCTGCAATGCGCATGACCTGCCCTCTGAGCGGCATGCCCTTGGATCGGGCTGTGGCGAGGTCGAGCGCGGCGCTTTCAAGGGCTTCATCCGCTGCGGTGCTGGCCACGCCGCGCAGGAACAGGGCGACATAGTCAATGGTACGGTCGTCGACCGGCCCCTCAAGAATCTCTGCCATGTGAGCCATGTCTTCGCGGAACGCAATCGGGTCGGGTTCTATGGATCCGTTGTCGATCGCGCGCAGGCCGCAGGGCTGACGCTCTTCAGGCAGATGCTGAAGAATCGCGTTCTGGAAACTGCCAAGGTTCGTGATGGGTTTGGACAAAAAGCCGTCCGCACCCGCCGCAAAGGCAATATCTTCGGCAAAGCTGTCGCCGCTGGTTCCCAACAAAACCGAAACGCGCGGCAGAGAAGTGGACAATTCGAAGATCAGGTCCGCGCCGCTGCCGTCCGGCAACCCCATATCCACGACCACGACGGACGGGCGGTACACCTGCAAATGCCGTCGTGCGGATTTCAGGCAATCGGCGCGTCGCAATCGCGCCCCGCTGTGCATGCACATCAGCCTGAGCGCATCGCAGGCGTAGCGACTGTCCTCTACCGCCAGGATCGTCAGCCCAAGCAAGGGGCGTGCGACCGTTGGCCTGTGCATTTGGTCTAAAGCTTGATCATCCATCATGTTGCCCTCCGTGAGTCGCTTCACTGTGCGACGCGTTGCCTAACAGGTGGTTAATGACGCTTCGCCCTCTTGTCTGGACCCACGGGGCAGGGGATAAGCGCGCCAGATGCTTTGATGGAGAGACCCAGATGATCGGACGTTTGAACCACGTGGCCATTGCAGTGCCGGACCTTGAGGCGGCCGCGAACCAGTATCGGTCAGCGCTGGGCGCGAATGTTGGTGAGCCGCAGGATGAACCGGACCACGGCGTGACCGTGATTTTCATCGAACTGCCCAACACCAAGATCGAACTGTTGTACCCGTTGGGAGATAACAGCCCGATCAACGGGTTTCTTGAGAAAAACCCGGCTGGCGGCATCCACCATGTTTGCTACGAGGTGGACGACATTCTGGCCGCGCGCGATCACCTCAAAGAAACAGGCGCGCGTGTTTTGGGTGACGGCACGCCAAAGATCGGTGCGCATGGCAAGCCGGTGCTGTTTCTGCATCCCAAAGATTTCAACGGATGCCTTGTCGAACTGGAACAAGTCTGACGCCGCCCCACATTAGGGACTAAAGGAGAAGCACCATGTCTATCACATCCGCGCTCGTTCTTTATGCCGTGATCTGGTTCATGGTGTTCCTGATCGTGATTCCCATTCGGCTTCAGACGCAAGGCGATGTGGGGCAGATCGTTCCCGGTACACATGCCGGATCGCCCGAGGTGCATAACCTGAAAAAGAAGGCCTGGATCACAACCTGGGTTGGATTGGGCCTTTGGGTGGTGATCGCCGGGATTATCCTGTCGGGATGGATCACGATTCGCGATATCGATGTCTTTGACCGGATGGGTCCTGCGCCTGAATTTGGTGATACAAGTGGGTAAAGGTCGCGGCACCTAGGATCGGGATCACGAGGTTCACCAACGGCAGCGACAAGGGCATCGCCATCAGGATGCCCGCCAGCCAGATCTTGCCAAGATGACGTTTGCGCAAGGCCCGTGCCCCGGCACGGCCTTCACGGCGCATCGCGGCGAGTGTGAAATATTCCCGGCCCAGCAAGAACCCGTTCAATCCCCAAAAAATGAATAGGGCAAAGGGTGGGAAGAAGACGTAGAGGATAAAGGCAAGAACGTTTGCCGTAATCAGCACACCAAGAAAATTCACCGTATCGCGCAATCCGTCGCCCCAGGACACTCGCTCGGCCTTTGGCAGGTGCGGGTAATGCTTGTCCTCGACCGCATCGGCCACATCGTCAAGAAACAGCGATGTGATGGCCGAGGCGACGGGAACCATCAGAAAAACCGATAGCACGATCATCGAGATCAGCGCGGTCCAGCTGACCAGATCATTCAACCAGGTCACTTCACCGATAAAGGGCAGGGTCGCTTCGGGCCCGAAGGCTGCATTCAGCACCCAGAGCAGCGCGGCGAAAAACGCGACAAGCAGGGCAATTCCCAATCCGATGCCAAGGAGTAGGACACGCCGGAACCGTGGGTCCCCCAACTGGCCCAGCGTGAGGAGGAAACTGCGTAGGATCATGCGTCAATCCATGTCGTGATTGCGGTGATATCGGGGCGGGGGCGTTCCGGTGGCACCGCGGAGGCGGTACCGATGTGAATGAAGCCGGCAACGCGTTCGGCGTTGCTCAGACCCAGATGATCGGCACAGAACTGCGTGTCGTGGGACGGCCAGCCGCTGAGCCAATTGGCACCCCAGCCCGAGGCCAGGGAGGCGTTCAGCAAGGCAAGACACACGGCACCTGCCGAATAGGTTTGTTCAATCGCGGGGATCTTTTCAGACGGTTTCTGGACTTCGATCACGGCGACGCAAAGGGGGCTGTCATCAAACTGACTACGGGCCTTGGCGACGTCTTCGGGCGCGAGGCCATTTGACGTACCGCGCGCGTCGATGGCGTTAGCCAATCGGGTCAAGGCCGGTTTTTCAAGAACGATGAACCGCCAGGGTTCGAGCTTGCCATGGTCCGGCGTGCGGCCCGCAGCCGTGAGGATGGGCATCAAGGCCTCCCGGTCTGGCGCAGGCGCGCGCAGCAATTTGGCGGGCCGCGATCTGCGGGTCTGCAAGAACTCCAACACGGGCTTGTTTGCTTCGGGCATGATCCCTCCTTCGGTTCGATGGCACGGGTGCGCTGTCTTTGGCATCCGCTTAGGGCGTGATAAAGCCTGACCTTGACGAAGAACAGCCTTGCCGGACTTGCGTGTTCATGACGGACCTGCCGTGAGCATGTGACGCCAAACGCGGTGATCCTGTTGGGTCAAAGGTCATCCGGGAGATGGGATACGAACAGACTAATCGGCGCTGTCTTCGCGGGAATAGACCCCTTCCGGAAGGGAAATGGCAGCCGCCAGATCCCGCATTTGCGACATTGAGAATGTGATCTTGTTAACGCGATCAGTGCGGGGGTCATATTGTTCAACCGTGATGCATTCTTCGAACCCGTTGACGATCACGTCTTCCTGAAGCGGTTTGCTGCCTTCATCGACCAGCGTCACAACTGTCGAGTCAAATTCGTGTTCGATGCTAAACATTTGTTAAGCGTACCTCGCAAGTTTGAGGCTTGCCAAGCCGCATCTGCAAAAAACCACCGACCGGAAATCGGGGCTGGCGAGGGTCCGGAATTGACCCTATTTCTAGGGGCAACGTGACAAGGACACCATTTATGCGCTGGATACTCGTTTTGGCATTTGCTGCAGTGGCCGCATGCGATGTCGCGCCGTCGTCGACATCCTCTGCCCAGCGGCCGCAGGCCAGCCAACCACAGCTGACCCAGCAAGACGCCCGGACGCGGGCAGGACGCGCCGCGCGGCAGTTCGTTACGGTTGTCTCTACCGTGGAGCCGGTCGCAGAGCGCGAATGCCGACGGCGTGCGCCGCGCGCCAATTGCGATTTCCAGATCGTCGTTGATGACCGCCCAAGCCAGGCCCCGAACGCCTTTCAGACGGTAGACCGCAACGGGCGACCGATTCTGGCCTTCAATCTTGCCTTGATCTCCTCGGTCGACAACGCGGATGAACTGGCCTTTGTCATGGGGCACGAGGCGGCACATCACATTCTTGGGCATTTGGGCCGCACGCAACAGAATGCGGCTGTCGGGGCGGTCATCCTGTCGGGTCTTGCTGCGCTGGGCGGTGCGGATGCGGCTGCGGTTCAATCCGCCGAACAGATCGGCGCGACCATCGGCGCCCGTCGGTACTCTAAAGATTTTGAGCTTGAGGCCGACAGACTGGGCACGATTGTCACGGCGAATGCGGGCTATAATCCGGTGCGTGGGGCAGAGTTCTTCAACAGGATTCCAGACCCCGGAAACCGCTTTCTTGGCACGCACCCGCCCAATGCGGCCCGAATGGAAATCGTGCGCCGGACCGCCGAACAGCTCTGATTGACCTGCATCAAGGCTTCACTTTTGGATGCGCCTTAAATTGAGGGTGCAACAATGGGGAGCATTGTCATGCACACTGAATCAAAACGGGCCCATCATACGAAGCTGGTTCTGGATATGGCAGATCAGCAAGGCGTTGATCTCGCGGAACTCTTCATGCGCGCCGAACTGACTGAAGACCAGCTGGACAACGCTGTTGACCGGTGTGTCGGCTGTACCAATCCGAACGCGTGTCGCAGCCTGCTCGACAGCGCCGCGCATCCGGTTGACCTGCCCGACTACTGCCGAAACGGCGATCTGTTCCGATCTTTAAAGGCGTAAAGGACGGGTCAATGCACTTCGGACAATGGCACCCTTTGGGAGAAACAGGGGTCCACTATTGGCGTGTTCAACGCATGGCAAAGTCGTGCGACGTGAACACAGCCTGTGCCGCCGCCGACGGACGTCTGGACCAAGAGGCATGGGCCGACATGGTGCAGCGATGTCGTGGTTGCGCATGGGTGGACGGCTGTGAACGCTGGTTGCACAGCAAAGAATACGAAACGGATGTCGCACCGCCAAACACTTGTTTGAATGCCGACATTCTAACCGAACTGGCGCAAGGACAGAAGCAATGTTGACGAGTCGTCTTGGAGATCCAGAACTGCACTTTTGGCTGACCCGCAGCGTCGCGCGGGTGATGGGTGTAAGCCTGTCGGAAGCACTGGCGAGCGAAAGGCTGTCCGCCAAAGACTATGCCGATCTTGTCACCGAATGCCGGGGATGTGCTCTGGTTGAGACATGCAAGGGGTGGCTCGGGGGGCAATCGACGGTTGTGCGCAAGGCACCGCCGGGATGCGCCAATTCAACCACTCTGGAGCAACTCGCACAGACCCATTAGCACGCCGCGCGCCCTTAGGCGCGCAGGTTCTTCGCGCTTTCCTTGATTTCGGAATACTGACCCGACGGGCGGAAACGCCAGAGATAGTCCGGCAGCACCGCTTCAAGCGCCACTGGTTTGATGTTCAGATCGTCAAACGATTTCGCCCCGTCCGACACCACGTTGTCGTTGCGCAGGTTCTTGACCTGATCCCGTGTGATCATGCTGGGAATCACACCAAGGCTGATCTTGTTCACAAGGTCCGACACCCCGGCCATGATACCTGCAAAAAAGAACGGGATATTCAGGATCAGCCGGCGACGTCGAATGACAGTCAGCATTTGCTCCATCAACTCGCGGAACGTGCTTACATCCGGGCCGCCCAACTCATAGATGCCGGGGGCCGCATTCCCGTTGAGGATCAGGCCAGCCGCCTTTGCGATATCATCCACGTAGACCGGCTGAAACTTTGTGTCAGCGCCCACAACGGGCAGGACGGGTCCGAACCGTGTCATGCCTGCAAAGCGATTGAAAAACGCGTCTTCCGGTCCGAACACAATCGACGGACGCAGGATTGCGGCGTTTGGCATATGCTCAAGAACGCCGGACTCCCCAAGCGCCTTGGTGCGCTGGTAATCGCTGTCGCCGTCTGCATCCGCGCCAATCGCAGAGATATGCACAAGCGTCTCGATCCCCTGGCTCGCAGCCAGCCGCGCGACGCGTTCCGCGCCATCGGCTTGAATCGCGTCGAACGTGTTCTTGCCAGCTTCGGCCAGGATGCCAACGCAATTCACAACAGCATCCGCACCCTGCATCGCAGCCAGAACGCTCGCATCGTCGCGGATATTGCAGAGAATCGGTTCGACCTGACCCACCACACCATAGGGTTTGACAAAGATCGCCTCATTCGGTCGTCGAACCGCAACGCGCACGCGCCATCCGTCTTTCGCCATACGGCGCGCGATATAGCGCCCAATGAACCCCGAGCCGCCGTAAATTGTGACGAGTTTGGACATCTGAATGCTCCTGGCCAGATCTTGAATGACCTCTATCCCCGTCACGTGCGACGGGCAAGATGAAGGATTGCCGCAAAGGGCACAGGTTCTGTCAAAAAGGTCGTTGACACCCATTGGGGACAAGATTAAACGCCTGCCTCACGACACCTGCCCAGGTGGCGGAATTGGTAGACGCGCTAGCTTCAGGTGCTAGTGTCTGTATGGACGTGGAGGTTCGAGTCCTCTCCTGGGCACCAAAAAACGTAAGAGCATCGCCTTACACGTGTCGCGTTTTCTTTACCAATCCGTTCGACGCATGCACCACAGAAGTGTGCGGTCCATCTTAGCCATCTGGCAAAGAAGACGCTCCGACCCTTCCGTCTTAGTCGAATGCTGAATCGCGTCCCTCGGGATGGACGGTTTGGTAGTAATCGCGGAGCGCCAACGCGCCTGCTGCTGCCTCATCCAGAACAATTGTCGCGCGGGCATGGAGTTGAAGCGCGGACGCAGGGCACACCGCAGTCAGCGGGCCCTCGATCATGTCAGCCACTGCCTTGGCCTTGGCCTCACCGGTTGCGATCAACAGGCACATGCGGGATTCCAGTATCGTCGCGACACCTGTGGTGATCGCGTATTTCGGTGTCTCGTCGAAGGATGCGAAATAGCGCTGGTTGGCTTGCCTGGTGCTGTGGGTCAGGGTTTTGACGCGAGTGCGCGAACCAAGGCTGGCGGTGGGTTCGTTGAATCCGATATGCCCGTTTTGACCGATTCCCAACAGCTGCAGGTCAATGCCCCCGGCCTTTGCGATCAGGGCCTCATAGGCATCCGATGCGATCCGGGGATCCGGTGCATCACCTTTGGGTAAATGCGTGCGGGACGGATCGATGTCGACGTGATCAAAAAACGTCTCCTGCATGAAATGGTGATACGAGCAGGGATGGTCCGGCGACAGGCCGATGTATTCGTCCAGGTTGAAGCTGGTGGTCTGCGCGAATGACAGTCCCGCCTCGCGGTGCCGCTGCGCCAGTTCGGAATAAAGCGGCACCATCGTGCCGCCAGTGGCCAGACCCAGAACCGCGTCAGGCTGCTTGGTCACTGTGTCGGCAACAATATCCGCCGCGCGGGTGATGGCGGTTTGCTGGTCGGGAAGGATCAGTACTTTCATACGCTTTCCTTTCGCAGATGCGCGGCCAGCGCACCGATCAATGGCGCGCCATGCCCCAAACTGGCGTGCACGATTTTGGGCCGGAACAATTCGGGTTCTTCGCGCATCGCGGCGGCCACCTTGTCCAGATATCCCGGTGCCAGCCCGATACTGCCCCCCAGCGCGACGGTGTCGAGGCCAAGTATCGCCGTGAGATCACCAATCAACGTGGCAACGGCGCGGGCTGATGTGGTCACGATCCGGCTGGCCCAATCCTGTCCGTCGGCGGCCGCTTCAAAGACATTGCGGGCGTCGATCCCTTGTTTGCCAAATGCAGCGGCGGCGGCAGCAATCCCGCGTCCGCCAGCGATGCTTTCGACCGTGGCCTGACGCCCGCTGCCGCAGACGGCATCGGCGAACCGGCTGGACACGAAACCCACATGCCCGGCAAGCCCATTGGCGCAGGACAGGAGGCGTTTGTTGATCACCAAGCCACCGCCGACGCCGGTCGATACCGTGATGTAGGCAAAGCTATCGCTTTCTGCGCCAGCGCCGAACAATGCTTCGGCAACCGCCGCGGCCCCGGCATCGTTCAGACAGGTTGCCGCCCCAATGGTGCGGTTAAGCTCTGTTGTCAGGTCAACATCCTGAATGGCGGACAACGTGCCCGTGTTCACCGCGTGCCATTTGCCGGACCGATCAATTCGTCCCGCCACGGCCACACCCAGCGGTGCGCCGCGCGTGTGACCCAACTCCTTCAGCAATGCCTCAATGGCAGCGATTTGCGCGGCAGGGTCGGCGGCCCCATCGGTCGGTGAAAGCCGCCGATCCACCACGATGCCTTTCTCGATCCGGGCAACAGCGGTTTTTGTGCCGCCAAGATCGGCGGCGAACCCTTTCAGGGCAGTGCGGGCAATGTCAGTCATGGCTTTATCTCAAGGCCTGTCTGATCTCTGTGGCAAACCATCCTGTCATAATCTCCAACCGCGTCAGCGCAGTGCCAACGGTGACGGCATCCGCCCCTGCCTGCAAGGCCTGCGCCGCCAATGCGGGTGTGTTCACGCGGCCTTCGGCCATGACAAAGCTGTCCAGCGCGCGGAAGGCGCGGATCAGGTCCGTGTCCAGGCCATCTGCCCGATCAGCGGTCTCGTCTGTATAGCCCGAAAGGGTTGTTCCAAGGATGCTGGCCCCTTCGCGCAAGGCACGTTCGCCATCCGCGCGCGTCGAACAATCGGCCATTGCCAGGACACCCGCCTCGCGGATCGCTTGCACGATGACAGCCGATGTTTCGGGACGGGGTCGGTCGGTTGCATCATAGGCGATGATGTCGGCCCCGGCTTCGGCCAGCGCTTTGACATCCGCCACGTAGGGCGTGATGCGGACCGGGCTGTCCGCCAGATCGCGTTTGAGGATGGCGATGATCGGCACCGACACGGTGGGCCGAACGGCCTTCAGGTTGTCTACGCCTTCGATCCGCAAACCCTGCGCGCCCCCGGCGACGGCGGCTTGCGCCATGGCTGCGACGATGTCGGGCCGGTCCAGCGGGCCGTCATCAACGGGCTGGCACGACACAACGAGACCGCCGCGCAAGTGTTTCAAAACGTCCATGTGCATCAATCCATCAGGCTTGGAAGGCCGGTGACCAGAATTGGAAACACGCAGATCAGGATCAGCACAACGAAGGGCGGGATCAGCCAGGGCAGGATCGCCTTGGCCAGCCGCTGATACGGGATGCCCCCGACCTGCGCGACCACGAACAAAGCCATCCCCATCGGCGGTGTCAGGATCGAAATCATCAGGTTCAGGACGGTGATGATCCCAAAATGCACCGGGTCAATCCCAAAGCCCATGGCGACCGGCACAAGGATCGGCACGACGACAAGCAGGATGACCAAGGCCTCGATAAAGCAGCCAAGGAAAAAGATCATCACGTTGACGGCGATCAGGAAGGTGAGCGGGCTGTCCGCGATGGACAGGAAGAAGGTTGCGATCTGTTGCGGAGCCTGTTCGCGCGCCATGATGAAGCTGAGCAATCCCACACCTGCCACGATGGTCGCGATGGAGGCGGAAGTGACTGTGGTCTCGTAGATCGAATCCCACAGCTTGCGCCACGTCAGTTCGCGGTAAAACACAAGGTCGATCAGGATCGCATAGAGCACGGTGATTGCCGCGGCCTCCGTCGGCGAGAACAGCCCCGAAAAGATGCCGCCGACGATGACAACAGGTGTCATCAGTGCGGGCAGGGATTTGACAAAAAGGGTCCCGATTTCGCCCGCACTGCTGCGCGGATCGGTGGGGTAGTTGCGCTTGCGGGCAATAAACCAGACCATTGTCATCAGCGCGATGGCGCACATGACACCCGGCACGATGCCGCCAAGAAAGAGCTTGCCGATCGAGACATTCGCGATCACGCCGTACAGCACCATGGTGATCGACGGCGGCACCAGCGGGCCAATCATCGACGATGCGGCGGTGACGGCACCGGCGAAATCATCATCGTAGCCCGCCTTGCGCATGGCTTCGATTTCCATCTTTCCAAGGCCACCGGCATCTGCCAGGGCCGACCCGGACATGCCGGAAAAGAACAGCGAGGCCAGCACGTTCACATGGCCCAACCCACCGGTGATGTGACCCACAAGCGACCGTGCAAAACCGAACAGATGGTTGGTGATCCCGGCCGAGTTCAACACGCCTGCGGCAAGGATAAAGAGGGGCACCGCCAACAGCGGAAAGCTGTTGAGCCCATCCACCATCCGCTGCGCAGCAAAGCTGATCCCCATGCCGGTGTAGTAGAAATACCCCATGGACACGAAGATCATCGCGATACCAATCGGCACGCCGATCAGTACGAAAACGAGCCACATGATACCGACAACGGCAAGGGTCATAGCGTGGGTTCCCGTGTGACAGATACATCGCGGCGTCCAAGCAGGCGACGGATGATCCGGTGCAGGATCAGGACAAACCCAACAAGCGCCGATGCATAAAGCACGGCATCCGTGGTGGGCAGCGTGACACTGATGTTGTTGGCGGTCCGCAGAACGGTCTTGTACCCGATCCAGATCAGGTGGCCGACCAGACCAAGAAAGACGAGGTCGATGAGCGTGTAAAGGACCAATCGGAATTTTTCCGGCAGCATCTCAGCCAGAAACGCCATTTTCAGCTGGCCGTCCTGACGTTCAACCTCGGCAATGCCGATGAAGGCCATCCAGACCCAGATCCAGCGCGCCGCTTCTTCGGTCCAGACAGGGCCGCGCAAGATCGGTGTGCGTCCGAAGATCTGAAGAAGAACAACGCCGATCAGCACGATAAAGAGGATCGACGCGATGATGCCCTCGATGCTGTATGTGCGGGGTGGTTTCATCGTCGCCGCTCCTTGCGGGTTTGCCTGTGATGTCTGCGGGGGCGGAACCCCCGCAGACCGATGTGTTATTCGCCGCGGATACGGGCGATGGCCCCTTCGCCGAACTGCTCTTCAAGCGTGTCGTAGTAAGGCTGCATTGCCGCGCGGAACGGCGCAAGGTCGGGACGGGTGATCGTCAGACCGCGCTCTTCGAACGTGGCAACCAGATCTTCCTCGGCCTGAACCGTGCGGGAGTTGTTCAGCTCGCCACCGGCGGCGACAGCTTCCATGATCCAGCCCTTTTCCTCGTCTGAAAGCGAGGTCCACAAGTCGTTCGCGATCTGCACCGCAGCGGACGCCACAAAGTGGTTGGTCATCGCGACATGGCTCTGCACTTCGTAGAACTTCATCGCTTCGATGGTGGGCAGCGGGTTTTCCTGCGCATCAACCTGATTGGTCTGCAGTGCGAGGTAGACCTCGGCAAAAGCCACCGGAGCCGGGGTCGCGCCGACGTTTTCGGCATATGCGATCAGGAACGGGACGTTGGGTGTGCGCATGCGCAGGCCGGCCATGTCATCCATGGATTCAACCGCGCGGTTGGCCGTTGTCTGACGGGTGCCATAGTACCAGACATCCAAAAGATGTACGCCATTCGCTTGGAACTTGGTTGCCATCTCCTGGCCCCAATCCCCCGCGATGATCTCTTTCAGGTGATCGAAATCGTCGGCCACGTAGGGCGCTCCGATGAGGTTCAGTTCCGGGATGATGTAGGACATGTCCGGATAGCCGGTGATCACCATGTCCAGTTCGCCCGCCTGAAGCTGGGCCACCATGGCTTTGAAATCACCAAGGGTCGAGGACGGGAACAGGTTGACCGTCAACTCACCGCCGGACACCTCTGCCAGCGTGCTGGCGAACGCTTGTGCGCCTGCATAGACGTTGCTGGCTTCGTTGTCCTGCATGCCGAAGGTTAGTTCGCGTTCGGCGAGCGCCGGTACCGCAAAAGCCAGTGTGGTCGCACAGGCGAGTAGGGTGGTTCTAAGTGTCATCGGGTCCTCCTTGATGTTCGATGAACGGCGACACGTCTCGTCGCCTGTCGTTTCAGTGTTGCGGTGGGTCATCCCCGTTGGATGACAGCCGTGGGGCCTGCAATCGGGCGCGGTAGGAGCGCGTCAGGTGGCGGTCCATGACGTCCGTTGCAGTCAGCACTTCGCCGTCCAGAACTGCCTGGTAGATCTGACGGTGTTCTTCGTAAGCGATCTGGTCATACCGCATCGCATCATCCGTCGGCGGGCGATGGGCAATCATCGTGCTGACGAACATGTCGTGCAGCGCCAGGATGATCGGGTTTCCGACAACCGACACAAGGGCGCGATGAAACGCGATATCTGTCGTTGCGAAATGGGCGGTGCCGATGGCATCAAAGTTTTCTTCAAGCGCGCATTTCAGTTTCGTCAACTGTGTGTTGTCGGCCCGTTTTGCCGCCTCGCGCGCAGCACCGGTTTCGATGAACTGGCGCATCTGCTCAAGATGAGCACCGCTTTCCGCATCGCCAAAGATCTCGCGGATGTGATCACCGGCCCCTTTCAGAACGTTGGTGATCGATGGCAGGGCCGCGCGGGGGCGCTTGCCTGCGCCCGAAATGGCGTACCCCCGCATCTGCAATTGGGCGAGTGCCTCGCGCACAGTGGGGCGCGAGGCGGAGAACCGTTCGCATAGGTCGCGTTCGGTCGGCAACGGTGTATCGGGAGGGAATCCGCCGCGCCGGATGTCAGCGATCAATGCGTCCGCGATCACGTCAGGCGTGTTGCGCGGTGCCGTGTCGGACGTGTTGGTCACTGGCATTTGGTCTCTCCTCTCGCATTTTTGGTAAGACCAAACATAATTCTTGTCAAACTAAAATTGGCCGTTGTATTGATGTGCATAATATCCATCCGTGCTTTTGTAAGGCTAAGCCGCTCACCGGTAGGCAACTCTAGCATGAGAACAAAAGGGGTGAGACAGCGATGACCAAGACACTGACCGGCATGTATGCCGCATTGATGACGGGCCTGTCGGATGACGCGGAATTCGACGAGGCGCGCCAAACAAAGCTGACCGAGTACGTTCTCAAACAAGGGTTGGCGGGGCTGTATGTCGGGGGCAGCAGCGGCGAAGCCGGATTGCTGGGCGTAGACGAATTGTCGGTGCAGCAAGGCATTGTTGCCGATTGCGCCAAGGATAGCGGAACGCGCCTGATCGCCCATGTCGGTATGCCAAACCTGCGCGATTCCATTCGTCTGGCCACGCAAGCCGCAGATCTGGGATACGAGGCGCTGTCTGCCCTGCCGCCACATTCCTATCCGTTCAGCGATGAAGAAATCGAAAGCTACTACCGTGACCTCGCCGCAGCCACGGACCTGCCATTGATCGTATACGAAGTGCCGATCCGCACGGGACGCCCGATCCCGCTCGACTCTCTGGTGCGGATCCTCGGCTTTCCGAATGTCTCGGGCATCAAGTTCACGTCGACCGACATGTTCAAGTTCTCCATGCTGCGCCGCAGATGCCCGGACAGCAGCTATTTCTTCGGGTTTGACGAAATTTACCTGACCGGAGGCGTGCTTGGCGCTGATGGCGGCATTGGCACGACCTACAACGTGTTGGGCAAACTCTACGTCGCACTTGATGCCGCGATGCGGGCCGGCGATTTGCCCCGCGCGCAGGAATTGCAGGATGTCTCGCAGATCTTTGTCGAAGCGCTGCTGGAAACCGGTGTCCTGCCCGGCATGAAAACCGCGCTGCGCCTTCTGGGCATCGAATGCGGCCCGACCCGCACACCGATGTTGCTACGAATGTCACAAGACAAGGCCGACGCCCACATGCGCGCGGTGCTTGACCGGCCTGAGGTCATAGCCTGGCTTGTTTAAGCTGGTGCGATTGCTCCTTTGCGTAAAACGCTATCATTTTGAGCAGGCAACACTTGCATGCACGTGCGGATTACTGTCAGCGGAAATTTCGACGCGCCAAGCATGTGGTTATTTGGCCTCGTGTCTTTCCTGAACAAGGCCGTTTTCCCCGATACAGGATAATCTCGTCAGTCCCCGGCGTTCGGGTAATTCAGATCAGCCAAAGGTATTTCCCGCATGCAGGAGCCATCAGGGATCAGAAGACACCCGCCGCAGTCGTGCTGCGGCGGGTGTGGTGTTTAATCCAATGCGGGCGCAGGGCGCAATGTGCCGGTGCACTCTCCAAACCCGATGCGATAGCCGTCGCCATTGGCCGCGCCCCGCAGGGTCAGGGTGTCGCCGTCTTCAAGGAACGTCCGGGTCTCGCCGGTGTCCAGCGTCAGCGGTTCTTTCCCGCCCCAGCTGAGTTCCAGGAGGCTGCCCCGGTTTTCCTTTTCCGGGCCGGAGATCGTGCCGGAGCCCAGAAGATCACCGACGCGCATCGGGCAGCCGCTGGTGGTGTGGTGGGTCAGTTGCTGGGCTGCCGAATAGTACATCACGTTGTAATTCGTGCGCGACAGGATCGTCTCGCTTTTGCCTTCCGGGGCGAGGCCCACTTCGAGGTCGATGTCGTAAAGCATCGGACCCGGCTCTGCGAGGTAGGGCAACAGCTCCTTCTCACGCGGCGGGGTGGAGGCACGGAAGGGCTCAAGGGCCGCTTTGGTCACGATCCACGGGCTGATGGTGGTTGCCGTCGCCTTGGCTTGGAACGGGCCGAGCGGCTGGTATTCCCACGCCTGAATGTCGCGCGCGGACCAGTCGTTCAGCAGGACGTAGCCGAAGATCATGTCGTCGGCCTCTTGCACGGACACGCGACCCTTGGACGGTTTGCCGACAATGGCACCCATTTCCAGTTCCAGATCGAAGCGCTTGGAGGCGGCGAAGACCGGCATGTCCATATCCGGTGCTTTCAGCTGGCCATTGGGACGCGTCACATCTGTGCCGCTGACCACAACCGAAGACGCGCGACCGTTGTAGCCGATGGGGATATGCAGCCAGTTCGGCGGTAGGGCATTCGCTGGATCGCGGAAAAGCGAACCCACGTTAAACGCGTGATGGCGGCCTGCATAGAAATCGGTGAATTCGGTCACGGTGAAGGGCATCTCAAGCGTGGCATCAGCCATCGCAACCAGATGTGCTTCGAGATCGGATCGATGCGATGCACCTTCAGACAGCGCCTTTGTCAGGTGCTCGCGAAAGCTGGCCCAGACATCCGCGCCAAGCGCCATGAAGTCGTTCCATGTGCCCCGGGCAAAGACGCCGCTTTCGGGCAGGTCCAGCAGACCGGCCTGCTCAAGCGCTGTCACGTCAAGGATGCGATCGCCAATCGCGACACCCGCATGCAGGTCGCCGCCGCCGATGCGGAACGCCCCGTAGGGCAGGTTGTTGAGTGGAAAGTCGGTATCGGCCGAATTGGCGCTTTCGACCCAAGAGCGGAGAAGCTTTGTCATGGGGGTTCCTTCAAGTGGCGTCTGGCTGGTTTTCGGGGCGCGCGGCGTCAAAGGCCGGCAGTTTCAGGGCCTGTTCTTCGATCTGAAGCAGGCGGGCAAAGGGCGTCATGTCAACGCCCCAGCGATGTGCGTTATAAAGCTGCGCAACAAGGCAGATGTCACACAGCAGCGGTGCGTCCGTGAAGCTATAGGTCGGACCATCCGGCAGCAGTGCCTGATACGCCTGCAAGCCCTCGCTCATCCAATGGCGCATCCATGCAATACCATCGTCGTCCGACAAACCATGTTCGGACTTCAGCCGCATGACGACTTTGAGGTTGTTCACCGGATGAACGTCGAGCGCCATGATCTGTGCCGCAGCTTGTACCTTGGCTCGCAACAGCGGATCGTCCGGCAAGAGCGCAGGATCTGGCGCGATGTGATCCAGATAGTCGAGGATCGCCAGCGATTGCGTTAGCACGGTGCCGTCTTCCAGCACCAACGCAGGCACACCTTTGCTTGGATTCTTGGCGACATAGTCCGGCGCGCGCTGCGCCCCGGCAACAAGGTCTACCGGGACCGTCTTGTAAGACAGCCCCTTGAGGTTCAGCGCCACACGCACCCGGTAGGACGTGGTGGACCGCCAGTAAGAATAGAGCGTCAGCATCCGGTTCACTTCTTGCCTGGCGTGCCGTCGAATTTCTTCTCCATATCCGCCCAGCAGTCGATGTAATCGTCCTGAAGCGGGGCTTCCTTGCCTGCGAACTGGGTCAGTTGTTGCGGGAAGCGTGTCTCGAACATAAAGGACATGGTGTTGTCGAGCTTGTCTGGGCCAAGGTTTGCGTTCGACGCCTTCTCGAACGCCTCGCGGTCGGGCCCGTGGGGCAGCATCATGTTGTGCAGACTGATCCCGCCGGGGATAAAGCCCTGCGGCTTGGCATCGTATTCGCCGTAAATGTTGCCCATGAGTTCGGACATGATGTTCTTGTGATACCATGGCGGGCGGAACGTATCTTCCATCACCATCCAGCGCTCGCGGAACAGCACGAAGTCGATATTCGCGGTGCCGGGCTGGCCGGACGGCGCGGTCAGAACGGTGAAGATCGAGGGGTCGGGGTGATCGAACAGAATCGCGCCGACCGGGCAGTAGTTGCGCAGATCGTATTTGTAAGGCGCGTAATTGCCGTGCCATGCCACCACGTCCAGCGGGCTTTGACCGATCTTGGTTTCATGGAATTGTCCGCACCATTTCACGGTCAGGGTCGAAGGGACCTCGCGGTCTTCATAGGCCGCCACCGGGGCTTTGAAATCACGCGGGTTGGCCATGCAGTTGGCACCGATCGGACCGCGGCCGGGCAGTTCGAATTTCTGGCCGTAGTTTTCGCACACAAAGCCGCGCGCTGGGCCATCCAGCAATTCGACCCGGTAGACGAGGCCGCGGGGAAGGATCGCGATTTCCTTCGGCTCCAGGTCGATGATGCCCAGTTCAGTGGCAAAGCGCAGGCGGCCTTCCTGCGGAACCACAAGCATCTCGCTGTCGGCTGAGAAGAAGTACTCGTCCTGCATGGACTCGGTCACCAAATAGACGTGGCTCGCCATACCCACCTGTGTGTTGACGTCGCCTGCTGTGGTCATGGTGCGCATGCCGGTCAGCCAGGTCAGCCCTTCATCGGTATGCGGGATCGGGTCCCAGCGGTACTGGCCGAGGCTGGTCACATCCGGGTGGATATCCGGCGCAGAGCGGAAATGTGGCAGGTCGATCTTTTTGTAGCGGTGCGAGTGCTTGACCGACGGGCGGATGCGATAGCACCAAGTGCGTTCGGGGCGCACGTCGGTGAACGCGGTGCCGGACAACTGTTCGCCGTAAAGGCCGTAGTTGCATTTCTGCGGGCTGTTCATGCCTTGTGGCAAAGCACCGGGAAGGGCTTCGGTTTCGAAATCATTGCCAAAACCGGGCATATAGCCGGGCGTGGTCGTGCTGCCGTCGGCCTGAATCAATGGGCTGATATCAACGTCTTTCATCTGTGTTCCCTTCCTTCGATGCTGTCGGTGTCCAGCCACCAGCGCCAGGTTTTGGCAGGTGGCGGCAAGTCAGTCAGAAAATTCGTTTCACTTGCAACGATTATCAGTTCGTGCAATGCTGAGTCAAGGTCATTTCACTTGCAACGAAATATCAGAGGCCCAGACACATGGCACCAGGCGACTTCAAACTGTCCGATTTTCTGCCTTACAAACTGTCGGTTTTGTCGTCACGCATCACCAAGATGTTCTCGAAAGTCTACGGTGAAAAATATGGTCTATCGACGCCGGAATGGCGGGTTCTGGTCCATGTCGCGCGCCGGGAAAAGATGTCGGTCCGTGAAATCCACGACAGTGTTTATCTTGAAAAACCTGCCGTCAGCCGGGCGGTTGCCAAACTCGAAAAAGCGGGGCTTTTGGCAAAGTCCGTTTGCGACCTGGATCATCGCCTTGTCGAAATTGAAATCACCGATGCGGGACTCACCGTCTTCCACGGGATCGTTCCAGAAGCCTTGTCATTTGAAGACGCTCTTTTGAGCGCGTTTTCAGATGCGGAGCGGGACCAATTGAACACTCTGATGGAGCGTTTGCATGATGTCTTGGACACGCACCCCACCGCACCCCGCCGTCCGCAAATGGACCGTGACGTCTCAAAAACAGTGTCTGATGGCGTAGGCTAACCGAAGCGTGACGCGCGATTGGCGCTCGAATCAAGAGACAGCCCGAGGAACAGAACATGACGGATCCGATCTGCAAAACAGCCGCAATACGCGGCCAAATGTCCAGCAATAGAGTTCGGCTGGCTCTTACGATCCGTGATGGGTGGACAGCGTCATGAAGGCGAGCAAGGTCGTTTCCCCGTCTGAAGCTGTCGCCCTGATCAAGGATGGCGATACGATTACAACATCCGGTTTCGTCGGCATTGGCGTGCCGGACGAGCTTTTGGCGGCGATCGAGGCACGGTTTGTCGAAACGGGTCATCCCCGAGATCTGTCGCTGGTCTTTGCAGCGGGGCAGGGCGACGGCAAGGAGCGCGGCCTGAACAGGCTGGGTCACGAGGGCCTGCTGCGGCGCGTCGTCGGCGGGCATTGGGGGCTGATCCCCAAGGTCGCGAAACTGGCCACCGAAGGCAAGATCGAGGGCTGGAACCTGCCGCAGGGCGTGATCAGCCAGCTGTATCGCGATATCGCGGCGGGCAAGCCGGGGATGCTGTCCAAGGTCGGTCTGGAAACCTTTGTCGATCCCCGAAACGGGGGTGGCGCGATCAATGCGATATCGACCGAGCCGCAGGTCGAGTTGATGGAAATGGGCGGTGAGGAGATCCTGTTCTACCCGTCTCAGAAACTGACCGTTGCTCTACTGCGCGGGACCACCGCAGATGAGGCGGGCAATGTCACAATGGAGCGTGAAGCGCTCACGATTGACAACCTTGCGCAAGCGATGGCCGTGCACAATGCGGGCGGCGTGGTAATTGTACAGGTCGAACGGGTGGCGCGTGCGGGGTCGCTGCCTGCGCGCGAGGTGCACATCCCGGGCATTCTAGTCGACGCCGTCGTGGTCGCGAAACCGGAAAACCATCTGCAAACCTACAGCACGGCATTCAGTCAGGCCTTTACCAACCGGATCAAGCCACCTTTGGGTGAAATGCCGGTGATGCCGCTGGCCGCGCGCAAGGTGATCGCGCGGCGTTGTGCGTTTGAGCTGCCCGTCAATGGCGTCGTCAACCTTGGCATTGGGATGCCCGAAGGCGTCGCATCGGTCGCGGCCGAAGAGGGGCTGCTGGAGCATCTGACGCTGACCGCTGAACCGGGTGTCATTGGCGGACAACCAGCCTCGGGGCTCGATTTCGGTGCGGCGGTCAACACCGATGCCGTGATCCCGCAAAACAACCAGTTTGATTTCTATGATGGCGGCGGTCTTGATCTGGCTTGCCTCGGACTTGCCCAAGCGGATGCAGCAGGCAACGTGAATGTTTCCCGGTTCGGGCCGCGTCTTGCCGGGGCGGGCGGGTTTATCAACATCAGTCAAAACGCCCGCGCCGTGGTGTTTGCGGGCACGTTCACCGCCCAAGGTCTGGATGTGCAGATCGCCGACGGCGAAGTACACATCCGCCAAGAGGGCAGGGCGCGGAAATTCCTTGACCATGTCGAGCAAATTTCCTTTTCCGGCGCGCGCGCGGCGCGTTTGGGTCAGCCGGTGCTTTATGTCACCGAACGCTGCGTGTTCGAATTGACCTCCGGTGGTCTCAAACTGATCGAAATCGCCCCAGGCATTGATCTTGAGCGCGATATTCTGCGGCTTATGGATGTGGCCCCGATTATGGACGATGTGCAGGTGATGGACCCGCGCATATTCCGCGAGGAAGAGATGGACCTGCGCACCGATCTATTGCACCTCGATCTGCCGGATCGTGTGGCGATCGACAGCAAGCTTGGTCAGTTGTTCCTGAATTTCGAAAAGATGCGCATCCGCACACAAGACGAAATCGATCTTGTGCGCGATGCTGTCACACGGACCTGTGAAGCCCATGGGGAACCGGTGGATGTTATCGTGAACTATGACGGGTTTCGGATCGACGAAGCACTTGAGAGCAATTGGGCCGACATGGTGAGCGACTTGACGGACCGCTACTATGCGCAGGTTTCGCGCTATTCGGGGTCCGCCTTTATGCGTATGAAGCTGGGCGAGGTCTTCCCCGACGCGCGCACCCATATCTTTGAAACAGGGGCTCAGGCGCAGGCCTTTCTCGGGGCTGAAAAAGTGTCGTGAAGATGCCGTGACGGCCTACGGTAGCGCCGGAACACTCAGACCACGTGCGATGAGAATTGAACACCGATTGCGTGTGCCGTCGCGGTCAGCCGTCCCAGATGCGTTTGCGCGACTTCCTCGACGCTGCGCGTCTCGGCCAGCCAAACCAAACTCACCGCCCCCACAACCTGATCTTCCGCGCGAATGGCAACGCCAATCGCACTTGGGATGCCGCCGTAATCCACTGCACGCCCCCAATATCCGGGTTCCCGACTGGCAAACCCCCGCGTTCGGATTTCCTTGAGCTTGGTCGGGAGTTCCAGAGCAGCGGCGCGATCCTTGCCTTTCATATGGGCGGTCAGTGTGTCCGAATGCTCGACCATTTGATCGGGCCTCAAGGCCGACAGAAAAGCACCGCCCAATGCAGAGCGGAACGGGGAGGGGCGGTAGCCGATACAGTCGGGGAAAATTCCATGGACATCGAACCGCCGGGTGGTATCGACGATCTCGACCCGTCCATTGCCAACGGACGCCGCCAGATCGACGCCAAGCCCGGTTGCGGCGGATAATTCCATGATATGTCCACTGCCCGCTTCGACCAGCGTATCAATCGAATCGGCGGCTTCGCTCAGACGCGGAAACCGGGATCCAATCCGGTATCGTCCGTCACTTCGGCTTTGAATAAGCCATCTTTGCCCAACCAGAGTCGCGCAGATTCTCAGGATCGTCGGCTTTGGCAGCCCTGTCTGATCCGCCAAAAAAGCCAATGAACACACGCCACTACCCGAAACGACTTCGAGTATCTTCATGCTGCGTTCGACAGAGCGATTTAGTTTCGTCATGCGTTCCACCTAGTGAAACGTACAATCGACCAAACATGCATTTCTGTCTAGCTTTTGATGAAACCGCGCAGAAACCGGGCCGAGACATGCCCGTTTTCGCGGGATGATGAGGAGGGGACCAATGCAAAACGTGCTGTCGAAATCCGTGAGCGGGCTGAACTCGGCTTTGTGCGCGTTGGTCATCGTCGTCGTCTTCTACGTTTCGGTCTTTGGTGTCTTTAGTGAATCGTACCTTCGGGTTGGAATGTTGCTGGTCGGTGGCCTGCTGATCCTGCTGGCCCAGATCGAAGGCAGCCAAAGCTCCCTTGGAAAGGTCTTTGCGCTCGTTACAGCGGCGTTCCTGAGTGTTGCGGTCTACCAGTATTTCCGCGCGGCTGCCGAGATTGAGACAGGCCTCTATTTCCTGACCTCTACCGACATCTGGCTTGGTACGCTGGGACTAATCGCGGTGATCGAACTGACGCGCCGGTCCGTCGGCATGGTCATGGCCTGCGTCGCGGCATTTGTTCTGATCTATGGCGCGTTCGGGCAGTATGCCCCCGGTTTCATGCGCCATGCCGGGATGACGTCCGAGGAACTGATCCAGGTTCTTTGGTATTCCTTTGACGGCGTTTTCGGGCGTCCGATGGCGACGGTTGTTTCGACCATCCTCATCTTTATCATCTTCGGTGCGATCCTTGAGTTTCTGACCATCGATAAGGTTCTGGTGAAACTGGCGCTGGCTGCCACCGGTCGCGTCCGGTCCGGCCCCGCCGCCGCCGCAACGATTGCGAGCGGATTGTTCGGGACGATCTCGGGCAGTGCCGTGGCAAATGTCGTCGGCACCGGGGTCATCACCATTCCGCTGATCAAGAAACGCGGTTTCAAGGCGCATTTCGCTGGCGCGGTCGAGGCTGCGGCCTCAAGCGGTGGGCAGATCACACCGCCGATCATGGGCGCGGTCGCCTTTATCATGGCCGACGTCACGGGCGAGCCGTACCTGACGATCTGTGTTGCCGCCGCTGTGCCCGCGATCCTCTATTACGCGGGCCTGTTCATGGCGACCTCCAGCGCGGCGCGCGACATGGATCTGGATGTGTCCGAACAGCCCAAGTTGAATTTTGCCTGGCGCGAAGTGGCGCAGATCATTGTCTTCATGCTGTCGCTGACCGCGATTGTTGTGGCCATGGTGGGCGGATCGTCCCCTGCATATGCCGGGTTCATCGGCGTTGCCTTCGCGATTGTGTTCGGCTTCGCCCTGAAGCCGGGTCTTCTGACAGACCGTGCATCGTGGATGAAGTTCATTCGCTCAGCAGGCATGATCTCTGCACAACTCGTGGTCATCGTGGGCGCAGTCGGCATCATCATCGGTATCCTGAACCTCACCGGTGTGGGACTGCGGTTTGCCTCTCTTGTGGGCAGCTACGCAGACGGGCAACTGGCCGTATCGCTGCTGCTCATGGCGTTGGCCTGCCTGTTGCTGGGTATGGGGATGCCAACCGTTCCTGCCTATCTGATCATCGTGCTGGTCATGGGCCCCGCGCTGCAACAGCTTGGCGTGCCGATCATCCATACGCACATGTTTGTGCTCTACTTTGGCGTGCTGTCCGCTGTGACCCCGCCCGTTGCCCTTGCGGCCTTTGCCGCCGCGCCCATTGCCGGGGCAGGGGCCATGCGCACCGCCGTGGAGGCCTCCCGGCTGGCTTTGCCCGGTTTCGTGATCCCCTTCGCGTTCATCTACCAACCCGCGATGTTGCTGGGCACCGGATACCCGCTGGCGGAATCCGCACAGTCGATCCTGTTCGTGACCCTCGCCGTGCTGCACATCTCGCGCGCGTGCTACCCGGCAAAAGGCAAGGCACGCTACGCGCCGATTGGCGTGGCGCTGGCCTTTGCGCTGCTGTTTATGGGGCCGCTTGTGGCATGGGGCGCAGTTGCTGCCACCATCGCGATGTGGTCCGTCGTCAAATTCGGAAACTTCATGACACCCGAGAATTCTTAATCCAGAGGAGGAACACCCTATGACAACTTTGACCCGTCGGTCCCTATTGGGAACTGCCGCAGGCGCCGCCGCCATAGCGGCATTGCCTCGCGCCGCTTTTGCCAAGGAACTCTTGCGCATGTCGACGCTTGGACCGGGCACCAGCCCCAACCTTGTGATGACCACGTTTGCGAACATCGTGAACGGCGCGTTGCCGGCTTATGAAATCCAGCTGAACGCCACAGGCGCTGCCACGCGTCACGTCCTTGAAGTGGCCATGGGCCGCAGCGATTTCTGCATGTCGTCGCCTGCCATCCACGCTCTGATGCGCAACAAGGCGGCGATGTACGCCAAGATCGACGAAGCGCCGGAACTGGTCAAGAAACTGCGCACCGTGCTGAACTTCCCGATGGGCGTTTACCACATCGCCGTGTACGGAGATTCCGGCATCACGTCGATGGACCAGATCGCCGGTAAGCGCGTCTTCCTTGGCCCTCCTGGCGGTGCGGCCTTCGCCACTATGAACCGATTGTTCAAAGCGGTGGCAGGACTGGAAGAAGGCAAAGACTACGAAGCGGTCAAGCTGGGTTGGGATGCTGCCGCGGCGGCGTTCCAGGATGGCAACATCGACGTCTATTGCAACCCGACCAACGCACCAAGCCCTGCGCTGACCCAAATCGCCGTGACAAACGAGATCCGGTTCCTGGGCATTCCGGCAGACAAGCTTGAAACCGAAGCGGTCCAAAAGCTGGTGGGCCGTCCGGGCTTCAGCGCGGCTGTCCTCCCTGCGGGTGTTTATGGTGACAACCAGCTCAACGACAGCGACGCAACAACGCTGGGCGTTACTGTTGGGATCGTGGCCAACGAGAACGCGGACGAGGAAATGATCTACCAGATGACCAAAGCGTTCTACGCCGGCGTCGAAGAGGCAGGTGAAAGCGCACCTTGGCTGCGCGCCGTCACGCCCGCCGCTGCTGTGAAGGACATCAACCTCGCCCTGCATCCGGGGTCGCTGCGCGCACTGACGGAACTGGGTGTCGAGATCCCAGACGCCGCGCAAGGCTAACACACCACCAAACGGGTCGGGGCTGTTATGGCCCCGACCTTGTCACCTGTTTTCTATCTATTGCTTGATCCCGGGGTCTCTCATGACAAAAAATGTGCTCTTCATCATGTGTGATCAACTGCGGTGGGACTACCTGTCCTGCGCCGGACATCCGGGGCTTCAGACACCGCATATCGACGCGCTGGCCAAACGCGGTGTGCGTTTTGATCGGGCCTATGTGCAATCACCGATCTGCGGGCCAAGCCGGATGTCCTTCTACACCGGGCGCTATGTAAGCTCGCACGGATCAACGTGGAACAGCATTCCGCTGAAGGTTGGCGAGATGACCCTTGGCGATCACCTGCGACCGCTTGGTGTGCGGACTGCCTTGTGTGGCAAAACTCATATGGCCGCCGATGCCGAAGGGATGAAGCGTCTTGGCCTAGCACCTGACAGCACGATTGGCGCGTTGGTGTCGGAATGTGGGTTTGAACCTTACGAACGGGATGACGGGCTGCACCCGAGCACGGCGTACGGCAAGCGGAACAAGAAGTACGACGACTATATGAAGGAACGCGGTTGGGAGGATGAAAATCCTTGGGACAGCGTGACAAACAGCGGCGAAGATGAAGATGGCAACATCCTGAGCGGTTGGTTTCTCGACAATTCCGATCTCAAGGCGCGCGCTGCTGACGAAGAAAGCGAAACGCCCTATATCACACGCCGCGCGATGGAGTTTATTGACGAGGCTGGCGACACGCCCTGGTGCCTGCACCTGAGCTTCATCAAGCCGCATTGGCCCTACATCGTGCCGGCCCCCTACCACGACATGTATGGTCAAAATACCCATATGCCCGTTGTGCGCAGCGACGAGGAAAAGGCCGATCCGCATCCCGTCTTTGGCGCGTTTATGCAAGAGCGTGTCTCCAAGGCGTTCACCAACGAAACCACACGCGCCAAAGTGATCGGGGCTTATATGGGCCTGATCAAACAGATCGACGACCAGATGGGCGAATTGATGGCGTTTCTCGATGCCAAGGGGCTGACCGATGAAACGATGATCATCTTCACCTCGGATCATGGCGACTACCTGGGCGATCACTGGCTGGGCGAAAAGGAGCTGTTCCACGATCCCTCTGCCCGCATCCCGCTGATCGTCGTGGACCCAAGCCCCGAGGCCGACGCAACACGTGGCACGGTTTCAGAAGCGCTGGTCGAAGCGATTGATCTGACGCCAACCTTCCTTGAGTATTTCGGCGGGCAGAACGTGCCCCATATCATCGAAGGCAAATCCCTGCTGCCGCTGCTGCACGGCAAGACGGACGCCCTGCGCGATTTCGTTGTCTCGGAATATGACTACTCCTTCCGCCAGGTCCGCCGTCGCCTTGGTGTCAGCGTGTCGGATGCCAAGCTGACAATGGTGTTCGATGGCCGCTGGAAATACATCTTTGCCGAGGGCTTCCGCCCGATGCTGTTCGATCTGGAAACCGATCCGAATGAGTTCATCGATTTGGGCAACAACCCCGCTTACGCGCAGGAATGCGACCGGCTTCAGGCGCTGTTCTTCCAATGGACCCGCCGCATTAGCCAGCGCACCACGATGTCCGACGCCGAGATCGAGCGGCGTAGTCAGGACCTGAACGAGGCGCGGGCAGGCATTCTCATCGGCTTCCCGACCGAAGCTCACTTGGACGCCGCGTTCGAGGCGGCGAAAAAGCAGCAAGAAAACTGACGCCTTCGACCTGCACGGCTTGAAGCACAGGCCCGGAGGCCCCCATGCACCACAGGTTCACAGCGCTGGCGTCGTCGCTTAGCCCGGTGCGTCCGTGGTTCAGCCGCGTCAATCGCGACACCCTCAAGGCCGACGCGATTGCAGGTCTGACAAACGCCGCCATCGTCCTTCCGCAGGGCGTGGCCTTTGCCATCATTGCCGGGCTGCCGCCTGAATTTGGCTTGTTCACGGCTGTTGTCGTGGCCCTGATCGCAGGGATCTGGGGCTCATCCATGATCATGGTGTCGGGTCCGACCACCGCAATTTCCGCCGTGATCTTTGCGTCGATGTCGCAATTCGCATCGCCGGGCTCCGAAACCTACATCGCGATGGTCTTTACCCTGACGTTGATGGTCGGCGTGATCCAGATCATCGCGGGGATCTTCAAACTGGGTGGGCTGATTTCGTTCATCTCCCACTCCGTCCTGATCGGATTTACGGCTGCTGCCGCGTTCCTCATTGGCTCCAGCCAGCTTGGCGGTGCGCTTGGGTTGGACAGAGGGGACGGCGATGGCGTTCTGGAGCGGCTGATCCAAGTCGCCGAACATTTCGAGCAGGTGAATGTCACCGCCGTGATCATCGCGGGGGCCACGATCCTGACACTCGTTCTTCTGTCCCGGTTCAGCAAGAAGGTGCCGTCCTACATCATCGCGCTGACGATTGGGTCCGGCGTGGCCTGGCTGCTCGACGCACCAGCGCAAGGCGTTGCGATGTTCTCGCCGCTTGCCTCGATCTTCCCGACGATCGGCGCGCCGGATCTGTCCTTTGGGCTCATCGCAGAACTCCTCCCCGTCGCCGCGACGGTGGCTTTCGTTGGGCTGTTAGAGGCGATCTCTATCGGGCGTTCCTTTGCCTTGCGCCGCGATGAACCTTACGATTCCAACCAGGAGATGGTTGGTCAGGGTCTTTCCAACACGGTTGGATCGTTTTTCCAGTGCTACGCCGGGTCAGGGTCGTTCACGAGATCAGGGTTAAATGCTGATGCAGGCGCGCAGACGCCGGTGTCCACCATCTTTGCGGCGGGCTTTCTGGTGGTTCTGTTGCTGGTACTGGCACCGTATCTGGAATTTGTCCCCGTGCCCGCGATGGCGGGTGTGATCCTGTTCGTCTCGTACCGGCTGATCAATTTACAGGAAATCCGCCACGTTCTGACGTCAAACAAAAGCGAAACGGCCATTCTGGCGGCAACCTTTCTGACGGGGATTTTCACTGAACTCGATCTGGCCATCGTCGTCGGCGTCATCACCTCTTTGTGCGTTTTCCTTTATGACAGCGCCCACCCCGTCGTGGCGATCGGTGCACCCACGCATATCAACGGACGGCGGGTGTTCAAGAACGCGGCCACCTACGGCCTGCCCGAATGCCCGCAGATTTCCGTGATCCGTGTCGATGGGCCGCTGTTTTTTGCATCGGTCGAAAATGTTGAACGGCAGTTCAGGGAAGCCGAGGCCGCAAGCCCTGTGCCCAAGACCAAGCTGATGGGTTTGAAGGGTTTGTGGAAAATCGACCTTTCGGGTGCCAGTCTGTTGCTGAAAGAAATCAGGCCCGCGCGCAAGGCAGGTGCGGACTTTCGCATCTTCACCACAAACGCGCCTGCGATGCTGATCCTGAAGCGTTTGCGCGTGTTCGATGAGTTGGGACCGGAAAACCTGCACAACAACAAGGGCGAGGCGATTGCGGCTGCGGTAGAGGCTGCGGATGACAACATTTGCAGAGAGTGCAAGCTGCGCGTGTTTCTGGAATGCGCCCAGAAACCGGGGCCGCGTTAGGGCTGAAGCATACTGCCCCTCGCGCTATCCAGTAATCGCTTCGGATCGCGAATGCGGGCGCAACACCGTTTGGGCCAGCATTGACCCGCCACAGTCCTGCAGGCGCGCCTTCTTCAGCACATTTGCTTGAATAGCCTGAAGACTTGACAGGTGCCCGGTATTGAGACAATCTATATTTGAACAGTAAGTTCATATATGAACAATTGGATCTGCGAACTGTCATGTCTCAGCAAGACGCCACATTTGACCCCGGCCTGCTTCGGCATTTCGAAGTAGGAGGGATCCATGCGCTGGAGCGGCCCGGCACTGGTCCGGCGGTCGTTTTTCTGCATGGCATCGGGTCGAACTCGGACTCGTTTCAAGCGCTGTTCAACGCCATTCCACTAGGGGCGCGCCTGATTGCGTGGAATGCGCCGGGGTATCTTTCGTCGTCCGCTCTGGACGTTGCGTTCCCAACGGCCAGAGATTATGCGCGCGCGCTGACGGGTTTTCTCGACGCTTTGGGCTTGGACCAAGTGCATCTCGTGGGGCATTCCCTCGGCACGCTCATTGCCGCAGAGTTCGCCTTGCATGCGCCAACGCGGATTGCGTCGCTCACGCTCGCCGCCGCAGCCCAAGGGTATGAAATCCCTGCAGGTCAGCCGATGCCCGAGAAGGTGGCGCGCAGGCTGGATGACCTCAAGGCCCTTGGTATCGCCGCCTTTGCGGAAACGCGCGCGCCGGGTCTGGTTTTCGAGCCCGAGAACAACCCACACGTCGTTGCGCAGGTGCGCGCCGGGATGGAGCGGATCAATCCCGAAGGTTACGCGCAAGCGGTGCGGATGCTGGCGTCCGGGAGCCTCTCGGCCATGGTGGCCCGCCTTCAGGTAAAGCCTGCATTCATACTGGGTGCCGAAGACCGGATCACGCCGATGACCCAAACGCAGGCCGCCATGGATGCGTGGGCCAAGACGCATGGCGCCGTTCCCAAATGCCTGACCATCCCCGGTGCAGGGCACGCGGTTTACATCCAGGCACCCGAAGCCTTTGCGGCGGCTCTGCAACGCCTGATCCCGGCTCTGAACGCCGAAGCACAACCATTTGTCAAAGGATAGTGCCATGACAGAAGAACTGAGAATGGGACACTTACGCGGCATCGTTATGCGCGCGCCGGACATGACGCAGACGGCGGAATTTTACACTGATCTTTGGGGGCTGAATATCGCGCATGAGGAAGACGGCATCGTCTACCTGCGCGGCACGGGGCCGGAGCCGTTTATCTATGGCCTGAAAGACGACAGCACCTACGGCATCGAATACATCCATTTCGGCCAGCCAGATCGCGAAACCATCGACGCCTTCTATAAGCAGGTTAAAGAACGCGGCGCGACAGTGCTTGGTGCGCCTGCGCCCATTGAGGGGCCGTTTGGCGGCTATGGATTTGAGATCCTTGACCCTGACAACCGCCGCCTTCGTGTGACAGCAGATCTGAAGATGCGCGAGCCGGAGGATGTGTATTCCTACCCGCGCAAGATCAGCCATGTGGTCCTGAACACGGTCGATATGGAAGGGCTGCAGGCCTGGTACGAGCGTGTCCTTGGGTTCCGCACAAGCGATTACTCCGCCGATCAGATGGTGTTCATGCGCTGCAGCACCGACCACCATTCCATCGCGCTGGTGCGCAACAAATACCCGGCGATCAACCATGTCGCCTTTGAGATGCCGGGCATTGACGACTACATGCGCGGGATCGGTCGGATGAAGCAAAAGGGGCAGGTGCCCAGCTGGGGTCCGGGTCGCCATGGTCCGGGGAACAACCCGTTTGCCTATTTCGTGTCGCCCTCTGGCTACGTGATCGAATTCGTCGCGGAATTGCAGCAGATCGACGAGGCCACACACGAACCGAAAGTCTGGTCGCGCACCGACCCCGAGGCGATGGACCAGTGGATGACTGCTGGCCCGCCCACACCTGCGCAACGCGCGGTCATGGCAGGACGTCCAGACCCCGGCTTCCCGGTCGAGGAGTGATCAGTGGACCTGGGGCTTGAAAACAAAACCGTAGTTGTCACTGGCGGGTCGTCCGGCATCGGGCTTGCAACGGTACGGGCTTGTCTTGAAGACGGTGCCAATGTCGCGCTTTGCGCCCGTGGGGCTGACCGGCTTCAAGAGGTTCACAAGACGCTTGCGGACGCGTACGGCGAGGCCCGCGTGTTCGCCAGTGCCTTCTCGGTTCTGGACAAGGATGCGGTTGATGCCTTTGCCATAGATGTCGCTGAGCGCTTTGGCGGCTGCGACGCGCTGGTGACGAACGCCGGTCAAGGCCGCGTGTCCACGTTTGCCGATACGTCCGACGCGGATTGGCGTGAAGAGCTTGAGCTGAAGTTCTTCAGCCAGTTGCACCCGATCCGCGCTTTTGAGGCGATGCTGCGGAAAAGCGACAGCGGCGCAATTGCCGCCGTGAACTCTCTGCTCGCCTATCAGCCGGAACCGCACATGGTCTGTACCTCTGCCGCCCGTGCGGGTGTTCAGAACCTGCTGAAATCCCTTGCAACCGAGCTGGCGCCCGACATCCGGGTCAATTCCATTCTGCTGGGGCTGGTCGACAGCAACCAATGGCAAAAACGCTTTGAAGCGCGGGACGACCAAGAGCAAAGCCGCGACGATTGGTATGCCGCGCTGGCCCGCAAGAAGAACATCCCGTTGGGCCGTCTTGGCCGCGCGGAAGAAGCCGCGCGTGCGCTGGTTTTCCTGGCATCCCCCGCCGCGAGTTACATCACCGGCGCAAGGCTGGAAATCTCCGGCGGCGTTTCGAGGTTCTCATAAAATGCGCGATTTGAAGGAACATGATCTCATGACACAGACCGTCGGACACCAGATCGCGGAAGGGCTCGCGGATGCGGGCATCACGGTGATTTTCGGGGTGATCTCGATTCACAACATGCCAATCCTGGATGCGGTGGCCGAACAGGGGCGCATCCGCTTTATCCCGGCGCGTGGCGAAGCAGGCGCGATGAACATGGCAGACGCGTTTTCGCGGGTGTCGGGTGAAGTTGGCGTCGCGCTGACATCAACGGGCACAGCCGCCGGCAATGCGGCAGGCGGGCAGGCCGAGGCGTTGACCGCGGGCAGTCGTGTGCTGCACATCACCACGCAGGTGGACCGTCAGTTCATGGACCGGGATCGCGCCGCGATCCACGATGTCCCAAAACAGCCCGAGATGCTGCGTGGTGTGTCCAAGGCCGTGTTCCGTGTCTGGGACGAACAGAACGCCATGGGTGCGTTGGCAGCCGCGTTAAGAGCAGCGGTTACGCCTCCGGCCGGGCCTGTGAGCCTTGAGGTGCCTGTCGATGTTCAGCGCGTACCGGCTGTCGGCAGCGCGCGCCTCGCGCCGATCGTGCCAGCGCGTCCTGCACCTGATCCCGACGCGCTCGACAGGCTGGCGGAGCAGATCCGTGGGGCCAAACGCCCCATGCTCTGGCTCGGCGGAGGCGCGCGGGGCGCACAAGCCGAGGCGACAGCGCTTGCGCAGCTTGGCATCGGGATCGTCACATCCACACAAGGCCGCGCAACCGTGGATGAAGGCCATCCCGGGACACTCGGCGCGTTCAACATGACGCCCGAGGCCGAAGCGGTCTACAAGACCAGCGATCTGATGATCGTGGTCGGCTCGCGCCTGCGCGGCAACGAGACCAAGAACAACAAGATGGCGCTACCGTCACCGCTGTTTCAGATCGACGCGGAACCGACGCAGGCAGGGCGCAATTATCCCGTGGATGGTTTCATCTGCGCCGATGCGCAATTGGCGCTCAAAGGCCTTTTGGATCGCTTGCCGGACAGTCTTGATATTGACCCGAACTTTCAACACGACATCGCCGTAGCGCGCGCGAAATCCGAAGGCGCGCTGCGCGGGCGATTGGGGCCGTACCAGATGGTCGCCGATCACCTTCTGGCGCGGGTTCCCGCCGGAAAGCACCCGTGGGTGCGCGATGTCACGATTTCCAACTCGACCTTTGGCAACCGTTATGTGCAGGTGGCTGCGCCGAACCTGGGCGTGCACGCTCTGGGTGGCGGGATTGGGCAAGGCATCGCCATGGCCATCGGTGCCGCCGCCGGGTCGCCCGACGCGCGCACCATCGCGCTGGTCGGGGACGGCGGTGCACAGCTTGGCATTGCCGAACTGATCACGGCGGTCGATGAAAACCTGCCGATCACCTACGTTCTGATGAACGATTCTGCGTATGGCGTGATTGAGAACATCCAGGATGCGCAATATGATGGGCGTCGGCATTATTCCAAACTGAAGACACCGAATTTCGGGCTGCTGTGCCAATCCATCGACATGCCGCACCACAAGGTCACGGATATCGAGGCGTTTGCAGACACGTTTGATCAGACGTTGACCACCACAGGCCCCGCCGTCGTCGAAGTGGACATGACGGCGATCGGGCCCTTTGCTGAAGCCTTCGCCGGTCCACCCGCCGGTGCCGCTGGGCAAAAGACATGACGCAGCCCGTCGGTATCATCGGATTCGGTGCAATCGCGCAGGACCTTGTCGCCGTGCTCATGGGTCAGTCCGCACAGCCGCGTATCTCTGTCCTGGTCCGGGATGGCCGCGAAACCGCCGCGCGTGCGGCTTTGGGTGCGGTGGGTCTACCGGACGAAGCGGTGATCACCAGTGATCTGTCGGCATTCCTGGCAACCCGTCCCACGGTTGTTGCGGAATGCGCCGGGCATGCTGCGGTTGGCGCTTATGGCACGCAGGTGCTGGAGGCAGGAAGCGATCTGGTGGTGGCGTCGGTTGGCGCGCTGGCGGATGCCGCGCTGTTTGACCGTCTGAAAAGTGTTGCACAGGCGCAGGCACGGCAGGTCGTGGTGCCTTCGGGTGCAATTGGGGGCATTGATGTGCTCGCCGCTGCACACCTGTCCGACCTGACCTCTGTGCGCTACACCGGTCGCAAGCCACCGGGCGCGTGGGCGGGAACCCCCGCAGAGGCCAAACATGACCTGTCACGCGTGGACACGCCGACGATCATCTTCGAAGGCTCCGCACGGGCCGCCGCCGAAGCCTACCCCAAGAATGCGAATGTTGCGGCGACGCTGGCCTTGGCCGGGCTGGGCATGGACCACACGCAAGTGACATTGGTGGCGGATCCGACCACAGCGGACAACATCCACGAATTCACCCTCGCATCATCCGCTGTCGAAGCATCCGTTCAGCTTGTGGGCAAACCGTCGCCGCGCAATCCGAAAACATCGCAGACCACGGCGCTGAGCATCGCGCGTGCGGTGCTTAACCGCAGTGCCGCAATCGTCATCTGAGGACCTTATGGATCAGCAATTTCCGAACGATCAGATCTTTGTCGCCGGTGAATGGCAAAAGGGGCGCGGTGCGGAAATCCGCTCTGACTTCGCGGCTGAGGGGACAGAAAACACGGTCATCTCTGGGGCGTCCGCTGACGATGTGGATGCCGCAATCGAACGCGCGAAAGCCGCACAAGCTCACGCAGGCTGGAGCGGGTTGAAGCCGCATGAACGTGCCAGCTACCTCTACCGCATTTCCGACGGCATCACCGCCAATATTGAGCGGATCGCCTGGGTGCAAAGCCGCGACACGTCGAAGACGCTGACCGAAACACGGGCCCTTGCCACGTCCGCCGCCGCGACGTTCCGGTATTTCGGCGCGGTTCTGGAAACCTCTGACGATCTGCTGACGGCACCGCGCGGGGCGTACCAGACGCTTTCCGTCTACGAACCGCTGGGTGTTGTTGCCGCGATCACGCCGTGGAATTCGCCGATTGCGTCTGATGCACAAAAGGTGGCGCCTGCGCTTGCGGCTGGCAATGCCGTAGTTCTGAAACCTGCCAGCTGGTCGCCCTTGGTCAGTCTGGAACTGGCCCGTATCGTCGAAGAAGCAGGCCTGCCGCGCGGGCTGTTTTCGGTTTTGCCCGGATCAGGACGAGAGGTCGGTAACCGGCTGGTCGAGCATCCCGACATTGCAAAGGTGTCGTTCACCGGGGGCACGTCGACCGGACGGCACCTTGCGCTGGCGGCGGCCAGGAAATTGATGCCGGTTTCGCTGGAACTGGGCGGCAAGTCCCCGACAATCGTGTTCGAGGATTGCGACGAAGACCTTGCCATTGCGGGGATCCTGTTCGGCATCTTCTCGTCATCGGGCCAAAGCTGCATCGCTGGATCGCGATTGTTTGTACAGCGGTCGATCTATGATCGTTTTGTCGCGCGACTGGTAGAGGCGACGAACCGTCTGCGCGTCGGGCACCCGTTCGATGCCGCAACACAGGTGTCGTCGCTTGTGCACCCGGATCACCGGGAATCGGTCGAAGACTATGTGCGCCTTGGTCTGGACGAAGGCGCAGAGCTTTTGACAGGCGGCACGCGCCCCGACGCGCCCGAGCTTACCAATGGCGCATTTTACGCGCCGACGATCCTGGCAGGTGTGTCCAATACGGCCCGGATCTGCCGCGAAGAGGTGTTCGGACCGGTTCTGGTCGTGATGCCGTTTGACGACGAAGCGGATGTCATCGCGCAAGGCAACGACAATGACTACGGGCTCGCCTGCGGGATCTGGACGCGGGATTACCCAAAAGCCATGCGCGTCGGCCATGCGATTCAGGCGGGAACGGTCTGGATCAACACGTACAAACAGTTTTCCATCTCGACGCCCTTCGGCGGCGATGGCGACAGCGGCATAGGCCGGGAAAAGGGCCGAAGCGGGTTGCGGGCCTATCAACGACAAAAGTCGTTCTATACTGATCTGAGCGGCCAACCACACCCTTGGGCGCGTTGGCCCGCAGATGACTGACGCGTTACGCTCTGTTCGGTGCCCCCAGAAGCGCCGAGGCTTCGGCGGCGGCTTTGCAGACGGCCTCGATGATGGCCGTGCTGCTGTCGGGGTCGGCAAAACGGTTGTCCGGCCCGGACACGTTCAGTGCGCCAACGGCGCGACCAACATGATCAAAGACGGCCGCGCCACACGATCCGATGCCTGCCTCGAAATTTCCGACACTCCAGGCGTAACCCAATGCGCGGTCAGCGTCGGCCTGCGCGATGACGCCCTCAATCGTCGTCGGTGTCTTCGGCGTCACCGCTTCGAGCGTCGCGCCCGCAAGCAGCGCTGTGATCTCTTCTGGTGCCATCTGCGCCAGGATTGCGCGCCCGATCGAAGAGGCATGCGCGCGCAGGCGTGCCCCGGCATGAATGTTGCTGACAAGATGCGAATTCGGGGCCACGCGGCTGAGATAGACAATGTCGGTCCCGTCCAGAATCCCGAAATGCGCCGACATGGAGGTCGCTTCGCACAGCCGCTGAAGCACGGGTTGGCAGGTCTGGACAAGATCACGCCCGGCGATTGCCTGCGCCCCCAGCGTCACAAGGCCAACACCCAATCGGTAGCCGCGCCCGTCGCCCAGCTCTTCGATCAGACGCTCTGCAAGAAGCGTGTGAATAAGGCGGATCAGCGTTGTGCGATTGATACTCAGATCGCTGGCGGCCGTGCTCAGGTTTCGGCATGTGTTGTTGTCACCGATGTAGCGCAACAGTTTGATGGCGCGTTCAACGGGCGGGACGGCGTAGGCGGTGGTGCTGCTATCTTCTTTTACATTCATGTCCTTACCCTGCTTTTGCAGTTGTGGCGCCGGCGCCTTCTGACAAAATCGTTGACCGATTTCTCGCGTCAGCTTATATTTGAACAGTATGTTCAATATAGAACATAAGACAAGGGGAAAACTCTCGTGACCGGGTTGAAAATAGCGATATGCGGCGGTGGCATCGGAGGTCTTTCGGCAGCCATTGCGTTGATGCAAGTCGGACATGACGTGACGGTTTTCGAAAAGACCCGCGCGTTCAATCGTGTCGGTGCAGACATCAACCTGACTCCGAACGCCGTCTTTGCCGTCGACCGTCTTGGTGTGGGTAACGTGCTCCGCAAGACGGCCGCGCGTCCGACATTCCGCATCAGCCGCGATGGGGAGACCGGCGAAGAAACCTCTCGTCTCCCGATGAGTTCAGCCGCCGAAGAGAAATACGGCGCACCCCAGTTGACAATCCACCGCGCCGATCTTTTGGAAGCGCTTCGGGATCGCCTTCCTGCGGACAGGCTCCAGCTTGGCAAGGCTGTCTCGGGTGTGGTCACAGACGACACCTCGGCCACGGTCACCTTTGATGACGGCAGCGAACAGGCGTTCGATCTTGTGGTTGGCGCCGACGGCATTCATTCGGCCGTGCGCACCGCGCTTTGGGGGCAGGATCACCCGAAATACACCGGTATGGTGTCGTATCGCGGCGTGTTCCCCCGCGAAACAGCCCCCGACCTGCCGGATCTTGATGCCTTTACCAAGTGGTGGGGCGAAGTGCCGGAAAAGCAGATCGTTGTGTTTCCCCTGACGGGTGGGAAGGAAATTTTCGTGTTTTCCACCATCCCGCAATCGGACTGGTCCGAAGAGGGCTGGACACTGCCCGGGGATGTCGAGGACCTGCGCGCGGCTTATCAGAACTTCCATGCGGATGCCCGCAGCATTCTGGACCACTTGACCGATGTGACGCGCTCTGCGCTGCACGTGCGCGATCCCATGACGCAATGGGCCAAGGGACGCGCGACGCTTCTGGGCGACGCGGCGCATCCGATGGTTCCGTTCATGGCGCAAGGGGCCTGTATGGCAATCGAAGATGCCGTGGTTCTGGCGCGCGCGCTGGACGGCGCGGGCAACGACACCGTGTCCGAGGCGCTGGCCCGCTACGAAGAAGAGCGCAAACCCCGCACGGCACAAATTCAAGAAAGCTCGTTGGCCAATGAATGGCTGAAAAAGGGCTCAAACGCCGACTGGGTGTATGGCTACAATGCCTGGAACACACCTTTGAAATAAGACGTCTAACAGGGAGAAACCATGAAACATCTATTCAAAAGCGCACTTGTCGCCGCAACTCTGGCCGCTGCACCAGCCTTCGCGGACGCGGTCAATATCAACGCGGTGACGCTGGCACCAAAGCCGGTTTACATCAACGGACCTTTCAAGAGTTTCGTCGAGGAAGTGAACGAAAAATTCGCTGGCAAGGTTGAGATCAACTGGCGCGGTGGCCCCGAGGTCATGCCGCCGTTCAAACAGGCCGAAGGTGTGCGCAACGGCGCAATGGACATGACCTACACCAGCCCGAGCTACTATCAGGGCCTTGTCCCGACATCGGGCACGATGAACCTGTCGTTCAAAACCTACGAAGAAATCGCTGCCACCGACTACCACGAGCGCATGACCGAGCTGCACGCCGAGAAAGACCTTGTGTATCTTGGCGAAATTCCGGCGACCGAGCTGAACTTCTTCATTTACATGGGCGAAGAGGTGGCCAGCCTTGATGATCTCAAAGGCAAGCGCATCCGCGTTTTCCCGACCCTGCTTCCGCTGGCGCAAGCGCTTGGCGCAGAGCCGATTGTTCTGCCGATGGGCGAGATCTACACCGCCATGGAGCGCGGCGCGATCGACGGCTTCATGCAAGGCCCGCTTGGTCAGGCCGAACAATTCGGTGATCTCGTGAAAACGGTTGTCGCACCGGGCGTTTACCGTGCGGGCTTCCCGGTTCTGGTGAATCCCGATACCTGGGCCGAGATCCCAGCGGATGTTCAGGCCGAACTGACCACGTTCCTGCGCGAAGATTTCGCGCCCCGCATGGATACGATCTGGGCCCAGCCGATTGCCGACAGCCAGGCGCAGATGCGCGAAAAGGGCTGGACGTTCCTTGAACTGTCCGGCGACGACGCCGCTGCCTATGAAAAAATGGCGATGGACGCGGCCTGGGCCGTCACAGCCGAAACAGCAGGCGCAGACATCGCCGCTGAATTGCGGGCCATGCTGGACCGCTAAAAAAAGGGGTCTCCCTGTCGGTGCCGGGCTCTGTCCCGGTGCCGAATTTTCTCCAGCCAAGGAAACACGATGACGCGGGCAGTTCATCCGGTATGGGCGTTTTTTCAACGTATTAACCTGATTTGCGCAATCGTTGGTGCGATCCTTCTGTTTGGAATCGCGGCCATCGTGTGCTTCGAGGTTCTGGGCCGCGCCTTGGGGGCGTCGTCCCGCCTCTGGGTGATCGAAGCCAGCGAATACGCATTGCTGTTCATCACGTTTCTGGGCGCACCTTACCTGCTGCAGCTCAAGCACCATGTCGTCATGGATCTGCTGGTCAACGGCCTGACCGGTGTCCAGAAACGGATATCGCAATTCGTCAACGCGCTGATCGGTTTGCTGGTGTGCCTGGTGCTGACCTATGTCGGCGTGCAGATCGTGCTGGACCAGCTCGATCTGGGCACGCGTGAGGTCACGGTAATGCGCCCCTTAAGCTGGTGGATCACCTCTGCGATGCCGCTTGGAACGGGGCTGATGGCCATCCAGTTCCTGCATGCGTTGATCCTGAGCTATACCGGCGAGGACGTTTGACCATGGAGTGGTACTTTACCCTACTCGTGATCCTTGGCCCGCTGTTCATGCTGATGCTGATGGGCTTGCCCGTGGCCTTTGCCTTTTTCGCGGTGAACCTTGTTGGGGCCTACATCCTGATGGGCGGCATTGCCGGGATCGAGCAACTGGTCCTGAACACGGTCGACAGCATCAGCAGCTTCACGCTGATCCCAATCGCGCTTTTCATGATCATGGGCGAGGCGATGTTCCAGTCGCGGATCGCCGTTGATCTGATGGACACGCTCGACAAATGGTTCGGAAAACTTCGGGGACGGCTTGCCCTGATGGCTGTTGGGGGCGGTGTTCTGTTCTCGACGCTGACGGGCAACTCGATGGGGTCCATTGCGCTCTTGGGGTCTTCCCTGACGCCAGAAATGGAAAAGCGCGGCTACAAGAAAGAAATGTCGCTTGGCCCCATTCTCGGTTCGTCTGGCCTTGCGATCATGATCCCGCCCTCGTCGCTGGCCGTTGTCCTTGGTGTTATCGCCGAGATTTCAATTGGACAGATCCTGATCGGGATCATCGTGCCGGGCCTCCTGATGGCGGTGCTTTACGTGGTCTACATCATCGGGCGCTGCACAATCAGCCCCGAGCTTGCGCCTGCCTTTGATGTCCAACCGGTGCCGCTGTCAGAGAAGATCAGCTCCACCATTGTGAATATTGTCCCGCTGACACTCGTTGTCTTCTGCGTTGTCGGCGTGATCTTCCTCGGTATCGCGACGCCAAGCGAGGCGGCGGCCACCGGGGCGTTTGCCACGTTGTTCCTTGCCCTGATCAAACGGCGTCTGACGCCGCAAGTCTTCGGACGAACGATGCTGGCAAGCTCGAACATCTCGGTCATGGTCCTGCTGATCGTTTCGGGTGCCGTCACCTTTTCCCAGCTTCTCGCGTTCACCGGCGCAACCTATGACATGGTGGATGCGGTCCTGAGCCTTGATGTGTCGCCATCCACCATTGTTTTCCTCATGGTCATGACCGTTGTGCTGATGGGTATGTTCATGGGTCCGTTGTCGATCATGCTGATCACGCTGCCGATCTTCGTGCCCGTGGTCATTCAGCTTGGGTTCGATCCGATCTGGTTCGCCGCGCTGTTTCTGGTGGCCATTGAAACCGGCGCAACCTCCCCGCCGTTCGGCGCTGCCTTGTTCGTGATGAAAGCGGTGGCCCCTAGGGGGACGACGATGGGCGAAATCTACAAGGCTGCCGTGCCGTTTATCATCCTTGATCTGGCGGCGATCCTGATCCTGTTCTTCTTTCCTGTTCTGGTGACCGGGCCGGTTGGCCTGATGTTCGATTAGACCAACAATGAAAAAGCGCCCCAATTTCCTTGTCATCATGACCGACCAGCAGCGGGCGGATCATCTTGGCTGCTACGGGAACCCGATTGTTCAGACCCCGAACCTTGATGCGTTGGCGGCGCGCGGAACCCGCTTTGATCGGTTCTACGTCGCCAACCCGATTTGCCAACCGAACCGAGCCGCGCTTGCGACGGGGCAGTTGACAACTGTCAACGGGTGCCGAAAAAACGGCATCCCGGTTTCTTGTGACAGTACGACCTATGCGGACGTGCTGCGCGCTGCGGGCTATCGCACCGGGCTGGTGGGCAAGGCGCATTTCCAGAATGTGTCGCCGATCGAAGCCAAACCACCCGCGTTGCGCGGGACAGGCGATGCGCCCGAGCCGCCGTTTGACCGCGCACGGCGCCGTCAGCGCTCCGGCCCCGAGTACGAACACGAGATCCGTTCAAACTGGATCAAGACCCCGGACCGGGACGTGCCGCGCCCGTATTACGGGTTTGATGAGTTGGCGTTGTGCATCGGCCACGGCGATCAGGTGGAAGGGCATTATACAGGCTGGTTGCGAGACCGGCTAAACGGTGCGCCGGACCCGCGTGGACGCGACAATGCGGCAGATGACGGGTTTGGCAAAACGCCCCAGGTCTGGCGCACGGCACTGCCGGAAGAGCTTTATCCGACAAGCTTTGTTGGGGAACAGGCCTGCGCCTTTCTTGAACAGACCGACGACCGCCCGTTTCTGCTGCTGGCGTCATTTCCCGACCCGCACCATCCGTTCACGCCGCCCGGTCGCTATTTTGACATGTACGACCCGGCACAGATCCCGTTGCCAGAAAGCTTTGCGTACAAGACCGGGGACCGGAACGACCTGCCCGCACATCTGAAACGCGTCTACCAGTTCGGCGACGAAAAGCCGGACGCCTACTGGCCGTTCCACGCAGAGGCCGACACGATCCGCCGAATGATCGCGCTGAACTACGGGGCGATCACCATGGTTGATGATTGGGTCGGACGCATTCTGCAGGTGCTTGAGCGAACCGGGCTTTCCGAAAACACGCACGTGATCTTCATGTCCGACCACGGCGACTACATGGGCGATCACGGGACAACCCTGAAGCATGGGGTACACAGCCACGGCCTGATCCGCGTGCCGATGATCTGGGCGGATCCGACGCGCAAGACCGGCGTATCGAGTGAGATACAGGGCAGCGCCATTGACTTCGCCCCGACGCTTCTGGCCCGCGCGGGGCTGCAAGAACCCGTTGGCATGCAGGGGCGGGATTTGCTTGCGGAGGACGCCGAAAACCTGCCGGTGCTGATCGAAGATGCGGGGCTGTCCTTTGCCGATCCTGACGGCAAGACGGCGAGTCGAACGCTGGTGCACGAAGGCTGGCGCATGACGGTCTTCGAAGGGTCAGAACTGGGTGAACTATACGATCTTGAAAAAGACCCGTCGGAGTTGTCCAACCTCTGGAGCGATGGGTCTGCAGCACAACGCAGGGTGCGGATGCTTTATCTGCTCGCAGACCGGCAGATGGCGCTTCAGGACGCGTCTTTGGTCCCGACCCATCAGGCCTGAAGCGCGTCCCAATTGCTGCGCCTGCCATGTAGGTCGCAGCCGTTTGTTGTGACGGTCCCAAGCTGTGCTCCATCTGCCCAGAACCCGCCAAGAAACTCGCTGTTTGAAAGGTTTGTTTCGCTGGCAATCTGTGCGTTCTCCAGCGTCAGATTTGCCATGATGAGGGCGTTCAATAGCGAGATCCTTTGCGCCCGAACGCGCTCAAGGTCCAGCACGCCGCGCACCTGCACCTCGTCAAGGCAAAGCGTGTCGGCTGTCAGCCCTTCGGCCCGGCAATCAATCATGAAACGCGCGCCTGTCAGGTCGAGCGTTCCGTCAATTGTTGCATTCATCAGCCACGCAAGACCGAGAAACGTTGTGCCCCGCGCGCTGACGTTCCCCTTGAACGCTGCGCCGCTGAGATCAAAACCGCGCAGCACCATGCCGTCGAGAACCAAAGGCCCGTCGATCACTGCAGCGCGGCCATCGAAATGCTCTCCGTGGTGCCACGGTTTTTGCAGCTCTGCGATGAGCGCGTCTGGCGTCATGTGAACACGAAGCCCCGGTTGACCGGCAACACTTGTCCGGTCAGCGTCAGCGCGGCCTCGCTCAGCAGAAAGGCAACGGTGCCTGCAATATCTTCGGGAGGCTGCGCGCCGGGCACGGCTCGACCGTCCTCGTACTGCGCATGGCGCGCGCGTGGGACGTAGTCTGTGCTTTCGGTCGTCAGGATACCTGGCGCAATCGCGGTGACCCCGACCCCGTCAGGCCCCAACTCGCGCGCCAGTGACCGGGTCATGGAAATGACCGCACCCTTGGAGGCGGTGTAGGAAATCAGGTTGGGCGCGCCCCAAAGCGCAGTGTCCGACGCGACGTTGACGATCCGCCCGCTGCCCGATTGCCTGAGCAGCGCGGCGGTGGCTTTGATCATCAACCACGTGCCGCGCACGTTCACTTCCATCACGCGGTCCCATGTGTCGATGTCGACATCTTCGAACCCGATGCCGCCAATGCCGGTGGCGATTGCACCATTGTTGACAAGACCGTGCAGCGGGCCGCCCACGGCGTCCGCCAGCGCGGTGATGCTCCCGGGGTCGCGCAAATCGACGGGGTGAAACCGCGCGCCCAGCTTTTCAGCCACGGCTCGGCCCTCGTCCTCCAGGATATCTGCAAGGATCAGGTCCGCACCGGCGTCGGCCAGATGGGTCGCCAGAGTCGCGCCCAATCCGCGCGCCGCGCCGGTGACCAGAATGCGCCGTGCCTGCAGGCTCATTCAGCCGCAACCTTCGCAGCATCCTCGGCCGCGATCTGTTCCTTGGCAGCGCGGTGCAGCGCCCGGCGCAGATGGGCGACGCCGATGTCGTGCTGATAGAGCATTTCGCGGGTCCGCGCGTCGTCGGGCATGCCTTCCAGCATCACGCGGTCCTGCTCAAGTACGTTCCAGTGCCGCTCTTCCAGACACGCGCGATAGAGAAAGCGCCAACTGTCGCGGTCAAATCCTTCGACCTTGCGCATCCGCCAGAAGAAGACCTTGCATTTCTGCGGTCCGATCGGGGTCACGTAGCCAAGGATCCGCATGTGCCCACCGGGTCCGGCGGCAGGCGGGTAGGGGATGTCGAGGAAACAGAACATGCCCCCATCGGCTACCGAAAATTCCGTCCAGTCGAAATTCTCGCCCACCTGGCCCACGCGGCTGACCCGGAACCCGTCTTCGCGGTTGTCGAGTTCCAGCAGGTCCTGCTTGGAGCCGAAGGCCAGTGTAAAGCTTTCCGCGTGCAGGTAGCAGCCGTGCATCGGGTCGGCGAGGTTGTCCAGCGCATAGCGATAGTTGACGCCCCACTCGGCGGTGCACAGGAAACCGGTCCAGGCCGGGTCCGACAGTTCGACCGGCAAGGGCAAGTCGTGCGGTTCGTCGTCCTCGTTGTCAGACACGAAGACGAACACGGCGTCGCTGGCCTCTTGCACCTTGTAAGAGCGCAGCGCCTTGCGGCCTTCCATCGGGCAGTCCGGCATGGCCGGAACACGTTGGACCGTGCCGGTCCCGTCAACGATCACGCCGTGGTAGCGGCAGCCGATATTGCCGTCATGTATCTCGCCATAGCTCAGCGGCGCGCCACGATGCGGGCAGAAGTCCTCGATGCAGCGGATATCCCCGGTGCCATCGCGCCAAAGCACCAGTTTGCGACCCAGAGCAACCGCGCCGTAAGGCCGGTCACTTTTGATCTCGACAGATTTCGCGACCGGGTACCATTGGTTCCGCAGGCCTTCATTAACCCGCTCTTCAACCCGGGTTTTCATATCGGCGGTCATCATCTTTCAAATCCTCCCTGATCGGCCCGGGGGGTTACCCCCCGAAGCCGTTTTCCGCATATGCCGCATCCAGATCGGCGTTAAGGGCTGCAAGTTCCTGCGCAAGGCTGTCGGCTGTCCAATCGGCCTTACCAGAACTCGGGCACTCGACACCTTTTTGTGCAAGCGCCGCAGCCAAAGCATCCGGCCCCGATACGCCGGACGCGTAAAGCTCCATCAACGCGTCCGCCAGCGCCTCTTCCTGCGCGGTCAACGCCCGGCCCCGGCTTTGATAGGGAAGCTCCGGACGGCCCAACTCGAATTTGGCCGCTTCCATCACCGCCTTGAATGCGTCGGGTTTGCCCTGTTTCTGTTGGGTCATTGTGCAGCCTCATCCCTTGGCATATTCGGCGCCATCTTCGCCCGACGACCCGATCACTGTCCAGACAGTCGCGGCGCCGGCACCGGGGTTGCGCAGGTAATGCGCCTGACCGGCAGGTGTCTTGACCAGATCGCGTGGGCCAAGCTCGACGGCAGCTTCCTTGCCGTTGTCATCGACCCAAACCACCTCGACAGAGCCTTCGAGACACAGGCAGGCATCTTCGACGTTGCGCGTGAACGGCGCGAGTTTTGCGCCGACTGGCAGGCCCCACATTTCCTTACGGCATGTGTCCTGCTTGATCGCACCGGGCGCGTCGCCGACATAGACCTTGCGGGTAAAGCCCGCGGCTTCCCAGATCGTCGGAAGCTCCACATGGCGAACCACGTAGTTTGACATCAGCTTCTGAATCGGGTGATCACCGTTGCGGTCGAACTTGATGGTTTTTCCGGGCTCGGCACCGAAATTGCGGGCCAGCTCGGTTGGGTGTTCCTTGGGGTGATAGTGATAGACCGGCGGCAGCGGTTTGCCGACATCGACCGAGATCGACATCATCACCGGTTCGACACCATCCACGCGGAAGCCGTGCCCAATCTCGCGCGCGTTCAGGATCATGTCTTTCGGCCCGAGGTTGACCTCGACCACCTCTCCGTCTTTTTCCCAGCCAACGATCAGTGCGCCGTCGATGATCAGGAAGCTTTCTTCGATCTCGTGGCTGTGGCAGGCAGCGTAGCGGCCAGGCTCCTTGTAGATCAGGCTGACCGTGAAATGGTCGGCCTTGAGCGTTGAGGTGTCCCCGACCTTTGGGGAACCACCGGCCCCGATGTAACGCATCTGGGCGCGGGCCAGTTCGTCATAGCCGCTGTTCGACGGAAACGCGTTCCAGTCGAAGGTCTTGTCGGTGAAACGACCGGTGTTGGCGGCAAGGCGATCCGCAAGCGTTTGACCAGTTGTGTTTTCGATGTTCATGGCGGGCTCCTTTGAACGTGTCCTGCAAAGATATTGCAATGAGTCATGTTTCAGGGAAAGAATGCGTTTTGTATATGAAACGCGAGGGCCGTGATGAGCGCGAACGATCCCTATATCGTACCAGGTCTGGTGCGCGGCCTGGCGGCGCTGCGCAGCTTCACGCCAGAGCGCCCCGAGCAGGGCCTGCCGGAGATTGCAAAATCGCTTGGCATCACACGCTCTGCCGCCTTCCGCACGATTCATACGCTGGTGTCAGAAGGTTATTTGCTCGAAGTGCCGGGGAAATCCAAATACCGACTCGGGCCGCAGGTTCTGGGCCTGAGTTACGGGTTCCTGGCCAGCCGCGAACTTCTGGAAGTGGCGAACAAGCCGCTCGAAGCGCTGCGCGATTCCATCGACTGGTCCACGCATCTGGGCGTGCTGGACGCGCGCCATGTTCTGTACCTGATCCGCTTTCCGGCAACAGACGGGCTGTCGTCGCTTGTTCATGTCGGCTCTCGCCTGCCTGCGGCGCAAACGGCGATGGGGCGTTTGCTTCTGGCCCACCGCACGGAACGCGAAATCCGCAAAGCGCTGGAGCTCAGGCCAAAGTCCGAACTGGACGCGGCACTCGCCAACCGCGCGCATGATCTGCAGCGCGAGACCGTGGTGCATCAGGGCCAGTTCGAAAGCGGCCTCTGCAGCGTCGCGGCTCCCGTCCGCGACATGTCCGGATCCGTCGTCGCAGCGGTGAGCGCAACGAAATACACGCAGGATTTGGACGAGGACGTCACAAGGCAAACCATCGCAGCGGCACAGGCCATCAGCAGAGGGCTGGGTGCGGCGGTTTAGGTCTGGGCATTGCGGATTGGAGGGCCACCCTCTGATGGACTCGAGTGCCGCGTCGGTGAAACGACGTGATCGAATGCGCAACAAGCCATTGGCCGGATGTCACATTCGACAGACGTCGTTCGGCAGGACCTGATCACGCCAGAGTGGCGACCCGTGCGGGGCGGGTGACAGTGTCCGCCTTTTGAGCGGTGCCGTTCAAATAGACTTCGTCAATCGCGCGGTCGTCTCCCATGATTTGCAGAACAAACAGCTCTTCGGCGAGGCTCTCGGCGCGGTCCATTCGCAAGGCCATGGCGGTGGTGGCGGAGGAATTGAGGACAACCACGTCCGCCTCGCTTCCCGGCGCAAGTGTGCCGATCTTGTCGTCGAGCCCAAGCACACAGGCGTTGCCGCGGGTGGCCCAGTGGAAGGCTTGCAGCGGATGCAGGGATTGGCCCTGAAGCTGGAGGACCTTGTAGCCCTCGTTCAGCGTTTGCAGCATGGAATAGCTGGTGCCCGCGCCGACATCGGTGGCGATGCCATTTGTGATGCCACGCGCGCTTAACCCGCCATGATCGAAGAGCCCGCTGCCGAGAAACAGGTTGGAGGTGGGGCAAAACACCGGATGCGCGCCCGACTCGGCCAAAACGTCGATCTCTCTGGGTTCAAGGTGAATGGCGTGGCCCAACAGCGAATTATCGCGCAAGAGCCCATATGATTGGTAGACGTCCAGATAGTCACGCGCTTGCGGGTAAAGTTCCTTGGTGTAGGCGATCTCGGCCTTGTTCTCAGACAAATGCGTCTGAATGTGGCATCCCGGATGCTCGGCTGCCAGGGCCTGCGCCATTTCCATCTGTTCCGGTGTCGAGGTGATGGCAAAGCGGGGCGAGATCACATAGCCGTTGCGGCCCTTGCCGTGCCAATCGGAGATGAGCGTTTTGGTGTCGTCATATCCCGATCGCGGCGTGTCGCGCAGGGCGTCGGGCGCGTTTCGGTCCATGAGAACCTTGCCCCCCAGCATCCGCATGTTGCGGCGGGTGGCTTCTGCGAAAAACGCATCGGCCGATGCTTTGTGGACAGAGCAGAAGGCCACCGCGCTGGTTGTGCCGTGGGCGATCAGCTGGTCATAAAACGCCTGAGCCATGAGCTGGCAGTGCTCTTCAGAGGCATAGCGGGTTTCTTCGGGGAAGGTGTAGTTGTTCAGCCAGTCCAGAAGCTGCGAGCCCCAGGAGGCGATCACCTGCACCTGTGGGAAATGAATGTGGGTGTCGATGAAGCCCGCCATCATCAGATGTGGACGGTGATCCGTCACCGCCACGTTGCGGGCCTTGGCGCGGATCGTTTCGAAAGGTCCGGTGTCTTCGATCATCCCGTCCCGGATCAGAAGGCCTGCATCTTCAAGATACGTGTAGGCACCGGTGTCATCGCCGTTCTGCGGTGCGCGGTGAAAGGTCAGAAGGCGGCCGCGAAGCAACTTGTCGGTCATGGGTCTCTCGATCTTAGCAGGATTGAAAAAAAGGGGCGGCCTGATGGCCACCCCTCGTGTTGGGTCAGGCCTGTTGTGCAGGCGTGTCATCGTCGATGAAGTCCGGCTCGTCGGGAACGATGACGCGGTGCTCCAGGTCTTCCTTCGGGGCGAACATCGGGTAGATGTACAGGAACGCGCCGACGATCAGGTACCCGATGGTGATCCCATCGAATTGCGGCATCTGCAGCGTGTAGGAATGGATGACCCCGACCGAGGACATCACCGCTGCAGCAACGGCAAACCCACCGGCCATCTTGAACCGCCCGTCAATCACATCTGCCACGATGGCACCCCACACCAGACCGGTGATGATGGCACCCTGGCTGAGGGCCAGATGGCCTTCGTAATGCGCGCCTTCCATCAGGAGGGCGGCGGTCAGGCTGTCGTCACCCAACGCGGGCAGGCCTTCGACACCCGAATTGCGCAGGGCATTCATCAGCGACCCCCATTTGGTCATCAGGAAGGCCGAGATGTGCGGCAGGATCGCAAAGGATACAGCCGCCATATGCATCGGCTTGACCGCCCAGGCTGTGTTGGTGATCAGGCTGACCGAGACGAAGACGAGCACCGGGGCGGCGGCTGCAATCGGGATCAGACCTGCGAGAAACGATAGGAAGCCAAGGAACGCGGCGGCTGCGATCACGAGAGCCACACCAACGATATACCCGGCATGTGCATCAAGACGCTTGTAGGCCGGGTGACCGATATACACCGTTGTCGGGAAAGGCGATCCGAACAGCGCGCCGATCATGGTGCCTGCACCGTCAGTGACCTGGCACACGCCAACCGGGTAGGCGTCGCCTGCGGCTTCGGCGGATTCCACGTTGTTCATCGTTTCAATGAAATTGTAGATCTGCACCGGGATCAGAACGAGGAACAGCTCCGGGTTTGCAAAGAGGTACTGAACGCCTGCAATCAGATCTCCGATATACGGTACGGGCGGGTAAAACCCGATCCCACTGACGTCGATCCTGGATTCGCCCAGAATAATGGCGATGATCGTGCCTGCGGCGATGGCGACCAAACCGGCGGGCAGGTTGCCAGGCAGGCGAAACCGGCCGATCAAGCCCCAGAGAATGAAAAGCAGCGACGTGAATGCGATAATCGGGTTTTCGAAGATCTGTGCCAAGGGGACGGAGCCGATGAAGACAAGCGCGATACCGCACAATGTCCCCAGCATGCCCGCACGCGGTGTAATACGCTTCAGATAGGGGCCGACAATTGCGCCCATCGCGGCGACGATCCCGCCCATGAAGCCCGCGCCAATGCCGACCTGCCAAGCCAGAAGCGGGTCTTGCGTTGCCCAGTAAATCGGCCCGATGACGCCAAACAAGTAGACGAACATCACGGGGGTCGAGATGCCGTAGGGCAGGGCGGTGACATCCTTGCCCTGTCTGTTTGCCGCCCATTTGGCGAGATAGGTATACACGGCGACGCCGGCCAGGATCGCAACGGCAGCTCCGGGAACGATGCGCCCATAAACAATCTCCGGCGGCATCTGAAAGACAAACTGGCAAACCGCCGACAAGATCAGCAAGTTGACAAGGTTGTCCGTGAAAAGCGCCCAAAAGGCGCTGAAATCGCTGCGTGTGAACAGCTTGTAGTCGTAGGTCCTCCCGTCCATGACGGTCTCCTCCTCTGATCGGACGGGTCTTTTGGCCGGTCAGGCCAATCTCCCTTCCCGTCCTTGTTGACTGCCCGAGATGGGCGACTCTGGTGCCCATTGCGGGGCGGCTGCGGCAGTTTCAGAGGTCAATTCAGCCATCACTTCTGCGGCCACGAAGGCCGCAATGACGCTGGGCCGCTTGTCGCGGCTACCGCTTGCCCCGATGGGGCAATTCAGATGTCGGGTGGTCTGGCCGTCACAGTTATTGTGCGCCCAGTTCTTGAATTTCGCGCGCTTCGTTGCCGATCCGATCATGCCGACATAGGCCGCATCACCGCGTTCAAGCGCGGCCGAGGTCAGCAGGAAATCAAGTGCATGGTCGTGGGTGAGCACGATGAACGCGCTGCCTGCAGGGGCGTTCCAGATGTCGGCCTCTGGCAAAGCACTGATACGGGTTTCGACATTGGCGGTATTGAGCGCGATTTCTTCGGGCCTTGTGTCGATCAGCACGCAGTTGACTGGCATGTGCTGGAACAGATTGGCCAGCGCGCGTCCGACATGACCGGCGCCCAGAACGTAGACATGCGGCAAAGCGGCGTCTGTCTGGTGCGCCCGATCCTGTGCTGCGCGCTTGTCCGAGGCGCGCATACGGGTAAGCCGCATCTCAACCCGCCCACCGCAACACTGTCCGATTTCAGGGCCAAGCGGCATGTCCAAATCGCGCTGCAGCGTCCCGTCCCGCAGCATGTGGCGCGCGGCATCAATGGCGAGATATTCCAGCTGGCCGCCGCCAATGGTGCCCCAGAGCGCTTGAGACGTTACAAACATCTCGGTCCCTTCGTTCCGCGGGGACGACCCCCGCACACGTGTCAGCGCGATGCGGATCACCGAAGGGTGGCTTGCGAGAAACTCGGACAGGGAGGCGGTTGAGAGGGACATGGATCAGACCGTGCCCTGCAACCGCGCCACTGCCATCAGCACCCGCTCGGGCGTTGCTGGTGCATCAAGACGCGGGCATTCGCTGTAATCTGCGACGGAGGCCACCGCCATGGACAGTGCTTCAAAGACCGAAATCCCCAGCATGAAGGGTGGTTCCCCCACAGCTTTGGAGCGTTTGATCGTCAGTTCCCGGTTCTCGGACCAGTCGGCAAGGTTCACGTTGAACACGCGCGGACGATCCGACGCGAGCGGGATCTTGTAGGTCGACGGCGCATGGGTGCGCAGGCGTCCGGCATCGTCCCACCACAGCTCTTCGGTGGTGAGCCACCCCATGCCCTGAATGAACGCGCCTTCAACTTGGCCCTTGTCGAGCACCGGATTTAGCGATCGACCCACATCATGCAGGATGTCGGTCCGCTCGACCCGGTATTCTCCGGTCAGTGTGTCGATTGTCACCTCAGAACAGGCCGCGCCATAGGCGTAGTAGTAGAACGGACGGCCCTGGCCCTTGGCGCGATCCCAATGGATCTTGGGCGTCTTGTAGAACCCTGCTGCCGAAAGCTGAACGCGGGCGAGGTATGCTTGCTTGATGAAGGCATCGAAAGACAGCGTGTCTTTTCCGATATGCACCTGATTGGCGTGAAATCGGACCTCTTCCGGGGCCACGTTCCATGTTTCGCAAGCAAAGGCGGTCAAACGTTCCTTGATCTGCTCCACAGCATTCAACGCCGCCATTCCGTTCAAGTCGGTTCCGCTCGACGCGGCCGTTGCGGATGTGTTCGGGACCTTCTCGGTGGTGGTCTTTGTGATCTTGATACGCTCGAAATCAACCTGGAACGCTTCGGCCACAACCTGCGCGACCTTGGTGTTCAGGCCCTGACCCATCTCGGTGCCACCATGGTTCAGGTGGATCGAGCCGTCATTGTAGACATGCACCAGCGCGCCCGCCTGATTGTACCAGGTCGCGGTGAAGGAGATGCCGAATTTGACAGGCGTCAGCGCGATACCCTTTTTCAGCACCGGGGAGGTTTTGTTGAAAGCAATGATATCAGCACGGCGCTGGCGATAAGCGGAGGTCTCTTCCAATTCACCGATCAGACGGTCGAGGATATTGTCCTCAACTTCCTGATGATACGGCGTGAGATTGCGCCCTTCACAGCCATAGAAATTGGCTTTGCGCACGTCTAGCGGGTCTTGCCCGGTGGCATAGGCGATCTCTTCAATCATACGTTCGGCGACGATCACACCCTGCGGGCCACCAAAACCCCGGAAAGCGGTGTTGGAGACGGTGTTGGTTTTCATCGGGTGGCTGTTGAGCCTTACATTCGGGTAGAAATACGCATTGTCCGCGTGAAAGAGCGCGCGGTCCGTGACCGGGCCAGACAGGTCCGCTGAAAACCCGCAGCGCGCGACAAAGCTGCCGTCGACGGCCTGAATGCGGCCCGCGTCATCGAAAGCCACGTCATAGTCGATGACAAAGTCATGCCGCTTCCCTGTAGCGGTCATGTCCTGATCGCGGTCGGGGCGGATTTTGACGGCGCGGTTCCACTTCTTGGCGGCGATGGCGGCAACCGCGCAAAAGAGGTTCATCTGGCTTTCCTTGCCGCCGAACCCACCCCCCATGCGGCGCACGTTCACGACAACGGCGTTTGACGGCACGCCAAGCACATGCGCCACCATGTGTTGCGCCTCGGACGGGTGCTGTGTGGAGCAGTTGACGATCACATCGTCATCTTCGCCCGGAATGGCAAAGGCGATATGCCCTTCGAGGTACATGTGATCCTGCCCGCCCACGGCCATCCGGCCCTTGACGCGGTTGGGCGCTGCGTCCAGCGCGGGGTCCACATCGCCCCGTTCCAGCTTTAACGGAGCGGTGACATGGGGGTAGCCTGCGTTCAGCGCCGCAATCGGATCAAGCGCATGGGGCAGAACCTCGCAGTCGATCTTCGCCTTTTCGGCGGCATGACGTGCGATCTCGCGCGTCTCGGCGATCACGGCGAACAGGGGCTGGCCGTGAAACTGGATCAGGTCCGTCGGAAACACGGGTTCGTCGTTGAGGCCGGTGGGGCTGATGTCATTCACCCCTGGCACGTCATCAGCCGTCAGAACGCCCACAACGCCGGGCGTTGCCAGAACATTGGTGTAATCAATGCCCCGTAACTTTGCATGGGCCACATCCGACACGCCGAGATAGGCGTGCAACGCGCCCTCGGGCATCGCGATGTCATCGGTGTAGTCGGCCGCGCCGGTGACATGCTTGGACGCGCTGTCGTGGATGCGGTCCGTATGGGCTGCCCCGGTGATGGAAACGGTATCCTTCATCTCTCGACTCCTTGTCTCAGGCGATGGCGAGTTGAACGGGCGCGTCTGTCTGCGCGTCCTGTTCGAGGAAAAAGCGGCGCAGAAGGTTCTGGGCCGAGAGCATCCGGTACTCCGAGGACGCGCGCCAATCCGTCAGCGGTGAAAAATCCTCCGCGAGGGCATCAGCCGCGGCCTCAAAGCTGTCCCGTGTCCAGCGCTGGCCGTTGAGCGCGGCTTCTGCCGCTGTTGCACGTTTGGGAGTGGCCGCCATGCCGCCAAAGGCGATGCGGGTATTGCTGATCACACCGTCTGTCACACTCATGTGGATGCCAACGGCCACCGACGAAATATCCTCGTCGCGCCGCTTGGAGATCTTGTACGCCGCGTCCAGATCGTTCGGACCGGGCAGGGGCACCTGAATGCTTTCCACAAATTCACCCGGCGCGCGGTCCTGCTTGCCGTAGTCGATGAAGTAATCCTGCAAGGGCAGAGTGCGTCGAGTGTCACCACGGCGAAGCGTGATTTCGGCCCCGAGGGCGATCAGCACCGGGGGTGTGTCCCCGATGGGCGAGCCGTTGGCGATATTGCCGCCCACGGTGCCCATGTTCCGCACCTGCCACCCCGCAATGCGATCCCAATACGGGACCAGGTGTGGCAGGTGCTTTGACAGGAGGGATTGGCAATCGGTGTAGCTTGCGCCCGCACCGATCTTGAGGAGGGAGTCCTGTCGTTTGACTGTTTTCAATTCGTTCAGATGACCGGTGAAAATCGCCGGTCCGATGTTGCGCAAGAATTTTGTCACCCAAAGGCCCACATCGGTGGCCCCCGCAACGATGGTCGCGTCCGGATAGGTCAGAAGACAGTCGGCAAGGTCATCCACGTCAGCGGGGATGATGCTCAGGTTGTCTTCGGGGCCGGACACGATGCGCTGCGTGTCCTGAAGGGACTTGAGGCGTGCCGTCATCGTGTCGCGTTCGGTGGTCAGGCAATCCGACGCGGGTGTGCCGTAACGCGACACCGCAACCGCCGCCTTGATGATCGGCTCGTAGCCCGTGCACCGGCAGAGGTTGCCCTGCAATGCGGTTTCAACCTCCCCCACCGTCGGTTCGGGGGTCTGCATCCAGAGCGCGTAGAGCGACATGACAAAGCCGGGTGTGCAGAAACCGCACTGGCTGCCGTGATGATCGACCATCGCCTCTTGCACAGGATGTAAGCGTCCGTTCGGGCCGGAAAGATGTTCTACCGTGACCACGTGGCAGCCATTGACCGACGCTAGGAACCGGATGCAGGCGTTGACCGGTTCGTACACGAGGCCCGCGCTACCCAACCGTCCAACCAGAACGGTGCATGCGCCGCAATCGCCCTCGGCGCAGCCTTCCTTGGTACCGGTCAGTCGGCGTTCAAGCCGCAGGAAATCCAGCAGCGTCTGGCTGGCCGCAACGTCGGCCACCGACACGTCAGTGCCGTTGAGGATGAAACGAATGTCACGTCGATAGGTCAAAGTTGCCTCCCAATCGCCAAGTCCGGCTGTGATGGTGAACCGACCATAGACGCAACAATTCGAGCGAAAAATCGCTGTAAACGGCAAATACTTTCAACAGATCGTTGAAAATAGACTTGCTGCTTGGCATCCTTCCGGTGGGGAGGAGCGACACATGTCGTATATTGAAAGCCTGCGTGTCTTTGTCCGTGTGATGGAGCTTGGCAGCATTACGTCGGGTGGCCGTGATCTGAGGCTGACCCCCGCGGTGTCAAGCAAGCGTCTGAAAGAGCTTGAGAAACATCTTGGCGTGCGTTTGTTCAACAGAACAACACGCTCCATGACGCCGACAGAGGTCGGCACCGTGTTTTACGACGAGGCAAGAGCCGTCTTGCAGGCGCTTGACCATGCCGAAGCCCGCGTCGCCAGTTTTTCCGATGCACCGCGCGGCGCGCTCCGCATCACGGCTCCGCTTGGGGTCGGACGCCGGATTGTTGCACCGTTGGTTCCCGAATTTTCCGAATCCTATCCGGACACAGAGATTCGGATGCGCCTGTCGGACCGCAAGGTCGACATCATGGCCGACGGGCTCGACATCGCGTTCTTTGTCGGAGAACCCAGCGATTCCACGATGAAACTGCGCAAATTCGCGGATTGTGACCGGGTCTTGTGCGCCTCGCCCGAATACCTGTCGCGCTGTGGAACGCCGATGACGCCGGATGACTTGCTGGACGCCACGCACAACTGTCTTCTGCTACGGTATCCCAGATCGCCTGAATATTTCTGGACGGTCCGGACAGATATGGGGCCCCGGAAGCTGGAGGTTCGGGGCAAGTTTGATGCCGATGACGGTGATGTGCTGACGGATTGGGCGGTGGCCGGGCGGGGAATCGTCAATAAGCCCCGTTTCGATGTGCGCGAGCATCTGGAGGCCGGGCGGCTTGTCGAAGTGTTGCCGCACACCCCTCCGATGCCCACGATCTTCGGCTGTCTGTATCCGCACAAAAAGCTTCAGGACCCGAAGGTGCGATTGTTCGTCGACCATGTTGCGCGGAACAGCAAACGCCACTTTGTCTGACGTAACGACGCCTCGCACCCCGATACGGATCAGTCGAAATCCAGTTCCAACGCCCTGAGATGGGTCTGACACTCCCCGATGCACTCTGCGACCCAATCGGGATTGTAATAGGTGTCGAGATACCGCTCGCCGCTGTCGCAGAGCAGCGTCACGATCGAGCCGCGTTGACCCGCATCTTGCATCTGCTTGGCAACCTGAAGCACGCCCCACAGATTTGTGCCCGTCGACGGGCCGGGTCTGCGCCCGATCCGTGTTTCAAGCCATTGCATGGTCGCGACACTTGCAGCGTCTGGCACCCGGATCATGTCGTCGATCACGTCTGGTTGGAACGAATGTTCGACCTTTGGCCGCCCGATCCCTTCGATGCGGCTGGACATCTCGGACGTCAGACTGCGATCTCCACATTGATAGCTGTCAAAAAAGACCGAGTTTTCCGGATCCACCACCGTAAGCCGCGTGTCATAACCCTTGTAGCGGATATAGCGCCCGATGGTGGCCGATGTCCCGCCGGTGCCCGCGCTCATGATGATATGCGCCGGGATCGGATGGGGTTCGTGCTCCATCTGGGTGAACAGGCTCTCGGCGATGTTGTTGTTGCCGCGCCAGTCCGTGGCCCGTTCGGCGTAGGTGAACTGATCCATGAAATAGCCGCCGATCTTGTCGGCCAGTGCGACGGACGCATCGTGCATCTGCGGCGCGCTTTCCACGAAGTGGATCTGCCCGCCAAAAAACTCGATAAGCCTGATCTTGCTCCGCGCCGTGCTTTTGGGCAGGACGGCGATAAACGGCACCCCAATCATTCGGGCGAAATAGGCCTCTGACACCGCCGTGCTTCCCGAAGAGGCTTCGACAATTGTTGTGCCTTCGGTGATCTTGCCGTTGCACAGCGCGTAAAGAAACAAGGACCGCGCGAGGCGGTGTTTCAGGCTTCCGGTAGGGTGCGTGCTTTCGTCCTTGAGATAGATATCAACGCCCTGAAGACGCGGCGCAGGCAGCTTGAACAGATGGGTGTCAGCAGACCTGTGCGCGTCGGCGTTGATCTTTCCGATTGCGTCGTTCACCCAAGTGTTCATGTACATTCCAATCTGGTCTTAGGATCAGGACCCGCAGTTGAATGCAGCATGCGCAGGCGCCGACAGGACACCTGTCTTGCTCAGGGCACAACGCGCATGATCTCGATCCAGTTACGCCGTTTGTAGCGGAGCTTGTCCCGTTTGCCTATTGGCGTGCTTCTGACGCCGCGCATGTTGGGTTCTTATCCAATCACGTCACCCAAGGCAGTTTCCGCGACTCGGCAACCAGAGGATCCACCAGCAACCGCAGACGCGTGGACTGAAAGCGATTGGGTGGAAAGATCGCGTAGATCTCGCGCTCGGGAAAGGTCGTATAGTCGGCCAGCACAGGCTGGAGGCGTCCGCTTTCCAGATGTTCTGCAACGTAGAAAATCGGGAGAAGGACGATCCCGATGTCCTGCAATGCCGCGCGGCACAAGATCTCTCCGGAATCCGCCTTGAATGTTCCCTGCAGCGAAACCTGACCGGTCTTGCCAGCTGCATCTGAGTACCGCCATTCTTGCGGCCCGCGATTTCCCGTGAAGGCAAGGAAATTGTGATTGGTCAGATCGTCGGGTGTCTCCGGTGTCCCATGCGCCGTCAGATATGCCGGGCTGGCACACAGCACGAGTGGGCAATCCGCCAAACGCCGTGCGACCAGGGATGTGTCCTTCAAGGACCCGATGCGCACAACAAGATCGAACCCTTCGCCTGCGATATCAACAAGACGGTCTTCGAGGCTCACATCCAACTCGACCTCTGGATATTGCGCTGCAAATCCCGCGATCGTGTCGCCAAAGTACTTGATACCCAAGCTTTGCGGCAGGCTCACTTTTAACGGGCCACGGGGTCGTGATTTCAATTCGTTGATCTGGTCTTCCGCTTCTTTCAAGTCTTCCAAAACCCGCGCCGCGCGGTCGAAAAACAACGCGCCTTCTTCGGTCGGAGACACATTGCGCGTCGTGCGGTTAAGAAGCTTGACCTGCAAATCCTGCTCAAGATTTTGAATTTGCTTGGACACCGCAGAACTGGTGATCCCAAGCGTCTGCGCTGCGCCCGCAAAGCTGCCAGCCTTTACAACGGCGACAAACACGCCAACCCGTGAAATGTGGTCCATAGAATTATCAACCAAATGGAATGAGTGATCTTCCGGAGGGGCATATTATCAATCAATGCGCGACGTGCAATATCCCTCCCCAGAGCGAAACACACATCTGGAGATAACCATGACTCATCAAAACGAACTGAACTACGGCGCCCTTATCATCCGCGTATCCCTTGGCGTTGTCCTGTTGGCGCACGGACTCTTGAAAGTGCTCGTGTTCACCATTCCGGGCACAATCGGCTATTTCGAAAGCCTTGGCCTGCCTGCACTTGCAGCCTATCTCGTGATCATCGGTGAGATTGCCGGTGGCGCCGCACTTATCCTTGGCCTCTATTCACGTTTGGTTGCCGTTCTGTCCTTGCCCATCCTGATCGGATCGGTCTGGGCGCATGCCGCCAATGGCTGGTTGTTCAGCGCGCCAAATGGCGGTTGGGAATTCCCCGTGCTGCTGGTGGCCCTCGCTGTTGCGGTTGCCGTGCAGGGCGGTGGAGCGTTTGCCCTGCGCAAGCTCCCGGTCGTTGACGGTTTCATCCCACAGGCGCTGAAAGCCTAAGGACGACCTGCCCCCTTAAAGTCACTGCGCGGGTCCCAGTCGGAACCCGCGACAGAAGGGAACGGACGGCGAGCTTTCATAAAAAGGCCACGCCCCAAAATGCGCTTTGCCTGACCCGTCGCCCTTCTTGGACGGCGGGTGATCTCTTGTGAGGACCGGTCTTGCGCTCAGGCTCAAACCTTCGCTGGTCGATTCCGAGATATTCTGGCTCGTGACGGGTTGGTCTCGGTGATTCCGGTCATTCGCACACAGAAAATGTAGCGGCTCAGGTATCTTGTTCTTGAATATCCAGTTCTGCCCAATGCGGGGGCGTTGGCAGATCGTCCGATGTACATGAGCCAAAGTAAAACGGGACAGTGGACGGCCTGCCGCAAAACCGCGATACCCCACAGGCAGATATGCTTGCGCGCGCGCCAGATCACCGTCCGAGGACGTGCCATGCATCGCGCACCGCAGGCAAAGACACACACGTTGAGAGGATAAGACATGACTGATTTCGAATGGACACGGCAGCAATTCGATCTGCCAGAGGGCATGATCTATCTGAACGGCAATTCGCTTGGCCCGATGCCGCGCGAGTCTTTGCCCGCCATGACGCGTTTTCTAAATGACGAATGGCGCACCGAGTTGATCAAGGGGTGGAACACCAAGAACTGGTTCATGCAGACCAACACGCTGGGGGATCGTGTCGGACGGCTGATCGGCGCGGCCGAGGGGACAACCGTTGTCGGCGACACGCTCTCGATCAAGGTGTTCCAGGCGGTTGCTGCCGGGATGGCGATGGTGCCGGATCGCAAGGTGATCCTGTCGGATAACGGCAACTTCCCGACCGATCTCTACATGGTCGAAGGGCTGATCAAGCTCAAGGACGCAGGCTATGAGCTGCGCGCGCCCGATCCCGAGGATGTGCTGGACAGCATCACCGAAGAGGTCGGCGTGGTGATGATCACCGAAGTGGATTACCGTACAGGCCGTCGCCATGACATGAAGGCGATTGTTGAAAAGGCCCACGCCAAAGGGGCTGTCGTTGTCTGGGATCTGGCGCATTCTGCAGGCGCGGTGCCTGTCGATGTGGGCGGCACGGATGCGGATTTTGCCATTGGCTGCACCTATAAGTACCTCAACGGCGGCCCCGGTGCCCCGGCGTTTATCTATGTTGCCCCCCGGTTGCTCGACACGGTCGAGCCGTTCTTGTCGGGCTGGTACGGTCACGAAGCCCCCTTTGCCTTCGACACGGACTACCGCCCGATGCCGGGCAAAATCGAACGGATGCGCATTGGCACGCCGTCGATTGCGTCTTTTGCGTTGCTGTCGGTGGCGCTCGATATCTGGGACAAGGCGGATATGGACGAGGTTCACGCCAAGTCCATCGAATTGTCCGAATTGTTCATCCGCGAAGTTGAAGCCCGCTGCGCCGGTTTGACGCTTGTCAGCCCGCGCGATCCACATTCGCGTGGCAGCCACGTTTCGTTCGCCTTTGAGCAGGGCTATGCCTGCATGCAGGCGTTGATTGCTGACAACGTGATCGGTGATTTCCGTGCGCCGAACGTGATGCGCTTCGGGATCACCCCGCTGTTTGTCAGCGAGGCGGATATTCTGGGTGCGGTGGACAAGCTTGAACGCATTCTCAGTGAAGAGCGCTACAAGGAAGATCAGTTCCAGAAACGCTCTTTGGTGACGTAGAGCCAGACACAATCGCTATCATTCGGAAACAGCTCAGGGAAAACTCTCTGGGCTGTTTTCGCTATTGCGGCCTTGCGGTGCCGATACTGATGCGCTGATTGCGACCGGTTTGTTCCCTCTGCCGTGTGGGCAGACCTATCAGATTGCAGCGACCGACGGTCTGTTGTCGGATCAAGTCACCCGTTCCGTTCGCCCTTATTTACAGCAAAAGGTTCGACGCCCCTTCGGGCATCGAACCTCACGCGCAATTGCGCATCACGACAGCGCTTGAAGTCGCGCCTGGCCGATCCCAAAGTCCCTCAGACGATCTGCATGCTGTGAGAGATGTTCTTGACGTTCATGTAGTTCTCCAGCCCTTCTGTCCCGCCCTCGCGGCCATAGCCGCTGGACTTGACGCCGCCAAACGGGGTTTCCGGCAACGAGGCCTCCAACGTATTGAACGACAGGTTGCCGGCTTCGACCTCGTTCGTCATCTGGTCGACGTAGTCGGCGCGATTGGTGAACCCGTAAGCGGCTAGCCCAAAGGGCGTGGAATTTGCCTTCGCAATCGCGTCGTCCAGCGACGTGACAGGATTGATGACCGCAAGCGGACCAAAGGGTTCTTCCTGCATGACCTTTGCATCGTCCGGCACATTGGCCAGAACCGTGGGTTCAAAGAAATACCCCTGATTGCCGTGCCGACCGCCACCGGCCAGAACCTCTGCCCCCTTGGCGCGGGCGTCTTCGACCAGCGCTGTCAGCGCGGGCACGCGGCGGTCATTGGCCAGCGGTCCCATGTCCACGCCGGGTTCAACGCCGTTGCCCACAACTGTCGCTTTTGCACGTTGGACAAAGGTATCGACAAAAGGCTGGTAGATGCTTTCATGCACGAAGAACCGGGTGGGAGAGGTGCAGACCTGCCCGGCATTGCGGTATTTGCGGATGGCGCTGCTGATCGCGGCCTTTTCGACATCGGTGTCTTCGCAGACAATCACCGGGGCATGACCGCCCAGTTCCATCAACACGCGGGTCATGTTCTCAGACGCAAGCGTGGTCAGGTGTCGGCCTACGGCGGTTGAGCCGGTGAAGGCAACTAGGCGTACTGGGTCTTGCGCAATCAGGTGGCTGGAGATCTGGGCAGGCTCACCAAAGACGAGGTTCAGCACACCTGCGGGCAGACCCGCATCGTGGAACGCTTCGACAATATGTTGCGCGCCTGCGGGGGTTTCCTCGGCCGCTTTGAGGATGATCGAACACCCGCTGGCCAGCGCACCGGCAATCTTGCGGCATGGCTGGCTCATCGGGAAGTTCCAGGGCGACAGGCCCAGAACCACGCCAACCGGTTCATGATGCACCACGTAGCGCACGCCATGGGCAGAGGGGATCACGCGACCATAGGTGCGCACGGCTTCGCCTGCGTCCCATTCGATGAATTCGGCACCACGGATGACTTCAAGCCGGGCTTGGGACAGTGGTTTGCCATGTTCGGCAGTGATTGACTGGGCAATTTCTTCCTGCCGGTCGCGCAACAGCTTCGCAGCCCGGAGCATCACATCCGCCCGGTCACGCGGGGCGGTGCGGCGCCAGATGCGGAAACCCTCTTCTGCGGCTGTCAGCGCATCGTCCAGGTCGGAAATCCCGGCGCAGGGCAGGCGACCGATTTCGGCCTCTGTTGCGGGGTTGACCACCGCCATGTCGTCAGAAGTCTTGCGCCATGCGCCGCCGATATACAGTTTCAACTCGGGATATGTGGTCATGATGCCCTCTTGAATTCGGATGTTGGCTCCGAAGGTCACATGGGGGCGGCCATTACCTCAACCGAATTGAACGGATACAGGTATCGGTTTCTGTGATACCTTACTGCTGGATCGCGGCGGCCTCCTCGCGCAGCGCTTGCAGGAACGCGGTGCCTGCCGGAGACAGGCTGTTATCGCCCCGGTACGAGACACCGACAGGACGCCCTCCGAACGGGACATCCCAGTCAATCGCCGTCAAAAGCCCCGCTTCGATGTCCAGCGCGGCAACATGGGCGGGCAGCAGGCCGATCAGATCGTGGGATCGCAAAAGCGATCGGTTTGCGAGGTATGACACGGATTCGATCACGGTTTTCGGCAGATATTGCCCCTGTTTGACAAAGAACTGATCCGTCTGACGCCGGAGCGTTGTTTCAGCGGGCGGCAATATCCACCCGAACGGCTTGAGCTGTTCGAACGAAATACTGGCGCGTTTGGCCAGCGGGTGCTGATTCCCCGCGACAACCATGACCCGTTCATCAAAGAACTTTTCCTGTTCGATCTTGGCGCGATGCCTGTGGCTGGGCAGGCGTCCGACGATCATGTCGATCTCACCTGACCGCAGGGCGGGGATCAGTGCTTCGTTTGTGCCTTCGACAATCTTGACCGCGACATTGGGCCGGTCGTTCAGCAGGCGCTGGATCGCGCGCGGCAGCAGCCGGGGGGACGCGGCAAGCAGGGTTCCCACGACGACGCGCCCGCTGTTGCCTTCGTTCAGGTCATCCAGTTCCTGCGCGGCGGTGGAGACCTGGGCAAAGATCAGCTTGCCATGTCGGATCAGTGTTTCGCCGAATATGGTCGGAACGACGCCACGGTTGGTGCGCTCGAACAATTGGACTTCAAAGTCGATTTCGAGATCCTGGATCATCTTGGTGGCTGCAGGCTGTGAAATGCCAAGATCGCGCGCGGCGTGCTGGATATTGCCGTGCTCTCCTACTTTCACAAGCAATCGAAGTTGCCGCAGCTTCAGCCGGGTGAGGGCGCGATCAACGATACGGCTGTGGTTCGACACCATGGGTGTTCCTTACGTCGTGGTCACAGCGAAGATAAGAGAATTTCCAATCTCTTTGCTATAGATTTTTTGAATATCCAGATAATCCTGTGCCTGCTGGCTTTTGTTCAGTCGGCGCGGTTTAGTGCCGCCAAACTGAACGCCTTGATCCGCCGGAGCTCCAACATGAAATATGCAAAGCAAGACGCCAAAGCCTATGCGCGTGAAACGATGCGCGGCATCTGGGCCGCAGCGCTCAATCCGTTTGATGACGACCTGGCATTGAACGAAGCCGGTCTACGCAAGAACATCCGCCACTGGATCGACGATCTGCACATCCAGGGCCTGTTCATCGCTGGAAAGCAGGGCGAGTTCTGGTCGATGTCGCTGGAAGAGCGCAAGCGCAACATGACCATTGCCGCAGATGAGTGCGGCGACAATGCGGGCACGATCATGTCGATCTCGGATCAGAACGTGAATACGGTGCTGGAACTGGGGCGTCATGCACAGGATTGCGGTGCGGATTACGTGGTGGTGCACGCACCAATGCTGAGCTTCTGCAGCGACCGTGACGAGGTTTTGTACAATTACTACAAGTACCTGTGCGACCGGCTCGATATCGGTATCGCGATGTGGAGTCACCCGGACAGCGGCTACCTGATGGAGCCGGAAACCTGCGCCCGTATCGCGGAGCTGCCCAACATCATGGCGATCAAATACTCCGTCCCGCGAGATATGTACGCGCGGCTGACCAAGCTGGTGGGCGACAAGATCCTCGTATCCACATCGGCTGAACCGGAATGGCTCGACAATATCGAAGAATTGGGTTGGCAGCTTTATCTGTGCTCCTCGCCGCCCTACCAGCTTCAGACCGCCAATGATCTGCGGATGCACGAGTACACCGAACTGGCCTTTGCCGGAAAATTCGAAGAGGCGCGGCGCGTGCGTGACAGTCTTGATCCGGTGCGCCGCGCGATCCACGACACCAAGCCGGGCGGCAAGCCCACGGCGCATGGCAAGTACTGGCAGGAGCTGTTGGGGCAAGTCGGCGGGCGCGTGCGCCATCCGATGCTGGAATTGACCGAGGCCGAAAAGGCCGCCACGCGGAAGGCCTTTGAGGAGTGCGGCCTGACACTGTGACACCCGGCCGATGATCGGCGAGATCTACGCCCTGTTGGCGGCGGCGGCTTATGGAGTGGCCGGCGTCGCCATTGCCAAAGGCAAAGCCGGGGCGCGGGGCGACAACGGGGTGTTTCTGTCGGTCCTGGCCACCGCAGTGTTGTCGGGCGTGATCTGGGTGCTTTGGGGCAGCGTGCCTGTCAGGACCCTTGTTGAGACCGAAAACCTCGGTCCCATCGGTGTTTTTGTGCTGGCAGGGCTGATGTCCACGGTCTTTGGCCGCATGTTCATGTTCCGCGCAACTGAACAGACGGGGCCTGTCATGGCCAGTCTGCTCAGGCGCCTGACGCCTGTTTTCGGTCTGCCGCTGGGCTATGTCGTTTTGTCGGAACTGCCAGATGTCGCCACCCTGGCAGGCGCGTCAATGGTGATGGCGGCGGTCATTTTCTACCTGACCCCAAGCAAGGTTGATACGCGCAGGATCAGCCGGATCGGGATTGCCCTTGGTGTGGGTTCGGCCCTGGCCTATGCGCTGGCGTACACCCTTCGCAGCGCTGCTTTGGTGACATTGCCCGACGCGGCGCTGGGGACGTGTATCGGTGCGCTCGCCGGAGTGGTCTGGATCGCGTGCGGGACGGCGCTGCGCAGGGGTGGGCGCAGATCGTTTCAAGCCCTGCTTATCGACCGGAACCGCTGGCATATGCTCGCGGCCTTTGCGCTGAGCGCCGGTCAGTTCCTGCAGTTCCTTGCCTTGAAAAGCACCTCCGTGGTCAGCGTGGCGACACTCGGAACGCTTGAGGTGTTCTTCACGGCGCTGATCCTGCGATGGGCCACCGGCCAACGCCCCGTCAGGCTTTGGCGTTTGGTCGGGGCAGGGGGCGTGGCTCTTGCCGGGACCGCGATCATGCTGGCATGACGCACCGCGCCTTTGCTGACGGCATGGCGCTTTGTCCAAAAAATGATTGCTTTTGCTATCAGGAAATCGGATATCGAAATTCCCGGAAATCCATATTTCTTTGTGCGTGACCTGCCTAGGGTATGATCAAATAACATGTGCCACAGCCATTGGGGATCACGATGACCAACCATCCGACGCTCAAGCCCTTCAATTTCAAGAAATGGGTCGAAGACAACGCTGACAAGCTGCGGCCCCCCGTTGGCAACCAGCTTTTGCACAAGGAAGGCGACATGATCGTCATGGTCGTCGGTGGCCCGAACACGCGGGTCGATTTCCATGATGACCCGGTGGAAGAATGGTTCTTCCAGCAGAAGGGCGACATGATGCTCAAGATCGCGGATGGCGGCAAGATTTACGACGTGCCCGTGCGGGAAGGCGAGGTTTTCATGCTGCCGCCCCATGTTCGCCATGCGCCGCAACGTCCGCAGGAAGGCTCTATCGGGATCGTTGTTGAAGCCCCGCGTCAGCCGGGTATGACAGAAGGCTTCGAATGGTTCTGCTTCAACTGCGAAGGCTTGGTGCACCGCGAGGAAGTTGCGCTTGACGGACCAGAGGGTATCGTGACGGCGTTGCCGAAAATCTATGACAAGTTCCACAATTCGACCGAAGCGCGCACATGCCCGAATTGCGGTGAGGTGCACCCCGGCAAAGGCAAACCGCCCGCCGAATGGGTCCAGCTTTAACAGTTTATCGCAGATCAGGGAGGATACGATGAAGATCATTCGCAATGCGCTCGGAAGCGTGGCACTTGCCGCCGTTGCTACAATCGCGGCAGGCACCGCCAAGGCCGAAGATTTCCGGCTTGGGTTGATCACGCCACCGCCGCATATCTGGACCAAGGCCGCAGAAGCCTTTGGTGCCGAACTTGCCGAGGCCAGTGGCGGCGCACACAGCGTTACCGTTTTTCCGGCACGCCAGTTGGGCAATGAAGCCGAGATGTTGCAGCAGTTGCAGACCGGCGCGCTCGATATGGCGTTTATGACGGTCGCCGAAGTATCGAACCGCGCCCAGGATTTCGGCGCGTTCTACGCACCGTTCCTGGCCGATGACATCGATCACGCAGGCCGCATTCTGCGCAGCGACACTGCCATCGGCATGCTGGACCAATTGCCTGCCGAAGTAGGTGTGGTCGGTGTGGCCTATGGCATGGCCGGATTGCGCCAGATCGTGGCCAAGGGCGATGTGACCTCTGCCGACGACCTGTCTGGTCTGAAGCTGCGGATCACACCGTTCGATCCGATCCTTGATTTCTACAACGCGCTGGGTGCAGCGCCAACGCCGATGCCGCTGCCAGCGGTCTATGATGCGCTTGCCAACGGTCAGGTCGATGCCATCGACATGGACGCCGAACTGATCTGGGTGCTCAAGTATTTCGAACAGGCCGACACCGTGGTCCAGTCCAACCACATGATGTTCCCGATGGTTGGGCTCGTGTCGGGCCGTGTCTGGGCGCAGTTGTCCGAAGACGACCGGGGGATGATCCGCGACCTGATGGCCAAGCATGTCGACAGCACGATCGACAGCTACATCGAAAACGAACAGGTCTGGCTTGACCAGGTGCGTGACACCGGCACGCAATATGTCGAGGTCGATCAATCCTTCTTTGGTGATGCCGTAGATGAATGGAACACGATCTGGTCCGAAAAGACATCGATGCTGGATGCTCTGCGTCAGGTTGCAAACGACACGGCTGAGTAAATCTCTGGTTAGCGGACCGAGGCACCCTTTGCGGTGCCTCGGTTTCATTTTGAGGGCAGGCGCATGATCGGCCGAATTTCAGCTACATGGGCGCGGTTCGAACTTGCGCTGGCCTCAATTCTTGCGGCTGCGATCACCGCCTTGATCCTCCTCAATGTTCTGACACGCAGCCTTGGGGCGGCGCTGTACTGGGTCGATGAACTGGCGATCTATGCAATGGCGTGGATGACGTTTCTTGGCGCGTCGGCAGGCATTCACTACGGGCATGCCGTGGCGGTGACGATCCTGACGGACAGCCTGCCACCCCCCCTGAAAACGCTTGTCGCCAAGCTGGTCGATGTGATCGTGCTTGTCTTTGCGCTGCTGATGGTCTGGTTCTGCTGGCGCTGGTTCGCACCGCTGGCGCTCGCACAGCACGGGTTCGACACAAAGGCGTTTCAGGGCGCGACCTTCAACTTCATCTATGCGGAACCAACAAGCACACTTGGGTTCCGGAAATACTGGGTGTGGCTGGTGATGTGGGCTTTCGCCTTTGGGGCCGCGCTGCACGGCTTTGCGAACCTGTTCGGACCGGCACACAGACCCGAGGTGTCCTCCACATGACCCCGATCATTTTTGCGTTCAAACTGATGATCGCTGTGCCCGTGGCGCTTGTTTTGGCGCTGACGGCGATCTGGTACATCTGGGAAAGCGACAACGTTGTTCTGTATGACAGCTTTGCGCAAAAGATGTTTTCGGGGCTGGAAAACTACGGATTGCTGGCGATCCCGCTTTTCATGCTTACCGGTGAAATGATGAACGAGGGCGGCATGACACGCCGCCTGATCAACGCCGCACGTGTGTTCGTGGGCGGGTTTCGCGGCGGGCTTGCCTATATCAACTTGCTGGCCAACATGTTCATGGCGGCGATCATCGGATCGGCCACTGCTCAGATTGCCGTGATGGCCCGTGCCATGACACCGGAAATGGAAAACGAAGGCTATTCGCGTGGATTTGCGGCGGCAACGACAGCGGCAGGGGGGTTGCTGGCCCCAGTGATCCCGCCGTCGATGATGTTTGTGATCTTCGGCGTTCTGGCGCAGATCCCCATCGGCGACATGTTCCTTGCCGGGATTTTGCCAGGGCTATTGTTGTTTGTCGCATTCGCGGGCGTGATCTTTGTCATCGGCCTGATCCAGGGATTCCCAAAAGGCACCTGGTTCACCGGACCGGAAGCCCGATCAGCGCTGCTGTCCTGTCTGCCCGCTATGCTGATCCCTGTTGCCATCATCGGCGGCATCCTGTTTGGCATCGCGACACCAACGGAATCGGCGGCAATTGCATCCCTGATTGCCTTTCTTGTTGGCTGGCTGATCTACGGTGAGCTGGAGCCGCAAAAACTGTTCGTTCTGTTCAAACGCACGGCGATCAACGCGTCGATGGTGATTTTCATGATCGCTGCGGCAAACGTCTTTGGTTGGGTCATCATTTACGAAGCCCTGCCGCAGAAACTGGCCACGCTGATCACGTCGATCACAAGCGACCCGTTCATGTTTCTGCTGATCGTCAACCTGATCCTTCTGCTGGTCGGCATGTTGATCGACGGGATCGCAGCCGTGATCCTCATCACGCCGATCCTGCTCCCGATTGCCATGAACGACTACAGCATTGACCCGTTTCACTTCGGTGTCGTGATGTGTCTCAACCTCGTGCTGGGTCTTCTCACACCGCCGGTCGGCGTTGGGCTCTACATCGCGTCCTCGATGAGCGGCGCAAGCCCGGGTCAGATCCTGCGCTCGCTCTGGCCCTTCCTTCTGGTCGTCGCGGCAGTCCTCGTCCTGCTCAGCCGGTTTGAATGGCTGTCGACGGCACTGATTTAGCGCCGCCGAAAGTAAAGTAGTCGGATGCCACCTGGTTCGCGGTCAGAAGTGAACACTGCGTGAATGCAAGACTGACCACAGCGGCAGCGCCGGGTGGCGTTACACTCTGTCCGCCCGTTCAACGACGCTGTGCAGCAGGACGTTCAACCCGGCGCGAAAGCTTTCCGGCGTGCAGAACTCTTCGTTGTTGTGGGTGATGCCGTCTTTGCACGGTGTAAAGATCATTGCGGTGGGGCAGTGTCGCGCAAGGAAATACGCGTCGTGGCCGGCTTGGGATTGCAGATCGCGGTGGTTGAACCCCAGACGCGCGGCGTGCGCACGGATCGAAGCCACCAGCCCCGCGTCAAAGATATCTCCGCCCCAGTGCCATTCGTCTTCAATCTTGTAGGAACAGCCACAGCGCGCTGCGGATTCTGACGCGGCGCGGCGTAAACGCTCTGCCATGAGGCCCGCCGTTTTTTCATCGGGGTGACGCACGTCGCAGACCGCTTCGGCATGGTCTGACAGGATGCCCGCCTTGTTGGGCCAGGCCACCAATCGCGCCGCCGTTGCTTTGCCGTCATAGGCCGCATAGGCCCAGCCGATGTCATCGGCCATGGTCAGCCACCGGGCGCCTGCCGCAAGCGCATTCTGGCGTTGGTCCATCGGTGTCGGGCCGGTATGTGCGGTCCTGCCTGCAAAGCTGACGCGCATTCCGTGGCTGGGATACCCTGCCGTGACAATGCCGATATCGCGCCCTTCGGCGTCGAGGATGGGACCTTGTTCGATATGAAGCTCGAAATACGCATCAATCGGGCGAGGCGCGCAGGGCGCATCGCCCAGGTACCCGATGCGCGCAAGCTCTGCGCCAAAACTCAGCCCGTCGTCATCCACAAGCCCGTGAACCCAGTCAGTGGTGTAGGCCCCGACGAAAGCGCCGGACGCCGACATCGGAGGAGAGAACCGCGCGCCTTCCTCGTTTGTCCAATTCACGATTTCGAGGGGGCGTCGCGTCGCGTGGCCAAGGTCGTTCAGTGTCCGCACGACCTCAAGCGCCGCCAGCACGCCGGCAATCCCGTCAAACCGACCGCCATTGATCTGGGTATCAAGGTGGCTGCCAACAAGAACCGGCGGCACGTCGGGCTCAGTCCCCTCTCGACGGGCAAAGATGTTGCCGCAGGCGTCCACTGTCACGGCTAGCCCGGCCTCTTCGCACCATGTCACGAACAGGTCGCGCATCTCGCGGTCGGCGTCTGACAAGGCAAGCCGGGACAGCCCGCCGGGGCGGCCCACCCCGATCTGTGCAGACGCATCAAGGGTCTGGTTAAACCGCGCAAGGTTGGCGGTGCTGTCCGGCGCGTAACTCATGGATCAGCTGATCTCTTCTCGGAAGGCTGTCAAAAACGCCTCGGCATTGGCTTTTAAAGACGGGCCCAGATAGCCACCTTCCTGGATCAGGACGGTCGGGACGTTCATCGCCGCAATCCGTCGCGCCATATCGGCAAAGTCCTGTGCGTGCAGGTTGACGGCGGCCAGCGGATCATCTGCGGCCATGTCAAAGCCCAGCGAGACGACAAGCGCTTCGGCCCCGAAATCCGTGATTGCACCGATCCCCCGGTCAAGGGCCGCCATCACTTCGGCAGGTCCGTCGCCCATGTTCAGCACTTCGTTGAGGGTTGCACCGGTGCCATCGCCTTCGCCGGTTTCGTCCGCATAACCCAGGTAGAATGTCGCATAGACCGCCGGGTCAGGGTGCAGGGAACAGAAAAACACATCGCCGCGGTCATACAGGATATCGAGCGATCCGTTCCCGGTATGCACGTCCACATCCAGCAACGCGACCTTGTCCCATTTGCCCCGCATGTGGTGCGCCGCGATGCAGGCGTTGTTGTAAAAGCAGAACCCGTTGGAGCAATCCTTCATCGCGTGGTGCCCGGGTGGGCGGCTCAGGCCATAGGACGCGCGGCTGCCGTTCATGACGTCCTGCGCGGCTGTGATCGCCGTCTGCGCCGACCAATAGGCCGCTTCATAGGTGTTTTCGGTCAGCGGTGTGGATGTGTCGGTCATCCACCATCCCATCGCTCCGTTGATGTCCTTGGGACAGCGCCCGCGTCGCGTCCCGGGGTGGCGTGTTGGAATGGCCAGCGCGCCGTCCGGGGCATCGGCGATGAAGCGTGCATAGGCGTCGGTGAAGAAATCGACATAGTCCGGATCATGCACCGCCTTGATGGGCGCGATTCCGAAATCATCCGGTGTTTCCACGGGGAAGCCGTTTTCCAACAACATGTCGCGAATCAGGATGGCGCGTTCGGGCTGTTCGGGGTGCGGCATTGGAGATCCGCCGCGAAAGTAGGTTTCGGGTTTGTGGCCAAGCTGGCGTTCGTCAAAAATAGCTTTCATGGTTGGGTCCTGTTGCGGTCAATAGCCGCTCTTTTTGTCGATTGCGGTTGTGGGGTGGCGTCCTTCGGTCATTTCGCGCACCGATTGCGCGAGCGCATGCGCCACCGCGCTGGGCGATGTGACACTGGCTTCATGCGGGGTGATGACAATTTTCGGATGCGCCCAGAAAGGATGCTCTGGCGGGAGCGGCTCTTGCCGAAAAACGTCCAGCGATGCGCCACTGAGATGGCCATTGTCCAAAGCGGCTAGTAGATCGTCTTCGATCAGATGTTCACCGCGCCCCAACTGGATCAGCGCGGCGTGTTTCGGCATTTGCGCAAACAGCGGTGCCGCCAGAATGTCACGCGTGTCGTCTGTCAGCGGCAGAACATTGATCAGGATATCGGATTTCGCCGCAACCTGAGTGACCGCATCCGGTCCTGCGATCCGCGTAATGCCGCGCTCTGCGGGTCCGTCGCTGCGGGTGGCCGCGACAATGGGAAACCCCATCGTCCGGACGGTCTCGGCAATGGCGCGGCCCATATATCCGAAGCCAAGGAGTCCGACTGTCACCTGGGACGGTGGGCGCAGGGTTTTGATCAGAACACGGGTCCAGTCAGCGCGCGATGCCGCGTCCAGATAGGCCCCCATATTGCGATGATGCCAGACAACCTGCCACGCGGCGAACCCTGCCATGATCGCGGCCTGTTCCGGGTCATGGACCCGGGTGACCACAGCATCGTGCGGTAAACTCGGGGTCTTGAGTACCGGATCAACGCCCGCCGCGATGACTTGTACAAGTTCGATATTCGGATAGGCGTCAAACGCGTCCGGGGACGGGCGCCATGCCAGCGCAAAACGGACATTGGCGGGATCGGTCACCTCGGACGGCTTGAGCACACGCAGACCGGGCAGATGTGACATGGCGGTGCCGAAGATTTCCGGAAGGTCCAGTTGATCGCAGAGATACACGCCCTCGATCGGTTGGTGCGTTTGCAAGGACATGTTCATGCCGGCGCCCCTTGCGCCGCCAGCGCGGCTTCGTGATCCTTGCCCGGAATGGCATCAAGCAGGGACTGGGTGTACGCGGTTTGCGGTTTACCCAGCACTTGCGCTGACGGCCCGAATTCCACCATCTCGCCTCGTTGCATAACGATGATGCGGTCACACACCTGTGCCGCGACCCGCAGGTCGTGGGTGATAAAGATCATCGACAGGTTCAGGCGGGTTTTCAGGTCGGCCAGAAGGTCAAGCACCTGCGCCTGAATGGATACGTCGAGCGCCGAAACAGCCTCGTCTGCGATGATCACCTCCGGGTCGAGCGCAAGCGCGCGGGCGATGCCGACACGTTGCCGTTGCCCGCCGGAAAATTCGTGCGGAAAGCGGCTCATGGCGGACGGATCAAGCCCCACAAGTGTCAGCAATTCCGCGGCCTTCGCGCGGGCGGTCGCTTTGTCCGTGCCATATGCGATCAGCCCTTCGGTGAGGATCGTTCCGATCCGCGACCGGGGATTGAGCGAGGAATAGGGGTCCTGAAAGATCATCTGAATACGGCGACGATGGTGCCGCAATTCCTGACCCCTGATCTTGGAAATGTCCTGCCCGTTGATTTCAACGACACCGCTTTGCGGGTTCAGCAATCGCACGATGCAGCGCCCCAACGTAGACTTGCCCGACCCGCTTTCGCCCACGATCCCGATGGTTTCACCTTGGTACAGATCGAATGTCGCGTTTTGAACGGCCTTCACGACCCGCTGTTTTTTGAAAAAACCACCGGTGCGCGAGGTGAAGGTCATGTTCAGGTCGCGCACGCTCAGGATTGGTTGGGCGGCCTGTTCGGCGCTGTCGCGGAAGGTCAGGCGCGGAATCGCGTCCAGCAACGCGCGTGTATACGGATGCGTCGGGTTGAGCAGAACGGTGTCAGCGTCACCTGTTTCGACCACTTCACCGTGTTGCATGACAATGACCCGGTCGGCGATATCCGCCACAACGCCAAAGTCGTGCGTGATGAACAGAACCGCCATGCCGTGATTGCGGCGCAGGTCTTCGATCAGGTCAAGGATCTGCGCCTGCGTTGTCACATCAAGCGCGGTGGTGGGTTCATCGGCAATCAGGATCTTCGGCTCCAGAGCCAAGGCCATGGCGATCACAACACGTTGCCGCTGGCCGCCGGACAGTTGGAACGGATAAGCGCGGATGGTGGTTTCCGGATCGGGCAGGCCGACCTCGTGCAGCAATTCCAACGCGCGTTTGCGCCGCTCGGACGGAGTCAGCAAATTATGGGCTTCGTACACCTCTGCAATCTGGTCGCCAATCCGCATCAGCGGGTTCAGGGCGCTGAGGGGTTCCTGAAAGATCATCGAGATGTCCTTGCCGCGCAGAGCCATCATCTCGTCATCACTCAGGGTCAGCAGGTCGCGCCCTTCAAACTGGATGTGTCCGGCCGAAGGCGTCACGCCTTCGGGCAACAGCCCCATCAGCGCGTTGGCCGACATGGATTTGCCCGATCCGCTTTCACCGACGATGCACAGGATTTCGCCCCGATCGAGCGTAAAGGACACATCCTTGACCGCCAGATCGCGGTCCGCCCCCTTGGGCAAGGCGATGGACAGATTGTCGATCGTCAGAAGGCTCATGACGTGCGCTTTCGCAGGCGGGGGTTCAGCGCATCATTCAGCCCTTCGCCGATCAGGTTCAGCGACAACACCGTCAGAAGGATCGCAAGCCCGGGAATAAAGCTGAGCCACCATGCGGTGCGCAAAACGGTGCGCGCCGCGCCAATCATGTAACCCCATGACATCACATTCGGATCGCCAAGACCAAGGAACGACAATGAGCTTTCCAGCAGGATCGCGGTAGCGACCATCAGGGATGCCAGAACGATAATCGGGGGCAGGGCGTTCGGCAGTACTTGTTGCAGTATGATGCGCAGGTTGCTTTGGCCCGACAGCGTCGCCGCTTCGACAAATTCGCGGTTGCGCAGGCTTAGAACTTCGCCCCGAACCAGACGTGCGACAGGTGGCCAACTGACGATGGCGATGGCAAGGATCACGTAAGACAGTGTCGGCTGAAAGATCGCAAGCAGCACGATGGCCAACGCAAAGCTGGGAATGGTCTGGAAAAACTCGGTAAAGCGCATCAGCGCATCGTCGACCATGCCACCGTAATAGCCCGCCAACGCACCGATAGGGATCCCGATGGCCAAGGCAACGACCGTGGACACCAGCCCCACAAGCAGCGAAACGCGCGCGCCATGAAAAAGCCCCGACAACACATCGCGGCCAAGTGCATCGGTGCCCAAGGGCAGCCCATCCATTTCGAACGGCGGCAGGAACGGACGCTGCACCATCGACCAGGGGCTGCGCGGAAACAGGAACGGGGCCGCGACGGCGCAGATGATCACGATGGTCAGGATAATCAGGCCAATCACGGCGCCACGATTTTGGCAGAAACGGGACCAGAACGCGCTCATTTTGTCAGCCTGATGCGAGGATCCACGATACCATACAGGATATCGGTGATGAGGTTGAACAAGAGGACCATTGCGGCCGAGATAAAGAAGACACCCAGGATCACGTTGTAATCCCGCTGGCTGATCGCTTCGAACATCAACCGCCCGATGCCGGGCCACGCAAAGACGGTTTCGGTCAGGACCGCACCACCGACGATTTGCCCGGCTTGCAGGCCCGCCAGCGTGATCACCGGCAGCAAGGCGTTCCGCAGAACGTGGCGGCGCTGGATCACCGAATTGCGCAGGCCTTTGGCGCGCGCGGTTTTGACGAAATCAAGCCGCGAGACCTCAAGCATCGAGGCGCGCGTCATGCGCATGTAAATCGCGGTGAAGAACAGGCCCAGCGTTGTGGCGGGAAGGATCAGATGCTTGCCGATATCCAGCATCCGGTCAATGCCGGTATAATTCGCGCCAATGGTCTGGTAGCCGAAGCCCGGCAACCAGCCCAGCCAGACCGAGAACAGCAGCGACGCCATGAGCGCCACCCAGAACAGCGGCGTTGCGTAAAAGATCAGGGCCAGGGTCGAGATTAGCGTATCCCACCATGTTCCTTGTGTCTGCGCGGCCAGAACTCCTGCGGCGACACCGAAAACGATGGAAATCACAAAGGCCGTCGCGGTCAAAAGCAGAGTCGCTGGCAGGCGGTCCCAGATGAGTTCGGCGACGGGCATTTGCTGTCGGTAGGAAAAGCCCAGATCAAGCTGGATTGCGCCCTTCATGTAATTCCAAAGCTGGACATGGAACGGTTGGTCCAGCCCGAACCGTTCGCGCAGGTCTTGCAGGAACTTTTCGTCCGCCGCACCCGCTTCGCCCGCCATCACAGCCGCCGGATCGCCGGGGGCCGCGTGGATGAGAACGAAGTTCAGCACGAGAATCGCAAGCAGGATAAAGACGGCTTTGACAAGCCGCGCCGCGATAAAGCCTAGCACGGGACGCCTCCGGGATTGACTGGGAACACCCCGCCGCGTCGGATGAACGCGCGGCGGGGTAGGGTCAGGTCAGATCAGTTCTGCACCAGCCACGCATCGCGCAGCCCGTCATTGACGCCGATCGCGGTGCTGACCGGGTTTTTCAGGTCGCAACGGTAGATCGTGGGGAACTGCAGTTCCAGTAGCCATGCCAGTGGTACATCATCGACAATGATGTCCTGAACCTTGCTGTACAGCTCCTGACGCTTGTCATCCGATGCCTGCACCGCGGCTTCAGCAAAAAGCGCGTCCACCTCCTCGTTCACATAGCCCGACACGTTGTTCCACGGGCTGCCTTTGGCGATGTTCGACGAGATATAGGTTCGCGCCACGCCCAGTGCCGGATCGCCGTACTGGTAGAGGTATGTGAACGCGAGGTCGAAATCCCAGTCGCCGGTGCGCTGGTTCCAGCCCGCGACGTCTGTTGCGACGATCTCGGAATTGATGCCGACTTCGGACAGGTTCTGACGTGTTGCTTCTGCCCAGCGCTGCCATGTTTCGCCATAAGGCAAAGGCAGGATCTGGAGCGTTTCGCCGTCATACCCGGACTGCGCAAGATACTCCCTGGCCTTGTCCGGGTTGAACGAAATGTCTGGCGTGTCCGGGTCATGGAACCGGGTGACCGAACTGACCGGGCCATTGGCCAGGTTGCCGTTGCCGTTCCACAAGGCGTCCCGTGCAAATTCACGGTCCAGCGCGTGCATCACGGCCTTGCGCAGATTCTTGTCCGTCATCGGGCCTTCGTGCAGGTTCATCCACATCCAGGAATGCGGTCCGAAGAATTCCCAGCCATCATTCGTGTAGCACACATTGTCCATCGCCGTCAGACGCGGGATGTCAAAGTTCTCGACCGATCCACCGGGAAGAAGATCAACCTGACCGGTTTCAAACGCCACCGCGCGCGAGGCCGCATCGGGGATGACCTGGTAGTAGATTTCGTCCAGGTAGGGCAGGCCGTCGATGTAATAGTCTTCGTTCTTCACCAGATGGATATACGAGCCGCGTTCCCATTCCTGGAACTTGAACGGGCCGGTGCCAATCGGTGTGTTGTTTGCCGGGTTATTGGCGAAATCCGTGCCTTCGTAGATGTGTTTCGGGATCATCGGCATCGTGCCGGTTTCAAAGATACCCAGGAACGGACCAAAGGGTTGCTTCAGGGTAAAGACAACCGTCTGCGGATCGGGCGCTTCGATGCTGTCGACATGCACAAGGCTGGCGCGCAGGCGAGCATGGGTTTCGCGCAGGAATGTATCGACCGAGAACACAACATCAGCCGAGGTGAACGGTTCACCGTCATGCCAGAGCACGTTGTCCTGCAGTGTAAATGTGTAGATCAGACCATCATCTGACACGGTCCACTCCTTTGCCAGCGACGGCATTGGGTTCAGGTCGGTGTCATAGCGCAGCAGGCTTTCATAGATCTGACCCGCAACCATCTGCGTCGGGCCGTTCTGGATCAGACCCAACATCAGGCCGGGCGGTTCTGGCTGAATCACAGCGTTCAGCGTCCCACCCGAAACGGGTTCTTCCGCCGATAGCGCCGAGGCCAGCGCAATGGCAGCGGCAGAGGTCAAAAGTCGAAAGGTCTTCATGGAAAGTCTCCCTGTTGATGGAGGTGAAACACCCTGCCTGCCTTATTGTGACAGGTCCGGGTAATGCTTGAGCGCGAGGCGCAGATAGGCCTCCCACTCGGGGTCGGGCACGGCAGGATTGCCGCGATCTTTGGTGGCTGCGTCATACTGACGGGCCGTGAATTCAGCGAGATCATCGGACACGCGGTTCACCTCTGCGCCCGACGACAAGAGCGCCACCTGCGCCTTGCAGGTGCGTTCAAGGTTGTACATCAGAGTAAACGCCTCGCCCACGGTTCCGCCGCAGGTGAGCAGGCCGTGATTGCGCAAGATCATTGCCTTGGCATCGCCAAGATCAGCCACCAGCCGTTCACGTTCCGACAGATCAAGGGCAATGCCTTCGTAGTCGTGAAATGCGACGCGGTTGTGGAACTGCATCGCCCATTGATTGAGCGGCAGGATGCCGTCTTTCATCGACGACACGGTCACGCCTGCAACCGTGTGGGTATGCAGCACGCAGCCCACTTCGGGGCGTGCGGCATGTACAGCGCTGTGAATGGTGAACCCGGCGGCGTTAATGCCTTTGCCGTAATCATCCCGCAGGATGTTGCCGTCCAGATCAACGGTAACAAGGTTGGAGGCCGTCACCTCGTCAAACCGAAGCCCAAACGGATTGATCAGGAATCCGTGCTCTGACTCGTCCTTGGGGGCGCGGGCCGAAATATGGGTGAAAATGCTGTCATCCAGCCCGAAATGCGCGACCATACGATAGGCGGCGGCCAGATGCAGCCGCTCTGAGGGAATGTTGTCGATGGACTCGTGTTTCATGCGTTGGTGTCCCCCAAGGCTGAACTGCGTGCCGATATAGGTGTCAGGGTGCAGGTAACCCCAACTGACGAACAGCGTAGCAACGAGTCTCCGCTCTGAAAAATAGAGTGGTTCAATTTTAGATATTGTAATTAGCTATGCAAGCTGCGGACCACTGCTGCCCAGCACCTCTTTCGCAACATCCAGAAACGTCTGCTCTGCGGCGCTCAGATGACGGGCGGGATCGTGCACGAAATACATGTCTGCCCGCAAATCGATCCCCGGCAGATCAATATGCCAAAGCGTTTCGTCCTGCACCTCACGCGTGACCGCGTGCACCGGCAAAACGCCGATTCCCAACCCCGCTATGATCATGCGGCACACCTCGGCGAAATCGCCGCTGGTGCCGCTGACGGTGCGCCCGATGCCGGTATCGTCGCGCAATGCAATCATCGGCTCTGGGGCGCGGCCTTCGGCGTCACAGGAAAACGAGATAACAGGCGTTTCGCGCAATTCGTTCAAGGACACATCGCTGCGCCCAAACAGCGGGTGCTCTGCCCCGCAGAACACGCCGTATTTCGCGCTCAGAAGCAAATCACACCCCAATCGCGCGACGGGGCGCATCATCAGACACACGCCAAACGGCACAATGCCAGTTGCGACATTGTGTTGAATCGTGTGGCTTGAAGCGATCTGGATCTCCAGCAGAACGGATGGATGGCGTTGGTGCATGAGGCGCAGGATTTCATCGAACAAGCCACTTCGCGCGCCGGTGACGACCTGAAGCTGGACGCTGCCAACAAGGTCGGAGTGCAGCGCCTTGAGCTTTTCTTCGGCACGCAAGGATGCGTCAAACATCTTCTCAACTTCGGCAAACAGCACCTGACCTGCTGCCGTCAGTTCAAACGTGCGCTGCCCCCGTTGGACAAGCGTTTGGCCCAGTTGCTTTTCCAGCCGCTGCAACGCAGCGCTTACAGACGGTTGCGCCAAGCCAAGGGCCTTTGCAGCGCGTGTCACGCCACGTTCCGAGGCGATGAAATAGAAACTGCGCAACAGACCCCAGTTCTGACAGGTGCCCGACAGCTCAGGAGGGACGTGAAGCGCCTTGTTCATCAGGCCGCAACCCCGGAAAAGTGCTGCGCGCGCAGGGCGTCGATCTGGACCAGCAAGGCGTCTTTGGCGGATGCGATATCGCACTGCATCGCGCGCCGCGCCGCCGCGCTGTCCCGCGCGATCAGGGCGGCCACCAGTTCGGCGTGATGCACATTCAGGTCAGGGGGCGCGGTGTCATAGTAGCAGGCGACCAAGGGGCCCATCTGCAGCCACAATCCGCGCAGGATTTTTTGCAAATGCGGCATGCCCGCGATCTCGCTCAGTGCCAGATGAAAATCCTGATTTCCCTCGGTGGCGTCCCCCCAGTTGCGCTTGGCCAATGCCTTGTCGTTGCGGTTCAGCAGCCGTTGCAGGTCCTTAATATGTGCCGGTGTCGCTTCTTGCGCGGCCCGTTCTGCTGCGAGTCCCTCCAACAACAACCGGATGTCGAGGATCTCCAGATAACTGCGCCGGGTCAGAACCGGCACGCGCACGTCTTTGGGCGACCGCATTTCCAGCACCTGCTCGTGTGTCAACTGCTTGACCGCGTCGCGGACCGGCGTGCTGCTCACGCCAAGTTGGTCGGCCAACCCGCGAATGGTCAGCTTGTCATTTGGCCGCATCTGCCCGGTCAAAAGCGCCTTGGCGATGCGGTCGTATACCTGCTGTCCCAATTGGGTTTGCCCAATGGATTGCATCTGAACTGTGCCCCACTACGTCCGGAATTCTGATGTATGATGCATCAAAATGGCTTGCCATACCAGCCCATCTGCGATTAGCACAGAACCGTTCGCTCCACCCTTTAGTGAAAGATGTGCCCCATGGACCTGCGCCCCAATTCCGACGAAGCCCGCGACATCGCGTATCATTTCCACGGCTACACCAATGCCCGGATGCATGAAGAACAAGGTCCGATGATTATCGACCGGGGCGAAGGGGTGTATGTGTTCGATTCCGCGGGCAACCGCTACATCGAAGGCATGGCAGGCCTGTGGTCGGTGGCTGTCGGCTTTAACGAGAAGCGCCTGGTCAACGCGGCGACGCAGCAGATGCAAAAGCTGCCCTATTACCACAACTTCGCGCACCGCTCGCACGGGCCGGCCATTGATCTGGCAGAAAAGCTGATCGAACTGGCCCCCGTCCCGATGAGCAAGGTGTTCTTCACCAATTCCGGGTCAGAGGCAAACGACACGATCCTCAAGATGGTCTGGTATCGGTCGAACGCGCTGGGCAAGCCAGAGAAGAAAAAGGTTATTTCGCGCCTTCGCGGCTATCACGGCGTCACCATCGCATCGGCGTCGATGACCGGGCTACCGTACAACCACAAGTCCTTTGACCTGCCGATTGAGGGCGTGCTGCACACCACCTGCCCGCATTACTGGCGCGAAGGGCAGGATGGCGAAAGCGAAGAAGCCTTTGCCACCCGCTGCGCCGAGGATCTGGACGCGATGATCCAGGCCGAGGGCCCCGATACGATTGCCGCGTTTATCGCCGAGCCCGTGATGGGGGCTGGTGGCGTTGTTGTGCCGCCCAAGACCTATTGGGAAAAGATCCAAGCCGTGCTGTCCAAGTATGACATCCTGCTGATTGCCGACGAAGTGATCTGCGGTTTCGGCCGCACGGGTACGATGTTCGGCTCCAAGACGTTTGATATCAAACCCGACATCATGACGATGTCGAAACAGATCACGTCGTCCTATTTCCCGTTCTCGGCCTTCATGATGAACGAAAGAGTCTACGAGCCGATCGCCGACGAATCCGGTCGCATCGGCGTTCTGGGCCATGGTTATACCGGTGGCGCGCACCCGGTTGGGGCGGCAGTTGCTTTGGAAAACCTGGCGATCATCGAAGAACGTGACCTGGTGTCGAACGCCGCCGAACGCGGTGCGGAGTTGCAAGCCGGCCTCGCGAAATTCGTCGATCATCCGTTGGTTGGTGAGGCGCGCGGTGTTGGCCTGATTGCCGCGCTTGAGATCGTTGCGCCCGAGGGGCGTGAGGACGAATTCAATCCCGGCCAACTCGGTGCTGCGATGAACAAACACTTCCTCAAGAACGGGCTGGTCTCGCGCAATATGATGGACGCCATGGCGTTCTGTCCGCCGCTGATCGTGACCGACGCGCAGGTGAAAGATATCCTGTCTGCGGTCGAGAAGAGCCTCGACGGTTTCTCGGCTGAAATGGCTGCCTGAAACCAAACGCCGCGCCCCTGCCGGGCGCGGCTTTTTCCGGTCACGTTCTGACCCCTGCGTTAGAGGGTCATTCCAACCACTGACCTATGGCAACATCATCCCACGGATCATGTAGAAAAACATCGCCGACAGCACCGCTGCGATGGGAACTGTGATAATCCACGCTGCCGCAATGCGCAGAAGCAGGTTGCGTTTGACCAGTTCAACCCGGTGGACGCGCCCAAGTCCGCGCCGTTCCTGTTTACCAAGCAACCGGTCCGCCTCTTCCTGCGCTTTCATCGTGCGCAGCAAGACGCCTTTGGTGGCAACATCTGCGGCTTCGAACTCGGCCAGAAACGCCTCAACCGCTTCCGGGTCGCTGTCGGCATGATGGTTGCGAATATCGTCCAGCATGCGCGCATAGCTTGATTTGATGTATTCGCGCAGGAACCCAACACCGAACACACCGCCCACGGCGATGTGGGTCGAACTCACCGGCAGACCAAGTTGCGACGCGATGATGACCGTGATGGCGGCCGCCATGGCGATGCAAAAGGCGCGTGTCTTGTCGAGCTCGGTAATCTCGCTGCCGACCGTCTTGATCAGTTTCGGCCCATAAAGAGCCAGTCCCAGCGCAATCCCCATCGCACCAACCGCCATGACCCAAAGTGGAATGCCCGCCTTGGTCGAGATGCCGCCTTCGGTGATGGCATCATTGATCCCGGCCAACGGACCAACCGCATTTGCAACGTCATTCGCGCCATGCGCAAAACTGAGAAGGGCAGCGGCAAAGATCAGCGGGACGGTAAAGAGATCGTTCACGCTCGACTTGTGGTTTTCCATCTTGGCCGTCATCCGCGCAATATGGGGCCGCATGATCACATAGACCAATAGCGCTGCCACAACCCCGATCAGAAGCGCCATCGGGAAGGACACCGCAACGAGTTTCTTGACGCCCTTCAGCATCAAATAGGTCGAAAAGGCCCAGGCCATCACGGCAACCAGCACCGGCACCATGCGGTTGGCAGCTGTCAACACATCCCGCTTATAGGTGATCGAGCGTTTGATAAGAAAAAGAAACCCCGCCGCGATCAGTCCACCCAACACGGGTGAGATCACCCAGCTTGCCGCGATCTGACCCACAACTGACCAATCAGCAATGTACCAACCGGCTGCGGCGATTCCTGCACCCAGAACGCCGCCGACTATCGAATGCGTCGTAGACACAGGTGCCCCGATGGCTGTTGCGAAGTTCAGCCAGACCGCGGCCGCGAGCAGGGCGGCCAGCATGATCCAGATGAAAGTATCGCGATCTGCAACAAGGTCCGGATCGATGATCCCGCTCTTGATGGTGCCCACAACATCACCACCAGCAACCAGCGCGCCACCGGCCTCAAAAAAGGCTGCGATCACGATGGCCCCGGTCAGTGTGATGGCATGGGATCCCACCGCCGGGCCGACATTGTTCGCCACGTCATTGGCCCCAATGTTCATCGCCATGTAGCCGCCAATCATCGCCGCAGCGACCAGCAGAATCCCGTCAGTGCCACCATCGGTCCGCACAATCGTGAACAGCATGATTCCGACAATGAACAGCAGCGCCGTGCCAAACCGGAACAATTCATCCCGGTTTCGCTGCGCAGCGTTTTCGATTTTTTCGGTTCTCAACACGACAGGGTCCCCCGGGCTTTTGCGTGATCGAAGTGTGATCATCACAAACCGGCCAAGGACGCGAATGAGCCATGTCAAAGACAACACATTCAAGCATCGGTATGTCTTAGAATTGCAACACTCAGAAAGGGTGAAACCGGGTGGACGGAACGACGATCATTTTCAACGCACCGGTGTTGGTTGGCCCGCTTTTGCGCCCGCCGCTGGCCCGCCCGTATCAGCGGTTATAAGGCGATGACACGCTATTACCTTCCGGTTGTGATCGCCGGGCTGCTGCTGACCTTCTGGGTCAGTCCCGATGCGCAGGAAATCGCGGCAGGCGTCGCGATCTTTCTCTTTGGCATGCTCATGCTGGAAGACGGGTTCAAGCTTTTTGGCGGCGGCGCGCTAGAGCGGATCCTCGAACGCGCGACCGGTTCCACATTTCGGGCCATTTCGTTTGGCATTGCATCGACAACGCTCTTGCAGTCGAGCTCGCTGGTCTCTGTCATCACCATCTCGTTTCTCAGCGCGGGTCTGATCTCTCTTATCGGGGGGGTGGGGATCATCTTTGGCGCGAATATCGGCACCACAACCGGGGCGTGGCTGGTTGCGGGGCTGGGCCTCAAGATCAACATCGCGGCGTATGCGATGCCGATGATCGCGCTCAGCATCGTACTGGTGTTCCAGAAATCCAAGCCATTGCGCGGCATCGGTTACGCGCTTGCAGGGTTGGGGTTCCTGTTTCTGGGTATCCACCACATGAAAGAAGGCTTCGAAGCCTTCAAGGACCAGATTGATCTGACGCGGTTCGCGCTCACCGGGTTGCTGGGGCTGTTCGTGTATTCGCTCATCGGCACAGCCGCGACGGTCATCATGCAGTCAAGCCATGCCACGATGGTTCTGCTCCTGACAGCACTTTCCGCAGGCCAGATCAGCTATGAAAACGCGCTGGCGCTGGCCATCGGGGCGAATATCGGCACAACGATCACCGCGATCCTTGGATCACTGGGCGCGAACTTTCAGGGCAAGCGGCTGGCGCTGGCGCATCTGATCTTCAATTCAATGACTGCGTTGGTCGCGCTTGTGCTCATCGCCCCGCTACGCGATGCGGTGGACTGGATCAGCGATCTGGTTGGCCTTGCTCCAGACGACTACGCAATGAAGCTTGCGGTGTTTCACACCATCTTCAACGTGCTGGGCGTCGCGTTGATGTTGCCGTTTCTCACCCGGCTGATCGCGTTCCTCAAACGCAGGATCGTGGAACCAAAGCCTGACGTGAGCCAACCGCGCTTTTTGAACGAGGCCGTGGATGAATTTCCGCAGACGCTTGAAATCGCCCTGCGAAAAGAGGTGATGCACCTTTACGAGAATGCGGTTGAACTGATCCTGCACGGGTTGAACCTGCACCGTGACGAGGTGTTCGCCACCGACAATGTGGCCGCTCTGGTTCGGGACAGCCGCACCCCTTTGAACATCGACCTTGATGAAGGCTACGAACGCCGCGTCAAAACGCTCTATGCCGGGATCGTAGAATTCACGACAAGGGTGGGCGACAAACGGGTAGAGGCGGATATCGCCGAACGGGTTTATGCGCTGCGGGATGTGGCCAGCGATATCGTCCAAGCGGTGAAATCGGTAAAGCATCTGCGCAAGAACATCCTGCGCTACACGGTGCGCCGGCAAGGTGCCACGACTGAACTCTACGATGAACTGCGGACCGAGCTTGCGCGGATCACGGTTGAAATCCGCAAGCTTGGCCTGACCGAACCGGAACACCGGAGCGCACTGTGGCTGGATCAGGAACGCGCCCAGATCGAGGAAGACGCCCGCATGACGTCGCAACGTGTCGATACCCTGATCCGCAAAGGCGCGATCAATGCCACCGCAGCCACGTCGTTTATGAACGATTCCGGGTACGCTTACGGCGCGATGCGCGATCTGATCGAGGCCGCACGCAGATACTATATCGAACGCGAAAGCGCGATGGCCGAGGTCGAACGCCTCTTGTCGCTTGATGACGAGGAATTGGGCGAAGCGATCACCGATCAACCGCGGGAATCAAGCTGATGGTTGTCTCAGGTTTGCAGTCTAGCGGCTGCCGGGACACGCACCAGGGATCAGGATTGGAGAAACAGGGATGGGGCTGAAAAAGCTGGCCGCGAAAGTGGAAGACTACAATGCGCGCCTCGAAAGCGGGAAGGCGCACAAGATCAAGCCAAGCCATGTGGAGAAGGTTCTGCAGAAGCTTCGCAAGAAGGCCTCTGAACTGGATGCCGAAATCGCGGAAACCTCATCCGCCGACAAGAAAGCGCGTCTGGAAGGCAAACGGGCCATCGCACACACCCATATCGCGCGCGCCGAATGGTTGTTGAACGAAGTCACGTAGCATCGACGGGGGCAGTCGCCGATTGCGCTAGATCGCGGTTCTATCCACAGGCCAGCGGCGGGATTACGTGCGCTTCCCATAGGTGTCGCGCAGGACGTTCTTCTGGACCTTCCCCATCGTGTTGCGGGGCAGGGCGTCCATGATGTCGTAAACACGCGGATGTTTGAACCGGGCCAGCTTCGGCGCCACGTCTGCGGCAATCATGTCGGGCGTCAGCAATGCCCCCGGTTCCAGAACCACGGCCGCAATCACGCTCTCTCCGAAATCGGTATGTGCAACACCGTAGACCGCACTTTCCAGAACGCCGGAGATGTCATTGATCACGTCCTCGATTTCCTTGGGGTAGATGTTGTAGCCGCCTGAAATAATGAGATCTTTTTGACGCCCAACAATGCTGATGCGCCCGTCTTCGGCCATGATCCCAAGATCACCGGTCATAAAGAATCCGGAGGTTCGTAGTTCCTCTGCGGTCTTCTCGGGCATCTTCCAATAGCCCTGAAACACGTTCTCGCCGCGCACTTCGATCATACCAATCTCGCCCTTTGGCAGCGGTGTGCCATCATCGGGATTGGTGATTTCGACCTCGCACCCCGGCAAAGCATAGCCAACAGTTCCGGCGATCCGGTCTCCGTCTAACGGGTTTGACGTGATCATGTTGGTTTCCGTCATGCCATAGCGTTCAAGAATGCGGTGTCCCGTCCGGTCGGCAAATGCGGTATGCGTTTCGGCCAGCAGGGGCGCGCTGCCCGACACAAAGAGACGCATGTTCGCGCAGCGGTCCGGGGTCAACCGGTCGTCCCCAAGAAGCCGGGTGTAAAAGGTTGGCACACCCATCAAAAGCGTGGAACGCGGCAATTCTTCAAGGATCATCTCCAGGTCGAACTGCGCCATGAACCGAACCTCGGCACCAGCCAGAAGGCTGGTGTTCATGGCAACAAACAGGCCGTGGGTGTGGAAAATCGGCAGAGCATGGATCAGACGATCGGCTGACGTGATCTGCCACAGATCAGTCAGCGCGCGGGCATTCGACAGCAGGTTCCGGTGAGACATCATCGCGCCCTTGGAACGCCCCGTTGTTCCCGACGTATACAAGAGCCCGACCAAGTCATCGGGCCCGCGCGGGACAGTTGCAAACTCTGAAGGTTGATCATTGGCCCGCTGGCTCAGGCTGCCGGACCCATCCGCGGCCAGCGTCAGGACTTTGGCACCAGTGCCGTGACAAAGCTGCGAAATGGCCTGTTCGTCCTTGGCATCACACACCACGACGGCGGGTTCCGCGTCTTGGATAAAATAGGTCAGTTCGGCGTCCGTATATGCCGTGTTCAGCGGCAGATAGACCGCCCCTGTTTGCAACGACGCACCGTAAAGGGCAATAGTGTCGGCCAGTTTCGGGCTTTGCACCACAACCCGATCGCCGGGGTTCACACCACACGCCACCAATGCATGCGCCATCTGGGCGACCCGCGCGACGAAGTCTGCATAGCTCAGGGTGTTGCCCGAGTCCTGAACCAGAAAGGGGGTATCGTTCGTCGCATGTGGCGCGATCAGCGCGTCGTAAAGGATATTTGTCACGGGGGCGGGTCCTTGGGCTTTGTTCGCGTCGCGTCGTCAACATGTCAATTTGCACAGGTCGGGTGCGTGTGACCTGTGCAAGCTGTGTTTGCTTCATCGTGTAGATTGTGGATTTCACCGCTTTTGCCAAGGCGAAACCGTGCAACGCGGTCAGTAGATGCAGCCATCCCGGTCATATGGCATGTCGTGAGACCTTACGCTGTTTTACGCAATCCATCCCGCTCTAGTGAATTGAAAAATCGACTGTTATCACTATGCGTAAAAGGTGTGGGCACCTGCGAAGCTGACAAGGATAGCAAACATGAAATACCTGGTGGGCGAGACATCCAAGGAACGTGCGGTCTTTGCCGTCACTGGTGAAAAGGCCGTGAACCTGACGACCTTGAATGCAGAGATTGGCACGGACCTGATGGCCTTGGCGCGTGATCCCGGCCTGATCGACACAGTAAAAAACCAAATCGCCGATGCGCCCACGGTTTCGATTGATGCCATCACACCGGCGCTGCCCATCGCGCACCCCGGCAAGATCTTATGCCTTGGTCTGAACTACACGGACCACGTCAAAGAAGGCGGTTATGACATCCCGGATTATCCTGCGTTTTTCATGCGGGGCAGGAATTCGGTCATGGCGTCAGGTGCACCGCTCGTGCGGCCGTCCAGTTCGGACCAACTCGATTACGAGGCCGAACTGATGTTCATCATCGGAACCGGCGGGCGGCATATTCGGGAGGATACCGCGCTAAATCATGTCTTTGGCTACACCACCTTCAACGATGGTTCGATACGGGACTTCCAGAACAAGACCCATCAATGGACGCCGGGAAAGAACTTTGACAGCACGGGTGCCATTGGACCAATTGTCGTGACCCCTGATGAACTGCCGACCGGGGCCAGCGGGTTGAACATTGAAAGCCGTGTTGGTGACGAAATCCTGCAATCCTCCACTACGAGCAATATGTTCTGGTCCGTGGCGCAAAGCATCGCGACCATCTCTGAATTTGCCACACTGGAGCCCGGCGACATGATCGCGATGGGCACACCGCCGGGTGTCGGTATGGCAAAGACACCGACGCCCCGGTGGCTCAAACCCGGAGAAACCATCGAGGTTGAAATCGAAGGCATAGGTGTGTGTGCGAATCCGGTCGTCGATGAGAGCGATCTGCAATCCTGAGCAGTGACCGACTGATCGCGCGCGCTTTAGATGTCCCGCGTATCCGGGCTGCCTGCGGGGGGATCATCATAAACTGACCAGCCAAACGCACCGTGACTGGACGGCAGATCCTGCGCGCGCATGTTGCGGGCGATATAGGCCTTGGCAATAAAGTTCGCGGTGATGGGGGCTGTCAGAAACAGGAACATCGAGATCAGCAATTCGTGCACGGAAACATGCCCGGTCTTGGCATAGAAATAGATCATCGACGCAATCAGAACCCCGCCCACGCCCAGCGTTGTGGCCTTGGTCGGGGCGTGCAGGCGTTGCAGGCTGTCTTTGAGTTTGATCAGCCCGTATGAGCCGACAAAGCCAAAGATCCCGCTGATCACGAGAAAGATGGAAATAAGAAGTTCAGCCAGGAAATTCATAGTCCATCCTCACTCGATAATGTCGCCGCGCAACAAAAAGCGGCAATAGGCGACGGTTGAAACGAACCCGACCATCGCAACCAGCATCGCCGCCTCAAAGTAGATCGCGGTGCCACGCCAAACGCCATACAACACGAGCAGCGCAATCACATTGATCACCATGGTGTCCAGCGCAAGGATGCGATCCGCTGCGTTGGGGCCAACCGCGATCCGCCAGAGATCAAGCAGCAAAGCAACACCGTAGCACCCGGCAGCAAACAACAAGGCATATTCGATCATGGGAAGATCTCCAGCAAACGCCGCTCGTAGCGGGACTTGATCTCATCGCGCACAGCGTCGGGGTCATCGGTGTGTAGGCAATGAACCAGGATGGAATTACAATCGGCAGACAACATGGCCGATACGGTACCGGGCGTCATGGTGATTGTCCCTGCAAGAACCGTGATCGCCTCGGCAGATTTAAGTTCGATGGGCACCGGGATCCATTGCGACCTGATGTTCGGTTCGCGCTTGAACAGGATGATCATGGCGACCTGAACGTTCGCCACGATGATATCCCAAAGAACAACCAGCACGTATTCCGCGATCTTGAACGGCCGTTGGATCTTGGGGCGGTTGGGCCAGTAGGCGGCGGTGATCATCGGAATGCTCAGGCCGATCACCGTTCCAAGGATCAGGTTGCCAAGCGTGAACTTGTTGACCAGGCCAATCCAGACAAACACAAGGACAAGGCTCAGGATCGGGTGTGGGACGAGGCGTCGGAACATGGGCGTTAACTCTCCTCGTTCGGCTCAAGCACAGCGGCGATATAACCCGCACGATCAAAAAGCTGTGCCGAGGTGTTTTGAAGATAGGTTGTCGCCGGTCCGGCAAAGACCGCCAGTGCCGCCAGCATCGCCAGTGCGATCATCGTCGGGGCGACTTCCAACGCGGTGGCCGCGTTTGGTGGAGGCACCGCCTCGTCTTCGGCGTCGTCCACTGGCATGGCCGTGGACTTCCAGAACAAGGTACTGCCCGCGCGCGCAAATCCCAGAATGGTCACAAGCGACCCGATCAGGATCGCGCCCCACGCCCAGCCCATCGCGCCGGGTTCGCGCAGGGCATCCATGACAAGCAGTTTACCCAAGAATCCGCTGAGCGGTGGCATACCGGCCATCGCGATGGCCGACCCAAAGAACAGCGCTGCAAACAACCCGTTTTGGACCGTTGGCGCAATCGGTCTCAGCACGTCAGTGCCGCGCCGCGTGACAACCAGATCAGCGATCAGGAACAGGCAAGCGGCGGCGAAGGTGGAATGCACCATGTAGTACAGCGCTGCGGTTGTTGCCGTCGGCGTGAAGGCCGATATTGCAACGAGCAGCGTTCCCATGGATCCGACAGCAGAAAAGCCGATCTGGGTCATCAGCCGTTTTGCGCCAAGAACCCCGATGGCACCAATCGCAATGGTCACGATGGAGGCGATGAACAGCCATGAATTGGCCAGCCCTTCGGTGCCGGGAACGTCTGGTCCAAACACAACGGTGTGCACGCGCAGGATCGCATAGGCACCCACCTTTGTCATGATCGCGAACAAGGCCGCCACTGGTGCCGGTGCATTTGCATAGGTCGCGGGCAACCAGAACTGCACCGGGAACAGTGCGGCCTTAACGGCGAACACGATCATCAGCAGAATCGCGGCGACACGGACGAGCGAGGCTTCTTCAGCCGGGATCTGGGGAATACGGACCGCGAGGTCCGCGATATTCAGCGTGCCCGTCGACGCGTAAAGCGTGCCAAGTGCAAACAGAAACAACGTCGATCCCGCGAGGTTCATCACCACGTATTGCAACCCGGCGCGCATGCGGTCCTTGCCGCCGGAATGGATCATCAGCCCGTACGACGCAATCAACAGGATCTCGAAAAACACAAACAGGTTAAAGATGTCCCCGGTCAGGAAGGCACCGCAGATCCCCATCAACTGGAACTGGAACAGCGCATGGAAATGCCGTCCCCTGTTGTCCCAACCAGTGGCAATCGCATGAACCAGCACGACCAACGCCAGAGCCGCTGTCAGAAGCACCATCAACGCAGAGAGGCGATCAAGCACCAGCACGATGCCAAAGGGTGCAGGCCAGTTGCCCAGTCGATAGATATGCGTGTCACCGTCAACGGCCATCACTGCCAGACCGATGGAGACGGCCAGCAACAGAACCGTTGCAGTGACCGAAGCCGCGCGCGCCAGGGTGATGTCCCACCGCATGACAAAGCCGATTAGCGGCGCAAACATCGCCGGAAGAACGACGGGTAGAATGATCCAATGCATCATGCTTGGGGCTCCGTCGCGTCGTCTTCGGCGTTTGGATCAATGTTGATCTCGTCGCTGCCTGCTTCGAGATAGGCACCAAGACCAATCATCACCAACACCGCAGTCATCCCGAAGGAAATCACAATCGCGGTCAGAACAAGCGCCTGTGGCAAGGGATCGGTGTAAACCCCGTCGCCGTACTTGTTGAGGATGGGCGACATGTCGATGGCAAGGCGCCCACTGGCAAACAGGAACACGTTCACGGCATAAGACAGAAGCGCAAGGCCGAGGATCACGGCAAAGGTCCGCAACCGCAGAAGCAGGTAAACGCCCCCTGCGGTCAGAACGCCAACCGTGCTTGCAACGATAATCTCCATTCTCAGACCTCCGCCTTGTTCGCAGAAACGGGTTCTGCTGGGTCATAATCCATTGGCGTCTCGTTCACCTCTGCAGCCGTGCCTGCCGATCTCGCGATCCGCGACAGGCTGTAAAGCATCAGCATCACCGCGCCGAGGACGGTCAGGAACACGCCCAGATCGAACAGCATCGCGGTTGCCAGTTCGAATTCCTCGATCGGCGGCAGGTGCACATAGGTGTATGCGCTGGTCAGGAAGGGCCGCCCGGCCAGCCATGCGCCAGCGCCGGTCAAACCCGCGATAACAACGCCGATCCCGATCATGGTGTGGTATTCGATTTTCTTGCGTTCTTGTGTCCAGGCAAAGCCTGACGCCATGTACTGCATCAACAGCGCAATCGCGATCACCAATCCTGCAACGAACCCGCCGCCGGGTTGGTTGTGACCGCGCAGGAAGATGTAGATCCCGACAACCACCGCAATCGGCATCAGCACGCGCGTCACCACAACCATCATCAACGGGTGACGGTCGCGCGACCGGTCTTGCGAATAATCGGTGTTCTTGAGCCTGCGCGCGGCCGGGCCTTCCAGAAGCGCATGCATCAGCGCGTAAATCACGAAACCCGCGATGCCCAAAACGATGATCTCTCCGTAGGTGTCATACCCTCGGAAATCGACGAGGATCACGTTGACCACGTTGGTCCCGCCACCGCCTTCATAGCTGTTGGCGATGTGGTATCCGGAAATCGTATCGATATCGCGCATCATAAAGGCATAGGCCAAAGCGCCAACGCCACCACCGGCCACCACCGCAATCGCGCCGTCGCGCAGCTTGAGCCCCAAAGGGCTTTCCTTGGGCGTCATCTTGGGCAGGAAATGCAAAGCCAGCAAAAGCAGCATGATCGTGACCGTCTCGACCGAGATCTGCGTCAGGGCCAGATCAGGCGCGGACAGGTAAACGAACCCGGCTGAAATCGACAGGCCGATAATGCCAATCAGAACCAGCGCGCGGAAGCGGTGGTGGTGCATGACGACAACGGAAACCGTTGCCACGATCAGCATCACCCACCCCACCGCGATCACGGCGGGAACAGGTAGCAAGTCGCGTGTTGGCGCAGACAAGCCGCTTCCGGAATAGGCAACCCATCCCAACGCCACAGACGTCACGGTAAAGATCGCCAGATACCGGCTGATTGCGCCGTTGTGTGACCATTCCGTGATGCCCCGTGTCAGCGTGACGAGGCCGGAAATCAAACGGTCAAAGATGGCTTTGGCTTCGGGACGCGGGGCCTTGATCCAGGCCATATCAAGCGGCCGGTGGATCAGCAGCAACAGCAAACCACCCGCCACCGCGATCACTGACATCCAAAGCGCAGGCGTCACGCCATGCCAGATCTTGAGATGCGGATCGAGCGTCTCGCCGGTCACAGCGCTTGCCGCGGCTGCGACGATCCCATCCGCAAGGAACGGCATCGTGCCAATCACCAGCACCAACACGCAAAGCAGGGCAGGGGCGGCCCACATGCCAAAGGGCGGATCATGCGGCTTGGCCGGATAGTCGTCGCGCACCGGGCCAAGAAACACATGACTGATGAACCGGAACGAGTACGCGACGGACAAAAGCGCGCCAATCGTGGCCAGCACCGGGACGACGTAATAGCTGTCCAGCCATTTGGTGTGCGACGCTTCCTCAAGCATCATCTCTTTCGACAGGAACCCATTGAACAGCGGTATCCCCGCCATCGACAGCGCCGCAATCGTGCCGATGGCAAAGGTGATCGGCATCAGGTGCCTGAGGCCTCCAAGCCGTTTGATATCGCGCGTATGCGTCTCGTGATCGACGATACCGGCAGTCATGAAGAGCGCTGCTTTGAAGGTCAGGTGGTTGATGATGTGGAACACCGCCGCAACCGCTGCAGCTTTGGTTCCAAAACCCAGAAGCATCGTCAGAAGGCCAAGATGGCTGACCGTTGAGAACGCCAGCAGTGCTTTGAGATCATCCTTGAACAGCGCAATCAGCGCTCCGAGCACCATGGTAATCAAACCCGTGGTCGCCACGATGTAGAACCACGCCTCCGTCCCCGCCAGCGCAGGCCACATGCGCGCCATCAGGAACACGCCCGCTTTGACCATCGTGGCCGAGTGCAGATAGGCCGACACAGGCGTCGGCGCCGCCATCGCATGCGGCAGCCAGAAGTGGAACGGGAACTGCGCCGATTTGGTGAATGCGCCCAGCAGGATCAGGATGAGCGCGGGCAAGTACCACTCGGACGCCTTGATCTGGTCGCCGGCTTGCAGAATGTCGGTCAGGTTGTAGCTGCCCACGATATTGCCAAGGATCAGCATCCCGCCAATCATGGCCAGACCGCCTGCCCCCGTCACGGTCAACGCCATTTTAGCGCCCTGACGCCCCTCTGGCAGATGCTTCCAATAGCCGATCAGCAGGAAGGACGACAACGATGTCAGTTCCCAGAAGATCAACAAAAGCAGGATGTTATCTGACAGAACGATCCCAAGCATCGCGCCCTGAAAAAGCAGCAAATAGGTGTAGAATTGCCCCATCGGATCATCGCCCGACAGGTAGAACCGCGCGTAAAGCGTGATGAGCAGACCAACACCGGTGATCATGCAGGCAAACAGCAGCCCCAGCCCATCAAGGAAAAAAGACGCCGACAACCCCAGTTGAGGCAGCCACGTGATCTCGGCCTGAATGATCTCGCCGCGCAGAACCGCAGGCGCAAGGATTAAGAGCATAACCAGTGCTAAGGCCGTTGGCATCGCCGTGAACCATGCACAGGCCGTTCGCCCAGCCCGGATCATAACACCTGGCACCAACGCCCCAACGAACGGCAAGAGCGCGATGATAATCAACAGATGGCCCGCGTGGCTCATAGTCCAACCTTGTGCGAAGTTTCGTCCGAAGCTGGATAACGAGTGTCGCGGGTGCTGTAAAACAGTCTCTGGTCTTTGAACGTATCCCTGCGACGCGAATGCACCGCCGTCGCACGTGTCTGCGCTGCGACTTGTTCATGCGGTACGGGGGCAAAACCCGCGCTGGAGACGTCGCCTTTCGGCTACGCGGCCCGCGCCGCATCGAAATCCGCGAAACCGAACATCATGTAGTCCCGCGGGTATGCGTCTCTGGCCAACTTTTCGAGACCGGGTCCATAGATCGCCTCAAGTTTCGACTGATCGGGATGGGCCGCGGCCGGAACCGCAGGTGGGGACGCTATTCCAACGCGCCGGGCCATATCGGGCAGCGCAGAGCAAAGGTCTTCTTCGCGGATCAATTGATCTGGCAGACAGAAATCCGCCATGCCCTGAAGGCACGCCGCTTGACTGGCCCAATGTGCATCCACCCGGACGCTGGTTTGTCCGTTCAGATTGGCACGGAGAAACGCCAGAAAACCCTCAAACGCAGCGCGGTGGGCCTCCAGGTCGTAGGCTGGATCACTGGGGTCGTCCGGAAGATCAAGACCATGAAACCGGATCAACTGATTGCGGATCATGTTGAAACTGCCGGGACCGGTGCTTAGGATCTGGTCACAAAAAGCCGCGTGCGCCCGAGCCAGCGGATGTCGTAACACGGTGAACCTCTGATGACCGGGATGGTCCTGCAGCCATCCGCGCAGCGTCTTTTGGTTGAACTTGCTGACAAGTGTGCTGCCGTCCCCATCAAGCGCGGACATCCAAGCCTCGACCTGTTTTTCGGGCCCTGAGCGAATGGGGAGATACAACAAGGGGTGATGCGCGCAGGCTTTGTAGGACGGTACAACCGGCCCGCGTCTTGGTTCAAAATTCGGTGTGCGGGTCAGATCGAAACGGTCCAGACCCCGCAGCGCAACTGTCATCTGGTCAAAATTCGCAACCTTTTCTGACAAGGGCTGCGGGTTTTGCGGCTTCAGATTGCTTTCAAACGCCTCGGGCCTCATCGATATGCCCAACCACTGCGCCAAGCCGCTTAACACGTCGATGTCATGCAGATCGTCATACCCGATATAATAGGCCGATTGCCCGGTCACCTGCAGCGCGTGCATGATCTCAAGCTGGAATGCCTGAATGCGGCCAATATGACGTTCAAATTCATGCAGATCGAAATGCGCCTGCGCGGATTTGCGGTTCTTGACGTTGGTCAGTTTCCACTGATCCGTCGCGCGCGCGATCTTGAGGCTGATATAGCTGTCGATCGGGTTGCGGGTCAGGATGATCTTGGCGCAGCGCGGATCGGTCAGGATAGCAGGCAAAACCCGCGGATCGTGATCGTGAAAAAAGCGAAACCCGCCAAGGCCGTCGGATTGCTGGCGAATGGTCGCCAGCAAGCGTTCGGGCGTGTCCTCGCGTTGCTGTTGCGTGATGCCCAGAATGTCTGACCGGTTGGGATAGCCGATGAAATTTGGATTGAACGCCTCGCCATGGCAGGTGACGCCCTCAATCTGATTCAGGTAATCCTCCAGAAGATTGGACCCGGTCCGCATGTCGGCGAAGACAACAAAACTGTCAAAAGTGCCTGACACGATCTATCGCTTCACCAAGTATGGACGGGGGCGTTGCGTTTGCTGCGCCGGGGGGTGAGCAATCGGATCCGCCGGGAAATCCCCCATCAGATAAGGATGCATGCCCTGATTTTTCAGGTTCTGAAGGAATTGCCCGAACCCGGTCAGGTCCACCATGCGCGGCGCTTCGGTCAGGCGGCGGTTGGGTTGAAAGCCGATTTCATCGACAATGACCTGAATCGCCTCCATCGGGCTTTCGATGAATTCCGCCATGGTCCAGATGCGCTTGCGGCATTTCGAATACGGCGACCGCAACGCATCCAGCATTTCCGTTTCGATCTTCTGCAGCTGCGCGGCTTCGCTGCGCAGATCACTGAATGTCCGGTTCGATTGGAACAACGGAATGGCCCAGGCCCCGCTGATCACGGAGACTTGCGCATTGGGGTCTTTGGCGATGTCCCACATCACATGCGGTGTGCTGCGCGGACCGGTCTGGAAACACTGACGTTCGCCACGCGTGTTCCACAAGAGGTTGGTCAGGAACATCTTAGGATCATAGTCGCGCAGGGTTGCGCTGTCCGACAGCGCCCCATTCAGTACCGTCTGACCATCGGCAAAATGCGCGCGATCCGGAGCAAACAGGTGCCCATGCACCTTGGCCCCCGTGACCTGCGCGAGCCACGGTTCGAAATCCGTAAACAGTTCGGTAAAGCCCTGAAACACGGAATACTTGGCCGCTGTTACCCCGTTTTCCCAATCCTCGTTGGGGTGGCGGCTTTGCATGTAAAGACCGGGTCGCCCGCGCGTTCTGCGATCCACCGCCTTGGCAAAGATGCGGTCAATCTTGCCGGGGTTGGGTTCCTGCAGGCTCAACTCTCCGGGTTTCGGGTTCAGGAACGTCTCGTAGAGCCGATCCGCGCTGGGCCAGATCTTGCGCGCCACAAAGCAGTCGGAGCGACGCAACAACTGCAGGTGATCATCATAGAAGATATGCGGTTTGCCCTGAAAATCGAATTTCGACAGCGTCAGGGATCGGCTGACAATATTGGTCGAATACAATCGCGACAGGGTTTGAAAGTAGCTTTCGTCCGGGATCCACACATGCCGGAAATACCGATCATAGGTTTTGCGCTTGGGGTCCTGCAGGATCGAGGACAGGGTTTGCCGCGTCAGGCACCACCATTGGCTGCCCATATGCGGGACCAGCCCATCGGGGATTTTGCGGGTATAGCCGAACTTGCGCTGCAATTCGACAAAGCGGTCAAACAGGTACCGGTTGCGCCGCCAAGAAAACGGAAACCGCATCGTAAAGCGTTCTTCATCCAGGCCCCCGACAGTCCAGGGCACGTCGGCAGTTGTGGCGCTTTCGATATGGTCGGTTCTGGGCCGCGCTTTCAGGTAGTCGATCAGCTCTTGCACCGGTCGCAAGGGCAAACACGCTCCCGAGGTCAGGTAGACGTGGCTGACATCCTCAAACTCGGCCAGCATCAACTCGCTGGCATCCTGACTGGCGGCAACCAGCCCCCACGATCCCCAATCGCAGCGATGGCGGCGCGAGAACCGGATCAGGGGATCGTCGCTGAGCCGTTGAGTGAATATCTTGTAGCGCTTGGTCGACACCATCTGGTCGACATGGATCACAACCGGGCAGCCCGCTTTGGTCCAATGACGCGCAATTTGTTCGGCGCGGTGCAGCGCCGTGTGGGCCAGCATGATGATGCCGATGCTCATGCCCAGTTCCCCATCGACATCAGACCCAGGATTTCAAGCTGACGCCAGTTGATGTATTTCTCGGACCACTTGCACCAAAGTTCCGGATTGTCCTGCAACGCGCTGGCATAGGCCACGTATTCAAGGCTTCCCGCGTAGTGTTCGCGGCGCTTCAGCTCTTCCATCGCCTTTTCGTTAAAGGTGCTGAGGAACTTGGTGTGCAGCAACGCGCCGGACGCTTTTTCCCCGCCCCATTCGTCATAGACATAGTTCAGACCGCGCGGCAGCAGCATATGGGTGGAGCTGGTATAGACATACCGGTTGTGCCACTTCACCAGTGGGATCTTGTTCAACGCCGGTGCCGCTTCGGGCCGGTCTGCAAAGAACACCCGCGCGCGGGGGCCGCCCTGAATCCAAAGGTTGCCCAGCAAATGATTGCGTTTGAGCGTGTAGTTCCCGGAATCAAACCACGCGGCGATTTCCAAGGGGTTTTGACCCGCCTGATACGGCACCGCATCAATCCTGCTCTTGGGATACATATCCAGCAACATCGCGCTGAAGGACCGGATAGACGACGCCTCAAGCCAGTCTGTCAGCGCGGGTAAGGGACGCGAGTCGCAAAACGGGTAGACGAAGAATTCGTCGGGATCGACCGTCAGACACCAATGATCATGGCCGTATTTGCGCAGCAGCCAGTTGATCCAGTCCATCCCGAACCGCGCCCGTTTGTAACTTTTGCGCGTGTGCCAGACGGACACATCCGGTTGCTGTGCCAGCAATTCGGACGTGCCATCGGTGCTGTCATTGTCGACAAACAGGAAATGGGACACGCCCATGTCGCGGTAGTATTTGAGGAAATACGGAAGCCGCACACCTTCGTTGCGCAGCGTACAAAACAGCAGGATATCGGTCTTGCGGATTTGGCCGGTGCGATTAGCAACAGGTTTCATCTCGCGGCGTTTACGAAACGCGCGAATTCTCCAGCGTTTTCGCTGAAGCCGAAGCCCATATCTTTGAACCACGCTCAATGGTCAGCTCTCTATGCCTGCGAACGCACCGCTCGCGGGGTATCAAAGAAGTGTAAACAGCTGGTTGAAATGTGCCTGCCAACCGGGGACATGCACTGCCCCTTGCCTGTTCTGCTCACCGCCTTGGCCCCGACGTCTTTGCGCCAGTTGCTCGATATTATTGCGCCAAGAGTAACGATCCGATTCGCCTGCGTAAATAGGGTAATCTTTCAGCAGTTCTTTGAAGACCGGCAGCGGACTGCACAGAACCGGGATATCGAGCTTTGCCGCCTCAAACGCGGGGTATCCAAATCCCTCTGCGAGGCTCGGAAACAGCAACCCGTTGCTTTGGCTTAGCAGCGCCCACATGTCGGGATCTGACAGATCGTTCAACTCGTGCACATTGCGCGGATGTTGATCGAGACGCTCAAAAATCGCGTCGCTCATCCATCCTCTTTGCCCGCATATCAGTAAATGGGGATCCTGATCGCCATCGAAGTCTGACCAGAGATCCAGAAGAAACCCGATCTGCTTGCGCGGTTCAATCGTTCCGATCGTGATGAAATAGGGGCGGTCCGTCCATGGGCCAACCGGGGCATTCCCCAATGGCATGTCGTGCAATCCGGGGAGAAGCACATGAATATCTGTGTCCCATTTTTGGTGAACGTGCTGCAGTATATCGGTCTTGGTCACGGACGAGTTGCACAGCACGATGTCGGAAAACCGATCCACGCAGTTTAGAAATCGCTTGAACCGAAGGCGCGATTTTTGCGTTTGGGTGTCCGGCCAGTCCAGTGGAATTGTGTCGTGCACATAGGTGACGATGCGCGCGCCTTCGATGCCTTTGGTGGCGTGAATGACGCGATCATTAAAATTGGTTTGACCCACATTCAGATAGACCGCACCGGGGGGAAGATGTCGTTTCAACATCCGTTTCAGTCGCAGCGGCGTTGACCGATCCAACGCCATCCTCCGCAATCCGGTTTCTGTAATCGCACGCGGCTGATCCGTGCGGCGGCCCCAGCGCGAGATCAGATCGACCTGCGTCCAGAACGGGTCCACGACATGGCGCAGAAGGGCGGCACAGCCGTCTTTGTCGAGCAGAAGAAACCCCAGCTTGGTGCGCACCAGCCCGAACAAGGGCGTATCACAGGCGATGAGGTGTTCAAGATAGGCCCGCTCAATGCGGTCAATTCCCGTGGCACGTTTCTGAGCGCGACTGACCGTGCGCGTGACATCCAAAAGATGCGCCGGTGCGGGGCTATTTCCTGTAGTCAGCAACTTGATGCCAGCGCCACGCATCCTCGATCATCTGGGGCATGGTCGATTTCTGCGGAGTCCACTTTAGTTCGTCTTCTGCGCGTTTCGAACCGGACACCAGCTTGATCGCGTCGCCGGGGCGGCGGTCTCCAATCGCGGTTGGCACTTCACGGTTTGTCACCCGGTTCGCGGAGTGGATTACCTCGCGCACGGAAAAACCGGACCCGGTGCCAAGATTGAACGCCCGGCTGCCTTTGCCGTCTTTCAACCACTGCAATCCCAGAAGATGCGCATCCACCAGATCAGAGACGTGAACGTAGTCACGCACACATGTCCCGTCGGGTGTGGGGTAATCGGTGCCGTAGATCGTCACCTGGTCCCGTTCCCCGGCCACGGTATCAAGGACAATCGGGATCAGATGGGTTTCGGGCCGGTGAAATTCGCCCACCTCGGCATCCGGATCAGCACCTGCGACGTTGAAATAGCGGAAGATCACGTTTCTCAGGCCGTGGGTTGCTTCAAAGTCCTGAAGCATGCGTTCGACGGCTTGTTTTGACGCGCCATAGGCGTTGATCGGGTGTTGCGGTGTGTTTTCGTCCAGTATCACGTTGTCCTGATCGCCAAAGGTTGCGCAAGTCGAGGAAAACACCAGATCAAGGCAGTCGTGCTGCACGGCTGCTTCAAAAAGGTTCAGCGATCCCAGTACATTGTTGCGCCAGTAGAGCTCTGGCTTCGCCATGGCTTCATCAACCCTGCTGAGCGCTGCGAAATGCAGCACGGCGTCGGGTCTGTGTTCCGCAAACGCGCGTTCGATGCTGGATTTATCGGTCAGATCACCTTCGAAAAAGGGCCCGAACTGGACCGCATCGCGCCAGCCGGTTGACAGGTTGTCAAAGGTAATCGGCGTATGGCCTGTCTTCGACAATGCCTTACATGCATGCGACCCGATATAGCCCGCGCCGCCGGTCACAAGCACTTTCATGTTTTATTCTGCCGCGTTTTCGATTTGCATCACCGAGTCAAGAAAACCGCGCAAATCGTCTTTCAGATCGTCGCGCGCCAGCCCGAAGGCGACTGTTGCCTGCAGGAACCCTGCTTTGGAACCGCAATCAAACCGCTGTCCCCGGAACCGATATCCATAGACACCCGTCGCGTCGATTTCCTGTGCAATCGCGTCGGTCAGCTGGATTTCACCACCCGCACCGGTTTGCTTTTTGTTGAGGTTCCTCAGAACCGCAGGATCAAGGATATACCGCCCGATCACAGCCAGGTTCGAGGGCGCATCTTCGACATTTGGCTTTTCCACCATGCCCTTGACGGACACCATTGCGCCCATGTCATCTTTGACATCCAGGATACCATAGCTGGACGCCTTGTCGTAGGGCACTTCCATTGCGGCCACCATGTTGCCGCCGGTTTCCTCATAAGCCTCGACCATCTGCTGCAGGCATGGCTTTTCCGCAGAAATCACGTCATCCGGCAACATCACGGCAAAGGGTTCGTCCCCGATCAACCGGCGCGCACACCAGACCGCGTGCCCCAATCCCAGCGCCTTGTGCTGGCGCATATAGGCGATTGCGCCGCTTTCCATATTGGTCGACTTGAGGTCTTCCAGAATGTCGAGCTTGCCTTTTTTGCGCAGTTCCTGTTCCAGGATGGGCGACTGGTCAAAATAGTCCTCAAGCGCGCTTTTCCCGCGCGAGGTGATAAAGATAAATTCCTTGATCCCTGCGGCACGGGCTTCGTCAATCGCGTATTGCACCAAGGGTCTGTCGACCAGTGTCATGATTTCCTTGGGGACAGATTTGGTTGCGGGAAGAAACCGCGTGCCCAATCCTGCAACGGGAAAAACGGCTTTTGTTACTTTATTTCGCATGACTGCTCCTGACACGCCGCAACTGATTATTTCGGCAATCTATGCCACAGGTAAGCGTTCTTGAGTATGACATAAGTGAGGAATATCTGCGATCTTGTTAAAGAAGTTTCAATTTTCCCGCAATTTCTAGCCGATTTCTGGCGCGTATTCCGGCAAGCCGCTCAAGTGTGCGTCTGGCGCGGGACTGTCGCGTGGCCATCTGCACCAAAGGTTCGTGCCGCTGCTCTTTTCCGAAGATCCCACCTACGTGCCGCCAGTACCCGTCCATCGTAAATTCGACGTGGTGGAACAGTGAACTGGGCGAGTATTCAAGCACCGTGACCCGATCCCCACGTGAAACCCGCTGCGTCGCCACATTGCGCGCGGCGGTCCGAGACGCAAAGCCGGGCAACAGGCAAATATCCTTGGCAGAGGGCGCAAAAGCGGGCACGTCCATCGGGGGCGGGGCATCCTTGCGCAAACCCGCCTCTGCGTCCCGTTGCAGGCCTTCGGCGTAACCGTCCTCCAATTCGCGCAGCAGACGCAGCACGTCGTCCGGGGTAAGCGTTCCGATCTGCATATGCCACATGAGCCAGGATCGTCGTTCCGAAAAGAAACAGGCTTTTGCGTCGTGCCACTCTTCCGATTTGGCATGTTTGCGATGAAAAACAGCCGCCGATGCACCGATTTCAAACAGGCGGACAGGTGTGCGGGTCGTAGTCCTGTGTCGGCTCTTGGCGGTTGCATGATGCACAACAGCATTCGGGACATAGGCGGTGCCACCACCTTGCTGCGCGATACGACGGGTCAGGTCGGTTTCCTCAAGATAGAACGTAAACCGTTCATCAAACCCCTTGTGATCCCACAATGTGGTCCTGCGAAACGCCATATTGGTACCGTGTAATCGTGGGAGCCCGACCTGTGTGGGCGCGATCTGGGCAGGGGTGTCAGACGTCACCGATACCGGATGTGATCGCCCAAAGGCATCCGCAAGACTGGCGGCGTGCTGCACCGAAATCCCGTTCCGTCCAAGCGTCGTTCCCCCGGCCTGCACAATGTCGGGGCGGTCAAACGCAGACGCCAGATGCTGCAACCATGTCGGCTCTGGCACGGCGTCGTCGTCGATAAAGGCGAGGATGTCTCCGTTTGCGTGTGCGATACCCAGATTTCGGGCTTTCGAAATATTTGCCTCGTCGAAAGCAATAACCGACACCGGACGCCGCAGATCAAAGCTGCGCGCGGCTGATACTCCATCTCGACAGGCAACCACGCGTATCTCGAAACGTGGGTAGTCAAGCTGGTCAATCGCCATCAAGGTCCGTCTTAACCACCTTGGCCTATCCCGGCTGACGACGATGACGCTGAAGGAAAGCGGCGTCACGGCCGCGTCACACTTTGGTCAGGTCAATCCCGGGTGCGGTCGCCACGAAGAACGGATTGGCAAAGGTCGGCTTGCCATAGGCCAACGGCTTCAGATCATCTAGGCGCATGACCTGTCCGCCCGCCCCGTTCAGAACCGCGTGACCCGCTGCCGTGTCCCACTCCATCGTGCGCCCAAGACGCGGGTAGAAATCCGCTTCACCTGTCGCCACAAGGCAGAATTTGAGCGACGATCCGGCGCTTTTGCTGTCTTTGACGGAATACCGGTTGATATAGTCGTCGGTCGCCTGATCGCGGTGCGACTTGGACGCGACCACCATCAGCGCCGAAGCATCCGGTGTCGAGACATGGATCGACGACTGCGTGCCGGGAGTGTCCTTGTCGAACGGGCCAGCCTCTTCAACCGCCTGACCGTCACCCAGCGTGTAGAACAGACGATCCTTGGCTGGCGCATAGACCACGCCGCGCGTGGGGACACCTTTTTCGACAAGCGCGATATTCACCGTGAAATCGCCGCGCCGATGGATGAACTCCTTGGTCCCGTCCAACGGGTCCACGATCAGGAAATCGCGCACATCAAGGTTATGCGTCTCGGATTGTTCTTCCGTCACCAGAGCAATGTCCGGAAACGCAGATCGCAATCCTGCCGAAATCAACGCATCGGCGGCTTCATCCGCTTCGGTCACGGGGCTGCTGTCTGACTTCGACCGCACGTCAAAATCGTCGGATTGGTAAATTTCCATGATCCGATCGCCGGCCTCAAGCGCCAACCTGCGCAGTGTTTGCATCAGTGCATCATAATCCACGGCCATCGGTTTCTGCCTCGATTGATTTGAAAGGTCACGTCACTTATCATGACCTTAACGAAAGTCCGCAAGAACAGTCAGGTCAACTGACGTCAGAAATGCGGGCAGAGGCAAAGGCAAGACTATGTTCCAGAGTTCCGCGCCGAGAAATCGTGCGTCCTCGGCAGCCAATATCGCCGAGCTGATCTACCACAATACGGTGCGATCCGTCCGCAAGGCGCATGGAAACGCGTTTCTGTCGATTGTTGTCAGCGTCTTCCAGTCCCTGATGTTCGTGCTCTTTTTCTATGTGATGTTCTCGATCATGGGGATGAAGTCGCTGGCCTTGCGGGGGGACTTCGTGATCTTTCTGCTCACCGGCATTTTCCTGTTCATGACCCACAACAAGGCAGTTGGTGCCGTGCTGGGCAGCGAAGGCCCGACCTCGGCCATGATGCAGCACGCGCCGATGAACACGTTCATCTCGATTGTGTCCAGTATGTTGGGTGTTCTTTATATTCAGGTGATCGCCGTGGCCTCGATCTTGTTTATCTATGACGTAGCGATGAATCCCTATGTCCTGACCGAAGTCGTCGATCCGATGCCAGTGATCGGAATGCTGCTGCTGGCGTGGTTTTCCGGTGGGTGCATCGGTCTGGTGTTTTTGGCGCTCAAACCGTGGTTTCCCGGCTTTGTCACCTTCCTGTCTACCTTATACAAACGCGCCAACATGATCGCGTCGGGCAAAATGTTCGTCGCAAACGCCTTGCCCAGCTTCATGGTGGCGATGTTTGATTGGAACCCGCTGTTCCACACAATCGATCAAGCGCGGGGCTTTGCCTTTATCAATTACGTGCCACGCAATTCGAACTGGGAATATGTTGCCTACCTCTCGCTGGTCTGCCTGATGATCGGCCTCATGGGGGAATTCTACACCCGCAGGCGCGCCTCGGCATCGTGGTCGGCCCGGAACTGATCAGGTCACCACCCGCAACGTCAGATTGATGCGCCCACCATCGCGCAGCAAGGTTGAGCTGTTGGCTTTGATACGGTCGATTCCGTGATACGCGCGGCGGGCCGAATTGCGCATCACCACCACATCGCCTGAACGCAGCCAGACCGACTCTGTTGTCCCGCCACGTGTCGCGTTGCCCATGCGGAACAACGCGTCGTCCCCCAAAGAAACAGACAAAACGGGCTGAGAAAAATCCGCCTCGTCCTTGTCCTGATGCATACCCATTTTCGCGCCATCCGCGTACCAGTTGATCAGGCAGCATTCCGGGTCACGCGCATCCGGGGCCAAACGATGCCACAGATCCAGCAACATGTCCGGTATCGGGGGCCAGTCAACGCCGGACGGATGGCGCGGCTCATAACGATACCCCGACCGGTCACTGACCCAGCCAAAGGCACCTGCTGCACTCATGCGAACCGACATCGCCTTGCCGCGCGGCGTTGTTGGCTGAAACAAGGGGGCCGTTTGCAGGCAGGACCGCACCGCGTCCACCAGGTTCGATTGGGCGTCATGCGACAGGCAATCGGGATAAATGTCGAATTCGCGGATGGTGACAACGTTCATAGCGGACAGATAAATGCACAAACCCGGAAAGGCATACCGAATTTTCAGGAATTCTGGGTACCAGCGACGCTTGCAGGCGTCATGTCGCCTCCTTATATACCCACCGGACCTGCTGAACACGAAACTGTCAGCGGAACGTAATGCGGGGCGGGATGCCGAAATGGGTCTTCGTCTCGTGACATCGCCTTAAAATACGAAGGGATCGAAAACATGGCCAAAGTAATTGGTATTGACCTCGGAACAACAAACAGCTGCGTCGCTATCATGGACGGCTCGCAGCCTCGCGTGATCGAAAACGCCGAAGGCGCGCGCACAACCCCATCCATTGTCGCGTTCACAGATGATGAACGCCTTGTTGGCCAGCCAGCCAAGCGTCAGGCGGTCACCAACCCGGAAAACACCGTCTTTGGTGTGAAGCGCCTGATCGGCCGTCGCAACGATGACCCGGCACTTGCCAAAGACCGCAAGAACATGCCGTTCAACGTCATCGACGGTGGCAATGGCGACGCGTGGGTGGAAGCCAAGGGTGAGAAATACTCCCCAAGCCAACTCTCTGCGTTCATCCTGCAAAAGATGAAAGAGACCGCCGAATCCTATCTCGGCGAAGACGTCACGCAAGCGGTCATCACCGTGCCGGCGTATTTCAACGACGCCCAGCGTCAGGCGACCAAAGACGCCGGCAAGATTGCCGGTCTCGAAGTCCTGCGTATCATCAACGAACCGACAGCCGCCGCGTTGGCTTACGGTCTCGACAAGAAAGAATCCCGCACCATCGCGGTCTATGACCTTGGCGGCGGTACGTTTGACGTGACCATCCTCGAAATCGACGATGGTCTGTTCGAAGTCAAATCCACCAACGGTGACACGTTCCTGGGTGGTGAAGACTTTGACATGCGCATCGTCAACTACCTGGCCGACGAATTCAAAAAAGAGAACGGCGTCGACCTGACCAAGGACAAGATGGCGCTGCAGCGTCTCAAGGAAGCGGCGGAGAAAGCAAAGATCGAGCTGTCCTCCTCCAGCCAGACAGAGATCAACCAGCCGTTCATCTCCATGGACGGAAAAACCGGCCAGCCGCTGCACCTCGTGCTCAAGCTGACCCGTGCCAAGCTCGAAAGCCTTGTCGGTGACCTGATCAAGGCGTCGCTCAAGCCGTGCCAGGCCGCGTTGAAAGACGCCGGTCTCAGCACCTCTGACATTGATGAGGTTGTCCTTGTCGGTGGTATGACCCGCATGCCGAAAGTCACAGAAGAAGTGACCAAGTTCTTCGGCAAAGAGCCGCACAAAGGTGTAAACCCGGACGAAGTGGTTGCCATGGGTGCCGCCATTCAGGCGGGTGTTCTGCAGGGTGACGTGAAAGACGTTGTTCTTCTGGACGTGACACCGCTGTCCTTGGGGATCGAAACCCTTGGTGGTGTCTTCACACGCCTGATCGACCGCAACACCACGATCCCGACGAAGAAAAGCCAGATCTTCTCGACAGCCGAAGACAACCAGAACGCCGTGACGATCCGCGTGTTCCAGGGTGAACGCGAGATGGCGGCCGACAACAAGATGCTTGGTCAGTTCAACCTCGAAGACATCCCGCCAGCACCGCGCGGCATGCCACAGATCGAAGTGACGTTCGACATCGACGCCAACGGCATCGTGTCCGTGTCCGCCAAGGACAAAGGCACCGGCAAAGAGCAGAACATCACGATCCAGGCCTCTGGGGGTCTGTCGGATGAGGACATCGAGAAGATGGTCCAGGATGCCGAGGCCAACGCCGAGTCCGATAAGGAACGCCGCGAAATGGTCGAAGCGCGCAACCAGGCGGAAAGCCTGATCCATTCGACAGAAAAGTCGGTGGAAGAGCATTCGGACAAGGTCGATCCGACCACCGTGGAAGCCATCGAATTGGCCATTGCAGCACTCAAGGACGATCTGGAAGACGAAAAGTCGACCGCCGACAAGATCAAGTCGGGCATCCAGAACGTGACCGAAGCCGCAATGAAGCTGGGTGAGGCGATCTACAAGGCCCAGGCCGAAGAGGGCGAAGAAGCCCCGGCAGCCGCCGATGAACCCAGCGACGACGACACCATCGTCGACGCCGACTTCGAAGATCTCGACGACAACAAGCGCGCCTAAGCTTGCTCAGGCGGAACCAATAAGAGGCCGGTCCGGACACCGGGCCGGCCTCTGACGTTCCGTAAAAGGAGGGCATAATGTCCAAACGTGACTACTATGATGTGCTCGGCCTGAAGAAAGGCGCGTCTCCGGACGAGATCAAGAAAGCCTATCGCAGCAAAGCCAAAGAGCTTCACCCCGATCGCAATGCCGACAATCCCAACGCCGAAGAACAGTTCAAGGAAGCCAACGAGGCTTACGAGGTTCTCAAGGATGCTGAGAAGAAAGCGGCGTATGACCGGTTTGGTCACGCAGCGTTCGAAGGCGGCATGGGCAACGGAGGCCGTCCGGGTGCTGGCGGGCAAGGCGATTTTGCAAGCGCTTTCTCGGACGTGTTCGACGATCTCTTCGGCGATTTCATGGGCGGGCAGCGTGGCGGTGGACGGCAGCGCGCATCGCGCGGTGCGGATCTGCGCTACAACCTGCGCGTGACGCTCGAAGACGCCTATGCGGGCATGCAGAAAACCATTGAAGTGCCGACATCGGTGCAATGTGGCGAATGCAGCGGCTCGGGTGCCGAAGGCGGGGCAGAACCCACAACTTGCCCGACCTGTTCGGGCATGGGCAAGGTCCGCGCGACCCAGGGCTTCTTTACCGTGGAACGTACCTGCCCGACCTGTTCGGGTCTTGGTCAGACGATCAAGAACCCCTGCAAAGGTTGCGGTGGCGCAGGCCGGGTCCAGAAAGATCGGGCGCTGTCGGTGAACATCCCCAAAGGTGTGGAAACCGGCACCCGCATTCGGCTGGCAGGCGAAGGCGAAGCCGGTCTGCGTGGCGGGCCTCCGGGCGATCTCTACATCTTTATCGATGTGGCACAGCACGATCTGTTCGAACGCGATGGCCCACATCTGCATTGCCGTGTGCCTGTCTCGATGACGGTTGCGGCCTTGGGCGGCAATATCGAAGTGCCCACGATTGATGGTGGGCGCAGCCGCGTGTCGATCCCGCAAGGAAGCCAATCGGGCCGCCAGATGCGCCTGCGTGGCAAAGGCATGCCCACACTGCGCGGGAACGGGCAGGGCGACATGTTCATCGAACTGGCCGTGGAAACACCGGTGAACCTGACATCGCGCCAGAAGGAACTCCTGCGGGAGTTCGAGGACCTGAGCGAAGACAACAACCCGGAATCCAAAAGCTTTTTCAAATCGGTAAAAGGCTTCTGGGATTCCATGAAGGGCTGACGCCGACGGCCCCCATAGTGGGGCCGTTAGCATTTTCTTAAGCGTGGCTGGGCAATTCTGTGCCCATGTCTCGCGCACGTCCCGCACAGCTATCATTGTTCGAAGCGGCCGCACCTCCGCCGCGCAAGACCGGTGCAACTGGTGGCGCGGCCCCGGCTGACACCCCCAAACGCAAACGGGTGCCGTCTTATCTCAAGGATCACCGCAAGCGCCTGCGCAATCGGTTTCTTGTGGGCGGCGCGGACCCGATGCCGGATTATGAACTCCTGGAATTGCTGCTGTTCCGATCGCTGAGAAACGGCGACGTCAAACCCACCGCGCGTCTGCTGATCGACACCTTCGGGGATTTCAACGCGGTGCTGGCGGCCCCCATCGACCGCTTGCAAGGGGTTGCGGGAATTGGCCCGGAAACCGCGTTTGACCTCAAACTGATCGAGGCTTCTGCCCACCGGATGACCCAGACAAAGCTGCTGCAACGCGATGTGATCTCAAGCTGGTCGGCGTTGCTCAACTACTGCCGTGCCAGCATGGCGCACCGCGATACCGAACATTTCCGCATCTTCTTTCTTGATCGCAAGAACGTCCTGATTGCCGATGAAATGCAGGCCAAAGGCACCGTCGATCACGTCCCCGTCTACCCCCGCGAAATCATCAAACGTGCGCTTGATCTCAATGCGTCTGCGCTGATTCTTGTCCACAACCATCCATCCGGCGACCCAACCCCGTCACAGGCCGACATCACGATGACCCATGACATTGTCACCGCCTGCGATGCCGTCGGCATCACCGTACATGATCACCTGATCATCGGAAAATCGCGCGAAACCAGCCTGAAATCCGAAGGGTACCTGTAGGCCGGGCATATGCACGGCACTCTGCCAAATCGAAATGCGCAGACCCTGCAACACCGAACCTCTGTCTACTTTAGCGCACCCACACCTCGACCCTCCGGTTGACCTGCCGCCCCCAACTCGTGTCGTCGCAGGCCATGGGCATCGCCTCTCCGAATGCGTCCGTGGACAACACCACTTGCGACAGGTTCGACGCTTCAAGCGCACCTTCAATCGCCTGTTTCACGGCTTTCGCGCGGTCCTGCGCAATCTGAAGGTTGCCGCCCGCCGGTCCGACCCCATCAGAAAACCCTACAAAAATCAGGTGCCTGCCGTCATAGACACCGGCCTCCACCGCCCGTGCCAATTGCTGCACATTCGACCGCGATTGTGCGTCCAGACGTGCCTGGCCGGGCTCAAACCGAAACGAGGTCGACAACCGGCGCAGTGGCGACAACGTGTCCACCAGACGCTTCAAGTCATTGAGCCCGACATCCCCCTCTGCCACGGAAACCGCATTTGCCAACCGGTCGCCTTGTGCGTTGAGCGTGATCTCTTCCGGGGCCTGATCCACGAATCCTGCCCGCCGCGTGATGATCTGTGCCGGTCCCGTTCGGGTGTAGGTCAGAAACTCGCGGGCAAGTTTCGGCAACCGCCGTGCAGGCACGTACAAGAACATCGGCGCGGTCAGCGGGTAATCCTCTGTCTTGATTGTCAGCCGATTGGCCCGCAGCGAAAATCCGCATGTGCCAGTCAGCGCCAACGCCTTGCTGTTTCCGATCTCGGAAAAGCTCGCCACTCCCAACCCCAGTTGATCCCGCGTCACCGCATTGGCCAGCGCGGTATTCGTCGGGTGACGCACCACAGTTTCAATCAGGTCAACATTGCCCCGCCGCAACACGCGGTCTTCCACTGCCTGCGCAATCCCGGATTGGGCATCCCGCATGTGCACCGAAATCGGCGCGTCCGGGCCGCCCAATGTCCGCCAATTGTCGATATCACCGGACAGAATGCGCGCCAGATCCGAGACCGAGATCGCCGACACCGGGTTCGTCGGTGACACGATCACTGTCATCGCGTCCAGCGCAAGAACCCGGCTGCGGTTCACATCGTCCAGCTTGCCCAGCCCGGCCTCTTCTGCCAGCGCAAGCTCTCCGGACCGGATCTCGCGCAACGCCATGACCAGATCGGCCTCATCCGCCAGCAGGTCGGCGAACCCTTCATCGGTGCTTGAGACCCGAAACCCAAACCGCGCAACCACTTTTCCTGTGTCCACCGAGGTCAGTTCATAGCTGAAATGGGTGTCGTCCTGCGTGATGCGGCGCGCGGATAACCCGTTTTGGAGCGCAAACCCTTCCACAAGCGCGGGCATGAGCACGTCGCCGATGGTGGAGGATCCCGAGATTGAAATATCGGCAACGTAATCGATCAGGGACGGGCATCCCGGCCCCTCGCACAGCACACCAGACCCATCGACGGTCAGTTCCCCGTATTGCGTGTCAACGCGGTAGAACTGGCCGTCAAAGCCCAGCAATGTCCCGGACACTTCAATGGCCCCGTCACGCGACCGCAGGGTCACGTCCTCGGCGACCGACGCAACCGGCATCAGGAAAAGGAAAAGTGCGGCCCAGAGTGCCGCACAAACATGTTTCATCGATCGCGCCTTTGAACCGCCCGCTTATTTTGCGGCGATTGTCAGGTCTTCAACGATATTTTTCAACATCAAGAAATCGCCCACGGTGTCACAGCCCGGAACATCAATGGTCAGCTCTTTCGCTGTCAGCTCTTTACCGTCGCGGATTTCCAGCGTTTGTGCCTCCACGCGGGTATCGCAATTGCTGGCCTGGATCTCTGCCTCAACGGTCAGCGCCACTGTGCCTTCATTCTGAGTCATTCCGCTTGGAAACGTATAGACCTCGGCCAGCAACGCCTCTGGTGCGTCAGAAGACCCAAGCTTGGTCAGGAAACCACCGTCCCCCGTGGCCGCACGACTTGGGTCCGCCTCGGCTCCATGCCAGATGTGACCTTCTGAAAAATACTGCGCATCGAATTCGCGCGCATGAAGCTGAAGCCCTGCATCGCCGCGCCACTGTAAAACGACACGGTCGTAAAAGGGGACTGTCGGCACGGTGGCATGCGCGACGGCACCCGATCCGTCCAGAAAAGACGCAATGACCAAAGCGTTTTCAACAAGCGCCGGAATCTGGAGCGACAACGTCCCATCCGGTTGCACCAATTCGGTGAACATCAGCCCATTGTGATGCAGCGTCACGCGTTCGCTGCCATGGCACGGCGCAACAAGTTCTAACGAGATCATCGCCCCGGCGGCTGTCTCTGCCGTAAGATCGACGTCGCATGTGAACCCGGTGCTTTCGGGCGCTTGCGGGATTGTGACCGGTCCGGCTTCGAACGAGCGGACAGGATTGCTCACAACCGAAGCAGGCAGGGACATGATTGGCAGGTCCTGCGGCAGATCGGATTTCGGCGTGGACGACACTTCCTGTACATCCGAAACCATCAGCGGCGTCTGCACGACAGAGGCGTTGGTCGACGGACCTGAAAACGGCCCGTACTGCATCATCGCGCCGATGCAAAGCGCGGCTCCGACGGTGCCTGCGGCGATAAAAATGGATGTATTGCGTTCCATGGCAGAAGCCCCAATGCGTGTGCTGCACAGGACGTTCTGCCTTGGAATCTGGGTGTGCCTAGGGCGCGGGTTAGGTTAATTTACGACGGCTTTGTGGCAATAGGTGCTTACGCCAACCGCCCGTGGCAATGCTTGAACTTCTTGCCCGACCCACAAGGGCAGGGGTCGTTGCGCCCCGGATTGCCCCAGGTTGCCGGATCGGTTTCATCGAACCCGTCTGCGGCGTTTTCGGGATTGCCCACAGGTGCACTGGCCTGTGCCGCTGCAGCTTCGGCGGCCTGCGCCATCGCGGCTTGCTGTGCCGCCATCTGCTCCATCATGGCGCGCTGTTCTTCTTCCGACATCGGACGCACCTGGCCAAGCTGTTTGGACACGTCTTCACGCAGGCTGTCGAGCATGGATTCAAAAAGCTGGAACGCTTCGGACTTGTATTCGTTCAACGGATCGCGCTGCGCGTAGCCACGAAAGCCCACAACCGACCGAAGATGTTCCAGCGTCAACAGATGCTCACGCCACTTCGCATCAATGGTCTGGAGCAGCACCTGCTTTTCGATCTGCCGCATTGTGTCCGGTCCAAACGCTTCGGCCTTCTCCGCCATAAACGCATCTGACGCGTCTTCCAGCCGTTCACGGATCACTTCGGCATCGACGCCTTCTTCGTCACCCCAGTCAACAACCGGCGCTTCAAGGCCGATCATTTCCTTTATCTTTTCCTGAAGACCAGCGGTATCCCACTGATCTGCATAGGATTTCGGCGGAATGTAAGCGTCAACCAGATCGTCGATCACCTGGTGCCGCATGTCTTGCGTCACTTCTGCAAGATCCTGCGCTTCCATGATTTCGCGGCGCTGGCTAAAGATCACCTTCCGCTGATCATTCATCACGTCGTCAAACTTGAGAAGCTGCTTCCGGATGTCAAAGTTGCGGCCTTCGACCTTGGCTTGCGCCCGTTCCAGCGACTTGTTCACCCACGGGTGAATGATCGCTTCGCCTTCTTTCATGCCCAGTGTCGACAGCACTTTCTCAAGCCGCTCTGACCCGAAGATGCGCATCAAATCGTCGTCCAGCGACAGAAAGAACGACGACCGCCCCGGATCCCCCTGACGGCCCGAACGGCCGCGCAACTGGTTGTCGATCCGGCGGCTTTCGTGGCGTTCGGTGGCCAGAACAAACAACCCGCCCGCATCCTTGACCGCTTGCTCTTCGGCGTCGTGGGTTGACTCGATCCGCTTGCGGATGTCCTCGGGGTCGGCGTCAGGTTCTGCCGCAATCGCTTCCAGCACCTGAAGCTCAACATTGCCGCCAAGTTTGATGTCGGTGCCGCGGCCCGCCATGTTGGTCGCAATCGTGATCGCGCCAAGCTTGCCGGCGTCTGCCACAATCTGCGCTTCCTGCTCGTGCTGGCGCGCGTTCAGAACGTTATGGGGCAGGCCCGCTTTCTCAAGCAACTGGCTCAGCATTTCCGATTTCTCGATAGACGTGGTGCCCACCAGAACCGGTTGCTGCTTTTCATGCGCCGTCTTGATCTCTGCCACGATGGCGTCGAACTTTTCCTGCGCGGTCCGGTAGACCTTGTCGTCCTCGTCAATCCTCGCGATTTCGCGGTTGGTCGGCACCTCGACAACGCCGAGCCCGTAAATCTCGGCGAATTCGTCGGCTTCGGTCGCGGCTGTCCCGGTCATCCCGGACAGTTTTTCGTAAAGACGGAAATAGTTCTGGAAGGTCACACTGGCGAGCGTCACGTTCTCGGGCTGGATATCACAGCCTTCCTTGGCCTCAATCGCCTGGTGCAGGCCTTCGGACAGACGACGGCCCGGCATCATCCGGCCGGTGAATTCGTCGATCAGAACAACCTCTCCGTCGCGCACGATGTAATCCTTGTCGCGCTGGAACAGCTTGTGCGCGCGCAGCCCCTGGTTCACGTGATGAACGATGGTGGTGCTTTCGGGATCGTACAGAGACTGATCTTCCGGCAGGATGCCCTCTTGGTGCAGCGTCTGTTCAAGAAACTCGTTGCCGTCATCGGTAAAGGTGACGTTCCGGGTTTTCTCATCAATGCTGAAATGCTCGTCCGACAACAGCGGGATCAGCTTGTCGATGGCCACGTAAAGCTCGCTGCGGTCCTGCGCCGGGCCCGAGATAATCAACGGCGTCCGCGCTTCGTCGATCAGGATCGAATCGACCTCGTCCACAACGGCAAAGAAGTGATCGCGCTGATACATCTGGTTCAGCTCGGACTTCATGTTGTCGCGCAGGTAGTCGAACCCCAGTTCGTTATTGGTCGCGTAGGTGATGTCGCTCGCGTAGGCATCGCGCTTTTCGTCGTCCGGCTGGCGGGGATAGACCACACCTGTGGTCAGGCCCAAGGCGCTGTAGACCTTGCTCATCCATTCGCTGTCGCGGCGCGCCAGGTAATCGTTGACCGTCACGATATGCACACCGCGCCCTGTCAGCGCGTTAAGGTAAGACGGGAAGGTCGCAACAAGCGTTTTGCCTTCGCCCGTTTTCATCTCTGAAATATTGCCCTGATGCAGGAATATCCCGCCCATCAACTGGACATCAAACGCCCGAAGACCCAAGGCGCGCTTGGCCGCTTCACGGCAATTGGCAAAGGCTTCCGGCAGCAGGTCATCCAGCGACTCGCCATTGGCGTGCCGGGCTTTGAACTCGGCTGTCTTCTCGATGATCTGGGCATCGCTTAGTTTTTCAAACTCAGGTTCGAGAGCGTTGATCTTTTGAACCAAAGGGCGGGTCGCCTTGACTTTGCGGTCGTTCGGCGTTCCGAACACCTTGCGCGCGACTTTACCTAATCCCAGCATGCACTCTCTTTCAGGTTTGACATCTTCGTGTGCGGCATCTGCTTGCCCGCCTCGCACACAGCCCATATGACACAGGGGAACGACCGGCCTCGCAGAGCCATAGGGCGATGTAAGGTCCGCGAAATACAGTGTCAACGCCACCCATCGGCGCGGGCGGCACCATAAGGATAAGAGATGTCAAAACTCATCACAAAATTGTCGGCAGGCGCATTTGCCCTGCTGATGGCATTGCCAGTTCACGCTCAGGACACGCTTGATGCTGACTCCGTGGTGGCGACGGTGAATGGCACCGAGGTCACGCTTGGTCACATGTTGATGGTCCGTGCGTCCCTGCCCGAGCAATATCAGCAATTGCCCGATGACGTTTTGTGGGACGGCATTCTGGACCAGATCGTGCAGCAATCGCTGCTGAGCCAGCAAGCCGCAGACGAGGACGATAACCGCATCGTGCTGGCGCTTGAGAACGAACGCCGCGCATTGCGGGCGGCCCAGGTGATTGAAGGTGTGGTTGATGCAGCGGTCACCGATGAAACCGTGCAGAATTTCTACGATGAAGCCTATCTTCAGGGCGAACCAACCGAAGAGTTCAACGCCTCTCACATTCTTGTCGCAACCGAGGAAGAAGCGGCGACGATCATCGAGGATCTGAATGGCGGAGCCGATTTCGCGGCGGTCGCTGCCGAAAAATCCACCGGTCCCTCCGGTCCCAACGGCGGTTCCCTTGGGTGGTTCGGCCCGGGCATGATGGTTCCCGAATTCCAAACCGCTGTCGAGGAGATGGAGGTCGGGGCGATTTCGAAGCCGGTGCAAACCCAGTTCGGCTGGCACGTCATCAAACTTAACGAAAAGCGAAATCAGGAAGCCCCGACGCTCGACTCCGTACGCGCCGAGATCGAAAGCCAGCTCAGCCAGCAAGCCGTGACACGTCACCTTGAAGAACTGACAGACGCCGCTGAGGTCACGCGTACCGCGAAAGAAGAAATCGACACGTCGGTGCTCAGCAATCTCAACCTGCTTGAGGACTAAACCCCGTGGCAAAAATCACATCCGTCTCACCGCTGGCACCCAAAGCCTTTCCTGACTTACCCGTGATCAAAGGCGCACGCTTTGCGACCGCCGCCGCGGGGGTCAAATATGCGGGTCGAACGGATGTGATGCTGGCCGTGCTTGACCCCGGAACATGTATCGCCGGGGCCTTCACGAAATCGGCCACCCGATCCGCCAACGTTCTGGATTGCCAATCGAAAATCCGCCTGTCTGACGACGCTGGTGCGGCGTTCATCGTGAATTCCGGCAATTCCAACGCGTTTACCGGGCGGGCCGGGGACGAGTCGGTTCAGGCCATCTGCGCAGAGGTTGCACGCGTCACCGGCTTGCCAGCGACCCGCGTTTTTACCAGTTCGACCGGGGTAATCGGCGAACGCCTGCCGCATGATCGCATTCAGGCCAAGGTCACAGAGCTGGCCCAATCCTTGGATGAAACCGCGCTTGGCGATGCCGCCAAGGCCATCATGACAACCGACACCTTTCCAAAAGGCGCGGCTGCCAAGGTGGATTTGCCAGACGGCACCGTGACCATCGCGGGCATCGCCAAAGGTTCGGGTATGATTGCGCCCGACATGGCGACCATGCTGGTCTATATCTTCACCGATGCTGCCATCGAGCAGGATGAGCTGCAATCTATCGTGTCCCGCGTGAACGAAACAACGTTCAACTGCATCACCGTTGACAGCGACACATCCACGTCTGACACGCTGCTGGTTGCCGCCACAGGGGCGTCCGGCGTGTCGGTGTCTCAAGACACCGCTGCCTTCGAAACTGCGCTGCGGGGGGTGATGCTGGACCTCGCACATCAGGTGGTGCGCGACGGCGAGGGGGCGACGAAATTCGTGGCGATCACCGTGACGGGGGCTTTGTCTGACGCAGATGCGAAGATACACGCATTGTCAGTCGCCAATTCCCCCTTGGTTAAAACCGCCATCGCGGGCGAAGATCCCAACTGGGGCCGCGTTGTGATGGCCATCGGAAAATCCGGCGCACCCGCCGACCGCGACACGCTCAGCATTTCGTTTGGTGATGTTCAGGTCGCAAAAAACGGCTGGGTCGATCCGACCTACCGCGAAGAAGACGGCGCCCGGATCATGAAGGCCCAAGAGATTGAAATGACCATTGATTTGGGCATCGGCACCGGGTCCGCGACTGTCTGGACCTGTGACCTGACCCATGGCTACATCTCGATCAACGCCGACTACAGGTCCTGATCCATGAAAATCGTACTTGTTTCGGCTGTGGCCCTTGTGGACGCAGATGGGCGCATCCTGCTGGCCCAACGACCCGAAGGGAAATCTATGGCAGGCCTGTGGGAATTCCCTGGTGGCAAGGTTGAAGAGGGGGAAACCCCCGAACACGCCCTGATCCGCGAATTGCAGGAAGAACTGGGGATCGACACCTGGGAAAGCTGCCTCGCGCCTCTGACATTCGCATCGCACAGCTACGATGATTTTCACCTGATGATGCCGCTCTATGTCTGCCGAAAATGGAAGGGCACGCCCGAATCGAAAGAAGGGCAAACCTTGAAATGGGTGCGATCCAATCAGCTTCGGGATTACCCAATGCCGCCTGCGGACATCCCGTTGATCCCGATCCTCCGGGACTGGGTGTAGCAAACGGGAACAATCCCCACCAAATAAGCAACAAAGTTGCGGTTTTTTCTGGCAAAGCGCCGTGTCGCGATCTACTTATAAGGCGTCAAGCCTTGGGGGAGATTTGGCATGTTGAAAACCATCATCGTTGGAAGCTGCATGTCAGTGCAGGGCATTCTTGAGAAAACGCTTCCGGACGGACGCGTGTCTGTACGCGTGGGCAACCGCGTGTATACTGGTCTGCCGGTTATGCGCGCGGCCTGACAGCTTAACACACCGCTGAAACGAAAAAGGGCAGCCCGGAAGCTGCCCTTGTCATGTTGTTATGTCGGCTGATCAGTCGAGATTACGTTCGACCTCTTCACGGGTGAAGATTTCGATCACGTCACCCTGACGGATATCCTCATAGTTCTCGAACGCCATGCCGCATTCCTGACCGGACTGCACTTCAGGCACCTCGTCCTTGAAACGCTTCAGCGTCTTAAGCGTGCCTTCATGGATCACCACGTTGTCACGCAGCAAACGCACACCGGCGCTGCGACGGGCCACGCCTTCGGTAACCAGACAACCGGCAACCTTGCCCACGTTGGACACCTTGAAGACGTCCTTGATCTCGGCATACCCGATAAAGGTTTCCTTGATCTCGGCGCTGAGCAGGCCAGAGGCGGCGGCTTTCACGTCGTCCACAAGGTCGTAGATCACGCTGTAATAGCGGATTTCCACACCCTTCTGGTTGGCCGTGTTCCGCGCCGACGCATTGGCACGCACGTTAAAGCCAATCACCGGACAACCAGACGCTTCGGCAAGGCCAACATCGGTTTCGGTGATCGCACCAACACCCGAATGCAGCACGCGGACGCGCACTTCGTCGTTGCCGACCTTCTCAAGCGCCTGGACGATCGCTTCGGCAGAACCCTGCACATCCGCTTTCACCAGCACCGGCAATTCGGACACATCTTCGTCCTCTTTCGCCTTCTGCATCAGTTGCTCAAGCGTTGTGGCCGCACCCGCCGCCGCGCGCTTTTCTTTGGCGACGTTTGCACGGTATTCCGCGATCTCGCGCGCCTGCGCTTCGGTTTCGGTCACGTTCAGCACGTCACCCGCTTCGGGTGTGCCATTCAGACCCAGCACCTCAACCGGCACCGACGGACCGGCTTCCTTGACGCGTTCGCCCTTGTCATTGATCAGCGCACGGACCTTACCGTACTGCTCACCCACCACGAAGATATCACCCTGACGCAGCGTGCCGTTCTGAACCAGAACGGTCGCCACAGGCCCACGGCCCACGTCCAGCTGCGCTTCGATCACGGCACCTTGTGCGGCACGATCCGGGTTGGCTTTCAGTTCAAGGATTTCGGCCTGCAGCGCAATCGCTTCAAGCAACTCCGGTAGACCCTGACCGCTGATCGCAGACACTTCGACGTCCTGCACGTCACCAGACATTTCTTCAACAATCACTTCGTGTTGCAGAAGGTCCGTGCGCACCTTGGTCGGGTTCGCCGAAGGCTTGTCGATCTTGTTGATCGCCACGATCATCGGCACCTGCGCCGCCTTGGCGTGGTTGATCGCTTCGATTGTCTGCGGCATCACCGCGTCATCCGCCGCAACAACAAGCACAACAATATCCGTCACCTGCGCCCCACGAGAGCGCATGGAGGTGAACGCGGCGTGGCCCGGTGTATCAAGGAAGGACAGGATCGTGCCGTCCTTTGATTTCACCTGGTACGCACCAATATGCTGCGTGATCCCGCCCGCTTCGCCGGATGTCACATTCGCGTCGCGGATGGCGTCCAGCAGCGATGTCTTGCCGTGGTCGACGTGGCCCATGATCGTGATGACCGGAGGCCGTGGCTTGAGATCGGCTTCATCGTCTTCGATCTCTTTGATCACGTCTTCGACATCGGCGTCGGACACACGGGTCACCTTGTGACCGAACTCTTCGATGATGAGTTCTGCGGTGTCCTGGTCAATCGTCTGGTTCTGCGTCGCCATGATGCCGTTGTTCATCAGCGCCTTCACGACGTCTGCAACCTTTTCGGTCATCCGGTTGGCCAGCTCTGCCACGGTAATCGCCTCGGGCAACTGCACGTCACGCACAACCTTTTCACGCGGCTGGCTTCCGCCCATCGCCTTCTGACGCGCGCGCTCTTGCTTGCGCTTCATGGCAGCCATGGATTTCTGACGTCCCGACTCTCCGCCCAGCGCCTGATTCAGCGTGAGCTTGCCGGACCGGCGTCCGCCATCGTCCACCTTGCGGCGGCCGCGTTCTTCGCGCTCGTTCTTGCGCGGAGCCGCTTGAGACGGCTTCGGTCCACCCGAAGGTTGGCGTGCAGCAGGTGCGGCAGAGGGCGATGGCGCAGCGGCCGCAGCCTTTGCGGCTTCTGCCGCTTCGCGTGCCTTGCGTTCCTCGTCTTCGGCCTTTTTGCGTGCGCGCTCTTCCGCCTCGCGCTGTTCGCGCTCCTTGGCTTCTTTCTCGGCGCGCATCCGCTCGCGTTCTTCCGCGCGGGCTTTTTCAGCCGCCTCGCGGGCTGCCGCTTCTTCGCTCTCGCGTGCCTTGGCGGCTTGCAACGCCTTCAGGCGACGCTCCATCTCGGCGTCGGAAATCCCAGCGGGCCGTTTGCTGCCAGAGGCTGCAACCGCGGCTTTTGCGGACCCTTCGGTGCCGCTTTTGACCGCATTGGGTTTCGGCACAACCACGCGCTTGCGCTTCGTCTCCACCACGACGTTTTTCGTCCGCCCATGGCTGAAACTCTGCTTTACGTTCCCCGACCGGGGACCGCCGCGCAAACCCAATGTCTTTTTGCCGTCGTTATCGCTCATTTAGCTCTTATTTCCTTCCCGGTAGCCCCTGCCACCGTCTTTGCGTCAGACGCTCTGACACGAAAGCCCTTCAATCGTTGGGCCTCCTCTACAACACGTTGCGTGAGTCCACCAGCACCAAGCGCTGCGTGTATCACAGTTTGTCGCCCAAAGGCCATTCCAAGCTCATCTGCCGTAAGCCAGCCAATATAATGACCAAAATGCGGTGTGCTGAGTTTCGATTTACCGCGGCTCGACCCGTCTTCGGCCTGCAAAAGCACGTCCGCAGTTTCCTTGGCCAGAACGTCCTTGACCTTCTCGTAGCCCGAAACCGCCAGCCCTGATTTCCGGCTGAGACTTATCAGATCGGTCACACGGCGCGCAAGTTGCTGCTCGATATCCGTGATCAGCGTATCCGGGACTTTGACGTTCGCCTTGGCTGCGCGCAAAAAATGGTTCTTCTTGATCGCAGTTTCAAGGGCGTCCGGTGTCGCTGTGACCCAAATGCCCCGACCCGGCAGTTTCCCCGCCAGGTCCGGAACAAGCGTGTCATCCGGCCCAACCACAAAGCGGATCAACTCGGCCTTCGGGCGCACCTCTCCGGTCGCAATACATTTGCGATCCGGACCGCTTTCCCGATCCTTGTGTTTTCCGCCACGTGCCACGTTGGTACCGTCCTTTCAGGTTCGGTGTGCTCAGACCTGCTCGTCTTCGGTTTCGACGGCCTCGTCATCCTCGGCGTCCGCCTCAAGCTCGGTTGGATCAACCCAGCCCAGAAGAACCCGCGCTGTCATCACCAGATGCTGCGCCTCTTCCAGGGCCATGTCGAACGGCTCAAGCAGACCATCGTCCTTGATGCGCTCACCATCGACGGTGGTCCAGCCACCGGCCAGTTCCCAATCCGCGCAGGTTGCAAAATCTTCGAGTGTCTTCACGCCATCCTTGGCCAGCACTTCGATCATCTGCGGCGTCAGACCTTCAAAGTTGATCAGGCTGTCCTCGGCCCCCAACTCACGCGCATTCTCAAGCGCTTTCTTCGCCTGTGCCTCAAGATGCTCACGCGCACGGGTCTGCAATTCGGCCGCGGTGTCTTCATCAACACCGTCGATCACCAGCAGTTCGTCCACCTCGACATAGGCCACTTCCTCCAGATTGGTGAAGCCTTCGGCCACCAGCAACTGGGCAAAGAACTCGTCCAGATCCAGCGTGTCCATGAACAGCTGCGTGCGTTCTTCGAACTCTTTCTGACGCCGTGCCGATTCCTCTTCCTCGGTCATGATGTCGATGTCGAGGCCCGTCAGTTGCGACGCCAGACGCACGTTCTGACCCCGGCGACCGATTGCCAGAGACAGCTGCTCGTCCGGCACAACAACCTCGATGCGCTCCGCATCTTCGTCCAGAACAACCTTGCTCACCTCGGCAGGTTGCAACGCGTTCACCAGGAATGTCGGGATGTCTTCATTCCACGGAATGATGTCGATCTTCTCGCCCTGAAGCTCGTTCACAACCGCCTGCACACGAGAACCGCGCATACCAACGCAGGCACCGACCGGATCAATCGACCCGTCATAGGAAATTACCGCAATTTTCGCGCGGCTTCCCGGATCACGGGCAACGGCCTTGATCTCGATGATGCCGTCGTAAATCTCCGGCACTTCCATCTTGAACAGTTCGGCCATGAACTCGGGCGCTGTCCGCGACAGGAAAATCTGCGGCCCGCGTGTCTCGCGGCGCACATCCTTGATGTAGCAGCGGATCCGGTCGCCATTGCGATAGCTTTCGCGCCCGATCTTCTCATTGCGGCGCAGGATGCCTTCACCCCGGCCCACATCGACGATGACGTTGCCGTACTCTTCGCGCTTGACCACACCGTTGATGATGGTGCCTGCGCGGTCTTGAAATTCCTCGAACTGACGGTCACGTTCCGCTTCGCGCACCTTCTGCAGGATCACCTGCTTGGCCGACTGCGCCGCGATCCGGCCCATTTCCACGGGCGGGACTTCTTCGACAAACGTATCCCCAACCTTGGGATCATCCATGTACTGCTTGGCCTGCTCGACGGTGAATTCGGCTTGATAATTCTCAAGCTCTTCATCCTCGACCACGGTGCGCACACGGGTAAACGTCGCGCGGCCCGTCTTGCGGTCAATCGACACGCGGATGTCCATCTCGGACCCGTAGCGCGACTTCGCAGCACGGGCGAGGCTTTCTTCCATCGCCTCGACAACCAACCCGGGGTCGATCATCTTTTCGCGCGCCACCGCTTCTGCGGTCTGCAACAGTTCCAACTGGTTGGCGGATGTGATTGCCATCGGTTTACTCCTCTTCGGGCCCTTCGGCCTCAACCACGTCGTCAAATTTGTTTTCGTCAAAGCCCTGCGCCTTGCGGGCTTTCAGCATTTCCTTGATCAGGTCGTCGGTCAGCACCAGCTTGGCATCCGCCAGCCAGTCGAACTTGAGGCCAACCGTGCCTTCTTCGATGTTCACCAGAACTTCGTCACCTTCGACCCCGGCCAACACGCCTTTAAAGCGCTTGCGTCCGTCGATCATCTCGGAGGTCTCGATCTTGACCTCGTACCCTTCAAACGTCTCAAAATCCTTGAGACGGGTCAGGGGCCGGTCGATCCCCGGCGACGACACTTCCAAAGTGTAGGTATCCAGGATCGGATCCTCGACATCCAAAGTGGCACTGACGGCTGTGCTGATCGCCGCGCATTCATCCACTTCGATCCCGCCTTCGGGACGTTCGGCCATGATCTGCAACGTGGCTGTCTTGCCGCTCATCAAGCGGATGCGGACCAGTTCGAATCCCATGTCCTCGATGACAGGAGAGACGATCTCAGCCAAACGTTTGTCCATCGCAGCTTTCGCGATCAGGTCAGACATTGTCTTGCTTTGCTCCAAACACAAAAAAACGGGCGCGCGGCCCGTTGAAGATTTCGGTGGGTGGTGGCCGAGGCCATCACGCCGCTGTTGAGGTGCATATACGGAGGGGTGTGTGAGTCTGCAAGCCCTGACTTTGATTTCTGTCGCGCATCACGCCCGCACCTGCCGCCCCAGCCCAACAATCGTGCTCAACACGAACGCGGCGGCGGCCACCGCCACAATCGTCGGCCCTGTCGGGGTATCGAAATGCCACGACGCCGCCAATCCACCCAAGGCAGATGCCATGCCAACCCCCCCCGCAAAAACCGCCATCTGCTCTGGCGTCTTGGCAAACACGCGCGCCGCAGCCGGTGGCACGATCAACATGGCCCCGATCAGCAAGACACCGACCACCTTGATCGACACTGCCACGACTACCGCCAGCGTCAGTGTCAGGATCAGCTTCTCGCGCACCGGATCAATCCCTGACGCGCGCGCCAGGTCTTCGTTCAACGTCGCCGTCAACAGCGCCGACCAGCGCCAGGACAGCAGGCCAACCACGGCCAAGGCCCCGCCCCAGATCACCAGCAGATCCATCCGGCTCACCGCAAGAATGTCTCCAAACAGGAACGCCATCAGGTCAATCCGCACGTTGTCCAGAAACGACACCGCGACAATCCCGATGGCCAACGCGGAATGCGCCAGCACCCCCAAAAGCGTGTCCACCGCCACGTTCCGCCCCGACAGGGAGGACACCAAAGATGCCATCCCCAAGGCAATGATCAAGGCTCCCAGGAACACGGGCATGTTGAATGACAAGGCCAGCGCCACGCCCAGAATGGCCGCATGGGCGGTTGCGTCCCCGAAATAGGCCATCCGCCGCCATACGACGAAGCACCCCAACGGCGCGGCGGCCATCGCGACCCCAACGCCGGCCAGCCCCGCGCGCCACAAAAAACTGTCCAGGATCATTCCGCCGCCTCGTGTGCATGGTCGTGATCATGCGAATGGTTGTGCTCGTGCCGATAGAGCGCCAGCGCGCCTTGCGTGCCGGTGCCGAACAACGCCCGATACTCCGGCGCTGTCGCCACATGCTCCGGCGCGCCTTCGCAGCAGACATGCCCGTTAAGGCAAATCACCCGGTCCGACGCGGCCATCACAACATGCAATTCATGGCTGACCATCAGAACCCCGCATCCAAGGTCTTCGCGCAGCGTTTCGATCAACCGGTAAAACTCCGCCGATCCCGGCTGGTCCAATCCTTGCGTCGGCTCATCCAGCACCAAAACCTGCGGATCATCAATGATCGCCCGCGCCAGCAACACGCGCTGCATCTGCCCGCCGGACAAATCCGCCACCTGCCTGTCTGTAAGGGAGGCAACACCTGTCCGCTCCAGCGCGCGCAGGGCCACATCCCGGCTCACCCGCTTGGGCAGGCCCAGAAACCGCAAAACGGGCAGGGGCAGCGTCGGATCGATATGCAGCGTCTGCGGCACATACCCCACGCGAAGCCCATCCATCCGGGTGACACGCCCCTTCGACGGCACAACCGCCCCCAGAAGTGTCTTCAGCAATGTCGACTTGCCCGACCCGTTAGGTCCGACAATCGTCACGATCTCGCGTTCGGACAATGACAAAGACACGTTGGCAAGGATTACCGATCCCCCCAACCGCACCGTCACGCCCTTGGCTTCAATCAGGCTCATGCCGCGGCCTGACATTTCGGGCACAAACCCTCGCATTCAATCACCATGCTCTCGATCAGAAACCCCGACGCCTTTGCCGCCTCTCCCAAAGCGACCCGCGCGCCTTGCGCTTCGGCCACGCCATTGCAATCGCGGCAAATCAGAAACGCAGGTGCATGATCCTCGCCCGGATGCGTGCAGGCCACAAAGGCGTTCAGCTTTTCGATCTTGTGCGCAAACCCATGCTTCACCAGGAAATCCAACGCGCGATAGGCCACGGGTGGCTGCGATCCCAGCCCTTCGCGGCGCAGCACATCAAGGATCTCGTAAGCCCCAAGCGCCTGATGCTCCTGCAAAAGGATTTCCAGAACACGCCGACGCACCGGCGTGAGCTGCAACCGCTCGGCCGCGCACTGCGCTTCCACCTCTTCCACGGTCTTGGTGATACAGGCGCTATGATCGTGGTCCGCGAACCCAAAATGTTGCATCGCATTCTCCGTTTGACGAGAGTGTTATGATATTACATATCGGAACTCAAGTCCCCGCTGATTCTAACAAACAGGTCGCTCATGATCCGTATCACATCTCTCGCTCTTGTCCTGACGTCCACAGCCACTCTGGCCCATGCCGATATGCCTCGCATCGCGACGGACATCGCCCCGGTACATGGCCTAGTCTCCATGGTGACAGGCGATCAGGCAACGCCAAGCTTGCTCATTGATCCGTCCGCCAGCCCTCACACCAACGCGATGCGTCCTTCAACAGCTGCCGCTTTGCAAGAGGCCGATGTGGTGTTCTGGATGGGGGATGCCCTGACACCATGGCTTGAAACCCCGATCGAAACGCTCGCGCCAGACGCCCGGCACAGCGCGCTGCTGTCCGTCGAAGGCGCAACCCTGCGTTCGTTCCGTGACACCGCTGCGTTTGGCGCAGACGAGGGCCATGATGACCATGACCACGGCGACCACGCGCATGATGAGGAAGAGCACAACCACAACGACGACCACGCTCACAGCGACGACCACGCACATGACGACGACCATGCGCACGAAGGCCACGAGCACGAAGGCCACGATCACGATGGCACAGACCCGCACGCATGGCTTGATCCGGCCAATGCGCAGGTCTGGCTGACACACATCGCCGCGATCCTGTCCGAAATCGATCCGGACAATGCCGCAACCTACACCGCCAATGCATCCGCCGCCAAAGCCACAGTTGCCAAAGAAACCGACGCCGCCCGCGCGCGACTTGCGCCACTTCAGGGCAAACCCTTTGTCGTCTTCCACGACGCGTATCACTATTTCGAGGCGCAGTTCGGGCTAAGCGCAACCGGGGCCCTGTCGCTCAGCGACGCCGTTCCGCCCAGCCCGTCTCATGTCGCGGAAATCCAGGCCAGGATCAGGGATCAAAACGTCGTCTGCGTCTTTTCTGAGCCGCAATACAGCGACCGCCTGGTGCAAACCGTGATCGACCGGACCGATGCGCGCACTGTAGAGCTTGACCCGCTGGGCGCGCAGATTGACCTTGGCGCGGCTTTCTATCCGGCTTTGCTTCGGGACATGACGACCCGTTTCGCGGAGTGTCTTCAGTAATCGCGTTCGAAAAAGATCCCGAGGGAGGAGTTGCCTTCATTGTCAACGCTTCCCCGGGCGGTCAAGCTGCGGGTGATGTCGAGGTTGATGCTCAACTCGGTCCGCCCGCCGCTCTCGACCACCACATCGGAATAGACGTTTTCCGTGATGTACTTGCCGGCGCGCACGGCCGTTCCGCCATCATCGGTCCGCGCGAGGTCAAGATCGTCCAACCCGAACCCGTCGCGCAAATCGGTCAGCAACCCGCCAGCGCCGCCACCCGCAAGGGTTGCCACGGCATTGGCCAGTTCCAGCGCCTGCAAAGGGGACAGATCCGACAGGCTGCGACCGAACAAAAGCTGGGCCAGAACTTCGTCTTCGGGCAGTTCCGGCGAAGATGAAAACGAAATATCCGGCGACGACACCGGCCCATCAAGGACAACCTGCACTTCGATGCCATTCGCTTCGGTCGTTGCAACAAACCGCAAGACCGGGTCGAAACTCCCGCTAAGCTGAATGCGCCCTTCGTTCAGGACGAACCGCTGATTGAGGATGTCCAGCCGACCGCGCACCAGCTCAAACCCCCCTTGCGGAATAATGTTCGAGGTTGTGCCCGTCAGCCGCAATTGTCCGCCAAGTTCGGCGTCCAGTCCCCGACCGCGCACAAAGATCCGGCTGGGTGCGGACAGGGTCAGGTCCAGCCGCGTTGTCGATTGCCGACCCACCGCGATCTCCTCTTCGGCGGTGTTGCTTAACCCGGCCCGCTCGATCGTGCGCATCACCGGGCGGGTGGCCCCCAGATGCTTGATATTCGGGATGTCATTCAGCGCGGATATGCTCGAGGACGGCACCTGTATTTCCGTCTCACCCAGCCGCAACGTCCCGGCGATCAGCAGGTTGCGCGCAATCTGCCCGGTGACGTTGACCGTGCCATCCACGCTGGTGTCATAAAGTTCCACGTCGCGCACACCGAACCGGTTAAATGTCGCCGTCAGACTGGTGTCAAACGAACTCAGCCCGACCCGTCCGTTCACGTCAATCGACCCACCGTTATTCCCGGCGGCGTCCAGCGCGATTTGAGCAGCCCCGTTTTGCAATGTGATCTGCCCCGTGATCGGCTGCAGGATGATCCCCAGCGTTGGCGCGCTCAGTTCGGCCTGCGATGGCGTGATGGTGCCGGACAAGCTGCTGACTGCAAGCGGCCCGTTCAACCTCAGATCCAGCGCCGCCCGCCCATTCAGACGCCGTGGTTCAATAAACGCGTTGGCAAGTCCAAGCGCAGCATTGCCGTTGATCGACAGGTTGGCGCGCGACGCATCGACAACCGTTCCATCCACCCGAAGGTCCGCCCCACCGGGTCCGGTCACATCGACATCCACGATATACCCCGACGCCTGTTGTCCAATCGTCCCGTCCACGGTCAGTGCTCCGGGAAAGTCCGGCGCAATCAACGCCATGTCACGCAAGGTAGCATCAATGTTCAGATCGCTCAGCGGTCCGCTGATCTCTGCGGTGATTTCGGGGTTTGACAGCGTTGCGCTCAACCGCTCCAGCGCGGTGTCCTGCCCGTTCGCCGCAAACTCGAACCGCGTCACACCCACCAAAAGCCGATCAAGGATGTCATTGCCAATGCCCAAGCCGGACCCTTGCCCGCTTGCCGACACCTGAAACGCGTCCGCGCTTTGATAGGTGGCGGTCACGTCCATCTGGGCTTGCCCCCGCAAGGACTGTCCCGCCAACCCGGACAATGGCGCAAGGCTCTGCGCCACAAGCGACGCGGATCCTTGCACATCTGGCGCAGTTGTCAGCTCGGTTATAAGCGCCGATCCGGTTACGTCGATCGACCCGGTCTCGACCGAAAGCGCCGTGATCGCCAACCGATCCGCCGCCTGCTGCCAGTCAAAGGACGCAGACACAGTCGGCGCCCGTCCCAGCGCTTGCGCGATGCCAGGATCAGCGAACCGTATGCCGGACCCGGAGGCCAGCAATTGCCCGTCGGCGGCTGTCACCGCACCGCTTTCGCTTTGCGACAGGTTCCCTTCTCCGGCCAGATCAAGACCCACCGCCGACAGGATCGACGACTGCACATTCGCCGCCTTGATATCCGACACCCAGGTGCCATTCGGTCCCCCCGTGGCCGACACGATGACCGTGCCTTCTTCAAGCTCAAGACCACCGGCCACAGGCAAGCGCACAGTGCCGGAGGCGTTTGATAGCTTGGCGGTCACTTCCGTGGTCACAAGTCGCGCACCCTCCAGTTCGACTGACCCGTTCAAGACCGCCGTCCCTTCGGCTTCGCCGGGAAACACGCGGTCCAGGTTTGCAAGACGCCCGTCAAACCGCAGCGCACTGCGCCCGGATGTGAGTTGCCCCGTCGCATTGATCGTCGTTGCAGAGGTGGTGACCCGCAAAGATCTGAGCGTTGTGCCCGTCTCGTCCCGGCGCGCATCCAACCGCGCGGCCCCAACCCCCGACAGGATGCGATCCGCCACATTCTGCCCAACCGACAGATCCAATGTCGTTCCATCGACAATAAGGTCGAACGCACCTGAAATCGGCCCAACGGCCCCATCAATGGTGACCTCCACCCGGCCATCCAGATCCCGCCCGGCCAACGTGGAAAACCGCGTGATATCCTGCGCAATCAGCCTGAGGTCCAACGCCAGCGGTATGGTCTCCTCGGACTGCCAGGTTGCAGTGCCGGTGACACCGTAATCCGCGCCATTGGCCTCCAGTTCGGTGATCCGCACAGGCGCACCACGCTGGTAATCAATCTGCGCGCCACCGGTCAGGTCGGTGCCAACAGCTTCGGCCAAACCCGGATCGGTCAGACGCAGCGCCTCCGCGTTCCAATCCAGATCCAGCGCCAGCTTCCCGGTCTCGGAAAAGCTGTGTTGGTCCAGCGTGCCGCGCCCGGTGAGTGTCAGCGCCCCGAGCGTCGCCGCCGGTGTCCGGACATCCTGCACCCGCGCGTCAAACGTGATCTCGTCTGCAAATGCGGCGTCAAACGTGACCGACTGCACCTGATTCGCCCCGCCGCCAAACGGCAACACCACCAGATCCCCACTCGGATCAGCAATCTCGCCCTTTGCATCCAGCGATTCCAACCACATGGTATCCGAAATCGCCGCCGTTCCAGAGACCGACAGCTTCGCCGCATTCAGGTCAAACGTCGGAAGAACAATCCGCCCCGAGGCCTCGCGTTGAATCTCTGCCTGCAAGCCGACCTGCGCGCCGAAAAACGGCTGTATTTCCTCTGTCAAAAGCGGGGTTGGGTCGCCCGTGATGTCAACCTCGACGTTCCAAGCCTCGCTGTCTTGCGGCGCAAGGATTTCAACGGTGCCGGTGATCCGTGGCTGACCATCGGTATCCAGCGAAATATTGGCAACAAAATCGTCAACCTGACCGTCCCCTTGCACGGTCAAGGCCAATGCAGGTTGCCCCGGGATGTTCAGAAGCCGCGCCGCGATCCCGTTGGCCTCTTCCTCGGCCGTCAAATCAACGGTCAAATCGCGCGAGGACGGATCAAACCCGGCGGCCAGGCTGATCTGGGCCGCCTCACCGTCAATCCGCTTCAGATCAAACTGAATGTCCGCACCGCCATCGGCCAGCGCCGCCGATCCTGACACCGTCAGTTCCACGTCTTCGCCCAGCACAGGCGCACCGATAAAGGCCGACGTGACGGCGATCTCGCCAATGTTCACCGACACCGGCAGGTCCGGAATGGTAAACGGAGTTGCTTCGGCACTGGGCGTTTCCGCTTCCACGTTGGGAGGTCGGGCAAACACCACGCGCTCGGCGCTGAAACGGTCCACTTGCACCCGTCCGCGCAGCAGTGACAGACGGCTCCAATCCAGCACGATGGTTTCTGCACGAAACCACTCACCATCCTTGTCGGAAATCGTCAGCCGCTCGATGGTCGCTTCGCTTGACAGCGCCCCGTCAAACCCCACGATCCGTACGTCATGCCCGTCCCCGGACAGCGAGTCCTGCAATAGATTGGCCAGAAAACCGACATCCTCGTCCTCATCCTGCGCCATCGACGCAACGGGGATCCACATCAGCAGTAAAAGTGAAAGAAATACCCGCATCTCAGAAGGCCTGCCCTATGCCGATATAAATTTCGAAATTCTGCCCGGCCTCATCCCCCGTGGTTGGGGTTGCCACATCCAGCCGGATCGCACCGATTCCGGTGATGTACCGAAGCCCAACCCCTGCGCCGCCATGCCAGTCGCTCTCACCGGCAAAGCCGCTTTCATCGGTGATGAACCCGGCATCGTAAAACCCGACAACGCCGATATTGTCCCGCACCATTGCGCGCAGTTCGGCAGACACGGCGGCAAAGCTCTTGCCGCCGGTGAATTCGCCGTTATCGGCCGTCACACCCAGCGATTGATAGGGTTGCCCGCGCACCGTGCCGCCCCCGCCCGAGTAAAACAGGTAATCCGGCACCGTTTCCGACAGGCTTGGCCCCCAGACCGATCCGATCTGCGCGCGCCCCGCCAGCACGAAGCGGTCGCCTTCGCCAAAGCCCACATAGGTGCGCGCATCAGATGTCAGGCGAAACCCGCTTTCGGTGTCATCCAACCCCAGGAACGGCGTACCCTGAGCATCAATGTAAAACCCGCTCGTCGGGTTCAACGCGTCATTCCTTGTGTCGTAAACCGCGCCCAGGGTCGCCAGAAGCAGCTCGAACTCCCGCTCGCCAAACGCGTCCTCGGTATCCGTGTAGCGATAGCCAAGTTCCAGACTGCCGCTCAGCGTATCGGAAAACCGGTGCAGCAAACCCGTTGCAAGTCCAACCTGTGTGCTCTTGAAGCCGGGCTCTTCCAGCCGCTCTATACCGGTTTTCAGATAAAATTCGGTATCCCGCGTAAAGGTCGATGGCCGCCCGTAGGTCAGAGACAGCTTGTAATCGACATCGTTCTCGTTGGTGCCAATGCCTGCAATTTCGCCATCCACCCGGAGGCGTTCGGCCCCGCCAAAGAAATTCCGGTGCAGCCAGAACGCACTGATCTTGCCGCCTTCCTGCGTCGACACTTCCGCGCCAAAGCCAAACCGCCGGGGTTTCTGATCCGCCACCTGAATGGCCACGTCCAGCGTGCCATCCGCATTCGGCGTTTCGGCTTCGGATACCGCCACCGATGTGAACACACCGGTCTGGCGCAATCGACGCTCCGCCCCCGCGATTTCATCGGGGTCAAACACCTCGCCTTGCGGAAGCCCGGCAATCTCGCGGATCCGGGTGCGCCGCACGCTTTCGCTGCCGGTCACCTCAACATTGCCGAACCGCAATCGCGGACCGGGGTCGAGCCCCAGCGTCACATCAAGTTCTCGCTTCGGATGATCGGCAAAAATCTGTTGTTCAGACAGGCGCGCCTTGGCATGCCCGTCCTGCCGCCACGCCGCGATACCGGCGCGCGTCGCGTCCTGAACCGGGCGCGTCCCAGCGCGCGCGCCTTCGCGAAAAGTCTCAGGTACCTCGGTTCCCTCGGCCAGCGGGCCAATCTCGGCGCGTCCAAAGGTGAATCTCGGTCCCGGATCCACGTCCACGACAATCTGGGCGATAGATCGCGGTGCCTCGAACGGTGAAATATCCGCCGCTTCCCGACCGTCGATGCGGATCGAGATTGTCGGGCCAAACCGTCCGCCATCATACAGCGCCCCCAGAATTCGCGCATAATCGGCCTGCGCGGCAGCAACCAGTGACTGCGGTGTGGCGTCGTCCGCGTCTTTCAGGCTCCACATCGACATGGCGGCTTTAAGCTCGCTACGCAGCTCATCACTGCCACCAGAGACATTCAGATCAAGGTCTTGGGAGAACCCGAAAGATGGAATCAACGCCACCAACGCGCCCAGGATCGTGCGGTTCAGCCCGGTCATTCGCCCATACCTTTTTTCCTTGCCTCACCACACTCTAACAGCCGAACGATTCGCGGCGCAAATGAGTTCCATCGGGCAGGGATCACAAAACTGAAACTGTGACGGCGCAAATAGAAAAAGCGCGCATGGCGTGGGGCCACCATGCGCGCAAGGTGCGGGGCGCGTCAAAGGACCAAAGTCACCCCGTAGGCCCGACCCGGATCAGTTCCGGGCGAGCGTATATCCACGGTGCCGCAAGCACGGCAGCGCATAGGCCCGGCGGGTGCCGCGTTGCGTGGCAACCTTCATCCGGCACGCCCGGGGCAGGGCGCGCGCGCTGTTGTAGTTCCGCTCAAGACACCGGCCCATGACCACGCGTTTCACATGACCGCCCTCGATCCGGCGGACGCATTTCCGCGGCAGGGCGGTGTACCGGTCAAACTGATGCCTGTGGCGGGGCACAACCTTCGGGATAGGCTGGTGGTCAATCACATTGGGGTGGGTGTAGTGCTTTTTCACCGTCTTTTTCTTGTGGGTCTTGTCCTTCCGATCCTTGTCCCGAGAGTTTTCAATCGCTTTTCCAATGATGAAAATCGTGGCCGCTCCGGCCAGCAGCTTGGCGATATCGTCCTCCGACGCCGCCCGTGCAGGCGCGGCAGAGAACCCTGCAATGGCGGTTGAAACAGCAAGAACCGCAGCGATGAATTTGCGTGACATGATCGGTTTCCTTTCCCGGTCTGGTGAAGCCAGTAGCGGCAGCGATAAGGGGCAAGGACGCAAACGGCCTTTGCCGGTGACGCTCATTGCGGGGCATCCGGGAAAGTCAGGCAATATCGCGGGCTGGTTATCCGATATCATCGGCCCTGTTATTGAATTTCGCACCTGAACCCCGCACGGTGACGGCATGAAACACGTATTCGCCTTCCTCTTGCTGGCGCTGCTCTGCGTGCCGGCCACCGCACAGGCGGCCTGTTATGCCGATTACAAGGCCAAGCAGGACGCCCCCTTGCGGCTGCATTACGGGGTCGCTGAAATCAGCGGCGCCTGCAACGTCAACGCCGCCGCGCAGCAGCTCGATAGCCGCCTGGCGCGGGCAGGCTGGACGCTGCTCAATGTCGTGTCGGTCTTTGACGAAAACGGACTTGCCGAAAGGAAAGAAAGTGCCGGACCCCACTTCCTCCGCTACTGACGCGCGCCGCTCGGGCACTCGGATCGTCGCGATCGGGATCGCGGCGATCGTGGCGCTTCTGGCCGTGGCCGGGGTGGTGCTTGTCCTGACGCTGCCCGACGCCAACGCCTTTAACGCGCGGGTCGAACAGATCTTTGTCGAAAACGATGATCTCACCTCGCAGGCGGAAATCAAACTGCTCGAAATCTTGGCCCAATCCGGCACCGCGTTCTCCGACACGCTGGCCGGATACCGCACGACGATCTTTGTGCTGCTTGTCTTTGCCACCGCGATGCTGGTCGCGGCGCTTGTGTTTCTGGTGATGCTCGTCGTCCTGAACCGCCGCATGGCGCAAATCGAACGCTCGGGGATTCAGGTCAGTTCATTGATCGTGAGCCGCGAGGAAAACACGGTGTATCTCAACACGATGGGGTTCAAACTCACCGACGCGATGATGGAAACGATGTCCATTCTGGCCGAGGCCCGGCTTGACGATGACCTGCTCTCCGGGGCCCAGATCGAAGCGATCATCTCGGGCAGGTCCGAAAGCGACTGCGACGAGGCCGCCGGGGCCACCCGCATCAAGCGCCTGCGCGATGGGTTGGGCAATCAACTGGTCAGTGAATTGCTGATCAAGAACATCGCCCGCCGGGGCTATATGCTGTCCATCGACAAGGACGTGATCGAGGTTCTTTAACCCGGATAGACCAGCGCATCGGCGATCTGCCGATGCAGCCCCGGCGCGGCCCCGATCACACCAGCCGTCTGGGGCAGGGTGTTGTTGAACACCAGTGGCAGACCATCGCGATCCGTCACCGTCGCCCCCGCTTCGGACAAGATCAGCGCCCCCGCCGCAATGTCCCATTCCCAACTGGGCCGCAGCGTCAGCATCGCATCGTACCGTCCCTGCGCCACCAGTGCGAGGCGGTAGGCAAGCGATGGGCGATGCGCGCGCTTGAAGCCGGGAACATCCCGGCTCCAGTGCTTGGGGTCCATATTCGGCTTGGTGGCCAGAATGCTGGCGTCGTTCAGTCCGACATCCGGCGACACTTGCACCGCGACGCCATTGCAGGTCGCCCCGCCGGACGCATCGGCAGCATACATCAGGTCCATCTCGGGCAGGTACACCACGCCCTGCGTCACGCGCCCATTGCGCACGATGGCCAGCGAATGCGCCCAGGTCGCGTCACCGTTGATAAAGCTGCGTGTGCCGTCAATCGGATCAACAATGAACAGGGTGTCGCGGGACAGCCGGTCCAGATCGTCCTCGGTCTCTTCGCTCAGCCAGCCATACTCCGGGCGGTCCGCCGTCAGCGTCTCGCGCAAGGCCCGGTCCACCGCGATATCCGCCTGCGTCACCGGCCCGGCACCGCCGGGCTTGTCCTCAACATCCAGCCCGCGCGCCTTTTCCCGCACCGCGATCTCACCAGCGGCGCGGGCCGCCGCAATCAGCAGACCAAGATCAGTCTCCGGCAAGGGTCAGCCCTTCAACCAACAGCGACGGCACCACCCGGCTGAGCCACGGGCGCGCGTCATTGCCCGGCGTCATCCGTTTCAGCATATCGCGCAGGTTCCCGGCGATGGTCACGCCGCTGACCGGATAAGCCACTTCACCGTTCTCCACCCAGACCCCGGCAGCCCCACGCGAATAGTCGCCCGTGTTCGGGTTGATCGTGGATCCGATCATCGACGTCACCACCAGTCCCGTGCCCATCTGGGCAATCAGATCCGCGCGCGACAGATCCCCCTGGGTTAGAGCCACGTTCGACACGCTGGGCGACGGACCCCCGGACGTGCCCCGCGCCGCACTGGCGGTCGACGCCATCTCAAGTTTGCGCGCCGTCGCCAGATCCAGCGTCCATCCGGTCAGCACACCGTCTTTGACAATCTCGCGGGTCCGCGTCGCCAGTCCCTCGGCATCAAACGGGCGCGATCCGCCAACGCGCACCCGGTGCGGATCTTCGATCAGCGACAGGGAGGTCGGAAGCACCTGCTCTCCTAGAAGGTCCAACGCCCAGGACGACCGCCGCGCAATCGCCGCGCCGTTGATCGCGCCCAGAAGATGGCCAATCAAGGTCGACGACACACGTTCGTCAAACAACACCGGATATGCCCCGGTCTTCGGCTTGCGCGGATTCATCCGCTCCAGCGCCCGGTGGGCTGCGGTTTCACCGATCTCCTGCGCCGATCTCAGATCGCTTTGAAAAATGCGCTGATCGCCGTCGTAATCCCGCTCCATCCCGGTGCCGCTCCCGGCAATCGCCACACAGGAGGTGTGGCGCGACGTCCGGCGATACCCGCCGGAAAAGCCATTGCTGGCGGCCAGGTGAATATCCTGCCGTCCATAGCCTGCGGACGCACCGGACACCTGCGTGATCCCGTCAATCGCCAGGGCCGTGGCTTCCGCCACACCTGCATCTTCTTCCAACGCAGACGGGGCAGGCTCGGCAGAGGGATCATAAAGCTCAAGACCGTCTGCCGTGCGTTCAGCCGCCAGTTGATCCGCATCCGCCAAACCAACATACGGGTCTTCCGGCGCTTCCTTGGCCATCGCGACCACGCGCTCTGCCATCATGGCAAGGCTTTCGGGCCGCACATCCGAAGACGACACGTTGGCCACCCGCTGCCCGACAAAGACCCGCAACCCGATATCGGTGGATTCAGACCGTTCCGCCTGTTCCAAGGCGCCGTTGCGCACATCAATCGAAATCGCGTCACCCCGTACCGCCAAAACATCGGCGGCATCCGCGCCTGCGCGTTTCGCGTGGTGCAATAGGCTTTGTGAAAGCTGTTCAAGCGTGTCCGTCATGCGGCCTCCGATCCCGGTATCTGGCTGGTGAGAGGTAGAGCGCAGCGTGCGCCACCGCAACCCCGCTACGGGTCCAGCGGTTCAACCACGCCGACAATCGGCCCCAGCCAGCGTCCGAAATCCGACCGGTTCAGACCCGGCGCATGCAACCGCGACACGCTCCCGTCCAGGAACAACGCCTGCGGCAGGCCAAGATCATCGCGGAAAATCCGCCCGAATTCGTGAAAGGTCACCGCGTCGTCCGAAATCACAAACGCCACCTGCGATCCATCCGCAGATGTGCCAACCCCGTTGCGCACATAGCGCGAGGTGCTGTCTTCCAGAAACCGGGGATGCAGCGCGCCATCAATCACCAGCATCGGCCCCGATTGCGTCGCAAAGCGGCAATCCGGTCTTTGGGCGTCATAGCGCAGCGTCTCGATCACATCGGCCCGGTCATCGCGGATGCAGAACACGCCGTTCGGCAACAGACCGAAATTCCCTGGCCCGGCGTTCGGCACAACGCGCATCACCTCGGTGCCGTTTTCAATGTAGTGGCCAACCGGCGCGCGATCATCGTGATACATCCCGCCATTCATCGCAAAGGCCAGCCGCTTGCCATCGGCCTTCAACGCCGCGTCAACGGCCGAAAACTGCCCGAACTTTTCACCGGATGGCCCGTCCAGAAACAACCGGATGTCATCGGTGCGGGCATCCGCAAAACAGACGGTGTACCGCAACCCGTCAAATTCGCGTTCTTCACAGGGCACCGCCGCCTCTGCAGACAGGCCAAGTCCCAGCGCAACCACAAGGCCGGTAAGGCTAGCCCTCAACATCACGCCGCACATCATCCTGCGCGAACATGCGGCGTGTGTCATCCATACGGTCGAACGTGTCATCCAGCCGGAACCGCAGCTCCGGCGAATACTTCAACGTCAGGTTCTTGGAGACCACGCGCCGCAACTCGTTGCGATTGCGGTTCAGCAACTCCAGGATGTCGTCCTGCCCCTTGCCGCCAAGCGGCACCACGTAGACCGTGGCGACCTTGAGGTCCGGCGATGTTCTGACCTCGCCCACCGTAATGGAATAGCGATTGAGATCGGGATCATGGATATCCCCACGCGCCAGCACTTCCGCAAGCGTACGTCGGATCAGTTCCCCGACGCGAAGCTGTCGTTGGCTCGGGCCACCTGAGTTCTGAAAACGGTTTTTTGCCATCTTCGCCACATAAGACGTCTGGCGGCCTTTGCCAAGCATCCGGTCACCCGCTATGGAAGCGGAAAAGGCATCGGCGGAGTTTGGCCATGAGCGAAGAAATCGGAGTTGTCGTCACCGGAGTGTCCGGGCGGATGGGGCAAATGCTTGTCGCCGAGATCAACAAGCATCCGAAACTCACGCTGACCGGGGCCATTGAACGCACCGGTCACGATTGGGTGGGTCAGGATGTCGGCACCGCGATGGGCGGCGCGCCTTTGGGCGTTCTGGTCGAAGACGATCCGCTGGAAAGCTTTGCCCGCGCGCATGCCGTCATCGACTTTACCGCACCCGCCGCAACCGTGGCCTTTGCCGACCTCGCCGCACAGGCCCGCGTCGTGCATGTGATTGGCACCACCGGTTTGTCCGACGAAGATCTGGCCAGGATCAAGATCGCGGCACGTCATGCCGTTGTCGTGCGTGCCGGCAACATGAGCCTTGGCGTGAACCTGCTGACCGTTCTGACCCGCAAGGTCGCGGCCGCGCTCGACACCGATTACGACATCGAAATCATCGAATACCACCACAACAAGAAGGTCGACGCGCCCTCCGGCACCGCCCTGATGCTGGGCGAAGCCGCTGCCGCAGGTCGCGGTGTGGACCTGAACGATGTGTCCGACCGGGGCCGCGACGGCATCACCGGCGCACGCAAGTCGGGCGATATCGGCTTCTCGGCCATCCGGGGTGGCGACATTGTGGGCGAACATGATGTGCTCTTTGCCGCCGAAGGCGAACGCATCACACTGCGCCATGTCGCAAGCGACCGTGCCCTGTTTGCCCGTGGCGCGTTGAAAGCCGCCCTGTGGGGACAGGACAAGGGCCCGGGCGAATACGATATGCTCGACGTTCTGGGCCTGTCGGAAGACTAGCCATCACCAGTGGCCGACGGCTGAAAGTGATCCAATCCCATGTGACACGCGTATGCAAAAGCAGCCACGTCACTTAAAGGGATCAAAATGTTGAACCGTCTTGCCCTCCTCTTCGCCGCCGCCACACTGGCATTGCTTCCGCAAATCGCCGCTGCGGAGCTCAAGCGGATCGACAGCAAATCCGCCTTTGTCGAACTGGTGCAGGGCAAAACCCTGGCGCGCCCGATGGTGCGGTTGCAGGTCCGCCCGGACGGATCGATCACCGGTAGGGGCGTCACATGGGATGTGACCGGAACGTGGTCCTGGGAAAACGGTTTTTTCTGCCGCGACCTGAATTGGGGCGGTGATGATCTTGGTTACAATTGTCAGGAAGTGCGCGCCAATGGACGTGACATGCGCTTCACCTCGGATCGCGGCGCGGGCGACTCTGCGGATTTCCGGTTGCGCTAGGCGTCAAAAGTCGATCGCAAGACCGCCCTTTTCCCAATCCCCATAACGCACCGGTTCCGGCCCGTCGCGGCCACCCAATTCCTTGGGCAGGGGAGCGTCGTTCTGTGCCTTCTTCCGGCGCTCTTCGGCTTCGGCCAAAGCGCGCTGGGCGGCAGGGGGCAGGTCTTTCGCGGTGTCAGAAGGCATAGCAGTCTTTCCTATCAGCCTCCTTTGATATACGCGCCTTTTCGATCGGGACAACCCCGACCCAAGACAGGAACGCCCGTGCCCGCACCCATTTCGCCCAGACGCGCCGCCCTCGAAGGCCTCAGCCAGATCATCGGCGAAGGCCGGATGATGTCAGACGTTGTGTCCGACGATGTCTGGATGGCCCTGTCTCCGCCGGAACGGGCCACGGCTCAGCGCCTGATGACCGAAACCCTGCGCTATCTGGGGCGCGCCGATCATCTTCTGACCCCGCTCCTGCAACGCCAGCCGCCGCTCAAGGTGATGAACCTGTTGCGCATGGCCACGGTTGAGCTGATGACCGGCGGGGCTGCGCATGGCGTGGTGAACGAAGCGGTCAAAATGGCCGGCGCGACCAAGAAAACCGCACCGATGAAAGGTCTGGTCAACGCCGTCCTACGCAAGATCACCGCAATCGACGCGTCGGACTGGGACGCCGCACCGGACACCCGCCTGCCGAAATGGCTGCGCCCGAGGCTGGCCAAGGCGTGGACCAAATCCGGCGTCGCCGTGATTGAACGCGCGCATGCCGTGCCACCGCCGGTGGACCTGTCGGTGAAATCCAATCCCGACCACTGGGCCAAGACGCTGGATGGCGCGGTCCTGCCCACCGGCTCTGTCCGACTGACCGGACGGGGGCAATTGTCCGCCTTGCCGGGGTTCACCGAAGGCGACTGGTGGGTGCAGGACGCCGCCGCCGCCCTGCCGGTGCACCTTTTGGGGGATGTCACAGGCCTGCGCGCGCTCGACATCTGCGCCGCACCCGGTGGTAAAACAATGCAGCTTGCGGCCAAGGGTGCCGATGTCACGGCGCTTGATATCTCGGACAAACGAATGGCGCGGCTGAGCGAAAACCTCGACCGCACAAAGCTGACCGCCAAAATCGTCGTCGCCGATGCGCTGACCTATCAGGACGATCCGTTTGACGCGATCCTGCTGGATGCGCCCTGTTCCGCCACTGGCACCATTCGCCGCCATCCGGACCTGCCATACGTGAAAACGCAAACCGGCATTCAGGATCTGGTGACGCTGCAACGCGCCTTGCTAGGCCGTACAGTTCAGACCCTCAAACCGGACGGAACGCTGGTCTATTGCACCTGCAGCCTGCTGCGCGAGGAAGGTGAGGACCAGATCAAATGGTTCAAATCGCAGTTCCCGGACTTCGAAACGCTGCCCCCCCGTGCCGCGGGTCTCGACCCAGCCTGGATCAGCCCCGAAGGCGGCGTCCGGCTGCGGCCCGATTACTGGCCCGATCTTGGCGGGATGGACGGGTTCTACATGGCGGTCCTGCGCCGCAAAGGCGAGACATTGCCCGCCTGAAGATTGATCCGTGACTCAGGTCTTCTGGAACGGTATGGTTGCGTCATAAGAACGCTTGCGCAAACGCAGGCCAGAGGCAGAGCTGATGTTCCGACTGGACGCCATCAAACGGGGGCAGACCCGGTTTTTGAATCGTGTGCATGCACGTCTGTCGGCACGCGCGAAACCCGCCGCCGCCTTTGTTGGACAGCCCGAACCAAGGACCGTCGGGTCCTACGCGCGGGGCCGTCAGTTGACCGCGGGCAACCTGCTTTTCGCCGGTCATCTGGTCGAAGCGCCCGGTGCGATCCTCTGGGACATCACCCCGCCGGATGAGGCGTTTCTTGAAGAAATCCATGGCTTTCACTGGCTTGATGACATGGCCAGCGTCGGCGATCCCACCACCCGGCAGATTGCGCAGCAATGGCTATTCGAATGGATTTCCCGCTACGGCAACGGCTCCGGCCCCGGCTGGACGCCCGAACTCGCCGGTCGGCGGGTCATCCGCTGGCTGCATCACGCGCTGTTCGTGCTTAGCGGCGCGTCCCCCGACCAATCACGCGCGTTCTTTCGGTCAATTGCGCAGCAGACCATCTTCCTCAACCGCCGCTGGCACAGTTCCACCCCCGGATTGCCCCGGTTCGAGGCGCTGACAGGTCTCATTTCGGCGGGTCTGTCGCTTCAGGGCATGGAGGGACAGGCCGACCCTGCGATCAAGGCGCTTGGACTGGAATGCGCACGACAGATCAACGATGCGGGTGGCATTCCAACCCGTAATCCCGAAGAACTGATGGAGGTCTGCACCCTGCTGATCTGGGCGCGGGATGCATTGCAGGATTTTGGCCGCTCGCCGGAATTGGCACATATCGAAGCGATTGCAAAAATTGTCCCAACCCTGCGCGCGCTGCGTCATGCCGATGGCGGGCTGGCCCGGTTTCACGGCGGCGGTCGCGGAGCAGAGGGGCGGCTCGATACCGCGCTGGCCGCCGCAGGCGTCAAGGCACAGGCGGCCCAGGATCTGACGATGGGCTACGCCCGTCTGTCCGGCGGACGCACCACGCTGATCATCGACGCCGCGGCTCCCCCGACGGGCCCGGCCAGTTTCAATGCACACGCGTCGACACTGGCGTTCGAGCTGACCTCCGGACGGCGGCCCCTGATCGTCAATTGCGGGTCGGGATCGACCTTTGGCGAAGACTGGCGCCGCGCCGGACGCGCCACACCGTCCCATTCCACGTTGTGTCTGGACGGGTTTTCCAGCTCCCGACTTGGCGAAACCTCCCGGATGGGGCCGATTGAACGCGAATTGCTGGATGATGTGCCCAAGGGTGTGCCGGTGGAAATGTCCCGCGCGTCCGATGGCGTGCGCTTTGAAGGCGGGCATGATGGCTATCTCAAGACCCACGGCCTGACCCATGCGCGCATTCTGGAACTGACCTTCGATGGCCGTGGCATTGTGGGCGAAGACCTTCTGGTCGCGCTCGACACACAGGATCGGGGCACGTTCAACCAAAAGATGGAAGACACCCGTCTGTCTGGCATCCCGTTTGACATCCGCTTTCATCTGCACCCCGAAGTGGACGCTGCGATTGATATGAACGGCGCTGCGGTCTCGATGGCCCTGCGCAGCGGCGAGATTTGGGTGTTTCGCTTTGATGCGGCCTGCGATTTGTCGCTCGAACCTTCGGTTTACCTTGAGAAAGGCCGCCTTCGGCCACGCGCGACGAAACAGATCGTTTTATCTGCCCGCGCGATGGAGTATGCGACGCGCGTTCGCTGGTCTCTGGCGAAGGCTCAGGACACTGCCGTGGCAGTGCGCGACCTTGTTCAGGACGACGCGACGCTGCTGAACTGAACATCTGGGACCCATCGCTGTCATGACCAATCTTGCCCCCCTCCGCCGTGCGCTTCTGTCTGTTTCGGACAAAACCGGACTTGTTGACCTGGCCAAAGCGCTTGAAGCGCGCGGGATCGAGTTGCTGTCCACCGGGGGCTCGGCGCAGGCGCTGCGCGACGCAGGGGTTGCGGTGCATGACGTGGCAGAGGTGACGGGCTTTCCTGAAATGATGGATGGCCGGGTCAAAACCCTGCACCCGATGGTGCATGGCGGTCTGCTGGCGCTGCGCGACAATGACGATCACGTCGCGGCGATGTTCCAGCATGACATCAAGGCGATCGACCTGCTTGTGGTGAACCTTTACCCGTTCGAGGAAACCGTTGCCAAGGGCGCGGATTATGACACCTGCATCGAAAACATCGACATCGGCGGCCCGGCGATGATCCGCGCGGCGGCCAAGAACCATGCTTTTGTCACCACCGTTGTAGATGTCGAGGATTACAGCGCATTGCTGGACGAACTTGACCAGAACGATGGCCAGACCACGCTGGCCTTCCGCAAACGACAGGCCCAGATCGCCTATGCCCGCACCGGGGCCTATGATGCGGCGGTCAGCACGTGGATGGCGGATGCGATTGGCGAAGCAACGCCGCGTCGCCGGGTGGTCGCCGGCACACTGGCGCAGTCTTTGCGCTACGGCGAAAACCCGCACCAGAATGCCGCTTTCTACCATGACGGCTCTGCCCGTGCTGGGGTGGCCGTCGCCGAACAGATCCAGGGCAAGGACCTGAGCTACAACAACATCAACGACACCGATGCGGCGTTTGAGCTGGTGTCCGAATTTCTGCCCCGCGACGGCTATGCCTGCGCGATCATCAAACACGCCAATCCGTGCGGCGTTGCCACCGGGGCCACGTTGAAAGAAGCCTATCAGAAGGCGTTCGACTGCGACCGCACATCCGCGTTTGGCGGGATCGTGGCGCTGAATTCGACGCTGGACGGCGAAACGGCCGAGGCAATTTCCGAGATCTTTACCGAAGTTGTCATCGCCCCCGGCGTGCATCAGGACGCAAAGGACATCTTTGCGGCTAAGAAAAACCTGCGCCTGTTGCAGACACCGGGTCTGGCCAACACGGCCCAGGCAGGAACGGCATGGAAACAGGTCTCTGGCGGGCTTTTGATTCAGGACCGCGATAATGGCCGCGTCGATATGGACGACCTCAGGGTGGTCACCAAGATCGCGCCGACCGACGACCAGATGCGCGACCTGCTGCTGGCGTGGAAAATCGCCAAACATGTGAAATCGAACGCCATCGTCTATGTCAAAGACGGCGCAACCGTGGGTGTTGGTGCGGGCCAGATGAGCCGCGTGGACAGCGCGCTGATCGCGGCCAAGAAAGCCGAACGTATGGCCGAGACGCTGGGTCTGCCCGAACCGCTGACCAAGGGCAGCGCGGTTGCGTCGGACGCGTTTTTCCCGTTTGCGGACGGCTTGATGGAAGCGGCTGCGGCCGGGGCCACATCTGTCATTCAACCCGGCGGGTCGATGCGGGATGACGAAGTGATTGCCGCCGCTGACGAGGCGGGGCTGGCAATGGTGCTGACGGGCATGCGTCATTTCCGGCACTAGGGGTGTGTCGTCCGGCCCGACCAAGCCGAGCGACCGAGGTAAGGGGTCCAGAATGCGCCTAGTTGCAAGTGTTGCAGCCGTGATCTTTGTGATCGACCAGCTGACCAAATGGTGGGTGGTGCATGTGATGGAGCTGGCCCGCGTCGGTGCGATTGACGTGTTCCCGCCCTATCTCAACTTCCGGATGGCATGGAACACCGGGATCAATTTCGGCCTGCTGTCGGGCAATGCCGATTGGACCCGGTGGATCCTGATCTCGGTGGCGCTTGGGATCGTGCTTTTTGTGCTGGTCTGGATGCGGCGTGACCCGCCGGGGCGGATCGGGCTGGTCTTTGCCGGATTGCTGATCGGTGGCGCGCTGGGCAACGTGGTGGACCGCGTGATGTACGGCGCGGTGGCGGACTTTCTCAATATGTCGTGCTGTGGCATCGACAACCCATATGCGTTCAACGTTGCCGATATCTCGGTGTTTATTGGTGCCATTGGACTTGCGCTCTTTTCAGGAAGCAAAAACGCCTCGTGACGGACGCGGCTGGATGGGGTAAAGCAGGATTGAGGCGAATACGGAGGCGGGCAGAAAAATGCCGCGCACATTGATTATACTGGCACTTGTGGCGCTGACCGCATGCGGAACACGTCAAGATACGGCAGACCGTGACACGGGCTTGCGCCAATTGCGCAATCCGTCAGGTGCGCCGGAAGAGTTTTCAATCGTGCCTGCGAAACCGCTTCAGGCCCCGGACAGCCTGACCGAATTGCCGCAACCGACACCCGGCGGCAGCAACCGGACCGATCAGACGCCGCTGAAAGACGCTGTTGCAGCGTTGGGCGGTTCGCCCAGCCGGCTTGATCCGCAGCAGGGCATTGGTGCCGGGGATCAGGCGCTTGTGGCCCGCGCGTCGCGCTTTGGCCGTCAGCCGGGCATCCGCGAAGAACTGGCCGCCGCGGATCAGGCCTTCCGCGAACGCCGGTCGCTGTTCAATTGGCGGCTTGTGCCGACCGATACCTATAACCGGATCTATCGCAGCCAGATCCTTGATCCCTATCGCACGCTTGAAGCGGCGCGTCGGGGCGGTGCTTTGACACCTTCCGCACCTCCGCAATAAAAGGCGGTTACCCACGGGTAACTCTTAACGGAAATTAACGGTTACCCATGGGTAACCGCCTCACGAATGTGTGGGCGCGCTTGAAGTCGGCGTGTTGTACCGTACCTTATCTCCAAACCAAGGAGACTTTGCCGATGCGTCGACTGATCGCCCTGACAGGGGCATTCCTTCTTGCAGCAGCGCCTTTGCGCGCCCAATCCATTGAAGACCAGGTCTCAACCTTCCAGCTTGAAAACGGCATGGATGTCGTGGTGATCGAAGACCACCGCGCCCCGGCGGCGGTTCACATGGTGTGGTACCGGGCGGGATCTGCGGACGAACAACCCGGCGTGTCCGGGGTCGCGCATTTTCTTGAACACCTGTTGTTCAAGGGTACGGAAAAGCTGGAACCCGGTGAGTTCAGCGAGATTGTCAAAGCCAATGGCGGCACCGACAATGCGTTCACCAGCTTTGATTACACCGCCTATTTCCAACGCGTCGCCGCCGACCGGCTTGGCCTGATGATGGAAATGGAGGCCGACCGGATGAAAAACATCCAGTTGGACGGCGAGGATATCCTGACAGAGCGGGACGTCATTATCGAAGAGCGCAACCAACGGGTCGAGAACGATCCCGGATCGCTGTTCCGCGAACAAAGGATGGCCGCGCAATATCTCAACCATGCTTATGGCCGTCCGATCATCGGCTGGCGGCACGAGATGGTGACCCTTGATCTGGACGATGCCTTGGCGTTCTACAGACAGTTCTATTCGCCCAACAACGCGGTTCTTGTCGTCGCGGGTGATGTCCAGCCGGACGAGGTTCTGGCGCTGGCGCAGGAACATTACGGCCCCATTCCCCGCAATGACGATCTGCCCGAACGCGCGCGTCCGTCCGAGCCGCCGCAGATGGGAGAACGCCGGATCACCTTCAGCGATCCGCGTGTGGCGCAACCTTACGTGATCCGGTCCTACCTTGCCCCCGAGCGTGACCCCGGTGATCAGCGCAAGGCGGCGGCGCTGACCTTGCTGGCCGAGGTTCTGGGGGGATCGCAGACATCGGTGATGCCGCAAACGCTTCAGTTCGAAGAACAACGTTCGGTTTACAGCAGTGCGTTTTACAATGGGCTTGCGCTGGATGACACCACCTTTGGCGTCGTCAACGTGCCCGCCGAAGGGGTCAGTCTGGAAGAGGCCGAGGCCGATATGGACCGCGTTATCGCCGCGTTTATTGAAGACGGCGTTGACGAGGCGCAGCTGGAGCGGATCAAGTTCCAGATGCGCGCATCCCAGGTCTATGCCTTGGACAGTTCCAATTCGTTGGCCCGTCGCTATGGCGCGGCTTTGACATCGGGTCTGACGATTGACGACGTGCATGCGTGGCCGGACATCCTGCAATCCATAACGTCTGACGAAATCATCGCCGCAGCCAAAGACGTGTTTGACCGTGACAAAGCCGTAACCGGGTTCCTGCGCAGCGCCGAGGAGGTGACGCAATGACGTTTATGACCAAGCTCTTTGCCCCGATTGCCGCAGCGGTGATGCTGGCAACGCCCCTGCGCGCCGAGATTGATATCGTCGAGGTGGAAAGCCCCGGTGGTATCAACGCGTGGCTGGTTGAAGAACATTCGATCCCGTTTGTGGCGCTTGAACTGCGCTTCAAGGGTGGGGCGTCGCTGGACCTGCCGGGCAAGCGCGGGGCGACCAACCTGATGGTGGGTCTGCTTGAAGAAGGGGCGGCCGATATGGATTCGCGCGCCTTTGCCGAAGCTGCGGAATCGCTTGCCGCCAGTTTCAGTTTCGATGTGGGCGATGACGCGGTGTCGGTGTCGGCCAAGTTTCTGACCGAGAATCAGGACGAAGCGCTGGCGCTGTTGCGCGATGCGCTGACCCAGCCGCGGTTCGATCAGGACGCGATTGACCGTGTCAGGGCGCAGGTGGTGTCGGGCGTGCGGTCGGATCAGCAGGATCCGGATTTCCTTGTGGGTCAGGCCTTTGACGCCAAGGTGTTCGGGGATCACCCTTACGGATCGGCTATCGAAGGCACTGAGGACAGCGTGACAGCGCTGACCCGCGATGATCTGGTGGCGGCTTACAAAGGGGCTCTGGCGCGGGACCGGGTCTATGTCGGTGCGGCGGGCGCGGTGTCGCCCGAAGACCTTGCCTTGATGCTTGATAAGCTGTTGGGCGATCTTCCGGCGGGAGGGTTGCCGCAAGCGCCGGATGTTGCCGTGGCCACAGAAGCCGGTGTGACGGTTGTGCCGTTCGACGTGCCGCAATCTGTTGCGATATTTGGGCACGAGGGTCTGGCACGCGACGATCCCGATTTCTTTCCGGCGTTTGTGCTGAACGAAATTCTGGGCGGTGGCGGCTTTGAGGCGCGGCTGATGGAAGAGGTGCGAGAGAAGCGGGGCCTGACCTATGGGGTCTACAGCTACCTTGTGCCCAAGGACAACGCCGCGCTGTATCTGGGCCGGGTGTCCAGCGCCAATGACCGCATCGCGGACGCCATTGACGTGATCCGCGAGGAATGGCGGAAGATGGCGGAAAACGGGGTCACTGCGGAAGAGCTGGAAAGCGCCAAAACCTATCTGACCGGAGCGTATCCACTGCGGTTCGACGGCAATGGTCGGATTGCGAATATCCTTGTCGGGATGCAGATGGATGACCTGCCGGTCGACTACGTGAACACCCGCAACGACAAGGTGGCCGCGATCACGCTGGATGACATTCAGCGCGTTGCGGCGCGTGTCCTGAAACCCGATGCGCTGCATTTCGTTGTGGTGGGCCAGCCCGTGGGCTTGGACATGCCCAGCCAGTAAATCGTTAAGACAAATGAAATAGGCCGCGCCCGAGGGTGCGGCCTTTGTTGTGTCAGGGCTGTCCGAAGCGGTGGTGGATCAGTTCAGCAAACCCGCGTGGCGCAGGCCGTGATCAATCGCGTCGCGTGTGGTTTGTGCCACCGGGAACAGCGGTGGCCGCATGTCCTCTTCGCACAGGCCAAGACGGCTCATGGCGTATTTCGCGCCGCAGACACCCGGCTCTGTGAAGATCCCCTGATGCAGCGGCATCAGTTTGTCCTGCAGATCGAGCGCTTTGCCAAAGTCACCGGCAAGGGTGGCGTCCTGCATTTGCGCACACAGGGCCGGGGCCACGTTCGCCGTGACCGATATCATGCCGACGCCGCCTTGCGCGTTGAACCCGTGTGCGGTTGCGTCTTCGCCGGACAGTTGAACAAAGTCCGGGCCACAGGTGATCCGCTGCGCGCAGACGCGGGCCAGATCGCCGGTCGCGTCTTTTACCCCGATGATCCGGGGCAGCTTCGCTAATTGACCCATGGTTGCCGGGGTCATGTCCACTACCGAGCGACCGGGGATGTTGTAGATGATGATCGGTAGGGTGCAGGCATCGTGCAGCATGGTGAAATGCTGGATCAGACCGTTTTGCGTGGGCTTGTTGTAATACGGCGTGACGACAAGCCCCGCCTGGGCACCGGCCGCTTCGGCGTGTTGCAAAAAGCGGATGGCCTCGACCGTGTTGTTCGATCCGGCCCCGGCAATGACCGGGATGCGACCGGCAGCGGCGTCGACCACGCAGGTCACGACCTGTTCGTGTTCCTCGTGGCTGAGCGTCGGGCTTTCGCCGGTGGTGCCCACGGGCACAAGGCCATGGCTGCCCTGATCCACATGCCATTCCACCAACCGTTTGAGCGCGTCAAAATCCACTGAACCGTTCTTGAACGGTGTGATCAGTGCAGGCATCGACCCTTTGAACATTGTCACGCTCCTTATTTGACGTTGTGGCGGTTCCGCCGTTGTGCCCGTCCCGCGAATGTGAGTTGAAGGTCGCGGGGGTCGGGTTATCCTTAGCGTGCCGTCTATCCTGTTTCAGTGGAGAAAATGCAAGTCATGTTTCGGCCCAAAGCGATCCTGACGGTGCTCTTGCTTCTCGTCCCGTTTCTTGCCAGCGCGCAAAGCAATGACCGCCCGTTGGAGCGGGCGATGGATTTGATGCGCGAGGGCAATTGGGCCGCCGCCCAGATCGAGGCGCGGGGCGATGGGCAGGCGGCGCTGGACGTGATCCTGTGGCATTACCTGCGTGCCGGGCAGGGATCGCCGCGCGAGATACAGGATTTCCTGTCGCGCAATCCCGATTGGCCGGGCCTGCCGTTTCTGAAGGAGAAAAGCGAAGCCGCGATGACCTCGGCCACGGCTGACGCGATCCGCGCGTTCTATGCCGATCACACGCCCGAAACCGGGGCAGGCGCGTTGTCGCTGGCGCGGGCGCATCTGGTGGCCGATGATCGCGAAACCGCGCAGGCGGTGATCCGGGAGGCCTGGTTGACGCTGAGCCTGACCGCAGAAGAACGCGCGGCGTTTCTTGCGTCTTATGACGACGTGCTGGCGCCGCTGCATGCAGAGCGCCTAGACGCGATGCTGTGGCGGGGGTGGTCCAGCAATGCCCGTGGGATGTTGTCCTTGGTGACGGACGGGCATGCGGCGCTGGCCAATGCGCGCATGGCGCTGCGTGCCGATGCGGCGGGTGTGGATACGCTGATCGAGGCGGTGCCCGCGACGCTAAGTGCGGATGCCGGTTTGGCCTATGAGCGGTTTGCCTGGCGCGTCAGGAAGGGCCGGACGGAAGATGCGGTCGAATTGCTGAAAGCGCGGTCATCGTCTGCCGAAAGCCTGGGACGTCCGGAGGTCTGGGCAGGCCAACGGCGCAACCTTGTCCGACAGTTGATGCGGGCGGGAGAGCATGTGTCGGCCTATCAGATCGCCGCCAACCATCATCTGACCAGCGGGTCGCGCTTTGCCGATCTGGAGTGGTTGTCAGGATATCTGTCCTTGCGGTTCCTGAACGAACCGGCTGCCGCCGTCGGCCATTTCGAGGCGTTTCGCGGGGCAGTTGAAACACCGATTTCGCTGGGCCGCGCCGGGTATTGGCTGGGCCGTGCGCATGAGGCGCTGGGCGATGACGCAGCGGCGGCGCAGGCCTATGCGTTTGGTGCCGGGTTCCAGACGTCGTTCTACGGATTGCTCGCGGCAGAGCGGGGCGGGATTGCGCCCGATCCGCTGCTGGACGGATCAGAGATTTTCCCCGACTGGCGCGATGCGGCGTTTACCGAATCGTCGGTGTTTGAGGCCGCCATTCTGTTGCTGGACGCCGAAGAAAACGTGTTGGGCGAACGGTTTTTGACCCATCTGGCCGAATCTCTGGACCGCAGGCAGATCGGGCAGATGGGCCAGATGCTTGCGGATCTGGGTCAGGCGCATATCCAGGTCATGCTGGGCAAGCGTGCCGCGCAATACGGGTTCGAGGTGCACGCGCCTTATTACCCGCTGCACCCGATGGCGCAGGTGGAATACGCGGTGCCCACAGAGCTGGTTCTGGCCATTGCGCGCCGGGAATCCGAATTTGATCCGGGGGTTGTGTCGCCGGTGGGCGCGCGCGGGTTGATGCAGGTGATGCCCGCCACCGCGCGGGAAGTGGCCGGGTGGCTGGATGTGGAATACTCTGAGGCCAAGCTTTTGAGTGACCCGACCTATAACGCGGTGCTGGGCAGCACGTATCTTGAACGGCTGGCCGAGCAGTTCAACGGCAACGCGGTGATGATTGCGGCGGCGTATAATGCCGGTCCCAGCCGTCCGGTCCGATGGATGGAGGATCGCGGCGATCCGCGGGACGGCGGGATGGAGATCATCGATTGGATCGAACACATCCCCTTCACCGAGACCCGGAATTACGTCATGCGGGTGACCGAAAGCCTGCCGATTTACCGCGCACGTCTGGGCAAAGACCCGCATCCGGTGCCGTTTTCGCAAGAGCTGACCGGCTCAACCCTTCTGCCGCTGACGCCATAGGGTGAAGAGCCCGGCGCAGACGATCAGGCTGGCCCCGATGGCCACGTTGGGTTCCATCGTCTCTCTGAATACGAGGATGCCAAGGCTGGCGGCGAAAGGCAGCTGCAGATAGGCAAACGGCTGCACGGCGCTGGCTTCGGCCACGTCGTAACATTTGATCAGCAGGTAGTGCCCGGTGGCGCCGGTCACGCAGAGCAGGCTCATCAACGCCCAGTCGGGGCCGGTCATCGGTTCCCAGAACCAGATGCCGATCAGGGTCATGAACACCGCCCCAACCGTGCCGGTCCAGAAAAAGCTCGTGGCGGCGCTGTCTTTGCGGGCGGCAAAGCGGGTGAGCAGCCCGTAGAGGGCAAACATCAGGGCGGACATGGCCGGGATAATGGCCAGCGGGGAAAACACGCCGAAGCCGGGGCGCAGGATGATCAGAATACCGATGAACCCGACGCCAATCGCCGTCCAGCGCCGCCAGCCGACCTGTTCGCCCAGGATCGGGCCCGACAGCGCGGCGATCAAGAGCGGGTAGCAGGCAAAGATCGCGTGGCTTTCGACAAGGCCCAGATAGGTGAAGGCCAGCACCATCACGCAGATCTCGCTGGCCAGCAGCAACCCCCGGAACCCTTGCAGCCACGGTTGCGTGGTGGCGGCAGCGGCGCGAAGGCCACCGGCGCGGCGACTGGCGACAAACATCACGAAGGCGGCGAAGAACCAGTAGCGGATCATCACCACCATCAGGACATTGTATTCGCTGGCGAGATGCTGGGACAGCCCGTCCTGCATCGCAAAGACAAAGGTGGTGGCCACCATCAGCCAGATGCCAAGCTTGTTGTTGGTGTCGGTCATTCCGGGGCTTTCCGGGCAATGGTCATGTGACGTTTCCGCCCGAAACCGGGGATGCGTTCGGGTGTCAGCCCGGCTGCCGCAAGCGCGCGGCGCACATGCCCTGCGGCGGTGTAGGTGGCGGCGGTGCCCCCTGAGGCGGTGTGCTGTCCGACCTGCGCCAGCAAGTCGGGTTCCCAAAGCTCGGGGTTCTTGGCCGGGGAAAACCCATCAAGGAACCACGCATCCACGTCTTTCGTCAGTGTGGGAACCGTTTTGCGGGCATCGCCTTCGACAAGCGTGAAGCGCAGATCCGGAAGCGTGATGGTGCGGGCGTTCTTCTGCCAGAACGGACGAAGCTCTTCGGCCAGTGGTGCAAGATCGACAAATGCCTGCTGCGCGCGGATCATGTCGTCGGGCAACATCGGGAAGGCTTCGAAACTTGTGAAATGCAGCACCCCGGTTTGGCCGGTCTCGCGCCACAGCTGCAGGCTGGCCAGCAGGTTCAGACCGGTGCCAAACCCCAGTTCCGCGATGTGAAACCCGTCGCGGAAGCGGTCGGGCAGGCCATTGCCTGTCAGGAACACGTAACGTGTCTCGGCCAGACCATCGTCGAGCGAGAAATAAGGATCATCAAACCGGCGCGACACGGGGACATCCCCGTCGCGCCAGTCGAGGGGTTCTGGCTGGTGTTCCATGGTGACATACCTTAGCGTCAGCGCGACATTGGCGAGGAGGCCGGGAATTGGCAATGCCACAAATCACGGTTCGCGGTGCCGGAATTTTCGGTCTGAGCATTGCGTGGGTTCTGACGCAGCGCGGCGCGCGGGTGCAGGTGGTCGATCCGTTTGGGGCCGGGTCCGGGTCCAGCGGTGGGTTGGTCGGCGCTTTGGCCCCGCATGTGCCGGAGAACTGGAACGACAAGAAAGCGTTTCAGTTGGAGAGCCTGTTGATGGCCGAAGCCTTTTGGGCCGAGGTGCAGGAGGCCGGCGGGCTGGACGCGGGCTATGCGCGGACGGGGCGGTTGCAGCCGATTGCGGATGATCATGGGCTGTCGCTTGCCCGCGCGCGCACCGAAGGCGCGGAAACGCTCTGGCAGGGGCGCGCGGTGTGGGAGGTGGTTGCGGCGGACAGCATTGGTGGCTTTGCGCCGGACACGCCGTCAGGATTTCTGATCCACGACACTTTGACAGCGCGGATGCATCCAAGGCAGGCCTGTGCGGCGCTTGTGGCGGCACTGTCGGCGCGCGGTGTCGAGGTTGTGGCAGAGACACCGGACGCTGGCGCGGTGATCTGGGCGACCGGATGGCGCGGGTTGTTGGCGTTGTCCGCAGAGGTTGGCAAATCCGTCGGGGCCGGGATCAAAGGCCAGTCAGCGGCGTTTCGATATGCGGCACCGGACGCGCCGCAAGTGTTTGTGGATGGGTTGCATATCGTGCCGCATGCCAATGGTACCGTGGCAATTGGATCGACCAGCGAGCGGGAGTTTGACGATCCTGTTGGGCTTGATGCGCAATGCGACGATCTGATCACGCGGGCGATTGCCGCGATGCCGGTTCTTGCGGATGCGCCTGTTGTGGACCGTTGGGCCGGGGTGCGCCCGCGCGCGCGGTCACGGGCGCCGATGCTGGGGGCGTGGCCGGGGAAACCGGGGCATTTCATCGCCAATGGCGGGTTCAAGATCGGGTTTGGCATGGCCCCGAAAGTGGCGCATGTGATGGCCGATCTGGTGCTGGACGGCGTTGATACGATCCCCGAAGGGTTCCGGGTCGAGGCGTCTATGTAACGGGCGTGGCCTGAATAGCCTTGGCGATCTCGGCCACACCCGGATCAATCCGCGCCTGCGCAATCGAGCTATAGGCCAGTCGGTAAAAATTGGCTGGCGGATTGCCATCAGCAAAAAACGCGGTGCCGGGTTCGATCAGGACACTGGCGTCCCGTAGCCGCGCGGCAAGGTCCTGGCTGTCGACATGATCGGGCGCCCGCATCCAGAAAGAAGACCCCCCGTTGGTGCCTTTCCCGGCAATCGTCAGCCCGTGCTTGTTGATGGCGTGCTCCATGATGGCGCGGCGGTCGGCCAGGGCTTTGCCAGTGCGGCGGATCAGGCTGTCATAATGCCCGAGGCTCAGGAAATAGGCGGTGGTGCGCTGCGCGTGGCCGGGGGGATGGCGCAGCATTGAGGCACGCAGGGCGCGGACTTCCCGGATAAAGGGGGCAGAGCCGACCAGATATCCAAGCCGCAACCCGGGAAAGAGCGATTTGGAAAAGCTGCCGACATAGATCACCCGGCCATCGGTATCGAGGCTCTTAAGCGCGGGCATGGGCGTTTTGAGATAGGCCATCTCGAATTCGTAATCGTCTTCGACAATCAGCGCGTCCAATTCCCTGGCACGGGCCAGCAAGGCCTGCCGCCGTTGCAAGGGCATCGTATAGGACGTGGGGCATTGGTGGCTGGGGGTTGTGAAAATGACGTTGGTGTCGTCCGGGATCAGGTCCGGAGGAAGGCCATCCTTGTCCACCGGCACCGCGAGCGTTTCGCATTGCGCCCGGCCCAGAATTTCGCGCAAGGCCGGGTAACAGGGGTCTTCGATCACCGCGACGCATCCCTTGTTGAGCAGGGTTTGCTTGGTCATCCAAAGCGCGTTTTGCGCCCCAAGCGTGATCAGAACCTCGTCGGCATTGGCCGAAATGCCCCGGCGGGGCAGGGTGTGGCGCAGGATAAATTCGACCAGTTGCGGATCGTCCTGATCGTAGTAATCCTGTGTCATGGCGGAAAAATCGCGCGCGCCAAGGGCTTGCAGGGCGCACAGACGCCAGTTCGAATGATCGAACAATTGCGGGTCTGTCTGGCCATACAGAAACGGGTAGCGATAGTTCTGCCAATCCCGGGGCCGTTCGAGTTTCACACCCCCGGTAAATCGACGTCTGAGTGCGCGGGTCCAGTCCACGGCGTCGCGTTTTTCGGGGGGGCTTTCGAATACGGGGGGTTCGGGGGCGTCCTCGGATACGAAGTAACCCGAACGCCCTTTCGAGGTCAGGTAATCATTGGCCAGAAGTTCGGTATAGGCCAGCGTAACGGTGATCCGGCTGACGCCCAGATGGGCGGCGAGTTTGCGGCTGGAGGGAAGTTTTTCGCCCTGTCGGAACCGGCCCGACAGGATGCCTTCGGCCACCATCTGCTGAATCCGGGCCTGAAGGGTGCCCTTGGTGTCGGGTTTAAGGAAAAACGTCTCAACGGGGATGGCCATCCCGGAATCGTATGCTGGACTTAACCGGTTTGCAATCTGGTCTTACGGGGCGGGCCGGGGAAGGGCTTTGCAAAGCCCTTCCTGACGCGGTTTTCAAACCGCGTGTGCCCGTTACTCGGTCCAGCTCACGCCGGTCAGGTCGGTCGCCTGTGTTGGCGCGTTTTCCCACAGACCGGTAATCCGGGCATCCGCGATGGTCGGAAAGGCCAGTTGGAACAGATAGCCGTTCACATAGTCATCCGAAATCGTCTTCTGTGCCTGCGCCAGCATTTCGGACCGTGTTTCCGGATCGCTGGTGATCTCCAGTGTCTGGATCAACGCCTGAAAATCGGGGTTGTCATACTGGAAATAGTAATCCGGGCGGGCATAGATTCCGATGTCGAAAGGTTCGGTGTGGCTGACGATGGTGAGGCCGAAATCCTTGCCGCGGAACACCTCTTCCAACCATTGCGCCCATTCAAGATTGGTGATCTCGGTCTGGATTCCCACCTCGCGCAATTGCGCCGCGATAATCTCGCCGCCGCGCCGGGCATAGGAGGGCGGGGGCAGTTTGAGCGTTGTGGTGAACCCGTCTGCCAGCCCGGCCTCGGCCAGAAGCGCCTTGGCCTTTTCGGGGTCATGGGCGGATTTGGCCGTGAGGTCGACATAGTCGGGATTGTGCGGCGCGAAATGGGTGCCGATGGGCGTGCCAAGCCCGAACATTGCGCCGTCGATGATCGCCTGCCGGTCGATGGCATGGGCAATCGCCTGGCGCACCCGGACGTCATCCAGCGGCGGCAGCTTGTTATTCGTGCTCAGGATGGTTTCGCCTTCGGTTGACCCCACCAGGACCTGAAAGCGCGGGTCGGCTTCGAATTGCGGGATGTTTTCGGGGGCGGGAAAGCCTGCAAAAGCGTCGATGTCCTGCGCCATCATGGCGGCAAAGGCGGCTGTCGGGTCAGAAATGAATTTGAACGTCGCCGATTCAAGCGCGGGGGCGTCGCCCCAGTACTCCGCGTTGCGGCTGAGTTCGATGCGGTCGCCTTGCACCCATTGGTCAAACTTGAACGCGCCGGTGCCGATGGGCTTTTGCTTGATGTCGTCAATGCTTTCGGGGGCCACGATCACCGCGTCCCCCCAGGCCATGTTGAACAGGAAGTTGCCGTTGGGGGCAGACAGCGTCACGGCGACGGTTTGCGGATCGATGACCTTTACGTCCTCGATTCCGGCAAACAGCGATTTTTGCGCGTTGGCGCTGTCTTCGGCGCGCGCCCGGTCAAGCGAGAACTTGACGTCCTGTGCATCCAGCGTCGTGCCATCATGGAAGGTGACGCCGTCGCGCAGGGTGAAGGTGTAGGTCATGCCGTCGTCGCTGATTTCCCAGCGTTCCGCGAGGCCCGGGACCACCGACCCGTCTGACATGAACCGGGTGAGGCCTTCGAAAACGTTCGAATAGAGCACGCTGTCGATGGCCCCGGCAGCCGCGCTTGTCGGATCGAGATGGGGTGGTTCAAGCTGAAGCGCGATGGTCAGATCGGTTTGTTGTGCCAAAGCGGGCGTGCACAGCAATACCGCGCCAGCCACAGAACTGAGAAAACGGGCAGTCATAAGTCCCTCCTGTTGATGGGCTGCGCCCAGGTGTTTTCGAGAGTGTCACGGCGAATCGGCGTGTAATCAAGCACATGCTGCAATTTGCGCAGTGCGGCAGGGGGTCTGGCCTGTTAAGTCCGCTTTGGATCACGACGAGACAGGAGCCGCCCGATGAGCGCCACCGCCCGGAAAACAGCGCCTTTGCCCGATGATATTCGCGCCCAGAAAGGCGGGACGCCGATTGTCAGCCTGACCGCCTATACCACGCCGATGGCGGAACTGATGGATGCGCATTGCGACTTTGTGCTGGTGGGGGACAGCGTTGGCATGGTGCTGCATGGCCTGCCATCGACACTGGGTGTCACGATGGAGATGATGATCCTGCACGGACAGGCGGTGAAGCGCGGGTTGCGACAGGCGATGATGGTGATGGACATGCCGTTCGGGTCCTACGAGGAAAGCCCCGAGCAGGCGTTCCGCAATGCGGCGCGGCTGATGGCGGAAACCGGCGCGGGGGCGGTCAAGCTTGAAGGTGGCGTGGGCATGGCACAGACCATCGCGTTTCTGGTTGCGCGGGGCATTCCGGTGATGGCCCATATCGGGCTGACGCCGCAATCCATCAACACGCTGGGGGGCTACAAGGTGCAAGGACGCGGTGCCGCGCGGGCGCAGCTCTTGGCCGATGCAGAGGCGGTTGCAGAGGCCGGCGCGTTTGCCGTGGTGCTGGAGAAGGTGCCCGAAAGCCTGGCGGACGAGATCACCAAGGCCGTTCCAATCCCGACGATTGGCATCGGGGCGTCCGCGGGATGCGATGGGCAGGTTCTGGTGGTCGACGACATGCTGGGCCTGTTTACCAAATTCAAACCGAAATTCGTTAAACGGTACGCCAGCCTGGGTGAACAGGCGGAAGCTGCTGTCGCGGCCTATGCGGCCGAGGTCCGATCGCGCGCCTTTCCGGCACCCGAACATGTCTTTGCCGATACGGCACCGGAGTCCAAACCATGATCGCGCCGATTGTGCGGGACAAGGCGGCGTTGCGCGCGATGGTCACGCCGTGGAAACGTGCAGGTGAGGTGGTTGGTGTGGTGCCAACCATGGGGGCCTTGCATGACGGCCATCTGAGCCTTGTCGCAGCGGCCAAGGCGGCATGTGACCGGGTGATTGTCACGATTTTCGTGAACCCGAAACAATTCAACAACCCCGAGGATCTGGCAAATTACCCCCGCACCGAAGAAGACGATGCGCGCAAGCTGGAGCGGTTCGGGGTGGACGCGATCTGGGTGCCGGATGGCGATCAGATGTATCCGGAGGGCTTTTCTACCAATGTCTCGGTCTCCGGGCTGACCGATTGTCTGTGTGGTGCAACGCGGCCCGGGCATTTCGATGGTGTCGCCACCGTGGTCAGCAAGTTGTTCTTGCAGACCAGCGCGGATCAGGCGTTTTTCGGCGAAAAGGACTATCAGCAGTTGCAGGTGGTCACGCGGTTGGCGGCCGATCTGGACATTCCGGTCACCGTTGTGGGCTGCCCGACCATTCGCGAAGAAGACGGGCTGGCGATGTCGTCTCGGAACCTGCTTCTGTCGGACCGGGCACGGGTCTATGCGCCGGTGCTGAACGAGGTGATGGAAGAGATGGCAGAGGCTTTGCGCGGCGGGGCGGAAATTGCGGCGCTGATGCCGAAAGCCCTGAAGCGGTTGGAGGTGGCGGGGTTCACCAGCGTTGATTATCTGGAACTGCGCCGGGCGGATGATCTGCAACTGCTGGACCGGGCGGACGTACCGGGGCGGTTGTTTGCCGCTGCGTGGCTGGCCGGAGTGCGGTTGATCGACAATATCGCGGTCTGAGCCGGGGAGATGATGCGTCGACGCATCATCGTGTTTCCGTTCACGGAAACAGATGCGAAAGGGTCAGGGCAACAGCAGGGTTTGCAGGCTGCGCGCCATGACTTTCGCGCTGTCGAGCATGTCGGTGATGCCGACCCATTCATCGGGTTTATGCGCCAGTTCCAGCACACCGGGACCGTAGGCGATGCAGTTCTTCAGCTTGCCGATACGGTCGATGTGTTTCTGGTCATAGCTGCCCGGTGAGGCGACATAAGACGGGTCTTTGCCCAGCACGTCCCGGATGGCGTCGTGCACGGTGGTGACCACGGGGGCATCCTTGTCGGTCATGGAGGGGATCACGCGGTTGAGTTCGCGAATTTCGTAGTCGAAGTTCTCGCGGCGGGATTTGAGATCTTCCAGCAGGTCGATGACCTCGGTGCGCACCGCCTCGATCGGTTCTTCCATTAAAAAGCGGCGGTCGATCACGATGCGGCAACTATCGGGCACGCAATGGGCGGGCAGGCCGGTGTAGTCGGCGGCTTGTTCGGGTTGGCCGCCATGGACCGAATTGATGTTCATCGTGGATTGCCGCGCGCCTTCGGGAACCACGGGCATATCGGTGCGGCGGGAGGCCATGGCCGGGAACAGCGTTTCCTCGAACGCGTGTAGAACGGCGCCCATATGGCGGACGGCGCAATCACCCAGAAACGGCATGGAGCCATGGGCGATTTCACCCTTGGTTTCGATCTCGGCCCACCAGCCGCCGCGATGGCCGAGGCAGATGCGGTCTTTGTTCAGCGGTTCGGGGATGATCACGTGCTGCACGCGCGTGGGATCAAACCAGCCCTTTTCCGCCAGATAGGCGACGCCGCCATAACCGCCGGACTCTTCATCCGCGGTGCCGCTGATTTCGATTGCGCCGGCATAGTCGGGATGTTCGGCAATAAAGGCTTCGGCGGCGATGATGGAGGCGGCAAGGCCGCCCTTCATATCGCAGGCCCCGCGGCCATAGATCTTGTCGCCTTCCACCGCGCCACCAAAGGGGTCACGGGTCCAGCCGTGTCCAACCTCGACCACATCGGTGTGAGAGTTGAAGTGGACGCAGTCGCCCGACCGTGTGCCCTCGTGTCGGGCGATCAGGTTCCAGCGCGGGTATTTTTCGCTATCGCCGGGAGCCCCTTCGGCGCGGACCCAGGTGGTTTCGAATCCTGATCCGCTCAGGCGTGCGGCAAGGGTGTCGCAGATGGCCTCGTAATGCTGTCCCGGCGGGTTGAGCGTTGGAATCGCGATCAGCCCCTGGGTCAGCGCGATCAGGTCTTCGCGCGCGTCGTCGATGCGTTGAAAGAGCGTGTCGCCCATGGGTCACCTCGTTGCTGCCCGCACTGTTGCGGGAGGCGTGGCGCTTTGCAAGCGTCAGTCGAACTGCAACGGGGGTAAGGTGCCAATCGGCAAGGGACCAAGAAGCACAGTGCCGTCTTTCAGCCCCAGCGTGATGTCCAGCGCATCTCTGGATCCGCCAAAGGTGGCCAGCATGGAGAGCAGGTCAATCAAACCGTCGGTCAGCCCCGGTGGCAGATCGCCATTGGCGCGCGCCGCGTTCAGGCTTTCGCGCCAATTGTCCGCTTCGAGAGACACTTCGCCCGTGGCGCGGCCTTGCGGGTCGAACGCGGCGTCGCCGGTGACGCGGAAGGTCAGCGCACCGTAGGTGATCTCGGACCGGGGGACGGTGATCTGCGTTGGGCGCGGCGTGTCCGTTGTTCCGCTGTCCAGCGTGATCGGGGCGTTCAGATCCACGGTCATCTCGCTGCGCAGGGAGGCGAGGGAGTCGGGCGCAAGTGTGCCGGAGATGCGCGGATTGGACACCGCGATCCCGTCCACAAAGAGCGCGATGCGGTAGCTGGCGGGCGCGGGTTCGATCTTTTCCAGAGCGGCGGTCAGACCCGCGAGCGCGACGGTCTGTTCCGGACCTTCAAGGTTCAGCGTGGTGGCTTCGACATTGGCGCGGATCACGTTGTTTGACGCGTGGATCACGCTGGCGCGCAGCCCGTCAGAGGAAATGGCCATCGGGCCATCCGGTGTCGTGACGGTTTGCGTATCGGGCCACGCGACAATCACATGGCCCCGTTTATACGTCAGGCCGAGGATCTGGAAAAACGGTGCGGACCAACCGAACTGTCCGTCGGGAGATGTCAGGCTGGGGTCGGTCAATGTAAGATCCGTGCGGCTGGGAAAGCCCTGAACGGAAATATCGGCATAGCTGGCCTGCCACCCCGCGTCGCGCTGGTCGGCGAACCATGCCTCAACATCCCGCTGCAGCGCGTTGGCGGCGTAGAACCACCAGCCCGCATATCCAAGCGTGGCCACAACAATCACGATGAAAAGTCGTTTCATGCGTGCATCCCCTTTTGTCCGCCGCGCGATTGGTGTTTATCGCGCACATGGCAGCAGGACCAGCAACATGACGCTTTGGGTGTTTGGATACGGATCGCTTTTGTGGAACCCCGGATTTGATCCGGTGGAAACCGCACATGCACGGCTTGAAAACTATGCGCGCAGCTTTTGCATGCGGTCCATTCATCATCGCGGCACGGATGCGGACCCCGGTCTCGTGCTGGCGCTGGATGAACATCCCGGCAGTGTGTGCGACGGGTTGGCGATGCAGATGCACGAGGCCGAGTATGATGCAACGATGGCTTATCTGCGCGAACGGGAGCTGGTGTCGTCGGCCTATCTGGAAAAGACGCTGCCGTTGAAATTCGCCGATGGGCGCGAGGTCACGGCCGTGACCTATGTCATCGATCCCGACCACGTGCAGTATTGCGGATCGCTGGATCTGGAAGAACAGGCCCAGATTATCGCCAGAGCCGTGGGCGGGCGGGGTCCGAACAGCGAATACCTGTTTAACACCGCATCCCATCTGGCCGAACTGGGGATTCCGGATGCCGAACTTGAGTGGTTGTGTGACCGCGTCCGCGCCTTGATTGCTTAACGGCTTGGCGATTGGCGGCGAAGCGCCTAGAGTTGCCCGCGAAGAATAAGAAAACCGCGTCAGGAACTGTCCGAATGGATCAGCCGGACATCGAGGCCGAGCCACAATTTTCCCAACCTGTCCGTCAGGTTCTGATGATGCTCCTTGTTTTGGGGCTGACCGGCTTTGGCGGGTTTCTGGCGCTGCCTCGTGTGTTGCCGGTGTTCGAGGCGAACCCCTATCTTAACGGGTTTATCCTGTTTGTGTTCGGGATCGGCGTGGTCGCCTGTTTCTGGCAGGTCTGGCAGTTGATCCAATCGGTGCGCTGGATCGAAACCTTTGCCCGCGAACGCGAAGCCGGTGTGCAGACCAAGGCGCCGCTGTTGCTGGCCCCATTGGCAACGCTGTTGCGGTCGCGGGGCCGGCGGATGCAGATCAATACGGCGTCGACCCGGTCCATTCTGGATTCCGTGGCCACCCGGATCGACGAGGCGCGTGAAATCACGCGGTACATTGTCAATCTTCTGATCTTTCTGGGCCTGTTGGGAACGTTTTACGGTCTGGCGACAACGGTTCCTGCATTGGTGGACACCATTCGCGGCCTTGCGCCCGAAGATGGCGAAAGCGGCGTTGAGGTCTTCGCGCGGCTGATGAACGGGTTGGACAGCCAGTTGTCCGGTATGGGCGTAGCCTTTGCCTCATCGCTTTTGGGGCTGGCGGGATCGCTGGTTGTGGGGCTGCTCGAACTTTTTGCCGGGCATGGGCAAAACCGGTTTTACCGCGAATTGGAAGAGTGGCTGAGTTCGATCACGAAGCTTGGGTTTTCCAGCGGCGAGGGCGACGGCACCGGCGAAATGAGCGCGACCGGCGCGGTGCTGGACCAGATGATCGAGCAGATGGACACGATGCAGCTTTTGTTTGCGCGATCCGAAGAGGGGCGCAGCGAGGTTGAGAACCGATTGGGCCAACTGAGCGATGCCCTGGAGCGGATGACCGAACGAATGGAGGCCTCTGCCCCCACCGCATCGGCTTTTGCGCGGATCGCGGAAGGGCAGGAGCGACTGATCGAAGTCTTGGACCACAAATCCGAAAACGAAGGTCTGGATGCCGAAAGCCGGATGCGGTTGCGGTCCATTGACGTGCAGATGTTGCGTATCCTTGAAGAGATCGCGGCGGGCCGTCAGGAAACGATGGCCGAACTGCGCACCGATCTGTCGACCATTGGTCGCGCGCTGGACCGGTTGGCACGCACCGCCGGACGCCCGACAGACAAGGGCGAGGGCTAAGCCATGGCCCTGTCCCGGCGCACGGGAACCCGGTTTCAGGCCTCGATCTGGCCCGGCTTTGTGGATGCGATGACCGGGCTCTTGCTGGTTCTGATGTTCGTGCTGACCATCTTTATGGTGGTGCAGGCCGTGCTGCGGGACACGATCACCGGACAGGAAAACGAACTTAACACGTTGTCGTCAGAGATTGCCGAACTGGCGGCCGCGCTGGGGTTGGAGCAGCAGCGCACCACCGCTCTGAACAACGAACTTGGTGCGTTGACCGCGACGATGGATGACACGCGCACACGGTTGACCGAACAGGAAGCGATTATCGCAAGCCTGTCGGCCACACGAGACCGTCAGGCCGAAGCCCTGACCGCCGCAGATGCGCGGATCGCGTCCTTTGAAGAGCAGGTCGCCGGGTTGCTGGCTGATCGGGATGCCGCCCGAACACAGATCACCGACCTGACGGCAGAGCGCGCCGCTTTGGCGGCGGCGCAGGAACAGTTGTTGTCCGAGCAGGAGGCGCTGAACCTTGCGCTGGCAATAGCCCGCAGCGAGATTGACGAACAGACCGAAGCGGCGCGCCTGGCGGCGGCGCAACGCGAGGCGCTGGATGCCCTGGTCGCCGATTTGCGGGCGCGGAACGCAGAGACGACAGAGCAGATCGGGGTATTGACCGGACAGGTCGCAGAGTTGGAGCAGGCGCTGAGCGACGAAGAGGTGGCCAAACTGGCCGAGGCCGAAGCGGCGGCGGCGTTGCGGGCGCGATTGGAAAACGCCGATGCGGAATTGACCGCGATGACACTGGCGCTCGAACAGCAAAGGGCCGAAGCGGAAGAAACGCTCACGCTTTTGGCGGCGGCGCGGGATGCAGAAGATGATCTCAACGCCCGTCTGGCGGCGGCGTTGCTGGAAGGGCAGGACACCGCGTCCGAGTTGCAATCCCGGCTGGATGCGCAGGCGTCGCAGATCGCTGCGCTGGAAACCGACCTTGAGGCAGCGGCGGTGGATCAGTCGACGCTGACCTCCCTGCAGTCGCAGCTGTCGCAAGCCCTGATCCGGGTGTCGGAAGCCAATGCGCTGGAGGCCCGTCTGGAAGAGTTGCGGGCAGAAAACGCCGCGCTGAGTGCCGATTTGACGGCCTCCGAGGACGAAACGGCGCAGACTGCCGCGACGGTGGATGCGCTGCGCCGCGCCTTGGCCCAAGCGCAGGCCGAGGCAGCAGAGCGTACCGCGCAGGAGCGGACGCTGGAGCAACAACTGGCGGCGGCGCTGGCGCAGCAATCTGTCCTGTCCGCAACGCTGGCTGCGGCGGAAAACAACCTTGCCTCGACCGGTGCCGAACTGGACGACACGCAATCGCAGCTTGAAGAGACAACATCAGCCCTGACGGAGCTAAGCAGCCGTGCCGCGACGGCCGAAGCGGCGTTGCAGGATGTGCGCGATCAGCTTGTTGCGGCGTTGGCGGCCAAAGTGGCAGCGGATGCGGCTTTGGAGACCCGGCTGAGCGAAAGCGAACAGCGTCAGATCCTGTTGGAACAGGCGCGTGACCGGCTGAATGCGGAAACCGAGCGGGCCACAGAGGCGCAGCGTCAGACCGAATTGCTCAACCAGCAGGTGGGCGCGCTGCGCCGTCAATTGTCGACGCTGCAGGGGTTGCTGGACGAGGCCGAAGCCAAGGACATCGAAGCACAGATTCAGCTGCAGAGCCTTGGCAGCGAATTGAACACCGCGCTGGCCCGGGTTGCCGCGGAAGAACGCCGTCGGCGTCAGCTTGAGGAAGCCGAACGCATCCGGTTGGAAGAAGAGCGGGTGCGGCTGGAAGAGGAAAAACGCCGGTTGGCACAGGAAAGCGAACGGCTTGCGGGCGAAAACCAGGATCTTGAGCAATACCGCTCCGAGTTCTTTGGCCGCTTGCGCGAGGTGCTGGGCAACCGTGAGGGCGTTCGGATCGAAGGCGACCGGTTCGTGTTCTCGTCAGAGGTCCTGTTTGCCCCCGGTCAGGCCGGATTGTCCGTCGCCGGTCGCGCGCAGATTGCCAATGTGGCAGGGATCCTGCGCGAGGTGGCCGCCGATATCCCGGACGAAATCAACTGGGTGATCCGGGTGGATGGTCATACCGATAACGTGCCATTGTCGGGGCAGGGTGAGTTCTTTGACAATTGGGAACTGAGCCAGGCGCGTGCGCTGTCTGTTGTGCGGTATATGATCAATTTTCTGGGCATCCCGCCTGAACGGTTGGCGGCCAACGGGTTTGGTCAATACCAGCCTGTGAACACAGACGACACACCCGAAGCGCGGGCGCAGAACCGGCGGATCGAGTTGAAACTGACGGAACAGTAAAGCGGCGCGGGGGCGTTTCGGTGGACCGAAACGTCTTGATGCGTCGACGCATCAAGCGCCCGTGGAGATGACGGTTTAGTTGACCGTAACATCCGCGTGTCGCACCGCGAGGATCGTTTCGCCGCGGATCAGGGTGACGGTGCCGCGATATGCGCCGGTCGGCCAGCCGATGCTTGGTGGACGCCGTCCGAAGGCGCGGAACAACCGGGCCTGGTCTGCATCAAGCCGCGCGGTATGGTCAAAGACCAACCCGTCGGGGCCGGTCATCTGCAGTTCTATCACGTCGCCTGAATTGCCGTGAAAGGCGTAGCCATAGAGCACCATGGCCTCGTTCGGAGACAGCGTCGCGCGCCGGGCGACGCCGGATTGTACGTCTTCCAGATCCGGCACGCTGCTCGACACGGCTGCCGTAAACAAGCCGGCATCGGTGTAGGTGGGCGTGTCGCGCCACAGCGTTTCAAAGGGTTCGCCGCAGGCGTTGTTCTGGTCCGGTGCAAAGGGATCAACCACATCGTTGCCTTGCGTGATCGTCAGATGCAGGTGTGGGTAATTGGTGCGCCCGCTGAGGCCGACCTCACCCAGAACCTGCCCGGCGAGGACACGCTGTCCCGGCGAGACAAGGACAGATCCCAGTTTCAGATGACAATAGACAGATTGGTATCCGTTGCCGTGATCAATGCGCACCGCATTGCCGCAATCCTGCCCCTGCAGATCGGTGCCCGGGATGTAGGGCTGATCCGGGCGCATGTCGCGGGTGGCCTGAACGCGGCCATCGGCAGCGGCGATGACGCGGACACCCTGGTCCATCTGTTCGAAACTGAGAAGGGCGAAATCCGTCCCGCTGTGCCCGTCGCGGGATTTGAGGCCGCAGCGATAGTCTGACATGCCGTCGGAGGGATCGGTGTCAGGGTAGTCCTCGATCACGCAGGTTTCGCCAAGCGTACAATCCAGCGGCATGCCGAGAAACGGCGCGTCCGCCACAATTGGTGTGGCGGACGCGAAGAAGATACATGTCAGTGTCCGGATCAATCCGCCGTCAGCAAGGGGGGTTTCTTGCTGGACAGGCGTGGATTGTCGGGACCTTCGGTGTCAAGCACCAGCTTGCCATCCTTGACCGACACCTTGACCACACCGCCTTTGGCGAGCTTCCCGAAGAGCAGTTCTTCGGCAAGCGGCTTCTTGATCTCTTCCTGAATGACGCGGCCCAAGGGGCGCGCGCCCATCTTGTCGTCATATCCCTTTTCCGCCAGCCATTCGGCGGCGGGTTTGGTCAGTTCGATGGTCACGTTGCGATCCATGAGCTGTGCTTCAAGCTGCAGCACGAACTTTTCGACCACCTGCAGGATGACCGACTTCGGCAGCGGCGCAAAGGATATGACCGCGTCCAGACGGTTGCGGAATTCCGGCGTGAACGTGCGCTCGATGGCCGCCGTATCCTCGCCTTCGCGACGGTCGCGTCCGAACCCGATGGCCGCTTTGGCCTGTTCCGCCGCACCCGCGTTTGACGTCATGATCAGGATCACGTTGCGGAAGCTGACGGTGCGCCCGTTGTGATCTGTCAAAGAGCCGTGGTCCATCACCTGCAGCAGGATGTTGTAGACATCCGGATGCGCCTTTTCGATTTCGTCCAGCAGCAACACGCAATGCGGATGCTGGTCGACGCCATCGGTCAGCTGGCCACCCTGGTCAAACCCGACATAGCCGGGAGGCGCGCCGATGAGGCGGCTGACCGCGTGCTTTTCCATATATTCGGACATGTCAAAGCGCAGCAGTTCCACACCCAGCGTATCCGCCAGTTGCTTGGCCACTTCGGTTTTGCCGACACCGGTCGGACCTGCGAAGAGGTAGTTGCCAATGGGCTTCTCCGGTTCGCGCAGACCTGCACGCGCCAGTTTGATGGCCGAGGACAGCGCGTCGATGGCGTTGTCCTGCCCAAAAACCACCCGCTTGAGCGACGCTTCGAGATCCTTGAGAACCTCTGCGTCGTCCTTGCTGACATTCTTTGGCGGGATGCGGGCGATCTTGGCGACAACCGCCTCGATCTCTTTCGCGCCGAGTGTTTTGCGACGCTTGGATTCCGCTACCAGATGCTGTGCCGCACCCGCCTCGTCGATCACGTCGATGGCTTTGTCGGGCAGCTTGCGGTCATTGATATAGCGTGCCGACAGCTCCACCGCTGTTTTGATCGCATCCGTGGTGTATTTGACGCTGTGATGTTCCTCGAAATAGGGCTTGAGGCCTTTGAGGATCTTGATCGCGTCATCCACGGTCGGTTCGTTCACGTCAATCTTCTGGAACCGACGGCTGAGCGCGCGGTCCTTTTCGAAATGCTGACGGAATTCCTTGTAGGTGGTCGATCCCATGGTACGCAGCTTGCCGCCCTGAAGCGCGGGCTTCAGCAGGTTGGATGCGTCCATTGCACCGCCGGATGTGGCACCGGCACCGATGACTGTGTGAATCTCGTCGATGAACAGAACCGCGTCTTCATGTTCTTCCAGTTCGGTCACAACCGCCTTAAGGCGTTCCTCAAAGTCGCCACGATACCGTGTGCCGGCAAGCAATGCGCCCATGTCGAGCGAGTAGATCGTGGTATTGGCCAGAACCGCAGGGGTTTCACCGGACACGATCTTGCGCGCAAGACCTTCGGCGATCGCGGTTTTGCCAACGCCGGGGTCGCCCACCAGAAGCGGGTTGTTCTTGCGGCGGCGGCACAGCACCTGGATGCAGCGTTCGACTTCGGAATCGCGGCCGATGAGCGGATCAATGTCACCCTCACGCGACTTGGCGTTCAGATCTACACAGTATTTTGCCAGGGCGGATTCTTTCTGTTCGCCCTGCGGTTCCGCGGCCTGCACCTCTTCCTCGTTTTCGGTGGCACCCGTGACCGGGCGGCTTTCGCCGTAGGCCGGGTTTTTGGCAACACCATGTGCAATGAAGTTGACCGCGTCGTAGCGGGTCATGTCCTGATCTTGCAGGAAATAGGCCGCGTTGCTTTCGCGTTCCGCAAAGATCGCAACCAGCACATTGGCCCCGGTTACTTCGGACCGGCCAGAGCTTTGGACATGGATCGCGGCGCGCTGGATCACGCGCTGGAAGGCGGCGGTTGGCACCGCTTCGGATCCTTCGATGTCTGTCACGAGGTTAGACAGATCGTCATCGATGTAGTCCACCAATGTTGTGCGAAGCTCTTCCGTATCGACGGAACAGGCCTTCATGACGCGCACCGCATCGGGTTCGTCAATCAGCGCCAGCAACAGGTGTTCCAGCGTCGCAAACTCGTGTGATCGGGAGTTGGCCAGCGCCAACGCCGAGTGAATCGCCTGCTCAAGGGTATTCGAAAATGAAGGCACGAGGGAGTGCTCCTTCTTTCTGCATTGTTCCGCAGGGTACGAAACAACTGTCATCTTATTATTAAAGTGTGGTTGTTACCGGCAAAGCTTCAAGTTTTTTCTTTGCCTTGACAGGTCACAACCGCGGGATTGGTGGCACCAGAGACTCAATTTGGGTCAGAAGTGGTCTTTCCGGGTCCGGATTTCAGCAAAAACATCAACCGGATCTTCACCGATCATGTCGAGTTGCGCTTGAATTTCAGGGTCAGCGGCGCGCAGGAACGGGTTGGTTGCCAGTTCTTCGGCCAAAGTGCTGGGGACAGTGGGCTCGTTCCTGTCCCGTGCAGAATTTATGCGCGCGATGCGGTCTTTCAAGTCCGCGTTGTCCGGATCAATGGTGATGGCGAATTTTGCATTTGCCTGCGTGTACTCGTGTCCGGAGCAAATCACCGTGTCCGGATCGAGGGCTGCAAGCTTTTGCAGACTGTCCCACATTTGCGGCGCGGTGCCTTCAAAAAGCCGTCCGCATCCCAGCGCCATCAAGCTGTCTGCGGTGAAAGCATAGCCCGATCCGGGCAGCGAAAAGGCAATATGTCCGTTTGTGTGCCCCGAGACGTCCAGAACGGTCACCTCTTCGCCTCCGAACATAAAGACATCGCCGTCCGCGACCTCGCGGTTCAGTGGCGGCAGGCGATGAATGTCTGCGGTTGCGCCGGTGACCTTGGCATCATGCGCCGCCAAAAGACCGTCAACGCCGCCGATGTGGTCGTGATGGTGGTGGGTCAGCCAGATCTCGGTCAAAGACCATCCGCGTTTCGACAGTTCGGCAAGAATGGGGTCTGCCTCGGGCACATCGATGCAGGCAGTTGCGCCGCTTTTGGCGTCGTGCAGAAGATAGGTGTAATTGTCGGAAAGTGCAGGGATCGTGACAAGTTCGAGAGGCATGGCGTTTTCAACTTTCGCGGTTACAGTTGCGGCGAGCGCGTTTTGCTGACCTTGGCCGAACAGAACGGAGGCCGCAATGCACCTTGATGTGCAGACCTTGCACAACTTCTATTACCGAAGCGCCATCGGTCGTGTGGCGCAGCGCGTGGTTCGGGATCAGGTGCAGGCGTTCTGGCCGGAGGCGAAGAACGAAACGCTGGGTGGATTCGGCTTTGCAGTGCCTTTGCTGCGCCCGTATCTGAAGGATGCGCGGCGGATCATTGGGTTGATGCCCGCACAGCAGGGTGTGATGCACTGGCCTGCGGAATTGCCGAACGTGTCGGTGCTGTGCGAAGAAACGCTTTGGCCGGTGGAAAATGACCGGTTCGATAAGCTGGTCCTGATGCACGGGCTTGAGACGTCAGAGCGCCAGTCAGCGCTGCTCGACGAATGCTGGCGGGTTCTGGCGCCGGGGGCAAAGGGGCTGTTCATTGTTCCGAACCGGTCGGGGCTTTGGGCGCGGTCTGATGAGACGCCGTTTGGCTATGGCCGCCCCTATTCGATGGGGCAGCTTGAGGCACAGCTCAAGGCGCATCATTTCGAACCGCGCCGCCACACGGCTGTACTGTATCAGCCACCCTCGACCCGCCGCTTTTGGATGAAGACCGGACCGTTCTGGGAAAAGATGGGGCGCAGTGTGTCTGCGTTCGTGGCAGGTGGGTTGTTCATGGTGGAGGTGACGAAGATCCATCCCAAACCAAGCGGGACGCGGGCCACAAACCGTGTGCTGAACCCGCTGGGCAATCTGGTGCCGTCGCCATCGTCCAAACCGGCGCGTGCGCGGATGCCGACACCGTCGTAGTCGTGGCTGCACCCGTGCGGGTCGGGATGTGCGTTCATATTCGCGACCGTGCGCCTCATTCTCTGCACGCGCAGGGGTTGAGATGCTGTGCGCCGGATCGCGTTCTGGCCCTGTGTCACGGGCCACAGGGGATGCGGATCGTTTAAAACGGATTCCGGCTGGTTCGCGCTAACAGGAATCGCAAAAGGCGACAAAACTGGTCAGCTTGGCGCAATTTCCTTGCGCGCATTCCGTCGCACTTCGCGTTAACCCCTTGTAAATAAGGAAAATGGCGACTTTTCCTAATTCATCATACCGTGTTGCGGGCTTTGAAAGCCTCTGCTACATCCGCGCTGATTTCTATGCCATACGGCATTCGCCAAACTGAACACACCTCTGACCACCGGTGATTACGGGGGCTCGGAGGCAAACTAGCGGAAGGGTGGACGTGTCTGAATCAGCATCCATTTCCTCTGGCATTGCAGACCGCTATGCCATGGCCGTCTTTGACCTGGCCAAAGAGGGTAAAGAGCTCGACAAGCTTGAATCCAACCTCGACGACCTGTCGGCAGCGCTGTCTAGCAGCGCCGATCTGAGAGACCTGATCCATTCGCCCATCTACAGCCGCGATGCACAATCGAAAGCGATTTCAGCTGTCGCGGCCAAGATGGGTCTGACAAAGACAATGCAGAACGTGCTGGCGCTGATGGCGTCTAAGCGTCGTCTGTTTGTTCTGCCCCAGATGGTGGCACGCCTGCGCGACCTGATCGCGGAAGAAAAGGGCGAAGTGACGGCAGACGTTGCCTCTGCCGTAAAGCTCTCCGCGGCCCAGGCAAAGGAACTCGCCAAGACGCTGAAAGCGAAAATTGGCAAAGACGTTAAGATCAATGCGACCGTTGATGAAAGCCTCATCGGCGGTCTTGTCGTTAAAGTGGGCTCGAAGATGATCGACACGTCGATCCGCTCCAAGCTCAACTCCCTCCAGAATGCAATGAAAGAGGTCGGATAAATGGGTATCCAAGCAGCCGAAATTTCTGCGATCCTTAAGGAGCAGATCAAGAACTTCGGGCAGGACGCCGAAGTCACCGAGGTGGGCCGCGTCCTTTCCGTTGGTGACGGTATCGCGCGTGTTCATGGCCTCGATAACATTCAGGCCGGTGAAATGGTCGAATTCCCCGGCGGAATTCGCGGCATGGCGCTGAACCTTGAATCCGACAACGTCGGTATCGTTATCTTCGGGTCCGACCGGGACATCAAAGAAGGCGACACCGTCAAGCGTACAAACGCGATTGTGGACGTGCCGGTTGGTGACGCTCTGCTGGGTCGTGTTGTGGACGGTCTGGGCAACCCGATTGACGGCAAGGGTCCGATTGCAACAACCGAACGCTCCATCGCGGATGTAAAAGCGCCGGGCATCATCCCGCGTAAGTCGGTTCACGAGCCGATGGCAACTGGCCTTAAGGCCGTCGACTCCATGATCCCGATTGGTCGTGGCCAGCGAGAGCTGATCATTGGTGACCGTCAGACCGGTAAAACCGCCGTTGCTCTGGACGCGATCCTGAACCAGAAATCCTATAACGACGCAGCCGGCGATGACGAGAGCAAGAAGCTCTACTGCATCTACGTTGCGATTGGTCAGAAGCGTTCGACTGTGGCGCAGCTGGTGAAAAAGCTCGAAGAGAGCGGCGCGATTGAATATTCCATCGTGGTTGCTGCGACAGCGTCCGATCCGGCGCCTCTGCAGTTCCTTGCACCTTACGCTGCAACGTCCATGGCCGAGCACTTCCGTGACAATGGCCGCCACGCGCTGATCATCTATGATGACCTGTCCAAGCAGGCCGTTGCCTATCGCCAGATGTCCCTGCTTCTGCGTCGCCCACCGGGCCGTGAAGCGTATCCGGGTGACGTTTTCTACCTCCACTCGCGCCTGCTGGAACGCTCCGCGAAGCTGGGCGAAGATCACGGGTCTGGTTCCTTGACGGCTCTGCCGGTCATTGAAACCCAGGGTGGTGACGTTTCCGCGTTTATTCCGACAAACGTGATTTCGATCACCGACGGTCAGATCTTCCTTGAAACCGAACTCTTCTACCAAGGTATCCGCCCGGCGGTGAACACTGGTCTGTCGGTGTCTCGTGTGGGGTCTTCGGCGCAAACCAAGGCGATGTCTTCGGTTGCAGGTCCGGTGAAACTGTCGCTGGCTCAGTACCGCGAAATGGCCGCGTTCGCGCAGTTCGGGTCCGATCTTGATGCCTCCACCCAGCAGTTGCTGGCCCGTGGTGCGCGTCTGACCGAACTGATGAAGCAGCCACAGTATTCGCCGCTGACCAACGCCGAGATCGTTTGCGCGATTTTCGCAGGCACCAACGGTTACCTTGATAAAGTCGAAGTGTCCGATGTGGGCCGCTTTGAGGCCGGTATGCTCGCGCATCTGCGTGGCAAGCATCAGGACCTGCTCGACGATATCACCAATAACGACCGTAAGGTGAAGGGCGAGCTGGCTGACAAGATCAAGGCCGCGCTGGACGAATACGCCGCTGACTTCTCGTAAGGAGGCTGGGCAATGCCAAGTCTTAAGGACCTGAAAAACAGGATCGAGTCGGTCAAATCGACCCGCAAGATCACCAAGGCCATGCAAATGGTGGCCGCCGCGAAACTGCGGCGGGCACAGGATGCTGCCGAACAGTCGCGTCCCTATACAGAGCGTTTCAACGCTGTGATGGGGGCGCTGGCGGCGTCGGTTGGCGACAGCGACAGCGCGCCAAAACTGCTCAGCGGGACGGGCAAGGACGACGTGCATCTGCTTGTCGTCATGACGTCGGAACGCGGTCTGTGTGGTGGCTTCAACGCCAACATCGCCAAGATGGCAAAGCAGAAAGCGACCGAGCTTCTGGGTCAGGGCAAAACGCTCAAGATCCTGACAGTCGGCAAAAAAGGTCGCGATGCAATGAAGCGTGACTTTGGCGACTACTTCGTCGGGCACGTTGATCTGAGCGAAGTCAAGCGGATCGGTTACGCCGACGCGCAAGGCATCGCAAAGGACATCCTTGGCCGCTTTGACGGCGGTGAATTTGATGTTGCCACGATCTTCTACGCGAAGTTCGTGAACGTGGTCAGCCAAATCCCGACCGAACAGCAGATCATCCCGGCGGCGTTCGAGGCCCCTGAAGATGACAGCGCTGAGGCGACAACGCTTTACGATTACGAGCCGGACGAAGAGGCCATTCTGGCTGACCTTCTGCCGCGCGGAGTTGCGACGCAAATCTTTGCAGCGCTGCTTGAGAACGGTGCCTCTGAACAGGGTGCCCGGATGAGCGCGATGGACAACGCAACGCGCAACGCGGGTGAGATGATCGAAAAGCTGACCATCCAATACAACCGTTCACGTCAGGCCGTGATTACCAACGAACTGATCGAAATTATTTCGGGCGCGGAAGCGCTCTAAAGACCGGAGACGAAACATGGCAAACGCAACAGGCAAAATCACTCAGGTGATCGGTGCCGTCGTGGACGTTCAGTTCGACGGCGACCTGCCAGCTATTTTGAACTCGCTGACCACAGACAACAACGGCAAGACGCTGGTGTTGGAAGTGGCCCAGCACCTTGGCGAAAACTCGGTTCGGACCATTGCGATGGACGCCACCGAAGGTCTGGTGCGCGGTGCCCCCGTGACCGACACAGGCGCGCCCATTCAGGTGCCAGTTGGTAAAGCCACGCTTGGCCGCATCCTGAACGTCACCGGCGACCCGGTTGATGAAAAGGGCCCGGTTGAAACCAAGGAAACCCGCGCGATCCACGGTGACGCGCCGGACTTCGCGGCACAGTCGACCGAGACCGAAATCCTGACAACAGGCATCAAGGTCATCGACCTGCTCGCCCCCTACACCAAGGGTGGTAAGATTGGTCTGTTCGGCGGTGCGGGCGTTGGCAAGACGGTTCTCATCATGGAACTGATCAACAACATCGCGAAAGTGCACTCTGGTCTGTCCGTGTTTGCGGGCGTGGGTGAACGGACGCGTGAAGGCAACGACCTGTATCACGAGATGATCGAATCCGGCGTTATCGTTCCGGAAAAGATGGAAGACAGCAAAATTGCTCTGGTCTACGGTCAGATGAACGAACCTCCCGGTGCGCGTATGCGTGTTGCCCTGTCCGGTCTGACACTGGCCGAACAGTTCCGCGACGAATCGGGGTCTGACGTTCTGTTCTTCGTCGACAACATCTTCCGCTTCACACAAGCGGGTTCCGAGGTGTCGGCTCTCTTGGGTCGTATCCCGTCTGCTGTGGGCTACCAGCCGACACTGGCCACCGACATGGGCGCGATGCAGGAACGCATCTCCTCGACCAAGAACGGCTCGATCACCTCCGTTCAGGCCGTTTACGTCCCTGCGGACGACTTGACCGACCCGGCTCCCGCGACATCGTTTGCGCACCTCGATGCGACAACCGTTCTGGACCGTTCGATCTCGGAAAAAGGCATCTACCCGGCTGTGGACCCGCTTGGCTCCACATCGCGTCTGCTTGATCCGCTGATCATCGGCGAAGAGCACTACAAGGTTGCCACCGACGTTCAGCAGGTTCTCCAGCGCTACAAGTCGCTTCAGGACATCATCGCGATCCTCGGCATGGACGAACTCTCTGAGGACGACAAACTGACCGTGGCGCGTGCGCGTAAGATCGAACGCTTCCTGTCGCAGCCGTTTGACGTTGCGAAGGTCTTTACCGGTTCTGACGGCATTCAGGTTCCGCTTGAAGACACCATCGCGTCGTTCAAAGCGGTTGTTGCCGGCGAGTATGACCACCTTCCCGAAGGTGCGTTCTACATGGTTGGCGGCATCGAAGATGTGAAAGCCAAAGCCGAAAAGATGGCCGCGGAAGCCGCGTAAATCGCAAAAAGGGTGTGGGTCCGACCCGCACCCGATGTGAACGGAGAACCACATGGCAGATACCATGCAATTCGATCTGGTCAGCCCCGAACGCAGCCTGATGTCTACTCAGGTCAAGTCGGTGCAGATCCCGGGTGCGGATGGCGATATGACCGCCATGCCAAACCACGCGCCGCTGATCACGACGCTGCGTCCGGGCATCCTGACGGTGGAAACCGAAACCGGCACCGAAGAGTTCGTTGTCACCGGTGGGTTTGCCGAGCTGGGCGAAAGCCTGTCCGTTCTGGCCGAACGTGCCGTGCCCAAGGCAGAGGTTGATCAGGCCGCTTACGAGGCGATGGTCGACGAAGCGCATGCGGCGTACCAGCAGGTCAAGGAAACGTTCAAGAACGAGCCCGGACCAGTGGACGACGCAGTCAAGCTTTTGTCCGACATGGTCGCCATTGGCGGACATATCGGTCTGTCCCCGAAACAACCATCGCTGTAAACGCGATTTCGTTTCCAAAGATCAAAGCCTCGCAGCAGTGCGGGGCTTTTTCGTTTTGTTCTGCGCCCCGCATCCGCTATGCCATCGCGGGGCGTTTCGAAGGTCGGTAGATGCAGATCGTAAACAGTGCGCGTGTAGGGATTGCTCAGGGGTCGGTTGACCTGTTTTCCGACTTCGAGGAAGGCGGAGACATGTGGACCGGCGAAGGATCGCGGTCGCGCAGCCAATGGATCGCGTTCGAGCAGCCTTTTTCGGCCCCTCCGGCGGTGCATGTGTCGTTGACCTTGTGGGACATGGACAGCGCCCACAACGTCCGCGCGGATCTGAAGGCTGAAAACGTGACCGAAGCCGGGTTCGACGCCGTGTTTCGGACCTGGAAGGACACCCGCGTCGCGCGCGTGCGGATATCATGGTTGGCGGTCGGAGCCGTGTCCGGCGAAGATGATTGGGACGTGATCTGACGCTTTGGACGTCAAAGACGCTCTGCCAGCCGTTCCAGCATTCGGACGCAGTGTTCAAGTTGATCAACCGCGACGTATTCATCCGCCTTGTGCGCCTGCTCGATCGATCCCGGACCGCAAACAACGACATCCATGCCAATCGACTGGAAGATCCCCGCTTCGGTGCCAAACGCGACAAGGTCTGATGTGTTGGAGCCTGTCAGTTCCGATACGATCCGTCTGGCCTCGTTTTCGCTGGTCGGGACAAGACCTGCGACCTCTCCGATGGTTTCTGTCACGATGGTCGCATCGGGATGCACCGCTTGCATTTGCGGAAGCAGGGTTTCGTCGCAAAACCGTTGCAGGCTGTGTTTGACGTGATCCGCATCACTGATCTGGACCGGGCGCATTTCCCAATCCACCTGTGCGGTCGGCGCGATGACATTATGCGCCACGCCCCCGGTCAGCGCGCCGACATTGACGGTGGTCCAAGGGGGATCAAACCGGCTGTCCGTTGGCGCGCGCTGACGCAAGTCGTCCTTTAGCGACAGCAGGTGGCTGACATAGCGCACGGCGTATTCCACCGCGTTGACACCGTGATCCGGCAGCGACCCGTGACCGGGCAATCCGGTGAACCGGGTGGTGTATTCATAGCACCCCTTGTGCCCGTCAATGATGCGCATCTTGGTGGGTTCACCGACAATCGCGACACCCGGCGTCACGCCCCGCTCTTGCAGCACCTGTGCCAGATGCTGCGCACCAAGACAGCCGGTCTCTTCGTCGTAAGTGAAGGAGAAATGCAAAGGGCGGGCGCCGACGCGTTCTGCGTAAAGCGGCGCCAGCGCAAGTGTTGCCGCGATAAAGCCTTTCATATCGCAGGCGCCACGTCCATAAAGCCGACCGTCCCGTTGCACCATTTCAAACGGATCACTTGACCAGTCCTGATCCGTGACCGGAACCACGTCACTGTGCCCGGACAAAAGGATCCCGCCATCGGTTTCGGGTCCAAGCGTTGCAAACAGGTTGGCCTTTCGCCCACAGGGCGACGAGATCACATCGCATTTGGCCCCTGCGTCCTGCAGCAGACTGGCCATGTAGACAATCATGTCGAGGTTGCTGTCTGCGGACACAGTGGGGAAAGCGATCAGATCGCGCAGGATGGCGATGCTGCGATCCAGAGGCGTCACTGTACGTCCTTGATGAACAGCTTGCGGGGCAGGGTGCACAGTGCCTCTGCCGAGCCGTCCTCGGTAATGAGGATGGTCTCGGTTGTCTCCAGCCCCCACGTGTCCATCCAAAGCGCGGGCATGAAGTGAAACGTCATCCCCGGTTGCAGGACGGTCTCATCCTCGGCCCGGATCGACGCGGTGCGTTCGCCCCAGTCCGGTGGGTAACTGAGTCCGATGGGATACCCGCACCGGCCTTCGCGATGGATGCCGTGTTTCTTGAGCACGTCGATAAACGCATTGGCAATGTCACAGGTGCGGTTGCCTGCGCGGGCGGCGTTTAAACCTGCCTCGATCCCTTCAAGCTGCGCCTGTTCGGCGTTCAGCATGTCCTGTGGTGGTGTGCCCAGAAACACGGTTCGGCACAAAGGCGCGTGGTAGCGGCGATAGCAGCCGGACAGTTCAAAGAACGTGGCTTCGCCTTCGCGCATTGCATCCCCGTTCCATGTCAGATGGGCAGCTGTCGCGTCGAGCCCGGACGGCGTCAAGGGTACGATTGCGGGGTAATCGCCCCAGATGTCGTCCACACCCGTGATCCCGGCGTGAAAGATGTCGGCCACCAGATCGTTCTTGCGCACGCCGGGCGCGGCGCGGTCGATGGCGGTTTGCATGACTTTTTCCGAGATTCGGGCCGCCTTGCGGATAAAGCTGAGCTCCTCATCCGACTTGACCAGCCGCTGCCAATTCACCAGTGCCGTTGCATCAATAAACGTCGCATTGGGCAGCTCTTCGGTCAGAACGGCGTGAGCCTTGGCAGAATAGTAATAATTCTCCATCTCGACACCGATGCGCCCGTGATCAAGGCCAAGCGCACCAAGATGGCTGGCAAGATCCTGCATCGGATGGCGCACCGTCGATTGCACGTAGTGATCGCCATACCCAAGAATGTTGTCATGCGACATCCAGCAGGTCCGTCGCCCGCCCAGCATGTCCATATGGCGACCCCACCAGATCGGCTCCCCCTCCATCCGCAACAGAACACCTTGGTGCACGTAGAAGGACCAGCCGTCATACCCGGTCAGCCACGCCTGATTGGACGGGTCGGTGACGAACATCGCGTCCAGACCGGCATCCTGCATCGCAGCCCGCGTCAGGGCGATACGGCGGTCATATTCAGCTTGCGTGAACGGTGCAGGTCCGGTGGGCATGTTCGTTGGTCCTTGGCATGGTGATGGACGTGCCTGATCGTCCGTCGGAAACCAATTTGGATCAAGCGGCTTCATTGAACCCCGAAGACAGAGCCCGCGTTGCGCCAACCACGACATGTCGCGTCGCAAAAATGCGACTTGGATGAAATGCGTGTGGAGCCAAAGCTGGGTGGACCCGCGCGGATCAAGGCTGGGACATGCAGAAAAGCGCCGAACCATGGGGTTCGACGCGTCTTCAAGGGTCATCAGTGGAGCGGATTGCCTTACAGAAGGCCTTCGTAAATCGGGCCCAGTGTATTGGTTTCAAACAGCGATGACACGGATGTGCCGTTCCAGATGTTGAGGATCGCTTGCGCAAACATCGGGGCTGTTGGCACGATGCGAATGTTCTTGGCGTTGGCGACTGCTTCGGTTGCTTCGATGCTGTCGGTGATGACAAGCGATTTCATCACCGAATTCGTGACCCGTTCGACCGCTGGTCCGGACAGCACGCCGTGTGTGATGTAGGAATGCACTTCGGTGGCCCCGTGTTCCATCAGCACCTCGGCCGCCTTGCACAAGGTTCCTGCGGTGTCGCAGATGTCGTCGACAATGATGCACTTCTTGTCTTTGACGCTCCCAATCACCGTCATTTCGGCGACTTCGCCCGGCTTTTCGCGGCGTTTGTCCACGATGGACAGCGGCGCGTTGATCCGCTTGGCCAGTTCCCGCGCGCGGGCCACGCCGCCGACATCCGGGGACACGACCATGATTTCCGACGTATCACCGTCAAACTGCTTGAGGATATCCAAAGCAAAGATCGGCGACGCATAAAGGTTGTCGACCGGCATGTCGAAGAAGCCCTGGATCTGCGTGGCGTGCAGGTCCATCGTCAGAACGCGTTCGATCCCGGCTTCGGCGATCATGTTGGCCACCAGCTTGGCGGTGATGGGCGTGCGCGCCTTGGTGCGGCGGTCCTGACGGGCATAGCCGAAATAGGGGATCACGGCCGTGATGCGCGCGGCCGATGACCGGCGCAGCGCGTCGGACATGATCAGCAGTTCCATCAGGTTGTCATTGGCCGGGTTCGAGGTTGGCTGGATGATGAACATATCCTCGCCACGGACGTTTTCGTACACCTCGACGAAGACCTCCTGATCGTTAAAGCGTTCGACACGGGCATCAACCAATCCGACAGACATCCCGCGATACATCGTCATGCGTCGTGCGATGCCCGTGGCGAGCGGCATATTGGCATTGCCAGAGATCAGTTTGGGTTCATCGATGGACGGCATGGGGAAAGCTCCGTGAGTCATTTTGGCAGATTCGCGACGTTGCGCTCGCCTTAGCATGGGCCTACCGTTCCGCAAAGGATACACGCTGAAAGGGTGCCGGATGGCCCACATTGATTACTTTTTCTCAACACTGTCGCCATACGCCTATCTTGCCGGTACCCGGTTGGAACAGGTGGCAGACAAACACGGGGCAAGTGTCACCTACAAACCCGTGGATATTGCGACGCTCTTTGGGCGGACGGGTGGGACACCTCCGAAGGATCGTCACCCCAGCCGGCTGGAACTGCGCGCACAGGAATTAGTGCGACAATCGAAGAAACTTGAATTGCCCATCAACCTGAAACCGGCATTTTGGCCCACCAATGCGGCTCCTTCGTCATATGCGATCATCGCAGCGCAAGCTGCGGGCGGTGGCGACCTTGGCAAACTGGTGCATGGGTTCATGGCCGCCGTCTGGGCCGATGACAAGGATATCGCCCAGGACGACGTTGTGCGCGGTGCCTTGCAGGACGCGGGGTTTGACCCGTCACTGGCCGATAGCGGGTTGCTGGCTGGGGCCGAAACCTATGCGGCCAACCTTGAAGAGGCGGTGACGCGCGGCGTGTTCGGGGCCCCGTTCTACATCACTGACACAGACCAGAGGTTCTGGGGGCAGGACCGGATCGAGGATCTGGACCTGTATCTGTCCGGCAAGCTTTGAGGATGCAGATGCTCAGGGGTGGGTTTCCCGTCTTTGAACGGCATTTCGGCCATGGGGATGAACGGGCGGTTCTGCTGCATTGCGCCTTGGCCCAGTCCAAGTCGCTGTCGCGGCTGGCGGACGGTCTGTCGGATCGCCTGACCATGATTGCCCCGGACATGCCCGGCCATGGGCGCAGTGCGGCGTGGGATCATCGGTGCAATATCCATGATCAGGTGACCGCTATTGCCCGGGATTGCCTTGGCAAAAGTGGCCATGTGGTCGGCCACAGCTTCGGTGCAACAGTTGCGTTGCGCGTCGCTTTGGAAAACCCGCGCGCGGTCCGCAGCCTGACGCTGATCGAACCCGTTTTGTTCGCAGCGGCACAGGAAAGCGATCCGGCGGCGCTGCAATCCTACAGGGATGACGCGGCGGCCTTTGCCGAAGCGTTAAGGCAAGAAGACTGGGAGACCGCTGCACAGGCGTTTACCGCTGTTTGGGGGGATGGCCGGTCCTGGCAGGGGGTGCGTGAAGCGGAACGCGCCAGGTTTACCAGCCAGATGCACTTTATCCGCGAAACAGAAGAGGTGCTGCTGCACGACCACGCGGGCTTGCTTTCGCCCGGCAGACCCGAGCAGATCACCTGCCCGACGCTGCTGGTCCGCGGGGCAGACACGCATCCGATTATCGCTGTGATCCACCAAACGCTGGCCCGTCGTATCCCGAACGCTTCCGAGGTTGTGATCCCCGGCGCAGGTCACATGGTCCCGATCACCCATCCGGACCCGGTTGCGCAGCATATCAAGGCAATCTTGAACGCTGCAGCGCGGCAGACCCTTGCAACATCAGGACCGGTACGCCATCTACCCCAGTGAAGAACCGCAAGCCGCGACAGGAGACAATATGATCGAACTCGGACAAGGCCCCGCAGACACCGACCTGATCAAGGATGTCACGGATCAGAGCTTTATGGCGGACGTGATCGAGGCCAGCAAAGACGTGCCGGTCATCGTGGATTTCTGGGCTCCGTGGTGTGGCCCGTGCAAAACGCTTGGCCCGATGCTCGAAGACGCGGTCCGCGCTGCGCGCGGGGCTGTGAAAATGGCCAAGGTCAATGTGGACGAAGCCCAGCAGATCGTTGCCGCGCTGTCGCAACAGGGATTGCCGTTGCAATCCATTCCAACCGTGGTCGCCATCTACCAGGGACGCCCCATCGACATGTTCCAGGGCGCTGTCCCGCAATCCGAAATCGCAAGTTTCATCGAACGGGCAGTCAAGGCGGCTGGCGGGGATGCCAGCGGGGGGCTCGACGATGCGGTGGCGGCGGCAGAGGAAATGCTTGAAGATGGCGCAGCCGTTGATGCGGCTCAGACGTTCTCGGCTGTATTGTCAGAAGCTCCGGATCACGCAGGGGCCTATGGCGGACTGGTCCGCGCGCATATCGCTATGGGCGAACTGGATCAGGCCGAGGCCATATTGAACGGTGCCCCGGCGGAGATCTCTGAAAGCGCGGAACTTGAAGCGGCACATGCGCAGCTTGAACTGGCCAAGCAAGCCAGCAATTCGGGACCGGTGTCCGAGCTTGAAGCGGCCGTTGCTGCGGACGAGAACAACCATCAGGCCCGGTTCGACCTTGCGCAGGCGCTCTATGCCGCGGGGGATGGGCAGGCGGCCGTGGATCACCTTCTGGAGCTGTTCCGCCGCGATCGTGCATGGAATGACGAGGCTGCCAAGACGCAGTTGATGACGATTTTCGAGGCGCTCAAACCGAATGATCCGGTGGCCCTCAATGGCCGCCGTCGGCTGAGCTCGATGATATTTGCCTGAGCGGTCCGCTGGGCTAGGTCATCGAATATGACAAGAGTCACTGAATTGCCGGGTTCAATTCCCGTTTTCCCGTTGCCCGGGGCGCTTTTGCTGCCTCGCGCGCGGTTGCCGTTGCATCTGTTTGAACCCCGTTATCTCCAGATGCTGGAAGATGCGCTGAAGACGCCAGCCCGGCTTGTGGGGATGGTGCAACCGAACGTGCGGCCCAACGGCGACGAAAACACGCTGCACCGGATTGGCTGTGCGGGACGCATCACCCAGTTTTCCGAAACCGAAGACGGACGATACATGATCACCTTGTCCGGAATTTCCCGGTTCCGGGTCGAGGCCGAGATCGAAGGGTTCACACCGTATCGCAAGTTCGAAGTGAACTGGGACGGGTTTGACCGCGATCAGGGCGGACCGGAACATGACCGTGGCTTTGACCGTGACGTGTTCATGGATTTGCTGGATCGCTACTTCACCGCCCGGGACCTGTCGGCGGATTGGCCCACGCTCAAGGATGCGGATGACGAATTGCTGATCAATTCGCTGTCCATGCTGCTTGATTTCGAACCCGAAGAAAAACAGGCCCTGCTGGAAGCGCCCTCGCTGTCAACGCGCCGCGAAACGCTTGTGACATTGATCGAATATGCCCTGCGCGGCGGGCAGGCAGAGGATATCCTGCAGTGACAGACGGACACGGGTTTGACCGCAAGATGCTGGAGGCGCTCGTTTGCCCCCAGACACAGGGACGGCTCGAATACGACGCGGCGCGGCAAGAACTGATCAGCCATGCGGCCCATCTGGTGTACCCGATCCGCGACGGTATTCCCGTCATGCTGATAGATGAGGCGCGCGATATCGACTGACCCGACGCCTCTGAATTGACAGGCTTGGCCCCCTGCGATACCTCGCCGGTCTTTACGGGCAAAGAGGGTACGATGGGACGCAAGCGCAAGGGGCGGGATATTTCCGGGTGGTTGGTTGTCGATAAACCGGCAGGCCTCACCTCGACAGCTGTTGTCAACAAAGTGCGCTGGGCGTTTGACGCCAAAAAGGCGGGCCATGCGGGCACGCTTGATCCCGAGGCAACAGGCGTACTGGCGGTGGCCCTGGGTGAGGCGACCAAAACCGTGCCGTACATCACCGACGCGTTGAAGGCCTATGTGTTTACCGTACGGTTGGGGCAAGCCACCCGTACGGATGATGCCGAAGGTGACGTGATCTCCAGTTCGGAGAACCGCCCGACAGATGACGAGATCAAGGAAGCGCTGCACGCCTTTGTTGGTGAGATTCAACAGGTGCCGCCGCAGTACTCGGCGGTCAAGATCGATGGCGAACGCGCCTATAAACGCGCGCGTGACGGGGAAGAGATGGACCTTGCGGCGCGTCCCTTGTGGGTTGAGGAATTGACCTTGCTGGACCGTCCGGATCCCGATCATGCCGTGCTGGAACTGGTCTGCGGAAAAGGCGGGTACGTGAGGTCCATCGCGCGCGATCTGGGCGAAGCGCTGGGCTGTTACGGGCACGTTCTCAAACTGCGCCGGACCTGGTCGGGACCGTTTGACGCCGAAGAGGGTCTGAGCCTTGAGACGATTGACGCCTTGGCCCGCACGCCGGAACTGGACGCGCATCTCAAGCCGCTTGAAATGGGCCTGACCGATCTGCCCGAACTCAGATGTTCCGCGGAGTCCGCAGTCCGGCTGCGCAACGGCAATCCGGCGATGGTTGTCGCGTCCGGTGTTGATTATGGCGAGGAATGCTGGGTGTCGCTGGACGGTGAGCCCATTGCGGTTGGTCGCTACAAATCCGGCGAGGTTCACCCGTCGCGTGTCTTTGTCACCGCATGAGCGACCTGCCACCAGAGCTGAGCAATGGTCTGGTATATCGGTCCCATACGGCTGGCGGGTGTGTGTCGCGGGTCTGGTATTCGCGGTGTGATCAATACCGCTACGGGCTGTCGCGGGTCTGGGCACCTGAATTGCCAAGCGTCTTGTTCGTCATGCTGAACCCGTCAACGGCGGATGAGCATCGCAACGACCCGACCGTCGCGCGGTGTGAAATCCGTGCACGGCGTATGGGGTACGGCGCGATGATGATCGCGAATATCTTTGCGTTCCGCGCAACGAAACCGGTGGACCTCAAATCCGCAGCGGAGCCAACTGGGGCTATGAACGATGCGGTGCTCGCCCATTGGGCGCGGGTTGCGGATATGACGGTTGCGGCCTGGGGCGCGCATGGGGGGCATCTGGAGCGCGGGCAGAGGATGGCGGCGGATCTGCCGGAAGGGACGGTGCATCTGGGGCTGACAAAGCACGGGCATCCCCGGCACCCGCTTTATGTGTCCTTCGAAACGGCCCCAACAGCCTGGCCCAAACGCCAGCGCTATCGCGCGTCTGATTGATCGTTCAAATTTTCTGGGTCTCAACGGACTGCGATGAGCGCTGGAAACAGTGCGTTTACTTCTTTGCTCTAACGTGACCGCAGATCGCACGTGTCGAAGGGTGTCATGTTTTTTCTCACGATCTGTCTTTTGTGTCTGCTCGGTGTCTCTCTCTTTGTGTTTGCCGGGTCGCGAAAGAAGCCGACATCGGTCCGGTCCGCCTATGGTTCGCCACCGGTGGGCTGGCCCGATGTCCCGGTTTCTGCGCTGGGCCTGTTTCAACGCGAAGGGCGCATCAATGCGCTGCCACATACGCCTGCCAAATCGCGTTTGCCGTGCGCCATTCGGGAAGGCCCGCCTCGCGTCAACAGTTTTCGGGATGCACAAACCCTGCTGGTTGGGATGGTGAACCCACGGTCAAACCACACGCCAAAGATCGGTCTGAAACTGTCTGCGCAGGATGGTCCGGATTGGACGGATGTGTTCTTTGACGGCGATATCGTGGCCCGAATTCCCACGCAAGAACTTGCCCAATCCGGTGGCATGCGGCCCTCCTGATCCCGATGCGGGGCTTGGACAGGGCACAGGGGTTTCCAAGCCAATCATTATCGCCTATACGCGCGCATCTGCTGTGATGGCAGAGATTCTCCATGGGCCTTGCTGGACGACATCCCGGCTTGTGCCATTCACTCAAACCTTCTGAAAGGAGACCCCGATGTCGATCACTGTTGAAGAAAAGAACCGTCTGATCAAAGAATTCGCCACCAAAGACGGCGACACAGGTTCGCCCGAAGTGCAGGTTGCGATCCTCACAAGCCGGATCTCCACCCTGACCGAGCACTTCAAGACGCACAAGAAAGACAACCACTCCCGTCGTGGTCTGCTCAAGCTTGTGGCGCAGCGTCGTAAGCTTCTGGACTACACCAAAGGCAAGGACGAAGCGCGCTATCAGGACCTGATCAAGCGTCTTGGCATCCGCCGCTAACACAGCCTTGGCTATGTGAAGAAGGGTCCGGTTTTCGGGCCCTTTTTTGTTGCCTGCAGAAAAACATACCAAAAAGTATTGTTCTGATTTTCAAAGCATACTAAAAGGTATGTAATTTGGGAGAAGTTCAATGATCTGGTTTTCAATTGCCGCTGTTTTGTCGTTCACATGGCTTTGCGTTCATCTATTTCTTGGCGGAAAAGAGATCGCGCAGCCCTTGTTGGCGTCTCAATCCCTCACGCCGGTTGTTCGCGATACGCAATATCTGTGTTGGCACTTTACAAGCTGCGCCATCGCGCTGATGGCGGGCTGCTTTGCCTATGCCGCGTGGAGCGGTGACGCCAGTCTGGCCTGGCCTGCCACCATCCTATCTGGTGCGTTTGCACTCACCGGAATCGGACTTGTCGCGCGCATCGGTCAAAGCCATGCACGCCTTCCGCAAGGTTGGTTGTTCGTCCCCGTTGCCATCGCCGGTGCGATCGGGCTTGCAAACATATGAAGAAGCCGCGCTTCACCAAAGACAATTGGCTCGACCATGGGCACGAGCAATTGTCCCTGCACGGGCCTGAGGCATTAAAGCTGGATGCGATTTGCGACAGCGCAGGCAGGACCAAGGGGTCGTTCTATCATCACTTTCCAGACCACCCCACGTTTCTAAAGGGCATCATTGAACACTGGATCGCGCGGCATACCGATGCGCTGATCGAGGCGATCCCGGATAGTTTGCCTGCTGCGACCAAGGATGAAATGCTGACCGAACTGGCCATTGGCATCGACTACCGGCTCGAAATCGGCATCCGCGAACTGGCACGCCGCGATGCAAGTGTGGCAGGCTTGGTGGCCAATGCCGATCGTCGCCGCCTGGCATTCCTTGCAGAGATTTATGTGGACCGGTACGCCATCTCGAAGGCGGATGCGTCATTCGCAGCGCAAATCGAATACGCCGCATACATCGGTACGATTCTGACACGTCCGGACATGAATGCCACAGACCAGGCGGAGTTTGCCGAGCGCTTTCAGAAGATCCTGCACGCCTATTTCGCACCCGAGGCGTCCGAATGAAGCGCGTCGCGAAAGCGCTGTGGACACGCGGTTTTCTGCGTCAGATTGCGAAAGCCGGTGGTCCCAGCATCGGAGCAAAAGAACTGCATTCTGCAAAGGCGCGGCACACAGACGTATCAAGGCAAAGCGGATTGGATGGGTTTGCGCAATTCCTGTTTGAAACCATCCTCAGCACGGCTTGGGTGCTGGAAGACCACTATGCAATTCCGCCGCACCGGTCTGTGGCGCTGCTGGGCGCAGCGCTTGTTGCGAACGGTCAGAGTGTAACAAAAGGGCTGACAGCTCTTTGGCTCAAGCTCAATCGTGACCCATTTGCGGCGTTGCAACGCGTCACGCCGCAGACCCGGATGCGCGACATCTGGGGGACCACGCTAGAGGCAGAGCAAACTGTCGAAGACGCGCGCATCAACCTGACAGTGACACGGTGTGGTTTTCACGACGCGTTCTGGCAGGCTGGGCGGAGTGACCTCACATCCGTTTTGTGTCGTTTCGACCTGCATTGGCATGAGACCATCCATGCCGCAAATCGCGGGGTGTCGGCTGACCGACTGTCATCCATCGCCCATGGTGCGCAGGCATGTAAATTCGTCTATGCCCGTGCGACGCAGGCGGACGCGGCGGAGCCTTCCAAACCGCTTTCCAAACAAGGCAATCTCCTGTAAGGCGCACACATCTGAGACGTGACGCTTCGACCCCGGCGCATGACATGGATGAAGGGGTCGGCGGCAATGGGGCCGCCATTCAAAACGGGAGACCCGGAGGGCCGGGAGTGCTCCCCTACAGGAAACGATGATGTTCAACACAACAACGAAAAGCATGCAGTGGGGCGAGGAAACGCTCACACTGGAAACGGGCAAGGTTGCCCGTCAGGCCGATGGCAGCGTGATCGCAACCCTCGGTGAAACTTCGGTTATGGCCAACGTGACGTTCGCCAAGAAACCGAAGCCCGGTCAGGATTTCTTTCCGCTGACCGTCCACTACCAGGAAAAATACTACGCCGCCGGTAAAGTCCCCGGTGGGTTCTTCAAGCGTGAGGCGCGTCCGACCGAGAAAGAGACGCTGACCGCCCGTTTGATCGACCGTCCGATCCGTCCTTTGTTCGTTCCGGGCTTCAAGCACGAAGTTCTCGTGATGTGCACCGTGCTGTCACACGATCTGGTCAATGACCCGGACATGGTTGCGATGATCGCGACATCCGCGGCTCTGACCATCTCTGGCGCACCATTCATGGGTCCAATCGCGGCCTGCCGCGTTGGCTTTGCAGATGGCGAATACATCCTGAACCCCGAGGTTGAGGATATGGACCAGCTGCGCAACAACCCCGAGCAGCGTCTCGATCTGGTTGTCGCTGGTACCAAAGACGCCGTGATGATGGTCGAATCCGAAGCGTATGAGCTGACAGAAGACGAAATGCTGGGTGCGGTGACATTCGCGCACGAGCAGATTCAGCCGGTGATCGACCTGATCATCGACCTGGCAGAAGAAGCGGCGAAAGAGCCGTTCGACTTCCAGCCCCCGGATTATTCGGACCTCTACGCTGCTGTGAAAGCTGCCGGTGAAGACAAAATCCGCGCAGCTTACGCGATCATGGACAAGCAGGAACGCACAACGGCCCTGTCCGACGCCAAGACAGCCATCGTTGAGGCCCTGACCGAAGAGCAGCAAGAAGACCCGAACCTTGGGTCCGCGATGAAAAAGCTCGAAGCGTCCATTCTGCGTGGCGATGTCGTCAAGACAGGCAAGCGGATCGACGGCCGTGCGCTGGACGAGGTGCGTGACATCGTTTGCGAAACAGGTCTTTTGCCGCGCACACACGGTTCTGCGCTGTTCACACGTGGTGAAACGCAGGGTCTGGTTGTGACCACGCTGGGCACCGGCGACGATGAACAGATCATCGACGCGCTGCATGGCAACTACCGGTCCAACTTCCTGCTGCACTACAACTTCCCTCCCTATTCGGTGGGTGAAGCGGGTCGCGTGGGCCCTCCCGGACGTCGTGAGATTGGTCACGGTAAACTGGCATGGCGTGCGCTTCAGGCGGTTCTGCCAGCAGCAACGGATTTCCCATACACGGTCCGCGTTGTCTCCGAGATCACGGAATCCAACGGCTCTTCTTCGATGGCGTCGGTTTGTGGTGGCTCTCTGTCCATGATGGACGCAGGCGTTCCGCTGAAATCCGCCGTGGCTGGTGTTGCGATGGGCTTGATCCTCGAAGAAGACGGCTCCTACGCGGTTCTGACCGACATCCTCGGTGACGAAGACCACCTTGGTGACATGGACTTCAAAGTCGCAGGCACCGAGAACGGCATCACGTCGCTGCAGATGGACATCAAGGTTGCGGGCATCACACCAGAGATTATGAAGAAGGCCCTCGCGCAGGCGAAAGAAGGCCGGATGCATATCCTTGGCGAGATGAACAAGGCGCTGACCGGTGCGCAGGAATTCTCTGTCCACGCGCCGCGCATCGAGACCATGCAAATTCCAACCGACAAGATCCGTGAAGTGATCGGCTCGGGCGGTAAGGTCATCCGCGAGATCGTGGAAGTCTCGGGTGCCAAGGTCGACATCAATGACGAAGGCATCATCAAGATCGCTAGCCCGAACGGCGAAGCCATCAAGAAGGCCTACGACATGATCCATTCGATCGTGGCAGAGCCGGAAGAAGGCCAGGTCTACAAAGGCAAGGTTGTGAAGATCGTCGATTTCGGCGCCTTCGTGAACTTCTTCGGCAAGCGGGACGGCCTTGTGCATGTCAGCCAGATCGAAAACCGCCGCCTGAACCATCCGTCGGATGTGCTCAAGGAAGGTCAGGAAGTGTTCGTGAAACTTCTGGGCTTTGACGACCGTGGCAAGGTGCGCCTTGCGATGAAGATGGTCGATCAGGAGACCGGTGAAGAAGTCGCGCCTGAAAAGAAGAATGAAGACGCGGACTAATCACCGCTCTTTTCTGCAAAATCGGAAAGGTGTCCCGGATCGGGGCACCTTTTTTCATTTGTACAGCGGGCTATCTGATTGGGTATGAAAAAAATGATTATCACAATCGCAGCAGCAATGATGGCAGGGCAGGGTATGGCGGACACCGTGTTTGATGATTTCTCGGGCGATGTCGGTGCGCGGTGGGACTATGTGGCTGACGGCGTGATGGGCGGCGTGTCGCAGGGGGGCGCCGAAATCCGTGGTGCAGGGTCCGGGGCGGTGCTTCGTCTGCAGGGCGCTGTCAGCACGGACAATAACGGCGGTTTCATTCAGGTGCGCCAGCGGTTTTCTGAAGCTTGGCCCCAGACGGCAGAGGGCGTGTCTTTGCGTGTGAAGGGGAACGGCGAGACATATTACGTGTTTCTCAAAACTCCGGGACTGTCCCGTGTCTGGCATTCGTATCGCGCGCCCTTCACGGCGTCAGAGCAATGGCAGACTGTTCGGTTGCCTTTCGCGGATTTCAGCGCGTCTCATGACGGGATGCCCCAGTCTTTTGCCCCGTCAAAGGTGAACAGCATTGCGATCGTGGCTTACGGTGCGGATTATCAGGCGGATGTGTCTGTGGACCGGATCGAGGTTTACTGAGTTTCCACTCTGTGCCGGGCTGAAGCCCGGCCTACGGGGCAAAAAAAGACCCGGGCAAAGCCCGGGCCAAGTCCAACAGGGAGGTGCATATGATGACCCGCATATGCGACGGGAACTGTTATGACCTGACTAAAGGTGCGGGTGCGATGCCACTTTGATCTGCATCAATAACCGACCAAGGTCTTATGAGACGAGGCGATACCCACCCGACTCTGTCACGAGCAATCGCGCGTTCGAGGGATCTGGTTCAATTTTTTGCCGCAGACGGTAGATGTGGGTTTCCAACGTGTGTGTCGTGACACCCGCGTTGTAGCCCCAAACCTCGTGCAGCAGCGTGTCGCGCGCCACCACGCCATCGGTCGAACGGTAGAGAAACTTGAGGATGTTTGTCTCTTTTTCGGTCAGGCGCACCTTCTTGTCGTCTTCGGTGATAAGCAGCTTCATCGACGGTTTGAACGTGTATGGCCCAAGCGTGAACACGGCATCTTCGGATTGTTCGTGCTGACGCAATTGCGCGCGGATGCGGGCCAGAAGGACCGGGAACTTGAAGGGTTTGGTGACGTAGTCATTCGCACCGGCATCAAGGCCAAGGATCGTATCGGCGTCTGAATCGTGCCCGGTGAGCATCAGAACCGGTGCTTTCACACCTTGCTTGCGCATCAACCGGCACAATTCGCGGCCGTCTGTGTCGGGCAAACCCACATCAAGAATGATGAGATCGTAAAGCTGTTCCTTGACGCGCCCCATCGCGGCTGTGCCGCAATCGGCTTCAAACACCTCAAAGTCTTCTGTCATCACCAATTGTTCGGCCAACGCCTCGCGCAGGTCGTCATCGTCATCGACCAAAAGAATGTTCTTGAGCTGTGCCATTGTCGCGTGTCTCCGTTGCTTTCTTGAGAGATGGTTGAGGCGTTGCGTGGCGGCAAGATTTGCTGCAAGTGTTTCACGGCCTCGTGTATGCAGGGGGCAATTGTTTCATAAATCGGGGTCATTTGTTGCAAATTGCCCCCTTGGGATTTCAAGGTTTCATGACACTGGCCCCGGACATCACTGACCTTTTGGCGCGCGCTCGGGCGGATTTGCGGATGGGAGTCCCGATTGTTCTGGGGGGGTCCACCGGGGTTTTGGTGCTCGCGGTCGAGACATTAAGCGCGGCGCGGCTGGCAGATGTTCTCGCCTTGCCGGGCAACGCTGATCTGGTTCTCACGGGACGTCGGGCCGAGACACTCAAGGCGCGGGCCTATGACGGCGATGTGGCGCGGGTTGCACTGCCGTCGGATGCAACCGTGCGCTGGGTGCAGGCGCTCGCGGATCCGGCTGACGATTTGTCCCACCCGATGAAGGGCCCCTTGATGACCCAGCGAGAGGGATCTGCGTCTTTGCATCGGATTGGTGTGACGTTGGCCAAATCCGCGCGCCTGCTGCCTGCGGTTATTGTGCTGCCGATGTCGGATGCTGTGAAATTTGCGCAAGACACCCTGCTGACGCGTCTTGATCCAGAGGCGGCGATGCCGCGTTTGGGGGCGTCACTGGTCTTTGACCGGGTGGTGTCGGCCCGGGTCCCACTGCGCGCGGCGCAGAACGCGCGGTTGCATGTGTTTCGTCCCGAAGACGGATCAGAAGAGCATTACGCGATCGAGATCGGGCGACCGGATCGGGAAAAGCCAGTTTTGGCGCGCTTGCATTCAGCCTGTTTTACCGGCGATCTGCTGGGCAGCCTGAAATGTGATTGCGGGCCGCAATTGAACGGTGCGTTGGAGTCTATGGGCGCAAATGGCGAAGGGGTCTTGCTCTATCTCAACCAGGAAGGGCGCGGCATCGGGCTTGCTAACAAGATGCGCGCCTATGCGCTGCAGGATCAGGGGTTCGACACGGTTGAGGCCAATCACCGGTTGGGCTTTGAAGATGACGAACGCGACTTTCGGATCGGGTCCGAGCTGTTGAGAGAGCTTGGGTTTTCATCTGTCCGGCTGATGACCAACAACCCCGCCAAGATCGACATGATGCAGCGCTGCGGGATCGAGGTGTCGGAGCGTGTGCCGCTGAAGGTGGGGGAGAACCCGCACAATACCAATTACCTGGCCACCAAGGCGCGCAAGTCGGGTCATTTGCTGTGACGCCTGCGGATATGGTGCTGACCCGCCGGGGGGTGCGGCTCATGGGGCGCGTCTGGCCCTGCACCATCGGGCGCGGCGGGCTGGCCAAGGACAAGCGTGAGGGCGACGGCGCAACGCCTGTCGGGGTGCATCACATCGTCGGGTTGCTGTACCGACCGGACAGGATGGCACAACCTGTTGACTGGGCGGTCCCGATCCGCCCCGGTGATCTGTGGTCAGACGATCCGCGTCACGAGGACTACAACCTGATGGTCCGCGCGCCCTATCCATATAGTCACGAGGCGTTGCGGCGGGCGGATCCGCTGTATGACCTGGTGCTGCTTACGGATTGGAATTGGCCCATTGCCAAACCCGGCAAGGGATCGGCGATTTTTCTGCACCGCTGGCGCAGGCCCGGTTTTCCAACCGAAGGCTGCATCGCCTTCCGGCCCGATCATCTGCGCCGCATTGTGCGCTTGATCCAACCCGGGACGCGGCTGATTGTGCCTGCGTCTTTGCTCTGACGGGTTCGCGCCTACATGGCGTGTATGACTGTCCAAACCCGCCTGTCCGACTGTACCCTGTGCACTGACCGTTTCGCGGCCACGGCAACCCGGCATCGGCCCAAACCCGTTGTCTGGTTCCGACCCGGTGCGCGGATCCTGATCTGTTCGCAAGCCCCCGGCATGCGCGCGCATCAAAGCCGCATTCCTTTCGATGATCCATCAGGGGACAGGTTGCGCGATTGGCTGGGGCTGAAACGACCGGCGTTTTATGATCAGGCCAAGGTGGCGATTGTGCCGATGGGGTTCTGTTTCCCGGGCTATGATCGGAACGGGTCAGACCTGCCGCCACCGGCGTTGTGTCGCCAGACATGGCATGACGAGGTTCTGGGCCATGTCGGTGCGGTGCCGCTCAAGCTGGTCATTGGCGGCTATGCGATGAAATACCATCTGCGGACCAAGGCGGGTGTGACCGAGGTGGTGCGCAATTGGCGCGACCATTGGCCGGGTATTCTGCCCTTGCCGCATCCAAGCTGGCGCAATACCGCATGGCTCAGGAAAAACCCGTGGTTCGAGGCAGAGGTCCTGCCCGCGCTGCGTGCCCGGGTGACAGAGGTGATGACATGACTTTGGAAACCCCGCTGGATCACGCCCATGCCGCGATGGAGGCCGCGCCCGAGGATGACCGCGCCCGGCTTCGGTTCTATGATCGACTGGCCGAGGCAGAACTGTTCCTGATGCTCGCGCGCGAGGCCGAAGGCGATCAGGCGGAACCGGAACTGTTCGATCTGGGCGATGCGCGGTTTGTTCTGGTGTTTGATACCGAAGAGCGCCTGAGCCGTTTTGCCAGCCGGTCCGTGCCCTATGCGGCGCTGTCGGGGCGGTCCATCGTCGGCATGCTGACCGGTCAGGGGATTGGCATCGCGTTGAACCCCGAAGTCGCGCCGTCCTCGATCCTGTTGCCGACGGAAGCGGTGGACTGGCTTGCCGATACGGTGGGGCAGGGCCCGTCCACGGCAGAAGCCCGCCCCGAAGAGTTTCGCGCGCCCTCGGCGTTGCCTGAGGCGCTGTTGGAGGCGATTGATGCGAAACTGCACACCACCACCGGGCTGGCGCGCCGCGGATACCTGGCCGAAGTTGTCTATGACACGGGCGCGCGGGGGCATCTGATCGGGTTCACGGGCACCGTTCCGGGGGCAGAGCCTGCGCTGGCGCAGGCCATCCAGGAGGCTTTGGTGTTTTCCGGGCTGGAAGCGGCCGCACTGGATGTGGTGTTCCTGCGCGACAGCGATCCGGTAACGGCGCAGCTGGCGCGTGTGGGCTTGCGGTTCGATCTGCCAGAGCCAGACGTGCCGCAATCGCTGGAACGTGCCGCACCCGGGAGCAATCCCGAAAAGCCGCCCATCCTGCGCTGAGCCAAGCGCGTTCGAACGCGCTTGGCGCGGTGGGTCAGGTTTGGATGCGGGCCAGTTCAGAGCGCAGTGTGGGTAGGGCATCGTTGTCGCGTGACGTTGCCTCCCACACCGCGCGGGCAATTGCGCGGGCCATGCAGACAGCGGCGAAGTGGCCAAGCAGCGGCATGACCTCATCAGACGGGGCACCCCGTTTGCCGGTGCTGGAGACGAAGATCAGATCGCCGTCATAGGGCGTGTGCGCCGGTACAAGGGCCCGCGCGAAGCCATCATGCGCTGCAGTGGCCAGCCGTTTGCAGGCTGCTTTATCGAGGGTGGCATCGGTCGCCACACAGCCGATTGTCGTATTGCCATGCTGTGCCATCGCCGCGGCTTTGCGGCTGGGTGGCAGGGGTTGCAACCCGGCGGTTGGGTCGGGGCCAAGCCCGCCAAATTCAGTGCCGATCTCGAACGGGGCGGCCCAGAAGTGTTTTCCGGACGGGGTTGTTGCGCTCCCCAGCGCATTGACCGCAACCAAAGCGCCGATGGTTGTGCCGTCCGGCAGGACCAGCGACGCCGAGCCCAGCCCGCCTTTGTGTTGCGCATCGGTCGCCCCGGTTCCGGCCCCCGCCGTACCAAGCGCAAAATCCTGCGCTGCTGCGGTCACGGCCTTCCGACCCAGATCCGGGTAGGGGTTTGTGTCCCAATCCTTGCGGCCATTGTTCAGCAGATCGAAAAGGATTGCGGCTGGTACGATGGGCACCCGCGCGCTGTGGACGGCAAAGCCCCGGCCCTGTTCGGCCAGGTGATCCATCACACCCTGTGCTGCCGCCAGCCCGAACGCCGATCCGCCCGAGAGCACGATGGCATCGACGCCCGGCACGGTTTTGTCTGGCTCCAGCAGGTCGGTGTCCCGCGTGCCCGGGGCGCCGCCCATGACCGCGTAGCTGGTCGTCATCGGGCCTTGTTTGGAGAGCAGCACCGTGGTGCCGGATTTCAGGTGGTCATCCTGTGCATTGCCCACGATCAGGCCATCGACATCGGTGATCAGATTGCGCGCGCCGGGGGTCATGACGCGCTCGATACCTTGCCGGTGCAGGGGGCGCTGCCCCCCGTCGCCTTGCGGCGCCGTCCCCCGAGATATTTTTGAAACAGAGAAACCGGCGTCATATGCAGCGGCCCCCGTCGACTTCCATGCAGACACCTGTCAGCATGCTGGCTTCGTCCGAGCAAAGGAAGGCGGCGGCGTTGCCAAGGTCTTCGGGGGTGGAAAAGCGTCCCATGGGGATGGTCGAGAGGAATTTCGCGCGGGTTTCGGGGGTGTCTTCGCCCATGAAGCTTTTGAGCAGCGGCGTTTCCCCGGCCACCGGGTTGAGCGCATTGACGCGGATGCCATCGGGGGCCAGTTCGACCGCCATCGTGCGTGTTGCGGTGATCATCCACCCCTTGGACGCATTGTACCAGTTCAGGCGCGGGCGCGGCGATACACCGGCGGTGGAGGCTACGTTCAGGATTGCGCCACTGCCGCGCGATTTGAAATGCGGGACGATCTTTTGCGCGGTGAGGTAGACGGATTTGCAATTCACCGCGAAGACGCGGTCGAAGTCCTCTTCGCTGACCTCTTCCAGCGGCGCGGGAAGATGGGTGATGCCCGCATTGTTCACGAGAATATCAAGATGGCCCAGTTCCGAGATGGCGGCATCGATCATGCCGTCCACGTCGTCGCGTTTCGAGATATCGGCGGTATGGGCCAGCCCGCCGATATCCGATGCCACGGCTTCGGCCGCCTGCGTGTTCAGATCAACCACAACCACGCGGGCCCCTTCGGCCGCGAACTTCCGGGCAATGCCTGCGCCGAATCCCGATGCAGCGCCGGTCACCAAAGCGGTTTTGTTCCTGAGCCTCATGGATCCCTCCTTTTCGTTCCCGGTGTCAGACTGCGGTCTTTGCGGCGGATCGTCCAGAGCGCCTGCGTGCTGTCGATGCGTCTAGCCATGCCGGGCCGCCACGGTCTTCAGCGTGGAAAACCCGTAAAGGGCTTCGAAGCCTTTTTCGCGGCCATGTCCGGATTTGCCTATCCCGCCAAAGGGCAATTCCACGCCGCCGCCCGCACCGTAATTGTTGATGAACACCTGCCCGCTGCGCAGTTTCTTGGCCATGCGCATCTGGCGTGCGCCGTTCTGGGTCCAGACCCCGGCCACTAACCCGTAGGCGGTGCCGTTGGCGATCCTGATGGCGTCATCTTCGGTGTCGAACGGGATCAGCACCTGTACCGGGCCGAAGATCTCGTCCTGGGCCAGCCGGTGATCGGGGGCGACCGGGCCAAACAGGCGGGGTTGCACATAGGCGCCTTGGGTCGGCAGGGTTTCGGGAAGGGGCGTTTTGGCAAGCAAAGCGAGATCATCAGCGGTGTCCAGAAACGCGGTGACGCGGTCTTTTTGCGTGTGCGAGATCAGCGGCCCGATATCCGGGTCGTCCATCGCGGGACCAACGGTCTTGGCGCGATAGGCGGCGGACATGCGTTCTGCGACGGTGTCGAAGACCGGTCTTTGCACAAGAATGCGGGATGCGGCGGAACAGGTTTGGCCTGCGTTCTGAAGTCCGGCGTTGACGAGGAAAGGCAGCGCGTCGTCCAGATCGGCATCGTTGAATATGATCTGCGGTGACTTGCCGCCAAGCTCCAGTGTTACCGGGACCACGTTTGCGCCCGCAGCCTTTTGCACGGCCTGCCCGGTCCGGACCGAGCCGGTAAAGCTCAGATGGTGCACGCCGGGATGCGCGGACAGGGCGGCGCCCGCCTCAAGGCCCAGACCGGGGACCACGTTCAGCGCGCCATCCGGAAGACCGGCCTCGCGCGCGAGGCTGGCAAACATCAAAGCCGTCAGGCACGCATCTTCGGCAGGTTTCAACACGCAGGCATTGCCCATGGCCAACGCGGCCCCAACGGACCGGCCAATGATCTGCATCGGGTAGTTCCACGGCACGATATGGCCTGTGACCCCATGGGGTTCGCGCAATGTGTAAACGGTGTAGCCATCCAGATAGGGGATCGTCTGACCATGAACCTTGTCCGCCGCGCCGCCGTAAAATTCGCAATACCGCGCAATTGCGATGGCATCCGCGCGCGCCTGGCTGAGTGGTTTGCCGACATCCAAGGCCTCAAGCTGCGCCAACAGATCAACGTGATCCAGCACGATATGCCCCAAGCGCGCAAGACACCGTCCACGATCCAGCGCCGTCATCTGTCCCCATGCGCCGTCCAGCGCGGTTTGGGCGGCTGTGACTGCCGCATCAATATCGTCGGGGGTGCCGCGCGCGATCTGACAGAGTGTATCGCCGGTCGACGGGTTGATGAGCGGCAATGTGGCATCGGGCGCGCGCCAGTTGCCGCCGATCAGCAGGTGCGAGGGATCAAAAGGCAGGTCGGGCAGCATCTTGGGTCTCCGGGAAAGCAGGCAGTTGCGGGGCGGCGTCTATCAATGTGCGGGTATAGGGGTGCTCGGGTGCCTCAAAGACAGCTGGGGTCGGGCGGTCTTCGACAATCTCACCGGCGCGCATGACCAGCACGCGGTCGGTGATAGAGCGCACGACGCTCAGGTCGTGGCTGATGAACAGGTAGGTCAGACCGTAGTCCCGGCTCAGGTCAGCCATCAGGTCCAGTATCTGCGCACGCACGCGGACATCAAGCGCTGACACCGCTTCGTCAAAGACGATCAGGTCCGGTCGGATAATCAACGCGCGGGCGATGGCGATGCGCTGGCGCTGGCCACCGGAAAAGGCGTGGATGTGCTTGTCGGCATCTGCGGGGTTCAGACCAACCGCAGTGAGCGCGTCCGCGATGGCCGCGTCTTTGTCTGCACCTTTCGGTGGGTCCGTCAGAAGGTGAAACGGTTCAGTGATCAGGCGAGACACGCGGTGGCGCGGGTTGAAGCTGCCATAGGGATCCTGAAACACCACCTGCATCTTGCGGCGCACCGCCAGATTGGGGTGGCCGTCCTGCCAGACCGGATCTCCGTCCAGCGTGATCTGGCCTTCCTGAATGGGTTCAAGACCAAGGATCGCACGGGTGAGCGTTGACTTGCCACAGCCGGACTCTCCCACCAGCCCGACACGTTCCCCCCGTTTGATGTCGAAACTCACGCGGTTGACGGCCCGAAACATCGGACGCGATCCAAAAAGCGATGTGCGGGGCAGGGCATAGTCGCGGCTGACATTTTCAACAGACAACAAAGGGGTTTCGGCCTTGGCTGTACTCAGTTTTGCCTGATGCCGCGAGGCGTCGAACAATTGCCGTGTATAGGGATGCCGCATGTCGCGCAGGACATCAAAGGTCGCCCCATGTTCGACAATTTCGCCCGCCCGCATCACGTTGAGCGTATCGGCCATGTCGCTGACCACGGCGAGATCATGTGTGATCATCATCAGCGCCATGTTCTGTTCGCTGACCAACCCCTTGAGCAGGTCAAGGATCTGCGCCTGTGTCGTCACATCCAGCGCGGTGGTCGGTTCGTCGGCGATCAGCAGGCGGGGGCGCAAGGCGATGGCCATCGCGATGACCACGCGTTGTCTTTGGCCACCGCTCAGTTCATGCGGGTAGCGGGTCAGCGGGAAACGGTCGGGTGGCAGCCCGACGCGGTCCAGCACGTCGCGCGTGCGCGCCTTGGCGTCAGACGATGTCATTGCGCCATGGATCAGGATCGTTTCCATCACCTGCGCGCCGATGGTCTGCACCGGGTTAAGGGCGGTCATCGGTTCCTGAAACACCATGCTGATGTCCCGCCCGCGCAGGTCGCAAAGATCGGATTCGGACCGCGTCAGCAGGTTGCTGCCATCGAACAGAATCTCACCCGTCGTCACCGAGCCTCTGGGCAACAGTCCAATCGTAGCAAAGGCGGTCATGGACTTCCCGGATCCGCTTTCGCCGGTCAGCGCGGTGATTTCGCCCTGCCGGATCGACACCGAAATGTCCTTGAGGATCGGTTTGCCGTGGATCGACAATGACAGGTTCCGGATGTCGAGCAGGCTCATGCGCGCACCACCTTGAGGCGCGGATCAAGCGCATCCCGGAGCCCGTCACCCAGCAGGTTCAGCCCAAGGACCATGGCAATGATGGTCAGACCGGGGATCAGGGCCACATGCGGGGCGAGCGACACCATGGTTTGGGCATCGGCCAGCATCCGTCCCCAGCTTGGGATCGGGGGTTGCGCACCCAGACCGACATAGCTCAGCCCGGCTTCGGCAAGGATGCCAAGACTGAACTGGATCGTGCCCTGGACGATCAGCAGGTTGGCGACATTCGGCAGGATATGTTCGGCGCTGATGCGGGTGCGGGTTTTGCCCGCCACTTGCGCGGCCATGATGAATTCGCGTTTCCACAAGCTGAGCGCCGCGCCGCGTGTGATTCGGGCAAAGACAGGGATGTTGAAAATCCCGATGGCAATGATGGCGTTGGTGGCGCTGGGGCCAAAGACGGCGGTGATGAGAATGGCAATCACCAGCGAGGGAAAGGCGAAGATCAGGTCATTCATCCGCATGATCACTTCGTCCAGCATCCCACCGCTGCGCGCCGCTGCAGCCAGCCCGAGGGGCACGCCAAGCCCCATGCCGATCCCCACGGCAACCAAGGCCACCGCAATGGAGGTGCGCGCGCCCACCATGAGCATGGACAGGATATCGCGGCCGAAATGATCCGTGCCAAGCAGGTTGTCGGCGCTGGGCGGTTTCAGGCGGTTGGCAATGTTCATCGTCTCGACACTGTCTGGCGTCCAGAGGAACGACACCAGCGCCGCGCAGACAAACAGCGCGGTCAGCGCGCCGCCAATAATCAGATTGCGGTTCATGTCCGGGCTCTCAGACGCGGATCAACCGCCGCGTAGGCCAGATCGACCACGAAATTCACAACGATCACGGCAAAGACCAGCAACATCACCACGGATTCCACCACGATCAGGTCGCGCTGGGTGATGGCCTGAAAGATCAACCGTCCAAGGCCCGGCAGGAAGAACACCTGCTCGATGATGATGGCCCCTGCCAGCAGGAAGGCAAATTGCAGACCGATGATGGTCAGCACCGGGATCAATGCGTTGCGCAGACCATGCCGCCACAAGGCTTGCCGCGACGACAGGCCCTTGGCCCGTGCGGTACGGATGAAGTCTTCGCCCAGGATATCCAGCAGGGACGACCGCATGACCCGCGTGAGGATAGCCGCCTGCGGCAGGGCAAGCGCAATGGCCGGCAGGGTGAGGGCCTTCATCCCGGTCCAGACCCCACGGTCCCACCCGGGAAAGCCCCCGGCGCTGAACCAGCGCAGATTGATGGCAAAGATCAGCACCAGCATCATCGCAAACCAGAAATTCGGAATCGCCACGCCCAGCTGCGTGGCACCGGTAACACCCAGGTCGCCAATGCCACCGCGCCGCGCTGCTGCGAAAATCCCGGCCGGAAAGGCGATCAGTGTGGACAGCGTCAACGCGTAAAGCGCCAGCGGCAGCGACACCCAAAGCCGGTCTGCAATCATCTGGCTGACCGGGGTGCGATAGGTATAGGACGTGCCAAAATCACCGGTCAGCATCCCGCCCACCCAGCTGCGGTAACGGTCAAATTTGGACTGATCGAGGCCGAGTTCCGTGCGCAAAGCGGCCACCGTGTCGGGCTGCGCGTTGATCCCCAGCATGAAGCTGGCCGGATCGCCGGGGGCGACCTCGACCACGACAAAGATCACGAGCGAGGCAACCAGAAGGCTGATCGCAAGCGAAACCAGTCGTTTGAGAGCATAGTGCAGCATCCCAGGCACGTTAGGACAGGGCGATCCGATTGGGAATGCGTATCAAGCGTCTTCGAAGACGCTTAGACAAGCCAATTCGAATTGGCTTGCCACCGGCGCGCGTGATCTGCAGTCGCGCGCCCTACAGACTGTCGAGCTTGCGTGCCAGTTTGGCATCCAGCGCGGACAGGCCATCCACGTCATGTGTGATCAGGACAACCTCGACCCGGTTGTAGACGTTGGACCATTCCGGGTGATGGTTCCATTTTTCCGCCCAAAGTGCGGCGCGGGTCATCCAGCCGAACGCTTCGGTGAAATCCTTGAACTTGAAGGTTTTCGAGATCGCATCCCGCTCGGTGTCCAGTGTCCATCCGGCCTCAAGCAATGGGTCCAGGATGGTCTTGCGTGCGGTGTCTGAAAGTCTTTCGGTCATTCGTGATCCTCGATATCGCCTTTGCGGAATGGTCCGTATTGGGTCAGCACTTCGATGTCCTGCCCGACGGCGTCGGCTTCTGCCTCCAGATACCGCGCCACCGCTTCAGAGAAACCGGGATCGCCGATCCAATGCAAGGAGTGTGTGAAAACCGGCAGATATCCGCGTGACAGTTTGTGTTCGCCCTGCGCCCCGGCTTCGACCCGGTTCTGCCCATGCGCAATCGCGTAATCCATCGCCTGATAGTAACACAGTTCGAAATGCAGGCAGGGATGATCTTCGGTGCAGCCCCAGTAGCGCCCATAAAGCGTGTCGCGTCCGATGACATTCATCGCACCGGCAACCCAACGCCCGTCCCGTTCTGCCATCACCAGCAGGATGTCATCGCGCAAGCGCTCCTGCGCGATGTCAAAGAACTTGCGCGTGAGATAGGGCGTGCCCCATTTGCGCGCGCCGGTGTCCTGATAGAACGCCCAGAACGCGTCCCAATGGTCTGGCGTGATCTGGTCGCCCGTAAACTGGTGGATCGTGCCACCAAAAGACTGTGCCCGCTGCCGTTCCTTGCGGATCGCCTTGCGTTTGCGTGAACTCAGGTCGCCAAGAAAGGCATCAAAGCTGTCATAGCCCCGGTTTTCCCAGTGATATTGCTGTGTCCGCCTGCGCAGCAATCCGATCTGTTCGCCCGCAATCGCCTCGGCCTCGGTGCAGAATGTGATGTGGAGCGAGGACAGGTCATTGTCAGACGCCACCTGAATAGCGCCCTGAACCAGCGCGCTCAAGCCCTCTACCTCGTATCCCGGTCGTGCCAGCAACCGGCGTCCCGTGGCCGGGGTAAACGGCACGGCAATTTGAAGTTTGGGGTAATATCGCCCGCCCGCACGTTCAAAGGCGTGGGCCCAGTTATGGTCGAAGATGTATTCGCCCTGGCTGTGGCTTTTGGCGTAAAGCGGCGCGCAGGCAATGATCTTGCCGTCCATTTCGGCCGTCAGGTAGCGCGGATCCCAGCCTGTGCCCGGGCCGACCGACCCACTGTCCTCGAACGCCTTGAGAAAGCGATGGGTTGTGAACGGATCGTAGGCACGTCCGCCATCTGCCACTTCGGGACACGCGCAGGCATCCCAGTCCATCGCCGCGATCTGCGAGATGGAGCCGTGCATGCTGATGGCAATGGTTGCTGCGTCTTCCGTCTGGTCCGACATGGCCGTTCCCTGGTTACGCTTCACTAAGTGGACCGCTCCGGGACGGGTTCAAGCGGCATATCCCTCAAAGGTGATGTTGTCGGCCACCTTGCGGGCCTCTTGTTCCTGCTCAACGCTGCGCACCGTCCAACAGAAAATTGGCACCCGCCGTGCCTTGAGCTGTTCGACACGCGGCGCATTCAGATTGGTGACGTCATGGCTGAGAAAATCAGCGCCGACCGTTTCGAAATCCGGGATCGCAGCCAGACGCGCGCGCGTGTCCACCGGCACCTGGGGTTCGTCGCTCTTGCGCCAGGCCGAACTGATCAAACCGCGTGGGATGTCCGGGCAAAGGCGCTGCAACGGTGCGATCATGTTCGGGTTGAATGACATCAGCGCGACATCTCCCCGGTATTCGGCCAAGGCCTGCGCCGTTGCGGCCTCCAATACGCCGTCCGTGACGCCCATTTCGCCATGCTGGTCCTTGAGTTCGACCAAAAGCGGCACAGCGCCATCAACCTGGGTCAGCACGTCGGCAAAGGTCGGGATCCTGTCCATCCCGCCTGTCAGCACGATCTTCTGTAACGCATCGGCATCCCTGTCCCGCACTGGGCCCGACTCATCGGTCAGTCGATCCAGCACATGGTCGTGAAACACCATGGGAACGCCATCGCGCGACAGTTGCAGGTCGAGTTCGATCCCGTACCCGGCCTTGATCGCCGCAGCAAAGGCGGATGGGCTGTTTTCACTCCGCCCGTTTGCCGTGTTGTGATACCCGCGATGCGCGATGGGTTTGGTAAAGAACGCCGGGGACAAGCGGGTCATAGGAGTTCGAAGATGCCTTCGATTTCCACGGCAACGCCAAAGGGCAGCGACGCGGCGGAAACAGCCGAGCGCGCGTGGCGTCCCTTGTCCCCCAGCACGGCAACCATCAGGTCCGATGCGCCGTTGATGACCTTAGGCTGGTCGGGGAAGTCCGCTGTTGAATTGACGAACCCGACCAGTTTGACCAACCGCACACGGCTCAGATCGCCATCAGCGGCCTTGCGTGCCTGCGCCAGCAAGTTGAGCGCGCAGTATTTCGCGGCCTCCGCTCCAGCGTCGACGTCCAGATCATCCCCCAGTTTTCCCGAAACCAAGCCGTCCGGCCCGGCGGGAAGCTGACCCGAGACATAGATCTGGTTTCCGGTCACGACATAGGGCACGTAATTCGCAGCCGGGGCTGGCGCATCCGGCAGGCTGAGCCCGAGGTCTGCAAGGCGGGCGTCGATGGCATTGGTCATTGGAGTCTCCCCTTTGTGGTGGTCGGACGCTATTGCGGGCGGTCGGAAATGGGAAGGGGGGCATCCCCCGAAAACACCGGATCGACGGGCGTTAATTGCCGCCCAGAATATCGCGCAGCAATTGGTTCAACGCGTTCTCAAGCGCGTTGCCATTGCCACGTTGCGGCGCGGGTTGCTGCGGTTGGGGTTGCGACTTTGGTTGTGCAACGGGTCTCGGGCGTGTCGGTGCGATCATCGGCAATGGGCGCGCGGGCAGGCCCTCATGGACGCGCACCATGGTCTCGCGCCAGATTTCGGCAGGCAGGCCCCCACCGGTGACCCCGGTCAGCGGGGTGTTGTCATCATATCCCATCCAGACCCCGGCCACGTAATCGGCCGTAAACCCGATGAACCACGCGTCTCGCGCGGCCTGTGTTGTGCCGGTCTTTCCTGCAGCCTGACGATCTGGCAGGCGCGCGCGGGTGCCGGTGCCTGTCGCGACGACCTTTTCCATCATCCAGATCAGCTGACGCGCCGCCTCTTCTTGGATCACACGTTCGCCAATGCCGCCACCGGTCCCCATCAGCGGTTGATCATCGCCCACCAAGCGTAATTCCTTCAGACCGTACGGCGTAACCGACGATCCGCCGTTCAGGATGCCTGCGAACGCGCCGGTCATTTCCAGCAGCGATGCTTCGCTCGCGCCCAGTGCAAGCGCGGGTGTGTCGGTCAGGTCACTGATGATCCCGAAATCTTCGGACACTTTGCGCACCAGATCGCGGCCTACAGATTCAGACACCTTGACCGCCGGAACGTTCAGACTGCGCGCAAGGGCATCAACCAGCGTGACGGTGCCGTTGAACTCTCGGGAATAGTTCTCGGGGCACCATTCGCCAGAGCCCGGAATGTTCATGCAGAACTTGTCGTCGAGTACCGTGTCATACGGGCTGTAGCCCAGCTCCAGCGCCGTGGCATAGACAAACGGTTTGAACGCCGATCCGGTCTGCCGCTTGGCTTGGGTTGCGCGGTTGAACACGCCAGACACGTTTGTCTTGCGCCCGCCGACCATCCCGCGCACCGCGCCATCGGCGGACATCACGACCACGGCGGCCTGCGCCTTGGAGCCTTCGCGCACCTTGGTCGAAAAAATCTCTTTCACCGCGTCTTCGATGGATTTCTGGATACGCTGATCCAATGTGGTCGAAATGATGACGTCTTCGGTGGTGTCGCGCGTAAAGAAGTCCGGGCCGGACTGCATCACCCAATCCGCAAAATACCCGCCCGTCTGGGTTTGCGCCTTGCGCGACAGCGTGGCGGGATCGGCCTGCGCCGCGCGGGTCTGAGAATCGGTCAGATAGCCTTGTTCGTTCATCAGGCGCAGAACGGTGGCGGCGCGCGCCTGTGACCGTTCGAGGTTGGATGTCGGGGCAAGGCTGCTGGGCGCGGTCAAAAGCCCGGCGATCATCGCGCTTTCCTGCGGTGTCAGGGCCGAGGCAGGTTTCGAGAAATACCGCTGGGCCGCCGCCGCCGCACCATAGGCACCGCCGCCCATATACGCGCGGTTCAGATAGATCGAAAGGATCTCGTCCTTGGTGTACTTGATCTCCATCGCAAGGGCGTAGATGGCCTCCTTGGCCTTGCGGGACAGCGATCCGCGTCGGCAATCGGCGACGTATTCGGATTCGTTTTTCCACTCGTTGGGGTCATACGCGACGCCGAGGCACAACAGCTTTGCGGTTTGCTGTGTGATCGTGGAACCCCCATGCCCGGACAAGGGCCCGCGCCCTTCAGACAGGTTGATGCGCACCGCGGACGCCACCCCGCGCGGAGATATTCCGAAATGACGGTAAAAGCGCTTGTCTTCGGTTGCCACCACCGCGTTCTTGAGATGTGGTGACACGGTGTCTGCGGTCACGATCCCGCCGAACTGATCCCCGCGCCAGGCAAAGGCGACGTCATTGCGGTCCAGCAATTGCACGGAACCCCGCGCCCGGCCATCCGACGCCGCCGACACGTCTGGCAATGTTGTGTAGGTATACCCCACGAAAAGCGCGATGATCGGCGCCGCAACAATGCCCGCGCGCACAAACAAGCGAAAGAAAAAGCGGAAAATCCAGCCAAACAGGCGACCGAAGAAACCCAGAATGCCCCGTCGCGGTGCCTTGGCGCGGGGTGTCTTGCGCTTTGTCGTTGCCGTTTTCCGGGGTTTTGCCGCCTTGGCTGTTTTCTTGGGGTATCGGCGGTCCGCCACCAGACGGCCCTTGCCTCGTCGTGAATCAGCCATACCGACCGCCTGTTTTACTGCCCATTTTTTACCAATTTAGTGGCTTTCGCTGTGGATGTGCACCTGTGTCGGCAGGGCAGGCCCATTTTTTGTTCGATTAATTCGTAATCAAAGTCGTGGATTTGTGCAAAATTTGTGCAACTTCCCGGCATCCACATCCTTTTATCGGCCCTCTTTCCTTTCATTCGCGTCCCGTCGCGCCGTTTTCTGCAGGTGCAAAGACGACCGACCTGCATCTGAAAGGGGCCAAGGTGAAGTTCATCATAGCAACGATCAAGCCGTTCAAGCTTGAAGAGGTCCGCGAGGCGCTCACTGACATCGGCGTACGCGGCATGATGGTAACAGAAATAAAAGGGTTCGGCTCTCAGTCGGGCCATACCGAAATCTACCGTGGTGCGGAATACGCGGTGAATTTTGTTCCGAAAATCAAACTCGAAATCGTGGTCGCTGCCGACATGGCCGACCAGGTGATCGACACGATCACGAAAACCGCCCGCACCGGCAAAATCGGTGACGGCAAGATCTTCGTTCTGGATGCGCAGCAAGCCATTCGCGTGCGCACCGGCGAAACCAATGGCGACGCGCTTTGAACCAGCGCTGTGACAGAGACTAGGGGAAACATGACGATGAAACTATTCAAGACACTCCTGCCCGCTGCCGCGCTTGTCGCGTTGCCAGCGATGGGCATGGCTCAAGAGGCCGCCGCGCCCACGATGGACGAGGTCGGGCCGTATATCTTCACCACATTGCTGTTCCTGATGGCCGGTTTTCTGGTGTTTTTCATGGCCGCAGGGTTCGCGATGCTCGAAGCGGGCCTTGTCCGCTCCAAGAACGTGGCCATGCAGCTGACCAAGAATATCGCGCTCTTTTCGATCGCGGCCATCATGTACTGGCTCATCGGTTTCAACACGATGTATCCGGGTGATTTCAATGGCTTCTTTGCGCTGGGTGGTCAGACGGTTCTGGACGCTGTGGGGGTCGCGCCAGAAGATGCCGCCCTTGATTACGCATCTGTCGGGTCGGACTTCTTCTTCCAGCTGGTGTTCGTCGCCGCAACCGCGTCCATCGTGTCCGGTGCCGTGGCCGAACGGATCAAGCTGTGGCCGTTCCTGGCCTTCGTGGTTGTGCTGACCGGCATCATGTACCCGATCTCGGGTTCGTGGAAATGGGGCGGCGGCTGGCTCGATGCGATGGGCTTCTCTGACTTCGCGGGCTCCACAGTTGTGCATTCGGTTGGTGGCTGGGCTGCGCTGGCGGGGGTCATCATCCTTGGGCCGCGCCTTGGCAAATACGGCAAAGACGGCAAGGTAAATCCGATCCCGGGCTCCAACCTCGCGCTTGCCACCTTGGGTACGTTTATCCTGTGGCTCGGCTGGTTCGGCTTTAACGGCGGCTCGCAGCTTGCCATGGGCACCGTGGGCGACGTGTCGGATGTCAGCCGCATCTTTGCAAACACCAACATGGCGGCCGCCGCCGGTGCTGTCACGGCGCTGATCCTGACACAGCTTCTCTACAAGAAGGTCGATCTGACGATGGTTCTGAACGGTGCACTGGCGGGCCTCGTGTCCATCACCGCTGAACCGCTTGCGCCGACCCTGTTTGGTGCGCTCTGGATTGGTGGCATCGGTGGTGTGATCGTGGTCTTCGCCGTGCCGTTCCTCGACAAGCTCAAGATCGACGACGTTGTCGGCGCGATCCCGGTGCACCTGTTTGCCGGCATCTGGGGCACAATCGCGGTGATCTTCTACGGTGAAGCCAACCTGATCACCCAGTTGATCGGCATTGCGGCCTACGGTGCCTTCACTTTTGTCGGTGCGATGATCCTCTGGACCATCCTCAAGGCAACCGTGGGCATCCGTGTCTCCGAAGAAGAAGAGATCAACGGGCTCGACATGGCAGAGCTGGGCATGGAGGCCTATCCCGAATTTTCCAAGGGCTGAACCCCTTTGTCTGAACGGTCTTTCGGGACCCATGGCCCGGGCGTTTCGCGCCCGGGCTTTTTGATGTGACGTGAGTTTCGTCGCAGGGGGCCACCCTTGATAAAGTGAACTGCCCGGTTTAGATTTCTGAAAGGTGGCAAGGAGACGTTCATGGGGGTTGCTGACGCACAGATCACGCGTGGGCGCAAATTTGACCAGGTGGTTGAAGGCGCGCGTGAGGTCTTTCTGCGCGATGGTTTCGAAGGCGCCAGCGTTGACGATATCGCGCGGGCGGCTGGTGTGTCGAAGGCAACACTCTACAGCTATTTCCCGGACAAACGCCTGCTGTTCATGGAGGTTGCCACAGCGCAATGTGCCCGGCAGGCCCAGACGTCGATCGAATCCATCGACGCCAGCCGCCCGCCCGCCGAAATCCTGTCACTGGTGGCGCACCAATTCCTTGATTTCATCTATTCTGAAATGGGTCAGCGTATTTTCCGCATCTGCGTGGCGGAATCCGATCGCTTTCCGCAGCTTGGCCAGGAATTCTATCATTCCGGTCCGATGACGATGCGGACGGCCCTGGTCAACTACCTGCAATGCGCCGTTTCACGGGGTGAACTGGACATCGTCGATTACGACCTAGCGGCTGACCAGTTCGCAGAGCTTTGCAAGGCCGACCTGTGGCCGAAGCTGGTGTTCGGCATCACGCAATCCGTTTCTGACGACGAAAAGACGCGCGTGATCGACGGCGCGATCACGACGTTCATGGCCCGGTACGGAACCTGACACGCGGAAACGCGCGTCGGGCCACACGCCGCTTAGGTCGGGTGGGCAAGAAGCTCCTGATACAAGTTCTCAAGGCTGCTGACGCAGGTCTCGATATCGCTTCCCGCCGCGTCTGCACCGATGCGAGATGCAATATCGGGTTCAACGTCGACCAGATGCCCGCCGATAAAGATACGCGCATGTGGGGCGGCCAGTCGCAATTCGACAACCGTGGCCGCCAGTGTCCGAATGCGGTCGGCATTGGTGGCTGACAGGCCGATGATCAGATAATTGTGGTCGCGGACCTGTCTGCACAACGTGTCGATGGTCTCATTGATCCGCAAGTCAATCTTCCAGCCCCTGTCGCGCATCAGGTCTGCCGCCATCGTCACGCCGAGGAAATGCTGTTCACCCGGCACACAGGTGAACAAGGCCTCGCGCGATCCGCGTTGTTCCGGAGGCGGGATCAGATCGCGCAGGTCCCGCAGGAACCCAAGCATCCGGCCCGCCGCGATGGCCATCTCGCGGAACGTGATGACATCGTCATCCCACCACTGTCCCAGTCGCCGAGCCGCTGCGGCGATGTACTGGATGCAGAGGTCTTCGTGACCAAGCCCCGAGGCATGCGCGCGAAGCAGGATCAGACGTGCCTCTTGCGCGTCCGGTTCCATCAACGCAATGCAAAATCCTTCGACATCTGGCTGGTCGGAATGCGGTGTATGGCGTGCAACGGTGGAAAGACGTTGAATCACTTCCTGAGCCAGCACCAAGAGACTGGCATCCGTGAGTCTGGGTGGTTGGCCATGGCCATCATCATCAACCGCACGAATCAAAATCGGGGTATCTTCGACGAACACTATATGGGCTCCTCGCTCCAAGCGCGGACCCCTCGCGCCCCAAGGATGGCACGGCCCAATTGGGTTCTCAAGACAAACCGCTGATGCGAAGCGACGCAGGGTCACCGAACGACGGGGCGGGGCGATCAGCGGATCGGAACGACGACGCGCAGCTTGCGGGCAAGGGCGTCCAGCGCCTTCAGGCAGTCATCGATATCGGTTCCAGACGCATCTGCTCCGATCCGCGTTGCGATGTCTGGTTCCATCTCGACGATATGCCCGCTGACAAAGATCTGCGCATGGGGAGCGGCAACCCGCAATCCCACGACGGTCCGGGCCAGCTCCGGGATCAGCCGCGTGCCCGACGCGGACAAGCCGATGATCGGATAGGCTCCGCGATGGGCGATTTTGCAGATCTCGTCTTCGTTAAGCCCCAGTTTCAGGTCAATCGACCATCCCTCGCGCCGCAGAAGTTCCGCAGCAATACACGCGCCAAGGGTGTGCTGTTCCTTTGGCACGGTCACGATCAGCGCTTCGTGACCGTTGTGAACCGGTTTTTCCGGCAAAATATCACGCAGATCGCGCAGGAAATGCAGCAAGCGCCCCGTTGCCAGCGTCATCTCGAAAAAGTCGATGATGTCGTGGTCCCACCACTCTCCCAACAACCGCGCGGCGGTGCAAAGATAGTCGAGGCACAGCTCTTTGTGGGTGGCGCCATTGGCATGTGCCCGCAGCAGGATCAGCTTGGCTTCTTCGGGCGAAGGTTCCACCAGCGCGATGCCAAAGCCCTCGATTTCCTGGCTGTGCGGAATGAGGGAAGAATGCTGCGCGATGAGCGACAGACGGTCGATCACCTCGCGCGCCAGCACCAGCAACGCAACATCCGTCAGGTGTGGATCCTGTCCGTGCCCCGAGTCATCAGTGGCCCAGACCGGTTGGGATGGTTTGAACGGTATCACATGGACACACGAACAGGGGTCAACACCCCATACCAACAGGGACGCCGGCCCAACAGGCCCGCGCCACGACACGTGTCATGCTTACTCACATTTTCACCCATTTTTTTGACAGGCTGCCCTCGCCGACAGCCTGTGTCCGTTTCTCCTAGTAGATCACAACCGACCGGATGCTCTCCCCAGCATGCATCAGGTCAAAACCCTTGTTGATATCGTCCAATGGCATCGTATGCGTGATCATCGGATCGATCTCGATCTTCCCATCCATGTACCAGTCGACGATCTTCGGAACGTCCGTACGTCCGCGTGCGCCACCGAAGGCCGTGCCTTTCCAAGTCCGGCCAGTCACAAGCTGGAACGGACGAGTCGAAATTTCGGCCCCGGCAGGCGCCACACCGATCACGATGCTTTCGCCCCAGCCCTTGTGCGCACATTCCAGCGCGTCGCGCATCACCTGCACGTTGCCCGTGGCGTCAAAGGTATAATCTGCGCCACCTTTGGTCAGGTTCACCAGATACGGCACCAGATCGCCCTCAACCTCCTTCGGGTTCACGAAATCGGTCATACCGAACCGGGTGGCCATCTCTACCTTGTCAGGGTTCAGGTCGACACCAACGATCTGATCCGCACCCGCCAGACGCAGACCCTGGATCACGTTCAGGCCAATCCCGCCCAATCCGAACACAACCGCGCGCGAACCGATTTCCACTTTGGCGGTGTTGATCACCGCGCCGACACCGGTCGTCACGCCACAGCCAATATAGCACACTTTATCGAACGGCGCATCTTCGCGGATTTTGGCCAGCGCGATCTCGGGCAGGACGGTGTGGTTCGAAAAGGTCGAACAGCCCATGTAATGCAGGATCGGATCCCCATCCAGCGTGCTGAAACGCGATGTGCCGTCTGGCATCACGCCCTTGCCCTGCGTTTCGCGGATCGACTGGCAAAGGTTGGTTTTCGGATGCAGGCAGTATTCGCAGGTCCGGCATTCCGGCGTGTAAAGCGGGATCACGTGGTCGCCGGGTTTGAGGCTTGTCACACCCGGGCCAACCTCGACAACGACACCTGCGCCCTCGTGGCCCAGAATAGCCGGGAACATGCCTTCCGGGTCTGCGCCGGACAGCGTGAATTCATCTGTGTGGCAGATACCGGTGGCTTTGATTTCAACCAGCACCTCTCCGGCACGGGGGCCATCAAGATTGACCTCCATGACTTCAAGAGGTTTGCCAGCCTGTAGGGCAACTGCAGCGCGCGTCCGCATGTCGTGTCTCCTTAGTCTTCATATTCAAGATGACTCTTGCGGGAAAGCCCCAGCTTTGCAACCATCGGGGGGTTCAATTGAGGGTATATCATGCGTTTTATTTTAATGTTTTCGGTCTGTGTGGGTCTTGCAGCGTGTCAGGAAACAACCGCCGTCAGTAGCGCACCACCATCCTGTGGCAGCGAAGAGATGTCCCATCTGATGGGTATTCAACGCACACAGCTTGAAAATATTGCATTTTCACAGCCGTACCGGATCATTCCGGAAGGGTCAGCGGTGACCATGGATTTCAATCCGGCGCGGGTGAATTTCGAATTGGATCAAAACGACGCCGTGGCCCGCATTTATTGCGGCTGATCTCGGGTCGGACATCCGGCTGGGAAAAGGGAGTGACTCGACTCGCATAGGGTCTGGGCTGTAAAGAACAAATGTAGAACATTTGCTGCCCGTGAGTCATGCCCAACAGACGTATCCTGTCCATCTGGTTTCCCCGGCTGGCCGCCGAACGGCACATCCGCCGTGACCCCAATCTGGCAGAGATGCCGTTTGCGGTGGTCAAGGATGTGGGGCAGGCACAGGTTCTGGCGTCGCTGTCCATAGGCGCACAGGCGGCCGGGCTTTATGAAGGCCAGCCGCTGCGCGACGCGCATGCGATGTGCGCCGATCTTCTGACGCGGTTGTCCAATCCGCATGCCGAAGCGGCGTTTCTTGGCGTGTTGCATCGCTGGGCGGGCAAGTTTTCCCCGTGGGTCGCGCGCGAAGAGCCGGATGCCCTCGTGATTGATCTGACGGGCTGTTCCCATCTGTTTGGCGGGGAAGAGCCCCTTGCGGCGCAGATCGAGGCCGATTGTGAACAGCTTGGTCTGTCGGTGCAGTTGGGCATCGCGGACACGCTGGGCGGCGCATGGGCGCTGGCCCGGTTTGGCGGGCAACAGGGGGGCGGACCCCATAATCGCAACGGAGACGCGATTGATCAGGAAGCCCGCGCAACACGGTCGCGGGCAGGCAAGCGGCGGCACTGGGAACGGGGCGGGGCGGCTCCGGTCATGTTTGCGCCACCGGCTCAGGCGCGGGTGCGGATTGCGGCGCCAGGCCAGACCCACAGCGCATTGGCCCCGTTGCCCATCGCGGCGTTGCGGCTTGAGGACCACACAAATGCGCAACTCGCGCGTCTTGGCCTGCGGCGGGTGCAGGATGTCATCGGGCAACCCCGTGCCGCCTTGGTGCGGCGGTTCGGGCGTGGGTTGGTGGCGCGGCTGGATCAGGCGATGGGCAGCCTTCCGGAACCGGTCAGCCCCGCCGTGCCGCCCGATCGCTTTGCCACGCGGTTAAGCCTGCCGGACCCGATCGGGCTGGAAGACGACGTGATGGCGGCGCTGGATCGGATGCTCCCACGGCTCTGTGCGGCGCTGCGCAACAAGGGGCGCGGCGCACGGACGCTGCGGCTTGAGGCGTATCGCAGCGACAGCACGATGCAGTGGATGAACGTCACATTGGCGAAACCGTCTGACGACATAGACCGCATGCGCCCGCTTTTGCGGATGAAGGTCGAAGATCTGGATGCAGGGTTCGGCATCGACATGTTGCGGCTTGAAGCAGTGGTGCATGAACCGCTGCATCTGCGCACCAAGGTCGGACATCTTGAAGCCGCTGCCGCCGTTCAGGCGCGTCTGGAGGCGGGGGATGCGCTGGAAGACCTGATCGGGCGTCTGGGCACACGTCTGGGGATGGAGGCCATCACACGGGTGCATCCCGCTGACAGCCATATCCCGGAAAAGACGTCTGTGACACTGGCTGCAGCATGGTCGAAACCGGCTGGCGCATGGCCCGACCGGGGGCGGCGTCGCCCGTTATTGATGTGGCGGCCCGAACCGGTGATGGCCCCTGATATCCCGCGTCTTGCAAAGGCGTTTCGCTGGCGGGGGCGTCAGCACGAGGTTGCGCATCTGTCCGGGCCGGAACGGATCGCGCCGGAATGGTGGCTGGACGATCCCAACTGGCGCAGCGGGCAGCGCGATTACTGGGAGGTGGTCACCAAGACCGGTCATCGGCTTTGGCTGTTTTATGCGCATGGCGCGCTGATGTCGTCGGGCTGGTTCTGCCAGGGAGAGTTTGCCTGACAAGTGACTGCGCAGCGCGTCTGCAGACATGTCAGCCCTCCTGTCCTAATGTTTCGCGCGCGAAACATTGGGGCCAGATCGGACCTATTTCACACACCCCGCACCCCGTGTCGCTAAAACGCTTGATTTACCCAGAAGGGTGAACACATCATGACTTATGAACAGCCTGACACCGTTCCCCAAACCCTACTCGGCGCCCGAGCAAGTGGCGTTCCACCGGACCGAGCTGGGCGTGATCTTGTCATTGTACGGCCGCATGGTGGCCGCCGGGGAATGGCGAGATTACGGGATTTCGAATTTGCGGGATGTGGCCGTGTTCTCGGTCTTCCGGCGCACGGCCGAAAACCCGCTGTATCGCATCGAAAAACGCCCCAAGCTGCGGACTCGTCAGGGGCAGTATGCGGTGATTGGCATTGATGGGCAGATCCTCAAACGCGGCCATGACCTCAAGACGGTTCTGCGCGTCCTTGAACGCAAATTGATCCGCGCGGTCGAATAAGGCCTCTCTACAAATCTCAAAGGACAGGCTAATCGGCGGACATGACTACGTTGACCGAGATTTACGCCGCACGTGTTGCTGATGGCCGTCTGACACGGGATGCCGCACAGGAAGCGGCCTTGCCCGAATTCGACCGGATCCGCGCGGCGTTGGCCGAGCCCGTCAAAAAGAAGCTGTTTCGCAAGGCCCCCGAAGCCCCCAAGGGATTGTACCTCTGGGGCGGGGTGGGGCGCGGCAAATCCATGTTGATGGACCTGTTTGTCGAAAGCCTGACCGTGCCCGCGCGCCGGGTGCATTTCCACGCCTTCATGCAGGAAATCCACGCCGCCATCCACGCCGCCCGCCAGCGCGGGGTTGAGGATGCGATCAAACCTGTGGCCAAGGCTGTATCGGATTCGGTTCGCCTGCTGGCATTTGACGAGATGCAAATCACCGACATCACCGACGCAATGATCGTCGGGCGGTTGTTCGAGCAATTGTTCGCAGCGGGCGTCGTGGTTGTGACCACGTCGAACCGAGTGCCGGACGATTTGTACAAGGACGGGCTGAACCGCCAGATCTTTCTGCCGTTCATCGACATGCTCAAAGACAAGATGGTGGTGCATGAACTGGCGTCGCCGACCGACTACCGGCAGGATCGTCTTGCGGGGGAACAGGTGTATTTCACACCCAATGATGCCCACGCCAAGGCCGAGATTGACCGGATCTGGCAAGAGCTGACACAGGGCCACCAGGAAAGCCTGACGTTGTTTGTGCAAGGGCGCGAACTTGAATTGCCCCGGTTTCACAACAGCGTGGCGCGGGTGAAGTTCTATGACCTGTGCGGCAAGATGCTGGGCCCGGCGGATTACCTTGCCCTGGCCGAGGCCGTCCGGGTTTTGATCATCGAGGACATCCCGCGCCTGAGCCGGAGTAATTTCAACGAAGCCAAGCGCTTTGTGACCCTGATCGACGCGTTGTACGAAGCGCGCGTGCGACTGATCGCGTCAGCGGCGGCGCAGCCCGAGATGCTGTATGTGGAGGGCACAGGCACGTTCGAGTTCGAGCGCACCGCAAGCCGGTTGCGCGAAATGCAGGCCGATGGGTGGGGCGAGGACTGACGAAAAAAAGAGGCCCCGAAGGACCTCTAAGGCTGCTCGATGATTCTTGCCTGTGTTCAGGTCCTTGCTATGCCTTACGTCTGTGGCGCGAGGGTGTGCGCCGGAGGTCGGTACGTCTTGGAGGTCGTTATCGAGCGTTGCGTGTGCACCGTTCCCGGACTGCCGTTTTTCGGCTTGATCCGGGCGCCTGCATGGATGCCATTGCGCCTTCTGTTTCCCCCGTTTCGCGTCTGCTTTTTTTAGGTTCCGCGAAGTCTTGATTCGTTTTGCCACAGTGATTCGCACCGGTCAACATTTAGGTGAGCGAAGCGTGAAATAATCCACCTTTGGGCAGAATCGCTAAATCTGGTGGTTAGTCTGCAGGAAGGTCCAGAACCATTCCTGGCCGCAGGTTGTCGGGGCGGGCCATGACATGGGTGTTGGCCATAAAGATGGCTGAGGCCATGTTCACATCGCCATAAAGCGCGCGGGCAATGCTGACCAGCGTATCGCCGGGCCGGACCGCATAGGTTGTCGCCGATACGGTATTTTGGGTTGTTGGTTGTGCGGGAGATGTTGGTGCGGTTGTGGCGATGCTGCGCTGTACGACGCTGTGCAAAAGGCTGCCCGGTTCGCCGGGTGCCGGGGCATCCCCCGTGGTGGCCGATTTGAGGTTCGAGATCGCGTCGAAGGTCATGTCCCGTATCGTCGTTGGTTGTGCCGGGCCCGTATCCGTCGCCAGTTCGCGTTGCGGCGCGGTGCGTGCCTCCGTCTGTGCGGAGTCGGCGGATATGCTGGCGACATTGTCCAGCGGCGGGGCCACACGCGTCACAGTGGTTTCGACCTCTGTTACGGATGTGTTCGCTTGGCGCGGCGATCCCGGCTGGAACACGACAAGCACGATAGTCAGCGCGATGAACGCCGTTGCCATCAGGGCCATCCGGATCAGGCCACTGTTTCTGGATGTGTCTTTCATTGTCCCACCGAAAGGTTAAGCCCAAGCGTTGTCCAACTGGATGCGCCGCCTCGGTAATACCTGATCTTGCTGGCGGGATAGCCCGCATCCAGCAGGCTTTTGATGGCGTCGGCGGCGTTCTGATCGTCGGCCCCGCCTGCAAAGATCACCAGCGAAAATGCGTTTGAAAAACCCGGTGAGGCCCCGAGATTCGTCACACCCAACGCGGAGAGCAAATCATTGCGATACGGGTTGGAGGGCTGAAAGGTTGCGACAGGCACATTGACGGCCCCGGGCAAGGACCCGGACGAAAACGTACCGGGCATCCGGACATCCACAAGCAGGCCGGTGCCGTCGCTGACGGCGTCTTGCAGGAAGGCGATGACCTCAAGCTCTGCCAGCGTCGCCACACCGGGCGCGATCTGCATCGGCTGTACGCAGGATGTGGGGCAGGACGCGCCACGGCGCGACACGGTCATTTCCGTGCCGTTCATTGTGAAGGAAAAGGTCGTTGCGGTGTCGGTGATGGCGGCCGATTGCGCGGCAAGCGGACTCCCCAAGAGAGCCACAGTCAACGCGACTGCGCGAAATACTGGCACCATGTGTTCACCTATTTGTCTCGCTTGCGCGGACACCGCTCTTTTTTACGATATATAGGCGGATATCCGCGAATCCGTCAATATAAAGCGACTTTTGGGGTGTCGGCGTCAGCTGACGCTGCGCAAGACGTGACCGGCAAGGTACAGCGATCCACAGATCAGGACCCGCGCGTTGGGGGATGTTGCCGCGATGTCCGCAAGCGCGGTTTCGACCGTTTCGGCGGTCTTTGCCGTCATGCCCACGTCGTGGGCGGCTTGTGCGGTGTCCGATGCCTCCAGCGTGTTGGCTTCGCCCGGAATGGATACGGCGGTCAGCGTATCGGCCACTTCGGCCAACGGGGCGAGATAGCCGCGGACGTCCTTGGTGTTGAGCATGCCGCAAATCAGGTGGGTTGGACGGTCGGGCAGGGTTTTCAGATGCGCGGCCAGCGCATTGCCCGCGGCCGGGTTGTGACCGCCATCGAGCCACAGGTCGACCGTTGGTGCCACGGCATTCAGGGATGTGCCGGTCAGCCGTTGCATGCGGGCGGGCCAATAGGCGTTCCGGATTGCACCGTCGAAGGCAGTGTCCGGCATGCCAAGGTGCCGGAGCGCCGCCAGCGCCATGCCGGCGTTTTCGATCTGGTGCGCGCCGGGAAGGTTGGGCAGATCCAGATCAAGCAGCCCGGTGTCGTCCTGATAGACCAGCCGTCCACGGTCTTCGCCGACATGCCAGTGCTGCCCGTAAGCCAGCACAGGTGCGCCCAGACGGGCCGCTTGTGCTTCGATCACATCCAGCGCGTCTTCGTGTTGGGGGCCAACGATGCAGGGGACACCGCGTTTGATTATCCCGGCTTTTTCGCCCGCGATCTTGCCGATCGTGTCGCCGAGGAATTGTTCGTGGTCCATCGACACCGGGGTGATGATCGTGAGCGCCGGATCGTCGATCACGTTCGTGGCGTCCAGACGCCCGCCAAGGCCCACCTCAAGCAGCGTGTAATCCGCCGTGGTGCGTGCGAAGGCGAGCAGGGCGGCACAGGTCGTGATCTCGAAATAGGTGATATTGGCACCGTCGTTGGCGGTGTAGCAATCGTCCAGAACCTGCGTCAGGTGCTCTTCGGTGATCAGGTCACCGGCAAGGCGGATCCGTTCGTGGAACCGGGCCAGATGCGGGGACGTGTAGGCATGGACAGAGTGCCCTGCCGCTTCAAGCCCGGCACGGATCATGGCCTGGGTAGAGCCTTTGCCGTTTGTGCCCGCGATATGGATGACCGGCGGCAGCGCGCGCTGCGGATTGTTCAACGCGGTCAGCAACGCCCAGACGCGGTCCAGCGTCAGGTCAATGATCTTGGGGTGGAGGGCCATCATCCGGTCAAGGATGACGTCAGATCCTGCTCTTTGAGTCACGTTTCGGGATCACTCTTGGGTTGCTGTGGCGCCATATCCGAAGGACCCGGCGGCGGCAGATCGCCCGCAACGGGGGGCGGCAGGTGCATCAGCATCCGTACGATCTGAACCAGTTCTTCCCGCAGCTTGCGGCGGTCCGTGACGCGGTCGAGCATGCCGTGTTCCAGCAGGTATTCGGCGCGCTGGAACCCTTCGGGCAATTTTTCCCGGATCGTCTGTTCGATCACGCGGGGGCCCGCAAAGCAGATAAGCGCGCCGGGTTCGGCGATATGCACATCGCCCAACATGGCGTAAGAGGCCGTCACGCCGCCTGTGGTCGGATGCGTCAGCACCACGATATAGGGCAGCTTGGCTTCTTTGAGCATCTGCACGGCCACCGTTGTGCGGGGCATTTGCATCAGGCTCAGGATGCCTTCCTGCATCCGCGCACCGCCGGCGGCTGAAAACAGGATCAGCGGGCGGCGCAGTTCGACGGCTTTCTCTGCGGCGGCGATGATCGCGTTGCCGACATACATGCCCATCGACCCGGCCATGAAGCTGAAATCCTGAACCGCCACGACAACCGGGGTGCGCCCGATGTCGCCCGTGGCCACCAGCATCGCTTCTTTTTCGCCGGTTGCCTTTTGCGCGGCTTTCATCCGGTCGGGATATTTTTTCTGGTCGCGGAACTGCAGCGGGTCGGTGACCGGTTCCGGAACGGCGACTTCGTTGAAGACCCCGCCATCGAACAGGCCATGACACCGGTCGCGCGGCGTGATGTTCATGTGATGGCCGCAATTGCTGCAGACGTTCAGGTTGTCGGACATCTCGCGGTGGAACAGCATGGTGCCGCAGTCATCGCATTTGACCCAAAGGTTCTCGGGGATTTCTCGTCTCGAAAAGATCGAGTTGATCCGGGGACGGACGTAATTGGTAATCCAGTTCATGCAGTGCGGCTCCCGTCACCCTGTCTGTGCTGGGGATGATCTAATCCCGAGCTGCGGCAAATGCAATCAGCCCTGCGGTGTGAGGTTTGATCGGGCGGGGCCGCGTTTGACGCCAAGTTGCCGTTCGCGCCAGATGATCAGCACGCCAGCCGCGATGATCACAATCGAGCCGAGGATGGTATGGATCGTCGGGATTTCATCGAACACGGTGTAACCGATAATCAGGGCAAACAGGATCGAGGCATAATCAAACGGCGCGAGAAACGCCGCTTCGGCGTGCCGGTAGGATGCGGTCAACAGGATCTGCGCCACGCCTCCGAAAAGACCCGCGCCGACCAATTGGGCCGCCGTCAGCGGATCAGGCACAACCCAGCCGAACGGCGCGGTCAGCAGGGCAAAACACGAGGCGGTGACGGCAAAGTAGAACACCACCGCGGACGTGGTTTCATCCTGTACCAGCTTGCGAATGTGAACATGGGCCAGTGCCCGCAGCGTCGCTGACGCAAGAACCAGCGCCACGCCCCACCGGGCGCTTGTGCCCATGTCGTCGTTGCCCAGTTGTGGCAGCATCACGATCACAACGCCGACAAGCCCCAGAATGACCGCGGAAATCCGGACAAGGCGGATGCGCTCACCCAACAGCAGGGCGGCGAAGATCACGGTCATGATCGGCGCGGCATAGCCCAGCACGGTGACCTCGGGCAGGGGAAGCAATCCCAGACCGGCGAAACCGCATGCCATTGCACTGACACCGAACATGCCGCGCCACAGGTGCCCGGCGGGGTTCTTGGTTTTCAGGCCGCTGCGCAGCTGCCCGGTGAGGATGACCCAGGCTAGAATAACCGGAATCGCAAAAAACGAGCGAAAAAACACGGCTTGCCCCGGAGGAACAACGTCCGAGCTGGCTTTGATCAGGGCGGCCATGAACACAAACAGCAAAACAGCGCTGAGTTTCAGCACCATACCGCGCAGCGGGGACATAGGTTCTCCGGGTCAGGGTTTCACCGCCACGTTGCCTGCCTGCGGACGGAAGGTCAATCGTGGTTGAAACGGCCCCTGATGCCGGTCACCGGTCGGGTTGTACCTGAATGTTCGGGCGATACCCGATCCGGGCGTTACGCCGTTTCGCGGCAATGGCGGCGGAACGAACGCTTCAGCATGTCCAGTTCGGCGCGCAGCAGAGACATTTCGGCGCGAATGTCCTCGCCCGCTGCCTCTCCGGCGATGATCGAAAAATCCCCCAGCGCCTGACCCAACGTGGTTTCGGAGATTACGAACGTATGCACGCCGTCGGCGATCATATTGGCCGGGACCGGGATCTTGAGCAGCCAGGACGCCGGGTCCTGCAGCGGTTCAAGGGCGATGTCCGAGACCGGCTGGTCATGGACCCGCACATCAACCGATGGTTTCGGAGAGTCGTCGCTTTCGCCTGCGATCACGCCTTCCCAGACGCCTTCGAAGAACCGCGATTTGGACAAGGAATAGGCAGTCATCTTGATCTCCTCAAAGCTCGGCCCGGGGGCGGCGGCTGAAGAACAGGTCGCGCAGCACGACCTCGCTCATTTCCGGGTTTTCGAAGATCAGGTCGATCCAGATTTTCTCGACCCGTTTTTCGTTCAGTTTGGTGTACGCAAGATCAAATTCGACAACCAGATCCCGGTCGATCAGGGGCAGTTCGCGTACGATCTGTTCGGTGTTCGGCCCGTGTTGCACGTTCAGCCGCGCAAAGATTTCCAGCGGTCTTTCAAGTTCGACAATCGCGTCAAGCCGGATCAAGTGCTTGCGTTTCAGATTGTGAGCGGCGTCAGGCGGCAGGTCGATGACCAGCGACAGGTACGAGCCGTCAAAACGGAACACGTCGAGACGCAGACCGTACGCCGCCAGATCATCGGCGCTTGTGTTGCGCAATTGGCGAAGCGTCAGTTCAGAGTTGGCGCAGTCGTGAAACAGGGTCACTTCCTGCCCGAGCATGGATTTGTTGGCGACCGCCGAAATGCCTTGCACCGGCAGCGGGCCGCACCAAAGTTCAGGCCGCCACGACCAGTCCGCGTCATAAGGCACCGGGACCGCCTGATTGCCGATGACGGGCAGGGCCAGACGGGTGTCAGCGACATGGATCAGTTCATCTAGATGATATTTCATCCGACGCGCCACAGCGCGGGTGTTGCGCAGATCGCGCAGATCCGCATCGCGCGCGGTTTCCGCCCAACGACGAAACCGTCTGAGCGCGGATTGCTGGATAACGCGGTCAAAAAGACCGGGTTTCATCTCCGACATGAGCTGCTCGCTCCTGCTTATGTTTATTGGTCCGGCCCTTGAAGGTGCCGGTTGTTCGTCAAGTATTACAGATCGCGGCGTCCAAATAAACGCCCGAGTTGCGCCGCAAGCGGATCGGTTGTGGCTTGCGACTGTTCCGCACTGCGTTGCGCCACCTGAGAGCTAGCGCGAATGCGTGAAGAAACGGTGTTCAGAAAAGCGGCCCCCTGCGCGCCGACAAACGGGCTGCCTTGCGGAGCGTATAGCGCCAGACCGACGACGCGGTTTCCAAGGATAAACGTGCCGCGCCAATGTCGTGGGTCGCTGCCTTGGAACGCGGTTTGTCCACCGCTCGCCATGCGACCGGCATTCACCGCGCTGAGCTCGCGGGTTTGCGTCAGTTCGGTGCCAAGCGCATTTGCCAGGTCTTCGAGGCCTGGCGCGTCTGTACCGGCGCGGCCGACCGTGACTGTTACAAGAACCGGTTCGACAATCGGGCCGGACTGACCGTTTGACAGGATGTTGCAACTGGCAATTGCGGCGAACCCGCCCGCCGGGGTGCGGCGCAAGGTCGATGCGTCGACGCAATAGCCCTCCGGACCGGAGACCGTGACCTGCCCATTGGCAAGCCGTGCCGAGGTGATGACAGGGGCGGGCGTGCCATCAGGTGTTTCGAGAAACGCCAACCCCCCCGCGTTTCCGCTTGCATCACACCCGGCCAGAAGTGTTGCGCCCAAGAGCGCAACACAGATTTTTGTCACCACTGGCGTCACAGGTCGCAATACTGGTGCTTTTCGCCTTCGGCACCGGGATGCGTGACGGCACCTTTGTAGGTGGGGCCAACCATCTTGGCGAATTTCCACACCGCGCCGGATGTGTAGATGGTGTCCCGGGGGCCTTTCCATTCCGATTTGCGCTTGGCGAGTTCTTCGTCAGACAGATCCACGCTCAGCGACCCGTTGACTGCATCAATGGTGATCATGTCGCCGTTCTTGAGCAGGGCAATCGGTCCACCGGCTGCAGCCTCGGGGCCGACATGGCCCACACAGAACCCGCGTGTTGCGCCGGAGAAACGGCCATCGGTGATCAACGCCACTTTCTTGCCCATGCCCTGACCGGACAGCGCAGCGGTGGTGGACAGCATTTCGCGCATGCCGGGGCCGCCTGCAGGGCCTTCGTTGCGGATGACGATGACTTCACCTTCTTCGTAAGCGCGCTCCTTGACGGCTTCGAATGCTTCTTCTTCGCATTCGAACACCCGCGCAGGACCGGTGAACAGCTGGTCTTCGGCCGAGATCCCAGCGACTTTGACAATCGCACCTTCGGGGGCGAGGTTGCCCTTCAGACCAACGACGCCACCTGTCTTGGTGATCGGGGTGTCGATGGCGTAAATCACCTTGCCATCCGCTTCGCGTTCGATGAGGTCCAGTTCCTCGCCGATGGTGCGGGTCGAGGCCGTGATGCAATCCTCGTGGATGAGCCCCGCTTTGCGCAGTTCCTTCATCACCACCGGAATGCCGCCTGCATCATAGAGATCCTTGGCCACATACGCCCCGCCGGGTTTGAGATCGACGAAGTACGGCGTGTCGCGGAAGATATCGCAGACGTCTTCAAGGTAGAACTCGATGCCCGCTTCGTTGGCGATGGCCGGCAGGTGCAGGCCCGCGTTGGTCGAACCGCCGGTGCAGGCCACAACGCGCGCTGCGTTTTCAAGCGCCTTGCGGGTGACAACGTCGCGCGCTTTGATGTTCTGTTCGATCAGGTCCATGACCGCACGGCCCGATGCTTCGCCATAGGCATCACGGGATTCATAGGGTGCTGGCATGCCGGAGGAATTAAAGAGCGCAAGGCCGATGGCTTCAGAGACGCAGGCCATGGTGTTGGCGGTGAACTGACCGCCGCAGGCCCCCGCCGACGGGCAGGCCACGCGTTCCAGCATGTCGAGCGCCTTGTCGGACATCTCGTTGTTCTGGTGACGGCCCACCGCTTCGAACATGTCCTGAACGGTCAGGTCGCGTGTGCGGAAGTCTTCGGGAATTTCATCGACCTGCGGCGCTTTGCCCGGCAGGATCGAGCCGCCATAGATGAACACGGACGGCACATTGAGACGGACCATCGCCATCATCATGCCCGGCAGGGATTTGTCGCAGCCCGCAAGCCCCACAACCGCATCATAGCAATGGCCGCGCATGGTCAACTCGACCGTGTCCGCGATGGCTTCGCGCGAGGCCAGCGAAGAGCGCATCCCTTCATGCCCCATCGCGATGCCGTCTGTCACGGTGATCGTGGTGAATTCGCGCGGCGTGCCGAAGCCCTGTTTGACACCCATCTTCACCGCCTGTGCCTGACGGTTCAGTGCGATGTTACAAGGGGCGGCTTCGTTCCAGCAGGTGGCAACGCCCACCAGTGGCTGGTGGATTTCTTCCTCGGTCATGCCCATCGCATAGTAGTAAGACCGGTGCGGCGCGCGTTCGGGGCCTTCGGTCACATGGCGGCTGGGCAGTTTCGACTTGTCGAATGGACGCTTGAGCATGACGCTCCTCCCTGAAATCGTGTTGGCAACTGGAATAACGAAGGGGGCAGGGCGGCACAAGCGCAGGCTGCGGCAAAGCCAATTCGAATTGGCTTTGCCTGCGGTGTGACACCCGCAGACCGCCGCTTTTCAAAAGCGGCGCTGGCGATCCAGCAGAGCGGCTGCCGCGTAAGTCGGGGCCAGCAACGCACGACGGTATCGGCCAAGGGGAAACCGCGGGGGCGGCTGGTGCAGGAACGCAGGACACGGGCCACGCGTTGGACGGTCCAGCACGCAATCGGCAAGACGCGCGCCCAGGTAGCTGCCCATTGCGACACCGTTTCCGTGATACCCGAGGCTTGCAAACATGCCTGGCCTGTCCGGAACCGGACCGGAGAAGGGCGTGAGCCTGCGCATCAGGCAAACCAGCCCGGACCACGCATGGGTGATGTCGATCGTCCGCCATTCGGGGAGCAACTGTTCGAAGTTCTTGCGAATGCGGGCGTTCAGCGCAGCCTCGGATCGGGGTGTCGCGCGCAGTCCGCCGCGCATGCCGAAAAGAAAACGCCCGTCCGGCATCAGGCGAAAATAGTGCAACAGACGTCGGCTGTCGTAACACATTTGCGCACTTGTCCATCCCTGTGCGGCCTGTTCGGCATCCGTGATGGGGCGGGTGACAATGATCGAGGATTGCACCGGCAAATACCGCGCGCGCAGCCATGTGGGCATGTCTTCCGAGGAGTAGCCATTGGTGGCAATCACAACCCGTTCGGCAGTCAATATCCCGTTGGCGGTTGTCACCTCCCATTTCGACCCGCGTTGGCGCATGCGCGTGGCCGGGGTTTGGCCAAACACTTCGGCCCCGGCGCGCATCACGGATTTCAGCAGGCCGTCATGGTATTTCCCCGGATTGAGGGCAAAGCCGATGGGCAGGGTCATGCCGCCGTAGAACCGACCGTTGAGGCCCAGAGAGGGCAGGTCGGAGGCCTCAAAAACATGGGGCGTCACGCCGTAGGACTGGCGGGTGTCTTCGATGCTTTCGCGAATGTCGTGCATTGCGCCGGGAGAGTGGGCCATCATCGTTTCGCCCTCGGAATGCACATCGGCGTCAATGGCGTGATCCGCCAAAAGCGTTGCCACGTGATCGACCGCTGCGCGTTCGGCCGCGTGCCATTCTGCGCGCTGGTCCGCGCCAAACAGTGTGGCGATGCGCGGACCGGACAGTTTGGAGCCGCCCAGGCAGCAGAACCCGCCATTGCGCCCGGACGCTCCCCATCCCGGGTGTTCGGCATCGAGCACGGTGACCTGCCGCCCGGCGTCAGCGAGTACCAGCGCTGCATTCAGGCCGGTAAAACCACCGCCAATAATGGCGACATCCGTGTGTTTGTCGCCCTGCATCGCGGGTGGATGTGCCGGGGCCACCGTGTCGCGCCACCAGCAGGCTTGCGGTGTCTGGTAGGCGCGATCCTCGTAGATGCGCGTCATGCGGGGCGTTCGGCCATCCGCGCGTCACGGGCCTGCCGGACGGCGGCTTGTTTGGTGACCAGAGAGGCTGTGATCACCCCAATGGTGACAATCGCGATCATGATCGTCGACAGGGCGTTGATTTCCGGGCTGACGCCAAGGCGCACCGCCGAGAAAATCTTGATCGGCAAGGTTGTTGCTGAAGGACCGGTGGTGAAGCTGGCGATCACCAGGTCGTCAAGTGACAGCGTAAATGCAAGCAGCCAGCCCGAGATCACCGCAGGCGCAATAATCGGGAGCGTGACAAGCCGGAACGCTTCGAATGCCGAACAGCCCAGATCGAGCGCGGCTTCCTCAAGTGACTGGTCAAAACTGACAAGCCGCGACGAAACAACGACAGAGACGTAGCACATTGAGAAGGTGGTGTGCGCCAACACAATGGTCAGCACCCCCCGGTCAAGCCCGATGCCGATAAACAGGAGCAGCAGCGACAGGCCCGTGATCACTTCGGGCATCACCAGCGGCGCGTAGATCATGCCAGAAAACAGCGTTCGCCCGCTAAATCGGCCCGCGCGCACCAATACCAGTGCGGCCATCGTGCCAAGCACCGTGGCGATGGATGAGCTCATTACCGCAACCTTGATCGTGACCCATGCGGCGTTCAGGAACTCTTCGTTGCGGAACAGCTCTCCGTACCACTGGGTCGAAAATCCGGCCCAGACAGTCACCAGTTTGGACGCGTTGAAGCTGTAGATCACGAGAATGATCATGGGCATGTAGAGAAACGCAAAGCCCAGGGTCAGGGCGGTGGCGTTGAACCAGGAGAAGCGTTTCATGTGACGCTCCGTCTGGTTTCGCCGCACCGCGTGCGTCGCTTGGTTGGGAGACCAGCCCGCCGGGCGATTTCCGGCAAGAAGACAGGTGTTGCGTGGTTTGTCATCCCTCGGCCTCGCGCTGCTTTTGTTCGTTGCGCTGGAACAGGATAATCGGGATCACCAGGATCAGCAGCAGAATCACGGCCACGGCAGACGCCACAGGCCAATCGCGGTTCGAGAAGAATTCTTCCCAAAGCACCTTGCCGATCATCAGCGTGCCCGATCCGCCCAGAAGCGACGGGATCACGAATTCACCGATCACCGGGATGAAGACCAGGAAACACCCGGCGATGATGCCGTTCTTGGACAGCGGGATGGTCACCAGCCAGAAGGCACTGAGGCGCGAACAACCAAGGTCCTCGGCGGCTTCCAGCAGGCTGTCATCCATCCGTTCGAGTGCTGAATAGATCGGCAGGATCATGAAGGGCAGGTAGGTGTAAACGATGCCGATATAGACGGCCGTGTTGGTGTTCAGGATCGTCAGCGGTTCATTGATGATCCCGGTCCATAGCAGGAACTGATTGAGCAGCCCTTCGTTCGACAGGATGCCCATCCACGCATAAACGCGGATCAGGAAGCTGGTCCAGAACGGCAGGATCACCAGCATCAAGAGCGTGGGCCGCCATTCGGGCGCGCTGCGCGCCATGGCGTAGGCGATGGGGTAGCCGACAAAAAGGGTCAGCAGCGTTGAGAGCGCTGCGATCTGCAGCGAGCTGAGATAGGCTTTCCAGTAGAGATCATCTGACGTCAGAAAGACGAAGTTTTCGAAATCGAGCCCGGTAAGGAAGTTCCGGATGGCCGCCCAGCCACCAGTGAAATCGAGCTGCGGCATGTAGGGTGGCCGCGCCAGAGCCACGTCTGACAGCGCGATTTTCAGCACGATGACGAACGGGATCAGGAAGAGCGCCACCAGCCACAGATACGGAATCAGTATGAGAACGGCGCGGCGCATGGGCTATCCCTTCAACACAACGCCGGAGGTTTCGGAAAAGCTGACCCAGACCACGTCTTCCCACGTGATGTCGCGGCGCGCGATGCGGCGGATGTTGGTCATCTGCACCTTGACCATCGGGCCATTGTCCAGCTGGACATGATAGGTGGACAGGTTGCCGAGATAGGCAATGTCGATCACCGCGCCGCGCAGAACATTGGGGGCGGTGGGTTTCTCTTTCGAGATGCTCATTTTCTCAGGGCGAAGGGCCAGGGTCAGGGTCTGACCGGCCAGGTCCGGATCGCCGTTGGACGCGATGATGGGGGGCTGCCCTTCGGCCCAATGCAGCTCCAGACCGCCGGGCTGAATCTCTGCCTTTGGCGCGGGCTTTGCTGGGCGCGAATCGGTGTTCGGGGCGGGCGGTGGCAACCGCTTGGGTTGCGGGTCGCGTTTGCCAAGGATCGGGAAGAGCAGCTTGTTTTGCAACCATTCGCCGATCTCGTTCGGCTGGGGGCCGTCAACCGGTTGGGTCGAGACCTGCGCTGCCGGTGTGGCGGGTGGCTGTGGTGTTTCGACAGGTTGCGCCGTTGTGTCCGCCGGAGCGGCGGCGCGTTTTTCGGCGCGCCCCTTGATCAGGTTCACGTCGCCGATGAAGTCGGCCACGTAGACGCTGTTGGGTGCTTCGTAGATCACGTCCGGCGTGGCGACCTGAATGATGCGGCCTTCATCCATCACCGCGACGCGGGATGCCACGGTCATCGCTTCTTCCTGATCATGGGTCACGATCACGAAAGTGGTGCCGGTTTTTTCCTGGATATCCATCAATTCAAACTGCGTGTCCTGCCGCAGTTTCTTGTCCAGCGCGCCAAGCGGTTCATCCAGAAGAAGCAGTTTCGGTGCTTTTGCCAGCGACCGCGCCAAGGCCACGCGCTGGCGTTGCCCCCCCGAGATCTGGTGTGGCTTGCGCTGGGCGAATTTCGACAACCGGGTCAGCCGCAGCATTTCATCAACGCGCGCTGCAATCGACTCTTTGTCCTTGCCTTCGCGTTTCAATCCGAACGCGATGTTTTCCCAGACACTCAGATGCGGGAACAGCGCGTAGGACTGGAACATCATGTTCACCGCGCGCTTGTTCGGCGGCACGTTTGACATGTCTTCGCCGGCGATCAGGATCTGACCTTCCGTGGGTGTTTCGAACCCGGCCAGCATCCGCATCATCGTCGTTTTGCCGCAACCTGACGGACCAAGCAGCGCGAAAAACTCCTGTTCGAAAATGTCCTGTGTCAGATTGTCGATCGCGGTGAAGTCGCCGAACCGCTTGGTGACATTCCTGAACTGGATCAGCGGTTTCGCCTTGGGGTCGTTCCACGGCGCGAAGACAGATTGGGTCATAATCGTATCCGAAAGAGAAAACCCGCCCCGGGGAATGGGGCGGGCAAAAGGGTCTCAGGCTCAAGTGCCCGATTTCACCCGTGTCCACATGCGCGTCAGGTTCCGTTGCTCACGCGGCGGGAACGGGGTGACGGTGTAGAGTTTTTCCAGTGTCGCCTCGTCCGGGTAGATCGCGGTGTCGCCGATCACGTCTTCCACCAGAAATTCTTTGGACGCTTCATTGCCGTTGGCGTAGTACACATAGTTCGACGCCTGCGCCATGTTCTGCGCATCGAGAATGAAGTCGAGGAAGACATGCGCGGCTTCGGGGTTGGGGGCGTCCACCGGGATCGCCATCTGGTCAAACCACATCAGCGCCCCTTCGACCGGCGCATTATAAGCGATTTCGACCCCGTTCTCGGCCTCGGCAGCCCGGTCGCGGGCTTGCAGGATGTCGCCGGACCAGCCGAAGGCCACACAGATATCGCCGTTGGCCAGCGCGTTGATGTATTCAGAGCTGTGGAACTTCCGAACGTGCGGGCGCACGGCGCTCAGCACTTCTTCAGCCGCGGCCAGCGCCTCTTCGTCTTTGCGATCCGGCTCGAGCCCCTTGTAGGCCAGCGCGGCCGGGATCATTTCGGTGGGCGCATCAAGGAAATGCACGCCACATTCGGCAAGCTTTTCCATGTTCTCGGGATTGAAGACCAGATCAAGCGATGCAATCGGCGCATCCGGGCCAAGCAATTCCGTGACTTTGCCCAGGTTCACGCCGATCCCGGTCGTGCCCCACATGTAGTTGATCGAATAGGCGTTATCGGGGTCGTATTGCGCCGTGCGGTCCTTGATCACGTCCCACAGGTTGCCGATGTTCGACAGCTTGGACTGGTCCAGTTTCTGGAACGCCCCTGCCTGGATCTGGCGCTGCAGGAATGTCCCGGTCGGCACAACAACGTCATAGCCCGAGCCGCCGGCCAGCATCTTGGTCTCCAGCAATTCGTTGCTGTCGAACACGTCATAGATAAGGTCGATGCCGGTTTCTTCTTCGAACTTGGTCAGAAGCTCTTCGTCGATATAGTCGGACCAGTTGTATACCCGCACTTCGTCTGCCATCGCCGTTGAGGCGATCAGCGCAGCACCGGCTGTGATGGTCAGCAGATGGGTCTTCATGAAATTCTCCCGTTGATCCCGGAGCACTTGCGGCCCCGTGGATGTGAATTTGATCAAATGTTGCCTGATCTGGCAATAGCTGACATGGTTTCATGCCAAGATAGTTCGTGCAAGTTGGCATCTGTCTCCTTGGGTCAGGCCGTTTGCCCGGGGATGCAGCGCAGGATGAGGTGCGATGTGAATATGCAACAGACAACTGGCACTGCGGCCGGAAATGCAGGGCTTCCGACGCATGAGGTGGTGTACCGGCAATTGCGCGACCAGGTGCTGTTCGGAGAGCTTGAACCGGGGCAGCCGGTCACGATTCAAGGCCTGACAGACGCGCTTGGGGTCGGCATGACGCCGGTGCGCGAGGCGCTGAGACGGCTGACCGCCGAGGGCGCGCTGGCGTTTATGGGCAATCGGCGAATCGCTGTGCCCGAACTAGATCGGCACGCGATTGACCAACTTTGCATAGCGCGCCGCGCGCTTGAGCCGGAACTGGCGCGCAGCGCTGCCAAGGTTGCGACCCCAGAGGACATCGCGGGGTTGGCCGACACCGATTCGCGGCTTGATGCCGCGATCAAGCGGGGGGATGTGCGGCGTTACCTTGTCGAGAACCATCGCTTTCACGCGGGACTGTACGCCTTGGCCGGTGCGCCGATTCTCATGGAAATGGTGGATCGGCTGTGGTTGCGATTCGGTCCGTCGCTGCGGGTGGTGTGCGGGCAGGTGGGCACCCGAAACCTGCCGGATCGGCACAAAGACGTGCTGGACGCACTGCGCCTTGGGGATGCCCGGGCGGCGGCTGAGGCGATGGAGGCGGATGTTGTGCAGGGAATGGACCAAATCCGTCAAGGATTGTCCCGATTCGATTGACTCGGAATAATTTGATCATATTCTGCGCCCGACCTGTTTGAGAGGACGCATCCCATGGCCATGATCACCAACCATATGCCCACCGCCGAATTGCAGGCGCTGGATTCGGCGCACCACATGCACCCGTTTACCCATGGCGGTGAACTGGCACAAAAAGGCGCGCGGGTGATCACCCGGGCCGATGGCGTTTGGCTCAATGACAGTGACGGCAACCGTATTCTGGATGCGATGGCGGGATTGTGGTGTGTGAACATCGGCTACGGGCGCTCTGAACTGGCGCAGGCCGCCGCGCGCCAGATGGAGGAATTGCCCTATTACAACACGTTCTTCCAGACGACCCACGTGCCCGCGATCGCGCTGTCGCAGAAACTCGCGGAACTGGCCCCGGACGGGATGAACCAGGTGTTCTACGCAGGGTCCGGGTCCGAGGCGAACGACACCAATCTCCGCATGGTGCGCACCTATTGGGCTGCGAAAGGCCAGCCCGAGAAGAACATCATCATCTCCCGCTGGAACGCCTATCACGGGTCCTCCGTCGGGTCCGGGTCGCTGGGCGGCATGAAGGGGATGCACATGCAGGGCGGTCTGCCGATCCCTGACATCCACCATATCGACCAACCGAACTGGTGGGCCGAAGGCGGGGACATGACGCCCGAGGAATTTGGCCTTGAACGCGCCCGCCAGCTTGAGACGGCGATTGAAGAACTCGGCCCCGACCGCGTCGCGGCCTTCATCGCCGAACCCGTGCAGGGCGCAGGCGGCGTGATCATCCCGCCCGAAACCTACTGGCCCGAAATCCAGCGCATCGTCGACAAATACGGCATCCTGCTGATCGCGGACGAGGTGATCTGCGGCTTCGGGCGCACCGGCAACTGGTTCGGCAGCCAGACGATGAATATCCGTCCCCACATCATGACCATCGCCAAGGGGCTTTCCTCCGGCTACCAGCCGATTGGCGGATCGATCGTGTGTGACGCCGTGGCCGAGGTCATCAATTCCGTCGAGTTCAACCACGGCTACACCTATTCCGGCCACCCGGTCGCCTGCGCCGTGGCGTTGGAAAACCTGCGGATCCTGGACGAGGAAGGCATCGTCACCCGCGTCCGCGAAGAAACCGCGCCTTATCTCAAGGAAAAGTTCGACTCCCTCGCCGACCACCCGCTGGTGGGCGAAGCCAGGATCATCGGCCTCATGGGCAGCCTCGCCCTCACACCCGACAAAGCGTCCCGCGCCAAGTTCGAAGCCGACGAAGGCACAGTCGGCTTCATCTGCCGCGAACGCTGCTTCGCCAACAACTTGGTGATGCGCCATGTGGGGGACCGCATGATCATCTCCCCGCCTCTGGTGATCTCGAAGGACGAGATTGATACCTTGATCGCGCGGGCGTGGAAATCGCTGGATGAATGCCACGCACGTCTGAAGGAAGACGGCCTGCTAAAAGCCCGCGTCGCAAGCTAACCGTCCTTCAAAGCACCAGCGCGGAACCAAGGTCGAAGGCCGCCGCGCATCGCCAGACCGCCCCCCGGGCTGGCGATTTGGTAGCCGTGGGCGCATCGCTCGAATGATAGACGGACTCGGCCACCATAAAGCGCATGTAGACTGAGTATCTCAGATGTATAGACTTATACGTAGTTATACGCTATTTAAGGTATAACTATGTAGAGGTTTGTAGAACTATGGATCCGGTAAGAAATCCGTTTGCTCCAGGAGCTGGTTCGCAACCGCCTGAACTAGCTGGTCGCGATGAAATTGTGCACGATGCAACAACAGCATTGAAGCGAACCTTAATCGGGCGTCACGCGCGATCGCAAATGCTTCTCGGGCTTCGTGGGACAGGAAAAACTGTGTTACTAAATACTATTGAAAGTGCCGCTGAAGACATCGGTTACCTAACATCTGTGATTGAAGCTCCCGAGGAGAAGTCGCTTGCCGAGTTGCTCTACCCAAAGATGCAGCAAGTTCTAAGAAAGCTGTCTCTGATTCAATCAGCGAAATCAAAAGCACATGATGCTATGAAAGCACTGCGAAGTTTCGCTAGCGCGTTTAAAGTTCAAATGGGAGATTTATCTGTTTCTGTTGATCCAGAGCCGGGCGTAGCTGATAGCGGAAACCTAGAGTACGATCTACCTGACATGTTTGTCGCAATAGGCCATGCTGGAAAAGCTGCAGGAAAAGGCTGGTGTCTGTTGATCGACGAAGTACAATATCTGAAGGAAGAAGAACTTGCTGCACTTATAGTGGCAATTCATCGGGTAGGTCAGAAGCAATTGCCCGTGATTTTTTTTGGCGCTGGGTTGCCGCAGCTGGCCGGTCTCTCTGGGGATGCAAAGTCATACGCAGAACGACTATTCTCATATCCAAAGGTTGGGGCACTCGATAGTGAGGCAGCATTGCAAGCTGTAAAGGAACCGATCAATGGAGAGAGCGAACAAATAACGCAGAAAGCGCTGACCCATATTATAGAAATTACAGAGGGATACCCATATTTTTTGCAGGAATGGGGCTTTCAGGCATGGAATGCTGCTGATGAGTCTCCTATCGATGAAAATGACGTTAAAACGGCGACAGATGACGCACTCAGAAGGTTGGATGATGGGTTTTTTCAAGTCCGTTTTGATAGATTGACGCCGAAAGAACGTGAATATGTGATTGCCATGTCCGAGCTTGGCAAAGGTCCATACCGATCCTCCGAAGTGGCGGACCGACTAGGTGAGCCACCTTCCAAATTAGGCCCGCGAAGAGCTCAAATTATTGCAAAAGGCATGATTTACAGCCCGCAGTATGGCGATATAGATTTCACTGTACCGATGTTTGACGATTACCTTCGTCGTAATTGGAAGTTATCAGGTTAACTCTATTCTTAAAGCGTTTATTTTGATAAAGCAGATTTTTAGAGAGCATTGAGCTTGGGAAGCAAACAAAAAATGCTCTTTTTTGGTGTCACGAAAATTCGAACCGTAATATCACCCCTTCCCCCCAACATGCTCCAACCTCTGCCGGGCCACCGCCTCATGCGCCTCGGCTTTGCGGTTGTCGGCCAGACAGCTCTCGACATAGGTCAGATGATCCACCACCGCCTGCCGGGCACCTTCGGGATCGCGGGCCTGCAGCGCTTCGACGATCACCCGGTGTTGCTCCAGCAAAGCCCCCCGCGTCGTCTTCTGCCGGAACATGATCTGGCGGTTGTAGAACACGCCTTCACGCAGCAATTGATACATCGACCGCATCATGTGGAGCATGATGACGTTGTGGCTGGCCTCGATGATGCTGAGGTGAAACTCGGCGTCCAATTCCGCCTCGTCGGACGGATCGCGTTTTTGATGCGCCGCTTCCATCTTGGCAAACACCGCCGCGATCACCGCCAGATCGGTATCCGACGCCAACCGCGCCGCGCGTTCGGCGGCCAGCCCTTCCATGTCGCGGCGGAAGGACAGATAATCAAACACCGCCTCATCATGCGATGCAAAGAGCCGCACCAAGGCGGGCGAAAACGCGGACCCCAGCACATCGGCCACATAGACCCCGGCACCCTTGCGGCTGGTCAGCAATCCGCGCTCGGACAGGTCGGCAATCGCTTCGCGCAGAGACGGGCGGGACACGTCCAGCCGATCTGACAACTCGCGTTCCGACGGCAAACGCTCTCCGGGCCGCAGGATGCCGCGCAGGATCAGTTGTTCGATCTGGCGGACAACGGCGGCCGAGAGTTTTTCGGGGGTGACGGGGGAAAAGGGCATCAGGGGCACGCTCGCTCAAACTGGTCAAATGATATGACCAAAGCGAGGGTAGAACAAGCTACCAGCGGGTCAGCGCATCCTCGTCTTCGTCTTTGGCCGCAACCCAATCTGTGTCGCCCGACGCTGCGTGTTCCTTCTTCCAGAACGGCGCGCGGGATTTGAGGTAGTCCATCAGGTACTCCGCCGCCTCGAACGCATCTTTGCGGTGGGGGGCGGCCGTGGCGACCATCATGATCTTCTCGCCCGGTTCCATCCGCCCAAAGCGGTGAATGACCAGCGCGTCGCCCAGCGACCAGCGGTCAACCGCCTCGCCCGCGATCTTTTTCAACGCCTTCTGCGTCATGCCGGGGTAGTGCTCGATCTCCATTGCGTCGAGGCCGCCGCCACCGAAGTCGCGCACAATCCCGGTAAAGGTGACCACCGCGCCCATGTCGTGACGGCCAGAGGCAAAGGCCTCAGCCTCGGCCCCGAAATCGAAGGGCTGGTCCTGCACCACAACGCGCATGGTCAGCCTCCGGTCATTGGTGGAAAGAAGGCCACTTCGCGGGCACCGTCGAGCGACGCATCGAAATCGGTCAGTTCCTGATCCACCGCCACCCGCAGTGCCGACAGGTCCGAAAACGCCATCTCATAGCGTTCTTCCTTGGCGCGCAGTTCCGACACCAGGTCGGCGACGGTGGCCGCGTTGGTTTCGATCGTTTCCTTTGGCAGGCCGATCCGTTCCCGGACCCATGCGAAATAGAGAACGTTCATCTGATCAATCCTTCAAATAGGGCACCGCTTTGCGGAAATAATCCCATCCGGTGATGAGCGTGAGAAAGGCTGCGACCCACAGCAGGATCAAGCCGATGTTGCCGGTCCAGACCATCCCGGTGTGTTTCCACCACAGCCCGTGCAGGTCTTCGACATCGCCGCGCATCACGTCCTGGAAGATCTCGGGGCCCATGCCCATTGCGGACATACCCAGATAATGTTCGAACACGCCTTGGGCAAAGAGAATGGCAATCGCCACCATCTGCAGCGTTGTCTTCCATTTCGCCAGTGGTGTGACTTTCAGTGTCCCGGCGGTGTCGCCCAGAAATTCGCGCAAGCCCGACACGAACACTTCGCGGAACAGGATGAAGGTCGCGGGCAGCACCAGCCAAGGCGACATGGACGAATAGCCGACGATGACCATCAGCGCGATGACCACCATCGCCTTGTCGGCAATCGGGTCGAGCATCGCGCCCAGTTTGCTTTCCTGTTTCCATGCCCGGGCAAGGTAGCCATCGAACCAGTCGGTGATCGCGGCGGTGATGAAGAGGATCAACGCAAACCAATCCGCCGCAGGACGCGAGAAATAGAGGAACATCAACGCCACCCCTGGCGCCGCCAAGAGGCGCAGGACCGTGAGGATATTTGGCACCGTCATGTTCATGTCCATTACCTAACGTGCCCGCGTGCCACTTAAAAGATAGGGTTTAGGTTGTTTTTGGGATGTCTGCGCGGTTGGCACAGCGGGAACCCGCCTTTTGATCTGTTTGGATCGTCAGGCCGTGCGCGCAAGTGCGTCGATGAAGCGGGCCCGCGCCTGTGGAAGCGGTTTGCCAATCTGGTGCAGCGCTACCTTCTGTTCCAGGAAATATCCCGTGGTCGCGAGGGCCGCAACGATGTCCGCGTCAGAGAACGTGCCACTGCCCTTCAGCGCGTCTGGCAAGGGCAACAGGCGATCCGCCCAGTCTCCGGCCCCGGTTTCCGAGACGGCGCGGCCGCTCTTGGGTGAGACATATGTCAGGTTGTCGGTCGCACCCGTCACGGCGCAGGTGTTTAGATCCAGACCGTATCCCAGATCGTCCAGCAAGGCGATTTCCCACCGCAGATAAGCCAGTGGCCAAAGCTCTATCTGGTCAAGCAGATCGAGCAAGTTTTGCGTTTGTGTATAGAGGGCGTCGTGTGGTTCCCGCTCGGGCAGGGTGAAGGCAAGCAGGGCGAGCACCGCGTTCATTCCGGCCAGCGCCAATCTGTTGCCCATGGCAACCGCCGCGCGCGACCGCTGGAGTTCGACCGTAAAGCTGCCGATATGGTCTTCGAGACGGGCGCGCCAGGCCAGATCCAGTTGCGCACCGGGTTGCAGGATCGGTGCGACCTTGCGCGAGGCCCCGCCGCGCACAACGCCTGCATGCCGCCCACGCTCTGGCGTAAACACGTCGATGATCATTGAGGTTTCGCCGTGCCTGCGGCTACTCAGCAGAATACCTGTGTCACGCCAGTCCATAAGTACAGGTTAGCCCGACAACCCGTCTTCATCCAGAAGATGCCGTCCGTCCCGGTCCTCGACCTCGATCACCCAAAGATCACTGTCAAAACTGCGTTGCTTGGCAATGCTGGCGTCCACGTCGGATTCGGCCCCATCGGCCAGAATTTGCCATTCCCGTTCGCCGGTCATGAGGTCGAACTGGCGGACAAAGGCTTTGGCCTGCCCGTCGAGCGTATTGAGCTTGACCAGAACCGCGCCTGCGGTGTCGTCGCCATGGGATGTCACGAAGGCGGGAATGTTCCATAGCGACAGGCGGCGCAGATAGGCGTGGACCCAGAAGGAGGAGGTGAGGCGGGTCATGTTAATTGAAGCAAGATTGCCAGTCCGCGGGTTGCCAATCGCGTCGGCACTTTCGATGATGTTCCGCGTGCGGCGTCACCCATTCCCATCCTTGAAATCCAGCCCCATCTCGGAATAGCGCTCCGCCTCTTCCAGCCATTTCTCGCGCACTTTCACCTGCATGAACAAATGGATACGTCGCCCGAGAAACTCTTCCAGCTCCTCGCGTGCGGCTTTGGAAATAGCCTTGATCGTCTCGCCCTTGTTGCCCAGAACGATGCCTTTGTGCCCGTCGCGCACCACGTAGATGATTTGGTCAATCCGGGCGGAGCCATCCTTGCGCTCTTCCCAGTTCTCGGTCTCGACCGTCAACTGGTACGGCAATTCCTGATGCAGCCGCAGGGTCAGCTTTTCGCGCGTCATCTCGGACGCGATCATCCGCAGGGGCAGGTCGGCAATCTGGTCTTCCGGATAGAGCCACGGACCTTCGGGCAATTCCGCTGCCAGCCATTTGCGCAGGTCTTTCACGCCGTGGCCCTTTTCAGCCGAGATCATGAAGGTTTCGGTGAACGCGAACTTTTCGTTCATGTCTTGCGACAGTTTCAGCAGGTGTTGCGCTTCGACGCGGTCGATCTTGTTGATCGCCAACGCAACCGGACGCTTGCCCGCCACTTCGGCCAGGTTCTCCAGGATGGCCTCAACGCCTTCGGTGATCCCGCGATGTGCCTCGATCAGCAGGACAACGATGTCGGCGTCGGACGCGCCTGACCATGCCGCCGCAACCATGGCCCGATCCAGCCTGCGGCGCGGCTTGAACAATCCCGGCGTGTCGACCAGCACGATCTGTGCGTCGCCTTCGATGGCCACGCCGCGAATACGGGCGCGTGTTGTCTGGACCTTATGGGTCACGATAGACACCTTGGCCCCGACCATCTGGTTGGTCAGGGTGGATTTGCCCGCGTTGGGCTCTCCGATCAAAGCGACAAAACCGGCGCGTGTGGTCATGGGATCATCCCGCTATTGGAAGTCCGGCGTCATACGCCAGTTTGTTTGGCAGAGCCAGCCCTGTCTTTCTTGGCCCCCCGGATCAGGGTGTATGTTCCGCTTCCCACGATCAGGGCCGCGCCAAACAAGGTCAGGCTGTCCGGTCGTTCACCAAAAATCACGTAGGCGATGACCAGCGCGATCAGAAGGCGGGAATACCGGAACGGGGCCACAACCGACACTTCGCCGGTGCGCATGGCTTTGGTCAGGGCGCTATACGCCAGAACGCCAGAGAACGCGGTGCACAGGATCAGCACGGCAGACCATGCCTCAGGAACAGCCAATGGCTGCGTTTCGAACAGGGTGATCACGACCCCGGCGATAAACACCATCAGAAACCCCAGGATACCCAATTGCGTGGCGGAAACCTCTGGCGGGCTTGCTCGGGTCATCAGGTCGCGCCCGGCAAAACCGATCATGCCAAGCACGGCAAAGATCGCGGTGGCGTCAAAGCTTGATGGGATCGGTTTGACGATCAACAAAACGCCAATAAACCCAACCGCCATAGCGCTCCACCGTCGGACGCCAACCGCTTCTTTCAGCACCAGCGCCGCGCCAAGCGTGACAACAAGCGGGGCGGCCTGCAGGATGGCAGACGTTGTGGACAACGGCGTGAAGGCAAGGCTTAGGGCAAAGAACAACCGGCCGACGATTTCAAACCCTGACCTGATCAGCAGCGGTCCCTGAACGTAGCGCCTCGTCCAGACCGGTTCCCGGCGCACCTTGCACCGGGCCACGAAAAACGCTGTGCCCAGTGCCCCGAACATCATCGTCCCGACACCGGGAGACACGCCATTGGTTGCCGTTTTGAAGAAGGCGTCTTCGATGGCAAAGCCGAGCATGGCCAACACCATGAACAGGCTGCCTTTCAGATTGTCGTTCAAGAAGCGCTCGATTCGAGGCGCGCCAACAGGGATTTGGCTGCTGCCTGCTCTGCCTGCCGCTTTGACCCGGCCGTCGCTTCAGCGGATTCGCCGTTTTCAAGGCGGGCGGCAATCACGAAAACCGGGGCGTGATCCGGCCCGTTGCGCGCAATCTCGGTGTAGGACGGGGGCTGCATGCCACGCGCCTGTGCCCATTCCTGAAGCGCGGTCTTGGCATCACGGGCATCGGCGTCGACAGCCCCGATGCGATTGCCCCATAGGCGCAGGATCAGGTCTTTGGCGGCCTCAAAGCCCGCATCCTGGTACACAGCGGCGATCACCGCCTCCATGGCGTCGCCAAGCAGGGCCTGCTTGCGGCGTCCGCCAGACAGCATTTCGGACCGGCCCAGTTTCAACGCCGACCCAAGATCAATGTCGCGCGCCACGTCCGCGCAGGTTTCCTTGCGCACCAGCGCATTGAAGCGGGGGGCAAGCTGGCCCTCGGACGCGGATTTGTCTTCTGCCAAAAGCGCTTCGGCCATCACGAGGCCAAGGACGCGGTCGCCAAGGAACTCCAGTCGTTGGTTGTCGTCCCGGTTCGGACCGGCCCGCGACGCATGGGTCACCGCGCGTACCAGAAGGGCAGGGTTGGCAAACCGGTGCCCCAAGCGCGTCGAAAGCGCCTGAAGATCCGCCGACAGCTTCACTACTCGATCTTCTCGAAGAACCGGTCGCCGCGCCATGTCCAGAAATAGAGCATGGAGGCCCCGCCGGACGAGAACACCACACGGTTTGCCTTGCCGACAAGGTTTTCAAACGGCACAAACCCAACGCCGCCAGCAACACTTGGGACACGGCTGTCGGACGAGTTATCGCGATTGTCGCCCATCATGAAGTAATGGCCTTCCGGGACGGAATAGACCGGTGTGTTGTCTGACCCTTGGCTGCCGATGTTCAGGATCGAATGGGTCGTGCCACCGGGCAGAGTTTCAAGGAACCGGTCTTTCACACAGGTGCCGCCGGTGCCCACTGGCCCATTGGCGCAGCGCGGGCGCAGGCTCTGTGGACCTTGGGGGGCCGCAGTTTCCTCGAATGCCGGTTGTGGCTGCAGTTCAACAGCGGTGCCATTGATGTGCAGAACACCGCGGATCATCTGGATCTCGTCGCCGGGCAGGCCGACCACACGCTTGATAAAATCACGACCCGTCACGGGATGACGGAACACCGCCACATCGCCGCGTTCAGGTTCTGATCCAAACAGGCGGCTGTTGTCGCCGTCCGCCCAGCCGCAGATATCCGTCGCGTCGATGTCGATGCCGATCTGGGGAAGGTACAGCGTCGGGCAGGACGCATAGGAATACCCGTAGGCCATCTTGTTCACGAACAGAAAGTCGCCGATCAAAAGCGTGTCTTTCATCGACCCCGAGGGGATCCAAAACGGCTGGAAAAACAGTGTCCGGAAAATGCCTGCGATCAAGAGCGCGTAAACGACGGTTTTGATCGTCTCGACGATTCCGCCGCTCTTTTTTGTATCTGAGGCCATGTCCCTGCCTTTTGCTCGATTGTCCCGCGCTACATGAGCGGGGGCGGCGCGGGTGTCAAGCGACGCAGGCGTTACTTTGGGCGCGCCTCGATCAACACTGTGGCCTGTGCCCAAGGGTGATCGTCGGTCAGTGTGACGTGAATGATGGCTTCATGTCCCGGTGGTGTCAGGTCCTCAAGCCGCTTCCTGGCCCAACCCGTGACCTCCATCACCGGCTGCCCTGTATGCAGGTTGCGCACGGACATGTCCTTCCACGCAATGCCCATGCGCAGCCCGGTTCCCAACGCCTTGGAGCACGCCTCTTTCGCGGCCCATCGCTTGGCGTAGGTGCCGGCCACATCGCGGCGGTGTTCGGCCTTGCGTTGCTCGGTTTCGGTGAAGACACGGTTGCGGAACCGGTCCCCAAAGCGGTCAAGCGTTCCTGCGATGCGGTCGATATTCGCAAGGTCTGTGCCGATGCCAATGATCATGTGGTGTCCTTCATGCGGAAAACATCGGGAAACTGACCCCAAGCGCCCAGGCGAGGATCAGACCCAGCGCAAGGCCTGCCGTCAAGGGCCCCGCCTGTTTGCCAAAAGCACGTCCCATCGTTCCGTGGACGAGAAAGAACAATAGGATCACCGGAGCAATCATGATGAGGAAGAACAGCCCTTCGAAATCGAGCGCCACCGCAATTCCCAGAGAGCCGATCAGCGCGGCACGGGCAAGGATCCGCCGCCAAAGAGACGCTTTCCACGTCACCAGCGCATCCGCCAGCATGAACGGGATCGCCCCAAGCGCGAGCGCCGCGATGATGGGCAAGCGTTCCGCCACCGGGAAGAAATTCGCGCCATAGCGGTCGAGGGCCAGTCCAAAGACACCCACGCCCCAGATCAGCAGCCCGCCAAACGCCAGAAGCTGATATCGGCCATAGCCGTGACCACGGCAGAATAGTTGCAGCATGACCAGTGTGCAAAGCCCGTAAAGCCCCAGATGAACCGCCAGATAATCGGCCACCAGAACCGGCAGGACGTCGATGTCAAAAAGTCCCGCCACGCCGGGAGCCAGGATCATGGGCACCACCAGCACCGCTGCGAACTTCCATGTGGGCAGATCAAGTCTGGGTGGCAAATCGGTCGGCCGGGTCAAAACCCGGGCCACGGGCGCGGACAGCACTGTGATCGCCGCCATGAGCGCCAGAAACGCCCAGCCTGTTGGCAGCATCCTGGCCTGCACGTCTCGCCCGTAGGCCCGGTTCAGCCACTCCAACGCCGACGCGCGCCCGACGCGGGACTGCAGGATCGCAACGTGTTCCGCGAAAGGGGCCACTTGGGCCGACCGGATCACATCGCCGCTCCGCACCACGTCCCCTTCGGATGCGGAGGGATCAACCATCTGGGCGGCTTTGAGGCCGAAATCCCGCAGGGGCGGCTCCCACTGACCCGAGATCAGCAGCATGTCTTTGGGAAAGTCAGGCGTGATCGCTTGTGAATAGGCAGAGAGCAAGATCAAGGGACCAACCCGGTCGGACACCATTGCCACGCGGACCAAAACATCTGTGGCCATCGAATGACCAAGCAGGGCAACGGGTGTGTCTCCGTCCGCGACGGCGTCAATCACCGACAGCGTCTGGGTCATCAACCGCTGCGTCGTGCCTTCGATCCGGGTCACGTCGCCGGACATTGGACGCGGATGCGCGCCGTGGCCTTCGAAATCGAACATATGCACCCGGTAGCCCGCCTGTGCGAGCACAAGGCCATAGGCCTGCATCATCTCGCGTGATCCGGCAAAGCCGTGGGCGATGACCACATGCGGGCCTGTCGCATCCGCACGGGCCAACGTGGTGACAGGCGTGTCACCGACGCTGAAGGCCTTGTGGCTGACACCCGCACGCGCCATTTCAAGAACAACAAGAGCAGCGATGCCAATCACAAGCGTCAGGGCCGTCAGGATCCGGTTGTTCAACATGGCCCCGCCGTGCCTTGCGCTTATGCCCGTGCCGCGTCCATCACCCGGCGCATTTCGTGGATGGCGGGTTCAAGTCCAAGGAAGATCGCCTCGCCGATCAGGAAATGCCCGATATTCAGCTCCATCACCTCGGGCAGCGCCGCAACAGGGCTGACGCAATCATAGGTCAGGCCATGGCCTGCATGCACCTCGAGTCCCAGCGAATGCGCAAAGGTGGCCATCTCGGTCAGTGCCTTGAGTTCGGCATCGCGGGTTTCAAAGTCACCCTCGGCATGCGCGTCGCAATAGGCGCCGGTGTGCAGTTCGATGACTTCTGCCCCGATGCGATGCGCCGCTTCGATCTGGCGCTTATCGGCGGCGATGAAGATCGACACACGGCACCCGGCCTCGCGCAAGGGCGCGATGTAATGAGCCAGCTTGTTTTCCTCGCGCGCGACTTCGAGCCCGCCCTCGGTTGTGCGTTCTTCACGTTTTTCAGGCACAATGCAGACGGCATGCGGTTTGTGGCGCAATGCGATCTGCTGCATCTCTTCGGTGGCGGCCATCTCAAAGTTCAGAGGCACGGACAGGGCATCCATCAGGCGCTCGATGTCTTCGTCCCGGATGTGGCGGCGGTCTTCGCGCAGATGGGCGGTGATGCCATCAGCCCCCGCCGCTTGCGCGATTTGTGCTGCGCGGGTCGGGTCCGGATTGTCGCCGCCGCGTGCATTGCGCACCGTTGCGACGTGGTCAATGTTCACACCTAACCGCAATGGGCCTGCATAGTCAGTCATTCTCGCCTCCTGTACTGAGGCTGAACCTAATCCGCTGCCTGTCCGTCGTCAGCCTGTTTCTTCTTTTTTTTCAAAGCGGCCAGTTTCGCCTTCAAAGCGCCCTTGCGCCGGTTCTGATAGGCGCGGATCAGCGGCACGGACAGATAGTAGCAGATCAATCCGGTGATGATGCCGGGAATGATGCCGCCAACCAGCCAGGGGAAAAACACTTCCTGATAAAAGATTGTCAGGCCGGACCATTCCGGCTCTCCCCGGGTGAAGATCGCAATGAAATTCTGCCAAAGGTCTTCGCCCGCCTTTGCGAATTTGTATCCAATACTGCCGTGTTCGTGGACAACTTCGCCCAATCCCAAAAGCCAATACCCGGTTTGCAGCGATGCGACGCTGATCGGAACGTAAGTGAGCGGATTGCCAAAGAAGGTGGAGAGCAAAGCGGCAAGGATATTGCCCCGCATGACCCAGGCAATGATCGCGGCGGTCAGGAAGTGCAGGCCATAGAACGGGGTGAACGTGGTCAGAACACCGGCAAAAATTCCACGGGCGATGCGTTCGGGGGGGTCGGGAAGGCGATTGAGGCGGTGTTGCACGTAGCGGGCGGCACGGGTCCAACCCCCGCGCGGCCACAAGGCCTCACGGAGGGTGGTCCAGATCGAACGCCTGTCCCGCCGTTTGAATACCAATCCTCGTCCCTTCGATCTTTCTATTCGGCCGCAGCCGCTTGCACCGACAACGCAGGATCCCGTCTTCGGACAACAGACGCTACATCGCTTTCTGCCTCTAGTGCCGACATGACAGAATGCAGGTGGTTTGCATCGCTGAGGTCGATATCTATCAGCAGTTTGTAAAAGTCTGGTTTGCGATCCACAAAGTTCAGATCCGAGATATTGGCCTTCTGCTCTCCGATCAATGTGCAAATCCGTCCCAGCACACCAGCGTCGTTGCCGATCGTCAGTTCAAGTGAAACAGTATAGACCGGTGGATGGTTCCCGGTGACCCAGTGTAGATCCAGCCAGCGCGACACCTGATCCTCGAACGAGGCCAGCGCGCCGCAGTCGATGCTGTGCACCGTCACACCGCGCCCGCGTTCCGTAATGCCGACGATCCGTTCCCCGGGCAGCGGCTGACAACAGGGGGCGCGATCAAAGGCCTGCCCGGTTTCAAGGCCAATCACGGCGCTTTGGGTTTCGATGAACTCCATCGGTTGCGGCGCCAGGTCGGGATAGACGGCTTCGACCGCTTCGCGGGCTGACATCTCTGCGCTGCCCAGCCGGGCCAGCAATTCCTGCGCGTCGCTGATCCGCAAATTGCGCGCAGCCATTTCAAGCACTTTGTCGCTGGCTTTCTTGCCGACATTTTCAAACGCGGCGCGGGCGAGTTCGCGGCCCAGTTGCGCGAACCGTTCCCGCCCGGCTTCGCGCAGGGCGCGTCGAATGGCGGATTTTGCTTTGCCGGTGGTCGCAATATCCAGCCAAGTCGCCTGCGGTGATTGTCCTTCGGCGGTGACAATGTCGACCGACTGTCCGTTCTTGAGACGGGTCCACAACGGGACACGAATGCCGTCCACCTTGGCCCCGACACAGCCCGACCCGATGCGTGTATGGATCGCATAGGCGAAATCCAATGGGGTCGCGCCGCGCGGGAGTTTGACCACTTCACCCTTGGGTGTGAAGCAGAAGACCTTGTCCGGATACATCTCAAGCTTTACCGCTTCGAGGAAATCCTCGTGATCGTCCTCTTCGTCGAACTGTTCGGTCAGCGACGCGACCCATTTGGCGGGGTCAACCGCAAACGGGTTGTTGCTGCGCACGCCGTCCCGGTAGGACCAATGCGCGGCGACGCCGGTTTCAGCGACGTCATGCATCTGGCGGGTGCGGATCTGCACCTCAACCCGCTTGCCATCGCGCCCGGACACGGTGGTGTGGATGGACCGATAGCCGTTCGATTTCGGCTGGCTGATATAGTCCTTGAACCGTCCCGGAATGGCGCGCCAGCGTTGGTGGATCACGCCGAGCGTTGCGTAACAATCGGCTTTGGAACGTGTAATGATCCGGAACCCATAGATATCCGACAGACGGGAAAAGCCGATTTCCTTCTCCTGCATCTTGCGCCAGATCGAATAGGGTTTTTTGGCGCGGCCAAACACCTCGGCATCGATGTCGGCTTTTTCGAGTTCCGACCGCATGTCGCTGGTGATGCGATGAATGACATCGCCGGTTTCTTTTTGAAGCGTGATGAACCGCCGGATGATGCTGGCGCGACCTTCCGGGTTGAGAACGCGGAACGACAGGTCTTCCAGTTCCTCCCGCATCCATTGCATCCCCATGCGCCCGGCCAGAGGCGCGTAGATGTCCATTGTCTCGCGGGCTTTCTGGATTTGCTTTTCGGGGCGCATCGCCTTGATCGTGCGCATGTTGTGCAGACGGTCAGCGAGTTTGACCAGAATGACCCGCAGGTCCTTGGACATCGCCATGAACAGCTTGCGAAAGTTCTCGGCTTGCTTGGTTTCCGAACTCGACAGTTGCAGGTTCGTCAGCTTGGTCACACCATCCACAAGCACCGCAACGTCATCTCCGAACCGCTCTGCGATTTCGGAATAGGTGGACTTCGTGTCTTCGATAGTGTCGTGCAGAATGGCGGTGATGATGGTGGCATCATCAAGCTGCTGTTCTGTCAGGATCGCGGCAACAGCGACGGGATGCGAAAAGTAAGGTTCGCCAGAGTGACGAAACTGGCCCTCATGCATCGCGCGGCCGTAGTCATAGGCGTCACGAATAAGTGCTTCGTTGGTCTTGGGATTGTAATTGCGCACCAGCGCAATAAGGTCGTCTGCCGCGATCATCGGCGCCTCATTCTCATGCGGCCCGCATCGCGGCGGGCGTTAGCCTTGACCCTGCGCCTCCATCAACGCACGCAGCAGTTTTTCTTCCGACAGATCGTCTTCTGCGGGTTTGTCCGGTTCGGCCCCCATCAGAAGCGCCATCGCGTCTTCTTCGGGTTCGTCGACTTCGATCTGGGTCTGGTTCGATTCGATCAAACGCTCGCGCAGTTCATCCGCCGATTGGGTTTCTTCCGCGATTTCACGCAGAGCCACGACCGGGTTCTTGTCGTTGTCGCGATCCACTGTAATCGCAGCGCCAGCAGACACTTCGCGGGCGCGGTGCGCAGCGAGCATCACCAGTTCAAACCGGTTCGGAACTTTATCAACGCAATCTTCAACCGTGACGCGGGCCATGGAGCACTCCAATTTGTCGGGCAGCCTGTGAGAACCCGCTAGATATCCCGCAGGATAGGCGAATTCAAGTCAATAACACTCACAGCACCGATATCTCCGCCAGCGCATCTGGCGGAAGAGCGTCACACATCTGGGTTACCGTCAAATTCAAGACCGGATGTGTCCAGTTTGGCGCAATGTCCCTCAGGGGCACAAGCACAAAAGCGCGGTCCTGCAATCTGGGGTGCGGCAGGATCAGAGCGTCGGGTGCCGCTTTGCGTTGCTGTTCAGGGGACAGCGTGCGCCAGGTTTCAAAGGTGGTCAGGTCTGGTTCAACGCGCTGTCCACACGCCAACACATCAAGGTCCAAACTGCGCATTCCCCAACGCTCTATGCGTTCGCGACCGAATTTGGCCTCGATGGCATGCAGATGATCCAGAAAATCACGGGGCGACAGCGAAGACCGGACATGGGCTGCGGCGTTCACATAGTCGGGCCCGGCACCCGCAGGGAAACAGGGTGTCCGATAAAAGTGGCTTGTGGCCTCAACCACGACATCAGACGCACTCAGGTCCTGCAGCGCCGCACGCAGCGTTTCGTCAGGCGCGCCCTGGCTTGACGGCAAATTCGCGCCAAGCGCGATGAAAAAGTCATTCATAATTCCGCCACGTAGACTAGCCTGACCGGAAATTGCACCTTGAGATATCGATTCGAATCATTAAATCACGCGCTGTGTCTTGGCCATGAGGCTTCGGATTCTACCACTCCCGAAAGCCGGTCCACGTCGCAAATTTTTTTGAAAGGCTATATTCATGTTCTACAAAGACGAGCGTCTGGCGCTGTTTATTGACGGTTCCAACCTTTATGCCGCCGCGAAATCGCTTGGTTTTGACATCGATTACAAGCTGCTCCGGCAAGAGTTCGTGCGACGCGGCAAGTTGCTGCGCGCGTTCTACTACACCGCCCTGCTTGAGAACGATGAGTATTCACCGATCCGTCCGCTGGTGGATTGGCTGCATTACAACGGTTTCAACATGCGCACCAAGCCCGCAAAGGAATACACGGACAGCCAGGGGCGCCGGAAGGTCAAAGGCAACATGGACATCGAGCTTTGCGTCGATGCGATGGAACTGGCCGAGCATGTGGACCACATCGTATTGTTCTCTGGCGACGGCGATTTCCGGCCCTTAGTCGAAAGCCTGCAGCGCAAAGGTGTGCGTGTGTCGGTGGTGTCAACCATCCGAAGCCAGCCGCCGATGATTGCCGATGAGCTGCGCCGCCAGGCGGATAACTTCATCGAATTGGATGAGTTGCGGGATGTCGTCGGCCGTCCGCCACGTGACCCCATGCCAGAGCGCCAACCGGTTTCGGCCGAGCAATCCTGATTTTGACGGTGTGCCGTCTGGCTGATGTGGAGTGAGTTCCTCGCTCTAAGCGGGCTGTTTGTCGCTGCGTTTGGCGCGGCGACGATCCTGCCGTTTCAATCCGAGATCGTGTTCATCGCCCTTCAGGTGAAAGGCGAGATTTCGATTTATTGGATCGTGATCGTCGCCAGCATCGGAAACATCCTTGGGTCCGGCCTGAACTTTGCGCTGGGACGCTACATCGAACGGTTTCGCGGTCGACGCTGGTTTCCCGTGACGCAGGCGCAACTGGATCGTGCGCGGGCGTGGTATCAGAAATATGGTGTCTGGACGTTGCTGGTCAGCTGGATGCCGCTTGGTGATGCACTGACGATCATTGCCGGGGTCATGCGCACCAATATCTGGCTGTTTTTCCTGCTGGTCACGATTGCAAAAACCGTGCGCTATATCGCCGTGGCGTGGCTCACGGCGCAGGCGTTCTGACAAGATCCCGAGACGCGCGGCCAATGCCCCATGCCATGAGCAAGGTCACCACAACGAAATACGCGGCCACCCCTATAAACTGTGTTTCGATGCCGATACCCTGATCAATCAGAACGCCGGTGAGACCCGGCCCAATGGCAGAGCCCAGAACCATGACCGCCGTTACCATCGCCTTGATCGCACCGATATGTGCCGTGCCGTAGAACTCTGCCCAAAAGGCGTTTGGCAAGGTTGCATTCGCGCCGGACGTCATGCCCAGAAACACGAACCCCAGTGCAAGGCCCAGCGGGCTTTGCGCCACGGCAAACGTCAGGAACGCAAAGATCATCGGCACCTGAAAGAACGGCATCAAGGGGGCCGTGCCATAGCGGTCCAGCGCCCAACCGGCCGCGATCATGACGACAATCGTCAAAGCGGTGAAAATCGGAAAGAAGGAGACAAAGACCAAGTGCTCGACGTTCTTCACTTCGGCCAGATGCACCTGATGGAAAAAGAATGCGGTGTTGAACGCGGACGGCCCTAGGATCGCGGGCACCATGCACCAGAACAAGGGATGTCTGAGCGCCTCCGACCTGACCCAATGCCGCCCTTGCATTCCAACCGAAACATCCGTTTCGGCCAGCGACGCGGGCGTGCGTTCCTGTGCCAACAGAAGGGCAATCACCGGGATCGAGGCCAGGCAGACACAAGCTGCAATGATCCAAAGCGATTGCCAGGCCATCACCGTCATGGCGGCCACGACGACAAGCGGCAAGAAGGCTTCGCCCATGGCAAATCCGAACGACGCAATGGAAAGCGCGCGGCCCCGTGTGGCGATGAACCACCGCGCCATTGCGACCACAGCGATGTGCGACAGCATGCCCTGACCAAAAAACCGCAGCGCAAAGACAATCACGGGCAGCATCCAAACCCACGGATTTATCGCCATGGCGATACTGGCACATGCCAACCCCGCCAGAACAGCTGGACCCAATACGCGCACGCGGTATCGGTCAGTCAACGCGCCGGCCCACACCATCACCAGCGCAGAGGCCATGGTCCCCAGCATGTAGATGCCGCCCCATTCTCCGTGGCTGAGCCCATGGGCGAGGCGTATTTCCCCGGCAAACAGCGAGATAAAGTACGTCTGTCCTGCGCCCGACAGGAATGTGAGCAACATGCCCGTTGTCAGAAACGGGGCATTGTCACGAAGATAAGACGTCAGGCGCATTTGCGTGCCATGCCCGTCCGCTCGCCAACTGACAAGGCGAAATGAGGAATGCCTGTTCGGCAAACGGCCTGCGCTATGGCTGCTTGCGGGCGTTGATGTCGTTGTGGATCTGCTGAATCTCGGCGGGCCAGGTGCTTTTGATATAGCCAAGTATGCTTGCGATTTCGGCGTCGCTCAGGAGGTCAGCATAGCCTTGCATGTTGGATTTGTAGGACCCGCCGACGATCGCCTCGGTCCCATCGCGCACGATCCGCATCAGAAGCGCATCATCGTGATGCCAGGTGTGCCCGGACGCATCATGCGGCGGGGCGGGAAGAAAGCCGTCTGCATCGCGCAGTTTCCAATCGGGCTGACCTTCGAGGTTTTCACCATGACAACTGGCGCAATAGCTTTGGTAAAGGGCCGCGCCCTCTGCAATGCGGTCGCTATCGGTATAGGGAAGGGTCGCGTTGCTGCCGTGCGCGGTCCATCCGGAGGCAACCACGAACACAGCCCCTAAGGCGAACGAGGCGAGCATGCTGATAGCGATGGTTTTGCGCATTGTGCGATCCTTTGGATTTAGGCCTTTTCGCCCTCTTCCTGCGCTGGAAGGTCAAGTCACGGTTTGGTGAAGTGTCATTCTTCTGGAAGATGCCGCTGCAAGGCTTTAGGTCTTGGGCAAGATGGAGACAGATATGACGAAACCACCGCTTTCCCTGTATCTTGCGGCCCCGCGTGGGTTTTGTGCGGGTGTGGACCGCGCGATCAAAATCGTTGAGATGGCGCTCGAAAAATGGGGGGCTCCGGTCTATGTGCGCCACGAAATCGTGCACAACAAATACGTGGTCGACGGGTTGCGCGACAAAGGGGCGGTGTTTGTCGAGGAACTGGACGACTGCCCCGATGACCGCCCGGTCATCTTCTCAGCGCATGGGGTGCCCAAAGCAGTGCCCGCCGCGGCCGCCAAGCGCGAGATGATCTACGTCGACGCCACCTGCCCATTGGTGAGCAAGGTGCATATCGAAGCGGCGCGGCACCACGACAACGGTTTGCAGATGGTCATGATCGGCCATGAAGGCCATCCCGAAACAGTTGGGACCATGGGCCAATTGCCCGATGGCGAAGTGCTTTTGGTCGAGACGGTTGAGGACGTGGCACATGTCAATGTGCGCGACCCGGACAAGCTGGCCTTTGTCACGCAGACAACGCTGTCCGTGGATGACACAATCGATATCGTAGCCGCGCTCAAAGCGCGGTTTCCGTCCATCGTCGGCCCGCACAAGGAAGACATTTGCTACGCCACGACCAACCGGCAGGAAGCGGTCAAGGCGATGGCCCCGAAATGTGATGCGATGCTTGTTGTCGGAGCGCCCAATTCTTCCAATTCCAAGCGGTTGGTCGAAGTCGGCAGCAAAGCCGGGTGCTCCTATTCGCAGCTTGTGCAGCGTGCTGCGGATATCGACTGGCGCGCGTTGGATGGGATTTCTTCGATCGGCATCACCGCAGGGGCAAGTGCCCCTGAAGAGCTGATCAATGAGGTGATCGATGCGTTCCGGGACAGATTCGATGTCACGATGGAGATTGTCGAGACCGCCGTCGAAAATGTCGAATTCAAGGTGCCCCGGGTGCTGCGGGAAACCGCCTGAACGCTAAGATGCCGGGTGCGTGTTCCCAAGCACCGCGTGCTTCTGCAGTCAGCGCTTCCCGCCGGGTTTCCCGCCAAACTTGCCGCCCGGTTTGCCCGACGGTTTGCCTTTGAACTTACCACCGGGTTTCGAGGCCCCGGCACGCGGTTTGCGCATGCTCTGGGATGGATCCGTGGCAGCTGCGCGGCGCGCGATGTTTTTCTTGCTGTCAGGTTTGCCTTCGGGTGGAGGCGGGCCTTTGGGCTTGCTGCCCTTGCCTTTGTAGCCCGTGACGGAACCGTCACGATCCCTGCGGGGCGGGCGCTCTCCGTCTGATTTACCCTCGTAGGGTTTGCGATCGCGCGTTGGGGCACCTGGCTTCCCGCCGGGTTTGCCAGCCGGTTTGCGGTCCGCCGGTTTCGGCTTTCTGACCCGGGGCGCGGGCGCATCGTTCCAGTCAATCGGCGCGGCATCGTGCGCCTTGGCCTTGGCCGGGGCATCCGTCGAGTGGGCTGCGGACCGGTCCGGTTGCTTGTCGTCAGAGCGTGGTGTCCGTTCTGGCTTTGGGCCATCGCGGTATGGCTTCCGATCCGGCTTTGGCCCCCGGTTGCCACCGGGGCGCGCACCACCGCGCTCGAACTCCGGCGCTTTGTCGAGCTTGGTCAGGGTAACGCCTTTTTCCAACTCCATCCCCGGACCAACGGCGTTCAGGAACCGCGCGACAGAAGATTCCTTGATTTGCACCAGGGAATGATCCTGCTGAATGCGGATCGCCCCGATGTCGTCCTTGTCCAGATCGCCTGCGCCACAGACCATGGGCAGGATGCGGCGCGGTTCCGCATCGGCGGCGCGGCCGCCTGACACAGCGAACCAGACGCTTGCGCCAAACTCTTCGCGCTTGGCGGGCTTGGCCTTGGGATCAGACAATTCTTCAGGGGCGGTATGTTGTTCGCGGAACATCCGAACGTAGGCGGCGGCCACCTGTTCCGGGGTCTTTTCGGCGACCAGACGGGCAACGACGCTTGCCTCGGAATCACTGACCGGTGTGTCCCACTCCGGATCGGCAAACATGCGATCTTCATCGCGGGCAAGAACTTCGTCGGCGGACGGGGCAGGGCCCCAATCGGATTTAAGCTTGGCCATGCCAAGAATACGCTCGGCTTTCTTGCGGACCTTTGGTGTCACGATCAGAGCCGACACGCCTTTGCGCCCGGCGCGGCCCGTCCGGCCAGAGCGGTGCAGCAGGGTTTCGTGGTTCGACGGCAGTTCGGCGTGGACCACCAGATCGAGATTAGGAAGGTCGATGCCGCGTGCCGCTACGTCCGTTGCCACACAGACCTGCGCGCGCCCATCGCGCATCGCTTGCAGCGCGTGTGTGCGCTCAGACTGGGACAATTCACCGGACAGCGCCACCACCTGAAACCCCCGATTGGACAGGCGGGTTGTCAGTCGGTTCACCATCGCGCGCGTGTTGGCAAAAACGATGGCGTTTGGCGCTTCATAGAAACGCAGGGTGTTGATCACGGCATTGTCCGTGTCGCGATCCGCAACCTGCATCGCGCGGTACGTGATGTCGGCGTGTTGGCTGGTCTCGGATTTCGTCACCACGCGCACGGCGTCGCGCTGATAGCTTTTCGCAAGATTGACGATCATCTTTGGAACAGTGGCCGAGAACAGCAGCGTCTGGCGATCTTCGGGCGCTTCGCCAAGGATGAATTCAAGGTCTTCGCGGAAGCCAAGGTCCAGCATCTCGTCCGCTTCGTCCAGCACCACCGCGCGGCACTGCGACAAGTCGATGGACCCACGCATGATATGGTCGCGCAAGCGTCCCGGTGTGGCGACAACGATATGCGCTCCGCGTGCCAAGGCGCGCCGTTCGTCGCGCATGTCCATGCCGCCCACGGTCGACGCCATCACGACGCCCGCCTGCGCGTAAAGCCAGGCCAGTTCGCGTTTCACCTGCAACGCAAGTTCCCGTGTTGGCGCGATGACCAGGGCCAGCGGCGCATCAGCGGCTGAAAATGCTTCGGCATCACCCATGATGGTTGGTGCGATGGCCAGACCAAATCCGAGGGTCTTGCCGGACCCGGTTTGCGCAGACACCAGAAGGTCAGCCCCTTCAAGGTCGGGGTTCAGAACCGCCTCTTGTACGGGGGTAAGCGTGTCATATCCGCGGGCATCGAGCGCGGTTTGCAAAGCGTGTTTCACGGAGGTCAGTCTTTCATCGAACAAAAAGGCGGCAGCGCCAAAGCGCGTGACCTAGATCAATCCGCCGCGAATGTATAGCGTCATGGGCGCGCATCCATGAAAGGTCTGCCATGTTGTCTCTGCAATTCCTGCTTACCGCGTTTGTTGTTGTCATCGCTCCGGGAACCGGCGTGATCTACACGCTGGCGATTGGGCTGGGACAGGGGCGTTGGCCATCCATCTGGGCTGCGTTTGGGTGTACAATCGGGATCGTTCCACACCTGTTGGCGGCAACGCTTGGTCTGGCCGCCGTGCTGCATACATCTGCGGTGCTGTTCAATGTCGTGAAATTTGCGGGTGTGGCGTATCTCTTGTGGCTGGCCTACCAGGCGCTGCGATCCGGCGGCGCGCTGGCCGTGTCCGCCGAACGGACTGCCGAAGCGGGTTTGCGCATCGCGCGTCGGGGTGCGTTGATCAACATCTTGAACCCGAAATTGTCGATTTTCTTTCTTGCGCTGTTGCCCCCGTTCCTGAGCGGCAATCCCGCCACGGTAACAGCCGAAATGGTACTCATGGGGGCTGTCTTTATGGCGATGACCTTTGGCGTCTTCGTGATGTACGGCGTGTTTGCTGCGGCGGCGCGGACGTGGTTGCTGGGCAGTGAACGCGTGATGCTGTGGTTGAACCGGTCATTTGCCGGGATCTTTGCCGCGCTGGCCGGACGACTGGCGCTTGAAAGAGCGTAGGCGCTGACGCTCGCGCCGGAATGAAGCCTTGGTCTTGATCCGGCGCTGTGATGCGACATAACCCAAGCTGACAGAGGCAGAAAAGGCAGCCCGTTCCATGATCTCAATTCCCCGATCCGCCCTGATCCTTGGCCTTGCTGGTGTGATCCCGTTTGCGTGGGGGGCGTTTACGCTTTTGTCCGATGCTGCCGCGCAATGGGGGCTGGATACGCTTGGTCCGCGCTTTATCGGTCCTTATGTCCAACTGTCCTACGGGATGGTGATTCTAAGCTTCATGTCCGGCGTGCTGTGGGGCTTTTCGACCAAAGCTGAAGGCGGGCAGGCGGCAACAGGGTACGCGTTGTCCGTCATTCCAGCGCTTTGGGCGTTTTTCATGACCGGCGGCGGGCCGGTGTCAGCCGGGACCAATCTGATTTTCGGATTTATTGGACTGTTGGGTCTGGACTACGCCTTCTGGAAATGGGGGCTTGCGCCGGTTTGGTGGATGCAGCTTCGGGTTCTTCTGACATCCCTTGTCGTCTTGTGCCTGAGTGTTGTGGTGTTCTTGTGACGGATCGTCAAACCATTGATGTCTATAACCAGCGTGCTGATGAGTATGATCAGCTCGACATGTCGGATACCCCCAGTGACGCTTTGGCCGGGTTTATCGCCAAGCTGCCCGCTGCCGCGCATGTGCTTGACCTTGGCTGTGGCCCGGGAACGTCATCGCGGCACATGGCGCGGGCCGGGTTGCGTGTGGACGCGATGGATGCGTCGCCTGAAATGGTTGCCCTGGCCTCTCGGATCGACGGCGTTTCTGCGCGCGTGGGCAGTTTTGACGATCTGGATGCGCAGGGCGTCTATGATGGCATCTGGGCCAATTTCAGCCTGTTGCACGCGTCCAAATCGGACATGCCGCGCCACCTTGCCGCGGTCCATACCGCGTTGACGCCAAAGGGCGTGTTTCACGTCGCGGTCAAGGAAGGCACCGGAGACGCGCGCGACCGGCTGGGACGATACTACGCCTATTACACCGTGTCCGAGATGACCGATTTGCTGAACCAGCAGGGGTTCCGTGTCGGGGATTTGCGGCAGGGCACGGATCGGGGTCTTGACGGCAGCATGGCTGCGTGGTTCTCCGTGCTCGCATATGCCTGATTTATTTGCCTACACAGACGGAGCATGTTCCGGAAACCCCGGCCCCGGCGGCTGGGGTGTTTTGTTGCAAGCCAAAGAGGGCGACACGGTCGTCAAGGAACGCACCCTGTCCGGGGGCGAGGCGAACACCACCAACAACCGCATGGAATTGCTGGCGGCAATCACCGCGCTGGAAACGCTGGAACGTCCGTCAACGCTGACCATCATCACCGACAGCGCTTATGTCAAAAATGGTGTGACGGGGTGGATCCATGGCTGGAAACGCAATGGCTGGAAAACCGCGAACAAGAAGCCTGTCAAAAACGTGGAACTCTGGCAAAGGCTGGACGAGGCGCAGGCGCGCCACGATGTGACGTGGGAATGGGTCAAGGGCCATGCCGGTCATCCCGAGAATGAACGCGCCGATGAACTCGCGCGCGACGGAATGAAACCCTACAAGCCGTCCGCGAAATGACGCTGATCGCGCTGCTCGATCACGCAGCGGTGCTGGTGTTTGCCCTGACCGGGGCCTTAGTCGCCAGCCGGGCACAGCTTGATATCATCGGGTTTGCGTTTTTGGCCATTCTCACCGGAGTTGGTGGGGGCACGGTGCGGGACGTGATCCTTGACCGGAACCCGGTGTTTTGGCTGTCGAATCCAACCTATCTGGGGATTGCGCTGGGTGCCGCGTTCATCGTGTTCTTTACAGCGCATCTGATTGAAAGCCGCTACCGCGTGATGCTGTGGCTGGATGCGGCCGCATTGGCCTTTGCCGTTGCCGCGGGCGCACGCATCGCGGCCAATCTGGATCAGAGCCTGACGATCATCGTGGTCATGGGCACGTTGACCGGCTGTCTGGGTGGGCTGATGCGCGATGTGGTGGCCAACGAGGTGCCGCTGGTCCTCAAGCAAGGCGAGCTTTATGTCACCTGCGCGGTTGCGGGCGCGGCGGTGGTTGCGGTGGCCCCGCTTCTTGGGGCCAATCAGCTGATCACTGTTTTGATCTCTGGCGGGGCGACATTTGCGTTGCGGGCGGGGTCCATTGCGCTGGGCTGGAAACTGCCGGTCTACAAATCGCGCCCGCCAAAGGTCTGAACGACTTACTGAAGATCCGAGAATGCGGCCTGCAGGCGGCCCACGGCGTCGTCTACGCGGTACCGTTGCGTGGCAAGGTTAAAGCGCATGAACGTTTCACCACCGGGGCCAAAATCCGGGCCTGCGCTGGGGGCGATGCGCGCGTCTTTGCGAATGCGGCGGCTGACCTCTTCGAAGTCCATTCCGGTGCCCGAGAAATCCACCCAGGCCAGATAGGTGGACGCCAATGGCAAAGACCGCACGCCGGGGATGGCGTTCACCCCGTCATCAAACGCCGTCTTGTTGCCCATAAGATGCGCGATCTGGGCGTCGACCCAGTCTGCGCCTTCGGGGGAATAGGCGGCGGTAACCATTTTCAGGCCAAGGGCGTTAGCCGAATAGTCGAGCGACCGCAGCCTTTGTGCCATCGCGTCCCGCAGGGTTGGATCAGGGATGATCATATTGCCGGTTTTCATGCCCGCGATGTTGAAGGTTTTGGACGATGCGGTGAGCACCACCAGCCGGTTGCGCAGATGGGGCGCGGCCACATCCATCGGGGTGAAAGTATTGCCCGGATAAATAAAGTCATGGTGGATTTCGTCCGAGACGACGATCAGGTTATTGCGTTCGGCAAACTCGGCCACTTGGCGCAATTCATCGGCTGACCAGATGCGGCCCGACGGGTTTTGCGGCGAACAGAAGATCAGGAGCTTTTCGGTCCCGTCCAGCAAATCCTGCGCTGCATCAAGATCGAGGTTGTAGATGTCGCCGTCGCGCCCAAGCGGACATTGCACGGGGATCCGACCGGATTTCCGGATTTTCATTTCAAATTCGTGATACACCGGGTTGAAAGTGACGATGCGATCCCCCGGCTGCGTCCAGACGTCGATACAAAACGCAATCGCGTTGCCCAATCCCTGCGCCGTCAGGATCCAGTCGGTGTCAATATCCCAGCCATGCCGTTCTTTCATCCACCATTGTATGGCGGCGTTGTATTTGGAGAAGTCGGTGAAATACCCGAAAAGGCCATGGTCGATCTCGTCTTGCAGAGCTTTCAGAACGCAAGGGGCGGTCGGATAATCGCTGTCCGCGGTCCACATCGCGAGCCCGTCTTCCATGGGGACGTCAAATTTGCTTTCCAGAAGGTCCCATTTAGAGCTGTTTCGACCACGTCGGTCGGTTGGCTGATTGAAAAGGTCACGCATACAAGACTCCAACACAGGCATGTTTTTTTCGGGACGCTAGCGATCTGACCGGCGGGTGCAAGACCCTGTCACTTGCTCTTGCGACCTGGATTGCCTAGATCATCGGCATGAAACTCCCGATCCTCCTCCACCCCGACCCGCGGCTTAAGAAATCCTGTGAAGCCGTGCCCGATATCAGCGATGAATTGCGCGTATTGGCGGACAACATGCTGGAGACAATGTATGATGCGCCGGGCATCGGTTTGGCCGCTCCGCAGGTGGGTGTTCTGTCCCGTCTGATCGTTTTGGATTGCGAGACGGGTGACGACGCAAAGCCGCGTCCGATGGCAATGTTCAACCCCGAGATCCTGGCGTCGTCGGATGATCTGAACGTCTACGAAGAAGGCTGTTTGTCCCTGCCGGACCAGTTTGCGGATGTGACACGGCCCGAGGCGGTTAAGGTGGCGTGGCTCGACCGCGACGGGAACCCGCAGGAAGCCGAGTTTGACGGGTTGTGGGCGACGTGTCTGCAGCACGAAATTGATCATCTGAACGGAAAACTGTTCATTGATTACCTGAAGCCGCTGAAGCGTCAGCTGATCACCCGCAAGATGGTCAAGATGAAGCGGGAACTGGCGCGCGCATGACGGCGCGCCTGTGCTTGCCCTGGCCCAACAAGTGCCTGCGAACCGTGGCAGCGCCGGTTGTCGCGATCACCGACGACGTGCGCGCGATTTGGCAGGATATGATCGACACGATGGAGGCGATGCCGGGCGTTGGACTGGCCGCCAATCAGATTGGTGTTCTGCAACGTCTTGCCGTTGTGGATGCGTCGGAAGACCGGGGTCGCGTTGTCCGGATGGCAAACCCCGAAGTCCTGCATGCCTCGGTCCAGTTGCGGGCGCACGACGAAGCCAGCCCCAATCTGCCGGGTGTCTTCGCCAAGATCGAGCGTCCGCGTGCAGTGACTGTGCGGTTTCTTGGAGAAGACGGCGAAATGCACGAACGTGATTTTGTGGGTCTGTGGGCCACGTCGGTGCAACACCAGATCGACCACCTGAATGGCAAGATGTATTTCGATCATCTGAGCAAGACAAAGCGGGACATCCTGCTGCGGCGGGCCAAAAAGCTGAAAGGCTAGCGATGCGCATCATCTTTATGGGCACCCCGGAGTTTTCGGTTCCGGTTCTCGACGCGCTTGTAGACGCCGGTCACGAGATCGCCGCTGTCTATTGCCAGCCCCCAAGGCGCGCCGGTCGTGGTAAGAAAGAACGCCTGACGCCGGTGCACGCCCGTGCGGACGCATTGGGGCTTGAGATTCGGCATCTCGTATCCTTGCGAAGCGAAGAGGCGGTTGCAGCCTTTGCGGCGCTCCAGGCAGATGTTGCGGTTGTCGTGGCGTACGGGTTGATCCTGCCGCAAGCGATCCTTGATGCGCCTGACCATGGGTGCCTGAACATCCACGCATCTTTGTTGCCCCGTTGGCGTGGAGCGGCTCCGATCCATCGGGCGATCCTTGCGGGCGATCCGGAAACCGGCGTGTGCATCATGCAGATGGAGGCGGGCCTCGACACCGGGCCGGTCTTGCTACGAGAGACCACAGCGATTGGTCCAACCGAGACAACCGGTGCGCTGCGTGATCGGTTGAGCGATATGGGCGCGCGTCTGATCGTTCAGGCGTTGAACCAGATCGACACGCTTGTGCCAGACCCGCAGCCGGTCGCTGGCGTGACCTATGCCGAAAAGATCGACAAGTCCGAAGCGCGGATTGACTGGACGCAGGATGCAGCTGTCGTGGACCGGCAGATCCGGGGCCTGTCGCCTTTTCCGGGCGCGTGGACCGAACTGGGCGGTGAGCGGCTGAAACTGTTGCAAAGCCATGTGGCAGATGCGCAGGGCGATGCCGGAACCGCGCTGGATGACCGCTTCACCATTGCTTGCGGCACAGGAGCCGTTACCATCCTGAAGGCGCAGCGTGCGGGCAAGGCAGCTCAGGACGCGGAAACGTTTCTGCGGGGGATCGCGATCCCTGCCGGAGCACGGTTCGGGGAGTAGCGGATACATGTTTATGGTCTTGATGGGCACGGTGATCATCGCAGGCATCGTCGGGTATGTGTCCGAACGCAGCGGTTTTACCAATAATGGGATTTTGCAAAGCATCATTATCTGCGTGGGCGGCGCGTTCCTTGCGTATTTCGTGCGGATCATGTTCGGGATCGGGTTCAGTTCTCCGGGGATGAACGCCATCGCGTCGTCGCTTGGTGCGCTGATTATCGTGCCCACGCATTGGCGCAGCACGGTCCGTGATCGTCGGAGGCGTTAAAGATGTCGATTTTACTCTTGCTCGTTGTCGGGGCCGCCGCCGGATTTCTGGCAACGCGTGTGATGCGGGTGGAAATGAATACTCTGGCCACCGTCATGGTGGGCGTCGCTGGTGCATTGATCGGCGGCATGGTGATCCGCCTGTTGCTGGCGGCCACCGGGGCCGTCGCGGGGATCGTCGGCGCTTTGCTTGGCGCGATGATTGTCATCTGGGTGGTGCAAAAGCTGCGATCCTGACAGGTTAGTCCGTCGACACCTGCCGTGAGTGCTGCGCCTTTTTGCACAATATGCCGTGCCTCTCTTGCGCTCTGTGCGAATAACCACAACGCTCTGCGCGGCTGTGCGTGTTTTGCGGGCGGCTCATACGCTCTATATCAGGTTCAACAATGGTTGAGGAGTGGACGGATGGGACTTCTGGTAGACGGCGAATGGCGTGATCAATGGTACGATACCAAGAGCACGGGTGGTGCGTTCAAACGCACCGAAGCGAAATTCCGCAATTGGATCACCGCCGATGGTAAAGCCGGGCCAAGTGGCGAAGGCGGATTTCAGGCCGAAAGCGGACGGTACCATCTGTATGTCAGCCTTGCGTGCCCATGGGCGCACCGCACCCTGATCTTTCGTGCCCTGAAAGGCCTGGAGCCGCATATCTCTGTGTCCACCGTGCATCCGGATATGCTGGGGGATGGCTGGACCTTTGACGACAGCTATCCCGGCGCAACCGGCGACACGCTGTACGGCCTGCCCTTTGCCCGCGACATCTATCTCAAGGCTGCTCCGGATATGACAGGGCGCGTCACCGTACCGATCCTGTGGGACAAACAGCGCGAGACGATTGTGTCCAACGAAAGCTCTGAGATCATTCGGATGTTCAATTCGGCGTTCGATGGCATCACGGGCAACACGGATGACTACTGGCCCATCACGATGCGGGACGAGATCGAAGAGGTGAATGCCCGCATCTATGACACCGTGAACAACGGCGTCTACAAATCCGGTTTCGCGACCACGCAAAAGGCCTATGACGCCGCAGTGGTGCCGCTCTTCGACAGTCTGGACTGGCTGGAGGATCGTCTGTCACGCAATCGCTATCTGATGGGCGACAAGATCACCGAGGCGGATTGGCGACTGTTCACCACGCTTGTTCGATTTGACCCGGTCTATCACCTGCATTTCAAGTGCAACCGCCGCCGAATTACCGACTACCCGAACCTGTGGGCCTACACGCGCGAACTGTACCAGCAACCGGGGGTGGCGGGGACGGTCAATTTTGACCACATCGTTCGGCACTATCACTACAGCCACGACACGATCAATCCGCACCGGATCCTGCCGATCAATCCGATCCTGGATTTCGATGCGCCGCACGGGCGTGACCAGATGAAGGCGGCTTGACGGCCAGCGATCACGCGCTTTTGGCGTAGTGTTCGACCATCGCGGTGAGATCTTCCGGTTCCGTGGCTGCAGGTACAAAGGCACAGGCATTTGCGCAAAGCTGGAAGATCGATCCGTCGGAAAAAAAGCCGCTATTGGTTACAAAGATGATCTTGGCGGTTGGGTGGCGGTAGCTGGCGTAATCGGCAACGGCGATCGCGCTGCCATCGTGCAGCACAACGTCCAGTATGATGATCGGATAGAATTGGTCCGACAGCCGTTCGATCGCGACATCCTGATCCAGAGCGATCTCGGCCTCGTGGCCGTGACGCAGCAGATGGCGCTGCCATATCTGGCCAAGGGACGGGTTGTTCTGGACAATCAATACATGCATGAACGTGTTACAGTTTATTCGCTGCGTGAAGCTTACCTTCAGATTCCACCAAGATATCATAATAAAGGGTTAACGCCGGCGTAAGCTTTATGTCCGACACGCAGAAGTGAGCGGAACATAGCCGACCGTGATGGCTATTTGCACGCAACTGTCTGATAGGGTGTGAAAAATATCAGAACAGGTGGTGTTTTCATGCGTGGATTTGCGTTCTCTTTGGCGGCTTTGATGACATTTTGTGGCCCGGTCTACGCAAAATGTGGCGGGACATTTACCGCATTCGTTAACGACCTGCGTGCCGAAGCGTCCACGCGCGGGTTCACACCAGAGCAGATCGACGGCTTCTTTCAGGGCGTCAGTCAGGACGCGGCTGTGCTTGCGGCAGACCGCAGGCAGGGCGTGTTTCAGTTACCCTTTACCGAGTTCGCCCGCCGATTGATCAGCGCAAACAGGATCGAACGGGGACGGGACAATGCTGCCAAATGGGCCAGCGTGTTTGATCGGATCGAACAGGAATACGGTGTGTCACGGGGCGTTCTGCTGGCCTTCTGGGCGTTTGAAACCGATTACGGAACCTTTCAGGGCGACTTCAACACGCGGGATGCGCTGGTCACGCTTGCGCATGACTGCCGGAGGCCAGATCTGTTTCGCCCTCAGATTTTTTCCGCGCTTGAGCTGTATGCCAATGGTGATTTTGAGCCCTCGCGCACAACCGGGGCATGGGCGGGTGAGATTGGCATGGTTCAAATGTTACCGGCGGACATTCTGGAAAACGGTGTGGACGGCGACGGTGACGGACATGTGACACTGAAAACATCGGTTCCCGATGCGCTGATGTCGGGTGGCAAGATGCTGCAAAGCCTTGGATGGCGGGCAGGGGAGCGGTGGTTGCAGGAGGTGACCCTGCCGGGGGCGATGGACGTGTCGCTGACCGGGCTGGATACGCAATTGTCGACCGCAGACTGGGCCGCGCTTGGTGTGCAGGGACGGGGCGCGCCTTTGCGGGATGGGATGACTGCATCCATCATTCTGCCCGAAGGCGTTGGTGGCCCGGCCTTTTTGGCCTACCCGAACTTCCGCGTCTTTTTCGAATGGAACCAGAGTTTTACCTACGTTCTGACAGCCGCCTATTTCGCGACGCGTCTGGAAGGGGCCCCGGTATTCGACGCAGGCAACCCGCAACCCGGTCTGAGCGGTGAGGACATGAAGCGCCTGCAGCAAAAGCTGGCCGCACGAGGTTTCGATGTCGGCAAGATTGACGGCATTCTGGGGGCCGGAACACGGGCCGCCGTGCGGTCGGTTCAAAAGGAACTGGGACTGCCGGTAGACGCCTGGCCCACTGCCGATCTGTTGCGGCGGCTTTAGGTGGGTTTGGATCGTGCACGAAGTCGTGACACACTGGCATTCACACCCGCGCGAGGGCCAGGTGCTATTTACAGGGGCTTGGATTAGCGTTCTGGCAACGTCATTCAGGAGTTGACCCCATGAAACGCTTTATCTTGTCCGCCGCATTCGCGGTTCTTACCACCGGTGCCTTTGCCGGACCGCAATATGTGGACGAAACCGGCTTTGCCGTGTCCGGTTATGACGTGGTGGCCTATTTCAACCTGCCGCAAACGCCCGTCGGCACACCGCAGGCGGACGCGATACCGGGACGCAGTGACATTACGGCCGACTACAATGGCGCGACATTTGCCTTTTCGTCCGAAGCTAACCGGGACGCCTTTGTCGCAAACCCAGCGAAATACGCGCCCCAGTTCGACGGCCATTGTGCGTATGGTGTCTCGCGCGGGGGAAAGGTTCCGGCCAATCCAAACCTTTGGCGGATTGTGAATGACAAGCTGTATCTCAACATCACCAAGAACGTGGTCGGGTTCTGGGAAGAGGACATCCCGGGCAATATCACCCTTGCCGGTGACAACTGGCCCGGCATCGAACCGGATGGCGCGTCGGGCAACACGATTCCAAACTTCTCGTCCCCGGCTCCCCTGTCTCAGTAAGCCATTATGGGCCTGACACGACGCACACTCCTGACAGGCCTTGCGGTCACATCCGGTGTAGCCGGGACGGCCTATCTGTTGCTCGATCAGGTGCCCCCTGACGGCGCGTCAGAGATGACCCCTCCCGAATTGCTCGAAGCGGTTCGGGAAAACACGGTCCTGCTGGTCGATATCCGTCGCCCGGATGAATGGGCAAAAACCGGGCTGGCCGAAGGGGCCACGCCAATCGACATGCGTCGCCCGGATTTTCTAGAGGCGCTGCGGGCGCAACTGGGTGCGGATCAGCGGCCAGTTGCCCTGATTTGTGCCCGGGGTGTGCGGTCGCAGCGCATGACCCGATTGTTGTCCGATGCTGGCATAACGCCCATCATCGACGTGCCTGAAGGGATGCTGGGATCCGCCGCAGGGCCGGGGTGGTTGAAGCGATCTTTGCCGGTGGTGCCATGGACGGGCTGAAAGATGACGCCGGATGCTAAAACCCATTGCCAGACTGGCCGTGATTGCAGCGCTTTGCTTCGCAGCGGTGCCACTCGCGGCATGTTCACGCGACACCGCTTGCCAGATTAACACCGGATCGTATCACATCGCGCTGCCCGACGACGTATTGACACCACGTCCGGCGGTGGTGTTCCTGCACGGGTTCGGGGGCAGCGGCAGTGGCGTGATGCGCAATCACGGTATGATCAACGCGATGCTGATCCGAGGCTATGCCGTTGTTGCACCAACCGGGATGCAAATGCAGGGCCGATCCGGTGGGTCATGGTCCTTTCACCCGGACCGCCCGCAGCGGCGCGATGAAGTGGCGTTCCTGACGGCGGTGCGCGACGATATCGTCGCGCGTCACAACGTGGATGCGGACCGGATCCTCCTGTCGGGGTTTTCCATCGGGGGATCCATGACCGCCTACCTTGCCTGCGCGGCCCCTGAAACGTTTCGGGCATATGCACCGCTGGGCGGGAACTTCTGGCGGCCACATCCCGAACGGTGTGCCGGTCCGGTGCGCATGTTGCACACGCATGGCTGGATGGATGGGACCGTCCCACTGGAAGGCCGGGTGCTGCGTGGTGCAGATAGCCGGGATCCGAACGCGTTGATACAGGGCGATGTGTTTCAGGCCCTGTCGATCTGGCGGGAAACCAACAGGTGTTTTCAGCTCAAGGCGGATCGGTTTGAAACCACCGGGATCTTCATGCGCCGCGCCTGGGATCGCTGCGCGCCCGGCTCTGCCTTGGAATTTGCCCTGTTTCCCGGTGGTCACATCATTCCCACCGGGTGGGCCGACATGGTTCTGGATTGGTTTGAAGGCTTGTAGGCCAATCGCACCACGCATGTCCCGATGACGCTGGTCTACTCCGCCGCAATCGCGGCGCTGTCGTCTGCGCGCCGGGTCACCACGTCCTTCATCCAAGCGCGCTCGGCACGGGCGCTGCGCACAACGCGCGGTTCTCGCAAAGACTGCGGCGTATCGAGCCGGAAGGGCTGCGGAACGCGCGCGCCAATCCGCACCGCGCTGAGCTTGGAAAGCGGAACGGCCAAGATCAGACTGACGGCAATCGGTACAAGCCAGAGGGAGACCGCGCCCATGGCAATCCCGGCCGTCATCGTGATCCCGCAGAGTGTTTCGAGCCAGTGAAACCGCAGCGTCTGCAACCAGCTATAGCCACCGGAATTGCGATTTTGCGGCACCCAGGTGCCGGAACGTCCAAGAAACGCAAAGATCACCGCCATCGTTTGCTGAACCATCATCACCGGCGCATAGAGGATCGAACACAGGATTTCGAATACCGCGCTTCCGATAAAGGGCATCCAGCCGCCGTAGTCTTCACGGGTTCTGCGCCGCATCCCCAATGCAAGTGTCGCGGTGATCTTGGGCAGCAACAGCATTGAGTAAATGACGGCAAGGTACACCAATCCATTGATCCGGTCGGTTGTTGGCCAGATCGGATGGAGTGGATTGGACGCGCTGAAATAGTTCGCGGAGTCTTCCGGCATGGTGCCCAGCAAGGCCCAGATCACGATCAATGCAAACCATGCCGGCGACAGCAGGAAGCCGACAGCACCCTGAAGCAAGTGGAACCGCGAGACCGGGTGAAAGCCGCGGGCTGCCAGAATGCGCAGATGCTGCATGTTGCCCTGACACCACCGACGGTCGCGCATGGCGTAGTCGATAACCGTCTGCGGCGCTTCTTCATAGCTACCGCCCGAACGCGGCAGGAAACGCACGCCCCAACCAGCGCGCCGCAGCATGCCGGCCTCAACGAAATCATGGCTGAGGATCAGGTTCTTCTGACCACGCAGCCCGCGCAAATAGGGAAGACGCGCGCTATCTGCGAAAGCGCGGGTACGGATGATGGCGTTGTGACCCCAGTAATTGCTTTCGCGCTGCGACCATACCGCCAACCCTTCGGCAAGCAGCCAGCCATAAACCGAATTGGAAAACTGCTGCATCCGGCCAAAAAGCGTTTCCGATCCGATGAGGGATGGAAAGCTCTGGATCAGCCCCGCGCCGGGATCGGCGGCAAGCTCATGGGCCAATTGCCGGATGGCTGCGCCGCTCATCAGGCTGTCGGCATCCAGCACGATCATCGCGTCAAAACCGGCCCCCCAGTTTTCAATCCAATCCGTCAGGTTGCCAACCTTTTTGTCGGTGTTGGCGGCGCGCCGCCGGTAGTGAACAGAGATCCCGGACGGGGCATCGGCGCGCAGCGCAAAGAAGGCGCGCAGTTCTTGCTCTGCAATCTCCGGGTCGCGTGTGTCGCTTAGGATAAAAAGGGAAAACCTGTCCTTCTGCGGCCCTTGGCTAAGTTCTTTGAGCATCGCAGAAGCGTTGCCGAACACATCCCACGGTATTTCGTTGTAAATCGGGACAAGCAGGGCAACCGTCTGCGCGCCGCCCCGTGTTGGACTAAGCTTTGTGCGGCAGGGGTTCGTCAGACGGCGGATCAGACCAAGAGACACGGTTGTGACCGGCAACGACACCCAAAGAAAGGTCACGGCAACCAGCCCGACAACAACGGCCTCAAGCGCGGACACGCCGCCGTCGGCAAACCATTGCGCGATGGCTGTACTCAGAAAAAGCGTGATCAGAACAGCCGGTGCAAACGCTGCAACGCGCCAGATGACATCAGCGCGTGTGGCTTTGGCCAAATCGGCTTGATGGCAGGGTGATTTGGAAAAATCCTGCGGGGCCATCGGCAGTCTGGCCAATGGCGGCATGTGCGACGCTGGATGTGGAATCACGCGGTCCATCGATACAGCCATATCTCACTCAGCGGGTCACCGTTCAATCGAAGCTGCGCGCGGAACTCGATCAGCGATTCCTTGCCGGGATGGAACTTGAAGGCCAGCCGAGGCCCCCCTGTTTCAGGGTTGCGTTGAAGCACACCTTCGGACACCTCACCGGTGCTGGCGCGGACCAGCTTTTCGATCTGTGACAGGTCTTCGGGCACATCATCGCCGTCAGAGAAATCAATGGCAACGATGATGCCATCTTCGAACGCATTGCCAATCCGGGTGTTGAGCACTCTCAAACCCGTGCCAAACCGACTGTCATCCCCCCAATGCATCCGATAGGTCATGCGGTGCTCTGACCCGGCGGTCAACCCGCCATCGGGACGCCAGTAGCACACAATGTTGTCATAGATTTCGCGGTCTGTCGGGATTTCAACCAGCGTCACCGCGCCCCGTCCCCAGCCTTCGCCCGGTTCGATCCAGGCCCCCGGTCGACGGTGGTAGAGCGCGCTGAGATCGGCAAAATCGCTGAAATTGCGGGCGCGTTGCATCAATCCGAACCCTTGGGGATTGTCGTCCCGGAACGCGCTGATCTGCAGTGTCTTCGGGTTGGCCAAAGGACGCCAGATCGTTTCACCCGCGCCGTTGTGGATCAACAGCCCATCATTGTCGTGGACGGCGGGCCGGAAATCCGAGAACCGATCGCGGTTGGTTTCATCAAACTGGAACATGGACGTCAGAGGGGCAATGCCGACCTGCGTCATGTCGCGGCGGGCAAAGAGCGTGACTGACACCTGCATCGTCAGCGGCTGGCCCGGCGTGATGTCAAAGCGATACGCGCCGGTGCAGCTTGGACTGTCGAGCAACGCATGCACGACAAAAGTGGCCTGCGCTGCGGCTGGCTTTTCGATCCAGAAGGCCCGGAAGTCGGGAAACTCTTCGCCGCGCGGCTCTGCTGTGTCGATCGCCAGCCCACGGGCTGACAACCCGTAGATGTCGCCGGTTCCGATGGCGCGGAAATAGGACGCCCCCTGAAACACCGCAAATTCCTGATGGATGCCGGGGGTTTCAAGCTCTGCCCGAAGGCGAAGCCCAGAATAGCCCAGACTGTCAACAATCGGCAAATCGGGAAACTTGTCCGTCTTGTCGAACACAGCCATGTCAAACAGCACCGGCCGCGCCATCCCGTCGTCGAGGACGGATACCTGGATCGGATGCGGATAGAACAATCCGGGCGCGAAAACGTCGACCTTTAAGGGAGCATCCGGTTCGCGTGCCCAAAGCGCGTTTCTGCCATCAAACCAGATCGACACGTAATCGTCATAGGTGATGTCAGTCCATTGCGTGGGGATCGCACGTGGCGGTTGGTAGTCCCGCGTGGCCAGAGTGCGGGCCAGCGCGATGACGTCCTCTGGCGAGAACGACACCGGATTGCCAAGCTGCAAGCCAGGCTCCGTCGCTTCGGTCGCCAGAGAGGGCGACGCGGCAAGCGCAAGCAAACCTGTCAGGACATCACGACGCAGCATTCTTCAGGCTTTCTTTTTCCAGGGCTGCGACTTGAACCAGCCCGCCCCATAGGCAACAGCAACGATCAAAGCAAAACCTAGTGCGTTTACCCAAAGCATCGACAAGGCCGTGCGGCCAACCTGATCCAGCAGCGCGCCCATCAGCCGGGCAAGAAACATGGACCCAATGAAAACGGCCAGCGATTGTTGTCCAACCTTCATGATGACCGCGAGTAACTTCTGCCAAATGCGCGCCAGAACCTCGGTGCGTCCGCTGGGCCGGATGTTTGCGCCTTTCGGTCCGGCCAGCACCCACGCGACATAGGCCGTTGCAAGAAAATGCACGTAGCGCAGGATGCCAAAATCGGTCTTTTGGAACAGGAACGACCAGTCCCTGCGCCATTCAAGAAATACAGGAAACGTGTTGTAGAGCCGGAAATAGGCGAAGGGCAGGGTGATCACGATAATCGTCACCGCGCCCCAGAATAGGCGGCGGTCTACCGGTGGTGCCGGGATCCAGCCCGACATGAAAGCAAAGCCGGTAAAGAAGATCAGTTGCCATCCCAAAGGATTGAAGAACCACCCCCTTTCCGACCACGGTTCGGCAGGAAAGTTCCAACCCAGAATGTTGGCGCTGAGCCACAGGGTGATGGATGCCAGTGCTGCCAGGCCAAGATGGATGCGGGCAAGCGCAATCATCAGCGGCATCATGGCCAGGATGACAAGATACATCGGCAGAATGTCGAAGTAATTCGGCACGTAGGTAAGGGTCATCAGCCCCAGCAGGTTCGTTTGGGGATCCTTGAAGAACGGGTAGAGGTTCAATTGCCCCACATAGTCGCGCCCGTCCGGGAACAGCGCATTCAGGGACACCATGGCGCAGGCAATGGCAAAGAACAGGCCGATATGGGCCCAGTAGACTTGCCATATTCGGAAACTGACGCGGGTTGTGCCCATCGCCAGCCCCTGATCCCGAAATGCGCGGCCAAAGGCGATGGCCGAGGCCATCCCCGAACAGAACACAAACGTTTCCGTCGCGTCCGAAAAGCCGAACCGCGCCGGGATCCACAGGGTCAGCCAATTGCCCGGAACATGGGCGATCAGGATGATGAACATCGCGATCCCCCGAAAGAAATCGAGCCGCGGATCACGGGTGCCCACCAAAGGCTTGGCCTCTGTTGGCGCGGTGGCACGGGGCATCGTCAGGGACGGGTCAGCAAGGGTCATAGTGGCGTACTGGTCATCATTCTGCGGCAAAGTTCGCCTGTATGCCCCGAGCGTCCGCGATCATCTGCAGGCGCTTCTCGGCAAAGGTGTCGACGGCCCCTGCACGCTGCGAGATGCGCGCGCGCAACAAGGCTTCGGTTGCATTCAGGTTTCCGGCCCGCAGGCCGGCTTCGATTGTCACACGCTCAAAGACATCGCGCTGGGCATGGCTGCCGCCCATCATCTGGAACCGCGGCTGTGCCGACCGAAGTTTGGCGAAAGCCGTGCCATAGTTTGCCGTGCCGAACGCAGCCAGCCCTTCCGCCGCCGCGACCCCGGGATTGTCCATGATCAACGCCATCTCGTCATGGCCTTTCGCGTCATATGCAACCCGCGCCATCATCCGCGTTGCGGCATCGGTGCGACTGTCCCCGGCAAGGGCCAGCATGTAGTGCAGATCGGCAAAGACGAGGCATCCATCCGCGCTCCGGGTCTCGGCAACGTCAGCCAATTCGGTCCAGCGGTTGCCGACATCTATGCCTTCCAGTTCAAGCCGGGTGAGAAGCGAACTGGCGTTGGAAAAATCGCGGTAATCATCCGTCTTTTCGTAACGGATCTGGCTGTCATAGAGATCAAGCACGCGTGCCACGTCCCCCTGATCAAGATGCAGCAAGGCCTTATGCCACCAGACATGAAACCGGAAATTGTTACAGTGATCCCAAGCGGACACATTGCTGTTGATCAATGCGATCCCGGCGTCGGTGCGATGTGTCATGTCGTAGACATGGGTCACCGCATGCAGACCCCACGCATCATCTGGCGCGTATTGCAGACCTAGCAAGCCAGTGCGCTCGGCGTCTGCATATTGCCCGGTTTCTTCCATGCCGAACGCCAGACAACCAAGCGCATAACCGCGCAATGGGTGGCCTTCGCCATGGGCGTGCATCACGCGTTCGACCGACCGTCGCATCCCATGGTTGTCACCAATGATAAACCGGATGCCGTGGGACAGTTTCATACTGATCGTGTCAGCGGGGTTCAGCAGCAGGGCGTCTTCCATTCGGGCAATCGCGACAGACGGATGGCCACGCAACCACGCATCAAGCGCCGCACACCACAGCCGTTCGCGGGGCGTTGCGCCACCCGCTTGCAAGCAGGTCTGCGCCTGCCGGTTGGCCTCTGACGCGACCTCAACCAGTTCACGTCGGCCCAGCATCAGCGACGCGAGGCCCTTCACCGCGTAGGCCAGCGCGTAGTCTGGTGCGCGTTCAAGGAGCTTGCCTAAATGCACAGGAGCACTTTGCCCGTGCGAAAGAATGCCCAAGATAACCCCGTTCCATTCCATGATGGCATCGGGATCGGTCAGGCTGACCTCGCAGGTACAGATGTCGTTCAGCATTCGGTCGTCCCTCTCGTTACGATGCACATGTGCGGTGGTGTCTTTGTTGGTAGACACATCCGGCAACACGCTCACATCACGTGCCCGCTAGCGCGCGGGAACGTGAACATCTTTCACGAACCGGTGACTGGTTTGTGCGGTGACGCCCGCTTTTTCAGCGTTGAGAGAACCTCTGGCAGGGCGTCCGTATCCTGACCAAACCGCGGCGGTGGGCGGCGATAGGTGGCAGGTGTTTTTGACAGTTTCAGTGGGTTTCCAAGCAGTTCCACATGGCCTTCGGTTGTTTCGGGATGATCCATGCGCACAACCGCCCCGCGCGCCTGCGCCTGCGGTGTCGCGAGCGCCTGACCCACCGAATGAATGGGGCCACAGGGCACCCCGGCATTTTGCAACACATCCTGAATAGCGCTTACACGCATCTGGCCAAGTGTTTCAGAAATTTCAGAGGTCAGGCCGTCCCGGTGGGCGATCCGGTCGGGATTTGTGGAATACCGCGAATCTGCGGCAAGGTCCGGGCGATTGATCGCGAGACAAAACCGCTGAAACTGTGAGTCGTTGCCAACGGCGATGATCACGTGCCCGTCCGATCCTGCAAAGACATCATAAGGCACGATATTCGGGTGAGCGTTTCCACGTCGAACCGGGTCTTGTCCAGACGCCAGATGGTTGGTGCCTTCGTTGATCAGCCACGCCATTTGCGCATCAACCAGAGAAAGATCGATATGCTGACCGTCCCCGGTCGCATCGCGGTGACGCAGGGCGGTCAGGATGCCAATCGTCGCGTACATCCCGCACATCACATCCGCGATGCCGACGCCCACCTTCATCGGCGGGCCGTCCGGCGCACCGGTCAAGGACATGATCCCGCCATAGCCTTGCGCCATCAGATCATACCCGGCGATGTTCCGATTGGGGCCTGTCTGACCGAAGCCCGAGATCGAACAGTACACAAGATGCGGAAACGCGGCGCAGAGCGTTGCGTTGTCTAGACCGTATTTCTCCAGCCCGCCGGGTTTGTAATTCTCGACCACCACGTCGGCCTGCGCGGCGATGGCCTTGACCAAGGTTTGGCCTTCGGCGGTGGAGAGGTCTGCGGCCACCGAGTACTTGTTGCGATTGGCGGCCATGAAATAGGCGCTCAGATCGCTGGCATTGTCTGGCGTTTCTGCGAAAGGGGGCCCCCAGCTGCGCGTGTCATCCCCGCCGGTTTTGGGGTTCTCGATCTTGATGATTGTCGCGCCGAAATCGCCCAGTAGCTGGGTCGCGGTTGGCCCGGCCAGAATGCGGGACAAGTCCAGCACCAAAAGCCCGTCCAGCGCACCCGTGGATTCAGAAAGCTCCGTCATAGGACCCCCGATCAATTTCGGCGGCGATGAGTGTGAACCGATCTGCCGTCACAGCGTCGTGCAGGGCCTGTTCCAACGCCTCTTTCGACGCGACGCTGACGCCGTTGCCGCCAAACGCTTTGGCGATTGCCGCGAAATCAGTGTGCTGAAAATCGACACCCCGGTTTGTCATCTGGCGTTGGCGTTGCTTGAGTTCAATCAGGGCAAGCGACGCGTCAACAAACACGACGAAGATGGTCTTCAGCCCCAGTTCTGCGGCTGTTGCCAGTTCGCCCGCCACCATCAGGAACCCGGCATCGCCGGAAAAGGACACAACCGTTCTGTCCGGTTCGACGATCTGCGCGCCCATCGCCAGGGGCACGGCACAGCCCATCGTGCAAAGGCCGGACGATTGTGTCAGCGCGCGCGGAAACCCGCAGCGCCACATCTGGGACAGCAAAATGCGATGGGCACCGCTGTCGGCTGTGGCAAGCGTCGTGTCGGGCAACACGGCCTGACAGGTCGCAATCACCTGGGCTGGCCCCCAGTCAGTGGGCTGCAGCGGAAACGCTGTGGCAAGCGCGGATTTGGTGCGCTCTACCGCCCCGTCCTGCCAAACGGTGCTAGTCTTGTCCGGCAGGATCGCGGCGACGCTCTCGGCGCAATGCCCTATGACATTGAGCGTTGCGTGATGCATGTAGTGATGGTTGGGCCCTGCCGTGATGTCGATCACGGTCTGGGTCGCCGGGTCCCACGGGTTTTGCCAGCCGGTGCGCATCTCGATCGGGTCGTAGCCAATGGCAAGAATGACATCGGCCTGTGCAACAAGCGGCAACAGGATCTTGTCAGCCTTGGGCGACAATCCCGCGCCGCCCAGCGACAGAGGATGGGTTTCCGGCAGCAATCCCTTGGCTTTGTAGGTTGTGATGACCGGCGCGTTCAAACGCTCCGCCGCGTGAACAAGCGCGTCTTCCGCGCCCTCGGTCATGGCATCCACACCGGCAATGATCAGCGGGCGTTTTGCGTTGGCGAGCGCTTGCCGTGCGATATCGCGTTGCGGGCCTGCGGGGGCCACAGGGACGGCGGGTGTTCGCAGAATGCCAGTTCCCGAGGCTTCGGCATCTGCGACGGAAATCGGCACGTCAATATGCACGGGTCCCGGTCGGCCCTCTTGCGCGATGGTGACTGCCTTGTCGGCAATCACATGCGCGGCCCCGGCATTGACGGTAAAGGTGGCCTTGGTGATCGGGCGAAAGACCTGAGGCTGGTCAAGCACCTGATGGGTATAGACAGCGGCCATTTCCGGATCGACGCACCCGGTAAGCACAATCAGCGGCACGCGGTCTTCGCGGGCGTTTTCGACAACGTTGATCCCGTTCAGCGCGCCGGGACCAACGGTGGCGACCATAATCCCCGGTGCCCCTGTGCGGTGATAGGTCCCTTCGGCCATGAACCCTGCGGCGTTTTCATGTTTGCACAGAACAAAGGTGATCCCGGCGTCTTCCAACGCCTCCATCACGGTCAGGACTTCCCCGCCAGGCATGCCAAACGCCCACCTGCACCCAGCCTCGTAAAGCCGTTTTGCCAGTACATCCGCTGCCCGCATGCGATCCCCTTTCACGTGCACAATCCCGCCAAGGCATGCGTCATCGCGGGAAAACGCGCAAAACACTTCCCTGTGTGGCCTCTGAAATGATCCGGTGTGCGGTGCGCGATCAGGGGCGTATCGGGAACCGGTCCCCTGCCTCGGTGATCAGGATCAACCGGCCCTGTGCATCGGTCACGTACAGATCGCAGCGCGAAAACCCGGTCACGAATTCCACGCAGATCGTGCTGTTCTCCGTCACTTCGAAATACCCGTACCCGGTGCCACCGTCATTTGCGTATGTGTAGGTGTAGCGCCCATCGTCAAAAAACCGCGACTGCCCGTCATCGAAAAAGATAAGCGTTTCGCCACGCACGCGGTTGTCGAGGGCGGTTTGGTCGAACAGGACATCACCACTGCGCGGCGCGAAATCCTGCGCATTGGCCTGTGATGCGATGAGTAAAACGAAGAGAACGGACCTGAACATGGGTCCACCCTAAAGGCTAAACCCAACGCGGGCAGACACGATTACGCGACCATGCGTTCCGCTTTTTTCAGATCAACGGAAACCAACTGGCTGACACCCTGTTCCGCCATCGTCACACCAAACAGCCGGTCCATGCGGGACATGGTGACGGCGTGGTGCGTGATGATCAGGAACCGGGTTTCCGTGCGGCGGCACATTTCGTCCAACAGGTCACAGAACCGGGTGACGTTGGCGTCGTCCAAAGGCGCATCGACCTCGTCCAGCACACAGATCGGGGCAGGGTTGGCCAGGAAGACCGCAAAGATCAATGCCAGCGCCGTCAACGTCTGTTCCCCGCCCGACAAAAGGGACAGTGTCGACAGTTTCTTGCCCGGCGGCTGGCACATGATTTCAAGCCCGGCTTCCAACGGGTCGTCGCTTTCGACCATGACCAGATTGGCTTCGCCGCCGCCAAAAAGATGCGTGAAGAGCAAGCTGAAATTGCTGTTCACCTGTTCAAACGCGGTCAGCAACCGTTCGCGCCCTTCGCGGTTCAGGCTTGCAATGCCCGAGCGCAGCGTTTTGACGGCTTCCTCCAGATCCTGCTTTTCGTTCAGCAGGGTGTCGTGTTCTTCCTGTACCTCGCGCGCGTCCTCTTCGGCGCGCAGGTTCACCGCCCCCAGCGCATCCCGCTGGCGTTTGAGGCGGTTGACGTCGTTGTCGATGGCCTCGGCCTTGGGCAGGTTATCGGGATCCGCATCCAGCTTTTGAAGCAGGGCGGTTGGGCTTGTGTCCTGCTCTTCCGCAATCCGCTCTGCTGCGGCGTTGACGGCCTCGCGCGCGGCTTCGGCGCGCGCCTCGGATCGGGCGCGGGCTTCGCGGGCTTCTGACGCGTGGCGTTCTGCGTCCCGTTCCTGTTGGTCTGCGCTGCGTAGCGCGCCTTCGGCAGCGGACAACGTGTCGTTCGCCGCTGCATTCCGCGCCTCGGCCTCTGAAATCGCCTTGCCCAGTTCATCCCGCTGCGCGGCAAGTTCCGCAGGTGTGTTCGAGGCGGCATCCAGTTCGGCTTGTGCGGCCTCCCGTCGTTCGGCCAGTTCCGCGCTGCGCTTTTCGGCGGTTTCCAAACGGTGCCGCCAGCCGCTTAGCTCTTTGCTGACCTTCTGCGCCCGCGCTTTGCGGGCGTCACCTTCGCGGCGCAATTCGTCATGTTCGGATCGCCGCGCCATCATCGTCATGCGGGCCGCTTCGACCGTCATCTTGAGGTCTTCAACCTCGGCCCGGGCGGTGTCGAGATCTTCGAGATCCGCAACAGCGCGTTGCGCTTCGACAAGCTGCGCGCGGGCGGTTGTGGCTTCATCTTCGAAACGGGACACCGACAATGACAGGCTTTCCAGCTTGCCTTCGGCCATGTCGCTGTCTGCTTCTGCGCGGCTGAGTTTGCGGGCGGCATCGGTGACCGATGTGTCCGCATCGCGCCGCGCCTGGCGGGCGGCTTTTTCAGCTTGTGTCAGATCGGCAAGCCGTTTTGTCAGGCTTTCATGCGCATCCCGCGCCCCATCAACACGCGCCGACGCCCGCGCCGTTTCCTGTTTCAGCGCTTCGAGGCGATTGAGCTGTTCTAGCCGCAATGCAGCGGCAGACGGCGCATCCTCGGCCCAGGCGCGATACCCGTCCCAGCGCCACAAGTCGCCATCAAGGCTGACCAGCCTCTGGCCGGGTTTCAGAAGCGGTTGAAGGCGGGGCGCATCATCGGCGTCGACGAGACCAATCTGCGCCATGCGCCGCTCAAGCACGTCTGGCACCGACACATGCCGGGTCAGGGCGGTCACACCGGCTGGCAGAGGCTGCGTGTCATCATAGGCGGGCAAGGCGGTCCACCCGGTAGGCCCGTCGCCTTCGACTTCCGGCGCGCGAAGATCGTCGGCCAATGCCGCACCCAACGCCTTTTCGAACCCCTGTTCGACTTGCAATCGGTCAAGGATTTGTCCGACTTCGGCGGTGTCACGATCCAATAGGCGCGCCAGAGCTGTCGTTTCCGCACTCAGCGCGTTCATTTCGCCTTCGGCTTCCGAGCGTTCGGCCCGCGCATCGGCCTCGCGGGCCTGCGTCTCGGCCCGGGCTGTTTCCGCTTCGGCCAGCACCTGTTCGGCTCGGTCAGCAAGGTCTCGTGCGGCAACCTGTTCGGTCTGTGCCTGCGCGGCGGCCTCGGCGGCGGCGCGCAATGTGGTCTTTGCCGCCTTAACTGCTTCGCGTGCGCGGGCGGCATCCGCTTCGTTGCGGTCGAGTGTCTTTTGGCTGTCCGACAAGAACCGATGCGCCGACTGATGGCGGGCGGCCAGCCGCGCGACGTCTTCGGTTTTCTGGCTGAGATCGGCCTCGCGGGATTGCAGCACGGCCCCCGCGTCGCGCGCGGCCTCGGCGGCATTGGCCAGTTTGTCGTCATGGCCTTCGGCGGCTTTTTCAAGCTCGCGCGCTTCCCATTCCAATTGCTGGATGGTTTCCCCGGCATCACGATTAAGGCCGCTTTCGCGCTCCATGTCTTTGGCCATCTGTTCGATGCGCCGGGTCAGGGTTTGGATCGTGTCCTCTGCGCGGCGTTCTTGTTCCGACAGGGTGTCGCGTTGTAGCGTCAGACGTTGGACAATGGCCGCAGCAATGGCCGCTTCTTCACGCAATGGCGGCAGTGCGGCGTCGGCCTGTTCGCGGGCTTTGGTGGCCTCGCGCGCGGCGGTCTCGGCACGGGCGGCATCCGTGGTGCGCTCGCGCAACTGTGCGTCCGCTTCCGCGCGGGCGACATCTGCGTCTTTCCAGCGACGGTAGAGCAGCAATCCTTCGGCATGACGCAGCTCATCGCCAATCGCGCGGTAGCGGGCGGCTTGTCGGGCTTGGCGGGCCAATTGCGCAAGCTGTGCGGCGAGTTGTTCGATCACATCATCGACGCGCAGCAGGTTCGCTTCGGTGTTCTTGAGTTTCAGTTCGGCCTCATGCCGACGCTGGTAGAGGCCTGAGATACCGGCGGCTTCTTCCAGAATGCGGCGGCGGTTCTTGGGTTTTGCGTTGATCAATTCGCTGATCTGGCCCTGCCGCACCAGCGCGGGCGAATGCGCGCCGGTCGAGGCGTCGGCGAACAGCATCTGCACATCGCGTGCGCGGGTGTCCTTGCCGTTGGCCTTATAGGCGCTGCCCACGTCGCGGGTGATGCGACGGACAACCTCAAGCTGGTCCTGATCATTGAACCCGGCAGGGGCAAGGCGGTCTGAGTTGTCGATATGGATCGACACTTCGGCAAAATTGCGCGCGGGGCGGGTGGCGGCCCCGGCAAAGATCACGTCTTCCATCCCGCCGCCGCGCATCGCGGTCGGGCGGTTTTCGCCCATCACCCATCGCAGCGCTTCCAGCAGGTTGGATTTGCCACAACCATTCGGCCCCACAACACCCGTCAGACCATCGGCGATGATCAGATCGGTGGGGTCTACGAAGCTTTTAAAGCCTGTCAGTCGTAGCTTGGAAAAGCGCACTCTGCCTGCCTGCTTGATTCCTTGTTCGACGCCAAGTGTGTCGCGAGTGCCAGCGTTGAGTCAATGGAAGCGTGGCTTATGTGGTCTTGGAGGTCGAATTATCCACAAGATATTGGGTTTTCCAGGAATGAGAGAGGGATCGCATGGCATCCGCCAACAAAAGGACGTCCGCCCCCAACGCCACAAAATTGGCCCCTGCATCCAGGTCTTCCCGGATCAGGTCCGGGTCACCGTCAATGATGCCAGCGGCCTTTCCCGCCTTTCGAATGCGTGCCAAGCCGTCTCGGACGGTTATGCGCACGTCCGGGTGGGTGATGTCAGGCAATAGGCCCATATCGGCGCACAGATCGGCAGGGCCGATGAACACCCCGTTCACCCCGTCCACAGCGCAAATCTCTTCCAGCGCGTCAATCGCGGCGACGCTTTCAGCCTGAACGATCAGACAGAGTTGATCTTCGGCCGTTTGAAGATAATCCGGAACGCCATTGAAGCCAGACGCTCGACCCAGCATATGCCCGACACCCCGTATGCCGCGGGGCGGATACCGCATGGCCTCGACGATGGCCTGCGCTTCACGGGCCGAATTGACCATCGGACACAGCAGGGTTTGCGCACCCATATCAAGGACTTGCTTGATCAGTGCCGGATCATTGTGCGGAATGCGGACGACGGGCGAAACATCGTGCCCGGACAGCGCCATCAGTTGTGTATTGAGCGTGTCCAGATCGTTCGGTGCGTGCTCGCCATCCAGCAACAGCCAGTCGAAACCCGAAGTTGCCGCGATTTCTGCTGTGTATCCGTTTGCAAGCGCCAGCCAGAGGCCAAACTGCGGTGTATCCGAAGCAAGGGCCGTTTTAAATTGATTGATCGGTGCCGGCATTGTGTTTCCTTATCGCGCGCGGTCAGACTGAAGCCAAGCCGCAGAGACAAGTCAATCGCTTTGCCGCCGGAGTTTGACCGCTGTCCAGATCGCTGTGCCGCCAAAAAACGCGCCAGCGATGCCCACGACTTCGACAAGCGCCGCCGCGTTTGCGATTCCGCGAACCGCAACGGCAACCGCAAGCAGCACCAGCCCAAACAGGCTGAAGATCAGGCGGAACCAAAGTTCTTTACGTGTCGGGCCGTGCATGGTCCCTCCCTTGCATGGCGCAAAGATAGGGCACGCGAGCCGTGCATCCAGCGGATCAGAAGGTGACGGTGACGTTCGGCAGGTTCAGCGCCTTGATCAGGTCACGCAGTTCCTGACGCGCCGCGATGTTGGAAATGTTCAGCTGCTTTACACCAACATCCTTGAGGTCCAGCAATGTCAGGCCACGTGGGAACAATTCACGGAAGATCACCCGTTCGTTGAAACCGGGTGCAACCCGAAACCCGATGCGTTTGGACAGACGTTCCAGCGCCTTTTCCATCTTGGCCTTGTTGACCATCTGTTGCGCACCCAGACGGTTGCGCAAGACCACCCAGTCGATTGGCGGAAGACCCGCCTGCGCGCGCAACTGGCGGGCGTTCCAGACCATCTCGGAATAAACCGAAGGCCCTTCGATCTTTTCCCCGGCGGCATCGGTATGGGCAAGAAGGTCGAAATCCACAAAGCTGTCATTCAGTGGCGTGATCAATGTGTCGGCCAGGGAATGCGCCACCTGGCTAAGCCGGGTGTGTGATCCGGGGCAGTCGATCAGGATAAAATCGCTGCCGGGTTCAAGCTCTGCCACCGCTGCAGACAGGCGATGATCATAGATGTTCTCACCCGGTTGCAGACTGTCCGGCGAAATCTCGGGCAATTCCATGTAGCGCGGGGTTGGAAGCTCCAGCCCGTCGCTCTCCAGCATCTTGAGGCGATTGGTGACGTAGCGCCCCATCGTTTTCTGCCGCAGGTCCAGGTCCAGCGTCCCGACACGATGCCCCATCCGCGACAAGGCCGTGGCGACATGCATCGACACCGTCGATTTCCCGGCGCCGCCCTTTTCGTTCCCGACAACAATGATATGTGCCATGCGTCTGCTCTCACGTGCTTTGGATCAGCTATGCGCATAGACGCCGCCGGTTGCAACGTGAGATACGGTGTTTGCGGAAAATCCGTCGGGAAACGGTGCAGCGGCGACTCACATTTAAAGCACCCCGGTGGCCCCCCAAAGCAGCCCGATCGCCATCGTCAGAGCGGTCAAAACGGCGGAGCAGCCCGCCAGTTTCCATGGCGAGAAGGGACGTTCACCAAAGGTGCGACCATCAATGCCCGAGACCACGACCTTTTTCGGCGTGCCACGATACGTGTAGTGCAAGATCCAGACAGGCAGCAGGATGCGTCGATAGTGAATCCCGGTGGTATCTGTTCGGTAGCGCTCGACACGTGGATTGGGCTTGTCGATCTCGCCTTCGATCAGGTTGCGGATCAGAAGATCTTTGTCGGCTTCATTTGCCTGAAGCCCTTCCTGCACGGTCATATGATGCCGTTCTGCCGCAAATCCAGCAAGGTAGCCGGATCTGTAAGGCCGCAAGTATTGCGCTTTGAAATCGTGCAATATGCCATCGCGGATCAAGGGCGTGACATGTTCTGACGCCGGAACCAGCATGTCATTAAAATCAATATTGATCCGCCCTGTCCGGCGACGACGACGGCGGGTCTTGCCCGATCCTTCTTCGTAGGTGGCCCAGTATTCGATGACCTCTTTGCTGTCGAACGTCCAGAAGGGTGCGTAGATGCTGGCGATCTGGCCTTCCGCAGCAAGACTTGTGAGGTCGGACGGAGCCGCAATGCGCCGGTTGATCCAGTCTGTGATACAGCGGGCGGCATAGTCGCGGTCAATCCTGAACGGGACCAGTGCCATGGTTTCATAGGCTTTTTCTTCGACTGCACGCACGACCGAACCATTGCAATATGGGCAATGCTCCGAAAGCGCTGCCCCGGTGAAAACCACCTCGCCACCGCAGGTTTCACATTGGTGGATTTGGTCTCCTTGCAGGAAGGGTGGTTCGGCCGCGGGTGCGTCTGGATCAAACGGGAATTCATCTGCTGCCTTGTGATCGTCGTCGGTCGCCAACGGCCAAAGGGAGCCGCAGCTTTGGCACAAAAGTTCTTGTTGTGCTGGGTCAAAGGCGCACTGGCCGCCGCAGCTTTGGCACTGGAGTTCGGATTGCTGGACCGTTGCCTGTCCCATCAGTCTGATCCGAGGGCTGCCATGATTTCCAACATGATCTGAAGTCGCATCCAAGAGCGGTCAATCGCCTGTTCAAGATCACCACTCGCAGCCCAATCGCCGATGATTGTCGCCAGAAACCATGTGATCAGCAGCCAGAACACCACCAAGGTCCAACCAGAGATGGTCTTTATCCATCCCGCAGACCCCTGTTTTAGTTCATGATTTGCTTCGTAGACGTTGATGATCTTGACGACTTGGGCCATCCCGATAGCTGTCGAAGCGCCAAATAGGAATAGTCCAGCGATGATGGGGGCAATGTCCAAGGCGAGGACCTTTCAAAGGCAGCGGCATTCCTGGGTAAAAAGAACGTCTCCGTCGCGAAAGGAAAGTGTTTTGGCAAAAGAAAAAGCCGCACTGATCCAGAGCGGCTTTTCCGAAACTCGAAAGACGGCGGGTTTAGAAGCCCAGACCTTCGTACTTTTTCTTGAACTTGGACACGCGGCCGCCGGTGTCGAGCAGGCGCGAGTTGCCGCCTGTCCATGCCGGGTGCACGGTTGGGTCGATGTCGAGCGACAGCGTGTCGCCTTCTTTGCCCCATGTGGTGCGCATTTCAAGCATTGTGCCGTCTGTCATCTTGACGTTGACGACGTGGTATTCGGGGTGAATGTCTTTTTTCATCTCTCGGGTCCTTACGCGTCTGCGCCCTTGAGCGGCTTGTATGTTGTATCTTCCGCGATACGGGCAGATTTGCCGCGACGCGAGCGGAGGTAGTACAGCTTGGCGCGGCGAACGCGGCCACGGCGGACAACCTCGATGCTGTCGATGTTGGTCGAGTAAAGCGGGAACACACGTTCCACACCTTCCCCAAACGAAATCTTGCGAACAGTGAACGAACCGGCAATGCCAGAACCCTGACGACGGCTGATGCAGACGCCTTCGTAGTTCTGCACACGGGTGCGGGTGCCTTCGGTCACTTTATAGCCGACACGGATGGTGTCACCGGCTTTGAAATCGGGAATATCTTTCCCGAGGGCGGCGATCTGTTCCGCCTCCAACTGAGCGATAATGTCCATCGCTTCTCTCCTAAAACTGCTTGCGGTTGGTCCGCAAAGATGTGCGCGTCCTCAGAGCTCTTGGTCTTCGTCCGGGTCCGCGTCCGAGTTGAACCGGTGCGCCCGCCAGAGATCAGGTCGACTTTGTCTTTTGCCGTCCGGGATGGATGCAGCTTGGCCTTGTGCGAAGAACACACGGAATCACCGCACCGGGCTGACACCCGGAACATGCGCCGTAAACCAGAACCCGCAGCACAATTCAAGCAGTTCAGTGCACAGTGGTGGCAGATTGTCGGATGACGCTGGTCATGGCGTCACCACGCGACCTTGTGTGAGCCGTGATGCGACAAAACCTCGGCGGGGAGCGTAAAGCTCCAGACTCGCCTGCCGCAGCCGATGGCCGCTATCCTGCTGTCGTTGACACGGCTCTCTTGGGTGCTGTAGGTGCCGTCACATGATGAATTCGTGCTTCCAATCGCGGGACTATTATCCTCGGCTTCCATAGCTGCGGGTCATTCATCGTTGGTTTTCCGCTGCCCCTGACAGCGGTCAACATTCAATCGACCTTGTGCCGGGTGGCATCTTCAAAGGTCGAAAAAATGAACAACAACGACAAAAGCCAACCTACCACACTGGGCATCGTCGGGTTTGGTGCGTTCGGGCAACTGGCCGCCCGTCATCTTGGTGCGCATTTCGAAATATCAGCGTATGATCCATCACCCGGCCTTGCCGAGGTCGCACATCAGCTTGGGGTCACTCTTACTTCGTTGCGCTCGGTATCGCAGGCAGATGTGATCCTAATTGCGGCACCTGTGTCTGCCTTTGAGCAGGTCGTCAGTGACATCGCGGTCACATGTAAACCGGGCGCGCTCATCGTCGATGTCGGTTCAGTCAAAGTTATACCGGCGGAAATCATGCGACGGTTGCTTCCGAACCATGTAGATATCGTGGCAACTCATCCATTGTTTGGCCCGCAAAGCGCCGGACAGGGAATTGAGGGTCTGAAAGTTGCGGTCTGCCCCGTTCAGGGGCAACGGCATACGCAGGTGGCTGCGTTCCTGCGCAAGTGTCTTGGTCTGACCGTCATTCTCACGACACCAGAGGATCACGACAATGAAGTTGCGGTTGTCCAAGGGCTCACGCACTTGATCGCCAAAGTGCTGCTGAAAATGGGACCGTTGCCGACGCGCATGACAACGAAGAGCTTTGACTTGTTGTCCGAGGCGATTTCCATGGTGCAGTTCGATGCGCCAGAGGTCTTTGAAGCGATTGAGAAGGCCAATCCCTACGCCGAGACCGTGCGACGACAGTTTTTCGATCTGGCTGCTAGTTTAAGCACAGAGCTCGAAGCAGCCGCAACGACAAAACCTCACAGCGGAAACGGAAACTGATGGAGCCGAATCCAAGCGCAGCTTGGCCTGAACCCCAACCGAATGACCAGATCGGTTGGGGTCAACTTTGGGACGCTTCAGTTGGCGGTCGCCCGCTGCAGACCCTGCAAACTGCGACGGCGATTTGGCGACGTTCCAAGCGCCGCGAGATAGGCGTCTTCTGCGGCAGCCTTGTCGCCAACTTCCAGCAGCAAATCGCCATACAACTCCCGGGCTGGCAGGACATGCCCGGGCGTGACGGGGGCCTTGCCTACCTTGTCTTCGATATCGGCGGCGTCACGCATCAACGCAATGGCTGTCTCGGCATCGCCATTGGCCAACGCGAGCCAAGCTTCGATCGCGCCGGTCTGCGCGCTCAGCAGCATCAGCCAATAATTGGCCTTGCGCTCCTCCATCACCTGCCGAAGTTCAGACAGTTCCGACAATGCGGCCTGTGCTGTTGCGGTATCGCCAGACCGGGCGGCCCCGAGCCCAATGGCGAACCACCGGATGGCAACCGCTTGAGGATACCGCTCCCAGCTAACGGCCGGATGCATCTGCGTCGGCAGCGCCGCCGCAGCTTGCCAGTCATCCTGTTCGAGCGGCAGCCGTGACGGCGCCGCAGCTGCAGCATAGGCGGTGCCAAAGACATTTTCGTGATTGGCGTGCCCTTCCAGCGCGGCCAGGAGATCTTCGGCCTCGTCCACGTTACCTTTCTGCAGTTCGGCGTAGATCGCGTAGTCCAGCGCATGGATGTAGTGCCCGCTCAGGACGTCCGGCCCCGATTGTGCAATCACCGCAGCAGCGCTTTGACGGTTCAGTTCAGATGACTCCGCCGCGAGGCCCAGCCGTGTGAAGATATGTGTCGGCATGTGCAGCGCATGTGGGTTCTGGGGCGCGATATCGAGATAGGATCGCGCCGGTTCCAGGCCACGTTCGGCCAGCGCTGGATGGTCATAGGCATGGATCGCATAGTGATAGCCTGCCGGATGAAGCGGCGATCTCGCGCGCAGCCGATCCATGCGGGCACCTGCATCTGACAGCTCCGGCACAGCTTCGGGGCCACGCGGTGCCAGGGTCAACTGTGCCAGCGCTCCAAATGCGACGGCCTCGTCATGATCGGGAAAGCTCTCTTCAACCGCGCGTTGGGCCGTGGCCCAGGCAGTCAGCCGCGCGCGATAGGGAACATCATCACCTGCATAAAAGGCCATCACAGCCTGGGTGAACTCTGCTTCCAGCGCTGAGCCTGTGTTCATGTCACCGAGCGCAATCGCTGCCGCATGACCGGCTTCGGTTTCCTCTGGCGTCGGACCGCCCGGCCATAGTGGGTGGAACTTTGACATTGCGATCCCCCATTGCGCCATGGCGCATTGAGGGTCCGCGTGCGCCGCCTCTTCAAATGCAGCAGCGGCTTCGCGATACATCATGTGGTGCAGCAGCAAGAGGCCGGTCTCAAAGGAAGGCCGCGCGTCATCTTTGCAACTGATGTCCAGGGAGACATCACCAAGTCGGGACGTGTCGGCGGTTGCCGGAACCGGGAATGCAAGTGCCGACGCCGCGACGCACCCGGCTGCAAATTGTCGGACTGAACCAAGAGTTTTCATCAAAAATCCTCCTCAATGAATTCATGCGGACCGGACGATCCGCACGCACAACAGTGCGGCTTCAGTGGAGGGGACAGCTTGGCACTTCACCAACTGAAGGATTATGAAATCTTGCGAAACGCAGTCCCTTACGAGGGTTGCATACCAATCTGTTCCGGGGCTGGGGTTTAGCCCGGAACGCCGGCCAGCCGCAAAGCCGTTTCCAGTCTCGCACGGTCCTTGGGGCGGTAATGGGCGAGTGTGCTGGCTATGTCGTCAACCGTCAGTTTGAAGCCCAACGCCTCATAGGTTCGCATGGCGGCTGCGGCTTCTGCGGGGGTGCCGATTTCCCCATTGACGGCGATCAGATATCGCAGGCAGTAGGGTGAACCTTCGGACAACGACAGACACGTATTCAAAGCTGCCTTGGCGGATGCGTATTGACCTGTATTGAACAGCGCATGCCCAAGACCGAAGTAATACCAGAACGGCGGATTGGGGTGCGTTGCAATCGCTTGGCGAAGGATTGTCGTCGCGGCTTCGGCATCGCCCTGCAAATTGAGAACAACGCCCAGATAGGCCCGCGCATCTTCATTCTCGGGCTTCAGCGACAATGCAGTGCGCAGATGGGCTTCGGCCATGTCCGGGTTCCGAAACACACTGTGCAAGCGTCCAAGGGCGTAATGCCCCAGCCACAAATCAGGCTCAAGATTGACCGCCCGTTGCGCATAGTAGAGCGCCTTTTGCTTGTCGGCCTCATAAAGCACGGTCCAGTCATTCTCGAACCGCACCGCAAGCAATGTGCCCAATTCCGCGTGAGCCCGCGCGTACTCGGGATCAAGCGCAATCGCGCTGCGAAAATGGCGCTCTGCCGTCAGACTGTCGTCAAGACTGAAATGATTGGCAGACAATCGGCCTTGCAGCACTTCGAGATAGGCGGCCTCACTCTGCGTACCCGGTGGCGTTGAAGCGGATGCGATCTGGCCTGCAGGTGCGACCGGAGGAGCACCGTCTGGCCCCACTGGCCATACCCACCAAGCCAAAGCCAAGGACGCGCTCAGTGCGGCAATCCAGCCTGCCACTGGCATCCGCAATGATGTGTCTTCTGCCGTTTCGACATTCAGCCGATATCCTTCACGCGGCACCGTCTCAACAATCCTGCGCGCGTCAGCACCAAGCGTCCGGCGTATGTCAGCAATACACTGCACCAGGCTTTCGTCAGACGCGATGACATCCGTCCAGATCTCCTCAAGAATGTCAGATTTTGCGACCGTTCTGTTGGGCCTTTGCGCGAGGAATGACAGCACCGCTTTCGACTTGTTGCGCAGCTGCAAAGCCTGCCCGTCTTTTCGGTAAAGCGTCCGAGAAGTTGGGTCAAACCTCACATCACCCAGTCGAAGTGCGTTGGATTTCACAAAATTTCATCCAGATTTGCGCGACAGAATAGACGCAATATCGCATATTCTACCGAGTTACATTGACGTTTCAAGGACCCGCCGCGCGCGGTTCTCACAACCAGAATTGGAGGCTGTCATGAAGCCAAGGGAGTTTTTCAAGCGCCTGTTTCAACCGGTCGTGATCGCATTCTCACTATTGGTTTTCGTGCCCAGCGACGCAGTCGCCGACGCCATCACAAAACCTATGAGTTGGACACCCGACAGTGGCATGATGCCCGGGCCTGTTGATGGAACCAGTGCAATCCTCGAAAAAGGGCCATTCGGCGCAGCCATGGCCATCAAGTCGTCAGGTTTGACGCCCGGTGACGGTGTGACGGTGTGGTGGGTTGCAATTCAGAACCCGGGCGTATGTGCGGCCAACCCCTGTACACCGGTTGAAACCATGGTGAATGGCATGGAAAGCGACTCCGTCGTCTCCCTCGCGGCCAGCGGCGTGGTCGGCGAGGACGGCACGATATCGCTGGCTGGTTTTCTGCCTGTCGGAGACGTTGAGGGAAACTTCTTTGACACGACATTCCACAGCCCCGAACAGGCGGAATATCATCTTCCGATCCACAATCATGGTCCCTTGGATCCATCAATTGCGGATGAGATGCTCTCGAGCTTCAGGGCCGGGTGCACAGACGAAAGCATTCCCGCATATTACCCGCAAACTGCGCTTGCCGATGGATCGAAAGGCAATTTTGCGTGCAAGACCGTGCAGGTCGTGTCGTTCCCGGACGAGGATTGAACCCTTGTCACTTGGCTCTGGTTCTCATCTCGTTTTTTGGCAATCGGAGCGGTTTGCAACACGCTGAAGCCTATACCTCTGAAGCTCAGTTTTTTTTGCCAGCCGCGTCGAGCAGTTACTGACCTTCAGGCAAGATCAAGAAGTCCTTACGGAAGGCGGCACTTTCACCTGCTTGCGCTTAGCGGAGAACACGTCATGTCGCTGCACGAGCATACGGGTGCAAAGCGCCGACGAAGCGGTACGTGGCTTTGCATCAGAGGCGAGTGGGCGCGTATAGGATGAAGGCCGGGACTACACGTGTTTGACGTATCTTGATTAGCCTCAAAGCGTCGGCATTCCGAATTCTTTACAATACATTGTAGTGTTTTTCGGAGTGATCCAATGACGCGCCGTGGCATGTATCTGGATCTGGTCAGAGCCGTGACAATTGCGTGTTGGGTGATCGGTCTTGCGTTGCTTGGCAAGGGCGGCTGTTGCGTTGCCGCATGCCATCTTAGAGACGTCACTGAACGATGCTGTGCTCCGCACGAATGCCGTCTTTAACCACCGCGATTTCCTAGTTCGCTTGCACTTGCTACAGTTGCAGAATGCTGAGGTTCGATGAAGAAACGACAAAGCTGCTTGAAATTGCGTACCAGGGGGGCGACGTGACGCGACGCCGTCGTAAGGCATTTGATGCGCTTCACCTTACAGAGGGTGACACAGTCATTGATATCGGATGCGGCAACGGGCTTTTGACCGAAGAGATCGCGCGGGCAATCGGCCCGACCGGTCGGGTCATCGGTGTTGATCCAAGTGAAGATATGCGCGCTCCGGCTTCGGCGCGATGTACTGCGTTTCCGACTGTAGAAATCGAAAAGGGTTTCGCCGACGCGCTTCCGTTGGAAGATGGAAAGGCTGACAAAGCTGTAGCGGTGCAAGTTCTTGAGTATCTCTCGGATATACCATCGGCCATTCGTGAAGCGCATCGCGTGTTGCGCACAGGTGGCCGATTTGTTGCGGTGGATACGGGATGCAAGACACTTGACTGGTTCTCCGAGGATGAAGACCGCATGTGCCGTGTTCAGAAGGCATGGGATCACCATTACATTGAGCCACGTGTTGCGGCGCTTTGGCCTCGCCTCGTGCGGGATGCCGGGTTTGTCGCCGTTGAAGTTGAACCCTTCACCTATTGCGATACGACCCTGCGCCCGGACGGCATTGCTTTCATGCTTTTGCATCTGATGTCGCGATATGCTGCCGAGAATGGGCACATGAGCTTTGCGGAGACCAAAAATTGGTTTGATGAGCAGATTGATCTCGCCCAGCGAGGACGGTTCTTTTTCTCGCTGACATATTACCGGATGAGCGCCATCAAGGCGTAGGACAAAACGGAACACGGGCGAGGGGTCGATATGGCAGAGACGATTTCAGGCGGGTGCAAATGTGGCGCAGCACGGTATCGTGGGACGCTCGCGGATGTTCCAATGTTCCGCTGCTACTGCCGCGATTGCCAGCAACTCACCGGAGGCGGGCATTCCGAAATGGTCCCGCTGATCGCCGAGACATTTCAGGTCGATGGCCCAAGAGCAGAATATCAGATGACTGGCGGATCGGGCCGACCGACTTGGAGCAGCTTTTGTCCAACCTGTGGCTCTCCGCTGACCCGTCGCAGTGAGCGCATGGCGCATTGCGTGTATGTCCACGCGTCATCCCTTGATGAACCGGGCAGGTACACGCCAAGCCGGACACTCCATGCCGATGCAGCGCAACCTTGGGACACGCCGTTTTCTGAGTAGGAGACAAATTCGTGATGTGAGACCTCACAGGGTTCGCAAACAGGTGGGAACGACCGTTCCTACCGCGTAGCTCTGACCCGACCTTTGGTACATTTGCCACGCAAGACTGAAGAGCTTCGCACGGCAGACCTGTTGTCAAAGCGCTTGAGGATCAGCATCGGATAGGAACTTTAGAACCTGACGCGCCAAACGCCCTTTCTTCAGACATCTGGCCCATCAGTGTGTTGGAGTGTGACGATCAGGTCAGATCGTCCACAGAAGTTATCACCCGATCCAGAATGCCGTACGCCTTGGCCTCGTCCGTGTTCATCCAATGGTCGCGGTCGATATCCTGCATGACCTTGTCAAAGGGCTGGCCCGTCGCGTCCGAGATGATCTGTGCAAGACGTTTGCGCATGATCTCGATCTGTTCGGCCTGAATGGCGATGTCGGTGACCTTGCCACCAACGCCGCCTGAGGGCTGGTGTATCAGGAAGCGCGTGTTGGGCAGGCAGACGCGGTCTTCTTTCGGGGCGGCCAGATAGATATGTGTACCGGCACTTGCGACCCAGCCGGTGCCGACGATCTTCACCCGCGGTTTGATGAACTTGATCATGTCGTGGATCGAGTCGCCCGCCTCGACATGGCCCCCCTGAGAGTTGAGGAACAACGTGATGTCATCGTCGCTGTCCTGCGCAAGCGCCAAAAGGTGGTTGATCACCCGCGCTGCCATTTTTTGGTCAATCGCCTCGCAGATCAGGATCTGCCGCGCTTTCAGCAGGCGATCGGTCATTGCGTCCGAACCGGATGTCTTGTCGTCTTTGGATTCGTCTTCGCTCATGATGTGCCTCTCTCATCGCATTGGGAAAGACTAACCATCGCCGGGACGGAACCACAATGGGTCGATTGCGGTCAGGCGATGACCTCACCCACCAGCATTTGGGGCGTCGTATTGGTGAAGTTCTTGATGTCTGCCACCACCGGCCCTGCAGCGGCCATCGCTGCATCCAGGGCACTTTTGTCGGCAAACACCATGCTTGCAATCGCATAGGTCTGGGGCGGGGCATCGGGACCTCCGGCAAGACCCTTGGTCACCAGCGTGCTGTCGATATGCGCGCCCATGTGTTCGCCCACCAGGGGCATATGCGTGCCAAGATAATAATCGTAGTCGAAATGGGTGTCATCGCTGATCGGGTAGATCACTTGTAGTGTAAGCGCCATTTGGTCCTCCTGAGTTTCGGGCCGATTGGGGCACGCTATCACAGAAACACCTGTTGAGTTTTATTTCCCTGACCGGTCTTTCGTGGCCTGACTTGCGCACCACGTGTCCCACAGATCGGGGCGTCGCGCTTTTGTCAGGGCCTCTGCCTGCGCCCGCCGCCATTTCGCGATGTCACCGTGGTGTCCAGACATCAGGACAGGCGGGATCGGCAGACCACGCCATTCGGCCGGACGGGTGTACTGCGGATGCTCCAGCAACCCATCTGAAAAGCTTTCCTCTTCGGTCGAGGCTTCGTTGCCCAGAACGCCGGGAAGCAGGCGGACAATGGCATCAATCATCGCCTGCGCCGCGATCTCACCGCCGGTCAGCACGAAATCCCCCAAACTGACCTCTAAAATCGGGTAATGATCAATCACGCGCTGATCGAGGCCCTCGAACCGACCGCAAATCAGGGACACGCCCGGCCCCGACGCCAGGTCTTGCGCCATCGCCTGGGTGAACGGTTTGCCGCGCGGGCTCAGGTAGATCATTGGTGCGGTCGGGGCGATGCGCGTGCGGGCCTGATCAATGGCCGCGGCCATAACGTCGGCGCGCAATACCATGCCAGCGCCGCCACCGGCGGGTGTGTCATCAACATTGCGGTGCTTGCCCTCTCCGAACCGACGCAGATCAACGGGTTCAAGTTGCCACAGCCCGTCCTTGAGCGCCCGCCCCGTCAACGACTGTCCCAATATGCCCGGAAAGGCATCGGGAAGCAGGGTGATGACCTGCGCTTTCCAGACATGGGCCAGGTCGGGGGTGGGGTCCATCAGCTCGCGTGGTTTGAGCGTGGGTCGCAAGGTTTTGCGACCATGGGACCGTGCGGGGGGTGTCTTGGGATCGGTCATCGGGTCTGCCCTGTTCAACGGTGACGGCAGTACCTGCTCTGACGTGAAAAGGCCAGTTCAGGCGGATGCGTCTGCGGCGACACGGTCTTTCATCGCCAGCACCACATCGGGCGAGGCAAAACACTCGGCCATGGCACCTGCTTCGGCGGGTGAGGCGCGCAGCAGGCGTTCCAGAAACCACAATTCCCGCGCTTGATCGTCATTGAGCTGAAACGCGTCCAGCACCTCCCAACGTGCCATGATCTGGGCAAGCACCATCGCGATTTGATGATCTTCGCTGACAAAACCCGGAGAGGTATCTGCGGGGGAGATGATATCGTGCAGATGCGCGCGAACCAGCGTCACATCCGGACAGGTGTCTCGCAGGTTTTCCAATGCCGCATGCGTGAGAAGGGAAAAGTACCCGGGACGTCCCGAACCTGCGGACTGCATGGTTTCGTTGACTTTTGGTGATACGGCCACAGCCGCTGCGGCGACGCTGACCGCACCGGCGATCCCCATCAATGTCAGTGCCATGGAAATCGCAATTTCCTGAACCGACACAGCCACCACGCCTGGGGAAAGCGCAGCAAAACTCAATAAAATTCGACGTATCAGACCATTCACCACACTACGCTCCCCCGAGCAGTAACCAACGTGTAACGAAGCGGAATGGCGATTTCCCGCCGCGAAACGGGCGGCGAAATGGTCTTAATTTGGCGAAGCTGTGTCTAAAACTAAGGCGAAATTCGACGTGCCATTTTACGGATCGACCGTTTGGCCTCCTGAATGTCCTTCTCCGGAAGACCACTGCGGTTAAGCGCAAGAAACACCGCGTCAATGCCAATGTCGGGTTGCACGTTTTCGGGCGGCAGAACGGTCAATTCCGACATGTCAAAATCAGGCAGATCAAACAGGTCGATCAGGGGGTGCAGTGGGCCAAGTGACCGTTCGGCTGACACGTCCAGCGATGTGGAAACCACCTTGGCCGGGGCCACGTCGTCGGCCACTTCGCCCAAAATATCCTGAAAGCCCCGCGCGTCGTCAAACTGGGCGCGATAGGCCTCGAAATCAAGCGTCAACCGTGTGCTGCGCAGGTTTTGCCACCACGTACTGCGCATCCAAGCGTCGGCGTCGCGCGTCGAGAAATAGAAGGTCAGGTCGGTGTCGGTGCCGAAATGGGCCAAAGCCGCTTCGGAGAGACATTTCATCACAAGACCGGCGCTGTCGTAGCACTCAAGACCATGCCGACCCGGCATGTGCCCGGACAGGTCTTCGGACGATATCAAAACCGGGCGGGAGTCCTGCGGATCAATCGTTTCGAAAAAACTCAGCGCTGCACGCACGACGCGCCGCAGGGTCTTTTCGTTCGGATCAATAGAAAACGTCCGGGCCTTGGTCGTCAGATCCTCGAAATGTTCCTTCAGGAACACCCTGAGATGCGGCGTCAAGAGATCGGCATTCTCGCGGAGCATGGCCTGAACGCTGGTGGTTCCCGTTTTGTGAAAGCCCGCGTGAATGACGATTTGGGTTGTCACGAAAACAGGCCTTCGGGCGGATCCGCCACGATGCGCCCTTGCGTCAGGTCCACGGTCGGAACCACGGCTTTGGTAAAGGGCAGCAGGACGGTTTGTTTTTGACCGGGTGCTGACAGTTCCAAAAGATCGTCCGAGCCATTGTTGATGATCGACAAAACCTTACCCAAGGATGTGCCGCCCGTGTCGGTGACGGTCAGGCCGATCAAATCGGCATGGTAAAATTCGTCATCCGGCAAGGACGGCAAACGCTCGCGCGGCACAAAAAGCTGTACGCCGCGCATCGCATCGGCGGCTTCCTTGTTGGTGATCCCCGACAGACGCGCGGCCAACCCGTTCTTGATCTGCCGCGTGATCTTGATGGTAAAGCTTTGCGTGCCGTCCTCGGTCTCAAGCGGTGCGTACTCCGCGATATCGCTGGGGGTCGCGGTAAAGCTCTTCAGGCGCACTTCACCACGCACGCCGAAGGCCCCGGCAATCGCTCCGACACAGACTTTTTCACTCACGGCAAACGCTCCAGATCACTGCATGCGATTGGATAAACCAGACACGCGCCCGGTGGCAATTGCACAGACAGTGATCACCCGCCGATGCTGAACACGCGGGTCACGCCAAACCGAATGCCCCATTGCTCGTCATCACCATGTTCGACAATCGGACTGTCGGCGGCGTCGCCGGTGAATTTCTCCCACGTGACCGCACCTTCCAGCCCCCAGACATCATTGATCTGGTAACGCGCGCCGAACTCCACACCGGTCGAGATAAGCCCGCCATCGGGGTCGTAGGCAGGCAATGCAGCACTGGCTTCGCTGGGCGTAATGCCAAAGTAGGTCGCGGAATAATCCTCATCGCCGAAAAACAGCCGTGGTCCCAGCGACAGCCTCAGCCGGTCGGTCGGACGCAGAATCGCGTCGGCTCCAACTTCACCGACCCAGCCTTCATGTCCACCAAACCCGCGGCGCACCTCGCCGAAGGCGGCAAAGTGTTCGGTGCCATAGCGAACCGATCCGCCCAGTTCGAGCGCCGCATCGATATCGTCCAACCCGGCCAGTTCGCTGAAGTCATCTGCGCTGCGTTCTTTGACAAACCGGAACGACCCGCCAAAGGTCAGACCCATGTTATCCGCCCAAGGGTCCGGATTGCCCAATCTGCGTCCATTGCGCAGCGCCAGGTAGTTGAACTGAAAGCCAAGGTCAGGGCCGACTTCCAACTCGTCCGAGCCGAAATATTCTGGCGTCGCGCTGACGCCGCCGCGCAGCGTGAACACAAACCGGGGCGACGCGGCGGCTGGCGCGGGTGCGATCACGGCGGTGCTGTCGGCCGACGTGTCGAGCCCCGCTGCAAACGCAGGTGTTGCAAGGGCGGCGACAAGGCTTGTCAGAAGGGCGGGGCGCGCAAACATGGCTGAAGAATCCTTCAGGTTAAGGGGTTCAATTGTGAAATGGTGTGACGCCCGTCGCGCGTCAAGCGTTGCCATCGGCAATCGCAAAAATGGCGGCCCTGCGGTGAATGCAAGCCGCAATGCTGTGACAAAAATCAGACAGGCAGGCGGGCCCAATCGTCATAGAGCAGAGCCTTGGTGCGGATGGCCGGGTGGGCCGGCCATCCGCGATGCTGCGGCAGATTACTCTGCTGCTGCGTCTTCTGTCGCAGGTGCCGCATCGGCCTCTGCTGCTTCAGCGGCTTTCGCAGCTTTTGCTTCGGCACGTTCCTGAGCGGCTTTGCCTGGAACGGCTTTCTTCGGATTGTTGCGCTCTTTCTTCTCAACCACGCCAGCGGCTTCAAGGAAGCGCGACACGCGGTCCGTGACCTGTGCGCCTTCGCCCAGCCAGTACTGGATGCGCTCGACGTCCATCTTCACGCGCTCTTCGCTGTCTTTCGGCAGCAGCGGGTTATACGTGCCCAGCTTTTCGATGAAGCGACCATCGCGCGGCATACGGCTGTCGGCGGCAACGATACGGTAGAAGGGGCGCTTTTTGGAACCGCCACGGGCGAGACGAATTTTGATAGCCATTTGGTATTCTCCTAGGTTTTCGAGATGACGGGATGACCCGTCACGATTGCTTTTGTTTGTGGTGTTGGATGACTTCCTGAATGATGAAGTTCAGGAATTTCTTGGCGAACTCAGGGTCTAGATCAGCCTGAGCCGCAAGCTCTTCGAGCCGCGCGATCTGCTTTTCTTCGCGCGCGGGGTCTGAGGGCGGGAGGTCGTGTTGAGCTTTAAGCTCTCCCACGGCCTGTGTGTGTTTGAACCGTTCGGCCAGCGTGAACACGAGGATCGCATCCAGCCGGTCGATGCTTTCGCGATGGCCTTTGAGAAGCTCTGCGGCGCGGGTCACGGTGTCGGTCATGTCAGTCAATGGCCCAGCCTTTCGGTTTGAACAGAGGGTCCTGGTAATGCGCGATTTCCATGTCGATCCCGTGCGCCAACTGCGTGCCGCGCAGGGCGTCGGGACTCGGGTGGCGGTAGACCACATCGCTGCCATCCACGGTGGGCGCGTCATGGTCCTTGGTGCAGCCAAGCCGCTCGGCCAGGCGGATGGAGTCGAGGTTCTTGGGGTCAAGATAGCTGACAGCGGTCTCCCACCCCTGATCGTAGTAGAATTGGCGCACGCGATGGGTGGCCTCAAGCGCATAGCCCTGACCGGCCTGTTCCGGCCAGATGATCCACGCGATCTCGCGCTCGGGCCATTTCGCCGGAGACCAGCCGCCCGCCATGCCGACGGTTTCGTCTGTTTCGCGCAGATGCACCATCCACATGCCAAAGCCCCGGATTTCCCAGTGCCCGATCTCGGCAGCATACAGCATCCACGCCTCATAGGCATTGAGCGGCCCCCCCATGAAGCGAGAGCGATAAGATGCAAAGGTTGCCTTGAAATCGGGGTAATCTTCGGGTTCCGGCCCACGCAAAATGAGGCGCTTGGTCTCCAAGACCGGAATGTCGCGATGTCCCATTACGCGGCCTCCTGCTTTGGGTGGCGATAAAGATGCGCGATATTCCCGCGCAGCGTGATCTCGGTCTCGAACTTCGCGCCAACGCGCTTTGCCAGTGCGGCCGATCTGGCGTTGTCGGGCGCGATATAGCTTGGCAGATGATCAAATCCGAAATGCGTTGCCGCCGCGTGCCGCGCGGCGATCACGGCCTCGCTCGCAAGGCCCTTGCCCTCAAACTCCGCCATGATCCCGTAGCCGAGTTCCGGCTCTGGCCAGTCCCGTGGATGGAAGATGCCCGCAAAGCCGATATAGCGGTCCTTACCGGGTTCGGTGATATGCCACAGACCATGCCCAAGAAGATGCCATTGGCCCATATTCTTGAGCAGGACGCCCCAAACATCGTTGTGTTCCAGCGGTCCGCCGTTGAACGCACTGCGCGGGTCCTGGAAGTAGGCGCGCAGCGGCTCGAAATCCTCGACCTTGGGCGCACGCAGGACAAGCCGGTCTGTGGTGATGGTCGGAATGGTGACACTCATGCCAACGCCTCCGGTCCCGGATGACGATACAGCATGTCTTCGCCCATATTCGGGTTGTCGTAGGTCCGCTCGTACGTGGCCCCCATCCGTTCGGCGAGGCGAATGGAGCGGGTGTTGCCCGGAACGATGTTTGACGTCAGCGTGGTGAAGCCAAGGTCCTCATAGGCCCATTGGCGCACGCGGAGCGCCGCTTCGTAAGCGATGCCCTTGCCTTCGAACCCGTCGAATACCACCCAACCGACTTCCGGTTCGGGCCAGCCTTCGGGATTCCAGATGCCTGCGATCCCGGCCGGTTTGCCCGAGGCTTTGTCTTCGATGATGAAGTAGCCGTAGCCATGCCAGTGCCAATGCCCGACATTCAACGCAAACCAGCGCCACGCATCGGGACGATTGTCAAAACCGCCAAACCCGTCCGAACGCACTTCGTCCATGAGGAAGGCAATCACCGCGTCCGCGTCCGCCTTCACGGGCGAGCGCAGGATCAGGCGGTTCGTTTCTAACCGGGGGGCAAGCGTAAGGGTCATGGGCAGGACGCCTTTTCGAAAAGGCGTACCACGTGGTTTGCAAACCACGTCCCAAGCGTCTTCCAAGACGCTTTCTGCGCAAGCGGAGTTGTCATGCATAAGCCTCCGGGCTGCCATCGGTGTCGGGGCTGTGTCGATAGACAACGGTGTCGTCCGCCGTCTCGCCTTCGGGCAGCGCGGCCGCAGGATCGTGCCTTGCGCCAAGCCGTGTCGCAAGCGCGATCGACCGCATGTTATCGGGCGCAATGTAGCTGACCAGCGTTGAATACCCCTGCTCCCAGCCCCAGGCCAGAACCGCCAACGCGGCCTCGGTGGCAAACCCCTGACCTTCGGCTGTTTCCAGCAACGTCCAGCCAATCTCACGCTCCGGGAAATGCGGGGGGCGCAGGATACCGATCTGGCCAAGGAAGGTGCCGTCCCGCGTTTCGATACCCCAGGCGCCGTGCCCCATAAGGTCCCACATCGCAATCTCTGACGCCATCCAGCGCCATGCATGCACGCGCGGGATCGGACCGCCCATATGCCGGGCGCGATCCGTCTCGAAAAGATCGCACAGCGCGTCAAGGTCGCTGGCAATGTGATGGCGCAGCCGCAGGCGTGGGGTTTCGATGAGAGGGGCGGTCATGAAAAACCCTCTGCCGTCAGCGCATATGTCAACGCGCCTTTGTACCAGTCCGGCGCGGGACGGTCGGTCAATTTCGCACCAAGCCGTTCGGCAAGCGCCCGTGACGCGGTGTTTGCTTTCTGGATCAGGATGCGCAGGTTGGCCCAACCGCAGTCGATAAGAAGGTGACGCGCGGCAGCATAGGCCGCTTCAAACGCGTAGCCTTGCCCCTCGACCGATTTGTCCCACAACGCCCATGAAAACGAGTTGTCGCCGCTTACCTCGGTCAGAAGCCCGGTGTGCCCGATTGCAACGCCGCTGCGTTCGATCACGTAGCGCCCGTGACCGCGCAGTTCCCAATGGCCGACGAGCATCGCAAAGCGATCAAACGCTTCCTCAGCATCCACCGCACCGCCTTGAAAATGCGCGCGGTCGCTGGCGCAATAGCGCGCGAAGCTATCCAGATCGGACAGCTTTGGCCGACGGAGAATCAGCCGCCGGGTGATGAGGGTGTCAGTCACCATGGTTTAACGGACGCCTTTGCGCCGACGGTCAGTGTTTGCATATTTTTGAAAAAGAGATGTCATCATTTCTTTTTCCCAAAGCCGGACAGACCCGGAGGCAAGCCCATACCGCCGCCCATGCCGGGCAGGCCGCCTTTGCCGCCCATCGCCTTGGCGGCTTGTTCCAGTGCCTTGGGGTCCATGTTGCCCATCATTTCTTCCGGGGAACCGCCTTTGCCCAACATGCCCTTCATGGCCTGTTTCAGCATGCCGCCTTTGCCCATTTTGCCCATCTTCTTCATCATGTCCGACATCTGGCGCTGCATTTTCAGCAGTTTGTTCAGGTCGGACACCTCCATTCCTGCGCCCTTGGCGATCCGCTTTTTGCGGCTGGCCTGAAGCAGCGCGGGATTGGCGCGTTCTTTCTTGGTCATGGATTGAATCAGCGCGATCTGCTGGCGCAGCATGCGGTCGTCGATCCCTGCGCCGTCCATCTGCTTTTGCATTTTGGCGGCCCCCGGCATCATCGCCAGCATGCCTTCCATGCCGCCCATCTTCATCATCTGTTCCAGCTGCATCTTCAGGTCGTTCATGTTGAACTGACCCTTCTGGAAACGCTTCATCATGCGCTCGGCCTGTTCGACCTCGAGCGTCTGCTGCGCCTTTTCCACAAGCGCCACGATGTCGCCCATGCCCAAGATGCGGCCCGCGATGCGGTCGGGTTCGAACGTCTCAAGCGCGTCCATTTTTTCGCCAAGGCCGACGAAGCGGATTGGCTTGCCAGTGACCGCGCGCATCGACAGGGCGGCACCGCCGCGCCCGTCGCCGTCCATACGGGTGAGGACGACGCCTGAGATCCCGATACGTTCGTCAAAATTTTCCGCTGTGTGCACCGCGTCCTGACCTGTCAGGCCATCGACCACCAACAGCGTTTCGCGCGGGTTGGCGACATCGCGCACCGCTTCGACCTGCGCCATCAGTTCTTCGTCGATGGACAGGCGACCGGCTGTGTCAAGCATGTAGACGTCATAACCGCCCAAAGACGCCTGCGTCTTGGCGCGCTTGGCGATGGCGACCGGGTCTTCGCCCTTGACGATGGGCAGGGTGTCGACCCCGATTTGCACACCCAAGATCTGCAACTGCTCCATCGCGGCAGGGCGGTTGACGTCCAAAGACGCCATCAGAACCTTCTTGCCGTCGCGCTCTTTCAGCCGTTTTGCGATCTTGGCCGTCGTCGTTGTCTTACCGCCCCCCTGCAGACCAACCATCAGGATCGGGGCAGGCGGGTTGTCGATCTTGAGCTTGCCGGGGTCTTCATCGCCGGTCAGGACGTGCTTCAATTCGTCATGGACGATCTTGACGACCTGCTGGCCCGGTGTGACCGACTTGGTGACGGCCTGACCGGTGGCCTTGCCTTGCACCGCTTTCACAAAGTCGCGGGCAACGGGCAGGGATACGTCGGCTTCAAGCAGGGCGACACGGACTTCCCGCAGGGCGGTTTTAACGTCATCCTCGGACAACGCGCCCTGTTTGGTGAGCCGATCAAAGACGCCGCCAAGGCGTTCGGACAGATTTTCAAACATGGGCTTTCGCCTCCCTAACCGCTGGATCTATCCCCGATGTAAGGGCCAGCAGCGCATAAACCAAACGTCACGCCACAGGCGTGCAGCAAAACAGTTGCGCCCCCACGGGCGTAACACGCTGGTGGAGGGCGATCCCGGGCATAGCCCAAGGGACCGGAAAGCTGAACTTCCCGGAGTTGCAGGCCGTTTAGTCGGTCTGCCCTGCGAGAGTCAAGCTATCATGGCGTATCGGGTGTTCTGTGCCGTTCCATCCAGCGGTTGATGGCATCCACGGCGCGCACCGGTCCCTTGGTGTTGGTGTAGACAATGGTGATGGGATGCGTGCCCTTGTCCGGCCCTTTGTGAAACATCAACGCCGCGCGCCGCGTTCCACTGTTGTTTTTGCTGCGGGAGTCCTGCGTCACCGCGTGGGACAGATCGTCCAGATCAAAGGTCTTTTCCGAATAACCAAGCAGGCTGCGTCGACGCAACGTGACAAGACCTGAATGTCGATCAAGAATAAGTTGTGTTCGCCGCACAAATGCCAGCAGGAACACCGCACCGCCGATGGATCCGGCAATCAGCATGACCATGCCACCCAACAGGGTGTCTGACATGCGCAGCACTCCAGCACCGACGAAAACCAACATGAACAACACCAATCCCAAGGACAGCAGCCAAGGTGTATTGGCGAGGATCAATTGGGTGTCGGTGTCGCGGGTAACCTTCATAAGGCGCGAGTGTACCCGCGCCTTATGTGTGTGGTCCAGACAGTCAGGCGGTTACGCCGCCAGTTTTTCGAGCGCAGCGTCTGCTTTTGCGTGGGAGGCGTCAGCATCCACCATCAGCTGATCGGCTGCCACAAACTGGACATCTGTGATGCCAACAAAGCCGAGGACGTGGCGCAGATAGCCGCTGGCAAAGTCGATGTCGGAACCCACTTCGGTACCACCGGAGGCGATGGCGATGATTGCGCGCTTTCCGTCCAGCAATCCCTTGGGGCCGGTTTCGGTGTAGTTGAACGTGACACCCGCGCGGGCGATCTGATCGACCCACGCCTTGAGCGCGGCCGGGATGCCGAAATTGTAGATCGGGGTGCTGATGACAATCGTATCCGCGGCTTTGAGTTCGGACACAAGCTGGTCGGACAACGCCAGCGTGTCACGCTGCGCATCAGAACGATCGGCGTCCGGTGTCCAGTTGGCGGCAAGCCAGGCTTCGTCGATCGCGGGCACTGCGGTGGCCAGATCGCGGGTCAGCGTTGTGGCAGGGGCCAAACGGTCAATGATGCGGTCCGCCAGTTTGCGGCTTTCGGAACCGGTGCGGCGGGCGGATGCGTCGATGCGCAATACTGTGTGTGTCATGGGTGTGTTTCCTTTTCTGGGGCGTTGACGTTTCTGATCACATAGATATCACTTGCGTCTGCGCACGAAATAGGAAGGAATGCGCATCATATGTGATAATTTGCACAGAGGCGCAGAATGGAACATTGGGATGAAGTCCGCACGGCCTATCAGGTGGCGCGGCAAGGAACGGTAAGTGGTGCAGCGGATGTCCTTGGGGTTCATCACGCAACGGTCATCCGGCATATCGACGCCCTAGAGCAACGATTGGGCGTCAAGCTGTTCCAGCGGCATGCACGGGGATACACACCAACGGAATCCGGCGAAGATCTGGCCCGCGTCGCGCAGACAACAGAAGATCAACTTCAACAGCTTGTCGGTCGCATTCGCGGTCGGGGATCGGATGTCAGCGGTGAGCTGATGGTGACATCCATTGTGGAACTGTCGGATTTCCTTGTCCCGGTTCTGACCAGCTTCAAGGAAGAATATCCAGACGTGGTGGTGCGCTACCTGACCGATGCACGGGTGTTCCGGTTGGAATACGGCGAAGCCCATGTGGCGGTTCGCGCTGGCACCGCCCCGGAAGAGCCGGACAATGTTGTACAACCACTGATGAAATTGGACATCGGTCTGTATGCGTCGAAACGTTACGCGAAAAAACATGGCTTGCCGGAAACCGAAGACGCGCTGGCCGGGCATACGTTTGTCGGCAGTGACAACCCGGATGGACGCGCGCCGTTCCAGAAATGGCTGCGATCCAAAGTGCCTTACGACCGCGTCGTGTTTCGTACCACGGACACCGCAAGCATGATGCGCGCGGTCCGGGGTGGGGCAGGGATCGGGTTTATGACCCGCGATCAGGGGGAGGCCGATCCGGACCTGATCGAGGTTCTGCCTGCGAAAGATGACTGGTCGCCCCAGCTTTGGCTGGTGACCCATGTCGATCTGCATCGCACGGCCAAGGTTCAGGCGCTGGTGAGCCATCTCAAGGCGGCGGCCAAAGCCAAATCCGGCGCTGCGCCGCAACCATGACCGAGGCGCGGCGCGGCCATCTGGCGATGTTGACGTTTTCGGCGCTGGTGGCGGGGTCGTTTTCGCTGGGCGCGATGGCGGCACCACATATCGCTCCGGAGGCATTGAATGCCGTACGGTTCACCTTTGCAGCCGTACTGATGTCTGTTGTGGTCAAGGCGACCGGTGGTATCCCGCCCGGTTCGTTCCGCGCGCCGTGGCGCTATTTCGTTCTGGCACTGTTTTTTGGCACGTATTTCGTTCTGATGTTCGAGGGGCTGAAGACCGGCGCACCCGTGTCGATGGCGGCGGTGTTCACCTTGACGCCGGTGATGGCGGCCGGGTTTGGATGGATCCTGCTCCGGCAAGTTCTCACACCGCGCATGGTGCTTGCGTTGGCGATTGGCGCGACCGGCGCGCTTTGGGTGATTTTCCGGGCTGACCTGAGTGCTTTGCTTGCCTTCAATCTTGGCCGTGGAGAGGTGATCTTCTTCTTTGGCTGTATCGGGCATGCCATTTACACGCCGATGGTCGCCAAGCTGAACCGCGGGGAATCGGCGGCAGTGTTCACTTTTGGCACCCTAGTTGCCGGGGCGCTGTTGCTGACGCTTGTGGGGCTGCCGGCGCTGACCAAAATCAACTGGTCGGACTTGCCGAACATCGTATGGATCGCGATCGCCTATACCTCTGTGTTTGCGAGCGCGGCGACATTCCTGCTGTTGCAATATGCAAGCCTGCGCATCCCGTCGGCAAAGGTGATGGCCTACACCTATCTCACGCCCAGTTGGGTGATCCTGTGGGAGGTGGCGCTGGGCCGTCCCCTGCCACCCGGGTTGATCCTGATCGGGGTGGCGCTGACGGTTCTGGCGTTGGGGCTGTTGCTAAAGGATGATAGTCAGGTGCGTGGCGGCGTGGCGTCAAAACGGTAAACGGTCAAGCGTGAAGCCTTCCGCTTGAAGCAGGTTCAAAACACCATCCCGGCCCGGCAAATGCGCGGCACCAAATGCCGCCACAACCACAGTGTGCTGCTCTGACGCGTCCAGCAGAACCGGAATCCACGCGCGATTGCGCTTGATCAGCAGTTGATGTTCCAGCGTCGCGAAAATCGCCGCTGCTTTGTCGGCGGGGATCGGGCTGAACCGTTCCGCGAGGAGGGTCGACATTGCCCACCCTTCGGCAGGCGCTTCGTCAAAGTAGCTTGCCAGAAGCGTGGCAAACAGGTCTTCGCTGACCTCTGGCTCAACAAGAGCCGACAGCATCATATCGATTTGAACATCGCGGGGCTGATCCGCAAAGGCCGCAAAAATCGTTTCGACGTCTTCAAGCGCCGCACGGGGCACGTCGGCCTGCTTTGCGATGTCTTCAAGGCGCGCATCCAGTCCGCCAGCCGTCAGGTCGGTCAGGCTCGCACAGGGTGGCATGGCCAGAAGCATGGACACGTACCACGGCTGGAACCGGGCCGCCATAAACGGCGGCATGCCGCGGGCCTGCAAGGCATCCGACATGGCGGACCACTGATCCTCGGACAGCAATTCGGGCAATGTCGTATCCGGCAACATCAACAGCGCGGGATCAGAGACAAGGCGGCTTTGAAGCGCGGCTTCGTCTTCATCGGTCATTTCCAGCAGCAGGATGTCGGCGCTTTCGATCAGGCCCTGCAACCGGTTGACCGGGGCATCCAGCCTTGGGTCCGGCAGATGCATTGTCCCAATCAGGTGAATGGTTCGCCCGTCCCTTGTCGCGCGCCAATGGTTGCCTTCGGCAAACGGGGCGTCGGTAAGGATCGTGTCCAGTCGGGATTGCTCTGCGGAGGTCAGCGTTGCCCGGAGATCTGTGCCGGCACATGCGGCAAACGCGGGTTGGGACAGCCCGACGAGGCATAGAAACGAGATCAGACGGATAAGCATCGACGCTGTCCTTTCAGGGTGGCCTTTACAAAGCTAGGCGCTGGGCTTGCCAGCGGCAAGGCGGTCGCGCATTGATACCGAATGGAGCGAGAAGCCGATCTATACCCGCATGTGAAAGCCTATCTGCAAGCGCAGGGCTATACGGTGAAAGGTGAGGTTGGCGCGGCGGACATGGTCGCCCTTCGGGGCGACGAAGACCCCGTGATTGTCGAACTGAAGCTGCGCGTGAACCTGACCCTGTATCATCAGGCGGTTGCACGGCTTGCGGTGTCCGACACTGTTTATATCGCCATCGTCAAACCGACCGGACGAAACGCGCGGCGCGCCCTGCGCGAGAACACGTCGCTGTGTCGCCGTCTGGGGCTTGGGTTTCTGACGGTGCGCAAGGATGGCGTTGTGGAAGCCCAGTGCGATCCCGGGCCGTATGCGCCGCGCAAGAACAAGAACAAACGCGCCAAACTGCTGCGCGAGTTTGCGCGGCTCGAAGGCGATCCCAATGCAGGAGGCGCGACACGTCACGGGATCGTCACCGCCTATCGCCAGGACGCCCTGCGCTGCGCCATGTACCTGGCCGAAACCGGAGCCGAGAAAGGCGCATTGGTGGCAAAGGCCACCGGCGTCAAGAACGCGACGACGGTCATGCGCGACAATCATTATGGCTGGTTTGAGCGGATAGAAACCGGCGTTTATGCCCTCACGCCGCAAGGGCGCAAGGGATTGGTGGATTGGGGCGACAGCTTATCGTAGGTCCAAAGCCTGCCGAACGCATTGGACGTTATTCGACGATCAGTGTCTCTTCGGTCAGGATCGTGCGGTCCAATCGCATGAAATAGCGGACACGATATTCGCCGGGTGTGTCTGGCAACGTGATCTCGACCGGGTTGCCGTCCCGGACATAGCGCCACGCCTCCCATTGTTTGCTGCCCGACGCGCTGGCCAGTCCGATACCGATGTAATCATCTTTATAATTCGGGCCGACCCAGCCGATTTCGATGGCCGACCCTTTTTGCGCACGTTCCGGCACGATCAAACGAGCCTCCGGTGTGACAACGTTCAGAGGTGTATCGACAAGTTTGGTGCGGTCTTGCCGCATGAAATAGGTGATCACATACGCGCCCGGCGTTGACGGCACCGTCACTTGGGCGGGGTTCCCGTCACGGGTGTAGCGATAGGTTTGCCATTGATTGCTGCCTGTCGCATCGACGCGCCCGATGCCAACGTAGTCGTCTTTGTAATCCGGACCGACCCACGCAACGTCTATCGTCGATCCCGCCACCGCCTCTGCCGGGGCGGCCAGGCTGGCCTCGGGCGCTTGCAATGCAATCATCGTACTGGCCAAAGGCGTCCGGTCCTGGCGCTGGAAGTAAGTTATCAGGTAGTCGCCGGGTTTGGAGGGCATGGTGAGCTTGAGTGGGCTGCCTTCGGAAGTGCGCGCCCAGTTTTCCCATTGATTGCCACCGGTCGCGTCGACCGCTCCGATGCCGATATAGTCTTCCTTGTAATCGGGACCTGTCCATTCAACCTCGATCACCTCGCCAGCGATTGCCGTGGCTGGGGCGGTGACGGTCACCTCCAGCGGCGTAAGGGTAATCGGCACCGACACCAACGGCGTTCGATCCTGCCGCTGGAAATAGGTGATGAGATAGTCGCCGGGTGTTGCGGGCATCACCAGTTTCGTCGGGCTGCCATCTGCGGTGTAGACCCAGTTTTCCCATTGGCTGCCACCGGTCGCATCAACCTTTCCGATGCCGATGTAGTCCTCCTTGTAGTCTGGCCCGGTCCAGCCGATCTCGATGGTGGAACCCGCAGCGGCTTCAGCCGGGGCCGTGATGCTGGCTGACAGGGCGGTCAGCGTGATGGGAACCGAAACCAACGGCGTTCGGTCTTGCCTCTGGAAATAGGTGATCAGGTAGTCACCGGGTTCTGCAGGCATCACCAGTTTCGTCGGACTGCCGTCTGCGGTGTAGACCCAGTTTTCCCACTGGCTGCCACCGGTTGCATCAACCTTTCCGATGCCGATGTAGTCTTCCTTGTAGTCCGGCCCTGTCCAGTCGATTTCAATGGTTGATCCGGCCTCAGCCTCGGTTGGCGCAACGATGGTTGCGGTGACTTCCGTGGCCGTAAACGCGATGGTTCTGACCGGTGTACGCCCCTGCCGCATGAAATAGGTGATCTCGTACTGTCCGGGCGTCTCTGGAACGGTGATCTTGGCCGGTGATCCCGACGCCGTGTAGGCCCAGTTTTCCCACTGGTTGGCCCCGTCTGCGTCCACGCGCCCGATGCCGATATAGTCTTCTTTGTAATCCGGGCCGGTCCATTCGACCACGATGTCTGACCCTGCAGGCGCGCTGTCAGGTGCGGTCAGCGTCACGTCAACCGGAGTCACGCTGATCTCGGCCCTCCCAAGGCTCTCGCGTCCTTCGCGCTTGAAGTACTGGATCACGTAGGGGCCTTCGACCGGTGGCACCAGCAACTTCACTGGGTTGCCCGACTTGGTATAGGCCCAGTTTTGCCACATGCTGGCACCTTCGGCCCCCAGAGCGCCGATGCCGATATAGTCATCTTCGTAATTCGGTCCGTCCCAGCCAACCTCGATCGTGCTGCCTGCCACTGCCGTCGTTGGAGCCAGAAGCCGCGCGGTTTCCTTGGGTTCGGGAAACGCGATCTCAACGCGGGCCGCGTCACCGATTGCCACAAACTGGCGGCTCAACTCGGCTTCGAGCGTCACGCTGTAGGCAAGGGCGGTGTATGAGCCTTCTTCAAGATCAACCATGAGAGGGTTGCCCTCGGTGTCGTCCAGAACAACGCCGGAATTGCCCGTCAATTCCCAAAGCACAGGGCCGGGAACCGGCGTGTCGCTGCCTTCGATCACCGCCGACAATGTTGTGGGCACAAGTGCGGGCTCTGGCTCTGGTTCCGGCGTTGCCACGGCCACCTGCGTCAGGGCCGCGGTCAGTTGATCCGCAGTGTCGGCTGTAAGGAACTTGCCGCCGGTTTCATCCGCGATGCACTGCATCTGGGCCAGCGCCTCCGCGTCTGAGCCAACATCGAACCCGATGACATGGGCGGTGAAATCAATGCCCGCCTCTTCAAGCAGTCGGGCGGCGGCGCAGGGGTCAGGGTTACAGGTCTCGACGCCGTCACTCACCAGAATGACGGTGGCCTTGTCTTCCGTATATCGCAGCGCTTCGGCGGCGGCGATCACCGCGTCCGTCATCGGGGTTTTGCCCAGCGGTTTGATCCCGTTCACGGCCTCCGCAATCTGCGCGGCCGTGCCCGGTGCCGGGGCAACCACCGTTTCAATGTCCGTACATTCGCCGCGTTCCCGATGGCCATAAACGGTCAATCCCAGCCCCTGTTCCGCAGGGAAATCGGACAGCAATGTGCCGACAACGTCTTGGGCGATGGTAATCTTGGCCACGCCATCAACCTGGCCCCACATGGATCCTGACCCGTCCATGACAAGAACGGTATTCGGCTGGTCCTGGGCTGCGGCGAACGTGGCAAAAGCAGATAAGGTCAATGCGAGCGGCAATCTCATGGATACATCCTCAAAAGCGTCGATTTGAATAAAGACAGGAAACCACGAACCTGCCTGTCTGCACAGCCCTTAGCGCGCCCAGAGGCGGGATTTCGCACGGAATCGATAGCAAGGCGCGTTCACGCCAGCATACTGGCGGGTGCGATCTGCGGGGTAGGGAAGACGGCGACGCCCGCTTTATACCGGGGCGGAAATCGGATCTTCCCGGTCACAGCAAAAAATGTCGCAGTCGCATGTTGACTCATTTAGGTCTCGTGCCTAGCTATGCGCCGTTAGCACTCGTCGATAGAGAGTGATAACGATCTCTCGGAGAGCGAGGGACTTGATAGTGAAACCTTTGAGCAAGGAGACTCGAAGATGGCATTCAAACCGCTTCATGACCGCGTGCTGGTCCGTCGGATCGAAAGTGAAGACAAAACTGCTGGTGGCCTGATCATTCCAGATAGCGCCAAAGAAAAGCCTGCAGAAGGCGTGGTTGTTGCGTGTGGCGATGGTGCACGCAAAGACAGTGGCGAGCTGATCGAGATGGCTGTCTCGGAAGGCGATACCATTCTGTTCGGCAAATGGTCCGGTACAGAAGTGACAGTCGACGGCGAAGAACTCCTCATCATGAAGGAGTCGGACATCCTCGGCATCATCACGGACGCGAAAGCTGCAAAAGCTGCCTGAACGCCTGTTGTGATCGCAAACGAAAACCTCTGACTATATTAGTGGAGACCTACTGATGTCTGCAAAAGACGTAAAATTTGATACAGACGCGCGCACGCGCATGCTGAAAGGTGTCAACATTCTTGCTGACGCCGTGAAAGTGACCCTCGGCCCGAAAGGCCGCAACGTGGTCCTCGACAAATCCTTCGGCGCACCGCGCATCACGAAGGACGGTGTATCCGTCGCCAAAGAGATCGAACTGGAAGACAAGTTCGAGAACATGGGCGCGCAGATGGTGAAGGAAGTTGCTTCCCGCACCAATGACGAAGCCGGTGACGGTACAACAACTGCGACGGTTCTGGCACAGGCCATCGTCAAAGAAGGCATGAAGTCGGTCGCAGCGGGCATGAACCCGATGGACCTCAAGCGCGGTATCGACCTTGCCACAGCGCGCGTGGTGGAATCGATCAAAGCCGCCGCACGTGACGTGTCCGACAGCGCCGAAGTTGCGCAGGTTGGCACCATCTCTGCGAACGGCGAAGCCGAAATCGGCCGCCAGATCGCAGACGCGATGCAGAAGGTTGGCAACGAAGGCGTTATCACCGTCGAAGAAAACAAGGGTCTGGAAACAGAAACCGATGTTGTCGAAGGTATGCAGTTCGACCGTGGCTACCTGAGCCCCTACTTTGTCACAAACGCTGACAAGATGACGGCAGAGCTCGAAGACTGCATGATCCTTCTCCACGAGAAGAAGCTGTCCTCGCTCCAGCCCATGGTTCCGCTGCTCGAATCCGTGATCCAGTCGCAAAAGCCGCTCCTGATCATCGCGGAAGACGTCGAAGGCGAAGCGCTCGCGACACTCGTCGTGAACAAGCTGCGCGGCGGTCTGAAGATCGCTGCTGTGAAGGCACCGGGCTTTGGTGATCGTCGTAAGGCCATGCTGCAGGACATTGCGATCCTGACAGGCGGCCAGGTCATCTCCGAAGACCTCGGCATGAAGCTTGAGAACGTGACAATGGACATGCTTGGTAACGCCAAGAAAATCCAGATCACCAAAGACGAGACCACCATTGTTGACGGTTCCGGCGAAAAGGCCGAGATCGAAGCACGCGTCACACAGATCCGTGCCCAGATCGAAGAAACCACATCCGACTACGACCGTGAAAAGCTGCAGGAACGCGTTGCGAAGCTTGCAGGCGGTGTTGCTGTCATCCGCGTTGGCGGCATGACAGAAGTCGAAGTGAAAGAGCGTAAGGACCGCGTCGATGACGCGCTGAACGCCACACGCGCTGCGGTACAAGAAGGTATCGTTGTGGGCGGCGGTGTTGCTCTGGTTCAGGCGGGCAAAAAGCTCGACGGCCTCACAGGTGACAACAACGACCAGAACGTCGGTATCACCATCGTGCGCAAGGCGCTTGAAGCACCGCTGCGCCAGATCGCCGAGAACGCGGGCGTTGACGGCTCTGTTGTGGCAGGCAAGATCCGCGAAAGCGACGATCTCAAGTTCGGCTTCAACGCGCAGACCGAAGAATATGGCGACATGTTCAAGTTCGGCGTGATCGACCCGGCCAAAGTTGTGCGCACAGCACTTCAGGACGCCGCATCCATCGCGGGCCTGCTGATCACAACCGAAGCCATGGTTGCCGACAAGCCTTCGAAAGAAGGCGCAGGTGCCGGTGGCGGCATGCCCGACATGGGCGGCATGGGCGGCATGATGTAAGCCCTCTAAAACGCTAGTTAGTAACAGTTACCTATGGCCGTTCCCTTGTCGGGGTGCGGCCTTTTTCGTATCAAACCGCATGTCAGACACTCCTTACGATGTGATAGAACTCATCACGCGCTCAACTGAGACCGCTTGGTTTGATCTCAAAGGTGATTATTACTCTCCTGACAAGAAATCAGACATGCTTCATGATATTCTTTCAATGGCGAATACAATCACGCCTAACCCGCGTTTAATCGTGTGTGGGGTCACAGATGATCGGAACATTTGTGGTATCTCGAAACCGTTTTATGAGAATAATTTTTGGACGGACATCCGATCTTTTCCAACCAATCATCCGCTTCCAGTAGAGGTGGAGACGTTTGAGACGTGTGATGATGGTGACGCTAAACTCTTGGTCATAATAAAGATATTGGACAGTCAACAGAAGCCTTTTTTCCTGACGCGTGATTTCGAGAAGAATGGCAAGATAATACGCGCTGGCGTGGTTTACGGACGCAGTCAGAGTAACAATACTCCCCGAACCGGTACACTGGCTGATGCTGAGGTTATGGAGCTTTGGAAGGTCAGATTTGGATTGCACTTAAGTCCTGCAAACCGCGTCTTGAAATTAGTTCAGGATGTCGACCGTTGGATCAACACAACCGATCCGACATCGTCTGAGAGAAGCCTTAGTTACCATGCCGATTTTCCCGAGTTTACCCTAGAGATGTCGCTAAATGACCGATCCCGGTACGGTGAGTTCTGGGAGCCATGGATGGAGAGAATAACAGACGCTGAGTATAAGCGTCGGGCGGCAGAAACATCCTTATGGGACTATCATCTTCGTTATCATGGTACCCGACTACGATCTGGAAAGTTGATGCACGTTCGACACACGATTATGCCAATGCCAAAGGTAATGACACCTTCCGAATATGAAAAACCTGCCAAGGAAATGAACTACAGCATTGAACTTGACACTTTAGACTACTTTGTCTCTGCAATCTGTGTTTCGGACTGTTGGCAGCCAGATGCTCCACCAAAAAACCGCCTTTCAGAGTTTGATTATAGAATATTGGAAGATACGAGTGTCATGTTTCCGTCAGGCGTATTCCATGTAGCGAGACGGAGACCCAATAATGGTGGCTGCTTTACTGAGTAAGGGTTCTTTGATGAAGGTCTAACAGACTTTTCTCAGTAACATGCTAGCGAGTGTTACTGATCCTCGAATGGGGACTTTATTTGACGCCGGGACGCAAAGTTGAAACTGTCCCGACATGTATATTGACCTGCCCACCGCCCGCATCTTCTTTGACACCGCGGGCCCCGCCCTCGACGACCGTGGCAACGAACGCCCTACGCTGCTTATGCTGCACGGCGGACCGGGATATGACCACACCACCCTGCGCCCACATTTTGACCGCTTTGCCGACATCGCGCAGGTGGTCTATTTCGACCATCGCGGCTGTGGCCGGTCCGGCGGTACGCCCGACACCTGGACGCTGGATCAATGGGCGGATGATGTCGCCGATTTGTGCCGCATCCTCGGCATCGAAAAACCGATTGTCTTTGGCCAGTCCTTCGGCGGCATGGTCGCCATGCGCGTCGCTGCGCGGCATCCCGATTTGGCTTCAAAACTCATCCTGTCGTCCACTGCGGCACATTTCGAAACGGAGGCCACGGTTGAGATGGCCCGCACCTTGGGGGGTGACGCCGCCGCCAACGCCGCGCGGGCGTTGTTCACGGATCCAAGTCTGGAAACCTACGCGACATACGGCAAGGTATGCCTGCCGCTCTATACCCGCACCGCAGCACCCAAAGGGGCATCGTTTCGGGATCGCGCGATCGAAAAGCCAGAGGTGACGGTGCATTTTTTCAAACATGAAATGATGGACATGGACATGCGCCCGGCACTGGCGGCGGTCAGCTGTCCCACGCTAGTTCTTGCCGGAGCGCTTGATCCCGTAACTCCGGTTATTTGTTCGCAAGACATCGCAAACGCCATTGGCACACATGCCCGGCTTGAGGTCTTTGACGATTGCGGACATGGCGTGCACCGCGATGATCCGGATCGAAGCGAGGCCGTGATGCGGGAATTCATCTTGTCCGCGCCACGCGATTAAGGCCGCGCCCCCGTATGCGCCTTGTTGCCCTGTCTTGCCTGACAATGATCGCCTTTGCGTCGAACTCGATCCTCAATCGGGTGGGCGTCGCCAGCGGCGGTATGGACGCCGTCAGTTTTGGCATCGTGCGTCTGGTGGCCGGAGCGGTCATGCTTGCCCTTCTAGTGCTGCTGCGCAATGGCGGTTTGCGCTTGGGTGGTCCGACTCGGTGGCTGGGGGTGGGCGCGCTCCTTGTCTATACATTTGGATTTTCGCTTGCCTATGACAGCCTTGATGCGGGGCTGGGGGCGCTGATCCTCTTTGGTATGGTGCAGATCACCATGTTCGCCGGCGCGCTGGTTGGCGGAGAGCGGCCAGGGCTTCAGCGGTGGATCGGCGCGAGTTTGGCCTTTGGCGGGCTGGTCTGGCTGCTTTGGCCCGGTCAATCAGCCGCGCCCAGCCTGTCGCACGCGCTGTCGATGGCAGCGGCAGGGGTGGCATGGGGGGTCTATTCGCTGAACGGACGCGGGGGCAGCGATCCGTTGGGCGATACTGCCGCCAATTTTATCCTCGCAGCCGCAGGTGCAGGCCTGTTCGCAGCCATATCGGTGCTGCTTCCGACCTCATCGGGAATACCCGAGGCCACGGTCTCTGGCCTGTTGATCGCGATCCTGTGCGGAGCGGTCACATCGGGGCTGGGATACGCGCTTTGGTATACGGTTCTGCCCGATCTGCGCAGCACGACGGCTGCGGTGTTGCAATTGACGGTGCCAGTGATCGCCATGGTTGGCGGCGTGCTTTTGTTGTCGGAAACCGTGGGTGTGCGTTTGATGATCGCGGCCTGTTTCGTGCTTGGCGGTGTGCTTCTGGCCGTTACGTCGCGGCGCTGACCCCTTTTCACAGCGGCATTCACGCCGTATCTGCCTTTCATGCTTCGATTGTTCGGTCTCTTGCTTTTTACGGCCCTGACCGTGTTCACCGCGCCACCCGCGCGTGCGGACTGCGTCGTGCTGCTGCATGGGCTTGCCCGAACCGAGACGTCCTTTGTGCTGATGCAGAATGTGCTTGAGGCAAAGGGCTACCGCGTCAAGGCACCGGGATATCCGTCAACGACCGCGCGTGTGCAGTCCCTGGTCGAGGAAACCCTGCCCGATGCCATGGCGCGCTGCGGGGAGGACACCGTGCATTTCGTGACCCATTCCATGGGCGGCATCCTGTTGCGGGTCTGGTTGCAGGACAATCGCCCCGACAATCTTGGCCGTGTGGTGATGCTCGCCCCGCCCAATCAGGGTAGTGAACTGGTGGATGAACTGGGCGGGCTGGAGTTTTTCGAATGGCTCAACGGACCGGCGGGATTGCAGCTTGGCACCGATCCGAAGGATCTGCCGAAATCCCTGCCACCCGTGGATTTCGAGCTTGGCGTTATCGCCGGGAACCGGTCGCTGAACCCGTTTTTTTCCAGCCTGATTCCGGGGGATGACGACGGCAAGGTGTCTGTCGAATCCACCAAGGTTGACGGCATGCGCGCGCATCTTACGATGCCGGTGACGCATACGTTTATCATGCAATCGCCTTCGGTGATTGCGCAGGTTGATCTGTTTCTGCGCACCGGACGGTTCGATCCGGAACTGGATTGGACCGAGACGATCAACACAAACGAACTGGCCTGCATCATTGGGATATGCCCGGAGCCTTTGAATGACGATTGAATGCACGCTGACCGGCGCGCAGGTTCTGGGACCGGACGGATGGACCGAAGCGCCGCTGACCCTTGCCGACGGTCTTGTTCAGGATAGCGAGGTCAAACGACATGTTGACCTGAGCGGGTATACCGTACTGCCGGGCATCATTGATGTGCACGGTGACGGGTTCGAACGCCACATGGCGCCGCGGCGCGGTGCCCTGCGCGAGGCTGAAAACGGCGTGATCGCCTGCGCCTCGGAACTGGCCGCCAATGGCATCACCACAGCCGTGATGGCGCAGTTCTTTAGTTGGGAAGGCGGCATTCGCAGCCCGGATTTTGCTGAACATGTGTTCGACAGCGTGGCCAAGGCACAACCGCGCGTCGAGATTGATTTGCGCGCGCAATTGCGGTTCGAAACACATCTGCTGGATGACATCGCGCGCGCCGAGGCGATGATTGACCGCTTCGGTATCGACTATGTCGTCTTCAACGATCACCTGCCGCACACGCGTCTGGCCGAAGGACGCAAACCACCGCGCCTGGTGGGGCAGGCGCTGAAGGCAGGTCGCAACCCGGACGCGCATTTTGCTTTCCTTCTGGATTTACATGCCCGATCGCCGGACGTGCCCGAGGCGATGGACGCCCTGACCCGGCGTCTTGCGCAGAAGGGAGTGGTGTTTGGAAGCCACGATGATCACACGCCCGATGATCGCGCGATTTGGTCCGCGCGTGGCGCCACTGTCAGCGAATTTCCCGAGACGCGTGAGGCGGCTCAGGCGGCACGGGCGGATGGCGCGCATATCGTTCTGGGTGCGCCCAACGTGGTGCGCGGGGCCAGCCATGCGGGCAACATTGCCGCCGCGGATCTGATCGCGGACGGGTTGTGCGATGCTTTGGCGTCTGACTACCACTACCCGTCCCCCTTGCGCGCGGCCCTGCGCCTTGACGAGCTTGGGATTTGTGATCTGGCACAGGCGTGGCGGTTGGTGTCGCAAGGTCCGGCACGGCTGTTGCGGCTGTCGGATCGCGGTGACCTGATGCCCGGGCAACGTGCCGATGTGATTGTCCTTGACCGGTCGTCCCGCCGGGTCATGGCGACCATCGCGGCCGGCCGCGTCGCCTATATGACGGGGGACGTGGCCCGGCGTTTCCTGTCGATTTGAGGGGCCAGCCCCTCAAACTCCCCGAGGTATTTTGAAAACAGAGAAGATCAGGCGCGTTTGATGTGGTTGACGTGACCCATCTTGCGCCCCGGCTTGGTTTCGGCCTTGCCGTACAGGTGCAGCGCAGCGTCCGAAGACCTGGCAAGTTCGGGCACGTGATCCATATCGTCGCCGATCAGGTTTTCCATGACGATGTCAGTGTGGCGTGACCCGTCTCCCAACGGCCAGCCGGTGATGGCGCGGATGTGCTGTTCGAATTGATCCACCGCGCAGCCGTTCTGTGTCCAGTGCCCGGAATTGTGGACGCGCGGCGCGATTTCGTTGACGATCAACCCGCTTGGCGTGACGAACAATTCGACGCCCAGAACGCCGACATAGTCGAGCGCGTTCAAAACTTGCGCCGCGATCAGAACAGCATCTGAGCGCTGGCCGGGCGAGAGCCGCGCAGGCACCGTGGTTGTGCGCAGGATGCCATCGGAATGGACGTTTTCGCCCGGATCAAACGCCGCAACCGCGCCATCAAGTCCGCGCGCCGCGATCACGGACACCTCATGTGAGAAATTGACAAAGCCTTCGAGGATCGCCGGCGCACCTTGCATGTCGGCCAAAGCTTGCGCCGCGTCGTCAGCCGTTTTCAGGCGGGCCTGGCCTTTGCCATCATAGCCAAAGCGACGGGTTTTCAGGATCGACGGTGTGCCGATACTGGCCAGCGCCGCGTCAAGGCTTGTGGTATCCGTGATATCGGCGAAGGGTGCCGTGTTCAGGCCCAACCCTTGCAGAAACGTCTTTTCGGTCAGCCGATCCTGCGACACACGCAGCGCTTCGCGTCCGGGATGGATCGGGGCAAGATCCTGCAACAGGTCCAGCGCTTCGGTTGGGATGTTTTCAAACTCATAGGTGATCACATCCACCGATTTTCCAAAGGCACGCAGGGCATCTTCGTCGTCATAGGCTGCGGTTGTGACCTTTTGTGCAACCTGACCCGCAGGAGGCTGCGCGCCGGGTTCAAAGATGTGGCACTGAAATCCCAGTCGGCTGGCGGCAACCGACAACATCCGACCCAGTTGGCCGCCGCCAATGATGCCGATGGTTGACCCAAGCGGTAGCATGTCTGACATGGTCTTACCCTTCGTCCGATGGTGCGTCAGGGATCGACGCTGACAAATCGCTGCGCCACTGGTCCAGACGGTCGGCAAGCGCCGCGTCCTGCAACGCAAGAATACCAGCCGCCATCAACCCGGCATTGGCCGCCCCGGCCGCGCCGATGGCCATGGTGGCAACCGGGAACCCGCGAGGCATTTGCAATATCGAATACAGGCTGTCGACGCCGGACAAAGCCCGTGTCTGGACCGGAACGCCGATCACCGGGATCCGGGTTTTCGAGGCCATCATTCCCGGCAGATGTGCCGCGCCTCCGGCACCGGCGATGATCACCTGCAAACCGCGATCCACAGCCGATTTTCCGTAGTCCCACAACCGGTCCGGCGTCCGATGGGCCGAAACGATCTTCGCCTCGAAGGGCACCTTCAGCGCGTCCAGCATGTCGGCGGCTTCTTTCATCGTGGACCAGTCTGACTGACTGCCCATGATAATGCCTGTTTTGATGGTGTCGGACATGCGGTGTGCGCCCTCTTCTGTCGTCGAAGCGCGCACTATAGCCAGTTCGAATCGAGGAGCAACTCAGGCGATGATATCGGGCAGCAAACGGTCTTCGATCATGGCAATCTTGTCCTTGAGCCGCAGCTTTTTCTTTTTCAGACGCTGCAGCGTCAGCTGATCCGCAGTTCCGATTGCCTGAAGCGCGCGGATCGATTCATCAAGATCGCGATGCTCGCGCCGAAAGACCTCCAGTTCAACCTTTAGGACATCATCGGTTTTCATCGACAGATCTGTTGGCGCATTCATGGATCGTGTTGTCCCGGTTGGTTCATTGCCCTCAAAGATAGCCGTAAACTGCGATTCCGCAAAGCCCTTGCGTCATGTGATCTGCATCCCCATATTCTCCTCTGACGGTCGCCGGAACGGGGCCGACATAGCACAGTCGCTTTATGCAAAAGGACGTGTCGATGACGAAATTGACGTTGGGATCCTATCCCCATCTGCTCGGCTTCGAGCAACTTGAACGCCTGCTGGAACGCACCGCGAAATCCGGCAACGAAGGTTACCCGCCCTTTAACATCGAACAGACATCGGATGCGTCCTACCGCATCACGCTGGCTGTTGCAGGTTTTCGGGAACAAGATCTGAGCATCACCGTTGAGGATAGACAGCTTGTCATCCGTGGACGTCAGCGAGACGACAGCGGCGATCGCGTTTTTCTGCATCGTGGCATCGCCGCGCGCCAGTTTCAGCGCAGTTTTGTCCTGGCGGATGGCGTCGAGGTGGGAGAGGCGATCATGGAAAACGGGCTGTTACACGTGGATTTGACGCTGTCACGTCCCGAAACCGTGGTGCAAACAATCCAGATCAGGAAGGGTTAGGACATGAATACGCCGTTTAATTTCAACGACTCGGATCGCTCGAATCTGGTGTATGTCAGACCGGTCGAGGTTGCTGACTTGCCTGCGGAAGTGCAGGGCGAATTGGGCAACCAGAAAACCATTTATGCCGTGCACCGCGCGGACGGAGAGAGACTGGCCTTGGTCAAAGACCGCAAGCTGGCCTTTATCCTCGCGCGTCAGAACGATCTGGCACCTGTTACGGTTCATTAGGCGCGACCGCGCGTCGATGGCGCAGCTTTCTTAATGCGTGGCGGTCAATCGTGCCCCTTGCCGTGGGCACGAGATCTCACCTGATGGCGTGGCGAATGTCACCGGAACCGTTTGACTCTCGATACCGGTTGAACCGGTGACCACATCAAAATGCAGGTGAGGCCCAGTCGAACGCCCGGTATTTCCCGAATACCCCAGTAGGTCCCCCCGTTTTACGGATTGGCCCAAGCGCACGCTGGCGCCGTTCTTTTGCAGGTGAAAGTACTGTGCAAGGGTGCGGTCGTCATGCTGCACGATCACGTAATTTCCGTCCGCTTCGTAGTAACGGTCAGGACCGCCCCGGTTCGAATCTTCCTTGATGTCCACCACGCGCCCGTCGCGGGCGGCGAGGATCGGTGTTCCGATTTGCATCATGAAATCGACGGCATACCGCTGTGCGCCCAAATGGGAGAACCGGCCGTTGCATCCCTGTCCGACCACGACAGCAGAGCTTGTCTCGAACGGCAACCGGTATCGGTACGTGTCGGTGTGACGTGCCGTGATGTCACCACGGCTCCAGCTGAATTCATAGTTGTAGCGCCAGGGGCCCGATCGGATTGATTGCAGGACAAAAAGGGGAATGCGCTCTTGGCCCGATAGAACGAAGGCGCCGTCTTTGCCCGTTTTCCGCTCCAGGTTTGTCAGGTTCATGTCCAAAGACAACGTGACCGGCAAAAGGCTATGCCTGTTTTCGGCGTAGAACGTGACGGTATCGGACGTGGCGACGGTTTCGATACACACCATTCCGTATTGCGTATCACAAGTTACTTCGGCCTGCAGGGCGGTGCCCAGACAGCAGTTCAATCCAAAGACGACAAGATGAAACAGACGCATATGGTCCTCATTTCAGGAAGGTGATGCGAGATATATACCCAAGGATGTTCAGAGTGCAGAGACGTTCCGTGGCCAGATGCCAAACCGGCGTGAAACCGCGTCGGCACATGCACTGTTGGCGGCCTTTCGGTTCAGACCGCTGATGCAACTGTCCTGTAGCTGATCCCCTGCCGTTATAGCCGGTGTGCATAGCTCGCGCGCCTTGGAGGCTTGCCAGATCGGTATGTTCCGCGCCGCAAGATAGCCCGACAGCCAGATATCGTCGGCTGCATAGGCGGCATCCGGCAAGTCAAAGACATCCGGGCCAAACATGTCTTTTCGCACAAGAACGCCGCCGAATCCTTGCGCAACCTGGTCCCGGCCCGATGCCGCATGGCGTTTTAGCCGCGATATGGGAAAGGATGTGGCAGCAAAAACGCCATTTCGCTTGCCACGCGCGGCGCACAGGGTTTCGGCCCAGATATGGTCGTAATGCCAATCGTCGTCGCAATACAGAATGTCGGAGGCGTCAGGGTCGTCCAGACACCCAAGAAGCTTCGTCGCCGGGCCATAGTCTGGGCAATGCCGGACAATTGCGCCGTCTGGCACGTCTGGTGGGCGGGTGGAGGCAGGGAAACGTCGGAAATCGATTGGTAGGCACACGACAACCCGGGCTGGGATCGACTGCTTCAGCAACGCGCTCACAACAGACCCAAGCGTCGGAAACCGTGGCGGGATGGATGTGAGTGAAATGGTCTACATCGTGTACGCATAATACCGCAGGTGACCCCGACGTCGCGCATAAAAAAAGGCGCGCGACAGTTTATTGCCCCGCGCCTGTTGGTGTCATGTTCGGTCGGCTTACTGCGCCGCGATCAGTCCAAGGCTTTCCAGCTTCAGGATCACCTGATGCGCGCAGTTGTCGACTTCGACATTTTCGGTTTCAACGCGCAGTTCTGGATTTTCGGGAACGTCATACGGATCGGAAATCCCCGTGAATTCCTTGATCTTGCCTTCCCGCGCCAGCTTGTAGAGCCCTTTGCGGTCGCGGCGTTCGCATTCTTCGATGCTGGTCGCAACGTGGACTTCGATGAACGCGCCGAACTCTTCGACGTCTTCCCGTACAGCCCGACGTGTCGTGGCGTACGGTGCGATTGGGGCACAGATCGCGATACCGCCGTTCTTCGTGATCTCGGATGCCACATACCCGATCCGGCGAATGTTGAGATCGCGGTGCTCTTTCGAGAAGCCAAGTTCAGAGCTGAGGTTCTTTCGGACGATATCGCCGTCCAGAAGCGTGACAGGCCGTCCGCCCATTTCCATCAGCTTGACCATAAGTGCATTGGCGATGGTGGATTTGCCGGAACCCGAGAAGCCGGTGAAGAAGACGGTAAAGCCCTGCTGCGACCGTGGTGGACGGGTTTTGCGCAGTTCCTTGACAACTTCGGGGAACGAGAACCATTCCGGGATTTCCAGACCTTCGGCCAGACGGCGGCGCAGTTCGGTGCCCGAGATGTTCAGAATGGTCACGTCATCCTTGTCTTCGATCTCGTCCATCGGTTCGTACTGGGCGCGTTCCTGCACATAGACCATGTGTTTGAAATCGACCATTTCGATGCCGATTTCTTCCTCATGCTCGCGGAACAGGTCCTGCGCGTCATAGGGTCCGTAGAAATCTTCTCCGGCGCTGTTCTTGCCGGGTCCAGCGTGATCGCGCCCAACGATGAAATGCGTGCAGCCGTGGTTCTTGCGGATCAATCCGTGCCACACCGCTTCGCGCGGGCCGGCCATGCGCATGGCGAGGTTCAGTAGGGACATGGTTGTGGTGGATTGGGGATATTTGTCCAGCACCGCCTCGTAGCAGCGCACGCGGGTGAAGTGATCCACATCGCCGGGTTTCGTCATGCCGACGATGGGGTGGATCAGCAGGTTTGCCTGTGATTCCTTGGCCGCGCGGAAAGTCAGTTCCTGGTGCGCGCGGTGCAGCGGGTTGCGGGTCTGGAACGCGACGACCTTGCGCCAGCCCAGTTTGCGGAAATAGGCGCGCAATTCGTTCGGCGTGTCGCGGCGACCGCGGAAATCGTAATGCACCGGTTGTTGGATGCCGGTGACCGGACCGCCCAGATAGACCTTGCCTGCGGTGTTGTGCAGGTAGTTGACGGCCGGGTGGGCATCGTCATCCGCGCCGAACACCTTTTCGGCCTCGTGGGCTTTGTTTGGCGTCCAACGGTCGGTCACGGTCATCGTGCCAAGGATCACGCCTTCCTGATCGCGCAGCGCGATGTCCTGACCGATTTCAAGGCTTGCGGCGAACTCTTCGGACACATCCAGAGTGATCGGCATGGGCCACAAGGTGCCATCGGCCAGACGCATGTTGTCGACGACGCTGTTGTAGTCATCTTCGCTCAGAAATCCCTTAAGCGGGTTGAAGCCGCCATTCATCAGAAGTTCGAGATCACAAACCTGACGCGGTGTCAAATCGTGGCTGGTCAGGTCGGCGGCCTCTGCCTTCATCTTCTGTGCGCTGTCATACGACACGTAAAGTTCCGGGATCGGGGCGAGGTTGTTTTGCATCACTTGCATCCTGTGGTTGGCAGGCACGAGCCTGCTGGATGTACCGGTTAATTCGGCGTGGAGCGCGTTGTATTCTGCCAATCGACGCGCGAGAAAAGTGTCTGTCAGGCGCGCTTTTTCAGACGCGCCCTTGAGGGTGAGTTCGTAGGAATACCGTTGGCGTTTGTCGGAACTGTTGCTGTTGCCGACCTTAATGAACCCTTGGGCCGTCGCGTCCTTGAGTTGCGCATTCAAGCGGCCCAGGGACACGTTGAGGGCTTCTGCAATGACCCGCTGCGTTGCTCCCGATGCCATGTCGATCTGACGGAGCAGGCGGAAGAGGGCCTCCTCTTCGTCAGTGATTGGGTGGCGACTGGATACGGACACAGAAAACGGCTCAATTTATGTTCACGCGTGAACAAATTGCATAGAATGTTTGTTCACGAAAGAACAAACATCTTCATGCCGCTGACTTCGCTAGGTTTTGTGTCTTTTTTGCCCGTGCACGGATGCGCACAGGCAGCGTGGCCGCTTTTCTATTCGGCAGCAACCGCTTCGGCGTTGTCTTCCTGTTCTGCAAGAAAACGCTCTGCTTCAAGCGCTGCCATACAGCCCATACCGGCGCTGGTCACGGCCTGACGGTATTTGTGATCGGTCAGATCTCCTGCCGCAAAGACACCCGGAATAGAGGTTTCGGTGCTGTCGGGCTTGGTCACCACATAGCCGCCCATATGGGTTTCCAGCGTGTCCTTTACCAGTTCATTGGCAGGCGCGTGACCAATGGCAATAAACACGCCTTTGCACCGGATATCGGTGATCTCTCCGGTCTTGGTGTGCTTGACGCGCACGCCCTCGACGCCTTTGGGCATGTCGGTCCCGTACACTTCTTCCAGTTCGTGGAACCACAGCGTTTCGATCTTGGGGTTCTTGAACAACCGGTCCTGCAGGATTTTCTCGGACCGCAATTCATCGCGGCGATGGATCAGGGTCACCTTGGAGGCGAAGTTGGTCAGGAATAGCGCTTCCTCAACGGCGGTGTTGCCGCCGCCGACAACCACGATTTCCTGCCCGCGATAAAAGAAGCCGTCACATGTGGCGCAAGCCGACACGCCAAACCCTTTGAACGCCTCTTCCGATGGCAGGCCTAACCATTTCGCCCGTGCGCCGGTGGCCAGGATGATCGCGTCCGCCGTGTAAACGGTTCCACTGTCTGAGTGTGCGGTGAACGGGCGCTTGTCGAAATCGACCGACGTGATCAGGTCGCCCACGATTTCACAGCCCATCGCGCGGGCGTGGGCTTCCATCCGGACCATCAGGTCGGGGCCCTGCACCTCGGTATCGCCGGGCCAGTTTTCAACTTCGGTGGTTGTCGTCAACTGGCCGCCCGGTTCCATGCCTTGTACAAGGATTGGCTCAAGCATCGCGCGGCTGGCATAGACGCCCGCAGTATAACCGGCCGGACCGGAGCCGATGATAAGGACCTTGGTGTGGCGTGTGTTGGACATGGGGCAGCCTCGCGTCGCGCAGTTTCTGTCGGGTTGGGTTTTGCATATAAGCGTGCGTGGAGCACTTCGCAAATGGTTGCGACAGGTCCGCGCGTCACCCTGCCGCAGCTATGATTGCGTTAATATTGTTGCGCGATGTTGAAATAATATTGCGCGCGCCTGCGTAGAAGATATAAAAATGATGAAAAATGCAGGGGTGCCCGTGGATGCCATCACATCGTTTGGATCCAATTGATCGCAAAATACTGGCAGAGCTTCAGGCGGATGGTCGGATGACCAACGTCGAATTGGCCCGTCGGGTCGGAATCTCGGCCCCGCCGTGCTTGCGCCGCGTGCGCACGCTTGAAGAACAGGGGTTCATTCGCGGCTACCACGCCGAAGTCGACCCGCGTGAGCTTGGGTTTGAAGTCCAGGTCTTTGCGATGGTCGGCCTGCAAAGCCAGGCCGAAGCCGATCTGCGTGCCTTTGAGGAACTGTGCCGGGGCTGGCCCCTGGTTCGGGAGTGTCACATGCTGAACGGCGAGGTGGATTTCATTCTAAAATGCGTGGCGCCCGATCTGAGTACCTTTCAGACCTTCCTGACGAGTGACCTGCTGACGTCCCCCAATGTCGGAAGCGTGAAAACATCGCTTGTCATTCGCGGCGCGAAAGACGAACCGGGTGTGCCGTTTGACGTATTGGAAGCCCGGTTGAGCGAGCCGGAGTAACCGTTAGGCGACGCGCAGGGTTTCGATCACGTCCCGTGTCGTGCGCGGGAAGGCAAGGTCGCCAAAGCCCTCAAGATCCTTGAGATGCTTGAACATCGACAACATCATTGACCGGACCGATGATCCGATTTCGGACGCCGACACGCGACCGGGGTGGTAGCTTTCCAGTTCATGTCCGTTTGCGCGAATGATCCCGTGGCGCCGCAGTGCAAAGTGATAGAGTTGCACAGCACCGGGAGGTGTAATCTGCAAAATGCGATCGCCATCCACATAATCAGAGGCGGGCGCAAGAACGGCTTCGCAATTCAGCAGGTCGGCAAAACGATCCTGACGCACAACAAGGCGGGCGGCAGGGCCGAGCAAGAGATCGCTCTGGTCGATGCCATCGCCCGGTAAACGGAGCAAGTACGAGAGAGAGGTGGTGTCGCTGGCGAAATTGGGCAGGTAGCTGGTGCTGCCTTTCCAGACGACCGGTTCAGGGCCGCGATGGGTTTCGACCAGATCGCCGGGGATCAGGTCTTCGACCGCGATGGGTCCCATGACCGTGGAGATAAGCGTCCCCCGCGCGAAGGCCGAAGCACAGGCTTCGAAAGTGGGGGTGGCTGGAACTGTGAACGTGGACTCGTGGATAGAGTGGTCAGAGAGAAAAGCTGCAGCCTCGATGGTGCGGGTGAGAGGAGTGTCGCGTCGAGGCTGCCCGTCAAACGTGGCAACTTGGTCTTTGGAAACGGCATAGGCGTTGAAATCGGTCCCTTGGGTCTCGATGGGAAGCGTCTGAGCCATGTGATCACCTTTCGGTTAAGTCACATCCGCGTTGGCCCCCACCAACAACACCAGAAGGACGGTGCGATTTCGTTGACCTCAAAATGGCCCGATTCGACGGGGTTCGTCAAAATTCAACAAAAATTGGCCGCGAGATCGCGGCCAATGGAAATCAAGATATTCAATTGTACCTGGGGCGTGAACATTGCCGCCATAATTGGCAGCGAATGTGGCAACTGCTGACCCAATTTGGGCGCATTACGCCTGTTTGCGCACCGGCATGTTTGTGGATTCTGCCTTGATGCGGGCAAACATCGCTTTGCGCGCCGCGCCACGCTGGAACGGAAGTGCCGGCATGTCCTCTTTCGAAGAGGCGAGGACGGAAGCGATGAATTTTGAACTGCGCGACATGTGACTGCTCCGGGATGTAGGCGTTGTTGTTTTGTTTAGCCTAATCAACCCGCAGAATCGGGCGCGTTTGTGACGGAACGTGGACAATCCCGGTGTATTCCTGTGATTGATTTGGGCAATTCCCCAATCAGGATGCCGGATGGCCTAAAGCCGGATGACCGAAATCAAACGCCCGTAATCCGCTTCGCGGGCATGGGTTGCGCGACGGTAGGAATAAAAGCGATCCGCGTCAGAATAGGTGCAATGCCGCGTCCATTCCGCAGCGATGCCCGCCGTTCTGAGCCGATGCAATCCAAAGGCAGGCAGGTCAAAATGAAACCGATCATCGGACCCGTTTGCAAAGAAGCGGGCGTTTTGCGGATCTTCGTCCAGGAACGCGTCAAGAAATTCGGGGCCAACCTCGTAGGCGCGCTGGCTGATGCTGGGTCCGATCACGGCCACGATCCCGTCGCGCGTCGCCCCAAGCGTCATCATCGCATCGACGGTGGCTTCCAACACGCCATCTAACGCCCCTTTCCACCCGGCATGGGCGGCACCGATCACACCCGCCTCTGCGTCGGCAAACAGCACCGGCTGGCAATCTGCGGTTAAAATGCCCAGCGCCACACCGGGCGTGTTTGACACCATGGCGTCAGCCCTGGGTTTTGGCGTGTCCACCGGCCCGCTGACAACGTGAACATCTGCGGAATGCGTCTGGTGCACAGTTGCCAGATGATCTTCAGGCACCTCCATCGCTTCGGCCACGCGGGCGCGATTGATGGCCACGATTTCGGACTGGTCTGAAGACCCGGTTCCGCAATTCAATCCGGCAAACACCCCGGACGAGGCCCCACCCCGCCGCGTAAAGAACCCGTGGCGAAACGGGACAAGGGTGTCGGATGTAATGATCTCAAGCGTCATGGACCAATCCGGGTGGTGGTGGTGAAGCGGGTGAATGAATCCCAAGCACTTTGAACAGGGAACCCATTTCCTCTGGGTGGGTCAACCGCCGATGTGCAGCGACATGCGACTCCAGTGCGGTCCCGCCCAATGACTTGGCCAGACCCTGCGCACGGGCGGTGATCCCAAGTCGTTCTAGAAACACACCCTGGGATGTCAGCGGCGTCACGGCGCATCCAATGGCTTGCGCCGTGTCTGCAAGAGGTTCGAAATCCACATGCGCGGTCAGATCCGCATGGCCCGGTGCTGTAAACGGGTCTGTGGGCTGATGCGCCTGCACCGCCTGGAACGTGTCGCCGACCGAACGCCAGCCGCCATAGTCAATGATCAACGCAGCACCGCCGCCATCAAGGATACGACGGGCCAGTGTGTCCATAACTGCTGTTGCATGGGCGCCAGTTTCAACCAACACACCGACATCCGTGTCGTCCAGCCGGTGATCCAATGCTTCGATCGGGGCCGCGTCGCTAAGGCCCCGGTGCAGGCTGTCGTCCTCTGTCAGTCCGACCATCACTTCGCGCCAACCATTCGGGTCGCGTTGGAATTGCCGAATAGGAAGCGCGTCGAAGAATTCGTTAGCGATGCAGAACACCGGGCCATCATCTGGCAGGCCGTCGACGGATTCGTGCCAGACCGGATCATAGCCACGCAGTGCGGTGGCCTGAAGCGCCCGCAGACGCGGGGACGCCTCGATCAGATGCAGGCGGACCGCGTCGTGAAATCCCGGCACGCCCTTGGTTGCGCGCATAACATCCGCCATCAGCGTGCCGCGCCCGGGGCCAAGTTCAGCCAGCACGCAGTTCGCGGGTTGGCCCTGATCCATCCAGCATTGCGCAAGACACAGCCCGATCATCTCTCCGAACATCTGGCTGATTTCGGGCGACGTGGTGAAATCACCTGCCGCACCAAATGCCTCTTGCGTGGTGTAGTAGCCGTGTGTGGGGTGCAGCAGGCAGGTTGCCATATATTGCGCGATTGTCAGGGGACCGGTGGTTTTGATCTGCTTGCGCAGAATGTCGGATAGTTCGGTCATGAGCGTCGCGCCGTCATCCACAAGTACGCGCCGATCAGGATCATCGGGAGCGACAAAAGCTGCCCCATCGTCAAACCGTATCCCCCGATCTGCAACGCCAGACCCAGCGGATTGCCGTCTGTCACAAACTGCGCGTCCGGTTGGCGGACAAATTCGACCAGAAACCGCGCCAAACCGTAGCCGCCGACAAACAGACCGACAATTCTGCCGGGGGCTTTCAGGGCATGACGCCGAAACGCCAGCCAGAGCAAAACAGCCCCCAGCAGCAGCCCTTCAAGAAGGGCCTCATAGATCTGGGATGGATGACGGGCGCACAGCTCTCCCAAGGCCTGGCCGCACTCCTGCGCAGCAGTGCCGGGAAAGATCACACCCCAGGGCAGGTCCGTCGGTCGCCCCCACAGTTCCGCGTTGATGAAATTCGACAAGCGCCCCAGAAACAGCCCAACCGGCGTCGCCAGTGCCATCATGTCTGCGGCGGGTCGCAAGGGAATGTTGTGGCGCAGGCAATAGATCAGCGCGGCAATCACAACGCCCAGAAACCCGCCATGAAAGGACATGCCTCCCTGCCAGATCGCAAGGATTTCGCCGGGATGGGCAAGGTAATAGGCGGGCTGGTAAAACAGGACAAAGCCAAGCCGTCCGCCAAGGATGACGCCCATGATCACCCAGGTCAAAAGCTCTTCGACCTGTTCAGGGCGCATCGGTGGGGTGTCCGCTGGCCAGAGCGCAGGACGTTTCACCGCCGCGACGGCAATGCGCCAGCCGATCAGAATGCCTGCGATATAGGCCAGCGCATACCAGCGCAGGGCGAAGTCCATCCCGAAAATCGTGATCGAAAACAGCTCGGGTGAGACATTGGGAAAGGGCAGGCCTGTCGACATGTGCGCAGATGGTCAAAGCTCTGCGGCGAAGTCAACCTTGTGCCGTGCCGGTTGGACGCCCATATAGACGTCAAGAGATGACCGGAGAACGCTATGCAAACCCGTAACAAGGTATTCGAAGATATTTCGCAGCTGATGACCAACGCCATGGGCGTGGCGCAGGGCGCGAAAGAAGAAGCCGAAACCGCCATGAAGTCCATGATGGACCGTTGGCTGGCCGACCGTGATTTCGTCACCCGCGAAGAATTCGACGCGGTGCGCGCGATGGCGCAGAAAGCCCGCGAAGAAAATGAAGCGCTCAAAGCGCGTCTGGATGCGATGGAAGCGTCCGCGAAGTAAGCGACTCAAGGTCGAATAAGGGCCTCGGCCTCGATCTCGACCTTGTAGTCCCCGATCAGCTGACCGATCTGAAACAGCGTGTTGGCCGGTTTGATCTCGCCGAACACACGGCCATGGGCCTTGGACACGGCAAGCACATCCTCGGCATCGCTCAGATACACCCGTGTGCGCACCACATCCTCCATGCCTGACCCAAGCGCGGTCAACGCGGCGCTGATCTTGTCCAGAATATAGGTCGTCTGCGCTCCCGCATCATCCGGTGCCACCGCACGGTTCAGGCCATGTGTTGCTGTGGTTCCAGATACAAACACCCGGTCCCCGATCCTGTGCGCGCGGCAATAGCCTGCAATATCTTCCCATTCACTGCCCGAAAGCACACGCCGTTCGCCGGGGCGACCCGGAACGTCCTCAACCGTCACAGCGCTGGGCATCGTATCAAGGTGGTGACTCAGGTCGCCGCTGGCGGTCAGGAAGGGGGGCTTGCGGTACTCGTCGCCACAATCGCCGGGCAGAGGTGTGGTGGCCTCGAACGCCGCGCTGAGGCGGGCGTGATCCTCTGCATCCAATTCAAACCGGAACAGTTTGAGGTTGTCTTCCGAATGCTGCGCTTCCCCCAGCCGTGCGCCAATGATGACACCCGCGACCGCCTTGTTCTCCAGAACCCAGCGTGTGGCCACGTTGGCGATGGACACGCCATGTTTCGCGGCCACGTCCGCGGCCGCATTCAAGACAGTTTGATATGCCTGCCAACCACCGGCCGTGTCGATGAAGCGCTTGTATTTCATCTTGGACCAGTCAGCGATCTGGGTCGGTTCCGGCTGGTCCAGCCACTTCTCGGACAGGAACCCGCCTTGCAAGGTGCCATAGCACAGCAGCTTGACGCCCCATTGCGCACAAACCTCTGACAGCGGTCCGGTCGCACGGCGGTCGAGCAAGGAACACGGCACCTGATTGCTGACAATCGGCACGCCATCGGCCAAAGCCAGATGCAGATGCGCGGCGTCGAAATTGGTCAGGCCGATCTCCTTGATCAGCCCGTCGTCGCGCAGCTTCGCCATCTCGTGCAGCGCATCGAGCCAGGCGGGGTGCTCAAAGCTCCACCAGTGGAATTGCAGCAGATCGACCTGATCGACACCCAGCCGATCCAACCGCTCTTGGACGCCCGCGCGCACCACATCCGCTGTCATCGGTCCCGGCACGGGGCACCATTTGGTGCAGACGGTGGCCTTGGCCCCCCGCGAAAGCAGCGCCCCGGTGATGATTTCGGAGGTGCCGTAGTGATCCGCCATATCAAACGTATCGAACCCGGCATCGGCATAGGCCGCAAGGTGATCAGCGCCAATCTCAGGATCGATCAGATCGCCGTCCTTTTCGATATCCGCCACTTGCCACAGACCCACCAACGCGCGGCGGATCGTCAGTCGGTCGCTCAGGGCGATGGTCTCGGGCTGGGTCACGGGGCGTCCTTTCTCTTGTTCTGCAATGAGTTGCCGCGATGATCCCGTTTGACAACCCTGAAAGAACCCCGCAACCATTGCGCCAACAGGGAACAACCGCGCGATCTGCGCATAAGGGGATGCATGAGCGCTGCGCAAAACGCGGATGACTTCTGGCTGTACGATTTGCTGGTCGAAACCATCGTCGGTGACCGCACGGCGGTGTGCCGCCATGTTGAAGGCGAAAGTTTCCGCGTTGAAGGCGAATTGCTGATCTTTGACCAGCAGCAGAAAGTGTCGATGTACGCTCTGGCCGCTGTGCTGCCACTTTTGCCAGCCAAACAGCGCCCCACCTCTGAACATGACTGGATGTCGACCGATGCCGAGATCGCCTGTCCTGACCCGCATTGCGGCGGGCGCTTTCGTGTGACGCGCACGGGGAAGCGGGTGTTTTCCAATGCGCAAACCACGGGTCTGCCCGACGCGCGCGACACACCCTATTGGAAGGACGCGGAATGAGCGTTGAAACCATCGACCTGCGCCCCGGCCACACGATCAGCCGTGTCATCCGCGGTGGCTGGCAACTCGCTGGCGATCATGGCCCGGTGGACCGTGCGCAAGCGATCCGGGATATGGAGGCGTTTGTCGACGCAGGGCTATTCACCTTCGACTGTGCCGATATCTATACCGGCGTCGAGGAAATGATCGGGGAGTTCATCGCCGACCTGCGCGCCCGGCGGGGGGCGTCCGTGGCCGATCGGGTCTGTGTGCATACCAAGCTGGTGCCAGACCTCACACGCCTCCACGATCTGCGCCCGGATGAGGTGACGGTCATTGTGGACCGGTCGCTCAAGAGGTTGCAGGTCGAGCAACTCGACCTTGTGCAGTTCTTCTGGTGGGACCTGTCGCTGGGCAACGCTGTGGAGAGCCTCGCGGTGCTCAAGGACCTGCAGGCGCAAGGCAAGATCAGAACGCTTGGTACCACCAATTGGGACCGTCAGAAAATGCAGCCCTTTGTGGACGCCGGGTTCGATCTCGCGTCGGCGCAGGTGCAGTACTCGGTGCTGGATCGTCGGCCCGCCAATGGGCTGACCAACTGGGCCGCGCAGACCAACATGCAGCTTATCTGCTACGGCACGCTTGCGGGTGGGTTCCTGACAGAGAAATGGCTGGGCCAGCCTGATCCGGGGTTTGCGTTTGAGAACCGCAGCCTTGTCAAATACCGCCTGATCATCGACGAGTTCGGCGACTGGGACCATTTCCAGACCCTGCTGCGCGCGCTGAACGCGGTGGGTGACAAACACGGCGTCTCGATGTCTGCCGTGGCAACCCGCTGGGTGCTGGACCAGCCGCAAGTCGCCGCCGCCATCGTTGGCGCACGCTATGCGCGGCATCTGCCGCAGACGCTGCAGACCTTTGCGTTTGCCTTGGATACAGAGGATCACGCGGCGCTGAACGCCGTTCTGGACAAAGCCAATGGTCCGAACGGTGATGTCTATTCGCTCGAAGGTGACCGGACAAGCCGCCATGGGCGGATCATGAAATACAACCTCAACACCAACCCCGACGATGCGGTGCATGGCACCCATGGCTGAGCCGATCCTGCGCATCCGTGGCCTGACACGCGACTTCGGCGATTTTCGTGCGGTCGATGATGTATCGTTGGACATCGAGGTAGGCACGATCACAGGGCTCATCGGCCCCAACGGCGCGGGCAAGACGACGCTGTTCAATGTGCTGACAGGCATGCTGCCACCAACTGCGGGGCAGGTGTTTCTGAACGGGCAGGATGTGACCGGCAAAGCGCCCGATGCTCTCTTTGCGATGGGTCTGGGCCGTACGTTTCAAATCCCGCGCCCCTTTGCCAGGATGAGCGTGTTGGAAAACGTCATGCTGGCCCCTCTCGCACAGGCAGGTGAACGCCTTTGGGGGCCATTCGTGGGTGCCGGGAAGATGCGGGATCAGGAGGCGGCCATTCGCAAGAAAGCGATGGAGGTGCTCGACTTTGTCACCCTCGCGCCCTTGGCGGATCAGGCGGCGGGGCAGATATCCGGTGGGCAGATGAAGCTCTTGGAGCTGGCCCGTATCCTGATGGGTGATCCGAAATTGATCCTGCTTGATGAACCTGCCGCCGGAGTGAACCCCACCCTGACCAACACGCTGATCGAAAAGATCGAAGAGCTGAACCGTGGCGGCAAGACCTTTGTCATCATCGAACACGACATGGATTTCGTGATGCAGCACTGTAATCCGGTCATTGCACTGGCCGAAGGACGCAAGGTGTTCGAAGGCACGGCGGAAGAGGCGCAGAACAACACGGTTTTGCTTGATGCATATCTTGGGGCGCAGGTGGCATGACGTCCTTGGTCGCCAAAGACATCGTGGCCGGGTACGTCCCGGATTTGCCGATTCTGAAGGGTGTGTCGCTGACCGCCGAAACCGCCAAGGTCACTGTTATCATCGGCCCGAACGGTGCGGGCAAATCCACACTCATCAAAGCGGTTGCCGGGCTGGTGCCTGTGTCGTCTGGCACCGTCACGCTGAACGGGACCGACATCACCAACCCCGCACCCGACAAGATGGGCGCGAAAGGCGTCGCTTACGTTCCGCAATCCGACAACATCTTCCGGTCGCTAACCATCCGCCAGAACCTCGATCTGGTGCTGCGCAACGCGGGATCTGAAGCGGCGGCGCGACGGGACGCGTTGTTTACGCAATTCCCGGCTTTGGCCGACAAACAAACCGAACGCGCGGGCGCGTTGTCCGGCGGGCAACGCCAATTCCTTGCCGTGGCGATGGCGCTGGCGATCAACCCGTCGGTGATCCTGATGGACGAGCCCTCGGCGGGATTGTCACCTAAGGCCGCGCAAGAGGTTCTGGAGTATACCCGCGCACTGACCGAGCAAGGCGTGACGATCCTTCTGGTTGAGCAAAACGTGAAACAGGCGCTGAGGATGGCGGATCATTGCTACATCCTGGCAGATGGTCAGAACCAGGTCGATGGCGCGGCACAGGCTTTGCTGGACGACCCGGTGGTGGGCCAGATCTACCTTGGCGGTAAACGGGTGGCACCAGCATGATCCAGAACATCGTTGACGGATTTCTGGTTGGCTCGATCCTGTCGCTGGGCGCGATTGGGTTGACAATGGCAATGCACATGCTGCGCTTTGCCAACTTCTCGCACGCTGAACTTCTGTCGGTCGGGGCTTATGCCGCGTTGGTGTTCGACGGTTTGTTTTCGGCGCTATTCCCGGTCATCTCGACCGCGATTGGACCGCTGAGCCTGACCTGGGCACTGACGCTGGCGACGATCCTGTCGATGGGCATCACAGGGTTGACGGCGATTGCGATCGACAAGCTGGTCTTCAAACGCGTGCGCGCCAAAGGGGGCGAGTTGTCGATGGTGTTCGCGTCATTCGGGGTCGCGATGATCATCCGCAATATTCTCGGGCTGATCTTTGGGCTGGATCCGGTGCTCTACAGCCAGGATATCGTGTTTGCCATATTGGTCAGCGCCGATCCCCTGCTTTTGGTCAAACCCGACCAAGTGTTCACGCTGATCGCCGCGGTGATCATCATGTTCATCCTGCACCTCGTGCTATCGCGCACGACCTTCGGCTATTCCTTACGCGCGGTGGCCGAGAACCCGACGCTGGCGCAGGTTTCGGGCATCAACCTGAACCGGATGATCGTCCTGATCTGGCTCATCGGCGGGGGGCTCGCGGCGGCGGCGGGTGTGTTTTACGGACTGACAAACCAGATCAACCCGGTGCTGGGGCGGGACTTGGTTTTGCCAATCTTTGCCGCGACCATCGTCGGCGGGATCGGCAGCATCTACGGCGCGGTTCTGGGCGGGTTCCTTGTCGGACTGGCGGCGAATCTGGCGCTGGTGATCCTGCCCTCGGGGTACAGCCCGGCGGTGCCGTTCCTAATCATCCTCGCAGTGCTGCTGATCCGCCCGCACGGGCTTTTCGGGGAAGAGCGCGCATGATCGGGATCATTTCCTACCTGGTCTTCTTCGCCACTGTCGCGTCGATCCTGTCGATTGCGGTGCTGGGACTGAACCTACAATGGGGGAATACGGGCCTGTTCAATGGCGGTGTGGTCGCCTTCTTCGGGGCGGGGGCTTACGGCACGCTGATCCTTGGCTCTGCACCGCAAGACGGGTTGCTGGGGGGCTTTGGCTTGCCCTATTTGCTGGCCCTTTTTGGCGGCATGGTGATTGCCGGGATTGTTGCGTGGATTGTCGGACTACTGACCCTGCGGCTCAGGCATGATTACCTCGCCATTGCGACCTTCGGCGTGGCCGTCGCATTCGAGAACCTCGTGCGCAATGCCGCGATCTTCGGGGGGGCGCAAGGCATACGCGGGTTCGAACGCCCGCTGCGCGACGTGTTTGGCAGCGGCCTTGCCTATAACGCGCTGTTCTTTGTCTTTGTGCTGATCCTTCTGATTGCCACCTACCTGTTCCTCGAACGGCTGATCGCGTCGCCCTTCGGACGCCTGCTTCGCGCGATCCGGGAGGATGAGACCGCGGCGCAGTCCCTGGGCAAATCGCCCTCGCGCGTGCGCCTGACCGCGTTCATCGCCGGATCGGTGATCATGGGCCTTGCCGGTGGACTCTACGCTACCTTCTATGCCTTCATCAGCCCGCAAGACGTGCTGCCGATCCTGACGTTCCAGATCTGGGCGATGCTGATCGTGGGTGGCGCGGGCAACAACAAGGGCGCGGTGATGGGCACGTTCCTGATCTGGGCCGCGTGGACCGCAAGCGGTTGGGCGTTGTCGCGCTTTGCCCCGCTTGACGTTCAACTTTACACCGGGTCGATCCAGTTTGTGCTGATCGGCTTCGTCATCGTGGGAATGCTGATGTGGAGACCACAGGGCCTCTTTCCGGAAAAACTGGTCGTGTCGCAATCGGCAAAGACCGGGAGATAAAACAGGGAGAAGTGACATGAACGGATTGAAGACATCGGTGCTGGCGATTGGCGCAGCACTAGGCTTTGCCAGCTTCGGGACCGAGGCGGCAGCGCAGGATTGCACCACCCGGATCGGGGCAGTGCTGCCGACATCTGTGGACTGGGGCAAGCCTATCGCGGCAACGGCGCAATACGCGGTGGATATCGCGAACGAGACCGGTGGTGTGGCGGGATGCCAGATCGAAATGGTGCTGCGCGATACGCAAGTGGACCCAAAAGTGGGCGTGGATGCGGCGAAAGCTCTGGTCGATCTCGATGGTGTTCAGTTGCTTTTGGGCGCGGTATCCTCGGGCGTGTCGATGCCCATCCTGACCTCGGTCACGGTGCCGGCAGGGGTGATGCAGATGTCCTGTTGTTCCTCCTCGACCGCGTTCACGGCGCTGTCTGAAGACGGCAAGACCAACGGTCTTTTCTACCGCACCTTCGCCACCTCGGGCGTGCAGGCGGCGGTTGGCGCGATGGTGGCGCAGGAGAAGGGCTACGAATCCGTTGCAGTCTTCTACAAGAACGACGACTGGGGTCAGGACATTGGCGGTTTGGTCGCCAGGGATCTGGAAGCGCTGGGCATCAACGTAACCGCGCAGATTGCCATCAACGACGCACAGGCGTCCTACCGTGCCGAAGTGACTGAAGCGCTGCAAACCCAGCCGCAGGCGATCTACATGGCGCTGTACCCTGACGAAGGCACGCAGGTCGTGCGCGAATGGATTTCGCTTGGCGGCACCCAAAACATGATCGCGGCGAACGCGCTGAAGTCCGAAGAGTTCAAAGAGAATGTCGGCGCCCAGTTCCTTGGCAGTTTCATCGGCACCGACACCGCGTCGCCCCGCACCGAAAGCGCTGATGCGTTTGTGGCCGCTTACACAGAACGCTTCGACGGCCCGCCCAGTGGCCCGGGGCTGGCCAACAGCTATGACGCGACGATGATCGCCCTGATGGCGATGCACGCCGCGGGTGAAGGGGCCACTGGTGCGGATATCGCCGCCAAGATTGGCGCTGTGACCGACCCGAACGGGACACCCGTGACAGCGGACGCGGCGGGCTTTGCGCAGGCGAAAGAGGTGCTCGATGGGGGTGAGACCGTGTCTTATCAGGGCGCGACCGGGAATGTGCAGTTCGACGCCAACGGTGACGTGTCCGCACCTGCCGTGATGTGGACCTTCGGCGAGAGCGGCATTGACGAGATGAAGTATATCTCGCTGACCGAGGTGAATGATTTCATGGCGTCGATGAAGTGATTTGATATCGAATTGGCTTCGCCAATCCGACGGGGGGCGCGTCTCTGACGAGACGCGCCGCTTTTTTGAGGGGCGCTGCCCCTCGGCGCTATGCGCCTCACCCCGAGATATTTTTCAAACAGTGTAGTGCAACCAATTACTCTGCAATGTAACCTTTTAATCTGCAATCGTTTCCGGAAGAGATGGGAAGTCCGGGGGCTATCCGGGATGGGTTGGCGTCGTTCGGATTGCTTGCTGGCCTTGATCGGGCCGTCGCTGCCGTATATTCCAACGCGTGTGGCGACCACGGAAACCGGGGTCCGTGACACCTCGGGCATTGCCGCCCCTGCTAGTGAATGAGGGAACTCCCGACCCTCCGCCACAACTTGCGTCACGATGACTGAGACGCTTTCCACCAATCATAAATCGCGCTTTTTCCGACACGTCTATCTGGTGGGAATGCACTTGCGACTTCGGACGCAAGCTCAAGGAAGGTCATGCGGTCGATCCGCGCTTCGATAAAGGCGCGCAGTTCCGGGTCGCTGTCGATCTTGCGCGGCCTGCCGGGGCGGTGAGTTCGGCGGTGCATTGACGTTGGTGGCGTGGACGTGAAAGGGTCTTTAATCACGTCTTTAACACCCCGTTTAAGGGTCTGTTGAACGGCCGCTTTCGCAGCGGTTACTCTATCCAAAGCGAGTTGGTAGGGGTGCACGGCAGAGCGCAAGAGGCTTTCGGCCTCGCATAGCTCGGTATAGAGCGCGTCCAGATCGTCGGCACGTGTCACAACTTTTCACCGTAGTCGCCACGGTCTTCTTTGAGGTAACCTCGAATGGTGATTTCGGACCGCCTTAGACGCCGTGCAATAACAGTCTGCGACATTCCGCGTGCGCGGAAGCACCGCGCAAGCCAAGCGGATGCCAAAGGCACTCGGCGCTGCTGTAGGTGACGAGTTTCTGCGAGACGTTCTACACCAGACGGACCTATGACCTTCACCAGTTCGGACCCGGCGCGCGGTTTGTCTGGCACGTAGAGATCGGCCCCGCCAAAAGCCAACAGGAATTCGATGCACAGTTCATAGCCAAGCGAATTGACGTAGACTTCGACATGGGCCGGGGGCTTCGGATACCGGATTGAAGGTAATTGTGCCTTGTCTGAGCCTTCGACGTTCTGGTGGATCATGGAGCTTGCCTCAGAGCGATTGTTTCTTCTCAGAACCGGGATACCCGGTGTGGATGAAGCGCCACCCGACCAAGCTCAGGAGCGGCTCAGTCGGGTGGCAGGTTGACCGTCGCAATGCTGGTAACGTCGGTCAGCCAACTGGTGATCACCATGACTTGTCCCGAAGTTGTTCAGGCGTAATTCCAAGCTGCTCAGCGACCCGCGTCACGGTGCTGTCAATGTCGATATCGAAGTCAGAGTTGTGCGGCGGTTGTCCGTCACAAAGCTCGGTCATGAGATAGCCATAGGCCGGGGCAGATTTCGAGATGAATGTATCGAACTGCGCTTCGTCCAACGTGCAAAGCTCGGTGGCCCAATCGCGCATCGCGGGCGTGATATAGCCCTTCTGGCAGGCGGTTTCGACCTTCTGTTTGATGCGGTCTCGTTTCACGGTTTCGTTTTCGTTCGAACGGGTCTTCATGAGGTCTTCGACGGCTTCGATTGGCACGTACTTCGACGGGTCGGGTTTCGCGCCCTCTTTCAAGCGCTTCTCGAAGGCATCCAGAATGGCCTCTTCGCCGTCTTCAATGGACATGCCCAGCAAAGCGGCAAGCCGTTCAAGAAGTGTCGTATCGTCTGCCATTGTGTCCTCCTGACTGGCAAGCGCGGTCAGATGCAAAGCCGGTCGATGTACCAAGCCCGCACCTTTGATTTTGAGAACCCGCCCGGTGTGCTCTTCGCACAGCATCGACGGGCTGAGATACCGATACTCGCGATGGCCGATCAACTCGCGCGCGCGTGCTGTCCAGTCCACGCGCCCCCAGATGCCGTCTGCGCGGGACGCCAGTTCCCGTATCCAACCGGCTGCGGGAACCGGACCAGACGCGCGGGCTTCGGGACGATCGTTCTGGTGTTCATAGTCAATCGCCAGATCGAGCTTTTCCTGCTCGAACAGTTTAACCAGGCGAAGCGGATCATCGACGGTGAAGTCCCGACCGTCTCTGGCCTTAGTGTGACCCGCAGGAAGCAGGTGAACCCATTTCGGCGCGCCGTCCAATTCGCGGTCACATGTGACGCTGACTGTTTTCGACATATTACGCGATCCCGGTGATGGCTTCGTCAAACCGGACCCAGACTTGGCTTCCGTCAACTTCGTCAACGAAGCCAGCCGGAGAACGCGCGCCTGTGTCATCAGTCGCTGCCACGGTTTGGTCATCCACGATGTAGCAGAGCTTACCAACGTGGCTTGTGCCGATCAGATCGGCACCGGCTGAATTGTCGAATGCAAAAATGCCGGGACGGTAGTTCACAGTCAGGTCACCGGCTTGCCCGCCAGTATTGTTGGCGCTGCTTTCGGCGCGCCCCAACCCGACAGAACCGGTTTCCGAAGCGCCCGGTTTGATGTCACCGTTCGCATCGCGCATCAGAAGCGAGCCGTTGTGAATATTCACGTTCGCGGCAACGGTGCCGGAGCGATACCAGCCCATGCGTTCCGGTGTGTTCCGGTCTTTAGTAAGTGCGGTCATGTCGATGCTCTCCGGTTGCCGATCAGGCGTCGATGTACGGTGTGACGATCAGTTCGGCGGTTTCCTTCCACGGGTTGGAACCGCCGCCGTCATTGGTTTCGGTGTTGAGGATGTGCAGCGCGTCTTCTTCCAGCGCAGGCGGAACAACCAAAACTGTGGGCGTGATACCCAGTACCCGGCCACTGTCATTGCGGTAGCTCATCATCGCCGCCCGCGCGGCGGCGTAGTTTGCGGCTGTCAGTTCGGCCTTGGACCCAAACCCAAGCTGCCAAAGGCCGTAGCCCGCGTTCACACGCGCCCGGACGCCATAGAGATAGTCGTCGTTGATAAAGACGTTGTGATCTTCCGGCTTGGTCTTGGCGGTGAACTCGTAGCTTTCGCGTTCCTGCCAGATGATCGGGCGAATACCGCGCGACGTGTCCAGCAAATACCAGCCCGGCTCAGAGCCTTCTTGCATGTTGCTCACGGTCACAACGTTGCCGTCTTTGTCTTTAGACGGGTGATCGGTGTCAAAGAAGTTCTGCCCGTCGAAGCACTCTGTTGTGAAGCCTGCCGACAGCAAGCCCATGATCAGTTCTTCCGGGTGCGTCTTTGCGAGACGGCCCATTTCGGAAAAGACCGGTTTGAAGACGCCCAGCTTGTCGTCGCTGATGTGGTCGCGCGAGACTTTGACAGTGCTTTCGAATTTGCGGTTCTGGATTTTGAACGAATGCGCCGTCAGGTTGTGAACATGACGCGGCCCGATCCATTCCCGCAGGTTCGGAAACTGGCCCAGCCAGCCATAGGTTTCTTCGCTGCCGGCACTGGATACCGACATGGCAATCTTGTCCCAGTGAACCGGTGCGGTGCTGAACGCATCGTTGTAGACGGTCTGGAAGCCTTTGAAGACCAGATCAAGGTTTTGTTCGTTGACGATCATGATGGATCACTCTCCTGAAAATCTCGGATGCCACAAAGGCGGCGGTTTCAGGACGAAAGTAGACGAAGCCGGATGGGCTAAATATCCACTAACGTTTGCGGGGTAAGTGTCATTCGAGCGGTTGCCGGACACCGCAAACTGGGAGTGCGAGGGCGCAACGCCGTCTGAGAGCGCCGTTGAATACCCATTTAATACCCGCCTCGGTCCTCCGTGACATGAGGGTGCCAAAGTGGACAACGCCACTCTACGGGCAATTCTGATGCCTCCACGCAAAAAGGCGGCGCAAAATGCGCCGCCTCTTGTTGTCGTGTCTCGCATGATCAAGCTGCCCGCGACTTCATTGCCTTGAGCGCCGTGATTACTTTGGGCGCGTTTTGAGAGCGAAGGAACCTTAGGCTGGACACTTTCCAGCACCGTTCGAGCCATTTGTTCAGCTCGTCCTCCCCGGCTTTGCCGTGCGTATACTCATGCCAGAGGACGCGGATCAGTTCGATCTGGGCGAAGCTTGCCATACCGGGTCGGTCGCCATAGTTGGCCCCCCGCGCGGTCAACGGCGTGAAGCCGCAGTATTCCATGAAGCCCATTATCGCCTCGAACCCGTCTTTATCGAGTTCCTTGGTGCTGGTGACACCGGCGATCTGGACAAGCGCCGACCGGAAGGTCTCTTCCGTCATTTCCACCTTGCCCTTGGCCGTGAAGAGGAGTTTGATTTGGTTGTTGGTAATGCTCATGTCGATGGCCCCCGATTGTGATGTAGGATCGGGTCAGTTTGTCCCGATACGGATTTGAGGTCTGTTGCAAGGTTGAAAAGGGCTTCGCTTTCGTGGTCGAGCCGTTCCATCGCGTACTCGCCCAGTTCGCACAGATCGGCGGCTTCCGTCTCTTCGAGCGTCCCGTTGCTCAGACCTTCGCGAATGACCTTGAACAGAGCCTTGGACCCACGCTGCGCGTAGTACGACCGGATCAAACGATCCCCTATGTCGTCAAACGCCTCGCGCTCCATCGCAAGGGTCAGTGATACCTTGTCAGTCGCCATTACCGGCCTCCCATCATCTTGACCGCGTGGCGCAGATGCGCGACGGCAACCGGATCACTGCCGGCCATTTGCTCAGCGCGCCGTGCTGCGATTGCCATGCTCCGCAACGTGCCTTTCGACACGCCGAATTCCGCCAGTTCGGCAACAAGCGCCTCGTCTTGCAACAGAGATTTGGCGAAGTCGGTGCATTCCGCGCGGTTCGGCCCCGGCAAGCGCACATTGTGCGTCAACCGGCTCACAAGCGGTTCGAAAGATGCCAAACGTTGCGCGCCGCCTTTGCTCATGAAGGTAGGGTTGCCCACCATCACACATCCGAACGCCGGTGCATTTTTGTTGCCAAGCCGTGCCGCGTCACCGCGATCATAGAGGCCACGGATTGTCTCAAGGACCCGCCCGCCAAGCTTCTGCGCTTCGTCAACGATCAGCACAACCTTGTCGCCGGTCGGTGTGAACGGACGCCCGGACAACAGTGTCCAGACGGCCTCTTCGGCTTCCGCACTGGACGCCGTGTCTGTGTAGTATTGCGTCAGGATCACGCGAAGGAAGGCGTTGATCTGCCCCGCCACGGTTTCGGTCGCGGTCAGAAAGACCACGCGAACGCCGTCCTCTTCAAGTTCTGCCACGATGCGTTCGAGCGCGAAGCTTTTGCCAATGCCGACGGAGCCGCGAAGAATGGCCAGACCCGCACAGTCCGCGACCTCCCGGCAAACTGCCGAGAGCATTGCTCCGACACCTGTTTCGATGTTACTGCTTTCCATGTGTGACGCCCCTTTCATGGTCACGTTGCATTATGAGAGGTTCAGCGGTTGCCGCCGCTGGCCTCTCGTTCATTGGCCTTTTTGAAGGCCAGGTATTCATCCGCTATGTCACGCGCCTCCGCTTCCTGTTGTTCGCGCCATTCTTCTTCCGAGATGGGCGCGGTCAGGAAGCCGCCCTTGTCCAAACCCCCAATCGTCCAGTTGTCCGGAGCGTTGTGTTGGACAGGCGACATATCAGCCATATCAGACAGGGTTTGTTGCACGTCGACATCGGTGTCGGCCGTCGCCTTGCGGCGCTCAATCTCAGCCCGTTGGAGACCCACCATTGCCGACTTGCGCTTTGCGCCGTTCGGATCGGTGATGCCGTATACGTCGCTCGTCAGCCAATAGGTGTTTTCGCCACGACGTAGGATCACCGGCCCGTCCGGGTCGCGATGCGGCACAAGGATCGAGACCTGCTTTTCGCCGATCATTTCCGCCAATATATCCGCCGCATACATACGGTTACCGATTTTGACGCCGCCTTGATGCACGTCGCGGCGAACTTCGCGGCTGAATACCAAATCAAACATCTTGTCGTCTTCTGGGTCGATCCGCTGCGCCTGCCAACTGGTGACCGCCGCTTTCGCTTCGAGCATGGCTTTGGGTGACAGGCCCTTGAGGTCACTGTCGCGACCCTGAGCCGTGCCATTGTATTGTGCGACGGCAGTGTGCAGGTCTTCGATCAGGCGTTCCGGACCACGGTCGTAAGGAGCTACCAATTTGCCACGCGATTGCAGGCGGGGGTTGAGAAAGCTGCCGCCATTGTAACCCGGCAAAGCGTTGACGAATTGCTTTTCTATCCTGCCGAACGCGCCTTCCAATCGCGCCTTGCCTTCGGGATGATAGGGGCGACATTTGACTAAAGACGGTCCGGCCATGTCTGCCATCGCCGCAAAGCGTGTAACTGCTTCGATCAGGAATTCATACTCGGACCCATGGTCGAGAACGAAGGTTTCCGGCATTCCGCCATATGGGCATGTCAGCACGTCATAGAGTGACAGGGCCACGTCCTGTTGTGTGATACCTTGACCGGGGCCGGTGATCACAGGCGTGGCCCAGATATAGCCGCTGGAACAGTCCATCCATGCGATCAACCACGCCTTAACCTTGACCTTGCCCTCAAGAGCGGCCTTCAAAGCGAGTTCACGATACCCGATATGCTTGGACGAAAGCGCCTCCGATATCGTTAGATCAACCGTGTGAACGTCGCCCATCAGTACTTCCATGGGGCGTTCGGTCAGACCACGTTTGACGTGGAATTCGTGCTTGTCGGTATAGGTCTTGTTGTCCGCTTCGAACGCATGAACGGCCTTCATTTCCCGGAAGCGGTTCACATACTTCGCGCTGATTTTGCAAAGCTTTTCGAGGTCTGCGCGTGGAAGCGACACGCCCGCGTCTTCGGTCAGTTCGCGCAGAATATGAGAGCAAATCTTTTCGACATTGCGGACACTGCGACCCTTGCTCAGATAGCCCCGCGCCTTTCGTTCAAGCGCGTCAGCAATCCGGATCATCTCGCCTTCCGGCAACCCGCAGTCACGATCCCAAGCACGGCTGATCAGAACCCGACGCTGGCCCTTGTCACTTCGCGCTTTTGGAATGAGCTTCGCGACGTTGGTCTCTGCCGCCGCGATCCAATCATAAAGCGTTCGCTTGGCGACCGGGGCATATTCGGCACCGACCTTGTGGAAAGGCATGGCCGCAAGCTCTTCGATCACACGTGCCCGCTCTGATGATCTGGGCGGATGCGCCAGCGCCGGGGCGATGATCCACTGCTTGTCACGCGCAATGGCTATATGCTCGGCTTCAACCGGGTGTCTAACAGGGGCTTTAAGGGCCGTTTCTGGGGTGGTTTCTGACAACCCCAAAAGGTCGCGAAGCTCGGGCGAACAGAGGTCAGGTAAGATAACCAGCGACTTGCCACCGGCACCGCCGCGTTGTCCTTCCAATTGTTGGACCGGCAACCGATGGCCGCGCCAGGGCTTGCCACCATGAGCTTTTGCAAACGCATGACGCGCGGCGCGGTCGCTGATACCTAATGCCGACGCGAATTGATCGGGCCTTACGAAGCTCACCGCGTCGCCTCAAGCTTTTCGAGAAAGGCTTTGACTAAGACACGGGCTTTGGGGCCGTCGCGTTTGCCTGCGAGAACCTGACCGACATGTTGCCGAACAAATCCGTGCTCCTCACAAAAGGCTTTCATTGATGAGCCTCGCCCAACCAGTTCCGCTCTAGCATCTTTCAATAGATCGGGTGATGGTGTACGCATGGGACGCGACGTGCTCCAAAGTGAATACGTTGTTCACAATGAACATATATGTTCACAATGGGACGGTCAACGATGAATGATGCTGACGAAGTAATTCAACTCCTCAAATCGCGTTTTGGTGTGGAAACAGACAGCGCGTTAGCGTTGCGTTTGAAGGTCAGCCGCAGCACGATAGCGAATTGGCGCAATCGGAAGAGTGTCCCTTCTCTTTACCGGCGGATTGCAGATGGTGAAGACGACACGTTCATGTTCGGCGGTGAAATGACTGATATTGAACGGGCTGCGATGCGGCTTGCGGTGCTGCGGCTTGTTCGAGACTTCGGCGACATAGCCGACGATTACAGAGCGTTTCTCACGAAGTCCCGCCAAGCTTCCGCAAGCGTTCATTTCTACTACACAAAAGCTGTGCAAGACTTGATGAATGAGATGTCTGCGCGCGGTTCAGAAAGCCCCACGGAGTGTGTCGCGCTTCTGGCCTACAACGAAGTTTTTTCCGGTGACAGCGAGAAGCCGCTACTTCCGCAAAAGGTTCCGCAATCGGTTGCCGATCTAATAAAAACAATGGGTTACAAACAAGACGACGTGTAACCAATTATTCCGCAACGCAAGTTGCCATCTCACTGAAAAACATTGATAAATCAGCCGCGTGAGGTTCCGCAATCACCCCGCGCCCATTGCGGTACAATTGGTTGCGCTTCAACAGAGACAGGGCCTGTCAGAAGGTGTGGTAGGGTTGGCGCGGTGTCGGGCGCGCGGCGGTTGGTGCGCTATCGCTGCATGTTTTTAAGATCCGGTAACGCCCCGGCCAAAAACGCGTGACTTATCCACAGTTTGTGGCACTATGCGCGCGGACCACATCAGGTGGACTTCTCCACAACTTATTGAGGTTATCCCCGAATTAGCGCTTTACCCAAAGCGTGCGGCCATGCAGCATATGTGGTAGGGGATGAGGAGTAAACCGCAGCCCCTTGAGCAGGCACCGAAGGAATGTGGTCAAAAGGCCCCCCTTCGACAGGCATAAGGAGACGGCGGTATGGCCCTGTCCGAGCAGTATCTTGAAGACGACATTCACCCCATCGATCTGGTTGAGCACATCGCCGAACACCATGATTGGGATTTTGACCGCATTGCAGAAGATCAGATCGCCATGGCCGTGGAAGGCCAGTGGCGGACCTATTCCATCACGCTGGCCTGGTCGCCCTATGACGAGACGCTTCGGCTAATTTGTACGTTTGATATGGATCCCCCGGCCGACCGGATGCCCGCGTTGTTCGAGACGCTGAACGAGGTCAATGACCAATGTTGGGCGGGCGCCTTCACCTACTGGGCCGAAGCCAAGCTGATGGTCTATCGCTATGGGTTGGTGCTTGCCGGAGGCAATGTGGCCAGCGCAGAGCAGATCGATACCATGATCAATTGTGCAGTGATGAGCGCGGAGCGGTATTATCCGGCGCTGCAGCTGGTGGTCTGGGGCAATCGCACACCGAAGGACGCGCTTCAGGTCGCCATTGCAGAGGCTTACGGCCGCGCGTAACACTGGCCCCCAACGGTTCACGTGGGGGGCATTATGCAGAATTCCGAAATCGCCAAACGCGGTCTGGTCTTGCTGGGCTGCGGAAAGATGGGGTCGGCCATGCTTGAGGGCTGGCTGGCCGGAGGGTTGCCCGCGACATCGGTTTGGATAAGCGATCCCAACCCGTCGGATTGGGTTCAGGCGCAGGGCGTTCATCTGAACGTTGCGTTGCCGGAAAACCCGGCGATTGTCCTGGTGGCGGTCAAGCCCCAGATCATGCGCGACGCCCTGCCGACCCTGGCACCTTTGGGCAACGCCGACACGCTGTTCCTGTCAGTGGCGGCCGGGATCACCATAGCAACGTTTGAGGATATGCTGGGGTCCGACACCCCAGTGATCCGGTCGATCCCGAACACACCGGCGGCCGTGAAACAGGGGATCACCGCGATCATCGGCAATGCGCGTGCCTCTGAATCGCAGATGCAGATGGCGGAAACCTTGTTGTCGGCGATCGGGCAAACCGTGCGGCTGGAGACCGAAGACCAGATGGATGCGGTCACGGGGCTGTCCGGGTCCGGTCCGGCCTATGTGTTTCACATGATCGAATGTCTGGCGGCGGCTGGCGAAGCGCAGGGATTGGCCCCTGACCTTGCCATGACACTGGCAAAAGCCACCGTTGCCGGATCAGGCGCGTTGGCGATGCAGGCCGACGAACCGCCAAGCCAATTGCGGGTCAATGTGACCAGTCCCAACGGCACGACGCAAGCCGGGCTAGAGGTGCTTATGGACAAGGATACAGGCCTTCCGCCCCTGATGGTGCAAACAATTGATGCCGCCACAAAGCGATCCAGGGAGCTGGCCAATGGCTGAGATCACGTTCGACGACTTCATGAAGGTCGATATCCGCGTCGGTACCGTGATCAAGGCCGAACCCTTTCCCGAGGCGCGCAAGCCTGCGCTCAAGCTGTGGGTCGACTATGGCGATGAGATCGGCGTCAAGAAATCTTCGGCCCAGATCACGGTGCATTATGATGCCGAAACGCTGGTGGGCAAAAAAGTGATGGGCGTTGTGAATTTCCCGCCCCGCCAGATCGGACCGTTCATGTCCGAAGCACTGGTGCTTGGCTTTGCCGATACCGATGACGCCATTGTGTTGGCTGTCCCTGACAAAGACACCCCGAACGGAGCGCGCCTGTGCTGAAGCTGCTGATCACCCGCAATCTGCCCGACACGGTCATCGCCCGGGCGCAAGACCAATTTGATGTCACCTACCGGGACAGCCCGGATGTGATGACGTTTGACGAAATGGTGCAAAGCCTGCAGGCGTTCGATCTGGTACTGCCCACGCTCGGCGATCTCTATTCTGCAGATGTGTTTAAGGCCGCAGGCGCGCCGCGGTGCAAGATGCTTGCCAATTTCGGGGTTGGGTACAATCACATCGATGTGGCCGCGGCTAATCAAGCAGGCGTGAAAGTCACCAACACTCCGGGGGCTGTCACGGACGCCACGGCGGATACAGCGTTGACGTTGATGTTGATGACCTGTCGGCGCGCCGGCGAAGGCGAACGCATGCTGCGCGCGGGACAGTGGCATGGGTGGCATCCGGTGCAGATGCTGGGCTTGCATATGACGGGCAAGACCTTGGGTGTTGTCGGCATGGGGCGCATCGGACAGGCGATTGCACAGCGCGCGCATTACGGGTTCGACATGCGGATCAAGTACGTGAACCGGTCTGCCAAAGACGTCCCGTTCCCGGCAGAGCGGGTGGACAGCCTTACTGATCTTGCCGGACAGGTGGACGTGCTGGTGGTTGCCGTGCCCGGTGGCGGGGCGACGCATCATTTGATCAACGCATCGATGTTTGACGCCATGCAATCGCATGCACATTTCATCAACATCGCGCGGGGCGATGTTGTGGACGAAGCCGCGCTGATTGATGCGCTGCAGGCGGGAAAGATCGCCGGTGCGGGGCTCGACGTCTACGAATTCGAACCGAAGGTCCCGCAAGCCCTGATCGACATGGAGAACGTCACGCTGCTTCCCCATCTGGGCACGGCTGCGCTCGAGGTGCGCGAGGATATGGGGAGGATGGCGGTCGATAACCTTGTCGCGTTTGCGCAGGGCGATCCGGTGCCAAACCCGGTTTAAACCTCTTTCGCCCCGGGTTTCGGCATCGGTGCGGCGTCTGATGCGCTGCGGTCCGGGGACCATTCGGGGTCACGCCGCTTGATGCGCTGCGACACGATGAATGCGCTGGGCCAGGCCAGAAGAAATCCGATGATTGCAGAGCCACCGATCACCCACCAGTTATAGTAGCCAAGCGTGAACGCGGTGGTGATGAGGGCACCAGTGATCAACGCGCCGCTCATGAGTGTCAGAATAATGGATAGACGGTCCATAATAAGCCTCCTTCCACCAACCAACGCGCGCTTGCGGGGCAGGGTTCCGAAAGTCGCGTAGCGTCGCGCTTGACCCCGCGTTCCAGATCAAGTGTGGTCACGTGCACCAAAGCGGAGCGCAGCATGATCCAGCCAGCCATCACCGGAAGCGGTGTTTTCACGCCAGAGAGCATCATCACCAATGATGAATTGGTGGTCGCCTTTAATGCCTATGCAGATCGTGTGAACGCCGAAAACGCCGATGCGATTGCCGCGGGCGACATGGACGCCGTGCCGCAGTCCAGTGCCGAGTTTATCGTCAACGCGTCAGGGATCGAGCAGCGCTATGTGATGGACAAAGAGGGTGTTCTGGACCCGACCCGCATGTTCCCGCGCCTTGATGCGCGCCCCGATGATGCGCCGTCGATCATGGCGGAGATGGCCGTCGATGCGATCACCAAAGCGCTGAAGCAGGCCGGGCGCGACGCGTCCGAGATTGATCTGGTGATCTGTGCGGCGTCCAATCACGAACGGGCCTATCCGGCGGTGGCGGTCGAAATTCAGAAGCTGATCGGGGCAGGGGGCTTTGCCTTTGACATGAATGTCGCATGTTCGTCTGCCACGTTCGGCATTCAGGCGGCGGCAGACATGGTGCGGTCCGGGTCAGTTAAGTGCGCGATTGTCGTGAACCCCGAGATCTGTTCGGCGCATCTGGAATGGCGCGACCGGGATTGTCATTTCATCTTTGGCGATGTGGCCACGGCTGTGGTGATCGAACCCGATGCCAACGCCCAAGGCGCGCATTTCACCATCCACGGCACCCGCTGCGCGACCGAGTATTCCAACAACATCCGCAACAACAATGGTTTCCTGCGCCGCACCCGTGACCAGATGGAAGATCGCCGCGATATGCAGTTCATGCAGAACGGGCGCAAAGTGTTCAAAGAGGTGCTGCCGATGGTGTCGGCGCATATCCTTGGGCATCTGGAGGAGATCGATTGGACCGCAGACAGCCTCAAGCGGCTTTGGCTGCATCAGGCCAACAAAACGATGAACGACTTCATCGGCAAAAAAGTTTTGGGTCGCACGCCCGAGCCGGGCGAACAGCCGAACATCCTGCAGGACTATGCCAACACGTCATCCGCCGGGTCGATCATCGCGTTTTCGAAGTATTCAGAAGATCTGAAACCGGGTGACCGGGGCGTGATCTGTTCCTTCGGGGCGGGATATTCGGTGGGATCGGTCTTGATCGAACGCGCCTGAGCGGTTTCGAAACCGAAAAAAGGGGCCGATTGGCCCCTTTTTGGAAAGACTGACGCGTGGATCAGTTCCACCAGCCTTCATCGACTTCGCGCAGCTCTTCCAGCTGTTCTTCGCTCATCCGTGTCACAAATGCGTATGTCTCATCGTCAACAGCGACGAGGTTCACATCTTCGACGGACAGCACGACATGCTTGTCGCCGATATCAAGAAACCCGCCGATTTCGGCAACGATGCCGACCATCTGGCCACTCTTGTTCAGTACAATATCTTCGATCTCGCCGATATCGTTCCAGTTATCACCAAGGCCGTTGTGAACAAAATCCATGTTCCAGCCTTCATCATTGGCTTCGTTCATCGTGTAGATGGTGCCACCGGTGATATCGCGGGTGCGGATCAGGTCCGCCTGGCTTTCCGCCATCGCGTTGGTCGAGTAGTCCATCATCTTCGTGGTCTCTTGTGCCCATGCGCCGGTTGTGGCGAGTGTCAGGGCGAGCGCGCTTGCAAACATCTTGGTCATGATGTCCTCCTTGTTTGTATTTCCGATGGTTAAACAACCCGTCGCGCGCAGGGACGTTCCAACAAATATTTTTCGATCTCGACGGAACTTTTTCGATATTTTCGGCAAGACCGAACGGGCGTGGCAGCCGTCAGACAGCCGTGTCGAAACCGGACTTCACGTGCTCAAGAAACCGGGTCTGCGTCATCCCGTCGGGCAACCCGGTATGGGCCGCGAGATTGATCTGTCGATCCTGTTCCAAAGCGCTCAGGAACCGGTTCAAGGCATCTATCGCGGCCTGCGATGGTGGAGCGATCAGCATCAATGCGTGGGCCAGCACTGCATACCGCGTCTTGTCGGCCTGGCAGGGACGGAACCGCATCGCGGTGCCCGCAAATTTCAGACCGTTCCATTGGACATTATGCGCACCATCGCAAAAGGCCCCCGGTTGCCACCCACGGGTTGCGCCATTGCCCAAGGCCGTCTCAATCGGGGTGCACAGACGATCATATTCGCGGTCCAGATCGAACTTCTCTTTGGACGGACGCGCATAGACATGGGTGACGTTCACGATACCAGTGCCCTGTGGCGTGACATCGCCCCCGGTGCTGCGCAGCGCAACAGGCCATCCCTGATCCAGCAGATCTGCGGTCACCGTGTCATAACCCGGCAACCGCGACAGCTTGCGCGGTGCGATCAGGCATTGCGGCGATTGCCAGAACCAGATGTGACGCTTGGACGGGTTTTCCGATACGTCGGCCAACAGCGCCGCCTCGCGTGTCATCGCAGCGTCGGCATCCAGCGTTTCAACGGTCACCATGTCTAGGCTCCGACCGCTGCGCGCCAGTGTTTCCGACACAGGCTGACATAGGTTTCATTGCCGCCGATCTGAACCTGTGCCCCTTCGGTGAGCACGTTGCCATTTTCGTCCTGACGCACGACCATCGTGGCCTTGCGGCCGCAATGGCAAATCGTCCTGGCTTCACGCAGCGAATCCGCCAGCGCCAACAGCGTTGCCGATCCGGGAAAAAGCTCCCCCCGAAAATCGACCCGCAACCCGTAGGCCATGACAGGGACCCCAAGATCATCCGCGACTCGTGCCAGTTGCCAGACCTGATCCGGGGTCAGAAATTGCGCCTCATCAATAAACACGCAGGCCAGATCGCCCTTGGCCAATAAGCCTTCGATCCGCGCATAAAGATCGTCATCGGGGCTGAACGTGTCCGCCTCGCGGGCAAATCCGATCCGCGACCCGATCTTTCCCTTGCCCGCCCGATCATCAAAAGCGGCGGTCAGGCGGTACACGGACATGCCGCGCTCTTCGTAGTTATGCGCAGCTTGCAACAGCAGGGTCGATTTCCCCGCGTTCATGGTGGAGTAGTTAAAGTAAAGCTTGGCCATGGCCGTTCCTGTGCCGCAAGCCGCCGCGCATCGCAAGACTTTGGGCAAGGGAAAGTGGATGCACATCCCGATGAGGGTGGATCAGAACCGGGGTCTCTTTACGAGGTCGCTCCGTGAGTGGGTCGACCAAGACCAACCGCTTATACGTTACCCCGGTTCCAACACGCGCGATGCGCATCCCAGTGCCCGGATCGTTGCTCGGACGCTTGGCTGACCCGCTATTTTCGGGTCTGGTGTGTGTGTGCCATTGCGCTAAGGTTCAAGACAGGGGAAAGAGGCGGCGACGTTCCCATCCGGCTGTGGGGCATTTAGGGGGTGACAGGATGCAATCATTTGGTCCGTATTTGAAGAAGCATACGGAATTGCTGGTAAAAGACGTCGGCATCGAGAAGGCCTGCAAGCTGACCGGCAAGTCGAAGGCGACCTTGGGTCGGTACTATGCCGATCACGATGAACACGCCGATCGCTTCATGCCGGTGGACGCCGTTGCGGCCTTGGAGCAGGAATCAAGTTACCCGCATGTGACATCCGCATTGGCCGAGCTTGGCGGGATCACCCTGTCATTTGACGAACGTCGATCCAACGAGGACAAGAAAGGTGGCGTCAATTCTGACGTTGTTGCGCTCAGCCAGCGATTTGCCATGCTGATGGCCGAATACCACCAATCCATCGAAGACGGCATTATCACCGCCAATGAGGCCCGCCGTCTGCTCCGCGAAACGCTCGCGTTGCAGCAAGTGCTTGTGGATATGAAGCTGCACCTGGAAGATGAATCAGTTTGAGAGCGTCATTTCGGACCGCGGCTCGAAATACGCGGTGAGCGGCGGACCGGTCCGTGATCGCGACGCGGTGAACGCATTTCTCAAAACGCTCAAACGCACCAAGAAATATGCCAAGGCCACGCACAACACCTGGGCGGTGGTCTTCTCGGATGGTGGGCCGCTCAAGAATGACGATGGCGAAGGCGGCGCAGGCCAGATCATTCTGCAGATGCTGGAACGCGAAGGGCTCCGGGATCACATGATCGTCGTAACGCGCTGGTATGGCGGCAAACATCTTGGCGGGGACCGGTTTCGCCACGTACAGGACTGCGTCCGCCACTATCTCGACAACACGCAGGTCGCCTGATGGAGTTTTTTATCCGCCTCAAGTACCGCATCATCTGGTCCTGGGCCGGGTGCGTGGACGCGTGGAAGACCGAATACAGTTTCCGGTCCTGGGTGTGGGCCAACCTCGTCTCTGCGGCGCTGGCATTCTGGTTGCCGCTGGAGCCTGCGGAACGCGCGGTGATCCTGGCTTTGGGTGTGCTGGTCTTGGCGGCAGAGTTGTTCAATACAGCGATTGAAGCCGCAATCGATCACATCTCGACCGACATCCACCCCCTTGCCAAGCGCGCCAAAGACGCCGGCAGCGCGGGCGTTGCCGCTTCTGCCATCGCGGCTGGCGTGGCCTGGGTCGTCATCCTGATTGGATAGCGCGCCTGGCCTTACGGCGCAGGTGCCAGCGGTAGATCAGTGGGGCAAGGGCATAATCGTAAACCAGTGACGCGATCTGTTTGATCCCCGGCAGCCCAACGATCCTGCCCAACCACCGATAGCGCGGCATCTCGAGCCACAGCACCAGAAAGGCAGGGATCCCGCTGGTCAGTTCCCCGTTCTGCAACACGTAAAGCCGCCGCGCTGCCGTATCCTCATCAATCCCCCACGCCGCACGCTCTGCCCCGTTCAGATCATCGAACTGGATCGGCAGCCCTTCACGCCGCGCGTAGGCCGCGTAATGGTTGATCTCGAACGAACAGACCGGGCAGTCGTTGTTGAACAGCACTTTGGTTTGGGATGTCTCTGTCATGGCCAACAGGTATGTCAAACACTCCGCCGGACAAGGCACAGCCTGACGCAGTCCCGGCTTTCCTTTTGCTGAAAACACCTCGGGGGGTTTGGGGGGCAGGCCCCCCAATCTGTCGGATTGGCGCAGCCGATCCGAGACCTTAGATGCGCCCCCAAAGGTCATACTCCCCGGCCTCATCGACCTCGACCGACACGATCTCGCCCACGGACAGGCCCTCTGTGCCCTCATCAATGAAGAGGTTGCCATCAATCTCGGGCGCGTCCGATTTGGTGCGGCAAGTGGCGATGCCGTCCGCGTCGATGTCGTCGATGATCACATCCATCCGGGTGCCGACCTTGGCCGCCAGCTTGGCTTCTGAAATCGCCTGAGCCTTCTGCATGAACCGATCCCAGCGGTCCTGCTTGACCTCGTCCGGCACGTGATCCGGCAACGCATTCGACCGCGCGCCGTCAACGTTTTCGTACTGGAAACAGCCCACCCGATCCAGTTGCGCCTCGTCCAGCCAGTCAAGCAGCGTCTGGAACTCGTCCTCCGTCTCGCCGGGGTAGCCGACGATAAAGGTCGACCGCAGCGTGATGTCCGGGCAGACATCGCGCCAGGCGGCAATCTCGTCCAACGTCCGCGCCGCCGCCGCCGGCCGCGCCATACGTTTCAAGGTATCGGGATGCGCGTGCTGGAACGGGATGTCGAGATAGGGCAGCACCAGACCGTCCGCCATCAGCGGCACCAAGTCGCGCACATGCGGGTAGGGGTAGACGTAATGCATCCGCACCCACGCGCCCAAGGATCCCAGATCCCGCGCCAGCGACAGGATCGGGAATTTCTCGTCCCGGTCTTTCCAGTCCGTCCCATAGGCCGACGTGTCCTGCGAAATCACCAGGAGTTCGCGCACGCCGTTCTCGACCAGCTTCTCTGCCTCCCGCAGCACTGCCTTTGCAGGCCGGGACGTCAGCAATCCGCGCATGTCGGGGATGATGCAGAACTTGCACTTGTGATTGCAGCCTTCCGAGATTTTCAGATAGCTGTAATGCCTCGGCGTCAGGCTCACACCTGTTGCGGGCAAAAGGTCAATGAATGGATCGGGCGCGGGCGGCACAGCGGCATGCACCGCGTCCAGCACCTGTTCGTATTGATGCGGGCCGGTGACGGCCAACACGCGTGGATGCGCCCCGGTGATGTACTCGGGTTCCGCCCCAAGACAGCCCGTCACGATCACGCGGCCGTTTTCGGTCAGCGCCTCCCCAATCGCATCAAGGCTTTCGGCCTTGGCAGAATCCAGAAACCCGCAGGTGTTCACAATCACCGCATCCGCGCCGGAATAATCCGGGCTGATCCCGTACCCTTCGGCCCGAAGCCGCGTCAGGATGCGCTCACTGTCCACCAGCGCCTTGGGGCAGCCAAGAGACACCATCCCAATGGTGGGCTGACCGGCACGTGGCGTGTCGGAAATGCGCGCGGTGGGCGCGAGATCGGGGCGAAGCGAAGGAGGGTTCTGCGACATGAGCGGCACATAGCGTTTTGCGAGCATTTGCGAAAGGGGGAACGGCCAGGGGCGGCATGCGCGGGATGCCGCGAGTGACCGCGACGCCCATTGTCGGTTTCAAATCCCTCCCCTAAATCTAGCGCATTGGCCCGCTGACGGATGGTCTGCGGCCTGCTGTTCTTCGGTACATCAACGGGGTTGAAATATGCGTTTTCTGAAGTGGATATTCGGCAGTCTGGTTGTTCTGGGTGTTCTGGCCGCCGGTGCCCTTGCTGTATGGTCGCGCGACACTGCGCCGACACATCCGGTCCTTGCACAGGCGGACCTGCCGCCGATTATTCCGGTCCGCGATTTCTGGGCGGATCAGCGCGGTGAATGGGACTTCAAACCAAGCGTCGATGGCACCTGGCTTGCATGGCGCGCCGTGGATTTGGCGACGGATGTGGTGCGCGTCGGGTCTGCGTCTGACAAGACCATTGTGACAACGCTCAAGGACGTCGATTACTACTACTGGGATGATATCAAACCCGAATTGCTGGCGATTATCGAAGGCCGGTTGTGGCGCATCGATCCCACCGCGCCCGAGCGGGACAACTGGCGGGACGTCACCCCGCGTGGGTTCAGCAACTGGTTCATCTCGAACCGGGTCGCGGATGGTGCTGATCCATGGCTTGTGGCCTCGCGCGACCGCAACCCGGCTTTTGCCGATCTCTACACCACCAATCAGGATGGCGGGGACAAGCGGCTTCTGGTGGAAAACGAAGGACAAACGGTTGGCTGGATGATGTCCGCTGATCTTGAACCCGTGATGCGCATTGATCGGGCAGAGGACGGGGTTCTGTCTTATCTTGTGCGCGACGACACCGATTGGCGGGTTTTGACCACGCTGTCGGTGAACACGGTGTTCCAGATCCACGAAATCTCACCCGAGGCAGATTTTGCGTTGGTGGTGTCCGCACGCAACCGGGACAAGGCCGCGCTGGTGCGTGTTGATCTTCAGACCGGGGCGGAAACGGTTGTCTTTGCCGAAGACGACGAAGACATCTACGATCTGGTCAACCTTGACCCGCATGACGGCGTGATTGACGCGGTGCTGACCCATGTCGGGACATCTGATGTACACGCGCTGACAGACCGGGGGGCCGCGTTGCGGGATCTGATCCATGCCAAGGCAGACCGTGTCGAGGTCAATGACCTGAGCTGGGCCGGAACCGGCCGCTTTGTCACGGCAACCCTGTCGCCGGATGCGCTCAACTACACCTACCACTTGTTCGATCTTGAAACCGGACAAGAGCAGCTTCTGGGCACGTTCTCGTTTCGGGAACGGTATCTTGACCGTCTTGCTCCAACCGAAGAGGTCATGATCGAAGCGCGGGACGGGACGGAACTGCATGCGCTGCTGGTGCGGCCAAAGGGGGTCGACGGGCCTTTACCGCTTGTCATAGAAGTGCATGGCGGTCCTGCGTTGCATCTGAACTGGGAATACCATCACTTCCGTAAGTTTCTGGCCAATCGCGGATATGCGGTTCTGGCTGTGAATTATCGCGGATCGACCGGGTTTGGTCTCGCGTTTCAGTCCAAAGGGTTCGGCCAGTTTGGCCGCGCGATGCAGGATGATCTGGTTGATGCCGCGAATTGGGCGGTGTCCCAGGGCATCGCCGATCCCGCAGCCATCGCGGTCCAGGGCGGCAGCTATGGAGGATATGCGGCTGCAATGGCGATGGTGCGGGACGCAGACGTGTTTGCGGCAGGCATTGCGGAACACGCGGTGCTGGATGTGCTTTATCAGATGCGGAACAACCCGTTCGCCTGGGGGCTGACGCCCGAATACACGACGCGCTATTTCGGCGATCCGGACACGCCAGAGGATGCCGAGATCATGACAACCCACTCCCCTGTCACGCGGGTCAGTTCGCTGGAAGACCCGATGATGGTGGTGGCGGGGAAACGGGACAACGTGGTTGGGTTCGAACAATCCGAGGCGTTTCTGTCCGCAGCGCGCGCGGCGGGCAAAGACGTGGAGGACCTGATCTTTGAAGACGAAGGTCACGGCATTCACCGCTGGCAGAACAGCATCCGACACGCGCGCCGGGTCGAGGATTTCCTTGCACAGCATCTGGGCGGACGATCCGGTGGTCGCGATTGGATCGAAATCGCGGCAGATTTGTTGGACTGAAACAAGAAAAGCCGCGTCATCCTGTGACGCGGCTGGCTCGTCTCACCTGTCTATGTTCAGGCCCGGGCGGGATTACCGCCGCCGGTCGCGGCGCGAGGACATGGGCTGGAACGCGACGCCCACATGCGCTTCGCAATAGGGTTTGCCTTGCTGCACGGGCAGGCCGCAGAACCAGAAGTTCTCGGTTGCTGGATCGCCCACAGGCCACTTGCAGGTGCGTTCTGTCAGTTCCATCAGCGACAGTTTCTTCGCCTTCTTCTCAACCGCGTTCACCTTGGCGAGCGCCTCGGGGCTGATTTCGTTGGCCGACGGCTGCGGTGGCAGCGGCTGACCGGCGGGAATGATCTGCTTGCGCGGGCTGGGCGGCGGTGTGGCGGATTTGGTTTCCATCACCACTTCCGGCTTGGCGGGTTTCGCGGGCGCTGGTTTGGGTGCTGGTTTGGGTTTTGCCTCAACCTTGGCTGGTTTCGCCTCTGCCTTCGCGGCCCCGGCCGCACCGGCGCGGTTCGACAGCCCCAGACGATGCACCTTGCCGATCACCGCATTGCGGGTGACGCCGCCGAGTTCCTTGGCGATCTGGCTTGCAGACTGGCCTTCGCCCCACATCTTCTTGAGAAGCTCAACACGTTCATCGGTCCAGGACATCATCGCCCTCCATCAAAAAGAGCGGCCGTTTGCGTTGGCCGCCCATTATCTCTAAGTCGCTCTCTATTCTAATCATGCGCCGCAGAGTTACAACCCGCGCAGACAACGGAGATGTCGCTGATGCCAACGAAAAGTCAGATGATCGCACAGGAACGACGCTTTGGTCGGGTCAATTGGCTTGGCCTTTACACGCTGGCACAGCGCGAGATCCTGCGCTTTGCCAATGTCTGGACCCAGACCCTGCTTGCACCCTTGGTGACCGCAGGCCTGTTTCTGGTGATCTTTACCATCGCCATCGGCCCGCGCCGGGGCGATGTCATGGGTGTGGATTTCACGACCTTTCTGGCCCCCGGCATCCTGATGATGACGGTGATCCAGAACGCGTTTGCCAACACATCGTCCTCGATTGTGATCTCGAAGGTACAGGGCAATATCGTCGACACGCTCATGCCGCCGCTTTCTGCGTCCGAACTGGTGCTGGGCTATCTTGCCGGTGGCATTGCGCGCGGGCTGGTTGTGGCCGTCGCCATCGCGCTTGCGCTGTGGCTGTTTCTTGGCATCGTGCCGGAAAACCCACTGACCGCGCTGTTCTTTGTGCTGATTGGCGGGGCGCTGATGTCCGGGGTTGGCATGGTGGCCGGTGTGTTTGCCGAAAAGTTCGATCAGATGGCCGCAATCACCAACTTTATCGTCACGCCCTTGGCTTTCCTGTCTGGCACGTTCTACTCGGTGCAATCTTTGCCGCCGGTGCTGAACGACATCACGCATCTGAACCCGATTTTCTACCTGATTGACGGTGTCCGCTGGGGCATGCTGGGTGTGTCGGACAGCAGCCCATGGCTGGGTGCTGCCGTGGTTGTCGGAGCGACCGTCGCGGTCAACGTGCTTGCCTGGTCGTTTTTCCGCTCGGGCTATCGGTTGAAGGCCTGAGACGCCCCTCGCGCCACATCAGCAATCCGGCACCGCACAGGATGATCAGCGTTCCGATCACCGACACGGTGTCGGGACGTACGCCAAAGACGATGAAATCGTACAGCGCCGCAAACACCAACGTGGCATAGAAGAACGGCCCGACAAAGCTCGCATCGGCGCGGGCGATTGCATTGATGAAACAGGTCTGCGCGCCTGCCATCAGAAACCCGATCCCGGCAAGCGCCAGCCATTGCTCGAACGTGGGGACAATCCAGACCCAGACGGCAGCCAGGCTGGCGATCCCAACGCCGATCAGGTTGTTGATCAGCAGGATTTGCAACGGCCCTTCGCGCCCGGTCAGACGCTTGATCACGATCACTTCGAACCCCAGCGCCACGGCTGCCCCCAAGGCAAGCAAGGCCGCAGGTTGAAACGCGTCAGGCGTCGGGCGCAGCAGGATCATCGCGCCGACAAGCGCAATGGCAGCCGCACTCAGGCGGACCGGGCCAACCCGTTCCTTCAACAGCGGAATCGCCAGAAGCATCCCGATCACCGGATTGAGAAAACTTATCGCCGTGGCATCGGACAGCGGAATATACGCGGCGGCGGCAAACATCAGGGTGACGCCCCCCCAGCCGCACACCACACGCAAGCTATGGGTTTTCCACGCGATGTCGGTAAAGCGCAGCCGCAGGACCAGCGCTGCACTGCCGATCGCGACAAAGGCAAACACAAAACGCCCGTGGCTGATCTGCAATGGGTTGAGCGCGGGCCCCAGAACATCCGTGCCCAGCATCTTGGCCAGCAGGGTTGTGCCGGCCACAAAGGCCGACGCCAGCAACGTCAGCAGGGCGGCAAGAACCGGGTTCTGATCACGGGGCACAAACATGCGCCTGTCCTGCGCCTGTTAGCCGCGAAGTGCAATCACTGGTTTTTCTGCGGGATCACTTGTTGAACGATGCCAACGCCGATCAGGTAAACGGACGTTGCGATCAGCCCCCAATGCGCCCAGCTTTCCGGGTGAAAATCGACCCAGGCGGCCCAACCGGCAAAAAAGGTCCAGGCCAGCGCAATCGGCAGCGAAACATTGCGCCACCGTTCGGTCCGCACCGGGTGGATGAACTTCAACGGCAGGAACATCGCAACCGCCAGGATCGCGACAAGCGAGAGCGAGACCCAGAAATTCGGCTCAATGGCGAACAGAACAAGAATCAGCATGTTCCAGCAGCCGGGAAAGCCCTGAAACGAATTGTCCGATGTCTTCATGCGGTTGTCGGCAAAATACATCGCGCTTGCGAAGGTGATGATGATGATCGCGAACCATCCTGTCCATCCGGGCAACAACCCCGACTGAAACAGCGCAAAGGCCGGAATGAAGACGTAGGTCAGATAGTCAATGATCAGATCAAGAAGCACGCCGTCAAACCGGGGGGCATTGGTTTTGACATTGTATTTGCGCGCAAGCGGACCATCGATACCATCAACCGCGAAGGCGACCACCAACCACAGGAACATGATCGACCATTCCCCCTTGGCCGCAGCCAAAAGAGCCAGCATCGCAAACACCGCTCCGGTTGCGGTAAACAAATGCACGCACAAAGCGCGGGTTTGATCAGTCATTTCGACGTTTTGACGGAAATTGCGGGTGGTTGCAAATGTCTAGCCGACCTGTTCCCGAGATTGGAAAAACGCGGACCGTGGACGTTCTGGCGTGGCTAAATGGCGGAGGATACGCTCCGCAGTGGTCGCAACCGAAGCGGTGCCATCCAGTTCAAGATCGTAGGTCAGGCCAGAATGGATATGCCCGGCATCAGCGACAGCGCTACCCGGCTTCCGATCCCCACGCGCTGTTTCTCTCTGGCGCAGTACTACGTCCGGCGTGTGAAGCCCGACAAACACCACATCATGCGCCGCCAGCATTGTCTGCAAAGCGTCGTGCCAGCCCTCTGTATCAAGGATGTGTTCGATGATCAGGTCGCAACCGGCGTCGGCAAAGGCCGCGAAACTGCGATGCAGGGCTTCAAAGATCTGCGGGCGGACATGGGGCCAATCGGGATAGGTTTCCGGGCGAATCGCCCCGCTGTCACGGAAATGATCCAGCGACAGATGCACAAACGGCGTGATGGCCTGTCTGCGGATCTCGGATGCCAATGTCGATTTGCCGCTGCTGGACGCGCCATGCAGGAAGATGATCCGGCTCATGCAACCAGACGGGTTCCGTCATCGCCCGTGATCGTTGCAGGCACGATCTGCCCCACCGGCTGCGGCGTATCGAACTGCACTTCGGTGAATTGCTCGGTCCGGCCCATATCGGGCGCTTCCATCAAAACGCTGTGACGGCACCCGTGCTGTGCGGCCAGATGCCGTTCCACGGCCAGTTGCCCGGCGGCCCGCAAACGCGCCGCCCGGTCCTTGATCGCGCGGCCATCGACCTGCGGCATCCGTGCGGCGGGCGTGCCTTGGCGTGGGGAATAGGGGAAGACATGCAGCCAAGTCAGATGGCAGTCCTCAACCAGCTTGAGCGAGTTCTCAAAATGTGCCTCGGTCTCGGTCGGAAAGCCCGCGATGATATCCGCGCCGAAGGTCATATCCGGGCGGAGCTTGCGGGCCTCTTCGGCAAAGGCGATGGCATCGTCGCGCAGATGGCGGCGCTTCATGCGCTTGAGAATCAGGTCATCGCCATGTTGCAGGCTCAGGTGCAGATGCGGCATCAGGCGCGGCTCGGTGGCGATGGCCTGCATCAGGTTCTCGTCCACCTCGATGCTGTCGATGGAACTGATCCGCAGGCGCGGCAGGTCCGGCACCAGTTTGAGGATGCGCATCACCAGATCGCCCAGCTTTGGCTCTGCCGGCAGATCGGCCCCCCAAGACGTGAGGTCCACACCTGTGAGGACAACTTCATTGAATCCCTTGTCCACCAGTCGCTTGATCTGATCCACGATCACACCCGCAGGCACGGACCGCGAATTGCCGCGACCGTAGGGGATGATGCAGAAGGTGCAGCGATGGTCGCAACCGTTCTGGACCTGCACATAGGCCCGGCTGCGTGTGCCGAACCCATCAATCAGGTGCTGCGCAGTTTCCGTCACCGACATGATGTCGTTGACCTGAACCGCCTCGGTCTCGCCGATAAAATCAGCGGCCAGTCCCTGCCACGTGTCGGGCGTCATCTTCTCGGTGTTGCCAATGACCGCATCGACCTCGTCCATCTGGGCAAATGTCTCGGGCTCGGTCTGGGCGGCGCATCCGGTGACAATCACTTTGGCATCCGGATTGTCCCGCCGCAGCTTGCGAATCTCCTGACGGGCTTTGCGCACCGCTTCGGCGGTGACGGCACAGGTATTGACCACAACCGCGTTTGACAGCCCGGCCTGCGCTGCAAGATCCTTCATCGCCTCGGTTTCATAGGCGTTCAGGCGGCATCCCAGCGTGGTGAATTTCGGCGCGCTCATGTCACGGCCTCCAGCCACTTGGGCGCAAACGTGCCGGAAAAGACATGCGCGGTCGGACCCGTCATCCAGACACCGTCCTCGCGCCAGTCGATTCTGATCTGCCCGCCATCCAGGTCCAGCGTCACCGCGCGCCCGGTCAAACCCCGCCGCGCCGCCGCAACCGCCGTGGCGCAAGACGATGATCCAGAGGCAAGGGTCACGCCCACGCCGCGTTCCCAGACCCGCATTCGCAGGTGATTCTCTCCGATGAGGCTGGCGAATTGAACATTTGTGCGTTCGGGGTAAAGCGGATGATGTTCCATCGCGGCCCCGCGCGCTTCAAGATCGACCGCTTCGGCATCGTCCACGAAAAAGGTGCAATGCGGATTGCCCATACCCGTCGCTGTTGGTGCGCCGTCGATTGGCAGGGCCAGCGTATCCACCTCATGCGACAGCGGGATATCCCGCCAATCAAGCTGTGGCGGCCCCATATTCACCGATGTCAGGCCGTCCCCGGCATCACAGGCCGTCAGCGCACCACGTTCCGTCACCAGAACAACGTCTGGCGCGCCGCTTTCGTCCATAAGGTGACGCGCAATGCAGCGCGTGGCATTCCCACACGCCCCGGCCGTCGATCCGTCCGCGTTGTAAAAGGTCAACCGCGCATCCGCGCCGTCCGGGGACGGTTCGATCACGGCCAGTTGATCGAATCCGACACCCCGGTGCCGATCGCCGATCGCCTGCGCCAGTTCGGGTGTCATCGCAATCGGCCGCGCACGCGCATCCAGCACGACAAAATCATTGCCGAGTCCGTGCATCTTCATAAATGCAATGGTGTCTGTCACTTGCGCGGTCATGGCGGCGCATATACGCCTCTTGCGGCCCTGTTTCCAGTCCGGCACCGCCGCTGCGCTGCGTCATTGTGAAATTGGACAGAGGAATGTGCCTTTTGGGGGTTGACCCATGCCCGCCCTCTTTCTAGACAGCGCGCCAGTGGGCCGTTAGCTCAGTTGGTAGAGCAACTGACTTTTAATCAGTGGGTCGCAGGTTCGAACCCTGCACGGCTCACCACTGATCTCCTGAACAGATCATCAAGGTTTGGAAAACCGGGGCAATGCTCTCGGGCCTTGATAAGAGTCAAGGTTCTCTCCTTTTTGTGTCTCCACCATGAGGGCAACACGCCCGGCATTTCTGACGGGTTCGCCTTCTGCAAAGAGAGACAGTCAGATGAGTACCACAGCCGAACAGATGCGATCCTGGGATGGACCCACGCTGTTAACCTACGGATTTCGCCCGTTCTTTCTGGGCGGTGGCCTCTGGGCCGTTTGTGCGATGCTGATCTGGATCGCAGAGCTGTCCGGCGGGATGTCTCTTCCGACGGCGTTTGACCCGGTGTCATGGCACGCGCATGCGTTCTTGTTTGGCTACCTGACTGCCGTGATTGCGGGTTTTTTGCTGACGGCTGTGCCCAACTGGACGGGGCGATTGCCGGTGGTTGGCTGGCCTCTTGGCGGATTGGTGGCGCTTTGGATCATTGGGCGACTTGCGGTCAGTTTTTCCGCGAACCTTCCCGCCGTGTTTGTGGCGGTGGCGGATCTTGCCATGCCGGTCGCGCTGGCCGGTGTCATCGCCCGGGAAATCATCGTGGGACAGAATTGGCGCAACCTGATTGTGTTGGCGATGCTGGCTGTCTTCACAGTGGCCAATGCGCTGTTTCACTGGGATGCGGCCCGGGGTGTGTATGCCGCGCAGGGTGTCGGGATGCGTCTTGGCCTAGGGGCGGCCGTCATGATGATCGCGGTGATCGGCGGGCGAATCGTCCCATCCTTCACGCGTAACTGGTTGGCCAAACAGGGCGCGGGGCGGCTGCCGACATCACCTATGCAGCGATTTGACAAGGCGGCCTTGCTGGTCTTGCTGGCCGCCCTGTTGTGCTGGGTCATCGCGCCGGGTTCGGTAGTCACCGGGGGCGCCTTGCTGCTCGCCGGTGGGATGCATCTGGTTCGGCTGACACGCTGGGCGGGCGATCGCACATTGTCGGAACCGCTGGTTGCGGTGTTGCACCTTGCTTACGCGTTTGTGCCGCTCGGCGCTGTGGCGCTTGGCGTGGAAACGCTCGCGCCCGGTGTCTTTGGGATGGCAGGCGCGCAGCACCTCTGGATGGCAGGGGCGGTTGGGCTGATGACGCTTGCGGTGATGACACGCGCCACGCTGGGGCACACAGGTCAGACGTTGCATGCCACTCCGGGAACAACTGCGCTTTACGCCGCCATTGTGATTGCGGTTCTGGCACGGCTCGCCGCCGGGCTTTGGCCGTCGCAGGCGTCGTGGTTGCACATGCTGGCCGGTGCCGGGTGGCTGGCGGCGTTTGGCGGGTTTGCCCTGCTTTATGGCCCGCTGTTGCTGCTGAAACCGCCGCAAAAGAAATCCGCGTCCTAAATCCGTCGAACCATCAATCACGAAGCTGATGTGCGCGCCGCCTCTGACCATGCGTGACACTATGCGCGTCTGTTTTTCGCGGCAGTTGGCGGCGTCTTGACTTTGGTTAAGGCGACGGAAGGCCGGCTCCTGAAGTTTGCAGCAAAGGAGACTTCCCATCGTGTCTGCACGTACCTTTATCGCTGTGTTTTGTCTGGCCGTGACAGCCCTTCTGTTTGGGGGGCGCGTCGTGCATGCCGATACGCTGGCGCATTTTCTGCCGGACCTGGCCGCCACGGATTTCGTTGCGGATGCCGATGGCTTTGGCGCGATTGATCCCGAAACCAAGCTGGCTCCTGTGTTGCGCGGCGGGGAAACCGTCGCCCATGTGTTCCTGACCTCTGATTTCGTTGGCACCACGGGGTATTCCGGCAAACCCATACACGTGGTTGCCGGTATTGACGCGGACGCGCGCATCGTGGCGGCGCACCTGGTCGAACACTCTGAACCCATTGTTCTGATTGGCATTCCCAACAGCAAGATTACCGCGTTGACCGAAGGATATCGCGGGCTGGACCTGAAGAACGAAGTCGAACAGGGCGGCGCGGGACACGAGCTTGACATCATCTCGGGTGCGACGGTCACCATCATGGTGATTGACGACAGCATCGTGCGCGCCGGGATCAAGGTCGCGCGGATGTTGTCACTGGGCGGTCTTGCCCCCGAAGTGGTCCAGCCCCGGCGCGAGATTGATCGCAGCAGCGATGCGACTGCGGATTGGATGACCCTGACCGGCGACGGATCGGTGCGGCAGTTGTCGCTGGATGTGGGGCAGGTCAACCGCGCCTTCGAACAGTCTGGCGATGCAGAGGCGATCGCGCGCCCCGAACCCGGCGCGCCTGAAGAGACGTTTATCGAAATGACAGCCGCCTTGGTCAGCATCCCCGAGATCGGGCGCACCCTTCTGGGCGAGGCAGAATATGCCAATCTGGTCGAGTGGCTGGACGAGGGCGAAGAAGCGATCCTGGTGACCGGGCGCGGGCCGTATTCGTTCAAAGGGTCCGGCTATGTGCGGGGCGGGATTTTCGACCGCATCCAGTTGATCCAAGGCGACCGCGCGTTGCGCTTTTTTGACCGTGGACACAAACGGCTGGGCCGTCTGGCCCCTGCGGATGCGCCTGCTTTCACCGAACTTGATCTGTTCAAAATTCCGGCCGATGCCGAATTTGACCCTGCCGCCCCGTGGCGTCTGCAACTGCTCGTGCAGCGCGCGACCGGTGCCGTAAGTAAGGCGTTCATCACGTCTGATCTGGGCTACCAATTGCCCGAACGCTTCATCAAACCGGCAACAGTGGTGCACCCCGAGGTGGCCGATGAAGCGGCTGCCAAAACAGCGCTGTGGCAGCGCGTGTGGCGCGACAAGACAGTCGAGATCGGCGTGCTGATTGCCATGCTCACGACCCTGACCGGCATCTTCTTTTTCCAAAAGCAGGCCACCCGGAATGCCCGCGTATTCTATTGGCTGCGCATCGGGTTCCTGTCGGTTTCGCTGGTGTTCCTTGGCTGGATGACAAATGCGCAGCTGTCTGTTGTGAACCTCCTGGCGTTGGGCGGGGCCTTGCGCTCGGGCTTCAGCTGGGACGCGTTTCTGCTGGACCCGCTGGTGTTTATCCAGTGGTTCGCCATCGCCGCTGCGCTCTTGTTCTGGGGGCGCGGGGCCTATTGCGGCTGGTTGTGCCCGTTTGGCGCGTTGCAGGAACTGGCAAACAAGGTGGCGCGCGCGTTCAAGGTCCCGCAGGTCGAATTGCCCTGGGGTCTGCATGAACGCCTTTGGCCTCTGAAATACATGATCTTTCTAGGCCTGCTTGGCGTTTCTTTTGCGTCCCTTCCCCGGGCTGAAGCGCTGGCCGAGGTCGAGCCGTTCAAGACCGCGATTATCCTCAAGTTCGCCCGCGACTGGCCGTTTGTCATCTTTGCCTTGGGGATCCTTGCCGTCGGTCTGTTCATCGAGCGGTTCTACTGCCGCTATATTTGCCCGCTGGGCGCGGCACTCGCGATCCCCGCGCGGATGCGGATGTTTGATTGGCTCAAACGCTATCGCGCCTGCGGCAACCCCTGTCACACCTGTGCCAATGAATGCCCGGTGCAGGCCATTCACCCGACGGGTGAGATCAACCCAAACGAATGTGTGAACTGCCTGCATTGTCAGGTTCTGTACCAGTCCGAAACGAAATGCCCGGAAGTCATCAGGCAACTGAAACGCCGGGCCAAGGCAAATGCGAGCGCAGATGCGTTGGACGCGTTTGCCAAGAAACCACCTGTTTTTGAAACATCATAAGAAGGAGACCACCATGTCAGAAGAGGACCGCAAAGCACAAATGCGTCTGAACAGACGTCAGCTTATGGGAGCCACAGCCGGAGGCGCCGCACTTGCCGCTGCCGGTGGTGCCGGATTGCTGGGAAGCGCCGGAAGCGCGCAAGCCGCCGAGGGGCATTTCAATCTCGCTCCTGGAGAACTGGATGAGTATTATGGCTTCTGGTCGTCCGGCCAGACCGGTGAAGTGCGCATCCTGGGGTTCCCGTCCATGCGCGAACTCATGCGTATTCCGGTGTTCAACCGCTGTTCCGCAACCGGTTGGGGCCAGACCAACGAAAGCCTTCAGGTTCTCACCGAAGGTCTGCTGCCGGAAACCAAGGAAATGCTCGCCAAGCGGGGCATGAAAACCTACGACAACGGCGATTTGCACCACCCGCATATGTCGTTCACCGATGGCACCTATGACGGGCGCTACATCTTTGCGAATGACAAGGCCAACACCCGTGTCGCGCGCATTCGCTGTGACGTGATGAAATGCGACAAGATCATCGAGATCCCGAATGCGCAGGACATCCACGGCATGCGGCCGCAAAAGTACCCGCGCACGGGCTATGTCTTTGCCAATGGCGAACACGAGGCACCGCTGGTCAATGACGGGTCAATCCTCGACAATCCAGAAGAATACGTGAACATCTTCACCGCCATTGACGGCGATGAAATGAAAGTCGCGTGGCAGGTGATCGTGTCGGGCAACCTCGACAATTGCGACGCCGATTATCAGGGCAAGTACGCGTTCGCCACGTCCTACAACTCGGAAATGGGCATGAACCTGGCCGAGATGACCGAGAACGAAATGGACCACTGCGTTGTCTTCAACATCAAGGCCATCGAAGCGGCGGTCGAGGCGGGTGAAGGCCAGGTCCTCAAAGGCGTACGTGTGCTGGATGGGCGCAAGAGCGCGAACAGCCAGTTCACCCGCTACATCCCGATCCCGAACAGCCCGCATGGCTGTAACGCGGCTCCGGACAAGAAGCACATCGTCATCAACGGTAAGCTGTCACCCACCGTGTCGGTGATCGACGTGACCAAGGTGGATGCGCTGTTTGACAGCGATGCAGACCCCCGCAGCGCGATTGTGGCTGAACCCGAACTGGGCCTTGGCCCGCTTCACACGGCGTTCGATGGCAAGGGCAACTGCTTCACCACGCTCTTCCTCGACAGCCAGGTGGCCAAGTGGAACATGGACAAGGCGATCGAGGCCTATGCCGGTGCGGATGTGGATCCGATCATCTCCAAGGTCGATGTGCATTACCAGCCGGGCCACAACTCGACCTCGATGGGTGAAACTGCCGAAGCCGATGGCAAATGGCTGATTTCGATGAACAAGTTCTCGAAAGACAGGTTCCTGAACACCGGACCGTTGAAGCCCGAGAACGAACAGCTCATCGATATCTCAAGCGACGAGATGAAGGTGGTCCATGACGGTCCGACCTTTGCCGAACCGCATGACAGTATCATCGTGCATGCATCCAAGGTGAACCCGGTCAACGTCTGGAGCCGTGACGACCCAAGCTGGGAAGCGGCGCGCCAACAGGCGGCTGCGGATGGTGTCAGCCTTGAGGATGGCCACCCCGAACCGATCCGGGACGGCAACAAGGTGCGGGTCTACATGTATTCGATCGCACCCGAATTCAGCCTTGAGAAGTTCACCGTGAAGCAGGGGGACGAGGTTACGATCTATGTCACCAACCTGGACGATATCGACGACGTGACCCACGGGTTCTGCCTGTCGAACCACGGTGTCGCGATGGAGGTTGGGCCTCAGCAAACCGCGTCGATCACCTTCACGGCCGACCGTCCGGGCGTGCACTGGTACTATTGCCAGTGGTTCTGTCACGCGCTCCACATGGAGATGCGCGGCCGTATGTTCGTCGAACCACGGGCGACCTGATCCATGAAGCTGTTGAGGGCGTTTCTCTTGTTCCTGACCGTCGCCGGCACATCGCTGGCGGAGGGCACGCCCTTGCAGCCATTGGTCGACGCCGCAGAACCGGGCGCGGTCCTGCGGCTGTCACCGGGCCTTTACGACGGCCCGGTGGTGATTTCGCACCCGCTCACTCTGCTGGGTGGCAAAGACGTACAGGTTGTCGGACCGGGCGTTGGGTCGGTCGTGACAATTGATGCGCTTGAGGTGCGTGTTGAAGGCCTTCAAATCAGCGGATCGGGCGACGATCACGAAAACAAGGACGCCGGTATCCGGCTCTTGAAAGGGGCCAAGGGCGCGGTTGTGCGGGGGAACACCCTGCAGGGCAACCTTTACGGCATCGACGTGCATGGCGCGAAAGACGCGCAGATTATCGGCAATGTCATCGAAGGCCGTCAGGGCCACCGCATGAACCAGCGCGGAAACGGTGTCTACCTGTGGAACGCGGCTGGCACGGTTGTTGAAGGCAATGACATGCGCTGGGGGCGTGACGGGATCTTCGTGAACACGTCCAAGCGCAACGTGTTCAAAGGCAACCGCTTTCGTGACCTGCGCTTTGCGGTGCATTACATGTACGCCAATGACAGCGAAGTGTCGGGCAACCTGTCGATTGGCAATCACCTTGGCTTTGCGGTGATGTATTCGCGAAATGTTAAGGTGCTCGACAACATCTCTATCGGCGACCGCGATCATGGCGTGATGCTGAATTTTACCAACCGGTCAAAAGTGCAGGGCAACTACGTGCAGGACGGGGCCAAGAAATGCCTGTTTGTCTACAACGCGCATCAAAACGAAATCAGTGGCAACCGGTTTGAACGGTGCGGGATCGGCATCCATTTCACCGCCGGGTCCGAACGTAATGACGTGATCGGCAACGCCTTTATCGGCAACCGCACACAGGTCAAATATGTCTCGACCAAATGGCTGGACTGGGCGGTGGACGGGCAGGGCAATTACTGGTCCGATTTCGTGGCCACCGATCTTGATGGCAATGGCATTGCCGATGGCACCTACCGGCCCAATGACACGATTGATCAGGTGCTCTGGCAACAACCCGCCGCACGGCTCTTGCTCGGATCACCGGCGGTGCAGCTTGTGCAATGGGCGCAGTCGGCGTTTCCGGCGCTGACACCGGGCGGGGTGATGGACACCGCGCCACTGATGCAACCGGTTGAGATTTCGGTGCCGGATTGGGGGACTGACTATGACGGATAACGCTGTTCTGAACGTATCGGGGCTGACCCGCCGGTTCAATGGCACCGGTGGTATCTCGGACGTGACCCTGCGTGTTGCAGCAGGCGAACGCGTAGCGCTTCTGGGTCACAACGGTGCGGGCAAGTCCACCCTGATGAAAGCGGTCCTAGGGCTGTTGCCCGTCGACAGGGGGTCGACCTCTATCGCGGGGCACGCCCTGGGCTCTGCCGAGGCACGGGCCGCTGTGGCGTACCTGCCCGAGGCGGTTGCCTTTCACCCCGCGTTGACCGGGCGCGAGCAATTGCGGCTTTTTGCGAAGCTGGCACAGGTGCCGCGCAAAGAGGCGGATGATCTTCTGGATCGTGTCGGCCTTGCCGATGCGGCGGACCGGCGGATCGGAACCTATTCCAAGGGTATGCGCCAGCGGCTTGGCATGGCGCAGGTCTTTCTGGGCAAACCCGCCCTTGCCTTGCTCGACGAGCCGACAAGCGGGCTTGACCCAATTGCGCGGCACGACCTTTACGCCTTGATCGACGCGCTGGCCGCCGAAGGCACCGGTGTGATGATCGCATCGCACGCCCTGACCGAGATTGAGGCCCGCACCGACCGCATCGCGATCCTGCGTCAAGGGCAGGTGGTTGCGGATGCCCCGCTGTCAGAACTGTTTGCCCGCGCGCAACTGCCGATCCGCATCCGGCTCGAAGCGCCGGGCGACGCAAGCGCATTGTTCGAACGGTTCGGTGGTCATCGTATCAACGGGGCGCGTGTCGAGTTTTCGGTCACGGCCGACAACAAGATGGCCCGCTTGGCCGAAGTGACGGCGCTGGGCACTGCGGTGCGGGATCTCGAAATCATCCCGCCATCGCTTGAAACGCTCTATCGCCACTATTCGCAACAGGGAGAGCCGTCATGAGTCCCGGTCGCGTCCTTGCCATCGCTGAAACCGAATTCCGCATCCTGCGCCGCAACCGGTGGCTCTTCATCGCAACCGCGCTGCTGTCTGTCTTTGCACTGGCGCTCACGATCTCCGGCGCGTCCACATCCGGTGCGCTGGGTGTTGACCTGCTGACCATCTCGGTTGCGTCAATGACCACGCTTGCGGTGTACCTTGTGCCATTGGTTGCGCTTCTGATGTCGTTCGAGGCCATTGCAGGAGACGCGGAACGCGGGTCATTGGCGCTTCTCTTGACCTACCCGGTGTCGCGCGGAACGCTTTTGCTGGGCAAGTTCGTGGCCCATGTCGCAGGTCTTGCGATCGCGGTGGTGATCGGTTTTGGCCTGACCGGAGTTGTCGCGTTTGCAATGGGTGGCGCGGGACCAGAGAGTGGTCTGGCGTTGCTGCGGTTGATGGCGGGATCAATCCTGCTGGGGGCCGCCTTTCTGGCCTTCGGATATGTTGTTTCGGGGTTCAGCCGGTCCGTGGCCGCCGCAGCTGGCGGGGCGGGATTTGTCTGGCTGATCCTTGTGGTGCTCTACGATCTGGTGCTGCTGGCCATGGTGATCTGGGACAATGGCGGCGCGTTCAGCCGTCAGGTGTTCCCGTGGGTGCTGGCCGCAAACCCGGCGGATGCGTTGCGCCTGTTCAGCGTCACCGCCTCAACAGAGCAGGCCTTGGCCACCGGCATGGGCGCTGCCGCCAACGCATTGCCACAAGGTGTCGCGTTGCTGTCGTTGCTGCTGTGGCCCGTCGCGGGCCTGATGCTGGCGCGGCTTGTTTTTGGACGGAGGGTTCCATGAAACCTGTGCTTTACGTGCTGATCCCACTGCTTGCCCTGACCGCGTGCAAGGAAGACCTGGCCGAGGCGCCGGATCCGATGCCGCTCACGGCAGAGAACGTTGCGCATTACTGCATGATGAACATCTCGGAACATCCCGGCCCAAAGGCGCAGATTTTCCTGAGCGGTATGCCCGACCCGATCTTCTTTGCGCAGGTCCGGGATGCGTTCACCTACATCGCCAGCGCTGAACAGGATGGATATATCGCCGCGATCTACGTCAACGACATGTCCACGGTCGCCTGGGAAGCGCCCGGTGCGGACAATTGGATCAAGGCTGACACCGCGCATTACGTGATTGGGTCCGGCAAGGTCGGTGGCATGGGCGCGCCAGAGCTGGTGCCATTTTCCGACGCCGACAGTGCGGCGGAGTTTATGCAGACCTATGGGGGCACGATGTACCGAATGGATGCTGTTCCCGAACAGGCGTTTCTTGCACCGGTAGAGCTGGTGTTCCGGCAGGAGGATAACGGATGACACATGCTGTTTTCACGCGCCGCCGCGTGCTGCAGATCGCGGCGGCGGTTCCGTTGGCAGGGCTCGGCGCAACCGCTCGCGCGGCAGCACCAGTGGCGCAATGGCACGGCGTCGCATTGGGAGCGCAATCGCAGATCCTGATCGCGGGTCTGGATGCGCAAGAGGCCGCACCTGTTTTTGCAACGGTTCAGGACGAAATCGCACGGCTTGAGGCGGTGTTCAGCCTGTATCAAAGCCGGTCCGAACTGTCGCGACTGAACGCAACCGGCGGTCTTGCGGACCCGTCGCCGGATCTTCTGACCGTGCTCAGCCTGTCCCGCGCCGTCTGGACCGCGTCGCTTGGGGCGTTTGATCCCAGCATTCAACCACTCTGGCAGGCCCGCGCGGCAGGTGTCGAACCTCCCTTGCTCGGCCATGATCTGGGCAGTCTGCGCCTATCGGCAAACCGGGTTTCGCTTGCCCCCGGAATGGCATTGACGCTGAACGGGATTGCGCAGGGCTATATCACCGACAAGGTGGCAAAGCTGCTGCGCGATCAGGGGCTGACCGATGTCATCGTCAATGCAGGCGAACAATATGCGATGGGCGCGCGCCCTGATGGCACGCCGTGGCAGGTGGGTATTTCCGACCCTGCCGACGGGCTTGTCTCGCAGGTGTCGCTTACGGATCGTGCCCTTGCGACGTCGTCCATCCAGGGCACGCTTTTGAACGAAGACCAAGGGCATATCATAGATGCGCGCACCGGACTGTCCGCCACGCAATGGTCCACGATCAGTATGCTGCATGACAGCGCCGCGGTTGCAGACGCGCTGTCGACTGCGGCCTGCTGCCTGACTACAGAAGAAACAGCGGACATGCTGACGCATTTCGCGGACGCGCAGATCGCTTATCGCGCCTAGGCGCAGGGTCTGGCGGCGACGTCCCGCAGACGCGCGATGTCGTCGATCTGAATCCGCTGCCCCTTGTTGATCACGCCGTGTTTTTTCAACTCGTTGAAAATCCGCGACAATTGTTGTGGGCTGGTCCCAAGCTTGGCGGCGATCATGGACTTGCTGTAGGGCAGGGTGATTTCGGTGCTGCCCTCCTTGACTGTTACCAGGTCAAGCAGGAACACAGCCAGCCGTTCGCGGATGGTCGTCGTTTTCAGAACCTCCACCTCGTCCACAAGGACGTGCAGCTTGTAGTGCAAGGCAGCAAGCGTCCGGGCGAGCGTGTTGCGATTGCTTTGCATCACATCAAGCACAAGCGCGGCGCGAATGCACAGCACGCGCAGTTTCGTCATGGCCTGCGCCGAGGCCGGATACGGCTTGCCCACCAAGGCCGCCACCTCGGCAAGGCTGTCGCCCTTTTCGAATACGGCAATCAACGTGTGTGATCCGTCTTTGCCATCGCGTGCGATCTGCGCGCTGCCCTCCAGGATCAGGTACAGATCGACGGCTGGGTCGCCTTGCAGAAACAGGTAGTCCAACCGATCCAGTGTCTTGACCACACCCGAGGCAAGCAGGCCGCTCAGCTCTTCTTCGGACATGGCACCGCACAAGACAGATTGTCGCAGAACGTCGCGATCTTGCTCCGACAGAAACGTCGCGTCCATGGGTTTTGTCCTTTGTATAACGGTGGGTTCAGTATCCACATGCGCAGCAAAAAGCGCCTTAACGCAAATCAATCGGAAGTAGGAGGATAGACGATTATTTCGCGTTGTTTTGAGAAAACTCAAAGACAGCGCGTGAAGAAAATTATCGTATGGTTCCAAGGTCTTTTTCCTGGGAGCGGGGAGAATCACTGCTCAGCGATCCAGCCAGATCGTTGTGGGAACAAAGGATACTGAAACATGGTGAGCATGTTTGAAACGGCGTGTAACGCCGCCATTTTTCGACGTGTACCGCCGGACAACCTGAAGAACCTGATCAAGCAATCTTCGCTGCGACGCATGGATCGCGGGGCTTCGGTCTATCTTCAGGGGGAAGCGGCGCACAGCCTTTTCGTGGTTGTCGAAGGATGGATCAAAACCTACCGCATGACCCCATGCGGCAACGAAGCCGTCGTGGGTGTCTTCACCAAAAGCGACACCTTCGGGGAAGAGGCCGCACTGGGGGAAGGGCGGTTCTTGTCGGGTGCCGAGGCCGTGTCCAGCGCGAAGGTTGTGCAGATTGATGCACGCCTGCTGACCAATGCGATGTCCGATAACCTTGAACTGTGTCAGTCCATGCTGTCCGGCGCATTGGAGAACAATCGGTGCCTGGTGCAGCATGTGGAACAGTTGAAATCGCACACCGGCGGTCAGCGCATCGCCGATTTCCTGTTGTCATTGTGCGATGGCAGGTCCGGCAATTGCACGGTGGTGCTGCCTTATGACAAGGTCCTTATCGCGGCATGGTTGGGCATGAAACCTGAATCCCTGTCTCGTGCGTTCCGGCGGCTTAAGGATTATGGCGTGACCATCAAGAAAGATCGCGCCGTGATCGAATCGGTTGAACGCTTGCTGAACTATGCGGATGAAGATCCCGCCCAAGCATGGAGTGCGCGCCAATGACCGGTGACCTGACGCAGGTTTTGAACGCGATTGACGACGCCAATCGCAAGGACCCCAATCACGACACAGATGAGACCGGCACACATCACCCAGAGGCGTATCTGTACGGGCTGCGTATGACGTCCGAACTTGACCGCCTGTTCGGTGCATCGGCCAGTGATGTCCTGCGGATCGCGGCGCGCGGGCAGCATATTGAGCGCTGGCTTTTGAAGCGCGCGGATTATCCCGAAGGCCGCGCCGGATACCTGACCTGGCGGCGCGATCAGGGGCGGGCGCATGGTGACCGGCTGGCCGGTTTGATGGCGGATGCGGGGTATTCGGCTGAGGAATGTGACCGGGTTGGTGTGCTCTTACGCAAAGAAGGCATCAAACGGGATGACGAGGTTCAGCAACTTGAGGACGTGATCTGTTTCACATTCCTCAAATGGTATTTCGGCCCGTTTGCCGCCAAGCATCCCGATGACAAGGTTCTGGACATCGTTGCCAAAACGGCCCGCAAGATGTCGGCTGAAGGCCGCGCGCGGGTGTTGGCAGAGTTCGATTTGCCCGACCCGCTGGCGGGTGCGGTCAAGTCCGCGGCTTAGGCGGCGGCAAACAGAACCGCGATCAGCGCCAAGAGCGCGAAAAGCACGGCTTGTATGCCGTTTGACCAGCCCGGAACACCGCGCAGTTCAAGGTAGTCCAGCAGCACAATCCGCGCCTTCACCCCTGCGATGGCAAGGATCAGAAGACCTGCAATCACGGGCGACAGCGGGCTGAAATGCAGGGCTGTGCCAATGGCGGTCAGCACGGCCAGGATGATCCAGGCACGATATAGGCTTGCGCGGGTCATAGTAGGTAAATCACCGGAAACAGCAGCACCCAGACCAAATCAACCATATGCCAGAACGCAGCTCCGGTCTGGATCGTGCGCGGCTGCGCCGACCAGCCAACCAGCCCCAAAATGACAATCCCGGCGATGACATGGGCTGCGTGAAAACCTGTCAGCAGGTAGTAGAAGGTGTAGAAGCTATGGGTTTCAAACGTGATCCCATCGGCCGCTTTAGCCGAATACTCGATGCCCTTGATCCAAAGGAAGGCCACGCCCAACAGGCTGGCTGCGCCCAGCCACATGCGTGCGGCGCGCTTTGTATCCGCGATGCAGGCAAGGGCCGCAAACAGGCCAGAGGTCACAAGGATAATGGTGTTGAGCCCCGCCAGTTCGACCATAAGCGCGTCTTGCGCGTTGGCAAACCCTGCGGGGTCTGTCAGACGCACTCCGACGAAGGCAACAAGCCCGGCACCAAAGACGGCGAGTTCCGAAAAGATCAGAACCCACATCATCAATTCACCGGGCAGACCTTTGGCCGGTGTGGTCATCCGCCGTCGCCGATCAGTTGGCGGTAGAGCGCGGGCAGGGTGGTTGTCAGGTGTTCGGGCTGCGCAATCACCGCATACCCGCCCGGACCAAACAGGCGCGGAAACCAGCTTTGGCCCTTGGGATCGACCGTGATGCCAAACACCGACTGTCCCTGCCTTCGTGCCTCGCGCACCGCCATGCGGGTGTCTTCGATGCCGTGACGGCCTTCGTAATGGTCAATGTCGTTGGGTTTGCCGTCGGTCAGCACGATCAGCAGTTTTGACGCCTGCGGTGTGGTTTGCAGATCCGCCGACACATGCCGGATTGCGGCGCCGACCCGGGTGTAAAAACCGGGTTTCAGATTGGCGAGCTTGCATTCAACATGTTCGCTCATCGGTTCGTCAAAATCCTTGCACCGTTCCACATAGACCCGGTCGCGGCGCAGGGAGGAAAAGGCATGAATGGCCAGCGGATCGCCGCAGGCGTTCAGGCCCCAAGCCAAGGCAGTCAATGCTTCGCGTTCGATGTCGATCACGGCGCGCCCCGTCACGGCGCTTTCTGTACTGCGCGACGTGTCGATCAGGATCGACACCGCCAAATCCCGCGCGGTTGGTCGGGTCTGACACCACAAGCGATCCTGCGCCGACCCGGTTGCGGCCAGATCCGCGCGGGCGCGGATGACCGAGGACAGATCAAGCGTATCGCCATCGGGTTGCGCCTTGAGCGTGACGGGACGCGGGCGAAACGCCTCGAACTGGCGGCGGACATTGCGGATGCGCCGTGCTGCACGGGCATCCTGTGGCGCAGGGGCATCGGCGGCTTCGGTGTCGGAGGCAAATACACAGCAATGGTTGGGCAGGTAGCTTTTGGTCTTCACATCCCATTCGTCATAGGTGTGCTGCCCGCTGATCGCTTCTCGGTTGACGTCGGCGGGTGACAGATCGAGGTTCAGTTTGAATTTCGTGGCAGGCGCTTTGGAGATGTCCGTCAGAGACAGTTCGTCCAGATCATCCATCGCCTTTTTCGCGGCGTCCAGATCATCGTCGTCGGTGCGGCGGTTGAGGTTCAGGAAATCGGCAAAACTCAGGATCGCTTCGAACTTGTGCAGGATCAGGCTGTCGTTGCGTTCGGTTTGATCGGACACCTTGCGCGTGCCCTTCTTGGTGGTTTCCAACGTTTCTTCGTCCAGATTGGCCTCTGCCTCGGGCGGCGTTTCGGTCGCCTGAAGCGGATTGCCCACATGCGGGATCAATCGGGGCCAAAGCGGCACAGGGCGCATGGGAAGGTATCGGCGTGACGCGGGCCCGGAGGGCAGCTTTGGCGCGTCCCCTTCGCCCAACACAAAGCGCGCCATCGCCTCGACACCGGCTTCTGCGCGGGGCAAGGCATTGCGCGGTCGGGTTGCCAGATGCGCGTCGCGCAAGGTGGCGTAGATGTCGGCAAAACCGGGACAGTTTGTCAGCGTTTGCAGTATCATCTCCTGCCCCGAATGCAGGTCCGTCAGGTCCGCCGCCATGGGGTCTGCAGTTGCACGCGGGATCACCGGTACATGTGCGGCGCAGGCCGTCAGCCACGTATACAGCGCGCGGTTCAGGGCCGCGTCAGGAAACAGATCAAGGGTGATAGGCAGGCGCAGGATGGCCCCGTCAAAGCTGGCACGCGGCACCTGTTCGGCCCATGTGCCCAGCTTGCGGCGAAAGCTCAGCCTGTGATGGCTGGTCTCGGCCGCGACAGGGCGCAGTTCGACGGACGCATCGCCGCCAAGGCCGCGAAAGAGAACGGCCAGACGTGCGATCTCATCCTCCAGATGCACACCCGCATCTGGGTGATGCACATCCGGCGCGTCGAAATGGCTGGCCCAGCGGTGCCAAAGCTTGCCAACCGTCTCTTCCGGTTCCCATGGTTCGATGGCGTCCGACATCCGCGGTTATCCGAACACGGCCGCGACGATGTCGGTCAAACCCTGCTGCACGTCTTCATCATCGCTCAGCGGTTCGATCATCGCAGCATGGATCGCCTGCGGCAAAGGCATGCCGTTTTGTACCAACGTGGCCGTGTAGATCACGAGACGGGTCGAGACGCCTTCCTCAAGATCCTGCCCTTTCAAGGCTCGGAACTTGCCCGCAAGGCGCACGAGGTTCTTGCACCGCGCCGCGTCCAGCCCGCTTTCCTGTGCCACAATCGACGTCTCCTGGTCGGGTGGCGGGAAGTCGAACGTGGCAGACAGAAAGCGCTGCCGTGTGGAGGGTTTGAGCGTTTTCAGGATATTCTGATAGCCGGGGTTGTAAGACGCCACGAGCATAAAGCCGGGAGCGGCCTCAAGCGTTTCGCCGGTGCGGTCGATCGGCAGAATGCGCCGGTCATCCGTCAGCGGGTGCAACACCACGGTCACGTCCTTGCGCGCCTCAACCACTTCGTCGAGGTAACAAATCGCGCCTTCGCGCACCGCGCGTGTGAGCGGGCCATCGGCCCAAACGGTATCGCCACCTTTGAGCAGGTAGCGCCCGATCAGGTCAGATGCGGAGAGATCGTCGTGGCAGGCCACGGTATAAAGTGGACGCCCCATGCGGGCGGCCATGTGGGTGACAAAGCGGGTTTTGCCGCACCCTGTCGGTCCCTTGAGCAGAAGCGGCATGTTGCTGTGAAACGCCGCTTCAAAGAGGTCACATTCGGACCCTTGAGGCATATAGAAGGGGGCGTCAGCCGCCCCCCCCGTGAGTGGTGTTGCGTGCGCGTTCATTCTGCGGCCACCGGTTGTTTTTCAGCCGGGGTGATGATCTCTTTCTTCGGGATCGCCACTGCGTAGATGAACAAGAGCGCACCAATGACAACCGCGACACCAGAGCCAAAGCGCATCCAATAGAACACGGCAATCGCATCCTGCACGTCCATGAAGTATTCGCCCTGCACGCGCTGTGCGTGGGTTTGTACGGTGCCTGCAAAGGTCAGGACGAAGGTCATGAAGGTCATACCACCGGCCATCAGCCAGAACGAGGCCATGTTCAGCACCTGGTTGTATGGATCACGCTGACGCAGGATCGGGATGGCGTAGGACATGATCGCAAGGTTCAGCGACACATAAGCGCCAAAGAACGCGAGGTGTCCGTGTGCTGCGGTGATCTGCGTGCCGTGGGTGTAGTAGTTGATCCCATGCAGCGTGTGCAGAAAGCCCCAGACGCCTGCACCAAAGAAGGCCAGTGTCGCGCAGCCCAGGGACCACAGCAAAGCCGCTTTGTTCGGATGGTCGCGGCGGCCCTTCCAGACCATGACAAAGGCAAAGGCCATCATGCCAAAGAACGGGATCACTTCGAGGCTTGAGAAGATCGAGCCGATCCACTGCCAGTAGCCCGGGGTGCCGATCCAGTAGTAGTGGTGACCAGTACCAAGGATGCCGGAAAAGAGCGCGGTGGCGACGATCAGATAAAGCCACTTTTCAACGATCTCACGGTCCACACCCGTCAGCTTGAGCATCAGGAAAGCAAGGATAGAGGCCATCACCAGTTCCCATGTACCTTCGACCCACAGGTGAACGACGTACCACCAGTACTGTTTGTCCAGCGCGAGGTTCGATGGGTTGTAGAAGGCAAACAGGAACAGCAGCACCAGACCCCAGAGGCCCAGCAAAAGCACGTTGGAAATCGCGGTTTTGCGTCCCTTGAGCGCGGTCATGGTGACGTTGAACAGGAAGATCAGACCGGCGACGACAATGCCCATCTTGACCCACATCGGTTGTTCAAGGAATTCGCGGCCTTCCTTGCCCAGCAGCCAGTTGCCTTCGAACAGGTTGAACACATAGGTGACAACCACACCAAGCGTGCCAAGCACAAGGATGGCAAGCTGCAGATAGGCCAGCATGGGCGAATGGATTTCGTTCTCGGCCTCTTCGGGCAGGATGTAGTAGGTTGCTCCCATAAAGCCCAGCAGCAGCCAGACGATCAGCGAATTCGTGTGCAACATGCGCACGATGTTGAACGGCAACAATTCGGACAGGAAGTTCGGGCTGACATAGATCCAGCCTGCCAAGAGCCCACCCAGAACCTGAATGGCGAACAGCCCAAGTGCAGCTGCAAAATAGGCCATTGCGACGGATTGCGTTTGATATTTCATTTGAGCGTCTCCCTTATCCTGCCTCATTCGGCGGCCAGTCCTGAGTTCTGATCCGGTTGGTCCAGAGCAGGAATTCGCTGAGCGCGCGGTATTCTTCGTCGGTCAGGTTGAAATTCGGCATCTGACGGCGGCCTTCGATGCCCGAGGGCATCGCATCCATCCAGGCCTTGAGCGTCTCGAACGCCGCTTCGGAGTCGTCTGCGACGCCCCAGCGTTCCATCACATTGCCGACCTCTGGGGCAAAGTACGCACCTTCCCCTAGGATCGAGTGGCAATTGACGCAGGCATGACGTTCCCAAAGGTGTTTGCCATGAACGACCTCGTCGGTCAGTCCGGCGGTGTCCGTCGATGTGGTCACAATGTACCGATGGGAATGGATCGATAGTCCAACGAAGATGACTATGAAAAATAACGACCCGCCATAGAAAATATTGCGGGCCATGGAAGTCGTGAGAACGTCACGCATCCCTTTCTCCTTTTTCTAGGGGCCAGTGCCCGAAGCATGCGCAAGGCCGCGCGTGGCGGCCTTAACGAAAGTCAAGAAACTCAGTTGAAGGTCGCCAAATATGCAATCACGTTGGTGATGTCGTCGTCTTTGCGAAGACCGGCAAAGCTCATTTTTGTGCCCTCGATGAAATCTCCGGGCTTGGTCATATAGGCGGTTAATGCGGCTTCATCCCAGACAAGGCCCTCAGCGGCTTTGGCCAGTAGCCCGTCTGAATATTTGAAATCCGGATTGGCACCTGCGGCCGCGCCGACAATGCCGTTGAGCGCGGGGCCAACCTTGTTCTTGGCACCATCGCCAACCGCATGGCAGGCTTTACATTTGCGAAAGACCTTTTCGCCCTTGGCCGCGTCGCCTTCGGCAAACACAGGTGCTGCGATGGTCAGCGCCAGCAGGCCCAATGAGAGTTTCTTCAACATGAGGTTTCCTTTTTCAGAGGTGTTAAGCCGTGCGATTACGGCGCTTTAAAACGGTGCATGTGTTTGGCTCGTGAAAGATCATCTGGCAGCGCAGACACAGGATGCATTCGTTTGGATTGATCTTGCCCAACGGGTCGATGGCCCCGACGGTGCAGTGCTGTTCGCACAGCCGGCATTCACGACCGCATTGCGGACGCCTGCGCAGCCAATCAAAGATTTTGAGCTTGGCGGGAATCGCAAGTGCCGCACCAAGCGGGCAAAGATAACGGCAGTAGAATCGCTCGATGAACAGCCCGGCAAACAGGAGCGCAGCCACAAACAGAAGAAACGGCCATGCACGCATGAACCGCATCGAAATGGCGGTTTTGAATGGTTCGGCTTCGGCCAGAACCAGCGCGGATGTCATCGAGTAAAAGGACAGGGCAAGGATGGAGAGGAAGAGCGTGTACTTGATCACCCAAAGCCGCTCATGCACCGCATTGGGAACGGCGATTTGCTTGATGCCCAGGCGCTGTGCGGCCTGATTCAAAAGCTCCTGCAGCGCGCCAAACGGGCAAAGCCAACCGCAAAACACGCCCCGGCCCCAGAACAAAAGCCCAAGCGCGGTGAACCCCCACAGAACAAAGATCAGCGGTTCCATGAGGAAAACTTCCCACCGGAACCCGGTTAGCAGGGAATGAAGAAAGGCCACCACCTGAACGACCGACAGTTGCGCGCCAAGCACCATTCCCAACCAGATGAATGTGGTCAGCAAAAACGCCGTGCGACCCCAACGCCACAGCTTGGGGCGTTTCACGAAGGCGTCCTGGAAGAACAGAATCACAGACAAAACGCCCAGCATGATGCCAAGCGTGATCAGGGGAAAAATCTTGGTTTCCCACGCGTCGCGCCATGCGGGCGGCGGTGTGGGCAAAGGTTCTGCGGGACGCAGGAACGTGTCTCCCAAAGTCAGGGTGACCGGTATATCGAACGTGGCAGCATCGCGCGTTGCGGTCACGGTGACGGTGAACGGGCGCGACAGATCAATCTGATCGCGCGGAATTGCAAACAGGCTGGCCTCTTTGACCTCGGGTGCGCCCGCGGCTTCGAACTGGCCCAAGCGTTGATACCCGTCCGAGACCGGCATGACATCGACTCCGTCTTGCGAGACCGTGACGCGGTCAAACACTCCGGATCGTCGCCAGGCCGTGCCCCGATGGGAATGTAGCCCGCGCGAGGCCACCAAGAGCGCATCGTGATCTGCGGGAAGTGCCGCCATCGCACGGCGGAACGCCGGTGGGCCCAACAGGTTCTGACCAATCGTCGCCGGATCCAGAACACTGACCCAAAGCTCAAGGAACCTGCCATCCTTATCGGGAATTGGTGGGTTTGCATCGGGCAGTGCGGCCGCTGCTTCTCGCAGGGTGACGCTGCGCGTCGCAAAAGCCCCCATGAGCTCAAGCGCGTCCCATGTTGCCGGTTCAAAGGCCACACGCTCCAACCCGCCGCTTCCCGATTGTGCCAGCACGCGGGCAGTGTGCAGAATCGAATCGCGAATCACGCCGGTTGACACGGTGGCCCGGCTGATGGTGTCCGGCACGTCATCGTTCAAGCCTTCGCTGCCCATGCGCAGTCCGGCGAATCCGTCGACATAATCGGCGATGTCCTGATCCGATATGCCAAGCGTCAGAATCGGTTCGGCATGCTCTACCAATTCCGCGCCGACAATGGTGCCGCTGGGGCCAACCGCGACCAGAATATCAAGCGGTTTCCCCGAATATCCCGTTGACCGCAAAACCTCCCAGGTCGATGCGATCTGACCCAGCTCACGCCTGTCATCGGCTGCAATAACGTGCCAGCTGGGCACCGGGTCGGCGTCTTTGCGGATCAGCACATCGGTGCTGTCCAGATCAAGAAGCCGCGCCGCATGCACGGTGTCCATGCCGCTTTGCGCCCATGCCAAATGGCCGCCCATCAAGGACAGCCAAAGCAGCGCAGCGGCGATGATTTTACCAAGCGTTTTCATTTCTGGCACGACATTGCCGTGCGACGCGTTGGTCTGTCTTGACCAAAGTCAAGGCTCGGAAAGGGCAGGGCCGCAAGGTTTGGGCCAATCGGATTTACGCAGCTGGAGCAACGCATATGTCACTTTCAACCCTAACCCGATCAGTCGCAGTGGGCGCAGTTCTATCGCTGTCATCGTCGCTGGTCTTTGCGCAGGAAAAGCCTGCGGATCACATGGATGGCCCGGCGGCCGCGTACGAGCCGTCGATGACCACATTGGGCCAGATCCAGGTCGAAATTCCGGGTCGCAAACCCGGTGACCCGGTGATGACGCCAAGCGAATATAATTCGTCCAACCAGATTTACTTCCAGCGCTGCGCAGGCTGTCACGGCGTGCTGCGGGCCGGTGCAACGGGCAAGGCCCTGACAACCGACATCACGCGCGAGAACGGGTTCGAGTACCTGCGCGACTACATTGATTTCGGCTCTCCGGCCGGCATGCCCAACTGGGGCACATCGGGCGAAATGACAGCCGAGCAGATCGACGCAATGGCGCGTTATCTTCTGCTGGAACCCGCCGCACCGCCAGAGTTCGGCATGGCCGAAATGCGCGAAAGCTGGAAAGTGATCGTCGCACCTGAAGATCGCCCAACCGAAAAGATGAACGATATCGATATCGACAATCTTTTCTCGGTCACCCTGCGTGACGCGGGCCAGATCGCGCTGATTGATGGTGCAAGCTACGAAATCAAGACAATCATCGACACAGGCTACGCGGTCCATATCAGCCGGATCTCCGCCTCCGGGCGCTATCTCTTCGTGATCGGACGCGACGCCAAGGTTGTGATGATCGACCTTTGGATGGAAACCCCCGGACCCGTGGCCGAAATCAAGGTCGGATCAGAGGCGCGCTCTGTCGAGACGTCCAAGTTTAAAGGCTTCGAAGACAAATACGCCATCGCCGGTGCCTACTGGCCGCCGCAGTTTGTCATCATGGACGGCGACACGCTGGAACCGCTGCGGATCAAGTCGACACGCGGCATGACCTATGACGAACAGGACTTCCACCCTGAACCCCGCGTCGCGGCGATCCTTGGGTCTCACTACAAGCCGGAATTCCTGGTGAACGTGAAAGAGACCGGCAAGATCCTGATGGTCGATTATTCCGACATCGACGCGCTCAAAGTGACCGAGATCAACGCCGAACGCTTCCTGCACGATGGCGGACTGGACAGCACACAGCGCTACTTCCTGACGGCGGCGAACGCCCGTGGCAAGATCGTTGTGATCGACACCAAGGAAAGCAAGAAGGTCGCGGTGATCGAAACCGAAGGCCAGACGCCGCACCCCGGACGTGGTGCCAACATCAACCACCCGACATACGGGCCGGTTTGGGCAACGTCGCACCTTGGGGATGAAACGGTCGCGCTGATCGGCACAGACCCCGAAGGCAACCCGGATCACGCCTGGAAAATGGTGCAGCAGCTTTATGCACTTGGCGGTGGATCGCTTTTTGTCAAATCGCACCCGACATCGAACAATCTCTATGTCGATGCGACGCTCAACCCCGATGCCGAAGTGTCCGGTTCCGTGGCGGTCTTCAAGATCGACGAGCTTGGTCAGGAAGAACCCGACTACTCGGTTCTGCCAATCGTCGAATGGGCAGGCATTGCCGAAGGTCAGCCTCGGGTTGTGCAGGGCGAATTCAACAAGGAAGGCAACGAGATCTGGTTCTCGGTCTGGAACGCCGCCAGCCTGGAAAGTGCGATCGTGGTCGTCGACGACAGGACGCTCGAACTCAAGCACGTGATCAAAGACGAACGACTGGTCACACCGACCGGCAAGTTCAACGTCTTCAACACACGCAGCGACGTTTACTAAGTCGCTGCGCTCCGGGTGCGGCAGGGGTCTCCCTTCTCTCTGTCGCACCTGTTTTTCCCTGTTCCATGCCGGAACACGCATTCAAGGACGCAACATGCTGAATGGTTCGAACCAAGGTGAAGTGTTTCTGATCGGGGCAGGCCCCGGTGACCCGGAACTGCTCACACTCAAAGCCCTGCGCATGATACAAGAAGCAGACGTGGTTGTGCATGACCGCTTGGTGTCAAAAGCCATCCTCGACCTGATCCCGGACGGTGTTGAACGAATTGACGTTGGCAAAAAGCCCAACCATCACCCCGTCCCACAACATAAAATCAATACCTTGCTGAAAGACCTGGCTGAACGCGGTCGTCGCGTCGCGCGGCTCAAAGGGGGTGATCCGATGGTCTTTGGCCGCGGGTCCGAAGAAGCGGCTGTTCTGCGCGATGCGGGCATCCCCGTCAGCTTTGCGCCCGGCATCACCGCCGCGCAGGGGGTTTCCGCCTCGACCGGTGTTCCGCTGACGCATCGCGGATTGGCGACCAGTGTGCGCTTCGTGACGGGGCATTGTCGCGCCGACATGCCACTCGATCTGGATTGGGACGGTCTTGCCCATGTCGACACCACGCTGGTGGTCTATATGGGCCACGCAAACATGCAGCATATTGCCGGTGAGCTGATGCAGCATGGCTTGCCTTCCGATCACCCGGTGCTTGTTGTCGTGAACGGCACACGCCCGAACGAAAGCCGCCTTGTCACGCACCTTGGTGCCTTGCAGACCAAGCGCGCCGTGATTGCCGTGCCGGGGCCTGTTTTGTTCATCATCGGGCGTGTCGTCAGCCTTTTGGATGGAGAAGGTCGCGCCGAGACAAACGCGATCCTGCAAGCCCCCGAATTGCGGCAGGTGCTGCATGGTTAAAGCGGCAGCTTTGTTGGCGCTGATACTTCCCTCTGCCGCTTTGGCAGAGGCCCCTTTATCGGCAGAGCATCAGGAACAACTGACGCATCTTGTCGTGCAGGATTGTGGGTCATGCCACGGTCTGAAACTGACCGGCGGCCTTGGCCGCGCGATCACTCCCGAAGCCCTGCAAGGGCATACGGTGGATGGCCTGCAAACCATCATTCTTGACGGGATCCCCGGCACGGCCATGCCCCCGTGGCGGCCGCTTCTGACCGAAGCCGAAGCCGCCTGGATCGCCGCATATCTTCTAGAGGTTCGCGAATGAGACAGTTACTCACCAGCCTGATCCTGTCCTTCACCCTTGGCACAGCCGTTTGCGCCGAAGTGCAGGTTCACGCCACGGGGGACATGGGCGTTGTGATCGAGCGCACCACCGGGTCTGTTCTGATCATCGACCAGTCGGACATGGACGTGATCGCCCGTGTCGAAGGCTTTGGTGATCTGTCCCACGCAAGTGCCGTATTTTCCCCCGATGAACGCTACGCCTATATCTTCGGACGTGATGGCGGGCTGACCAAGCTGGATCTTGTGACCCAATCCATCGCGGGGCGCGTCATGCAGGGGGGCAACTCCATCGGCGGTGCGATTTCGGACGACGGGCAGCTTGTCGCCGTATCCAATTATGAACCCGGCGGCGTGCGGGTGTTTGATGCTGATACGCTCGACATGGTGGCGGATTTTCCCACCGGATCGAAAACCATCGGTTTGGTCGACGCCCCCGGCGACCGCTTTGTGTTTTCGCTTTGGGATGACGGTGAAACCTGGATTGCCGATATGTCTGGGGATGTGCCCGCGTTGACCAAGATCCCCGATATGGGCGTGAACCCTTACGACGCGCTGATCACCGGCGATGGGCGCCGCTATATCGTGGGGCTGTTTGGCGAAGACGGCCTGACCACGCTGGACCTGTGGGCAGACACGCCCGAAGCCAAACGGATTTTGCCCAACTACGGGCGCGGGGAAGACCCGCTGCCGGTCTATAAGATGCCCCATCTTGAGGGATGGGCGCTTGCCGGGGATCGTTTCGCACTGCCTGCCGTTGGACGGCACGAGGTGCTGTGGCTGGACGCGCAAAACCTGACCGAACTCGGCCGGACGCAAACCCACGGCCAGCCCGTGTTTGCAGTGGCACGTCCCGATGGCCGGCATGTCTGGGTGAACTACGCACATCCGAACAACGATACGGTCGAGGTGATCGACACCCGCTCTGGCGAAGTGCTGCACACGCTGAACCCCGGTCCAGCGGTTCTGCACATGGAGTTTACCGCGCGCGGCCATCAGGTCTGGGTGTCGGTGCGCGACGCGAACCGGATCGACATCTACGACACGGACACGTTCGAAAAGCTGGGTGAGATCCCCGCTGAAACGCCTTCGGGCATCTTCTTCACGGCAAGGGCGCATCGCATTGGGCTTTGAGAATACAGATCTGTCGCTTGATGCGTTGGACTGGCGTTTGATGAACGACTGGCAACGCGCGTTGCCGCTTGTCCCGCGCCCGTTTCAGGTGATTGCGGACCATCATCACACGACCGAGGATCAGATCCTCGACCGTTTGCAGACTTTACTGGACACCGGGGCCATCAGCCGGGTTGGGGCAACCTGTCGGCCCAATACACTGGCAGCCAGTACCCTCGCGGCTGTGGCCGCACCCGAAGATCAAATCGACGAAATCGCCAAGATCATCAATGCCCAAGAAGGGGTGAACCACTCTTACGAACGCGAAAACAAATGGAACATCTGGTTTGTGGCCACCGGACCGACGCGCGCGTTCGTCAACGATATCCTGGCGCGGATCACGGCGGAAACCGGGCTGCGAGTGCTGGACCTGCGGCTGCGTCGCCCGTTCAATGTCGATCTTGGTTTCGCGCTTGACGGTTCAAACGCGTTGCCCGCGCCGCGTGTTTTCACCGACGATATCGAGATTGAGGAGGGCGACCGCGCGCTGATGCAGGCTTTGTCCGATGGTCTGCCTCTGACCCCGACACCCTTTGCCACCTTGGCAGAGCGGTTGGGCCAGACCGAAACAGCCATCATCGAGCGCGTGCGCACGCTGGCCGAAGCGGGCATCCTGTCCCGTATCGGTCTGATCGTTCGTCACCGTGCCCTGGGCTGGCGCGCCAATGCGATGTGCGTTTTTGTTGTCCCGCCCGACAGGATCGAGGCCTGCGGCACCGCCCTGACAAAGGTGCAGGGCGTGACTTTATGTTATGAACGCAGGGCCGAACCGGATGTCTGGCCCTACACGCTGTATTGCATGATCCATGGGCGCAGCCGGTCTGAAACGCTGGATGTGCTGACCCAGGCACGCGTTGCCGCCGGGATGGTCAATTTTGAGTACCGCATTTTATTCAGCACCCGCTGTTTTCGCCAGCGCGGGGCCCTGATCGACGTTGCATCGGAGACACCAAATGGAAATTGACGACACCGACCGCCGGATCATCAACTCGCTGCAGTCGGGCTTCCCGGTCGCCAAGCGCCCGTTTGCCGAGGCGGCAGAACAGTTGGGTTTGACCGAAGCCGATTTGATCGCGCGACTTGCCGCGATGAAATCGGCAGGCGTGATCACCCGCTTTGGCCCGTTCCTTGATGCGGCTGCGATGGGCGGTGCCTTCTGCCTGTGCGCGATGGAAATCCCGCAAGACCAGTTCGAAGAGATGACCAAGATCGTGAACGCCTTTGACGAGGTCGCGCATAACTACGCCCGCGACCACCGCCTGAACATGTGGTTTGTGCTGGCAACAGAAACGCCCGAAGGGATTGGGGCAACGGCATCGCGGATCGAAGAGGCGACCGGGTTGCCGGTCTACCAATTCCCGAAACTCAAAGAGTTTTTCATCGGGTTCCGGGTGGCGGCATGAGCATATCTGTCGAAGACCGCGCCATCGTCAAAGCCTGCCAGGCGGGTCTGCCCTTTGTGCCAGAACCTTACGCGGTGATCGCGGATCAGCTTGGCATGGACGAAGACCACATGATGTCCCGCCTCGATGCGCTGATGGGGCAGGGGATCATCCGCCGCATCGGCATTGCGCCCAACCATTACAAGCTGGGTATGGTCGCCAACGGTATGACGGTCTGGGACATTGACGATGCCCAAGCCGAGGAACTGGGCGCTTTGGTCGGCGCGATGGAGGATGTCACCCATTGCTACCTGCGCCCCCGTCACCTGCCGCTGTGGCCCTACAACCTGTTTGCGATGCTGCATGGGGCAGACCGTGACGAGGTCGAGGCCAAACGCCAACATCTGCGCGGGTTTCTTGGCGACGCCGTGCGCAGCTGTGACGTGCTCTATTCCACCCAAATTCTCAAGAAAACCGGATTGCGTCTAACCGCAAAGAAGGGAACCTGATGTTTCGTTTGACCCAATATATGGAGCAACTGATCACGCCTACACCACCGCGCCAAAGACGCGGTGACGTGCGACCCGTGGTGATCTGGAACCTGACGCGGCGCTGTAACCTGAAATGTCGGCACTGCTACACCACCTCGTCCGACAACGACTTTCCCGGCGAATTGTCGACCGAACAGGCGCTCGGCGTGATTGACGATCTGGCCGATTTCAAGATCCCCGCGCTGATCCTGTCAGGCGGGGAACCGCTGTCGCGGCCAGACCTGTTCGAACTGGCACGCCATGCCCGCAAAAAGGTGCTTTATCTGGCGCTGTCCACCAACGGCACGCGGATTGATCAAGCGGCGGTGAAAGAGATCGCCGAGATCGGGTTTAACTACGTTGGCATCAGCATTGATGGCGTGGGGGCCACCAATGACTGGTTCCGTGGCCAGGAAGGCGCGTTTGACGAAGCACTGGCAGGCGCGCGGCTGTGCAAAGAGCACGGGATCAAGGTCGGCCTGCGCTTTACCCCGACCGAGGACAACGCGGATCAACTGGGCGATATCCTTGATCTGTGCGAGGCCGAGGGCATCGACAAATTCTACGTCTCGCATCTGGTCTATGCAGGTCGTGGCAACAAGAACCGGGGCGAAGACGCAGGCCATGCGCGCGCCCGCAAATGCGTTGATCTGTTGCTCGACCGCGCCTGGACAGCGTTGCAAAACGGCAAGCACTTTGAGGTTGTCACCGGCAACAACGATGCCGACGCTGTGCGTTTTCTCAACTGGGCGACCGAACGGTTCCCGGAGGAAAAGATCGCCCATCTGACCCGGCATCTAGAGGCATGGGGCGGCAATTCATCGGGCGTTGGCGTGGCCAATATCGACCCCACTGGCAAGGTACATCCCGACACCTATTGGTCCGACTACACTGTCGGCAATGTCAAACAGACCAAGTTCTCCGAGCTATGGACAGGCGATGATGCCATGCTGGCACTTCTGCGCACCCGTCCGCGTCCGCTCAAGGGGCGCTGTGGGGCATGCGCACATCAGGCGGTTTGTGGTGGCAACACGCGCATTCGCGCGCTGCAGCTGACCGGCGATCCGTGGGAGGAAGATCCCGCCTGCTATCTGAGCGACGCAGAGATCGGCGTCGATGACGCGACCCCGCGCGTTGAACTTCGCAAATTTACAGGGAAACGACATGATCCGGCGCATCTTTTTAGCTAGCATTCTGGGCGCGCTGCCCATCATGGCGCAGGCCGATCCGGCGGTGACCTACGCCACCCATTGCGCGGTGTGTCACGGCGATGACCGTCTGGGCGGCCTTGGGCCTGCCTTGATCCCGGAAAGCCTGCGCGGTCTCAAAGGGGACAAGCTGGAAGCGGTGATTGGCCTTGGCCGGATCAGCACCCAGATGCCCGGTTTCGCAGATCAGATCAGCCCAGCGGATATGACCGAACTGGCCGCGTTCCTGCACACACCGCTTCCGGAAATCCCAGTTTGGGATGCTGAACGGATTGCCGATACGCTTGAGATCAATCCCGACTACATCGCGCCGGACGCGCCGCAACATAATGCCGACCCGCTGAACCTTTTCATTGTGGTCGAGACGGGGGATCATCACTTCAGCATCGTCGATGGCGACCGGTTCGAAGTGCTTGCCCGCCTTCCCACGCCGCTGGCCGTGCATGGCGGGCCAAAGTTCACCCCGGACGGGCGATTTGTCTTTGTCATGTCGCGCGACGGGTGGGTGCAAAAGGTAGACCTGTGGTCGATGCAAGAGGTCGCGCGCTTGCGCGCAGGCGTCAACAGCCGCAACATCGCCATGTCGAAAGACGGGAAATATCTGGCCGTCGCCAACTACCTGCCGCACAGCCTGACGATCCTGTCCACCCAAGACCTGTCGGTGCAAAAGATCTTTGACGTGGTCGGCAAGCATGGCGACACCTCGCGCGTGTCAGCCGTGTACCAAGCGCCGCAACGCGACAGCTTTATCCTTGCGCTCAAGGACATTCCCGAGATCTGGGAGGTTGCGACCGATCCCAACGCCGACCCGGTGTATGAAGGGTTCGTCCACAGCCACCAAAAAGGCATGGTCGAAGGCATCCCGTCGTCGCAAGGCCTGTTCGCGCGCAAACGGATCGAGTTGGAAGAACCGCTGGACGACTTCTTTTTCACACCCGATTACCGGTTCCTGATCGGCGCCGCGCGGGAAAGCGAAAACGGGGTTGTTGTGAACCTGAATGTGGGTCGCCCGACCCATACCTTGCCACTGTCGGGCCTGCCGCATCTGGGCTCTGGCATATCGTGGATCTACCAGGGCCGCCGCGTGATGGCGACGCCGCACCTGCGCGAAGCGAAGCTGTCGGTGATTGATGTCGAAACATGGAAGATCGTGACCCAGATCGACACAGATGGCCCCGGGTTCTTCCTGCGCAGCCACGAAAATTCGCAATACCTGTGGGCAGATGTGTTCTTTGGCCCGAACCGCGACGTGATGCATGTGATCGACAAGGATACGCTTGAGATCGTGAAAACCCTGCGCCCCAACCCCGGGAAAACCGCCGCGCATGTTGAGTTTGACCGCACCGGTGAACACGCCTTGGTCAGCCTCTGGGAAGACGACGGCGCAGTGATCGTCTACGATGCCAAAACGCTGGAAGAGGTCAAACGGCTTCCGATGAGCAAACCATCTGGCAAATACAACGTGTTCAACAAGATCACGTTCTCGGACGGCACCAGCCACTAGAGGACAGACCCATGACGGAACCCGCCCCCTGGCCGATCTGGAAACTGGCCCTGCTGCTTTACCCGTTTGCAGCAGGGGCGGTGGCGATCAACTTGTTCATGGCGTGTCTTGTGTTGCCTGTCATCGGCCTGGATCCCATGCGCCCGGTGACGGCGCTGATCTGGTCTATTCCGCTGGGCATCCCCGCGACCTGGGCCTTTGCACGATGGACGCGCAAGCTCATAGATGAGGCGGACGGACGCACTTAACCAAGGTCAAGGCAAACAGCCGCTGCGCAATCTTTGATGGACTTAATCCAAGGAGATGCCGCATGGACTATGACGCCTTTTTCGCCGCCCAACTCGACACACTTCGCGGGGAAGGCAACTACCGCATCTTTGCCGAACTCGAACGCGACGCACATACCGCACCGTCTGCCGTGCTTCACTCCGAAGCCGGCCAGCGGGAGGTCACGGTCTGGTGCTCGAACGACTACCTTGGCATGGGCAAATCCGACCTCGTGCGCAACGCCGTCGCCGAAGCTGCGTTGCAAGACGGGGCCGGGGCCGGCGGCACGCGCAACATCTCGGGGACGGCGGTGCAACACGTCGCGTTGGAACGCGAGCTGGCTGATCTGCACGGCAAGGAAGCCGCTCTCCTTTTCACCTCGGGCTACGTGTCCAACTGGGCCAGTCTGAGCACATTGGGATCACGCCTGCCCAACTGCACCATCCTGTCGGACGCGATGAACCACGCCAGCATGATCGAAGGCATCCGCCATTCCCGGGCCAAGACGCTGATCTGGAAACACAATGACCCCGAAGACCTGAACCGCAAACTGTCGGACGTGCCGGATGATGGGGCGAAACTTGTGGCCTTTGAATCGGTCTATTCGATGGATGGTGACATCGCGCCCATGGCCGAAATTCTGGACGTGGCCGAAGCACATGGCGCGATGACCTATCTGGACGAAGTGCATGCGGTTGGTCTCTACGGTCCACAAGGCGGCGGGATTGCCGAACGGGAAGGTCTGGCGCAGCGTGTGTCGCTGATCGAAGGCACCTTGGGCAAAGCATTCGGCGTGATGGGCGGCTACGTCGCCGGGTCTTCCGTGATGTGCGATTTCATCCGGTCCTTTGCCAGCGGGTTCATCTTTACCACAGCGCTGCCGCCTGCACTGGCCGCCGGGGCGCTGGCATCGGTGCAATACCTGCGCCAAAGCGAACTGGAGCGCCGCCGCCAGCAGGCCAATGTCGCCAAGCTGCGCGCAAGGCTGGACGCGCTGCGTATTCCGCATCTCGACAACCCAAGCCATATCGTGCCGGTGCTTGTCGGTGACCCGTTCAAGGCCAAGTTCCTGAGCGATACGCTGCTTGAGAATTACGGGATTTACGTGCAGCCGATCAACTATCCGACCGTCCCCAAGGGCACCGAGCGGTTGCGATTGACACCATCCCCGCAACACTCCGCGCAGGATATCGAGCACCTGGTGGGTGCATTGTCCCACCTCTGGTCGCAATGCGCCCTAAGCCGGGCCGTGGCCTGAACCGGGTCGCTGTCAAAAACGACTATGGGACCAACCCGCTGATTGGCGGGTTGGTCCTCGTGTTCATAGGCGGTCGATTACACCGCAAACGGATTGTCCAGAACGCCCACCATCGGCATCAGGAACTCACCATCTTCTGACGCAAGCGCTTCGGCATGGGCCTCGTTGATCGCTGCAATGGCGGATTGCAGGCTTTGCTGACTGCCATCGAACATCGCCATGAAGGTCGCGGCGTCGTTCAGGTCTGACATACCGCAATGCACCGCGTAATAGGCGCCCAGATCGGTCTTCATCTCCAGATACGCCTGATCCGCCTGTTGCTTGGTAATGAACGAGGCACTCGCATCCGACCCGGGTTGCGCATCCACGCCCCGCAGGATTTCCAGGATGAACTCGTCCCGGCTGACCGTTCCGGAATCCAAAGCCTTTTTCCAGAACATCAAACCATCAAGATCCGGCGCGCGTCCAAGAACGTTGGCATAGACCTCAGAGGCAAATTTGACGTTGCTCGTCCCGTCCGGATAGGCGTCGCGGGTTTCGTCCTGATCCACAAACAGTTGTGCAATCTCTTCAAGCGATGTCCCGTTGGCATAGGCCGTACTCCAGAACGCCAGCCCAAGCGCATCCGGTGCACGATCAAAATAAGCGATATACATTTCGATAAAGTTTTCGAAATCGCCTTGCTCCAGACTGGTTTGTCCGGCGAATTGGCGAAGGTCCATCGGACCATCGAAGTTCGGCATATTCTCCTCGAACCCGATGCGTTCGATGTTCTCCAGATGCACGGTTCCCAACCCGTCTTCGCGCCTGTCGATCACGATGATGCCACCGGGGCCGATGTTCAGGGTGTAATTGCTCTGTTCGCCGGTAAAGACCGCCGTGTCCGTCCCGTCGCCGCCATCCACGGTGTCCATTCCAAGCCGGACGGCAAAGACATCGTCAAACGGCGTGGCGATGACATCGGTGTCGTTGACACCGTCTGTCTCATTGTCCTCCTCGGGAGGTTCAGGCGTTTCTTCGTCACCGCCGTCGCCACCGTCACCGCCGTCACCGCTGTCGCCACCGTCACCACCATCACCGCCGTCACCACCGTCCGGTGCGTCGGATCCAAGGGGTGGGACAGTCGGTTTCGGATCAGTGACGATCACCTCAACGCTGCCGCCAAAATCGGTGTAGGAATACTGCAGGCTGATGTCAGCTCCGATGTCGTCCTCTGTTACCGTGTAGGTCTGTTCCGTTTCTCCCGGAATGACTTCCCCGTTGCGCAGCCACTGGAACCCGGCAGTGTCATAATCAATGCCATCCGGATCACTGACGCCGTTTGGACGGGCGGTTAGAACCTCTCCGACAAGCGCATCGCCAAGGACCGCCAAGACACCTTCAGGCGCATTGTTTCCCGGCACCGACGACCCATTATCCTCTGTACCGGACGTGTCCTCCGCATTGTCTTCGCCGGAGTCTTCGGTTGTGTCGTCGTCTTCGCTGGCTGTCGGATCTGTTTGCGGTGGATCCTCGGCAGGTGGTGTCTGTACCGGTGCCGCCAGAATATCCGTCGTGCCTTGGCTGGTAAGCGTTTCCTGACGTCCACCCCCGTCGACAAAGGTGATCCGCACTTGGATTTGCGCGCCCAGATCAGAGTCGGTCAGGGCATATGTGGACGACGACGCGCCGGTTATGACATTTCCGTCACGTAACCAAGTATAGGTGAACGGACCCAGCCCGTTTGCATCCTGAACTGTTCCGGTCTCTGCGGTCAGCGTTGATCCAACCTGAAGACTACCGGATATCGTGACGTTCCCGGTTGGTAAGCTGTTTGACGGCGCAGGCAATGTGGGTGGTGCCGTTGACGTGGTCGCCAAAGTGAAATGGGCGGCGGTCAAAGGTGTTCCGGTTTGTGAGTCGTGGAAAACGTCGACGGTTGTCCCGTCGGCAAACGTCACCCGCGAGACATTGCTTGCCACTTTGGACACGGCTCCGGCGGCTTCACTGGCGCTGCCGAAACCGCTGTCGATCAAACGGATGGTTTCCGTGCTCAGGTCGAAATCCGAAATGGTGTTCTGACCGTCTCCGGCGCCGATCACAAAAGTGTCGACACCCCCTTCGCCGAACAACACATCGTTGCCCGCACCGCCGCGCAGTTCGTCATTTCCATCGTTTCCTTGCAGCGTGTCGTCACCGCCAAGCCCGTTGATCGTATCGTCAACATTGCGCCCGAAGATGCGTTCGTCTCCCGAAGTGGCGATGGCCGGGGTCGATCCTTGCTTGCTGAAGCCCGCAATTTCATAGCCGATATCCGCGAGGATCGCCTTGTCGAAGTCACTGATCGGGATCTCCGCCCCTTGCGTCAGGGTTGGGTCCAGCAAAACCTGATCGCCAGCAAAACCATCTTCAACATGGCCGCCATCGGACTCCACCGGGACGCCCTGTCCGCCGTTCAACGACGACGCATTTGGCCCGGTAAAGACATCGTTGACGATCCAGCTGTCGAATGTCGCAGAGGTTCCCACCCCAAGGATATGCCCAAGCTCGTGAACCGCGACGGACACGAAATCGCTTTCGGCAAAATCCGGGGTTCCCGGGCCAAAATGCCAGTTCGTATCCGTGTCAAAGGTGATCCCACCGGCCCACGGTTCGAAATCGGACACCGGACCCGTGCCGCGAAAATCCGACGTGATACGCGCGGCGTACACATCGCCTGCCGCGTCAAACCCGTCAGGCCCCGCAACCGCGAGGGTTGAACCGGGAAGATCCCTGGCCCCGACAAAAATGATCATGTCGTCGACCGCGGTGTTTAACGTAATCGTTTCGATCGCGTAGGTCGTTGGGTTGCGCACTTCGAAGGACGTGCCAATGGGCAAGTCATCGAATTCGTCCTGAATGATGCTTTCCCACTGCCCTGCGGCCTCTTCCAGCGCCGCACGCCGTTCCGGATCGTCAAAGAACCCGCTGCTGTCAAAGCGGTAGTCGATGGTAATCGTAAAAGCCACGCCACATATCCTTTGCGCACATGCTCAGACCGCAAGGGCAAAGCCCCATCGTCATGCGCATACTTGCGCCCCCAAGATCCGATGTAGCGACAGAGTTGGGCGGTATGTTGATCGGATTGGGGCCGTTTCGGCACCAAATAAGTTGATTTTTAGACGATTGTTATCGAATGCGGGTTGGTCAGTCCCGCAGAACAAGCACCGACTTGTGGGAATGGCGAACCAACCGGGCCGCGTTCGATCCCAGAAGATAATCCTTCAATTCCGGCTGATGCGCGCCGATCATGATCAGATCCACGTCCAGCGAATTCGCAAGCGCAATCACCCGGTCATAGACCGTGCCGTTCAGCACATAGCTTTTGGCCTCGATCCCGACATCGGCAATCTGGCGCTTCAGTGCGGCTTCGGTTTCGGATTGCGCGGTTTGCTCGAACCCTTTGTCCATATACGACCCGACAATGGGCATCCCGACATTCGGGATGACGGACACAACATGCAGTGTACTGCCCCACGGCTGTGAAAATGCCTTGGCGTGTGACAACAGCTTTTGCGTTTCTCCGGGTAAGGACACGTCGACCGGAACCAGAATAGTGCTGAACATCATGCGTCTCCTTAGAACGGGGCCTGTGTCATGCGACGGCTTTGCAGGCCGACAATCATCAACAACAAAAGAAGCCCGGGGATGAAGAAGATCTCTTTTGGCATCCGATCATTCTCAATCTGGACCAATTCGATCTGCGCGGGGGCATCGCCGTAGAAATCATACTCGTTTGCGAGCGACTCGAAAAACGGCGTTCCGGGGAACGGCTCTTCCAAAAGCAGCATGTCGCCTTCTTCAAGAACACCCAATCCCACGGCGGCCAGTCGTTCTATGCCCGACCCGTCTGCTTCCGGCGTCACGACAATGGTCTTGGTGCCAACGATACCGGTGTCGAAATCCGGGGCGGATACGGTGATCCTTGCATCCGTTCCGACCGGAATGTCGCCGATGGCGCTGATGGCGGCGGGTCCGGAGTAATCCGTGTACTTGTCCTGCCATTGATCCAGAAAGAAATCGGGTCGGAACAACATGAAGACCGTCACCATCATCACAACCGCTTCCCATTTGCGCGTTTTCGCAATGAAGTACCCTTGCGTGACCGCCGCGAAGGTCAGCATCGCGATCAGCGAAATAAAGAACACGAACACCGCTTTCAGCGGGCCGACATCAATCAGCAAAAGGTCGGTGTTGAAAATGAACATGAACGGCAACAACGCGGTCCGGATGTCATAGGCAAACCCCTGCACACCGGTCTTGATCGGATCGCCGCGTGAAATGGCCGCCGCCGCATAGGCGGCAAGGCCCACCGGCGGCGTGTCATCCGCAAGGATGCCGAAATAGAACACGAACATATGCACCGCGATCAACGGCACGATCAGGCCCGATTGCGCGCCAACCGACACGATCACCGGGGCCATCAGCGATGACACCACGATGTAGTTCGCTGTTGTCGGCAGACCCATCCCAAGGATCAGCGACAGGATCGCCACCAGAACAAGCAGGATGATCAGGTTCCCGCCCGAGATCACTTCGATCACCTGACCGATGATCTGGTGCGCCCCGGTCAGGGAAATCGTCCCAACGATGATGCCGGCGGCACCGGTTGCGACACCGATCCCGATCATGTTGCGCGCGCCACTTTCCAGGCCGGCAACAAAGTCCACGAACCCGGCTTTCATCTGGTTCGCAAATTCGGATTCCCCGCGGAACATGGCTTTCAAGGGCCGGTGCGTCAGGGCCACGATGATCATCGCGATGGTCGCCCAGAAGGCAGACAGCGCAGGGGACAGGCGGTCCAGATACTCGGTCCGCACCATCAGGTTCCAGACAAGCACAAAGATCGGCAGCGCGAAATAAGCGCCTCCGAGGAAGGTCGGTGTCAACCGCGGTGCCGAAACGGCCTTGGCGTTTGGATCATCGACCTTCAAATCCGGGTATTTCGACGCCATGTAGACCAGCGCCAGATACGCAATCGCCAACAGCACAAGCGTTGGATACACCGTGGCACCCGGCATCATTGGCTCCAGCATCGCGCGGAAGGCCACGACGATAAACGTGATCGCCGCCATCCCCAGGAACCCGGTCAGGAACAAGATCAGGATCAGCAGGATGCCGATATGGCGACCCGGCTTTTTCAGCCCCTCAAGCTTAAGCTTCAGGCTTTCAAGATGCACGATATACAGCAGCGCGATGTAGGAAATCACCGCAGGCAGGAAGGCGTGTTTGACGACTTCGATATAGGGAATGTTGACGTATTCCACCATGAGGAACGCCGCCGCCCCCATGACCGGGGGCGTCAGCTGCCCATTGGTGGACGACGCCACCTCAACCGCGCCCGCTTTTTCCGGTGAAAACCCGATCCGCTTCATCAGCGGAATGGTGAACGTGCCTGTGGTGACCGTATTGGCAATCGACGAGCCTGAAATCATGCCCGTCATCATCGACGACAACACCGCCGCCTTGGCCGGACCGCCGCGCAAGGTGCCAAGAAGCGCAATCGCAACCTTGATGAACCAGTTGCCGCCCCCCGCCTTTTCAAGCAGCGCGCCAAACAGCACGAACAGGAAGATCATGGAGGTGGACACCCCCAGCGCAACCCCGAAGACACCTTCGGTTTGCATCCAGTAATGCCCCATCGCCTTGGAGAACGACGATCCCCCATAGTTTGTGATGCTGCCGATCCACTCGGAATACCCCCCAAAAAACGCCAGCGCGAGGAACAGCGACGCGATGATCACAAGCGGCAGACCCAAAGACCTGTACACCGCAACCATCAGCACCGTCATGCCGATGGCGGACATGACAATGTCAGAGGTGCTCCAAAGGCCGGGACGGTCTGCGATCTGGAAGCGGAACACCACAAGGTAGAGACAAGATGCGACGCCAAGAATGACCAACGCCCAGTCATAGGCGGGAATGCGGTTGCGGTGGCCAAGGATCGGAAAGGCCAGCGTTGCCAGTGCAATCGCAAAGGCCAGGTGCACGAACCGCGCCTGCGCCACGATATTGGCGAACATGCTCACACCCGTGGCCTGGGCCAGAACACCGGGCAGTTTCGACGCGATATAAAGCTGGAACAATGACCATGCGATACACAGCGCAAAGATCAATGTGCTTGCAAAAGCCCCGGCCTGTCGCGCACCGGTGTCAGCTTCTGCCACCATGTCTTCGGCGGTTTTTGTCTCGGTCATAGGTCATGTCCCCCTGTTGCGCGGTTCCCGCGTCTTGTTCAGGCAAAAACGCCGGCACAGCGGTCTGGCTGCGCCGGCGTCGATCGTGTGGTTCTCACATGACGAACATCAGTCCATCAGGCCCAGTTCTTTGTAGGCCCGCTCTGCGCCGGGATGCAGTGGCGCGGACAGACCGTCCTTGACCATCTGTGCGGCATCAAGATTGGCGAACGCAGGGTGCAGACCTCGGAAATCGTCAAGGTTCGACATCACGGCCTTGGCCACGATATACGCGGTTTCTTCCGGGATGCTGGCTGCGGTCACAAAGGTTGCACCCACGCCGAATGTCGTCGTGTCGGTGTCTGTGCCCGCATACATGCCGGCCGGAATGACCGCGACGCGGTAGTATGGGTTATCCGCAACCAGCTTTTCAATCGGTGCGCCGGTGACGGACACCAGTTTCACGTCGCAGGTTGTGGACGCTTCCTTGATCGCCGCTGCCGGGTGACCAATGGTGTAGATCATTGCGTCGATGTTATCGTCGCAGATCTGCTTGGCCATTTCCGACCCTTTGTATTCGGTCGCAAGGGCGAAATCGTCCATCGTCATGCCAAACGCGTCCATGACAACTTCCATGGTCGCGCGCTGGCCCGACCCGGGGTTGCCCACGTTGACGCGCTTGCCCTTGAGTTCCTCAAAGGACGTAATGCCGCTGTCGCCGCGCACCACCATCGTGAACGGCTCCGGATGGACCGAGAACATCGCACGGATTTCCGGGAACGGGTTGTCCGCAAAACGGGACGTGCCGTTATATGCATGGTGCTGCCAGTCGGACTGCGCGACACCAAACTCAAGCTCACCGGCCTTGATGGTGTTGATGTTGTAGACCGACCCACCGGTCGACTCGACGGCACAGCGGATGCCGTGCTCTTTGCGGTCACGGTTCACCAGACGGCAGATCGCGCCACCGGTCGGATAGTAAACACCGGTTACACCGCCGGTGCCGATGGAGATGAATTGCTGGTCCTGCGCAATCGCAGCGCCGCCGAAGGTGATGGACGCCGCGGCGACAAGGCCTGCAGCAAATTTTTGGATTGTCATAATCTTCTCCCAATTGGATCGTGAGCCAGGGCTCAACACGTTGAAACGCTGGCGATGCGGTTCCATCGCCCCACACACGCGCACACCGGTGCGGTTTTTTCTTACGTTCCCAACGACATAAAACGTGATTCGTCCCGTTTGAGCCAGCCCAGTGATCCAGAACCGCCGGAAAGCTGTCTTTTCCGTTGCGTAAACCGCTGTTCCGTATCACAGATTTAAATATGCCTTTGGGCCATCCCACAGGCCCATGTCGGCCCCGGTTGGCATCGCACCCCGGACACGCGGCCAAAACACAGGTGATCTTGATGAGCCATGTCTTCCCCCGCCACAATCTCGCGCCACCGGTCAAAGCCGTGCGCGGCGAAGGCTGTTACCTGTATGACGAGACGGGAAAACAGTATTTCGACGGATCCGGAGGCGCGGCAGTGTCCTGTCTCGGGCATGGCGATCCCGAGATCATTCAGGCCATTCAGGATCAGGCCGCCCGCCTTGCCTATGCCCACACAGGCTTTTTCACCAGCGACCCTGCAGAAGCGCTTGCGGATCTGTTGGTCGAACATGCGCCGGGTGATCTGGACCGGGTGTATTTTGTGTCGGGCGGATCAGAAGCGGTTGAATCCGCGCTCAAGCTGGCGCGCCAGTACTTTCTTGAAATTGGACAGGATCAGCGACGGCACGTGATTGCGCGCCGACAAAGTTATCACGGCAACACGCTGGGCGCGTTGGCCACCGGGGGGAACGCGTGGCGGCGGGCACAGTTTGAACCGATCCTGATGAACGTGTCCCACATTGCACCCTGTTACGAATACTTGGATCGCGCACCGGACGAGAGCGCCTTTGACTACGGTCAACGCGCGGCGCAGGACCTGGAAGACGAAATCCTGCGGCTTGGGCCGGACAGCGTGATCGCTTTCGTGGCTGAACCCGTGGTCGGGGCCACGATGGGGGCGGTCCCGGCGGTCGAGGGCTATTTCAAACGCATCCGGGACATCTGCGACACATATGGCGTCCTGCTCATTCTTGACGAAGTCATGTGTGGCATGGGGCGTGTCGGGCATCTGTTTGCCTGCACGGCCGACGGTGTGACGCCAGACATCCTGTGCATCGCCAAAGGGCTGGGGGCAGGGTACCAACCCATCGGCGCGATGATGTGCACCAACACCATCTATGACGCGATTTCCGCAGGGTCCGGGTTCTTTCAGCACGGGCACACCTATCTGGGTCACCCCGTTGCCTGCGCCACATCGCTGGCCGTTCTGAACGCGCTTCTGGACCGGAACCTGATTCCGCAGGTCCGCACGCAGGGCGATGCGCTTGCCAAAGCCTTGACCGACCAATTCGGTCAGCATCCGCATATCGGCGATATCCGGGGGCGGGGGTTGTTTCGTGGTCTGGAATTTGTGCAGGACCGGGAAACCAAAACGCCTTTCGACCCGTCACAGAATATTGCAGGCCGGTTCAAGAAAGCCGCGTTCGACGCAGGTCTGATCTGTTATCCCATGCGCGGCACCCGCGATGGCAATCTGGGCGATCATGTCCTGCTTGCTCCGCCCTTTATCGTGTCGGATGACCAGATCGGCGAAATCGTCGGGAAACTGCAAACCGCCGCTGACAGCGTATTGCCATAGCGAACAGGTGCATCACCGGCACGGCGAATTGCGGTTTTCGCAACTTCCGGAATATCTTTTAGAATAATTCTAAAAAGTACTTGGATTTCCCCCAACACGGGTTATCTATGGATCAAGCAAGCCAGCCTTATGCCAGCCAGCAAAATCTTGAACAGTATGGAGGGTGACATGACACAAACAGCAACGTCGATGTCCACGGATGCGCAGACGCAAATCGCAGACGCCTTGAATCAATGTGTGGCGGAAACCGCTGTCACCACGATGATGGCGCAGAACTTTCATTGGAACGTGACGGGAATGGCATTCGGCCCTCTGCACGATCTGTTCCAGAAGATCTACGAAGACCACTTCGTGGCACAGGATGATCTGGCCGAGCGTGTAAAGGCGCTTGATGCCCATGCCGAAGGGACTTTGGCGGGCATGCTCAAGCGCTCGAAAGTGACCGAAAAAGACGGTCACATGTCGGCGGAAGAGATGATCAAAGCGCTGAAAGAGGCGCAGGAAACACTGGCGGCCACTCTGGCGGGCGCGGGCGAACTCGCGGCAGAGCATGGTGACACGCTCACAGAGGACCTCTGCATCGCACGTGGTCAGGAACATGAAAAATTCGCATGGTTCCTGCGCGCGCATCTGCGCTGAGGGCCATCACGGTTTTATTTTATAAGGCGGCGCTCCCAAGCGCCGCCTTAAGTGTGTCTACGCGACTTTGTCGCTGTCCCACACCAGTTTAATTTTCTTCTTTTTCAGCTTTTTCTGATAGGCCACCGTCCAGTGGCTGTACTTGCCCATCGCCGCCTGTTGCCCCCGCAACATATCCAGAAACGCCAGCCTGTGCTTGTCCTTCTTCAGTTCCTTGAACAAGGACTTCTGCGCTTTCGTCATCGAACATCCGATGCAATGCCCGGCGCGTTTGAATTTGCAGACGTCAATACAAGGGCTCGGTACTTTTGCCATCATGTCCTCGCTTTGGGGCAGGTGCCGCCAGGCTGGGTGTTGCTTTCAATGCATTGTAAACGGGGCGTTCTTCAATCCATCCCGGGCGGCGTTATGTCCGCGCGCCAGTTCCCGGGTGGCCGTGCCAACCTCTCCGGCAAGCAACGCCACATGCTCCGCATGCGCCGGCCGCACCATGAGTGTCGCAATCAAGGACGCTTCGTGTAATTCGCCGTCACTGGCAAAACGCACCATGTTGGCAAAAACCGCTTCGTCCGACCCGATGCACCGGCACGCGACCCCGTGCCGGACCAGAGGGCGGATCATGTTGGCTTCGATCACCCACAAAAGCTGTTCGAACACGTCCAGTTGCGCACGGCCTTCTTGCGGTCCGAACACCCGCGCATAGCTGTTCCAAACGTGGTCCTGACCGCGCACACCATCCTGCCAAAGCCGCAGGTTCAGGATCAACTCGGCTTCCCAGGGGGACACCTCGGTCAACTGACCCACCATGGCGGCACCGCGTATATCGCGCTCCATCTTCATTTTGTCAGGATCAACTTGCCAGCGCGGGTGATCCGCAGGGTGTAGACCTGTTCATCCAGAACAATCGTCGCCTTGACCCCGTCAGGGATCAGCGCGCGCGCATCATGGACGACGCTGTCCTCTTCAGATGCTGCGGGCGTCGTGCTGTAGCGGTGATCTGTCATCGCGTTCATGTCCGATCCCCCAACATATCGGCCAGCGGTTCCAGACCCGGCTCGCAGGTGCCGCCCTGCGACAGGCAGCCATACATGGCGTCGCGCCAACAAAGCGATCCCGTCTCATGTTTCGGGAAAAGCAAACTGAACAACCAAACCATCTCAAGCATCCTCGATTGTGTCCGGGCTGCGCTGCACAAGCAGGTGGCTGGGAATCTCTGATCGTATTTGTCGACTATTTTTATCAGAAATGCAATCCCGACAAAAACACTCAATTGGCGTGAACCAGCAGTGGAGTGCCAAACCGTACCGTTCCGCTGTACGAACCGGACGCTTGACGCTCTGCCGTCGGTTCTTCAAAGCCCAAGGTCAAACCACCTGGACCTGCCAAAAACGGGATGCCGAAATATGAAACCGCGCCATAAAATTCACGCGCCCACGCAGACCGGGGTCAGCGGCAGATGATGTTCGCCGGCGCAATGATCCTTGCCCTGATACTGGACGGGGCCATCGGCTGGCCGGACCGCCTGTATCAAAAGATCGGGCACCCGGTGACGTGGATCGGGCGGGTGATCGCCGGTTTCGACCGCAGGCTCAACGCGCCGCGCTTCTCGGACACCGAAAGACTACTGTTTGGTGCTGTGACCGTCACATGTGTTGTCTTCATTGTCGGGGCTGTGACGTCAGTCATTCTGTACCTCCTACCGGATGGATCGGGCGGCATGGTGCTTATGGGCGTTCTGATGTGGCCCTTGATCGCCATGCGGTCGCTGCACGAACATGTCGCGGCGGTTGCCGACGCGTTGTCCGCAGGCACTTTGGCAGAGGCCCGGGCAGCCGTGTCAAAGATCGTTGGCCGTGATCCCGACCAGTTGGGCGCGGCAGGCATTTCACGCGCCGCCTTGGAAACGCTGGCGGAAAACACCTCGGACGGCGTTGTGGCGCCCGTGTTCTGGGGCGTCTGTTTCGGGTTGCCGGGGCTTGCGATCTACAAGGCGATCAACACGCTGGATTCGATGATCGGTCATCGCAACGCGCGCTACGAGCAATTTGGCAAAGTGGCCGCGCGCCTTGACGATTTTGTTAACCTGATCCCGGCGCGTCTGACCGGGCTTCTGTTTGCCTGTATGACGTTGCACGCTGCGGGATCGCTCAAGATCATGTGGCGGGATGCGGGCCAACATCGGTCCCCCAACGCAGGTTGGCCCGAAGCAGCGATGGCCGGGGCGTTGGGCGTGCGTCTGTCCGGACCCCGGGTCTATGGCGACCGGCGCGTTGAGGAGCCCTGGGTCAACACCGGCGCACCTGACCCAAGTGCAACAGACATCCGGCGCGGACTGGAGCTGTATCGCAGGACGATGCTGTTCTGTCTGGTACTCTTGATCGTTCTGGCCGCAGTCGGCTGACCTGCTTTGACGTCACCGGCGCCATAAGCGTGCAAACGCGCGCGTCCGGTTTATGGCGTCAGAATGTCCCGATCCCCGCCAAGCCGCACATCACATGTGTAAACCGGGCTTGACGCAGCCCCGCCTGCGGGTGCAGATGACCCTGTTTACGGTCCGGACGTTGAAAGACGTTTGGTGAAAAGGGAACGCGGTGCTTATTACGAAAAATCCGCGACTGCCCCCGCAACTGTGAGCGGCGAGCGACGCTGAAACTGCCACTGGTCCCGACTGTCGGGGCTGGGAAGGCCAGCAGAGCATAGACCCGCAAGTCAGGAGACCTGCCGTAAGCCAACACCCAGTCCGAACGCGGGGTGCGTTGGGGCGGCGGCACGTCCGCAGTGGTGTCTATCACCGTCTGCGGATGCTCATGCATTCCAGATATCGTCATCTAACCGGTGCCAAGCGCCGGACAAAAACTGGGAGACATGTCATGTCACGCCTCACACCCAAACTGCTTTTGTGCACAACATTGGTTGCCCCATCGCTGGTCGCTGCTCAGGACATCGGCGGCACGGTTGTCGACCTTGAAGAAATCGTCGTCTTCGGCGGCCTACTTCCGACAACGCTCGACACCACCGGCGCAACCATTGACGTCGCCGAACGCGAAGACCTGACGACAGGCGGGCTGGGTGCAGCATCCGCGCTGGACGCGCTGCCCGGCGTTTCGGTGTCGGCCAATGGCGGTCTGGGCACTCGGTCGACCGTCCGCATTCGTGGTCTGGGCGGATCGTATCTCGGCGTCCGCGTTGACGGCATCGACGTGACCGACCCGTCAAGCACGCAAACCGCGTTCAACTTTGGAACATTGCTGACCGGATCGCTGGATCGGGTCGCCGTCATCAAGGGCACGCAATCGGCGATCTACGGCTCGGACGCCATCGGTGGCGTGATCGATGTCCAAAGCTGGCGGCCAACGCAGGACGGTGTCTCTGGCAATGCCAAGCTGGAGTTCGGCAGCTTTGAAACGGGCGCGGCCAATGTCAGCGTCGGCTACCTTGATGATCGTGCCGAACTGGCCCTGAGCCTTGGCCGTGTGACCTCCGAAGGCTTTTCCGCGCGCGACACAGACGATGAAAACGACGGCTTTGAACAAAGTTCGGTCAACCTCTTTGCCGCCTATCAGGTCAGCGATGCAATCCGCGTCGGGCTTTCGGGCATCTGGTCCGACAGCACCTCCGAATTTGACCGCTCAACCACCGACAGTTCCGGTGAATTCGACGAAACCCGCAAAGGGCTGCGCGTGTTCGGCGAATACCAGATCGGATCGTGGACACATGAGTTGTCGTTCAGCTCCTACGAGGTGGATCGCTTCGATGAAGGTGGGTTCACAAAAGAATTCAACGGCCAACGCGACACCGCGGCCTACCTCGCCACTGGCGAAATCTCTCCGACCATCGCGCTGGCCTTCGGGGCCGACTGGACCGAAGAGCGCGCCACGCTGGACGGGGCCGACTATGACGCGTCCAACACGGCGGTGTTCGGTGAAGTGAAGGCCACACCCAACGACCAGTTGGAACTGTCGCTGACCCTGCGCTACGACGACTATTCCGATTTCGACGGCCAGTTGTCCGGCCGCGCCGCCCTGTCCTATGCGTTCAATGACGCCACAACGATCCGCGCGTCGCTGGGCACCGGCTACCGCGCGCCATCGCTGTACGAACGGTTTGGCCCCTTTGCCGGATCGGGTGTGGTTGACCCCGAAGAAAGCCGGAGCTTCGATCTTGGCATCGAACACAGCTACGGCGATCGCGGATCGGTGCGGGCCACGCTGTTCTGGTCCGAAATTGACAACCTGATCGGTTTTGGGTCATCGCCGGATTGCCTGCCGTCGCAAAGTTTTGGCTGCTACACCCAAACCGACGGAACGGTTGAAACCAAAGGTCTGGAACTCAGCGGGTCTTACGCGCTGTCCGACCGGGTGCGGCTCTCGGGCACCTATACGCTGACCAACGCCGAAGAAGACGGCAACCGCCTGATCCGCGTGCCGCGTCACGACCTGTCGCTGGCGCTGCAAGCGGATGTCACGGATCAATTGCAGGTCGGCGTGAACATGACCCGCGTTGCCGACATTCTGGACGGCTTCGGCACCCCGACGGCACTTGATGACTACACGGTCTGGAACCTGTCAGCGCGCTACGACATCACCGACACCGCCTATGTTTACGGCGCAATCGACAACGTGGCCGACGTGTCCTACCAGACCGTTCGCGGCTTCAACGCACCCGAGCGGACCATCCGCTTTGGTGTCGAAACGTCGTTCTAAATCATGCGGCGTCTTCTGACGCTTGGCATATTCGCGTTGGCCCCCTGCTGGGCCAGCGCCTCTGACCTGCCAAAGGTGGTGTCGGTCAATCTGTGTACCGATCAGCTTGTGATGCTGGTGGCCGATCCGGATCAGATCGTATCGCTCAGCGCCTTGTCAGACGACCCCCGGTCCTCCTCGATGGCACAGGATGCAGCCCCCTATGCCAAGAACAACGGACGCGCCGAGGCCATTGCCATCACGCAACCCGATATCGTGGTCGCAGGCAGCTTCACGGATCCGGCCTTGCTTGGCATGCTGCGCGAGATCGACATCGACATTGCGCAATTTCCCCTGACGCGCAGGCTGGATGAGATCCCGGACCAGCTGCGCGACATGGGCAAGGTGTTGCAGCAACAGGACCGGGCAGAGCGTTTGGCGAAAGAGGTCGAAGCAGAGCTTGCGCAGCGACGGCCCGTGTCCGACACCGCCCCCTTGGCGGCGTTTTTCTATCCCAACGGCTTCGCCTTGGGCGAAGGCACCCTCAGCCATGATATCCTGACGGCGGGCGGCGCCCGCAACCTGTCGGTGGAACTGGGGTTCAGCGGCAACGGGCGGCTGTCGCTGGAACAAGTGGTACTGAACCAGCCAGACCTGCTTGTCGGATCACCCCGATATGGCGGGTTTTCACGCTCCGAGGAAATGACAACCCATCCCGCGCTTGCGGCGTACCCCGTGCTGCACAGCACGTCTGACTGGACCTGCGGCACCCCCAACGCATTGCGCGCTGTGGCTCAAGTGGCCGAACAGGTGGCGGCGCTGCGACATTCAGAAAAGGACACGAAATGACCGACACAGACGCCGAGATCAACGCCCGCCACGCCGAGCGCATGAAGCGCATGCAGGCCGCGCGCAAAAAGATGATGGCCAAGAAGACCAACAAGAAAGGTCTGATCATCATCCATACCGGCAACGGCAAAGGCAAAAGCAGTTCCGGTTTCGGCATGATCCTGCGCTGCATCGGGCACGGGTTTCCCTGTGCCGTGGTGCAATTCATCAAGGGCTCGATGCATTCTGCTGAACGCGAACTTCTGAAAGATCGGTTCTCGGATATCTGCCAGGTGCATGTCATGGGCGAAGGTTTCACTTGGGACACGCAGGACCGCGAACGCGATATCGCCGCCGCGACAAAGGCGTGGGAAAAGGCCAAGGACCTGATCCGGAACCCTGACATCAAGATGGTTCTGCTGGACGAAATCAATATCGCGCTGCGCTATGACTATCTGGATGCCGAGGAGGTCGCCGATTTCCTGCTAAATGAAAAACCCGAGATGACCCATGTGGTGCTCACCGGGCGCAATGCGCCGGACGTTTTGATCGACATCGCGGACCTCGTGTCCGAAATGAAAGAGATCAAACATCCCTTCCGCAAACAGGGCATCGCTGCGCAGCCGGGCGTGGAATACTAGGTGGCGTTTCTCGGGCTGGTCACGGGCGGTGCCAAATCCGGCAAAAGCCGCCACGCCGAAACGCAGGTTTTGGCGCTGGGCGGTCCGCCGGTCTATATCGCCACAGCCGAAGCGCTGGATGCCGAAATGTCGGACCGCATCACCCAGCATCGCGTTGACCGGGGTGAGGGCTGGATCACCGTCGAGGAACCGCACAATCTGGCAGAGGCCTTGCACCGGACCGATGGCAATGGCCCGCGCTTGGTTGATTGCCTGACACTCTGGTTGTCCAACCGCGTGCTGGCCGAAGCCGACGTCTCAAAAGAACTAGCAACACTTTGCGACACGCTTCAATCACAGGCCTCTCCGGTCTGGCTGGTGACCAATGAGGTCGGGTCAGGGATTGTCCCGACCTCAAGCCTTGGCCGATCCTACCGGGATCTGTGTGGCGTGATGAACCAACGCATCGGCGCTGTGGTCGACCGGGTTGACCTTGTGGTGTGCGGTCAGGCCCTGACGATCAAAGGCGGGTGACCTGACCTACAACAAGTCCCAGACCTGGCGCGCGGTGTCGTCAAAACCGTCCGTATTCGCAAAGGCCGAAATCGTCAGATCCGCGATCCAGCTTTCGTCTCCGATCGGCGTCACCAATCCCGCCTCCAGTTCCGCCGCGATGGCGGTTTTCGGCATCCAGGCAAATCCACGTCCGGCCAGCAGCCGTCGTTTGATCGCCTCCACCAGAGCATCGACATAGATAACCTCGGTGTTCATGGATTTGCCGTCGATGGTCTGATCGACCACCATGCCCAGAAACGATGACGGCTCATAGGCCAGGTACGGGATCGTCGGTCCGGTGCTCGACGTCAGCGTCCATCCGTTGGCCCCGGCGTGTCGGGTCGATGCGACGGGGATCAGGCGGTCCACAATCAAATCCTTGCGTTCAAATGCGCGTTCATCAATCAGCGGACTGACGGTTGGGTGCGCGTAACACACCAGAATATCCACAGCGCCTTCGACCAGCAGATCGCAACAGGTAGACAGTGAATCCGACACCACCCGCGTGCGCAGATCGGGGATCACATCTTGCACCTCTTCAATCCGCGAGGCCAGATAATTGACCGAGATCGTGTGCAAGACCGAGAACCGGATAAAACGCCGGTCCCCCCTGTCTACATCGCGCAGGTTCTGCCGCGCTTCGGCCAGTTGCGTGCTGGCCGCCTGCGCAACCGGCAGAAACTGCATCCCCGACGCGGTCAGTTCAACCGGATAGGTCGCCCGATTGACCAGCGGCATGCCCACCCAGCTTTCAAGCGCCTTGATGCGTCGGCTAAACGCGGACTGAGTGATGTTTCTTTCATCAGCCGCCCGCGTAAAGTTTTTTGTGCGCGCGAGACACTCAAAGTCCCTGAGCCAGTTCAGATCCATTTTTGCCCCGAAAAACAAAGAGATGTTTTGACCCTAGGTTAATCTATGCAAATTCGGAATAGTTTAATGAATTGTTCGAATTGGCGTTTCACAAAATTCGTGCCCTACGCTTGGTGCATGACGCTGCTGCCAACCACGTCACGTCTCACCCCGCTTGCGCGACAGCGCAGTCAGCGGGCGTGCACAGACACTCCAACAGAGGAAACACAATGAAAAACACATTAAAAAAACTGGGCCTTGCAGCCGTGGCAAGCACCTTCGCGCTGCCCGCTCTTGCAAGTGAAGAAGTCAAAATCGGTGTGCCGTCCTGGACCGGCGCACAGGCCATCGCGCATGTGCTGGGCCATGTCGTGGAAACCCGCATCGGCGGGAAGGTCGAATATGTCCCCGGCAACAATGCCACGATCTTTCAGGCGATGGATCAGGGCAAAGGTGACATCGACGTACATCCGGATGTCTGGCTGCCCAATCAGGAAAGCTTTACCAAGCAATATGTCGATGACGCCGGCACCGTCACCCTGTCGTCGAACCCCTACCAGGGCAACCAGGGCTTCTGCGTGACCAAGGATTTCGGCGAAGCCAACAACATCACCGACATTGCAGACCTTGGCCGCCCGGACATCGCGGCGCTGATGGACAGCGATGGCAACGGTCTGGGTGAGATGTGGATCGGCGCCCCCGGTTGGGCGTCGGCCAATGTGAACGAAGTCAAAGTCCGCGATTACGGTCTGATGGATTTCATCGAACCCATCCGCGCCGAAGAGGCGGTCAAGACCGCGCGCATCAAGGACAGCATCGCCAAGGGTGAAGGCTATGCGTTCTATTGCTATGAACCGCACGCGGTCTGGTTCATGTTCGACGTTCAGATGCTGACCGAGCCAGCGTTCGATCCCGAAAAATACGTGATGGTGCAGCCCTCGGATGACCCGGATTGGTTCAACAAATCCATGGTCGCCACCAAAGACGCGCTGAAAGACGTGCAGATCGCGTGGTCCAACTCTCTGCCAGAGCGGTCCCCGGCGATTGCAGAGTTTTTCCAGAACTTCCAGTTGAACGCCGAAGATGTCAGCCAGCTCGCGTTTGAGATCAGCGCAAATGGCCGCGATCCGGCTGAAGTGGCCGCCGAATGGGTCAACGCCAACAGTGACCGCGTTGACGGTTGGCTGGGCCTCTGATCCGCTCATCCCGTGGCGTCGGCCCTCGTGGTCGGCGCCCGCACTTTCTCTGAACAAGGCGTGGCCTGATGAATGACGACACGGTCATAGAGATTTCGAACGTCTGGAAGATATTTGGGGCCAAACCCGAATTGGCGCTCAAGGCGATCCATGAACGCGGTTTGTCGAAGGCCGAGGTACTGGCCGAATTCAACGCCGTTGTGGGTGTGGCCGATGTCAGCCTTGATGTGAAACGTGGTGAGATTTTCTGCATCATGGGCCTGTCCGGAAGCGGCAAATCCACCCTTGTGCGCCACTTCAACCGCTTGCTGGAACCCACCGCTGGCAAGATCGAAATCGAAGGCACCGATGTGATGGCGCTTGGTCCGCAAGAATTGCAGACCTTCCGCAACCGCAAGATCGGCATGGTGTTCCAGAACTTCGCGCTGATGCCGCATCGGTCGGTGCTCGACAACGTGGCGATGCCGCTGGAAATCCGGCAGGTCGCCAAGAACGAACGCATGCGGCAGGCGGCGGCGATCCTTGATATTGTCGAACTGGGCGCATGGGGCGCGAAATTTGCGCATGAACTGTCGGGCGGGATGCAACAGCGCGTCGGCCTTGCCCGCGCGCTTGCCGCGAACCCAGACGTCCTGTTGATGGACGAACCGTTTTCTGCCCTTGATCCGCTGATCCGGCGGCAATTGCAGGACGAATTCATCCGCCTCAGCAAGATCCTCAAGAAATCGACCGTCTTCATCACCCATGATCTGGACGAGGCCGTCCGCATCGGCGACCGCATCGCGATCATGCGCGACGGCAAGATGGTGCAGATGGGCACCGCCGAAGACATCGTGATGCACCCGGCGGACGACTACGTGGCCGATTTCGTCGCTGGTATATCGCGCCTCAAGGTCGTGCATGCCCATGCGGTGATGCAGCCCTTGGACGCCTATATCGCGGCACACGGCCCGATCCCCGCAAACGCGCCGCGCGTGAACGAGGGCGAAAACCTCAGCAACCTCATCAACCTCGCCATCGAAGACGACAATGCGATTCTTGTCGAGGATGGCGGTGTGGATGTGGGCATCATCACCCGCGCAGACCTGTTGCGCACCGTGGTTGAAGGGACGGAAATGTCATGAACAAACAAGACATCAACCCGCTCGAAGACACCGAAAGCGACGCGGCGCTGGCCTATGCCGAGGAACGCCGCCAGAATATCCGCACCTTCGTGCGCACCAGCCCGGATTACTACATCCAGAACTTCGACAAGATCGGCGCATCCTCCCGGTTCACGCCAACCTTCAACCTGATGGCGGGCCTGTTCGGTCCGATCTGGTTTGGCGCACGCGGTCTGTGGTCCTGGGCCTTGCCGTTCCTGATCCTCGAAGCGCTGGCTTTTGTGCAAATCGCGCGTGGATTGTTTGGCGATCTGGCGGCGGACGCAATGGCACGGATCGCGTCGATTGAAGGCACGCTGGAGCTGCGCCGTCAGCAATTGGCGGCGGCCATTGAAAACGGGTCTGACAGGGTCGATGCCTTTCAACGCACCGTCGACTCGCTTGAGGCCAATATCGGCGGCATCCGGGAAGAGGCCGAGGCGTTGGCCGCCGAAGGCCCGACCATCGTTTTGACGGGCGTTGTCCTGTTGGTCGTGGTCAAAGCCATTCAAGCCGTCACCGCCAACTGGGCGCTTGAGGGGCGGTTTTCCGAATGGTTGTCGGACCGCACCGTCCGCTCGGGCCTGCCGCCGCAGCACATCGCGCTGAGCGCCATCTTCATGGTGCTGATCGTGTCCACCGCGATGGTGCATTACAGTTTTCCGGGGCGCTTTTCGCTGCTCAGCACCTTCCCGACCGACCCGGATATCCGCCTGACCGGGATCACATGGGTCGAAAACTTCATCGCCTGGTGCGTTCGCAATTCCGAGGCCTTCTTCGATGGTCTGACCTTCGCCATCCGGTCCCTGCTGGATGCGCTTGAGGTGATCCTTGTGCAGACCCCGTGGATCGTGATCGCCAGCCTGATCGTGTTACTGACATGGCTGACAGCGGGCCTGCGCACCGCGATCTATTCGGGCGCGTTCCTGGCCTATATGGGCCTGCTCGGGTTCTGGGAGGCCGCGATGACCACGCTTGCCTTGCTGGGTACAGCGGCGCTTTTGTCCATCGTAATCGGTATCCCGCTGGGCATGTTCGCCGCCCGTCGCCCCCGGTTTTATGCGTTTATCCAGCCGATCATGGACTTCATGCAAACCATGCCCGCCTTCGTCTTCATGGTCCCGGTCATCGCGTTTTTCGGTGTCGGCAAACCGGCGGCGGTGATTGTCACGATGATCTTTGGCGGCACACCCGTCGTGCGCCTGACCGTTCTGGGCCTGCGCGGTGTGCCCGAAAGCGTGCGCGAAGCCGCGATCAGTTTCGGCGCGAACAAATGGTATCTGCTGACAAAGGTGGACCTGCCGCTGGCCAGCCCGTCGATCCGCGCAGGCATCAACCAGACGATCATGCTGTCGCTGGCGATGGTTGTGGTCGCGTCCCTCATCGGGGCCAAGGGGTTGGGCGAAGACGTGCTTGAAGCGCTGCAATACGCCAATGTGGGGCAGGGGATCCTGGCGGGCTTTGCCATCCTCTTCTGCGCCATGATCCTTGACCGTATCGTACAAGGCGCACGCAAATGACGCCGTTGGTCCTTGTTCACGGGTTTATGGGTGGTAGCCAGCAATGGCAGGTGCAGCGCAAAGAATTGGAGCAGGAGTTCCGGATCATTGCCCCCGATTTGCCGGGCTTCGGGGCCAATGCGCACCTGCCGCCGCTCGACACAATCGGGGCCTATGCCGATTGGGTGCTGGACCAGTTATCCGCCGATGGCATCGACCGCTTTCATCTGCTGGGCCATTCGATGGGCGGCATGGTGGTGCAAGAGATGATCCACCGCGCCCCGGATCGCGTCGATGCGCTTGTGCTGTACGGAACCGGCGCAAACGGTGTCTTGCCGGGGCGGTTTGAAACCATCGAAGCCTCCAAAAGCCGCGCGGTTGCAGATGGAGCACCCAGGACCGCCCGCCGGATCGCCGCGACGTGGTTTCTCGCGCAAGATCGGGCCGAGGCCTATGAAGCCTGTGCCGATATCGCGCAGCAGTCCCGACTTCCGGCGGTGCATGCCGGTCTTGATGCAATGTATGCGTGGAGCGGGTCCGACAACCTTGCCAATATCCGGTCCCGGTCACTGGTGATCTGGGGCGATCAGGATCGGACCTATCCCTGGAGCCAGGTGGAACAGCTGTGGTCCTCGATTGACGGATGTCATCTTTCGGTCATCCCCGGATGCGCGCATGCGGTTCACATGGAAAAGCCCGCAATCTTCAATGCCATCCTTCTGGATTTCCTGCGACAGCCAAGCACGGGTCCAACCCGGCCCGCGTCCCGTACGGTTGAAGCGGACAAACCGTACAACAAGATGTCGATGGGATCGGTGTCCTAGCCGCGCAGATCTATAGTCCCAACTCTGACAAGCGCTGTTTCTGACGTTCGGCCAAAGCATCGACCTCTGCGATAGCGGCTGCCGATAATCCCGCACCTGGTTTGCGCAATGTCGGATGGGCGATGACGCCCTGTTGTGCCAGCGTGTGTTTGCGGATCGCCAGCCCCATGCCGGGCTGGGCCTCGTAGCGGATCATCGGCATATACGCATCGAAGATGTCGCGCGCCCGGTCCAGATCGCCACCGACAAAAGTGTCGTACACCTGACGCATCATTTCGGGATAGCCGAACCCCGTCATCGCCCCATCGGCCCCGCGCAGCAATTCCTCAAGCAGGTACATCCCGCCGTTGCCGCACAGGATCGAAATCCGCCGAGCGCCCCCGTCTGACGCGGCGCGCAGGGCGCTGATCTTTTCAAGCCCCGGCCAGTCCTCGTGTTTGAGCATCACGCAATTGGGACAATCCTCGACAATCCTGAGGATCACCGAGGTCGAGATCTGCACTCCCGTGGCCAGCGGGAAGTCCTGAAGCACAAACGGGATGCCTTCAAGCGTCTCTGCGGCGGTCTGAAAGTAGCTTTCGATCTGCGCATCGGTCCGCAACCCCATAGGTGGCGCGACCATGACACCGGCGGCTCCGGCCTCCATCGCCTCATGGCTCAACGCACGGATCGCCGCAAAGCCCGAGGCTGAGACGCCCACCACAACCGGCACGTCGCAGCGCGCGATCACGCGGCGGGTGACGGCAACGGATTCCTCTGAGGACAGTTTGCCGGCTTCGCCCATCATCCCAAGGATGGTCAGGCCGTTGGCGCCTTTTGCGATATAGGCGTCGACCATGCGGTCGATGCTGTCGAAATCCAGCGCACCATCCGGCAGGAACGGTGTGGCGGCGATGGTGAAAACGCCTTTGGTGGTTTCATCAAGCATGTGTTGCTCTTTTTTGTGTGTGAGACAGGTTCAGTTGGATGTGACCCAGCGCCATGCTGACGGCGGCTTGCGTCGGTTCGACCACGGGCAATCCCGTCGCATCCACAAGCGATTGACGATACTGCGCCATCCCGGCACACCCCATGATCAGAACGTTGGCCCCATCCTCGTCACGCAGGCGCAGGCCGGTTGCGATCATCGCGTCCCGGCTTTTGGCTGGATCAGCCAGATCGGTGACCCCCAGACCCAACGCACGGTCCCCCGCCAGCCGGTCCAAAACGCCCATCGCGCCGAACGCCCGCAGATGGCGCGGGATCGAGGCTGGCAATATGGCGATCACCCCAAATCTCTGGGCCAGTGTCAGCGCCGTCATGACAGCGGCTTCCTGAATGCCAACCACCGGGCGCGATGTCTGGTCGCGCAGCGCGTGCAGCCCCGGATCGCCAAAACACGCGATCACATAGCCCGCTGCATCGGTTTGTGCAGCGGCCAGTTTCAACATCGGTGCAATCGTCAGGTCCGCCTGCATCTGGCTTTCGATCCCCGGTGGACCCTCGGCCAATGTCAGGCACCGGATCGGAACACCAAAGGCGCGCAACGGATCAACCGCCGCATCAATGCCATCGGTGACCGTTTGCGAAGAATTCGGATTGATGACGATCAGCGCGCTCATGCACCGGCCCGCGTCGCTGACTGGATTTCGATCTGGTAGCCTTCGGGATCGTTGAACACGAACGCACGGATGCCGATCTCGTCATTGACGAACAACGAAGACAGCCCGTCCACATTCAACTCCTGAGCGTAAGTGTACCACGCATCCACATCCGGCACCCGGATACAAAGCTGCACAGGCTTGTCGGCTGTCCATTTGTTCATGCCCTTGGATTCATCCACCAGCCCAACATGCGCGCCCGGACAGATGCGGTAGATCTTGCACCAGCCCTGATCAATGGCCAGCGGCAGCCCCAGAACATCCTCGTAGAACCGCATCGCCTGCGGCAGGTCGCGATAGTAGAAAAACGTGATCGCAAGCTCGTTGTCGGTGTCGGGTCTGGTCATTGCGCAGGCTCCTGTGTTGAGCGCCCGGTCGGTTGGGTTGCCAGAACCCGTCGGTTGATCCAGCGTCCCTGTCCCGGCGACCCAAAGAACGTGCCATCCTTTACCAGCGTCTGACCGCGCAACAGGACATGCTTGGGACAGCCAGTGATCACGCGCCCTTCCCACGGGTTGTAGCCGACATTGTCGTGCAGATCATTTGCCCCGTAGGTGACTTGCTTTTCTGGATCCCAGATCACGATGTCCGCGTCGCGTCCCACCGTGATCTCGCCCTTGGTCTGAAGTCCGTACAGACGGGCAGGGGCGGTAGAGGTCAGCTCGACAAAGGCCTCTGCTCCACCCTTGCCCCCGGACACCATCGCATCGAACATCAACGGCAGCCGCGTTTCCAGCCCCGGCAATCCGTTGGCAATCTGGTGAAACCCGGCATCCGGACCAGCCGACAGTTTGCCCGTTTCGTCAAACCGATAGGGCGCGTGGTCGGATGACACCAAGGCCAGTGTGTCGGCGTCCAAGGCCTCCCACAGGGCAGCCTGATCTGTCGCGGTTCGCTGTGGCGGAGAGCACATCCACTTCGCACCTTCGATCCCCGGCTTGTCCAGAACCTCCTCCGTCATGAACAGGTAATGCGGACAGGTTTCCGCCCAAACCGGTGCCCCGCGCTCCTGCGCGGTGCGAATGGCGGCGGCCCCTTCCGCTGTCGAGATATGAAACAGCATGACAGGCTGATCGAGGTATTCGGCAAACCGGCATATCCGCTCAACCGCCTCGATCTCGGCCATGGGAGGCCGGGACCGGGCGTGATCGCGGGGCGTCGTCTGACCGGCGGCGATCAACGCCTCTTTTGCCTGCGAAATGATCGCGTCGTTCTCGGCATGAACGCACACCAGCGCGCCATACGCCCGCGCCTGTTTGAATATGCGCAAGAGGTCGGCATCCGCCAGTTGGATATTGTAGGTCGTGAACACCTTGAGCGACCGATGCCCCGCGCCAATCAACGCCGCGAGGTCGGCTTCAAACGCATCGACGGTCGGATCGGTCAGCGTCATGTGAAACGCGTAGTCGATCATCGCCCCGCGCGTGGCGCGGGCTGCGTAATCTGCCACAGTTTTGGCCAAAGACTGTCCACTGGCCTGCGCGGCGAAAGAGATCACGCTTGTGGTGCCGCCCATGGCTGCCGACCGCGTCGCGGATTCAAACGTATCGGCGTTCCACTGTCCCATACCGGACATTTGTTCGATATGTGCATGGGGGTCGACACCGCCGGGCATGACCCATTTGCCTTTTGCCGACACCTCGTTGTCCGCCGCCTCGATGCGTCCGCCAACCGCCGTGATGGTGCCATCCGTGATTGCGACATCACCGGTGACGATCCCCTCCGGCGTCACAACTTGTCCGTCGCGTATGACCAGATCCGCTTTTCGAGACATCCCCATCCGCCTTCCTGTAACCCTGATCGCAACATGCCCGCTAATTCCGGACCTGCAAAGGGAAAGCGCATCTCGCGGTGCCGGACGGGTGGCGACGGAACTGGACGCATGACGCACAGCTTCGCAGCGACCTTGCGACGGTACTAATCTGCAAAAGATCGGATATGATCCCCAAAAGCGTTTGGAGGCGTTGATGGTGCAGTTGCTTAGAAAACCCTTTGGCACACGGGGAAAGGTTCATCAGATCACACCCGAAAGCGCGGGATGGCGCTATGTCGGGTTCTCGCTGTACCACCTGAAGCCCGGCGACACGGCCTCGGAAGCCACCGGCGACCGGGAAGTCATTCTGGTGATGATCGAAGGCAAGGCCCGGATCACCGGGGCGGGTCAGGATTGGGGCGTTCTGGGCGACCGTCTGAACGTGTTTGAAAAAACACCACCGCATTGCCTTTACCTGCCCAATGGGACGGACTGGACGGCGGTCGCCGACACCGATTGCATCATCGCGGTGTGCTCCGCGCCCGGACGGGGCGGTCATGACGCGCGCCGCATCGGGCCGGACGGCATTGTTCTGACAAACCGGGGCACCGGGACAAACACCCGCTACATCAACAATATCGCGATGGAGAACGAAGACTACGCCGACAGCCTGCTGGTGACCGAAGTGTTCACGCCAGCCGGGCATTGGTCATCCTTCCCAAGCCATCGGCATGACGAGGATGACTTCCCCCGGATCACCTATCTTGAGGAAACCTACTACCACCGGCTCAACCCGGCATCGGGGTTCGGGATCCAACGGGTCTATACCGATGACCGACAGTTGGATGAGACGATGGCCGTGTCAGATGGTGACGTGGTGCTTGTTCCGCGCGGTCATCACCCGTGCGGTGCGCCCTACGGATTCGAGATGTATTACCTCAACGTCATGGCGGGACCGCTGCGGAAATGGCGGTTCGTGCCAGCGCCCGAGGTGGAATGGATCATGGAGCGCGACGGGTAACGTCTCAGCTACTGCCAAGGGTAAGTTGGACAGGCACGCCGGGAAGGTGGAAAGGTCCGGGCCACCAAAAGCGGCCCGGACTGTTTGGTTTACGCGGCCAGATCGAAGCGATCGGCGTTCATCACCTTGGTCCAGGCAGCGACGAAATCGCGCGCGAACTTCTCGGCGTTGTCGTCCTGCGCGTAGACCTCGGCATAGGACCGCAGGATCGAGTTTGAGCCGAAGACAAGGTCGGCGCTTGTGGCCGTCCACTTGACGTCGCCGCTCTTGCGATCACGGATTTCGAACAGGCCGTCCTCAACCGGATGCCAGCTGTTGGCCATGTCGGTCAGGTTGACAAAGAAGTCATTGGTCAACTGACCTTCGCGATCCGTGAACACGCCATGCTTTGTGCCACCATGGTTGGTGCCCAGCACCCGCATGCCGCCCAGCAGAACGGTCATTTCAGCCGCTGTCACACCCAAAAGCTGCGCCTTGTCGAGCATCAGCTCTTCCATCGAAACCGCGTACTGGTCCTTCTGGAAGTTGCGGAAGCCATCGACCAGCGGTTCGAGCACGTCAAAGCTGTCGTGGTCGGTCTGTTCGTCGGTCGCGTCCCCACGGCCCGGCGCAAACGGCACGTCGATGTTGTGACCCGCGGCCTTCAGCGACTGCTCCAGACCCACATTGCCCGCCAGAACGATCACGTCCGCCACGGACGCACCTGTTTCGGCTGCGATGGGTTCAAGAATGCCAAGCACCTTCGCCAGACGCTCGGGTTCGTTTGCAACCCAGTCCTTCTGCGGGGCCAGACGGATGCGGGCCCCATTGGCACCGCCGCGCTTGTCAGAGCCGCGGAACGTGCGGGCGCTGTCCCAGGCGGTGGCGATCATGTCAGCCGCGCTCAGTCCGCTGTCTGCGATCTTGGCTTTGACCGCCGCCACGTCGTAGCCGGTCGAGCCTGCCGGGATCGGATCCTGCCAGATCAGGTCTTCGGCTGGTACGTCTGGCCCAAGGTAGTTGACCTTCGGACCCATGTCGCGGTGGGTCAGCTTGAACCACGCGCGGGCAAAGGTTTCTGCAAAGTATTCGGGATCGGCACGGAACTTCTGGCAGATCTCGTTGTAGATCGGGTCTACCTTCATCGCCATGTCGGCATCGGTCATCAATGGCAGACCGCGCTTGGACGGATCTGTTGCGTCCAAAGGCTTCTTGTCCTCTGGCATGTCGACCGGTTCCCACTGGTTTGCACCTGCCGGGGATTTGGTCAGCTTCCATTCGTAATCGAACAGGTAGTCAAAGTAGCCCATGTCCCACTGTGTCGGATGCTGTGTCCACGCGCCCTCGATCCCCGAAGTGAACGCGTTGGCGGCCTTGCCGTCGAGGCCCGGGTTGTCCCAGCCAAAACCCTGTGCGTGCACCGGGCAGGCTTCCGGCTCTGCGCCGATCTTGTCCACGGCACCGCGGCCGTGCGCCTTGCCGACGGTGTGACCGCCACATGTCAGCGCGGCTGTTTCTTCGTCGTTCATCGCCATGCGGGCAAAGGTTTCACGCACGTGCAGCGCGGTGCGGGCCGGGTCGGGCTGGCCGTTCACACCTTCGGGGTTCACGTAGATCAGACCCATGTGGACCGCTGCCAGCGGGTTATACATGGTGCCCGGCTCATCCAGATCGCCGTAACGGTTTTCGCTTGGGGCCAGCCATTCATCTTCGGCCCCCCAGTTGACGTCCGTTTCCGGGCCCCAGATGTCTTCGCGGCCAAAGCCGAAACCAAACATTTTCAGCCCCATGGATTCATACGCCATGTTGCCCGCCAGAATGATCAGGTCAGCCCAAGACAGCGCGTTGCCGTACTTCTTCTTCACCGGCCACAGCAGGCGGCGCGCTTTGTCGAGGCTCGCGTTGTCGGGCCAGGAGTTCAGCGGCGCAAAGCGGATGTTGCCGGACCCGGCACCACCACGGCCATCACCCATGCGGTAAGATCCGGCAGAGTGCCACGCCAGACGGATCATCAGGCCACCATAGTGTCCCCAATCCGCAGGCCACCAATCCTGGCCATCTGTCATCAGCGCTTTGACGTCTTCTTTCACCGCGTCAAAATCCAGCGCCTTGGCCGCCTCGCGGTGGCTATAGTCAGGGTCCATCGGGTTGGTCCGTGCGCCGTGCTGGTGAAGAATGTCCAGATTCAGCGATTTCGGCCACCATTTCGTGACGCTGTTATCGGTGCCGGTGTTGCCACCGTGCATGACAGGGCAGGCGCCCGATTTATCAAGATTGTTGCCGTCCATGATCGTGTCCCCTCAGACTGATTCAGTAAACTCTAGAATTGTTCTAAACCGGTGCTGCGATAAACTCCAATTGGATATTCTTACAGTCATGATAAAGTGTACTTATGAGAAGTCTGACCCTGAAACACCTGCGATATTTCGATGCGCTGGCCCGTCACCAGCATTTTGGCCGCGCCGCCGACGCCTGTGCCATCTCGCAACCGGCCCTGTCGTTGCAGATCAAGGAACTGGAAACGATGTTCGACACGCTTCTCGTTGAAAGGGGCGCGCGCAAGGTTGTGCTGACGGCGGCGGGAGAGGATTTTCTGCTCAAGGCACGCGACGTTCTGTTGTCTGTCGAAGAGCTTGAAGACCGGATGCGCGCCGCGCGGGGGCCTTTTGCGGGTCGCTTCCGGCTTGGCGTGATCCCAACCGTCGCGCCGTATCTTTTGCCAAACACCATCGCCGCCTTGTCGCACCGCTTCCCTGAAATCGACCTTGAACTGCGCGAATCCGTGACGCAATCGCTGGTGCGTGACCTGCTGGAGTCCCGGTTGGATGCGGCCATCGTTGCCTTGCCGATCTCGGAACCCGGCCTGCAGGAATTCGCGGTGTTCCGGGAAGACTTCGTGCTTGTGCGCCCGACGCAAGATGCGGACAAACCTGTGCCGGGGCCGGAAACGCTCAAGACGATGCGCCTGCTGCTTTTGGAAGAAGGCCATTGTTTTCGCGATCAGGCGCTGTCGTTTTGCGACATGACCAAAACCCAGCCGCGCCAGTTGATGGAAGGCAGTTCCTTGTCGACCCTTGTGCAGATGGTCGGTGCGGGCATGGGGGTGACGTTGATCCCCGAGATGGCGCTGAACCTCGAACTGCGTGCGGCCAACGTATCGGTGGCGCGCTTTCCCAAGCCAAGCCCGTCGCGGACGATTGGCATGGTGTGGCGCAAATCGAACCCGTTGGCCGACCAGTTGATGCAGATTGCTGCCGTCGTGCGCGGGGTCGGTCGCCCGGAGAAGGCCGTGTCCTAGGGGTACGTTGACCGCACCGATTTGTACGGAGTGCTGGACGTGCACGCGGCACGGACAAAACGGTCAGCGATTGATCTGCATCAGCTTGCGCAGGGCAAAACCGGCGTAAACAATTGTCGGGAGGCTTGTCATCCTGACAATAACTTATAAATATGGTCAGGAATTTGCAGCGGCGGCATCCCGTCCGTTCACGCTATCGGAGACATCCGTAATATGAGGCCATTGCGATTAGAAAACCGCATTGCACCACCGTCGGTCCCGACGGTGCCGCCGCCTGCTATGGCGTACCTGAACCACCTGCGGTTCACGGCGATGCAGTGCCGTGCGATGCCGCGCACCGGATTGTTCGAAGCCTGTGCGCTATTGAAGACCACCCAGGCTGAAACCAAACAGGCCTATGCCACCGCCTTGATGCGCTGTCTGAACGAAGCGTTGGGTCAACGCGCCCGATTGCACGCGCCGGGGGTGGCAGAACTGACATTCGACGAACTTTGGCTGCTGCAACTTGGCAGCGCCAGCGCGACCGGCGATACCCTCAGCCTGCAATTTCTGCTGAAATCCCGCGTGGCGCATGAACATCGACGCTTGGTGTCCTTCCTGATCCACCAGATTGTGCGCTGCTTCCCCTTGGATTAGGCGCGCGGGTTTGGCGCGACACGGGCGCAGGACTTGCGCGCCAACCTCTCCGATACCGACAATCCCGATAAAAACGATCAGGCCTACACTCTGCTTTCGTTCCGCGATAGACACGCCTCACTGACGACGCTTCGCATACAGGCAGGTTGAATGGACAAGAAAATCATTTCGGGCCTCGCACTGTGCGTTGTCGCCATCTGTGTTTTGCCCATTCTTGGCGTGATCTTTGCCGCGGTGTTCGGCAGTCTCGACACGCTTGGCCAACTCGCCGAAACCGTCTTGTGGCGCTATACGTGGACCACGTTGGTTCTGGTCGTCCTCGTGGCGACGGGCAGTATCGTGATCGGAGCGTCAACAGCATGGCTGGTTGTGGCGTGTGATTTTCCCGGGCGACGCTGGCTCGAAGTGGCGCTTGTCGTGCCGCTGGCCTTTCCGGCCTATGTTCTGGCCTATGCCTACACGGATGTTCTGGATCATCCCGGCATCGTGCAATCGACGCTGCGCGACCTGATGGGATGGGGGCCGCGCGACTATTGGTTCCCCGAGATCCGATCGCTGGGAGGGGCCGCCTTGATGCTGACCCTGGTGCTCTATCCGTATGTCTATCTTCTGGCGCGCGCGGCGTTCCGGATGCAGGCGGCGGCGCCGTTTTACGCCGCGCGGTCCCTTGGCGCGTCGCCATTCAGCGCGTTCATGCGGGTGTCGTTGCCCATGGCGCGCCCGGCGATTGCGGCGGGATCGTTGCTGGTTGTGATGGAAACCATCGCCGATTTCGGCACTGTCGCGCATTTCAGCGTACAGACCTTTGCGACCGGCATCTACACAAGCTGGTTCGGGCTTGCCGATCGCGGCGCTGCGGCGCAACTGGCGCTGGGGCTTTTGGCGTTTGCCTTGCTGGTTGCCGCGCTGGAACACATCAACCGGGGGGCGGCGGCGTTTGGGCAGAAGGGCCGGCGCGAAACATTCGTGCGCTTCGATCTGAATGGCGGACGGGCGCTTGCCGCGCAGGCCGCGTGCCTGCTGCCGGTGGTGTTCGGGGTGCTGATCCCGACGGTGACGCTTGTGATCATGGGCCTGCGATCCGAACAGAACATCTTCAGCCCGCGCTATCTCGGGTTTTTGCAAACCTCCGTCATGCTGGCCGCGATTGCTGCCGTGGTGACCGTGTCTGCGGCGGTGTTCCTGGGCACGTTCCACCGCATGTCCCCGCGCCGCGCATCGCTTGCATCGCTGTTTGTGGCGCGCCTGGGATACGCCGTGCCGGGCGGCGTGATCGCGGTGGGCTTGCTGGTGCCGTTTGCACAGTTGGACAACTGGATTGATGCGCGCATGGAGGCATGGTTCGACATCTCGACCGGTTTGTTGATCACCGGTTCGATCTGGCTGATGATCGCGGCGTATATGATCCGCTTTCTGGCGGCGGCCATCGGGGCCTATGACAGCGGGCTTGCGACAGTCACCCCCAATATCGACGCGGCATCCCGCGTTCTGGGCCGCACCGCATGGGGCACTGTGAAGGACATTCACCTTGCGGTGCTGCGCCCAAGCATTCTGACCGCGCTGCTGATCGTGTTTGTGGACACGGTCAAAGAACTTCCCGCAACGCTGATCCTGCGCCCGTTCAACTATGACACGCTTGCGGTGCATGCCTTCCGGCTGGCATCGGATGAACGGCTGGATGGTGCGGCGGTGCCAAGTCTGATGATCGCGGGGCTGGGGTTGATCCCGGTGATCCTGCTATGTGCGCAGATCGGTGACTGGCGCCGGACACCGACATAAAAAAACGCGCCCACGCGGGGACGCGTTTTCTGATCCAGTTGGGACCGTGTTACTGCCAGCCAGCCTCGTTGAGGATCTTCTGAGCAGCGCCGATGTTTTCAGCCACATCCGCCAGATCAATCGCATCGGGGCGGAAGATGCCCAAAGCCGCAACCGAAGGCGCAAGGCCAACGCCGGGCACGGCGGGATATTCGTCATTGCCAGCCGAGAAGTAATCCTGCGCTTGGTCAGAGGCGAGATATTCAAGGAACTTGATCGCGTTCTCCTTGTTCGGCGCATTCACCGCAACGCCACCGCCCGAGATGTTCATATGCGCGCCGATGTCGTTCTGGTTCGGGAACACCCAGCCGATATTGGCAAGGTCTTCGTCAGACATGGACTTATCGCCTTTGCGCAGCGCGCGGGCATAGTAATAGGTGTTCGACATGGCGATATCGCATTCGCCTGACGCGATGCCGCGCAGCTGGTCGGTGTCGCCGCCCTGTGGGTCACGGGCAAAGTTGCCAACAACGGCCTTGGCCCAATCGCCAACCGCCTCTTCACCCAGATGCGCGACAAGCGCGGCTGTGATGTTCTGGGTGTACACGTTCGAGGACGACCGGATGCAGACCATGCCTTCGTATTCCGGCTTGGCAAGGTCCTGATAGGTCAGCGGCGGGTTCTCAACATCCGTCTTGTCATAGAACAGAATGCGCGCGCGCTGCGAGAAGGCGAACCACTGGTTGTCATCATCCTGAAGGTAGCTTGGAATACGCGTTTCCAGCACGTCGCTGTCGATGGATTGCAACAAGCCAAGCTCTTTGGCGCGGGTGATCCGCACGGTGTCGACAGTCAGGAACACATCCACCGGGGAATTCGCGCCTTCGGCTTCCATCCGCGCGATCAGTTCATCGGCGTTGCCTTCGATCCGGTTGACCGTGATGCCGGTCGCTTCGGTGAAATCCGAATACAGGCGTTCGTCGGTGTCGTAATGGCGCGACGAATACAGGTTCAGTTCACCTTCGGCAAAAGCCGGAACCGATGTGGCGCATACTGCAAACGCTGCGGATGCAAGCAGTGAGGTCTTGAATGTCATGACTGTCTCCTGAGTTTTAAACCTTATTAAAAACGTCAGGTACCACAGTCGTAGGCAATTGCAAGATATCTTGACAGAAATACTCTGAAAATTACCGAGCGATTTTTCGCACGCCGTTTTTGCTGAAATAACAAGCGGTGGGGGAGCGGTGACACGCAGGTCAGGCGACGAAATACCAAATCATGCCAAGATAGGTCAGGTGATGCAGAAGCTGGTCAAACCCGAAAAGGTACCAGTAGCGAGGATCCTGAAAGGACAGGTTCCACCGGGTCGCCACCTGCTCTTTGCACCAGTCGATATGGTAGTGAAGCAGCCCTTCGATCAGAAGAATCACGAGGATCAAAGGCAGGCTGGCCGTCAGAACCAGAAGCGCGGGGACCGACCCGATCATGTGCCCCAGCGCATGCAGAATCCCGCCGGGGTGCCCATAGGTGCCCTTGTTGCGCCAGATATAGGCTGGCTGAAGAAGAAAATCGAAAGCGAAATGTTTGATCTGAAACAGGATGAGCGCGGTGAGTAGGTCCGGAGGGTCTGTCATGTCGCCAGCGCCGTTCGCGTCAGTTGCACATTGGCGGCGATCAGTTTGTCGCGCGTATCTGCGCCAAAGGAATTTTCCAGGATCATCTTCAGGTCGGCGTCCTTGTTGCACAATGCGTTCAGCGCGTCCGAACTGATCCTGAAAAGCCGGGCAGACCGCGTCACCGTTACAGTCGCGGTGGCGGGTCCCCCATCAAAGCAGGTCAATTCCCCGTAAAACGTTCCCGGTGTGCTGGTGGCTATTTGTGTCCCGTCAATCGTCACCACGGCTTCGCCATTCAGAAGGTAGAACAAAGCGCGCACCGGCTGGTTTTCAAAGGCAATAACCGTGCCTGCCTCGGCATCAATCCACTCCCCGGCCTTGAAGAACTTGCGCGCCTTCGGTTTCGTCATCGTCGGGAACTTGGTGTTCACCAACGTCGCCTCTTCTGCATTGAGCCGCGTCACCGCATTCAAATATGTCAGCCGTGTCAGACCAACGAGACTGATGATGATCCAGGTGACCTGAATGATGGCAGAGGACAGGTTGAAATCAACAACCAGCGACATCAGAACTAGCGTCGCCGCCGCAAGGTTCATAAGCGTATAGGTGTAACTACTTCCCCGTAAAATCCCGATCTGTAATCCAGCGTAGGCTCCAAGATAAAACGCAACGCCGGTCAACCCTGCAAATCCGAGAACTGTCGACAGCTCGAACCCAAAGAATGATTCCACGATATACCCGATCTGATATTAACGAACCGTTTAATGAAACCCACCTGAGCATCCATAAGGCCGATCCGTCAACCAGAGCCTGCAGACCCAAGACCAACAGGTGCCCTGTTCAGCACTGATCCAGAAGCGCTTTTGATTCCACGTAATCGGCGGTTTGGTGGCCTTCCGTGATTCTGCCCAGCACGGGTGACAGCAGGTCAGCCGCTTCCTGATGCGCGCCTGCGTCCAGTAAATGACGCGCCAGATCACGGGAAATCCGCAATTCCCAACCGACGGCATTCTGGTCCCGCGCAATGTCCAGCGCGGTGCGAAGATGGGTCCGTGTCTCGGCCAACGACGCGCCGTTTTGCGCGCGGATGGCCGCGTCGATCCTGAGGCACTCTGCCAGGTAACACCGTTCGCCGAACTCCTCGATCCGGTCCAGCGCTTTGCGGATTACGCGTTCGGCGTCTCCGCGCCGGTTCTCGCGCAACCGGTTTTCCGCCAGCATCGCGTAGAACTTGGGAAGCGACGATCCCGTTCCGCTTGCGATATAGCGTTCAAGCGCGCCTTCGATCAGCTTCCCGCCAGCCACCGGATCGCCCTGTTCGCTGGTCGCCCAGCCGATCCAGAAATCGCCATGATCCACCCAGACATCCTTGCCCTTGTTGCGCGCAAATTCGGTCCCGGCGCGCGCCCGGTCAAGCATCAGATCCGGTTCGCGCCGCAAGACATAGATGGACGCCCCAGATGTCAGGGCTTGCGCATAGCTGTAGGGATGGGGGTGCTTGGACACATGCGCAAACAGTTTGCGTTCCATGTCCGCCGCCGCGTCAGCCTTGCCAAGCAACCACAACAGCCAGCTTCCGTGCTGATATCCCACAACCAGCCGGTCGACCGCGTATTTATGCGCAAGCTCGGGATCGGTGGACGCGTCGTACTGCGCTTCCATGATGCGCAGATGCGCCAACGCTTCTTCAAAGCGGCCCGCGTAATACAGCGCCAGACAGCGGGATGTGTGTGCCACGACAATGTGTTCGTGCTTGGCGTCCTGCGTCGCATACTCCACCAGCCGTTCCGAGGCATGCACATTCGCAGCCACGTTGCCACGGATCATGTGATACGCGTTCAACCCCCACACGATGGGAAACACCTCGGCACTGGAATGCACCTCTTCGGTCAATTGCGCGGCGTGGTTCAACGCGGCCAGCACATTGGCCGATCCGTGCCCCTCGACCGAAATCAACGTGCGCCCCTTGGCTGAATAAAGCTTCAGTTCCGTTGCCTTGCGCTCTTGTCCCTGTTCGGTTTTGCCGATCTCGGCCAATCCGTTGGCGAAGTGTGTCAGGGCCTCGGAATGCGCCGAATTGCGCAACGCGATCTGGCCCGCGCTGTACCAGGCATCTGCGGCCTTGGCGTGATCATTGGCCTTGCTGTGATGATAGGCCAGTCGTTCGGGTTCACGCTGATGCAGATCCGGATGCAGGCGGGCGTAGAGGGCGACCACCGCCTTGTGCAATTGCACCCGTTGCCGCTTGAGAAGGCACTCATAGGCCGCTTCCTGCAGCAAGGCATGGGTGAATCGCCACGCGCCCTGACCGGACGGCCCCGTCGGCTCAAGGATTTTTTGCGCCACCAGCCGGTCAAGCGCCGCGTGAAGCGCATGATCGGACAACCCCGTCAGCTCCGGCAGCAAATCAAACTCGAAATCCCGTCCCAAAACCGACAGAACCAGCGCCAGTTCGCGGTCCTCCTCAAGCGGATCAAAACGCGCGGTCAATGCGCCGCGAATGGTGGCGGGTATCGTGGCCGCCCCGTCCGCACCGGGTTGGTAGTCCGACGCAACCAACCGCGTGAGTTCGACAAGATACAGCGGAACACCTTCGCTGCGCCGGACAATTGCGGAAACGGCGGCGTCGGGCAGTGTCAGATCTCCGGCTGTCTGCCGCACCAGTGCCGCAGCAGCGGCATCGTCCAGATGCTCCAGCGCGATGGGCGCACCCAGACTGTCCGCGATCTGACCGGGTGCCTGGCGTGTGCTGCTGACGATCATGATCGGGTGATCGGCAAGTTCCTCGCGTATCCGCGCGATCAGCTCCTGCGTCGTGGGGTCAATCCAGTGCAGGTCTTCAACAAGGATCAGCAGAGGGGATCGGCGCGACCGCTCCTTGATATGAGCAACACACAAGGCCAAAAGAGTCCTGCGCCGATCTGCCGTGTCCAGATCGATCTCGGGCAGCCCGTCGATATTGCCGATCAGATGACCCAGCACATTCTGCACCACCGAGGCGTCAAACCCGTCACCGCGATAAAACTGCAAAAGCTGCGATGCGTCCGCACCAGAGGCCGCGTGAAGGCCCAGGTGGTCACTAATCCAGTTCGACACCGCGTAAAGAGACGTGCTGGCAAACACCTCGTTGCCTTCCCAGACAATGATCTGATCAGGCGCGACATCAATCGAGTTGCGAAGCGCACGCATCAGCCGGGTCTTGCCCGCCCCCGCTTGTCCGCTCAGAACAACAGATCTGAGCGTGCCTTGCCCCGCTGCGTGCCATTCGGATTTGATATGATCCAGGATCTCGGTCGACCCGGCCAGCGGTCCGTCGATCAGGCTCAGCATGTTGGCGCTGCGCGCTGCCGGCGTCACATGCCAGGCTTGAACCGTGTCGCCGAACCCCTTCGCCGCGATCTCCTTGGCAGGCTCAAGGGCGAAGGCGTCACCAACGATGGAGTTGGTCACCGGACAGATAATAACGCCATTGATCCGGGCACTTGATTGAATGCGCGCCGCGAGGTTGATGGCCTCACCGGTGATTCCGTCTTGTTCGGAAATGCCGTCCGAATTGATGTCACCGATGATGCAGGTGCCGGACGCGATGCCGATCCTGAGAGACAGGCTGTGATCCGTGCCCTGCAGACGAAGATCCGTCACCTGATCCGCGATGTTCAGCGCCGCGCGCACGGCTCTTTCAGCGTCGGCATCATGCGCGCGGGGATATCCAAACACCGCAATCACGCCATCGCCCGCGAAATGGATGATCTTGCCGCCGTGCTGGTTCAATTCCTGATTGAGCACCCCGCGATACGCGCGCAAAAGTTCGCGATAGTCTTCGGGGTCCAGCCGCCTCAGCAGTTTCGTCGACTCGACAATGTCGAAAAACACCGCTGTCAGCTGACGACGCTGCGCATCAATGTTGATCAACCCACCGGTGCTGTCATCGGGGGCCGACAATGCGGCCAGCGCCTGTGTCAGCCGGTGGCGGTCGCCGATTGGCAGGTTGAGTTCTTTCAGATCTGTATCGGTCAACTGCGCGGCAATGGTCAGATCAATCCGCTGGTCCAGAAAGCTTGGAATGTGATGGTCAAGGCCCGCCTGCGTCAGCAGGTCCACAATGCCGGCATCGTACCAGCCGTCAGTGCCATCGGTCTTGCCCACGCCCGTTATCTTTCCTGCGCCACGGACGCGTCGCCAGACCGCCGCGCCCAGAACGGGCTCCAGGTCCATCGCGTTTCCGTCATGTACATTGCGCGGCGTTCGCGTTCATGGGTGTCCCAAACCGATTGCATATGGGCCTCGAACGACGCGAACTCTGCATCGCCGGTGCGTTGTGCCCATTTAAGCGCTGCAGCGGCGGTTCGTCCATCCTCCAATCCCTGCGCAATCCCTCCGCCGGACAGCGGATCGCGTCCGATGGCGGCGTCTCCGATCGCCAACCAGTGCGCGCCGCGAAAGGCATCCAGCCGCCGGCTCGTCGCGGCATAGGCCTTTGGCGTCAGCGGTTCGTGCGATGCGTCGAACCCGGCCACGATGCGGGTTTTCTCCAGCAAGGCGCGAAACCCATCTGCCTGTGCCGCGTGATGCGCGGCGGGTAGATCGCTGTCGGTCAGAAAGGCAAACACGCGTTTGCCGCCGGGAACGGGCGTCGTGTACCACCAGCCGTTTTCGACCGCTTCGATAAACATCGGCTGCGCCGCGCGGCTTTCGCCATTTGGAACAACGGCGTGAAAAGCGACAAGGCGATCCTGAACCTGGCCTTTGATGCCAAGCTGGCTTGCCACCACAGCCCGGCGCCCGCTTGCGTCAACAAGAAAGGTGGCCGCCCGCTCTGTGCCGTTATCCAGATCAAGCCGCCACCCATCGGTGGTTTGCCGAAGGTTTCGCAGTGCAGTGCCGGTGACAACGTCAACACCCACAGACCGGCACAGATCCTGCAATGCGGCATCAAACGCCGTGCGATCCAGATGCCACCCATGTGTCAACTGGGTCGCGTAGTCGACGCGTGCCACATCAGCCCCGCCCCAAACCCGGTCGATCCCGGTGCAGACAAGGTGCGTTTCCGAAAGGTGATCCGCAGACACGCCCAATGCCTCCAGATCGCCCTGTGCCGAGGGTGCCAGCACCTCTCCGGGTTTTGGCCCGGTCTGACCGGCATCGATAAGGCAGACGGGCATGCCGGAACGGCCCAGTTCAATGGCGCAGGCGCAGCCCGCAGGCCCGCCTCCAATGACCGCAATCTGCATGCGAAACATGTATCCCTTTGAAATCTTACCTTGCGTCAAGCACAGATTCGCTCAAAGCTAGGCCCATTGTGTTGATTTTTGTAGCTTCTTTCACTTTGAAAATGTTTTGGGGGATTTCATGGATCTGTCTGCGATCAAGCGATGTGTCATTGCGCCATCCATCGGAATAGCCCGTGTGGGCAACGCGCCCGCGCAATATTTCATCGGCCCGGAATACCCCGGTCAGAAGGTCAGACCCGAAGGGGGGTTCAAGGATCATTCTGGTCGGATCAAGCGACAGGCCGCCCGGTTTCGGATCTACGCGCTCGACAAGAATGACAAGGTTCTGGGCGAGGTCGCCCCGGATGTTGCCGAGATCACGTGGCATGCGCATCTGGCCAACCGCAAGGGTGCGTTTCTGAAATTCGAAGACCGCTATGTCATGGGTGAAACATTCATCGCCGATGCGCCGCCGATCACGCCGGAAAACAAGACACATATCCGGAATGCGGATTATTCGGGTGACCGGTCGGACCTGATCATTGATCCCGGCCCACGCGAGATCACCGGCTGTGATGCGGGTCCGGTGCGGTTCGATGGTGGTACCTTCATCAAGCAAGAGGTCCCGCTGGGAGAGTTGCGCACCGATGCGGACGGGCGTCTTCTGGTGCTGGGCGGCTTTGGCAAATCAGCGTCGGTCAAGCCGAACAACCCGACAGAGTCCTATGCCAATTCCGACTGGTGGCATGACGATGTATCCGACGGCCCCGTGCGGGCAGAGGTTCATTTGCCCGATGGCACGGAAATCGACGTGCGCCCGGCGCATGTCATCGTTGCACCGCCGAACTATGCGCCTGACATTGAAAACCTGCGCACGTTGTATGACGTCTGCCGCGATGTCGGGCACGAAATGGGTCTGCCACGGGACAAGGGCCCGGTATCGTTCAAGTCCGACGTCTTTCCCTTGCTGGCGCGCATGGCGCGCACACAGTGGGTCAACGAACAAGCGCGGCGCGGGCATGGCCCCGGGGAAGGCGGGGATTTCCTGAACCCTGCGATGCTTGATACGCTGAGCCTGAACGCGAAATCGGCACGCGGGAAATCGGCCTCCAAGACAGAGCTGGATGCAGCAGCGCTGGCGCGGAAAAAGATCTTTGAACGCTTGCGGAACCCAAACCTTGATCCGGACTCGCCCGAGGCCAAGGACCAGGCCAACTATCGCTTCATGCCGATGCTCGCGGGCGACGCCGGGGATTGCGAGGAAGGCAGCCCGAAACACTGGATGTGCCTTCTGAAATCGCAATATGCGGTCCTGGAGGCCTGGGCCAAGGGTGATTTCGCCGATGATTGGGATGGGCGGCCGCCGATTTGGCCCAAGTTCGAAGAGATTGATCTGCAAGACAGACCACACGCCCTGACCCAAGGGGCGTTGCAGCCCTGCGTGGGTGGGCCGTTTTTCCCCGGGATTGAAATTACCTTCATCAGCCAGTTGAAGGAGCTGTATTCAGAACCCTTCGTCATCAATCCCAAGATCGAGGCCGGGCAACTTACGCAATACATGGCCGTGCCGTGGCAGTCTGATTTCTACCAGTGCCACACCCATTGGTGGCCCGCGCAGCGCCCCGATGATGTGGTGTCTGAAAAGACCTACAAAGCCGTGATCCGCGATGTCCAAAGCGAGATCACAAATGACGGAACAGAATACCGCGCCGAACAGTTGCCGGGCCTTCTGCCGCCGGGAAGTGATGCGCAACGGGTGACATGGGCCCGCGAACGCTTTGCCCACCGCGAAGAATGGGCGCGCGGCGTGGAAACCAGCTTTGATGGACACCTGCCCAAGAAATGGGACAGCCCCGACGCCCGTGGGTCAAATGCGCTTGTCGAGCTTTGGGACGAATTGGGCTTTGTCGTCGGACGCCCGTCACCTGTTCCCAAGTCGCTGCGCCAGTTGCGCCAAACCGGCGGCAAGGACAGTGCGGCTGACGCTTCGGCGCTCTGGACGCCGGAAGACCAGACCGTACAGGTCGAAACCGAACGCACGCCGTTTGCCGGGATCAATCTGCGCGAATTTTACTATTACCTGTCCAACATCGACAGCTACCCTGAATTTTTGCCCAAGGCGCGCTGGCTCACGGATTACCTGCTTAAACGGTCATGGGATCATCAGTTCGAACAGGGATATCCCGAAAGCTGGCGGTTCTTTGAATACTCGGAAGAACTCTACGACACCCGGATGCAGCGCATCTATGACGAGATGGTGCAGTCCGGATTGAACTATGATCCGGCCGACCCCAAGGACAATCCGAACTTCCGCACCCGCGAGGAATTCCTCGTCCGGATCACGAACTTTGCGCCCCTGAACCAGAACGACGGCGCGTGGCTGCACAAGGCCACACCCGCCGGACCGCTGGATGAAGTGCAGTCGCTGTTGTTCTCGATCTGGATGGACGAGGCCGGCGACGGCGAGGTTCATCAGAACCATTGCAACATCTACACAGGCCTTCTGAAGAGCCTCGGGATCTACCTGCACGACCCGCGCAGCCGAGCCTATGCGATGGACGACCGCTTCCTTGACAGCGCTTTTGCGGTCCCGGTTCTGGAATTGGCGATTGCCCAGTTTTCGCAGGAATACATCCCCGAACTGATCGGCTTTACGCTCCAGCTGGAATGGACGGTTCCGGGGCTCTATCCGGTGGAAAAGATGTGCGAATACTTCGGTGTTGATCCGCATTTCTACCGGCTGCACATCGGGATCGACAATGCCGCCGATGGGCATGGCGCCAAGGCCAAGGAGGCGGTGAAGCTGTATCTGGATCAGGTCCGCGCCCGTGGCGGCGAACAGGCGATGCGCGACCATTGGCGACGGATCTGGAACGGGTTCCTTGCCTTTGGCGATACCGGCACGTTGGGCCAGGATCTTGTCGACAAGATCCACCAGATGCGCTCTGAAACGCCCGAGGCCGAGGTGCTTCGGATTATCGAGGAAAAGGCCAAGTACGGGGCGCTGAACCACCGGGACAAAACCATAGGTCCCAACCTGATCAACGACTGGTTCCTGGATCCGGAAAAGTTCGCCGAAGCGCTGGTAGATGCGGGCTACATCGTTCCCGGTCGTCCGGACAAGTCGCGTTTCTTTGAACTGACAAGTTTTAACGGCCCGATGTTCAAGGTGTTCAACGATGAAGAACTGGCGGCCTGGCGCCGCTGGACGCTGTGGCTGGAAGACCGGGATAGGGCAGGGACCAAGCCGATTGTCGATCCGGGCGTTGCGATGGCCGAACTGGTCGAACGCCTGCAGATGCAGGCGCAGGGCGAAAAGGCGCATGATGCCAAGCTGCTAAAAGGCATTGATCCCGAAACCGGCAAAGCCGTCAGCGAAAACGTGTCATGGTGGCTGGCGCAGGTCCGCAACGGCACAGAGGAAAACACCTTTGCGTTCATGCGGGCCTTAGCGGACCCCGAAAACGGCATGATCACACCGGGAAGTGTCAGCGACAGCGTCATTGTGCAGGATTACCTGGGGGCCGACAGCCGCATGGGACAGGCGTTTGAACGGTCTGACCATCTGGGCCGGACGTTCCGCAATGTGATCGTTGCATGGATCAACGCGGGATGCCCGATACCCGCAACCCCACCATCGCGGTCTGCGCCAAGTGCGCTGGAGAACATGCCACCGCCCGACGTGCATCCGCGTCCTCGGGTTCGTGGCATGGGTGGCATTCACTAGGAGGGCGACGTCATGGACTTGAAATACGCAGTGATCGGTGGCGGCGTCGCGGGGACCTATGTGGCGTGGCGGCTGGTCACCAGCGGCGCAGGGGCGGGGAAAACACAGTTGTTCGAATACAGCGACCGTATCGGCGGGCGTCTCTATTCCAAGAAACTGCCCGGCATGCCCAACATTCCAGCCGAACTCGGCGGCATGCGGTTTTTGCCGACCAGCCATCTTTTGGTGAAGTCCATTGTCGATAAACTGGGCCTGCCAACACAGCCCTTCCTGATGGGCAATCCCGCCCCGGTCGATCCAAACGATCCCGATGGACCCAAAATCGGCCAGAGCCGGAATATGCTATTCCTGCGCGGGACGCATCTGACCAATGCCGATTTGAAAGACGCCGCGAAGGTGCCCTACAAACTTGCCGCGGATGAGCGAGGCCTGTCGCCGACCGACCTGCAGATAAAGGTGATGAAACAGCTTGCCGGAGACCGCTACAATTCGCTGACCACCGAAGAATGGTGCGATGTGATGGCGATGGGTGAGCCACTTTACAAGATCGGCTACTGGAACCTGCTGGCCCAGTATCTGTCCTCCGAAGCGTATCACTTCATGCAGGATGGCGGCGGGTATGATGCCAATACGGCCAACACAAATTCAGTCTATCAATTGCCCGCCACGGAATACGGCGATGTTCCGGTGCATTACAAATGCCTGGCGGACGGGTACCAGTCTCTGCCCCTGACGCTTGAGAAACAGCTCAAGGACCACAACGGTCTGCCGACGCAAATGCAATCGGCGTTGTCCCATATCGAACGGATCAAGGGGGGCTACCGGCTCACCTTCAAGCGCACGCAGGATATCGACGGGCACTACCAGATCCCGCCGGATTGCGAGACCTTTCAGGTCGAGGCAGAGCACGTCATTCTGGCGATGCCGCGCCGGTCGCTGGAACTGGTGGATTGGGCAGATTTTGAAGCGGATGATTGGCTGCGAAGCAATCTCAAAAGCGTCGCGATCCAAAAGGCGTTCAAGCTGCTTCTGGGCTTCGAGGAGCCATGGTGGCGCAAGCTTGGCCTTGTTGCCGGACGGTCCACGACGGACCTGCCGCTGCGGCAGACATATTACTTCCCGTCGGAAGAAGATTTCAGCCCGGACGACGGCAACAAGAGCGCGATGCTTCTGGCCACCTATAGCGATATGGCAACCGTCCCGTTCTGGCGCGGTCTGGAACATGCGGCGCCGTTCACAGGGCACGACACGCCCTTCACCAAAGGCCAATCGCCTGTCCCGGCAACCGAGACACCGGTCACCGGTCAGATGGTGAATGCCGCTGTCAAACAATTGGGCGAATTGCACGGCCTGTCGGATGTGCCAAAGCCCTACACCGCGCTGTACCACGACTGGAGCGCCGATCCCTATGGCGGCGGCTGGCACGAATGGAAGGCGGGCTACCGGTTCCCGGACGTGATCCCGAAGATGCTGCAACCGGTGGATGACGAACAGGTCTACATCTGCGGCGAGGCCTATTCGACCGATCAGGGCTGGGCTGAAGGGTCTCTCGCCACGGCTGAAACCATGCTGCAAAAGCACCTGAACCTCGACCGGCCTTCATGGATTGATGCCGACTGGAAGCTGGGCGGCTGACCGACACCCCGCAGGAGAACACCCCATGACCACGCAACAGATCACCGTGTCTGATTACCTCATCAGACGTCTGCGCGAACACGACGTTCGTCACATCTTTGCGGTGCCGGGGGATTACATCGGCGACTTTCTGGATGTGGTCGACGAAGCGGATGGCGTGGAACGGATCGCCACGGTCAATGAATTGGAGGCCGGGTTTGCGGCGGATGGCTATGCCCGGTCCTGCGGTCTGTCCTGTGTCGCGCTGCAATACGGTGTCGGCACCTATAGCGCGCTGAATGCCATTGCGGGTGCGATGCGCGAACGGGTGCCGATCGTGCTGGTCACCGGGGCACCCAGTGCGACCGCGCGCGAGCACCTGGAATCCTACGGCATCGTGTTTCACCATTCGACCTCCGAAGACATGGATGTCGATGCCAGGGTCTTTGCCAATGTCACCGTCGCCACCGAGGTGATAAAATCCGCCGAAGGCGCGGCAGAGGCCATCGACCGCGCCTTGGCTGAAGCACTGGCGCAACAGGCCCCGGTCTATATCCAGATCTGGAAAGACGTGCAGCGCGCCAAGATCGACCCACCCACAGGGCCAATGCCGGTCAAGAAACCCCCGGCATCATGGCCCGATGCGATCAATGCCGCGCTCGATGCCACGGTTGCGCGACTGAAGGCGGCCAAACACCCGGTGTTCTGGGTCGGGCTAGAGATGCAGCGCCTTGGCATGAACGAAGAGCTGTCCAGACTGATCCACGTGTCCGGCATCCCGTTTACCACGACCATTCAGGCCAAGGGCATCGTCAAGGAAACCGATCCCATGCATTTCGGCACCTTCGCCGGGGCCGCGTCGAGCAAGGATGTCATCGACATCATGCACAACGCCGATCTGATCCTTGAACTGGGGGCGATCCCCATCGACTACTACAAGAACTTCGTGATCGAAAAATTCGACCAGACGGTGTCGGTCCAACGCGATCTGGTGCGTATCGGGTCCGCAAAATATGACGGTGTCCATTTCCGCGATTTCGTGACGGCCCTGATCCAGCGCTTCGAAGACGACCCCAGCCTGCGCGGCGGTACGACGGGCATGATGCGGCCGCTGACGCGCCCCGACCCCGATACGGCACCTTTGACCTATGAAAACACCTTCCACGAACTCAACAGACGGTTGCAGGACGAAACCGGTGTGTTCTGCGACCTCGGCATCAGCATGTTCATGGGAGCAAGGCTTGAAATCAAACGCGCCAACGGGTTCACCTGCCAGTCGGACTGGATGTCGCTGGGATACGCAGTTCCGGGCGCGTTGGGTTTTGCCTTGCACGACGGGCGACCGCTGTTTGCAATCGCAGGCGACGGCAGTTTCCAGATGACCGCGCAGGCGCTGTCCACCTATGCGCGGCTGACCAGGGAATGGAAACGCGATCCGTCGTTCCACATCACCATCCTTGTCATCGACAATGGCACCTATGGTTTGGAACAGTGCTTCACTGGGTTGGGGGCCTTCATCGAGAAGAAAGACGGGACCGGCTACGAAGAGAACTTTGACGATTACAACCTTCTGGCGCGTTGGGACTACGCCAATATGGCAGAGTCCCTTGGCCTTGTGGGCGTTCGGGCCGACACTGTTGGGGATTTGAAAACCGCCCTAGACGACGCGCGCAAGAACACGGTACCGACCCTGATCCAGACCAAGGTGGACAAGCACGATCTGCCCCCCGAGCTGTTTGCGCTGGTGGCCAGTTTCAAGCCGAAACAGCCACCACCCGAGGCGTGATCATTCGGGAAGTTCGTACCAGCCCTCAAAGTCGGAAAAGCCAATGATGCCGTCTTCGTTGCGTTTCGGGTTGGGCATGACCTGGTAGACCATCTTCCATTTGAATTCGCCCTGCACCCCTTTGAACTTGCCGGTGCTGTCGCCGGTAAAGAACGACTTGCCCTGCAACTGTCCCGGCTCGTCTGCCGGATCGGCGATCCAGCGCAGGTAGCAATAATCGCCGTCTTCATCGGTGATGATGCAATACCCCTTGGCCTCGACGGTTTTCCCGTCGACCATTTCGTTCATGCCGGGGCAGCGCCACGCGGTGCCATCAAGGAACGACCCTTTGCCTTTGTGGTTCACAAACGGACCGTTGAATTCGCCCAGCCACAGCATGTGGTTTGGACCGTCGATTTCGTGGACCTTACCGCTTGTCAAATAGCAATGATGCCCCGTGATGGACTCGCGCATGAATTCCCCCTTCGTGAATTGTCTGAAGCTATGTGACGACAGGGAAAGGACTTTTCCCAACCGAGTCAAACGAAAACCGCCGCACGCCAGTGGTTGGCGCGGGGGGGCGAAGGGCGCGAAAGGTCTCGTGGCGATGTCGCACGGGTCCCAAACAAGTTATCGTTGACACACCCGCCCTTGCCGTCAAAATCCGCGCACCGGTCGACGTTTGCGTCTGATCAACACTCTTGCAGGAGCGCAGACTATTCGACTTTTGGTAACACTGTTTGGCGGATTGTTGGTTGCCGCCATGTCCTGTGTGCTGGCGATTTCATTTACGGCGATTGTGTATTCCGGTCCGCTGGAGGTGTTTCTTGATCGTGGGATCGGGATGACACTGATTGCCTGCGGAGTGATGGCGGGTATCGGGTCTTTCCTGTTTTCCTATCGCGCGACCGTCATGCATCCGCAGGACATCACCGCGGTTCTTTTGGCCGCCGGAGCATCAGCCATCGCTGTACAGGGAAGCGGTTTGTCCCCGGATGCCCTGTTTGCCAGTATCGTGGTGATGATGATCACGGCGTCTGTCACGACGGGTGTCGTCTTGATCCTGATCGGGAAACTCAAGCTCAGCTACGTGGTCAAGTTCATCCCCTATCCCGTGTTGGGCGGCTTTCTCGCTTCAACGGGATATCTGCTTTTGATCGGGAGCATCGGGTTGGTGCTGCGTGCGAATGTCTCGGTGGGGGATATCCCGTCGTTGTTTCGTCCCGACACGGTCATGGTCTGGCTTCCGTGGTTTCTCGTGTCCATCGGGATCTGTGCCGTAACGAGATACGTCAAAAACGGCCTGGTGCTGCCGGGATGTATCGCGCTGGTGTGCTTTGGGTATTACGCTTGGTTGCTGATCTCGGGCACCAGCATTGCCGCTGCGCGCGCTTCAGGCGAATTGCTTGGACCTTTCAGCAGCGGGGGATTCCTGACTGACATCCGCCCCCAAGACATCTTTCTGGCCGATGTGTCGCTGGTGGCTGGGCAGGCTTTGACAATTCTTGCGGTCACGTCAATGGCGATCCTTGGCGGCGCGTTGAACCTGACCGGCGTGGAACTGATCACGAAACGACGGCTGAACCTCAATCAGGACACCACCGCGATGGGGGTGTCGACGCTTGTGGCCGCACCTGCCGGTGGCTTGCTGGGGTTTCCCGCGCTGTCGAACAATATCCTGGCCTATAAACTGGGCCTGCGCGGGGCGACGACGGGCCTCATGGTTGCGGTGGTGTCCTTTGGCGTTGCCTTTTTCGGGGCGTCGGCGCTGGAATATCTTCCCCGTGGCCTGTTTGCTGCGGTGATCGGGTTTCTGGGGATCGACCTGCTCTACACATGGCTCTGGTCGGAACGCCGCCGTCTCAATCTGCGCGATTACCTGATCATTCTGCTGACCGTTATCGTGTCGGCCACGCTTGGCTTCCTGTCCGCTCTGGCGCTGGGCCTCATTGCGTCGGTGGTGCTGTTTATCGTGTCCTACGCCAAGCAGGGCATCGTCCGGATCCAATCCAACCTGTCGCTGCGCCGGTCCGTTGTCGAACGCGGGTTGGCGGCGCTTGATCATCTGACGGTCGAGGGCACATCGACGGAAATCATCGAATTGACCGGCTACATCTTCTTCGGAACGGCCAGCAAACTTCTGGGTGCCGTGCAGTCCGCCGTCGAAGGCTCACAGGGCGCGATGGCAAACCTGCTGCTCGACTTTTCGAAGGTCCAGGGCATCGACCCGTCTGCGGTTCACAGCCTGCAGCAGATTGACGAATACTGCACGCGTCAGGGGGTTGACCTGTACGTCTCGGGCCTGTCGGCGCAAGACCGTGTTCAGGTGGACCGGTTTCTGAACGGCGCCACCTTGGGCAAGGCGGTGTTTGCAACACTGGATGATGCGTTGCTGTTTCTGGAGGAACGCGTTCTTGCCGAAGCCGAAGGCGGCGCAACCGGGGCGGAAAGCTTTGAAGAAGCGCTGCTGCGTGACAACCCGCACATCAACCTTGAGGACTGGTTTCCGGTCGTACATGTCAAACAGGGCGACACCTTCCTGTTTTCCGGTGCACCGTCGAACGAACTGCTGATCCTGCAATCGGGCAGCGCGAAAGTGTTTGTCGAAATGGATGACGGCACCCGGACCTGCGTCGCGCAGTTGCTGTCCGGGGCGCTTGTCGGAGAGATCGGATTTTTCACCAACACACGCCGCACGGCCGATGTGGAAGCGGCAGCGGAATCGGTGGTTGTCAGGATCAGCCGTGATGCGCTTCAGGCGTTGCTTGACAGCGATCCGGCCTTCGTGGCGAGCTTTCACGCCCTCGCGGCCGAATTCCTGTCGCGGCGTCTGGACCGCACCACCAAACTGCTCAGCGCTGCGATGCGGTGACCGACACGGGGCCGTCAGAGCCTAAGCGGTTCACCGCGATCAGCACGCGTTACCCTTGTGCCCCTGTCGCCCGTTCCGCGATCCGCAGGCACAGGGCGGTGGCCTGGGCCATGTCCTGAACCGACACCCACTCCAGCGGCCCGTGCACATTCTGCATGCCGGTGAAAAGGTTCGGGCAGGGCACACCCAGTTCGGTAAGGCGCGATCCGTCTGTCCCGCCCCGGATCGGCACCGAGAGTTCCTCGATACCCAGATCCGCAAGCGCGGTTCGGGCCAGCTCTACCGGCGTCATGTCCTTTTCCAGCCAGTATCGCATGTTGCGATATTGCGGCGTGATCGTGCAGGAAATCTCGGCGCGGGGTTCGGTTGCGGCGATCGTTTCGCAGACCTGCTTCAGCAAAGCGTCCTTTGCGGCCAATCCGTCCAGTTCGAAATCGCGGAGGATAAAGCGCACCACGGTCTCTGCCGCGCTGCCCTGAATGTCGACCACGTGAATAAACCCCTCGTGGTTGTCGGTCGTTTCGGGGGTCATCGTCACATGCGGCAGGGTATCGACAATCTTGGACGCCAGGTGGATTGCATTCACCAGTTTGTCCTTGGCGGTGCCGGGGTGAATGGACACGCCCTTGACGGTCACAACGGCAAAATCCGCCGAAAAGGTCTCGTACACAATCTCGCCCACCTCGCCGCCATCAAAGGTATAGGCGAAATCCACACCCAGATCGGCAGGCAGCCGTGCATCCACACCGCGACCGATCTCTTCGTCCGGCGTAAAGGCCAGACGGATCGTTGGGCGTTTGAATTCGGGGTTTTCGATCAGGTGCCGCGCGGCTGTCATGATGATCGCCATCCCGGCCTTGTCGTCGGCTCCAAGCAGCGTCAGGCCAGAGGCGGTGACGATGTCATGGCCCACCTTTTCCGACAGATAAGGAAATGCTGCGGGGCTCAAAACAAGCTCCGGATCGTCCGGGAAGGTGATGTCCCCCCCGTTATAGCCCTCAACGACGCGGGGCTTCACACCGGTCGCGTTGAACTGCGGGGCGGTGTCGACATGGGCCAGAAAGCCAATCGTTGGCCCGTCACTATTGCCCGGCACGGTGGCGATGACCGTGCCGTAATCGGTCTTGGTCACGTCCGTCGCGCCGATCTTGGTCAGTTCGTCAAACACCAGATCAAGAACGGCATGTTGACACGCGGTCGACGGTGTCGCGGCGCTGTCCATGTCTGACTGACTGTCCATCTCGCAATACCGGACAAGCCGCGTTTTCAATTCGGTGTCAAACTGGTCCATGATGCCTCCCTGTGTCGTTTGGGGGCAGGGGGCACGACAGCCCGTATGGTGTCAAGCAATGGTCGCCCGCCGGGTGCCGGTTTCGTCCTTCTCTGAGACCTCCTGCAGTACGCCCCACATGCGCGCCACGCCGGGGAGCAAACCGAAAGATGTCTTTTCTCATGTCCGGAACATAGTCATAGATATCGTAGGGATAGACCAAGACGGCATTTGGTGTCGCGCCCGCGCTCGGGGAGGAGCCACATGGACCTGTTGACCAATCTTCATTGGATCGAAGTTGTGGGCTGGCTGGCCTCTGCGCTGACGGTTGCCTCCTACTCGGTCAGTACAATGCTGCCCCTGCGCTTTCTGGCGATTACCTCGTCGCTGTGTTTTGCAACCTACGCCTTCACGCTCCAGCTCTGGCCGCTTCTGGCGATGGAACTGATCTTGCTCCCCATCAATCTCTATCGCTTCTGGCAGGTGCTGTCTTTGCGCGGCAAGCTGACCAAGGACAGCAGCCGGACAGAGACCGATTTCTCGGTGATCCGGCGCTATGGCAAACAACAGCGCTACGCCGCCGGGGCCACGGTCTTTGGGCAGGGCGATACGGTGGATCAGCTGTATTACGTGGCCGAAGGGCGCGTTCAGATCGAAGAACCGAATATTGAATTGAACCAAGGCGACATCTTTGGCGAAATCGGTTTTTTCACCGATGCAGCCATACGAACCGCCACCGTCCGCTGTCTTGATGATACCGTGGTTTACGGCATTGATGAAAAGACGTTCATGCGACTGCAGTTCGAAGACCCGAGCTTTGGTCTTGCCATCATGCGGACGATCACACGCCGCCTGATCGAGAACGTGAACCGGGATGCCGGGTCCGCAGCGGGCACCCCCGCGCCTGCGTAACGCCACCTGCGTCACGTTCGTCACACAAAACGCGGATCACACGCTGCATGAAGGGCTGTGATACCGACTTTTTGCACCGGGAAACCGGACAAACCACTTGAGACTCATTCTCATCTACCTACCTTCTTGCGAGTGATTTGCATTTACAGGCGGCTTGCCTGTATATCTCATTTGGAGGGTCCAACGATGAAAACGCTATTCCTTGCCATTTCGGCGACTGCGCTGACGGTTGCGCTGACCGGTCAGGCGATGGCAGGTGACAAGATGAAGGTTGTCACCACCTTCACGGTGCTTGCCGACATGGCGTCCAACGTCGCCGGAGACGCGGCAGAGGTGGTGTCGGTGACCAAACCGGGGGCCGAAATCCACGGATACGAACCGACCCCCCAGGACATTGTGCGTGCCTACGATGCGGATTTGATCCTGTGGAACGGAATGAACCTGGAATTGTGGTTCGAACAGTTCCTGACTAATCTGGGGGACATTCCGTCGGTGACCTTGTCGGACGGCATTGACCCGATCTCGATCTCGTCGGGCAGCTACGAAGGCAAACCCAACCCGCACGCGTGGATGGGCTTGGACAATGCCCTGATCTATATCGACAATATCGCACGTGCCTTTTCCGAACATGATCCTGAAAACGCAGATCTCTACCAAGCCAATGCGGAAGCCTACAAAGCCAATCTGCGCGAAACGCTCGAACCGCTGCGCGCCGACGTTGCCGCCATCCCCGAAGACCAGCGGTGGCTGGTCACCTGTGAAGGGGCATTCAGCTATCTGGCGCGCGATTTCGGGATGAAGGAACTGTATCTCTGGCCCATGAACGCCGATCAGAACGGCACGCCGCAACAGGTGCGCGCGGTGATTGACGGTGTGCGGGACAACAACATCCCGGTGGTGTTTTGCGAAAGCACCGTGAACACCGCACCGGCCAAACAGGTCGCGCGGGAAACCGGAGCCACCTATGGCGGTGAACTCTATGTCGACTCGCTCAGCGAAGCGGACGGCGCTGTGCCCACCTATCTTGATCTTCTGACCGTCACGTCGCGCACCGTGGCAAACGGGCTGACCGCCGCCACCAACTGACCGGTGGTCACATACGTATTGCGACCCTGCGGGGCTTGATCCGCAGGGCCGCACAGTCCGGGGCCAATCGGCCCCCAACACCAAGGAACACGCCATGCTCGATGAGCAGAGCCAACCCCATCCGATCCCGGCAGAGGTCATCTCTGATCCCGGTCTGTCGGCCCAGAACGTAACGGTCAGCTACCGCAACGGACACACCGCGCTGTGGAACGCGAGCTTCGAAATCCCACGCGGCACCGTGACCGGCCTCGTCGGGATCAACGGCGCGGGCAAGTCGACGCTGTTCAAGGCGATCATGGGGTTTGTTCCGGCGGCGCAAGGGGACATCCGCATCCTTGGCATGGGCGTCAAAGAAGCGCTTGCAAAGAACCTCGTGGCCTATGTCCCGCAATCCGAGGACGTGGACTGGGCCTTTCCCGTGCTGGTCGAAGACGTGGTGATGATGGGCCGCTACGGCCATATGGGGTTCCTGCGTCGGCCCAAACCGGCAGACCACGATGCGGTCGATCAGGCGCTGCGCCGTGTGAACATGCAGGACTACCGCCATCGCCAGATCGGAGAACTGTCCGGCGGCCAGCGCAAACGCGTCTTCCTTGCGCGTGCACTGGCGCAGGATGGGCAGGTGATCCTGCTGGATGAACCGTTCACCGGGGTCGATGTCAAAACCGAGGATCAGATTGTCGCCCTGCTGCGCGAATTGCGCGACGAAGGCCGGGTGATGCTGGTCTCGACCCACAACCTCGGATCGGTTCCCGAATTCTGTGATCGCACCGTGCTCGTGAAAGGCACGGTGCTCAGCTACGGGCCGACCGAAACGACATTCACCCGCGAAAACCTTGAAGCCGCCTTTGGCGGTGTGCTCCGCCACTTCACACTGGGCGGGGACACGCTGCACGACGATGAAGACGCGCGTGAAGTCACGATCTTTACCGACGATGAACGTCCCTTCGTGCAATACGGCGAAAAAACCCAGGTGACGGATCCAAAGCCATGATCGCCTATCTTTGGGAGCCGTTTACCTACAACTACATGACCAACGCGATGTGGGTGTCGGCCCTTGTCGGCGCTGTCTGTGCGTTTCTGTCCTCTTATCTCATGCTCAAGGGCTGGTCACTGATCGGCGACGCGCTGTCCCACTCGGTCGTGCCCGGAGTGGCGGGGGCGTATATCCTTGGATTGCCCTTCGCGCTGGGCGCGTTTATCGCGGGGGGGCTGGCCGCAGGGGCCATGCTGTTCCTGTCCGAACGGTCGGGGTTAAAGGCGGATGTGATCATCGGGTTGATCTTCACGTCCTTCTTCGGTCTGGGTCTGTTCATCGTGTCGATCAATCCAATGTCGGTGTCGATCCAGACCATCACCATGGGTAATATTCTGGCCATCACCCCCGAAGACACCCTTCAACTGGCGATCATCGGCTTCGTGTCGCTGGCGGTCCTGCTGGCCAAGTGGAAAGACCTGATGGTCACCTTTTTCGACGAAAGCCATGCCCGCACCATCGGGCTGCGGCCGGAGCTGTTGAAAGCGGTCTTCTTCATCCTGTTGTCAGCCTCGGTTGTGGCCGCGATGCAAACGGTTGGCGCGTTTCTGGTCATCGCGATGGTCGTCACACCGGGGGCGACGGCGTATCTCTTGTGTGACAGGTTCCCCCGGCTGATTGCGACCTCGGTGGCAATCGGTGCATCCACCAGTTTCTTCGGGGCCTATATCAGTTACTTTCTCGACGGGGCGACCGGCGGGATCATTGTGACCCTGCAAACGCTGATCTTCCTCATCGCCTTTGTCTTTGCCCCCCGGCACGGCATACTGGCCGCGCGTCGCAAAGCTCGCCAGGTTCTCAAAACCGGGCCGCAGGACAGCCTTGTGTCACCCCACCCTGCGCAGAAGGGCACATGATGGACCTTGAAACGCTGCTTCTGCCGTTCCGGTTTGCGTTCATGCAAAACGCCTTTCTCATCTCGATCATGGTCGCTGTGCCCACCGCGCTCCTGTCGTGTTTTCTGGTGCTCAAGGGCTGGGCGCTGATGGGCGACGCGGTCAGCCACGCTGTGCTGCCCGGCATCGTGCTGGCCTACATCCTTGGCATCCCGCTGATCATCGGGGCGTTTGCCGCGGGGATGACCTGCGCGGTCGCCACCGGGTATCTGGCGTCCAACAGCCGGGTCAAGCAGGACACCGTCATGGGGGTGGTGTTCTCGGGCATGTTTGGCGTGGGGATCGTGCTCTATGTTTCGGTCGAGACCAACGCGCACCTCGATCATATCCTGTTCGGCAATATGCTGGGTGTGGAAACCCACGAGCTTTGGACCGCCGGATTGATTTCCGCCGGGGTGGGGGCGCTTCTGGTGCTGAAATGGAAAGACTGGCTGTTGCACAGCTTTGATCCCGCTCAGGCCAAGGCGTCGGGTCTTTGGGTCAATGCGTTGCACTATGGCATGCTGGCCGCGCTGTCGCTGACGATTGTGGCCACCTTGTCGGCGGCAGGCCTGATCCTTGCCATCGGGTTGCTGATCGCGCCGGGGGCGATTGCCTTCCTGTTGGTGCGTCAGTTTTCGACCATGTTGTGGGTGTCGGTGCTGATCAACATGGCGGCGATGCTGGCAGGCGTTTACCTAAGCTTCTTTCTGGACAGCGCGCCGGCTCCGACGATTGTGCTGATCCTGACAGCGGTGTTCATCGTGGCGTTCGTGCGCAGACAGGTGCTGACCCGCCGGGCCTCGCGGCTGCGGGTCGGCGCGGCGTAACGGCGTTGCAAAGCCGTTACGCGGTTTACAAACCGCGTGTCACGTCATGACATCCGGCGCGGTCCGTCCGGTGCGTGCCGCCAGATCGGTGATCTGGGCCACCGCGCCTGCGATCTCGGCCAGCGCGGCCTGCGTTTCGATGGTCAGGTCCCCGTCCGGTGCCTCGTACCGTTCCAGATACACCCGCAATGTCGCCCCCTCGGTGCCGGTCCCGGACAACCGCAACACGGCACGTCCGCCGCCTTTGAACGAAAGGCACAGTCCCTGATTGTGGCTCACCGATCCATCAACCGGATCGTGATAGGAAAACTGGTCCGCCGATGTCACCTCGCACCCGCGAAAGCTCTGTCCGGGCAAGGACTCCAGCCGTGCCGTCACATCGGCCATCAAGCCATGTGCCGCGTCACTGTCGACGGCCTCGTAGTCGTGCCGGGAATAGTAATTCCGGCCATAAGTCTGCCAATGGTCCATCAGGATGTCCCGCACCGACATCTTGCGCACCGCCAGAATGTTCAGCCACAGCAGTACTGCCCAAAGGCCGTCTTTTTCCCGGACGTGATCACTTCCCGTGCCGGCACTTTCCTCACCACACAGGGTGACCCGACCGGCATCCAGCAGGTTGCCAAAAAACTTCCACCCCGTGGGAGTTTCAAAACACTCTACACCCATCGCCTTGGCGACCCGGTCACAGGCCCCGCTTGTCGGCATGGACCGCGCCACACCCGCGATCCCGCGCGCATAGCCGGGGGCCAGATGGGCGTTGGCGGCCAAAACGGCAAGGCTGTCGGACGGGGTCACATACACGCCTTTGCCAAGGATCATGTTGCGGTCCCCATCCCCGTCTGACGCGGCTGCGAAATCAGGACCATCCTCGGACATGACCATATCGACCAGCGGTTTTGCCCAGATCGGATTCGGATCGGGATGCCCCTTGCCAAAATCAACCGACGGCACCCCGTTCAAGACCGTGCCTTTCGGCGCACCCAACTGGTCTTCAAGAATGGCCGTCGCATACGGTCCCGTGACCGCGTGCATGGCATCAAACCGCAGCGTCAGACCATCGGCAAACATCGCCCGGATGGCATCGAAATCAAACAGGCTCTGCATCAGCGCGGCATAGTCGGTCACGGGATCGACAATCTCGACCGCCATGTCCCCAAGCGCCACCGTTCCAAGCGTGTCCAGATCAAGATCCGGCGTCTCCAGCGTGGCATAGCTGGACAAAGAGGTGGTCTCGGCAAAGATGCGGTCGGTGATGGCTTCGGGCGCGGGGCCGCCATTGGCGATATTGTATTTCAGCCCGAAATCCGCATCGATCCCGCCGGGATTGTGGCTGGCCGACAGGATCAGCCCCCCATCGGCCTTGCGTTGCCGGATCAGGTTCGACGCGGCTGGTGTCGACAGCAACCCGCCTTGCCCGACAATGACCCGCGCCGCGCCATTGGCCGACGCCATGCGCAGGATGGTCTGGATCGCCTCGGCGTTAAAAAACCGCCCATCACCCCCGACCACAAGCGTTTTGCCCGACACGCCCTCAATCGCATTGAAAACCGATTGCACGAAGCATTCGAGGTAATCCGGCTGCATGAAGGCGCGGGTCTTTTTGCGAAGCCCGGATGTCCCGGGTTTCTGGCCCTCAAACGGAGTGCAGGTCTTGGTCAGGATGGTCATGCGGAAATCTCCTCGGGGCAGTCGGTGGGGTCCGTGATCTGGGGTGCCGGGCGGTGCGCGGACATGGTATTCGCAATCTGCCGCAACCGCGCGTCATGCGCCATGTCTTCGACCGGGATTGGAAGGCGTCGTCGCCAATTGGGATGCGCGTCGATGGTGCCCGGCAGGTTCTGGGCGTCGACCTGTTCAAAAACGTCGTCCAGTTGTACCGACACCAGCGCGGCAGGGGAGTGCGCCAGCGATCCGTGGATGTGATCCGCGATTGCCCCGGGGGCCGTGTTGGGGTGCAGCCCGCAAACGCGGCGCAAACTGGCACGTTGCCGGGCCCGATGCGCATGGCGGTTCAGACGGTCGGTGCTGTTCAGCCAGCCCACCTGATGCCACCAGTCGATATCGGTGCCGTGCCAGAACCCCTGCACGGTTGGCGTGTCATGGGTGCCAAAACACGCCAGCGCATGCCGCGGCAACGCCGATGCTGGCAGGATGTTGTCCTGGTCATCGGCTTCGAATTGCCAAACGGCATAGCTGTAAAGCCCCGCATCGCGCATCGCGGCCCGGAACCCATTGGGCACCAGCCCCAGATCTTCGCCAACGACAACACACCCGGTTTGATGCGCCTCGATCAGGATGACCGCCAGCAGTGAGTCAAGCGGTTGTGTGACATAGCCTCCCGGACTGCCATCATCGGGCAGCCAGTAGCTGCGCAGCAGGCCCAACGCATGATCAATCCGCAACAACCCACAGGTCTGCATCAATCGACGCAACATGGACCGCAACGGCGCGTAACCGGATCGCGCCAGTGGCCCCGGCGCATGGGCGGCTAAGGTCCAGCTTTGCCCTTCCGGGCTTAGATGGTCAGGCGGCGCGCCGATGGTGACACCTTTGGCGATGGTGGCGTCATTCATCCAGACTTCGGCCCCGTCCGGACGCGGCCCCACGGCAAGGTCAAGATAAAGCCCAAGCGCCATGCCAGCGCCCTGCGCACGGTCCTGCGCTGCCCCTATCTGTTGCGTCGCGCGCCATTGCAGCCAAAGGTGAAATTCGGTGCGCTCAGCGGCCTTTTCTTCGACCATTGGTCCGGGCGTCTGCAATGCGGCGGGCCATGTCCGGAAATCAAACCCGTATCGTTCGCTCAGCGCTTCGAATTGCGCGAACTGCACAACGTCGGTTGCGACCGAGGCCTTCCAGCGGTCAAACACCGCGCGCGCGCCGCTTTTTCGGAATTGCGCGAAGTCTTTTTCAAGCTGTGGACGATGGATCGCCCGGAACGATGCATAGTCGATCAGGTCGTCACCCGGGGTCGGCCCCAGCGATGTCACTGGCGCGACGTGGTCGATGTTGAACATCCCGCGATGCGACGGCGAATAGGGGCTGATGATGTCTTCCATCGCCCACCCCAGCGCATGAACCGGATTGATCCCGAAAAACTGCGCGCCCTGCTGACCAAAGGTCTGTGCCGCAGCCGCAAGATCGTCGTAGGACCCCAACCCCCCATTGCGCGATGAGCGCAAACCGTAAAGCGCCCCTGTCGTGCCCCAGCAGGCCCGCCCCTGCAAATCGGGTGCGCGAGCCGGGCGTGACAGGACAAAGGTCTGGGCCACGTTCCCCGCCGAAGTGGTGTTCAGACGAAAATACCCAACCTGTAACGGTGGCAGCGCGATAGCCCGCTCCGCATGCCCCTCGCTCAACACCTGATCTGCCTCGTCCAGCAGGACCCATGTGCAAGGCGTCGGGGTGTGGAGCTCCGAAGGATGCCCCGCAAGAACGATATGCTCTGACGCGATCCGCGCCGTCGCCGCGTCCACCTCTGCAAGCGCGTCCCGCATGTCGGCATCCGTGTCGACGCGAACCCCAAGCGCACGCAACAAGGCGCGCAGCGTGTCGGGGGATGCGGCATGCTGGTGCCCGTGCAGATCATGGAAATCAAGATAGACACCATGCGCCTGTGCCAGACACCGAAGCATGTCGTCCGACCCGGTCATGAGGCGGGTCCATCGGTCAGGACAAACGCACTCACCGACGCCGCCGGAACAACGATCCGTCCGTCTGCCACCTCAACTGGCGTCTGAGCCGGTGTTGCGCTGTCGATCATCCGGCGCCACTGGTGCGGGTGCCGGTCCGGCAGGGCAAGCGGGCAATCCGCGTCCGAGCGGTTGAAAGCCAACAGCACTTCGTCGGTCAGCGTCTTGCCGATCACATCCTCTGAATTGCCGCGCACCAGCAGGCAGAGTTTTGACAGATCAGGATCGCTCCAATCCAGATCGGCAGCCTTGAAATCCAGCCACTCAACGTCGGTCTGCCCGTCACAGTCGCGCTGCGCGCCATGCAGGAAGGTCCGCTGGCGAAGAACCGGATGCGCGTGGCGAAAGGCCGAGACCGCCGCCGTATAGGCGATCATGTCATCGTCCAGCGCGTCCCAGTTGATCCAGCTGGTGTCGTTGTCCTGACAGTAATTGTTGTTGTTGCCGTTCTGCGAATTGCCGCCTTCGTCGCCTGCCAGCAGCATCGGGGTGCCTTGGGACAAGAACACCGTCGCCAGCATGGCGCGCTGCCGCCGGGTGCGGGCCGCGAGGATCTCTGGATCGTCGGAAGGGCCTTCGACGCCAAAATTATCGCTGAAATTGGCGTGATGGCCGTCGCGGTTGTCTTCGCCGTTGGCCAGGTTGTGACGTTCGACGAACTGCGTAGTGTCCGCCAGCGTGAACCCGTCATGCGACGCGGCATAGTTGACCGAAGACCATGCACGCCGCCCGCCCGCATCAAACACGCGGGCCGTCCCCAAAAGCGCCGACCCAAGGCCCTGCGCGCCGTGATCATCGCCACGCCAGAACTGCCGCACGGTGTCCCGAAACGTGTCGTTCCATTCCGCGAACGTCGCCGGGAAATTTCCAAGCTGATACCCGTCCGGCCCAATGTCCCACGGCTCTGCGATCAGCTTGGTCTCGGCAAGGATCGGGTCCTGCCGAAGCGCATTGAGGAATCCGCCATGTTGGTCGAACCCGTCTTCGGTTCGGCCCAGCGTGGTGGCCAGATCAAACCGGAACCCGTCAACACCCATCGCCTGAACCCAGAACCGCAAACTATCAAGGATCATGCGGGTCACAAACGGATGGCTGACATTCAGCGTGTTTCCACAGCCCGTGTCGTTCACATAGTAGCGCGCATTGTCGGCCTGAAGCCGGTAGTAGGCGGCATTGTCCAGCCCCCGGAACGACAGCGTCGGCCCAAGGTGATCGCCTTCGGCCGAATGGTTGTAGACCACGTCCAGAATGACCTCGATGCCCGCCGCGTGGAACCGGTCCACCATCTGCCGAAACCCGCGTATCCCGGCCGGGCCGAAATACCGCGGTTCGGGCGCGAAAAACCCGATGGTGTTGTAGCCCCAGTAATTGACCAGTCCCCGCGCGTCCAATACGCCTTCGGACTTGATGGCCTGCACAGGCAACAGCTCGATCGCGGTGATGCCCAGCTTGGTCAGATGCTCCAGCACCGCGTCCGATGCCAGCCCGTCGAAGGTGCCTTGCAGCTGCTCGGCGACACCGGGGTGCAAACGGGTCAGGCCTTTGGCATGGGCCTCATAGATAACGGTCTCGTCCCAGGCCCGGCGCAACGGCGCGCCGTCCAGCGCAAACAGGTCCGGGTCCGACACGACCGACTTGGCCACAAACGGCGCGCTGTCAGACCTGTCAAACGACAGGTCCTGAGCGGTGTCGCCGCTCTGATAGCCAAAGGTTGCGGCATGATCGGTGAAAGCGCCGTGAAACGCGTGGGTGTAGGGGTCGATCAACAGCTTGTGGATGTTGAACCTGTGCCCGTCCTCCGGCGCATAAGGCCCCGCCACGCGGTAGCCATAGATCGCACCGGGCGTCAGGCCGGGCAGGTAGCCATGCCAGATCGATCCGGTCCGGTCCGGCAGCGGCAACCGAAGGGTCTCCTGTGACCCGTCCGACGAAAACAAACACAGATAGACCTGTTCGGCATTCTCCGAAAACACCGCAAAATTGGTGCCCGCTCCGTCAAAATGCGGGCCAAGCCGGTGCGCATGGCCGGATTCAAGTTTCGCCGAAACAGAGGATTGGTACGTCATTCCACGAGGTCTGCGTAAAGGTCGCAATACCCCTGCGCAGAGCGCGCCCAGCTTACGGGATGGCGCATCGCGGCGCGTTGCATGGACTGCCAGAGTTTCGGATCCGCATAGGCGGCGGCAGCCCGGTCGATGACCTGCGCAATCCCGGTGCCGGACACATCGTCAAACACAAATCCGGTGGCCGCCTTGGCCAGAACCGCCGCCATGTTGGCGTCGATAACCGTATCGGCCAGCCCACCTGTGCGCGCAACAACCGGCAGGGTGCCATAGCGCAACCCGTAAAGCTGGGTCAGACCGCAGGGTTCGAAGCGCGACGGGATCAGGATCGCGTCACTGCCGCCCTGCAACAGATGCGACAGCGGTTCGTCATACCCGACATAGGTGGCCACACGCCCCGGATTCCCCTCGGCCGCGCGGCGGAACCCCTCTTCCAGGTCCGGCTCACCGCTTCCCAGAACGGCAAGCTGTGCCCCACGCGCGACCAGATGCGGAACGGCCTCCAGCAACGCGTCGAGCCCCTTTTGGCTGGTCAACCGGCTGATCACGCAAAACAGCGGCCCGGTCTGATCCGCGTCCAAACCCAGTCGGGCGCAAATCTCGGCCCGGTTCTGCGCTTTGCGTTTCAGGCTCTTGGCGTCATAGGTCTGCACCAGTGCGGTATCGTCCGCAGGGTTCCAGACCTCCGTGTCGATCCCGTTCAGCAATCCGCTCAGCACATCCGCCCGCGCGCGCAGCACACCGTCCAGCCCCATCCCGAACGCGGGCGTCAGAATTTCGCGCGCGTAGGTCGGGCTGACGGTTGTGATCCGATCCGCATACATCAGCGCGCCTTTCAGCATGCTCAGATCGCCGTGAAACTCCAGTCCCTCGGGGTGGAACCAGTCGGTCTTGAGATGCAACTGATCCAGCAGGTGTGATCCGTAGCGTCCCTGAAACGCGATGTTGTGGATCGTGAGGACCGACCGGGGCGATGAATGCCCCGCCATCTTCAGGTACACCGGCGCAAGGGCCGCCTGCCAGTCATGCGCGTGCAGCACATCCGGCGCATACCCGTCAATTGCGCCTTGGCACACCCGCGCCACCGCCATCGACAAGGCGGCAAAACGAAGATGGTTGTCGCTCCAATCCGCGCCGGTCTCGTCCAGATAGGGGCCTCCGGGCCGGTCGAACAATTGCGGTGCATCCAGCAGCAACAATGTCACGCCCTGCGCCGTCACCCGGACCAGCCGCCCCCCGCCGCCGGGCAGATCGTCAAACCGGGCCACCTCCTGCCCCTTGGGCAGCAACGGAAACAGCGCGGGATAGGCCGGAAGCATCACCTGCGCATCAACGCCCAGTGGCGCAAGCGCCGACGGCAAGGCCCCAACCACATCGGCCAACCCCCCCGTTTTTACGAAAGGCGCGCATTCCGAAGCCACCATCAAGACTTGCATATCAGCCGTCCAGTTTATCAATCATATCTTGCGTGATCAGACAGACCCCGTTTTCAGACCGCCGAAAGCGCTTGGCATCCGATTTCGGATCTTCGCCCACGACCAACCCGTCCGGGATCTTGACCCCCCGGTCCAGCACCACGTTCTTGAGATACGCACGGCGTCCCACCTCGGCATAGGGCAGGGCGACAACGCCCTCAAGCTGGGAATAGGAATGGGTTTTCACGCCGGTAAACAGCAAACACCGATAGAGCGAGGAACCCGAGATGATACATCCTCCCGACACCATCGACGACACCGCCTGCCCGCGACGGCCTTCTTCATTGTGGATAAACTTGGCGGGCGGCACCAGTTCCGAATAGGTCCAGATCGGCCAGTCGGTTGCATAGATATCCAGATCGGGTTTGAAATCCGTCAGGTCGATATTCGCCTGCCAATAGGCGTCAATCGTCCCCACATCGCGCCAATAGGGCTCGGTCTCCAGACCCGACATGACACAGGACCGGCTGAACGGATGCGCCCGCGCGCCACCGGTCGCAACGATGTCGGGGATGATGTCCTTGCCAAAGTCATTGTCAGAGTTGGGGTTCCCCGCGTCTTTTTGCAGAACCTCGTAAAGGTACTCTGCCTCGAACACGTAAATCCCCATGCTGGCCAGTGATTTCGTATCGTCACCGGGCATGGTGGGCGGCTCGGCTGGCTTTTCCACGAACTCAAGGATCTTGTCATTATCATCCACATGCATGACGCCAAAGCCCTTGGCCTCTTCGCGCGGCACGGCGATGCAGCCCACGGTGACCTTGGCACCCGACCGGACATGTTCCTCGATCATGAAGGAATAGTCCTGCTTGTAGATGTGATCACCCGCCAGGATCAGCACGTATTTCGGGCCGTAGCCGCGAATGATCTCGATATTCTGGGTCACCGCATCGGCGGTGCCCTTGTACCAGTTGTCTTCATTAAGCTGCTGCGACGCAGGCAGGATATCCAGCGACTCGTTGCGTTCGGCCCGGAAAAAGCTCCAGCCGCGCTGGATGTGCCGGATCAGGCTATGCGCCTTGTATTGCGTCGCCACGCCAATGCGCCGGATGCCGGAATTCACGGCGTTGGACAAAGCAAAGTCGATGATCCGCGTCTTGCCGCCGAAATACACCGCCGGTTTCGCGCGAATGTCCGTCATCTCTTTCAGACGACTGCCGCGCCCCCCGGCCAGAATGAAGGCCATGGATTGCTGCGCGAGGCTAAATCTGTCTTCTTTCATGTCGTCCTCCCCCTAAGTCTTTGTGTCTCAGTCGCGGCGCAACTGAAAGAACACGGTCGCCAGCGGTGGCACCGTGATTTCGATGGATTGTGAACAGCCGTGCATCGCGACGGGTTTCGCCTCGGCTCCACCCGGCGTTCCGGTATCCGTGCCACCATAGATCGCGGCATCGCTGTTGAGTTTTTCGTCCCAATGCCCGACCTCCGGCACGCCGATGCAGTAATTCGTGCGCGGCACGGGTGTGAAATTCGACACCACCAGAACCGGCGCGCTGCCGTCTTTGCCATAGCGCACCCAAGAAAACACCGAATCCGCCGCATTGCCGCCATCGATCCAGCGGAACCCGTCTTCCTTGCAGTCTTTTTCATAAAGCGCAGGCGTGGCGCGGTAGAGCGTGTTCAGATCGCGCACGAGGTTCTGCATCCCCTGATGCGGCGCATGATCCAGCAGGTGCCAGTCCAGGCTGGTCTCGTTATTCCATTCCTGCCCTTGGGCAAATTCGCAGCCCATGAACAGCAGCTTCTTGCCCGGATGCCCCCACATGAACCCGTAATAGGCCCGCAGGTTGGCAAAACGCTGCCAGTCATCCCCCGGCATCTTGCCCAGCATCGACCCTTTGCCATGCACCACTTCGTCATGGGAAATCGGCAGGATGAAGTTTTCGGAAAACGCGTAGTGCAACCCGAATGTCATCTTGTCGTGATGGTATTTCCGGTTGATCGGGTCTTCGGCCATGTAACGCAGGGTGTCGTTCATCCACCCCATGTTCCACTTGAACCCAAAGCCCAGACCACCCGCGTCGGTGGGTGCACTGACGCCCGGAAAGGCTGTGCTTTCTTCAGCGGCGGTCAGGATGCTGTCGTCGGCTCCGTAAACCGCCTCGTTCATGCGCTGCATAAACGCGATGGCCTCAAGGTTCTCGCGCCCGCCGTCCTTGTTGGGCACCCATTCCCCCTCTTTCCGCGAATAATCGCGGTAGAGCATGGAGGCCACGGCATCCACGCGCAGCCCGTCGATGTGGTATTCCTCGAACCAGAACAGCGCGTTGGCGATCAGGAAGTTCTGCACCTCTGTCCGCCCATAGTTGTAGACCAGCGTGTTCCAGTCGGGATGAAACCCCTCCTTCGGGTCGGCATGTTCATAAAGCGGCGAGCCATCAAAACGGCCAAGCCCGTGCTGGTCGGTCGGGAAGTGTCCGGGCACCCAGTCGATGATCAGGCCCAGACCGGCGGCATGGCAGGCATCGACAAACGCACGGAAATCCTCCGGCGTGCCAAAGCGCGACGTGGGCGCAAACAGACCCACGGGCTGATACCCCCACGACCCGCCGAACGGGTATTCGGACACAGGCGTGAGTTCGATATGGGTGAAGCCCATGTCCTTGGCATAGCTGACAAGCTGGTCGGCATGCTCGCGGTAGGTCAGGGACCGGTTGCCGTCCTCTGGCACGCGTCGCCAGCTTTCCAAATGCACCTCGTAGATCGAGATCGGCTGGTCGATTTTGTGCTTTGCGTCGCGCTTGGACAACCAGCCTGTGTCGGACCACTCGTAACCGTTCAGATCCCGCACCACAGATGCCGTTTTGGGTGGAAGCTCTGCGCCAAAGCCAACGGGGTCAGCTTTCAACGGTAGCAAATTACCCGCGCCATCCAGAATTTCGTACTTGTAGACGGTGCCGTCCTGCAGCCCCGGCATGAAGATCTCGTGCACACCGGTCGCACCACGGCGGCGCATGATATGGCGGCGGCCATCCCAGTCGTTGAAATCCCCAACCACAGACACCCGCGACGCATTCGGTGCCCAAACGGCGAAATGCGTGCCCTCCACACCTTCATGGGTGCAGACATGCGCGCCCAAGGCGTTCCACAGCTGCGAATGGGTGCCTTCGCCCAGCAGGTATTCGTCCAACTCGCCCATCTTGGGGCCAAAGGCATAGGCGTCCTGCTCTTCCCAGTTCTCTGCCCCGCGTGTCATGCGCAGACGATAGGCAAAGCGCTTCTTGCGGCGCGGGATAAATCCGGCAAAGACCCCGTCAGCCACCGGATCAAGACCCGCGACCTTGCGACCTGTCTTGGCATCCAGAACCTCAACACCGTCCACACCGGGGCGCATCACACGGACCACGAGTTTGCCCTCCACCTCGTGCAAGCCAAGCACCGAAAACGGATCACCGTGCTGGCCTGTCGCAATGGCCTGCGCGGCTGCGGGGTCGATGAGGACAGGTCCAGCCATTACGCGGACTTCTCAAGTTTGGGGTTCATCACGCTGTGTGCGTTCCAGATGTCGCGCGCATAACCCTGAATGGTGCGGTCGGACGAGAACCAGCCCATGCTGGCGGTGTTGGCAATCGCCATCGCCGACCAGTTCCGGGCGTTTTGATACGCGGTATCCGCGCGGCGCTGCGTGTCGAAATAGCTGTCGAAATCGCAGGTCACGAGGAAATAGTCATGGTCATAGAGCATCCCCACAAGCCCATGATAGCGGCTTGGGTCATGTGGCGCAAAACGGCCCTCGGCAATCTGGCCCAAGACGCGCTGCAACCGCGGGCAGGCCTCAATCGCGGCGCGGGCAAACCCATGATGCGTGCGGCGCTCCATCACCTCGGCGGCGGTCAAACCAAACAGGAAGAAGTTCTCTGACCCGACATGTTCGCGGATCTCCACATTGGCACCGTCCAGCGTGCCGATGGTCAGCGCGCCGTTCAAAGCGAACTTCATGTTCCCGGTACCGGACGCTTCCTTGCCAGCGGTCGAGATCTGTTCCGACAAGTCCGCAGCAGGGATCAGGCGTTCGGCCATCGTGACATTGTAGTTCGGCGGGTAGACGATCTTGAGCTTGTCGCCCGTCACCGGGTCAGTGTTGATCACACCGGCTACGTCATTGATCAGGCGGATGATGTCCTTGGCCACGAAATATCCAGGGGCAGCCTTGCCGCCAAAGATTTTGACCCGAGGGGTCCAGTCTGCGTTCGGATTGTCGCGCATGTCATTCCACAACGCGACAGTTTCCAAAAGGTTCATCAACTGGCGTTTGTATTCGTGAATACGCTTGATCTGCACATCGAACATCGCGTCGGGGTCAAGGCTGACGCCCATCGTCTCGCTGATCCAGTTAGACAGCGTCACCTTGTTCGCACGTTTGGCGGCGCTGAACGCATCGACAAACCCGGCATCGCCGCGTTTCGTTTTGAGCGCGGACAGCTGTTCAAGGTCTGTCACCCACCCGTCGCCGATCTGGTCATTGATCACATTGCGCAAGGCGGGGTTGCAGCCATGCAACCACCGACGCGGGGTGATGCCGTTGGTCTGGTTGATTATGCGTGTGGGGTGGATGCGGTGCAGGTCGGCAAACACCGTTTCCTTGACCAACTCAGTGTGCAGCGCGGACACGCCGTTGACCTTGTGCGCCATCACAAACGCCAATTCACCCATGCGCACATCGCCATGTTCAAGAATGCGCGGGCTGCCGGGGAATTCTGTCTGATGCGCATGTTCAATCGCGCGGATGATCTCCATGTGACGCGGCAGGATGCTCCCCATCAGATGTTCGCTCCACCGTTCCAGCGCTTCGGGCAGAAGCGTGTGGTTGGTGTAGGACAGGCAGCGGCGGGCCAGGTCGATTGCCTCGTCCATCGCCAGACCGTGGTCATCGACCAACAACCGCACCAACTCGGGCCCCGCAATGGCCGGGTGCGTGTCGTTCAACTGGATCGCAACAAAGTCGGGCAAGGCACGGATGTCGTCATGGTCGCGAAGGTAACGACGGACCAAATCCATCAGCGATGCGGCGGTAAAGAAATATTCCTGCTTCAGCCGCAATTCCTTGCCGCTTTCGGTGGTGTCATCGGGGTACAAAACCCGGCTGATTGTGCGCGCCAAGGCCTCGGACCGACCGGCGGCAAGGTAATCGCCCCGGTTAAAGCTTTCGAGGTCAAACTCATTCGACGGCTCTGCCGCCCACAGGCGCAACGTGTTGCCCCACATGCCCTTCCAGCCAACAACCGGCGTGTCATACGCGGTGGCCATCACAACGTCGCTTGGGTGCCAGAACGCCTTGCCGTCATGATGCTCCACATGCCCGCCAAACCCGATCTTGTACTGCGCTTCGGGGCGTTCAAATTCCCACGCATGGCGCTGGGTCAGCCATGTTTCGGGTTTTTCGACCTGCTGGCCCTGCGCGAAGCTTTGTTCAAAAAGTCCGTGCTCGTACCGGATGCCATAGCCAAAGGCCGGAATACCAAGCGTTGCGAGCGAATCCATGAAGCACGCGGCGAGGCGGCCCAACCCGCCATTGCCCAAAGCGGCATCGGGTTCGTCATGTACGATTGCATCGTAATCCTGCCCCAGCTCTTCCATCGCCGTCCGCGCGGCGTCTTCCAGACCCAGGTTGGAAATCATGTCCTCGATCAAACGCCCGATCAGGAATTCCATCGACAGGTAATACACCCGCTTGGGCGAGGCCGCGTAGGTTTCCTTGGTTGAGCGAAACCACGTTTCGACCATCTCGTCCCGCAGCACCAAAGACAGCGCGATGCGCCAGTCATAGACAGACGCGTTCTCGGCGTCCTTGCCTTGCGAGTATTTCAGGCGGTTCAGAATGTCGGTTTTCATGGGGTTCCACAGATTTCGATAGCGCTAACATGAGTGCATATACGCGAAGGAGTTCGATTTGCCACTCTTAGCGAAAAACTTTACGCGCGTAAAGTTTTTCCGCAGCAGGGCGGTTTTGGCGTGTCCAGGACGCTTTCCTGAACACACTCAAGACATTGCGTCTTTGCTCAGGCGGATTGCAAGGACCGGATTTGTGTTCCGCGTGCATCAAAATTGTCCGGCGACAGCCAGTTTTCAAAGCGTGTTTTCAACTTTGGCCACTCCGTATCAAGAATCGAGTACCACGCAGTGTCCCGATTGCGACCCTTGTAATGCGTCGCCTGCCGGAACGTGCCTTCATAGGTAAAGCCCAAACGCGCTGCTGCACGCCGGGACGGCGCATTCAACGCATCGCATTTCCATTCATACCGGCGATACCCCAGTTCATCGAACGCGCGCGCCATCATAAGGTACTGAAATTCGGTTGCGGCAACGGTCCGCTGCAAACGCGGCGACAGGTTGATGAACCCAATTTCGATTGTCGCACTGGCAGGGGTGATCCGCAGGTAACTTGCGTGACCCACGGCCTGGCCATCCACCACAATAGCATGCATCAGCGGATCATTCCTCGTCCGGGCCTCGGACACCCAGTCGCGGAACGCCGCGCGGTCGTGGTAGGGGCCGTTCGGCAGGTAGGTCCAGATCCGGTCTTCGGTGTCGTCCCGAAAGGCGTCATACAGCGCATCGGCATGCGTGTCCGCCAAAGGCTCAACTGTACAACTGCGCCCCGTCATCGGCGTGCGCGGCGGCACGGGACGCGGGGTGCAATCGGCAAGTTCCAGACCGATGGGTTGGCCCAGCGCATTGCTGCGCTGGCCCGTGATCAAGGGGTCATTCACCCAAATTCGCGCCCAAGCGCCTCGTCCACAGACGAGATGATCTGGTTGATGTCGTCTTTGGTCGCGATCAGCGCCGGGCTGAAGCACAGCGTGTTGTTAAAGCCGGGCACCGACCGGTTGGTCGCCCCGATCACAACGCCTTGCTGCATGCAGTCGCCAACAACCTTCTGCACCCGCGCTTCCGCCATCGGCGCCCGTGTTTCACGGTCCGCCACCAGTTCGGCCCCAAGGAAAAGCCCCTTGCCGCGCACATCGCCAATCACCGCGTGTTTGTCGGCCAAGGCGTGCAACTGGTCGAGCATATAGGCGCCCATGTTGGTGGTGTTTTCCAGCAGGTCCTCATCTTCGATGATGCGCATGTTCTCAAGCGCCGCGGCTGGACCGGCGGTGCAGCCGCCAAAGGTCGAGATATCGCGGAAATAGTTCATTGGATCGCTGGCGTCGTCCTTGAACATCGAGAACACGTCTTCGGTGGTCACAAGGCAGGCAATCGCGGCATAGCCAGAAGCAACACCCTTGGCCATCGTCACCATATCCGGCTGCACGCCGTATTGCTGGTAGCCAAACCACGTGCCGGTGCGGCCCACGCCACAGACCACTTCGTCGATATGCAGCAAGATGTCGTACTTGCGGCAAATCTCTTGCACGCGGTCCCAGTAGCCTTTTGGCGGGGTGATGACACCACCACCGGCGGTCACCGGCTCAAGGCACAGCGCGCCGATCGTATCCGCGCCTTCGCGCAGGATGACCTGTTCAATCTGGTCCGCCGCCCATTCACCGTAGTTTTCGGTCGGCGCACCCTGATCGCCTGCGCGGTACTCAAGGCAGTGCGGCACTTTCACGAAGCCCGGCGTGTAGGGGCCGTACTGTGCGTTGCGCTCTTCCTGGCCACCGGCAGACAGGCAGGAAATCGTGGTGCCGTGGTAATCGCGGTCACGGTACAGGATCTTGTGCTTCTTGCCGCCATAGCGCTTATGAGCGATCTGGCGGACCATCTTGAACGCCTTCTCATTCGCCTCGGACCCGGAATTGGTGTAATACACCCGCGTCATGCCCGGCATTTTCGAGATCAGCTTTTCCGAAAACAGCGCCCCCGGAATCGACCCGGCAGAACCCGCGAAATAGTTCAATTTCAAAAGCTGGTCATACACCGCCTTGGCAATGCTTTCGCGGCCATAGCCCACATTCACCGTCCAGACACCACCGGACACGGCATCAAGATGCTCTTTGCCCTTCTGGTCCCAGACGCGCATGCCTTTGCCTTCGACGATGATCCGGGGATCGTTCGTTTCAAACGGCTTGTGCTGGGTCAGGTGGTGCCACACGTGTGCGCGGTCGGCTTCGACCACGTGGCTGAGATCGTTTTGGGACAGAGTGCCGTCCATGGCTATCGCCTCCATATGAGAATCACTGCAGACCTGGTGCGGACCCCGCCCCGGTTGGACTCATCTTGATGAGATCACGAAGTACACGTTAGGGCCAGACGCGCCTTACGCGTATAGCCAAAATTTCGGGAAATTGCACGTGGAACGCAGTCGTCCGCAATCCGGGGATCGCGACGCCAGCACAGACGTCAGTAGAAGCGTCAGGATTGATCCGCTACCGGCGCGTCCGTCGCGCCGCCATTGATCATCTCAAGAACCGACGCAACCTGTGTATCAAGCCACAGCCGGGCCTGATCGACAAAGGCCACATAGCCGTCCATGGCCCCCTTCAATTGCGGAACCGACTCTCCGACCTGCGGCGCAAAGACATAGAGCGATGTCGCCACCGCAAAGAGCAGGATCACAAGGATAAAGCCCCGGCCAAACCCGCCGCTGTCGTCGTCCTCGTCCTCAAGGTCGGCCTGCACAGACTGCAACTCGCGACGCTCGGTCGAGGCGCGCAGCGTCTGATTGATCTCGTCAATATCGGGAAGCATCTCGCCGCGCGATTGCGGGCGGTCTGCCACCGCGCTTGCTGCGGCCACAGCCGCAGCCGCCTCCGGGTCTTCGCCCCGCAGCTTGCGCATGCGGTCCTGCGCCTGTCGCGCGCGCTTCGCGGCCTCGTCTTCGGGTTCCTGCAGGCCCAGGTCGGGCTGGTCTTCCAGCACATCCGCCTCGGCTTCACGCGCCCGCGCCTCAAGCTCGGCCTCCTGACGCAGGATGTCGGCAACCGCCGGGTCCAGTTCCCGGCGCTTCGGTGGGGCAGGCGGCGGGGTTGCGCCGGGCGCGGCCCCGGCATTGACCGATGGGCCATCCGTGGCGGCGCTGTCCACCTCGGGATGCCAGACCGCGTCTTTCGGCGCGGCGGCGGCGGCGGCGATGGCTTCGGGTGTGTCGTCGGGATCCTTGGCCTGAAACCACGTGTTCCCGCAGTTCGAACATTGCACATCCCGACCATCATCAGGAATGACATCATCGGGAACCTCGTATTGTGCCCCGCAGCTTGGACATGTCAGCCGCATATTGCCTGTAGCCCCCGTTCGGCTGTCTTTGATCGTGCAGACAGCGCGCATTCCTCACCAATGTGATCAGCATAGGCGCGCCAATCGGCATGTAAAACCCCATTGTATGACGTTGCCTGCATTGAAACCGGCACGATGCTCAGGCACAACAGCGCCGAACCAGAGGCAGAGGCACCACCGCCGTGATCGAGCTTGAGAACGTGGCCTATTCATATGGCGGGGGCGAATTGCTCACCGACATCAACCTGACCGTGCCGCCGGGGTCGTTTCATTTCCTCACCGGACCGTCCGGATCCGGCAAGACGACCTTTCTGAAACTGTGCTACGGCGCGCTTCAGGCCACGGCAGGGCACGTGCGCCTGTTCGACCGCGATGTCCGTAGCTTGGAACGCGATGACGTGGCCATCCTGCGCCGGAAAATGGGCGTGGTGCATCAGGATTGCCAGTTCCTTGACCACCTGCCGGTGACGGAAAACGTGGCGCTGCCGCTTGCGGTATCCGGGCAGGATGCTGGCGGCACGGATGCCAACCTCAAGGAATTGCTGGCATGGGTTGGCCTGACCGCGCGCGCCGATGCCTACCCGCCGGAACTGTCCGGCGGCGAACGCCAACGCGCCGCACTCGCCCGCGCTGTGATCATGTCGCCGGACGTGGTGCTGGCGGATGAACCGACGGGCAACATCGACTGGGAGATGTCGAAAAAGCTGCTGACCCTGTTGGTCGAGCTGAACCGCATGGGCAAGACGATCCTTGTGGCCACCCACGATCTGGGGCTGATCCGCGCCGCCAAGGCACAGGTCCAGACCCGCGTGCTGCGGATTTCCAATCGACGCTTGCAAACAGCGGGGGTGGATCTGTGAAGTTCGATCCCCGCGCGACGGCGCAGATGCTGCGGTTCGACGAAAAAGCCGACCGCGTTGTCCCGCCCACCGGGTTTACCGCGCGCCTGACCCTGTTCAGCGCCTTTGCAATGGCGTTTCTTGCGGTCTTTGCGCTTGCCTTGTCGATGGCAGCGGGGCGCATTGCGGATCGCTGGGGCGACGAACTGGCCCAATCCTCCACCGTGCGTATCTCGGCCCCGGCGGGCGAAGTCGCCACCCAGACCGAAGCCGCGCTGCGGGTGCTTCGCACCACACCCGGCATCATCGATGCCCGCGCGCTGACGCTTGAGGAACAACGGGCGTTGCTGCTTCCGTGGTTCGGCCCGGACCTGCCCATCGAAGACCTGCCACTGCCGCAACTGATCGACATTCAGGAAACCGATGACGGCTACGATCCGTCCGGCCTGCGCCTGCGACTGGCGGCAGAAGCCCCGGCGGCGGTGCTGGATGATCACGCCCGCTGGCGGCGTCCCCTGATCGAAGCGGCAACGCGGCTGAGGCTTCTGGGCTGGGCGTCGATCCTGCTGATCGCCACCGCCACCGCCGCAATGGTGACGCTGGCTGCCAACGCAGCCTTGGCCGCCAACGCACAGGTGATCGCGGTGCTGCGTCTTGTCGGGGCCAAGGACACCTATATCGCCAGCGCCTTTGTCCGGCGCTTTGCCCTGCGCGCCCTGACAGGGGCGGCCTGTGGCACATTGGTCGGCATCATTGCGCTGTTTCTCATTCCCAGCGGCGGTGAAGCCTCGGGCTTTCTGACCGGGCTGACGATTCAGGGTGTGGGATGGCTCTGGGTGATGTTGATCCCGCCGCTGTCCGGGCTGGTGGCGCTTCTGGCCACCCGGTTCGCCGCGATACGCGTGTTAGAGGAGTTGGCCTGATGGCATATGCAATCCAATGGGTCCGGTCGCTGATCTATGTGATCTCGGTCTATGTGGCGATTGCCGTCGTTGGCCTCGTTTTGTTCCCCTGGGCGCTGTTTTCCCGCAAAGGCGCGCGCACCGGATGTATGGCAGTCTGCCGCTACGTGCGCTGGGCTGCGCCGTGGATGATCGGGCTGAAAACCGAAATCCGGGGCACACCACCGAAGTATGAATGCGTGGTTGCGTCCAAGCACCAGAGCTTTCTCGACGTGTTTCTCGTGTTCTCGGCCCTGCCAGCGGGCAAATTCATTATGAAACGCATCCTGATGTACGCGCCCATCGTCGGCCAATACGGGCTGCGCATCGGTTGCATCCCGGTTGATCGCGGCAAGCGTGGTGCCGCGATCAAGCAGATGGTGGAGTCTGTTGAGAAAGGCACAAGCACACCCGGTCAACTGATTATCTACCCGCAAGGCACCCGCATCGCGCCGGGGGTCAAGGCACCCTACAAGGTCGGCACCGCGGTGCTCTATGAACAGCTGAACCAACCCTGCGTGCCGGTTGCCGCCAATGTCGGGCTGTTCTGGCCCAAACGGGGGATCTACCGCAAACAGGGCACGGCGGTTGTCGAATTTCTCGATCCGATCCCCCCCGGCCTGCCGCGGCATGACTTTCTGCCCCTGCTGGAAAAAACCATCGAAGACGCCTCTGATCGTCTCAACGCCGAGGCCGGGTTCCATGCGCCGCATTAGCAGCAGCACGGAGCTTGATGCGCTCTATGGTCCGCCGGTGGCGTCGTCGCTGAGCAAGGTCGCAGATCACATGACGCCGCTATACCGCCGTTGGGTGGAGGCCGCGCGTTTCTGCGTCGTCTGCACAGCCGGGCCCAACGGCACGCATGGCACACCGCGCGGGGACATAGACCCTGTGGTCCGCGTGGCGGATCCCAAGACGTTGCACCTGCCGGACTGGAAGGGCAACAACCGCCTCGATGCGCTGCGCGACCTGATCGAAGACCCGCGCATCGCGTTCATCTTTATGATCCCCGGCACCAAGACCACCGTGCGGGTGAACGGCACAGCCTTCATCACCGACGACGCAGACCTGCGCGCGTCGTTTGAAAAGAAAGGCAAACAGCCCGCAACCGTGATCGTGACCGAGATCTGCGAGGTCTACACCCAATGCGCCAAGGCCCTGATGCGGTCGGGACTGTGGGACGGCGCGCCTGTGCCGGACGGCCTGCCCACGGTTGGCGACATCCTCGCGGACATGACCAATGGAGAGGTCGGCGGCTCTGACTACGACACACATTACGAAGAGCGCGCGCAGCCCCGCATGTGGTGATCAGCGGTGCTGGTCGATCAGCACCGGGTTCCCGTCCGGGTCCGTCAGCACAATCTGCGCCGGGCCGTCGCTTTCCGGGTCTGCCTCCACATCCAGCGACAGTCCCGCCGCCTTTAACCGGGCCTGAATGCGGCGCACATCCTCGAACGGGTCGGTGTCCTGCGCGTTCTGATCCCAGCCAGGATTGAAGGTGAGCATGTTCTTCTCGAACATCCCTTGAAAGAGCCCGATGATCGTGTCGCCGCTTTTGAGGATCAGCCAGCCCTGGTCCGCCTGTCCTCCGAATTTGGAAAATCCAAGCGCTTCGTAAAACGCGCGGGACGCGGCAAGGTCTTTGACCGCAAGGCTGATGGAAAACGCACCAAGTTGCATGGGATGTCCTTTCCGTTGCGCAGGCCCAGCCTAGGCCCGAACGGTGCATTTCCAAAGTGCTAAGATCTGATGCGCATAACCGCGCCCACGTTGCGCAACGAGCGGACAGGGTCACTCCCACACCGCGATCCCTTTGACACTTCTCTCGGACGCCGGAAGGTCGGCCATGAGAGACCGGTCTCCGAACAGGCCTGGGTTTCCCCCAGGTACAGGCCCCGCGTTGAATCGTGGATCGCCGAGAGAAACGTCACGCCAACGAGGCGGCGCCGCTTCTACATAACGACAAAAGGGCTCTATCAAGAGTCCTTCCACGCGGTTTCGAAACCGCGTCAGGAAGCCTGTTCGAACAGGCTTCCCCCTTGGCATATGTCACTCACATATGAATCGGCCCATCGCCACAGGCGAGCGCTGCTTCGCGCACCGCTTCGGAATAGGTCGGGTGCGCGTGGCATGTGAGTGCAAGGTCTTCGGCCGACGCGCCGAACTCCATCGCGACGCAGATCTCGTGGATCAAATCGCCTGCCATCGGCCCGATGATATGCGCGCCCAGGATGCGGTCGGTGGTTTTATCGGCAAGGATTTTCACAAACCCATCGGCGGCAAAATTCGCCTTCGCGCGGCCATTGCCCATAAAGCTGAATTTGCCCGCTTTGTAGGCTGTGCCCTCTTCCTTGAGCTGTTCTTCGGTCTTGCCGACATTGGCGACCTCGGGATGCGTGTAGATCACCCCCGGAATGACGCCATAGTTTACATGCCCATGTTTGCCCGCGATGACCTCGGCGCAGGCCATGCCTTCGTCTTCGGCCTTGTGCGCCAGCATCGGGCCGTCGATGCAGTCGCCGATGGCAAAGATGCCGGGCACGTTGGTTTTCCACTGGCTGTCGGTCTTGATCTGCCCGCGCTCGGACATCTCGACCCCAAGCGCGTCAAGGCCAAGCCCGTCGGTGTAGGGGCGGCGGCCCGTTGCGACCAGAACCACATCCGCATCCGCGGTATGTTCGCTGTCATCCTTGCGCAGTTTGTAGGTGACCTTGGCCTTGCTCTTGGTCGCCTCGACCTTTTGCACGGCGGCCCCCATCGTAAAGCTGAGGCCTTGTTTCTTGAGAATGCGCTGGAAGGTCTTTTGCACCTCGGCGTCCATGCCCGGCGTGATCGCGTCGAGGAATTCGATCACCTGCACCTTGGTGCCCAGCCGGGAGTACACAGACCCCAGTTCCAGCCCGATCACCCCTGCGCCGATCACGATCATCGTCTTGGGGATCTTCGGCAGTTCCAGCGCGCCGGTCGAGCTGACCACGACTTTCTCGTCCACCGTCACATCCGCCCCCGGAACGGGCGACACTTCGGAGCCGGACGCGATGATGATGTTCTTCGCCTCGTGGACCTCGTCACCCACCTTGACCTTGCCTGCCTCGGGGATCGACCCCCAGCCCTTGAGCCAGTCGATCTTGTTCTTCTTGAACAGGAACTCGATTCCCTTGGTGTTGGCCTCGATCGTCTCGTTTTTGTATGTCAGCATCTGCTTCCAATCGACCGACGGCGATTTGCCCTTGAGCCCCATCTTGGCAAAGTTGTGCTCGGCCTCGTGCAACATGTGACTGGAATGCAAAAGCGCCTTTGACGGGATGCAACCGACGTTCAGGCAGGTGCCGCCCAGCGTCTCGCGCCCTTCGACGCAGGCGGTTTTCAGACCCAGCTGCGCGCAGCGGATCGCGGCCACGTAGCCGCCGGGGCCGGAGCCGATGACGATGACGTCGTATTGTGCCATTTCGAGTGTCCTTTGTGTTTGGCGGGGATTGGGGGCGCTGCCCCCGCGCCTGACGGCGCTCCCCCGAGATATTTTTGAACCAGAGAAGTTACATGAGCGCGGCGATCAGCAGCGTGAGGGTCGCAAGAAAGCCGACGAACCAGATCACCGACCGCCACGGCGCAAGACCGAAGACATAGGCGGGCACGTAGAGCACACGCGCGATCAGGTAGATGGCGCAGGCCAGCGCGGTGATGTCGGTGTTTTGGCCGGAATAGGTGATGACCATCACGCCGATGCCAAAGAGGATCAGCCCTTCGAAATGGTTGTTCATCGCGCGCTGCAGGCGGCCTGCGGTGCCGGTGAGGTGGACGGGTTTGTCCCGTGGAGACATCGCCGTTTTCGGGCCGACCTGCAGGTTTGCCGCAACCGAGTAGGCCACGAATTGCAGCACTTGCAGCAGCGCGGCGAGAGTGAGGGCGGTGAGTTCGGGGGTCATTTGTTGTTCATCGTCACGGACCTGCATTACTCGGATTTGAGAATCGTACCGTCTTCGAAAACAACTGCGGTAACTTCGGTTGTGATCGAGCCTGTGGAAGAACCCTCAAATATTTTCAGTTTGTCGTAAGGCTGGTTGGGAATGAATTGGTTGTCGTCAAAAAAGTAGAAGGTGTTCGCTGTCGAAAGCGCGCCAGAAGGAACGCGTTCACTGGATTCACCTGCGAACTCGAACACCACATCCCCAAATGCCGATTTGAATACAGTATTAAAGCGGAAGCCTACGATTGTATTGCCCGTATTGTTTTTGAAGATTGGCATGAAACGCATGCTATTCTGATTATATTCTCCAGCATGATGCTCAAAAAACGGCTCAGCTTCCTCCATTTCGATTTTTGAGGCGGTAGCTTCCCCCAGCACTACATACGTGCCGTCAGCTCGCAGTTCGATGCGCCGACCATCAGTTGTCTCTACGATTTCCGCAGCCAACGAAGAAGCCAAGGTTGCGAACGCTAGAATCAGACTGGTTTTCATTTTGCCTCCGAATAACGTAGTCCGGCAAGCAGGCACCCTAGGGTTTGCTAGGTTCCCTGCTTGCACGCAACGTCTTTACAAATCCATCAACAACCGGCGTGGGTCTTCCAGCGCCTCTTTGACACGGACCAAGAACGTCACCGCGCCTTTGCCGTCGACGATGCGGTGGTCGTAGCTGAGGGCGAGGTACATCATCGGGCGGATCTTGATCTCGCCGCCGATCACCATCGGGCGGTCCTGGATCTTGTGCATGCCGAGGATGCCCGACTGCGGTGGGTTGAGGATCGGCGAGGACATGAGCGAGCCGTAGACGCCACCGTTCGAGATGGTGAACGTGCCGCCCTGCATTTCGGCCATCGACAGCTTGCCGTCCCGCGCGCGGCGGCCTTTTTCGGCGATGGCCTTCTCAATCTCGGCGAAGGACATGGCGTCGGCATCGCGGATCACCGGAACCACAAGACCCTGCGGCGTGCCAGCCGCGACGCCCATGTGGACGAAGTTCTTGTAGACGATGTCGGTGCCGTCGATCTCGGCATTCACTTCCGGCACTTCTTTCAGCGCATGGCAGCAGGCCTTGGTGAAGAAGGACATGAAGCCCAAGCGGACGCCGTGCTTCTTCTCGAACTGGTCCTTGTACTGGCTGCGCAGCGCCATCACCTCGGTCATGTCGACCTCGTTATAGGTGGTCAGGATCGCGGCGGTGTTCTGCGCGTCCTTGAGGCGGCGGGCGATGGTCTGGCGCAGGCGGGTCATCTTCACCCGTTCCTCGCGCGCGGCATCGTCGGCGCTGACCGGGCCGCGTGGTGCTGCAGGCGCGGCGGCCGGGGCCGGGGCGCTTGAGGCGGCGGCGACGGCATTGGCGACATCGTCTTTCATGATGCGCCCGTCGCGGCCAGAGCCCTGGACCTGATCCGGTGACAGGCCCGCTTCGGCCATGGCTTTTTGAGCGGACGGTGCGTTTTCGATATCTTTACCACTTGTCGGAGCGCTGGCTGCCGGGGCAGGGGCTGCGGCGGCCGGAGCGGAGGCGGCTGCACCGACGCTGCCGCCGATCACACCCAGCTTGCCGCCAGCTTCGACGGTCGACCCTTCGGCGGCGGTGATTTCCGACAGGACACCGGCGGCAGGGGCCGGGACCTCGACGGACACTTTGTCGGTTTCCAACTCGCAGAGCATTTCGTCCTGCGCGACCGTGTCGCCCACGGCTTTGAACCAGGTCGAGACGGTGGCTTCGGATACGGATTCACCCAGCGTCGGGACCATCACGTCCACGCTTTCGCCGCCGCTTTCCTCGGCAGGGGCGGCCGCAGGGGCGGCCTCGGCCTTGGCGGGCGCGGCTGTGGCTTCGCCACCTTCGGAAAGGGTGGCCAGCAAGGCATCGACCCCGACGGTTTCGCCTTCGCCTGCGACGATCTCGGCCAAGGTGCCGGCGGCGGGCGAGGGCACTTCGACCGTCACCTTGTCGGTTTCAAGCTCGCACAGCATTTCATCGACAGCGACGCTGTCGCCCGGTTTCTTGAACCACGTGGCGACCGTGGCTTCGGTCACGGATTCGCCCAAGGTGGGGACTCGTACTTCGGTGGTCATTTATGCGTTCCCTTCGATCGTCAGCGCGTCGTTCACGAGCGCCTCTTGCTGTGCTTTGTGTTGGCTTGCGAGACCCGTTGCGGGCGACGCGGATGTGGCGCGGCCCACGTAGCGCGGGCGCGGGTGCTTGGCCTTGATGCGGCCCAGAACCCATTCGAGGTTCGGTTCCATGAAGGTCCAGCCCCCCTGGTTCTTGGGTTCTTCCTGACACCAGATCATTTCGGCATTCGGGAAGCGTTCGAGCTCCTTCACGGCAGAGATCGCCGGGAACGGGTAGAACTGCTCAAAACGCAGGATGTAGACATCGTCGATGCCGCGCGCGTCGCGTTCCTCAAGCAGGTCGTAGTAGACCTTGCCCGAACACATGACGACACGTTTGATCTTGTCGTCCGCCTTCAGCGTGGTGTCCGAATTGCCGTGCTGTGCGTCGTCCCAGAGGACGCGGTGGAAGCTCGATCCGGTGGTGAACTCTTCGGTTTTCGACACCGCCAGCTTGTGCCGCAGCAGCGACTTGGGCGTCATCAGGATCAGCGGCTTGCGGAACGACCGGTGCAGCTGGCGGCGCAGGATGTGGAAGTAGTTGGCCGGTGTCGTGCAATTGGCAACGATCCAGTTGTCCTGACCACACATCTGCAGGAACCGTTCGAGCCGGGCAGACGAGTGCTCTGGCCCTTGGCCTTCGAAGCCGTGGGGCAGAAGGCAGACAAGGCCCGACATGCGCAGCCACTTGGACTCGCCGGACGACACGAACTGGTCGAACATGATCTGCGCGCCGTTGGCGAAATCGCCGAACTGGGCTTCCCACAGCGTCAGGGCGTTGGGTTCGGCCAAAGAGTAGCCATATTCAAACCCAAGCACCGCGTATTCCGACAGGGCGGAGTCGATCACTTCGTAGCGCGCTTGCCCTTCGCGGATGTTGTTGAGCGGGTAATACCGTTCTTCGGTTTCCTGGTTCACAAGGCCGGAATGCCGCTGGCTGAACGTGCCGCGCGTGCTGTCCTGACCGGCCAGACGCACCGGGTAGCCTTCGGTCAGAAGCGACCCGAACGCCAGCGCTTCGGCTGTGGCCCAGTCAAAGCCTTCGCCCTTGTCGAACATGGCTTTGCGGGTTTCCAACAGGCGCGCCACGGTCTTGTGCAGCGGGAACGCGTCTGGCGCACGGGTGAGCGCGGTGCCGACCTGTTCCAGCGTTTCGGGTTTGATCGCCGTCTGGCCGCGCTGGTAGTCTTCCTGATCCTTGCGATCCAGATGGCTCCACCGTCCGTCCAGCCAGTCGGCCTTGTTGGGTTTATAGGTTTTGCCGCTCTCGAACTCTTCGTTCAGATGCGCCTGGAACGCGGCCTTCATATCTTCGATCTCGCCTTCGGGGATCAGACCGTCTTTGACAAGGCGTTCGGTATACAGCGACAGGGTTGTTTTGTGGCCTTTGATCTTCTTGTACATGACGGGGTTGGTGAACATCGGTTCATCCCCCTCGTTATGGCCAAAGCGGCGATAGCAGAAGATGTCGATCACAACGTCCTTGCCAAATTTCTGGCGGTACTCGGTTGCGACCTTGGCCGCGTGCACCACCGCTTCGGGGTCGTCGCCGTTGACGTGGAAAATCGGTGCTTCGACCACCAGCGCGTTGTCGGTGGGGTAGGGTGACGAACGCGAGAAGTGCGGCGCGGTGGTAAAGCCGATCTGGTTGTTGACCACGATATGCATCGTGCCGCCCGCCTTGTGGCCGCGTAGGCCGGACAGGGCGAAACATTCGGCAACCACACCCTGACCCGCAAACGCGGCATCGCCGTGCAGTAGGATCGGCATCACCTGTTTGCGCTCGGTGTCGCCGATCTGGTCCTGTTTGGCGCGCACCTTGCCAAGGACCACAGGATTCACCGCTTCAAGGTGGCTTGGGTTGGCGGTCAGCGACAGGTGGACAGAGTTGCCGTCAAATTCGCGGTCAGAGGACGCGCCAAGGTGGTATTTGACGTCACCAGAGCCATCCACATCTTCGGGTTTGAAGCTGCCGCCCTGGAATTCGTTGAAGATCGCGCGGTAGGGCTTTTGCATTACGTTGGCCAGCACCGACAAACGGCCCCGGTGGGGCATGCCGATGACAATCTCTTTCAGGCCAAGGTTGCCGCCGCGCTTGATGATCTGCTCCATCGCGGGGATCAGGCTTTCGCCGCCGTCCAGACCAAAGCGTTTGGTGCCCATGTATTTGACGTGGAGGAACTTTTCAAAGCCCTCGGCCTCGACCATCTTGTTCAGAATGGCTTTGCGGCCTTCGCGGGTGAAGGCGATTTCCTTGCCGTAGCCTTCGATCCGTTCCTTGAGCCAGGCGGATTGTTCAGGATCGGAGATGTGCATGTATTGCAGCGCAAACGTGCCGCAATAGGTGCGTTTGACGATCTCCACGATCTCGCGCATGGAGGCGATCTGCAGGCCCAGAACGTTGTCGATAAAGATCGGGCGGTCCATGTCGGCCTCGGTGAAGCCATAGGATTTCGGGTCAAGCTCCGGGTGGGCCGTCTGTTCACGCATGCCCAGCGGATCGAGGTCTGCGGCAAGGTGGCCCCTGATCCGGTAGGCGCGGATCAGCATCAGCGCGCGGATGCTGTCGAGCACGGCGCGCTGGATGGCGTCGTCTGTGATCTCGACACCTTTTTCCTGCGCCTTGGCCTTGATCTTGTCTCCGGCGGCTTTCGCCTCGACCGGTGCGACAGGCCACTGGCCGTCCAGTGCGGCGGTCAGATCATCGTTCGGCACAGGCGGCCAGTCGGCGCGCGCCCAGCTTGGGCCCTGCGCCTCTTGTTTGACGCTGATCTCATCATCGCCCAACTGCCGGAAGAACGCCTGCCACGCCTGATCGACCGCGTTGGGGTCATTGGCATAGCGCGCGTACATCTGTTCGAGGTACTCCGCATTGTGCCCCTGCATGAAGCTGGAGGCGTGGAATTGATCGTTGGGGGATTGGTCGGTCATTGGGGCACCTCATTAGGGTTGGGACCGTATTCGTTGGGACCGGGTTGGGAGGGGAGCAAAAGCTGACCGGTTGTCACGGAAAACTGCATCAGAAACCGGATGAAAAGAACGAGTGCTAAGGCGACAAGGCAAAGTGACGCCAGACCAAACAGTAGATCACCCACCAAGTTCCCATATGGCAGTGGCGAGCGTTCCAAACCAAATACGCTGTAGGCGTTGTAAAAAAGCTGGTAGGCGCAGAAAAACGTGCATGCGCTCATGGCGAAGTATCCCCATGGCATGAGCGCTTCGTTGCCATTTTCTCCTGTGTCTTGGAGCCGTCTGAAATTGGCCGATAACAATGGTATCGCGAAAAGAACCGCCGCAAGAACACGAGCCAAGTATGTTGCATCGACAACAAAAGCGACAAAAAATGCAGCTATTGGAAGGGCAATGCCGAAAGGAAAAAAACGCCAATAGGCTTTGCGCGACATACGACCACGAAATGCAATTGAGTTTAGATTTATAAGCATGCTGTCAATTGCCCGAAACACCGCGTTGCTTTCGGCCATGCCAGAAGTGTTCATGCATATTCCACTCACCATCTCGTGCTTCCCGCGCGGCGGTAACGCCGGGCAGCGCCCGACCCTCCCCATGGGAGGGCGCTTTCAGCACCCACCCAGGGTCGGGCGCTGCCCTCACTCCTGAAGAACGCCCTTCTGGTCATTTACCCAATCGCCTCAAGCACGGCCTCACCCAGTGACGCGGGGCTTTCCGCCACAACGATGCCAGCGGATTTCATCGCTTCGATCTTGTCCTCGGCACCGCCTTTGCCACCGGCGACGATCGCGCCAGCGTGGCCCATGCGGCGGCCCGGAGGGGCGGTGCGGCCCGCGATAAAGCCTGCGATGGGCTTCCAGCGGCCTTTCTTTTTCTCAGAAGCGAGGAATTCGGCGGCTTCTTCTTCCGCAGAACCACCAATCTCACCGATCATGATGATGCTCTCGGTCTCGTCATCGGCCAGGAACCATTCCAGCACGTCGATATGCTCGGTCCCCTTGATCGGGTCACCGCCGATGCCGACGCAGGTGGACTGGCCGAGGCCCACATCCGTGGTCTGCTTCACCGCTTCGTAGGTCAGCGTGCCGGAGCGCGAGACAACGCCAACGGTGCCGCGCTTGTGGATGTGGCCGGGCATGATGCCGATCTTGCAGGCGTCCGGCGTGATCACACCGGGGCAGTTGGGGCCGATCAGGCGGCTTTTGCTGTCCTGCAGCGCGCGCTTGACCTTCATCATGTCCATCACCGGGATGCCTTCGGTGATGCAGCAGATCACTTCCATTTCGGCGTCAATCGCTTCAAGGATCGAGTCCGCAGCGAAGGGCGGCGGCACGTAGATGACGGACGCGTTCGCGCCCGTGACGTGCTTGGCCTCGTGAACCGAGTTGAAGACCGGCAGGTCCAGATGCGTCTGCCCGCCTTTGCCCGGTGTCACACCGCCGACCATCTTGGTGCCATAGGCGATGGCCTGTTCGGTGTGGAATGTGCCCTGCGACCCGGTGAGGCCCTGGCAGATGACTTTGGTGTTTTCGTCGATGAGGACGGCCATGTTGGTGGCTCCTTACAATTCGTGTTCTTTGATAAGCTGTGCATGACTGCCCCGCATCTTTTGCAAGGCGTGCGCTAACTCTTTGTTTGCTTCATTTCGAAGCGAGTTGATTTTCTCGGTTGGTACATTGAGACTGACACTCCGGTTCTCGTCGACGGATTTCGCAGCAATGCCGACCCATTCTTCGACCTCTGACCTGATCTGTTGCAGCTTCTCCGACGCTTCGCGATCTATCCAGGGTTCAACCTTATTGGATGACCAAACCGTAAGCTCGATAATCGACTTCAACATTTCGGACGGTTCGGTTGAGAACCGAGGACAAGTGTTCAAGGCTTCGTAAACCGCGTCCCATCTTTGTCTGCGAAGCTGCCATGCAAACTCCATTCGCATCTTCGCTCTATCTCGACGCAAACCGAAGAAGTCTGCGGCAATAACTGTCACTATTGAGGCCGCAATTGATGCCCCGACAGTTAACAAATGAGTGCCGCCAACTTCCATTTTAGATCACCCCTTAACCGCTTTCACGATCTTCTCGGCACCGTCCTTGAGGTCATCCGCTGCAATCACGTCAACGTCGGAGTTGTTGATGATCGCTTTGCCCTCTTCGACGTTTGTGCCTTCGAGGCGCACAACCAGTGGCACCTTGAGGCCAACCTCTTTCACAGCAGCGACCACGCCCTCCGCGATCACATCGCAGCGCATGATGCCGCCGAAGATGTTGACGAGGATGCCTTTTACGTTGGGGTCAGAGGTGATGATCTTGAACGCTTCGGTCACCTTTTCCTTGGTCGCGCCGCCGCCCACGTCGAGGAAGTTGGCGGGCTCAGCCCCGTAGAGTTTGATGATGTCCATCGTCGCCATGGCAAGGCCCGCGCCGTTGACCATGCAGCCGATCTCGCCGTCGAGCGCGATGTAGTTGAGGTCATACTTGGAGGCTTCGAGTTCCTTGGGGTCTTCCTCGGTCTCGTCGCGCAGTTCGGCGATGTCGGGGTGGCGGTAGATGGCGTTGCCGTCAAAACCCATCTTGGCGTCGAGGCATTTGAGATCGCCGCTGTCGGTGACGATGAGCGGGTTGATTTCGAGCATCTCCATGTCTTTTTCGATGAACATTTTGTAGAGCGTGCCCATGAGTGCGACGCATTGCTTCACCTGCTTGCCGGTCAGGCCAAGGTTGAACGCGATGCGGCGGCCGTGGAAGGCCTGGTAGCCGGTGGCGGGATCGACCGAGAAGCTGAGGATTTTCTCTGGCGTGCTTTCCGCGACTTCCTCGATGTCCATGCCGCCTTCGGTGGAGGCCACAAAGGACACGCGGGAGGTTTGGCGATCCACCAGAAGGGCGAGGTACATCTCGGTCTCGATGCCGGAGCCGTCTTCGATATAGATGCGGTTGACCTGCTTGCCCGCGTCGCCGGTTTGCTTGGTGACAAGCGTGCGGCCCAGCATCTTCTTGGCCTCTTCAGCGGCTTCAGATGCGGATTTCGCAAGACGCACACCACCGGCATCGCCAGCGGACTCTTCCTTGAACGATCCCTTGCCGCGACCACCTGCGTGGATCTGCGCCTTGACCACCCAGAGCGGGCCGTCCATTTCGCCTGCTTTGGTCTTGGCCTCTTCGGCCTTGAGAACCACGCGGCCATCCGACACCGGGGCGCCGTAGCTGCGTAGCAGGGCTTTCGCCTGATACTCGTGGATGTTCATCGGTCAACTGTCCCGTCTATTGCTGCGATTTTTCCCGATATAAGTGCGGGGGGATGTCGGATTTAAAGGCTTTTTTGCCGCACCGGGGCCTGAGACGGGAAAAAGCGACATTTGTGATCACACGTGAAAATCGTGTGATCACATAATTGTTTGCAACGTGCTGGCGTAGCCTTCAGCGTCGAAGACAAGTGATTCCTTCGACGCTCCGGTGCAGGCCGTCAACGCGTGGATATTTTGATGTTCCATCGACGTCAGACGTCGCAGATGTGTGGGCTAAATCGCCAATTCGTTGATCAACCGTCGCATCTGACGGGCAAACGTACTTTTCGGGTCAATGAATTTCGAACCAAATTTTGCGAGGTCCGGGTCTGCGTCAATAGCATCGACGGCCCATTCTTGGTCGTCGGGGGGCATTTGAGGGTCTTCCATCTCGATGTCGATCGACAAGAGCCTCGCGCTTGGAAGGGCGCGCATGCAGGTTGATGCGATCGTTTGCCAAGCAGGATGGAGGCGAAGCGGGCCTTCTTCGGTGTTTTGATATGCGGCCAAAAGGCGATTGTCGAACACCAGCAACGCGACCTGACTGCAGGTTTTCGTCGGAGAGACGATGACCGTTTTCGTGTTTTTGTTGGCGTGCGTCTTCAGGACGGCTTCTGCTTCAGCTGCCGTGGACACGGTTTGCTCTACTTGGGGGCGCGTGCGCGCCATCAGGGTGATTATGCAATTCTGGCCGAAGCGGGCCACTGCGCGTTTGATACCACGACCATCGCCGGGATCGAACATCAACTTCCGAGTTACCGGTAGGCCCGCCATGGCAAGCGTATGCCGAAGCCTCTGGTGTCCGGAATGGTTTGCATGAACGCACGAAAACCATCCATTCACTTGCGGGGACGTAAAGGTCAGCCGAGATGTGCTGTTCAGTTGAACCACATCATCGAGTTCCGTGACGAGCGGAGCCTTTGCCTCTTTGGCGCAGAGCGTTTTGATGACGTCGCTTGCGCGCAGTGGTTTGGTTTGTCCCTTAGACATATTGAACGCTGTTTTGCGCGTTCCAGCAGCGTCTTTCGGCAGGATCACATATGCGCTGTCAACGTATTTTGGTTTGTGTCGCGTATCGAGAAGTTTGCTGACCAGCGTCGATATTTCTTCTTTCGTCGCGGTGCCCGAGATGGTGCACTCGTCATCGCATTGAATGCCCATGATATTCGCGTTGTTTGCTGCGACGGCTTCGGCAAATGCCTGTAATTCGTTTATCCGGGCACCTTGGCAAGATATGCGAAACGGCTCAGCTTTAGGTTTTTGGGTCGCTTTTCCGAAGTAGTGTTGGACGATCAGTTTTGGACAATCGACGGATCGACCCACGGGCGGATACAAAGCCCCGAAGAGCGCAGGTTGAGGATTGGTTTCGCAGATCAATGCGGTGCCGTTCGGTTCTTCGAAATCCCGGCAAAGGACATCCATTCCAAGCGGGCCGGTATAATCAAGCGCCTCGGCGACCGAACGGGCGACCTTGTCAACCGGGGCAGACAACCGCCCGTTGATCGGCAACAGGTCGCCGCCAGAGCTTACGCTTTGCGTGAGACCCAGAAGAACAGCTTCGCCCTTGTTCAGGACGGTGGACATATCCACGCCCTGAAGGCGCACCAATTCCTGCGCTCGTTTATCGGTGGGGATCATCGCGACACGCAACGCCGGGCTGACCGCGCGCCGTGTATTTTTGGCATCTACCAGCTCCTGTACTGTCGAGCGCCCGTCACCGATCACATTCGGCGGGATTTTGAGGTATGCACACACAACCTTTTTGTCCAAAATGACGGCGCGCAAGTCGCAACCGACAAACGTCTCTTCCATCATGATTGGCGATTGACGGCGGCTGCTTCGTGCGTAGGACCAGGCTTCTTTCAGGGCCACATCGTCGTAAATCCCGACTGTCACGCCCAAGCCCTGGCGACCGCGCGACGGTTTCAGGACAACAGATGGCCCAATGGACGGGCGAATCTCGCGGGCATGTTCGAGGCTTGTGACCTGCTGTCCTCGCGCATGCGGAATGTGGTTCTTGGCGTAAAACACCTTCTGCACGAGCTTGTCGGCGCAGAATGTGTCGATGATGGGTTTCATCGCACTCGGTTGAGCGGCGGCAAAGCCGACTTTTTGTGTTCCGTTGTCGATAGTTAAACGGCGGGCTGGCAGGCTTGGAAACGCCGATACTGTCAATCCCTGTTCATGTGCGGCCCGTACGATTTCGGTCGCGTCTGTTGAGGCCGTGATATCATACGCATTGTCAGTTAAAGCAGCGTATTCTTCGAAATAGGGACGAAAGATCCTGTGATAAAATTCGAGGGTAGCTTCCGTGCCATGTGGTTCGGTAAATGGTTTAATGGCCGTGATTTTCATCATGCACGCCTTATGGTTCCTGCTCCAATCGGGCGGATCAAAACGTAATGTCATCGGCTAGAACGACTGTTTATTACTGCTCGCCCATTTTTTTAATCAGCGTAGCGGTTTGGGGCGAAAAACCTCAGCATTGTTGAGGCTCAAACATGAATGCTGTGCCGGTTGTGGCTTCTCGCGCACAGTTGATCACGGGTTATTGATGCGTGTTTTTTTGCATATGCCCACGAAAAAAGGCCCGGCGATTGTGCGCTGGGCCTTTCGTCAAAGCTAAAAAGCGGCCGCCTTTTTACTTCAGGCTGTCGTCGATGCCCTTGCAGGCCTCAACGAGGCCCTTCACCGCGTTGACGGAGTTGTCGAACATGGCTTGTTCGTCTTTTGCCAGTTCGATGTTCACGATCTTCTCGATCCCGCCAGCGCCGATGATGGTCGGGACGCCGACGTAGAAGCCGTCGAGGCCAAACTCGCCATCACACCATGCTGCGCAGGGCAGGAGGCGTTTTTGGTCCTTGAGGTAGGCTTCGGCCATTTCGATGGCGGAGGTTGCCGGGGCGTAGAAGGCGGAGCCGGTTTTCAGCAGGCCGACGATTTCTGCGCCGCCGTCGCGGGTGCGCTGGACGATGGCGTCGAGCTTTTCCTGCGTGGTCCAGCCCATTTTCACCAGATCGGGCAGCGGGATACCGGCAACGGTGGAATAGCGTGTGAGCGGCACCATCGTGTCGCCGTGACCGCCGAGAACGAAGGCTGTGACGTCTTTCATCGACACATCGAATTCGAGGCTGAGGAAGTGACGGAAGCGCGCGGAGTCGAGAACACCCGCCATGCCGCAGACCTTGTTCGCGGGCAGGCCGGAGAATTGCTGCAACGCCCACACCATCGCGTCGAGCGGGTTGGTGATGCAGATAACAAACGCGTCGGGGGCGTTGGCGGCGATGCCTTCGCCGACGGATTTCATGACCTTGAGGTTGATGCCCAGCAGGTCGTCGCGGCTCATGCCGGGCTTGCGCGGCACACCGGCGGTGACGATGCAGACGTCTGCGCCTGCGATATCGGCGTAGTCCTGGGTGCCTTTCAGTTTGGCATCGAAGCCTTCGGACGGGCCGGATTCTGCGATGTCGAGCGCTTTGCCCTCTGGGGTGCCTTCTGCGATGTCAAAGAGAACAACGTCGCCGAGTTCTTTGAGCGCAACAAGGTGGGCGAGTGTGCCACCGATTTGTCCTGCGCCGATAAGGGCAATCTTGGGTCTGGCCATGGAAACTATCTCCGGTCCGTTTGAAATTTGCGTTCTGCTAGTCCGACTGAGGGCGTTTCGCAAGTGCGGTGCTGACGCACCTCTTGGGTGGTGCGGGGCGGATCGGGGGGATATGTCTTGGAAATCCATTGAATTATCGAGGCGAAAATGGACGCATTGAGTTGGGCAGTTTTCGCTTTGGGCATTCCTGCGGCCGTGTTCGCGGGGGTGTCAAAGGGGGGCTTTGGGTCAGGCGCGGCCTTTGCCAGCGCGTCGATTCTTGCGCTTGCCTTTGAACCCGCGATGGCGCTTGGGATCATGTTGCCGCTCTTGATGCTGATCGATGTGAGCAGCCTTCCGACCTATTGGAAAAAGTGGAGCTGGCCCGAGGTGCGGCTTTTGCTGCTGGGCGGCGTGCCGGGGACGTTTCTGGGGGCGGTGTTCTTTGGCATGGTCGAGGCGAATGCGATCCGGTTGATCATCGGAGGCATCTCGATCGCGTTTGTCCTGTGGCAATTGGCACGGGCGTCGGGCGTTTTGAAACTGGGCACGCGCGAGACATCGCCAGCGGTTGGCATCGCGGCAGGGGTCGGGCTGGGTTTTACCAGTTTCATCAGCCATGCCGGTGGTCCGGTGGCGGCGGTCTACCTGTTGGGACGGCGGTTGAGCAAAACGGCCTATCAGGCGTCGACCGTGATCGTGTTCTGGGCGATGAATGTGCTCAAGGCCGCGATCTATGCTGTGATGGGGTTCTTCACCGTTGAAACGCTGACCATCAACCTGGTGCTGGCGCCGTTTGCGGTGCTGGGGACGTGGATTGGCATCCGGGCGCATCATGTTGTGCCAGAACGCCTGTTTTTTGGACTGACCTATGTGTTGCTGACAGTCACGGGATCAAAACTGATCTGGGATGCGCTGAGCTAGGCATCCTCGTTCGGCACGGGCAGCGCTTCGGCCAGGGTTTCAAAGGCCTGACCGCTGGCCACGAGGCAGGTTGTGCCGGCGGTGTTAGTGACCGTGATGGTCCATGTCCCGGTGTCCTTTGAGGCAAACACTTCGATAACCACGTTGTTTTGCCCGATGCCGATGGATTGTCGCGTCTCGCCGTAGGCGCTGGCCAGACGTTCAACAACCAGGTCGCGCGGCGCGCAGTTTTGTTGCGCCTGTGTCAGTGTTGCGGATGCGAAAAGCGCGCCAAGGCCGAGAATGGCATATTTCATGAAGTCCTGAGTCATAACGTTCCCCGTCTGTGTGCGTGTCGGGAAATCGTCCTTAAAGGGGGCTTACAATTGGTTAACGCTGCGTCCGCAAAGCTGCTTTCGGGGCTTTTTTCTGCGGTGCGGCAAATCTGATCTTGCAGTTTTTGCAAAAGAATGTAGCTCTCGGACGCAACTTTATTTCGCAGGTTTCGGCCAGGAGATTCTTATGGACATGCGCAGCCGCCCGTATCGTTCGGTTCTTTACATCCCCGGATCGAAAGATCGCGCGCTGGACAAGGCGCGGAGTTTGCCTGTCGACGCGGTGATTTTCGATCTGGAAGACGCGGTTGCGGCGGATGAAAAACCGGCTGCGCGGGCCACATTGACGGCCGCGCTGGCGCAGGGCGGGTATGGCGCGCGGGTGCGGATCGTGCGGATCAACGGGTTGGACACCGCGTGGGGGCAGGCGGATGCCGAAGCCGTGTGCGATATGGACTGCGATGCGGTGCTGTTGCCAAAGGTTGAAAGCGCGGCCCAGCTGGACCAGTTGGCCGCGATCACCGGCGATCTGCCGATCTGGGCGATGATGGAAACACCGCGCGGCATGTTGAACGCGCCGGAGATTGCCGCGCATCCCAAACTCGCAGGGATGGTCATGGGGACCAATGACCTTGCCAAGGAATTGCAGTCGCGGTTCCGTCCGGACCGGTTGCCGATGATGACGTCGCTGTCGCTGTGCCTTCTGGCGGCCAAGGCCGAAGGGCGCGTTATCGTGGATGGCGTGTATAATGCGTTCAAGGATGACGACGGGCTAAAGGCGGAATGCGCGCAGGGCCGGGATATGGGGTTTGACGGCAAGACCCTGATCCATCCGGCGCAGGTGGACATCGCCAACAGCGCCTTTGCCCCGGCACCGGAAGAGATCGACCTTGCGCAGCGCCAGATCGCCGCGTTTGAACAGGCGGAGGCCGAAGGACAGGGCGTTGCGGTGGTCGACGGCAAGATCGTTGAAAACCTTCACGTTGCCACGGCCCGTGAAATACTGGCAAAAGCAGAGGCAATTGAAGCGATCAACGCGGGGTAAGCCATGATCGGTATTCTTGTACTCGGACTTCTTATCTGGATGGGCGCGCATTTCTTCAAGCGCGTCGCACCGGAACAGCGCGCAGCGATGGGCGACAAAGGCAAAGGACTGGTCACGGTTCTGTTGGTTGTCAGCCTTGGGTTGATGATCTGGGGCTATCGTGCGTCAGAGTTTATCAACGTCTGGTATCCGCCAGCGTTCATGACGCATATCAACAACCTGCTGATGCTGGTGGCGATTTTCGTCTTCGGGATGAGCGCCACGACAGGCCGGTTGCGGGGCAAGATGCGCCATCCGCAGCTGACGGCGGTCAAGATCTGGGCGGTGGCGCACTTGCTGGTGAACGGCGATCTGGCGTCGATCATCCTGTTTGGCGGGATGCTGGCCTGGGCCGTGGCCGAGGTGATCCTGATCAACAAGGCGGTGCCGGTCTGGGATCGGCCTCAACCGGGTGAGGCGAAGAAAGACATCCTGCTCGTTGTGATCACGATTGTGGTCTACGTGGTGGTGTCGCTTGTCCACCTGTGGCTTGGCGTGTCGCCATTCGGGGGCTGACGGGATGAAAATCTACCGATTGCTGACCGAAGACGACACCTCTGCGTTCTGTCACAAGGTCTCCGAAGCGCTGAGCAAGGGATGGGAGCTTTATGGCGATCCCACTTACGCGTTTGATCACGCCAATGGCGTGATGCGCTGCGGTCAGGCGGTGACAAAAGAGATCGATACGCCCTATTCGCCGGACATGAAGCTGGGGCAGCAATAACGGGTGCCGGGCAGAAGCCCGGCCTACGAAGGACGTTCCATGACGAAGACAAATGCAGGCCGGTTCTTTGAGGACTATTCCATCGGTCAGGTGATCCGACACGCCGTGCCGCGCACGGTCAAGATGGGGGAACGGGCGCTGTATCATGCGCTCTATCCGGCACGGCATGCGCTGTATTCGTCGGACCAGTTTGCGCAGGACTGCGGCCTTCCGTTCAGCCCGCTGGACGACATGATCGCGTTTCACGTGGTGTTCGGAAAAACCGTGCCAGATGTGTCTTTGAACGCAGTGGCCAATCTTGGCTATGCCGAGGGACGGTGGATCAAACCTGTCTGGCCCGGCGATACGTTGCGGTCTGAATCCGAGGTGATCGGGGTCAAACAGAACTCGAACGGCAAAACCGGGGTTGTCTGGGTGCGCACACGGGGGCTGAACCAGCATGATGAGCTGGTTCTGGAATATGTGCGCTGGGTCATGGTGCGCAAACGCGATGTGGATGCGCCTGCCCCCGAGACGGTTGTGCCCGAGTTGAACAAAGTTGTGCCGGTGGGCGATCTGGTGATCCCCAAGGGCCTTGATTTCACCAAGTATGATTTTGACTTGGCGGGCGAGGCGCATCGCTGGGGCGATTATGAGGTTGGTGAAAAGATCGACCATGTGGACGGCGTGACGATCGAGGAAGCCGAACACATGATGGCGACGCGGCTTTGGCAGAACACGGCCAAGGTGCATTTCGATGCGTCCGCGCGTCCCGATGGCCGCCGGCTGATCTATGGCGGGCATGTCATCAGCATGGCGCGGGCGTTGTCGTTCAACGGCTTGGCCAATGCGCAGATGATCGTGGGGCTGAATGGTGGTGCGCATGCGAACCCCTGCTTTAGCGGCGATACGGTGCGGGCGTGGTCCGAGGTGCTGGACAAGGCGGAGACGGATGGGCCGGGGGTTGGCGCTGTTCGGTTGCGGCTGGTGGCCGTGAAAGAGGGCGGATCGTTTGACCTGAAAGGCGATGACGGGAAATACCTGCCGCATGTCTTGCTTGATCTGGATTACTGGGCTTTGATGCCCGTGTGAGACACGCGCTTGTCATATTGGCATTGATGGCGACGCCGGTTGCGGCGGACGAGGCCGAAGACGCGTTTGTCGAGGCCAATATCATTGGCATTTTCTATCACGAACTGGGTCATGCGCTGATCGACGTGATGCAGATGCCGGTGTTCGGGCAAGAGGAAGACGCGGCGGATGTGGCGTCGATCCTGTTGATTGACCAGCTGTACGAGCCGGAATTTGCTTTGCAGATGGCGTATGATGTGTCCGACGGATTCTGGGCCGAGGCGCAGATGAACCGGGACACCCCGTTGCCCTATTGGGATGTGCATGGCCCGGACGAGCAGCGCTTTTACAACACCGTGTGCCTGTTCTATGGCGGGGATCCCGACGCGCGGGACGATTTTGCCGAGGATATGGGATTGCCGGAGGAACGGGCGGAGTATTGCCCCGAGGAATATGACCTGGCGTCCGATAGCTGGGGGACGGTGTTCGAAGGTCTTGGCGGCGACGGTGTGCCGATGGCGTTCCGCGCGGATGATCCCGCGACCTTTACGGCACAGTTGATTGCGGCCGAAGTTGAGGCGATGAACGCGGATTTTTTGTTGCCGACCGAAGTTGTTGTGCGAGCCGAAGCCTGTGGCGAAGCGAATGCGTTTTATGACCCGTCGGACCAGTCGATCACCATGTGCGAAGAGTTCGAAGGACATCTGCGGGAGCTTTACGCCCTTCTAAATGAATGAAACGCATGGGACGGGCGCGCGCGGTGGAGTGCCCTGATTTGTGGTCACGATCACTCTGCGGTCCCAAGTGGATTCGCCTGGAATCGCGGGTTGGGGCGGGTCGGTAAACAGCCCAGCTTGCCTATTGGTCGTAAATGTGATCACAGCAAAGAAAAGTGTGATCACGAAACCTTCAGTTTGGTCGAATTTTGGCAAAAAACCCGCAAACTGCGCGGTCCTGTCTCGTGACACCTTACAAAAATGCAATAAAAAGACGGTCAGGAACCGAAAAGGACTCAGACCATGGCTGACGTCAATCGGGGCAACCGGCCCCTTTCTCCGCATTTGCAGGTGTACCGCCCGCAATTAACGTCCATCACCTCCATCCTGACACGGATCACCGGGAACGCTTTGATCGTCGCCGCGTTGTTGATTGTCTGGTGGCTTCTGGCGGCATCGACCGGATCAGAATATTTCGCCGTCGCGAACGGGTTTGTCACAAGCTGGTTCGGCGATATCGTGATGTTCCTGTCCGTCTGGGCGCTTTGGTATCATTCCCTGGCGGGTGTGCGGCACCTGATCTGGGACAATGCCAAGATGCTGGAACTGGACAAGGCCGAGATGCTTGGCTGGATGGTGATCATCGGGTCCGGCGTTCTGACAATCTTTACTGCAATCGTACTTTGGTGAGGCGCGACACATGGCTTTTTTGACTGACCGCAAACGCGCCGTTGGCTGGGGCGCTGCCAAATCCGGGACCGAACATGCCTGGTCGATGAAGAAATCATCGGTTGCTTTGCTGTTCCTGATCCCCCTTTTCGTCTTCACCTTTGGTGCTGTGTTGGGCGACTCCTTTGAGGAGGTTCAGGCCTATTACGCCCGACCATTCCCGGCCATCATCGCCGCGTTGACGTTGCTTGTTGGGTTCAAGCATTTCAACGACGGTTTCCAAGTCCTGATCGAAGACTACGTGCATGGATTGTGGGGCAAGGTCCTGATCCTGGGCATGACCTGCATCAGCTACGGCGCGGCCGCCGTTGGCATTTTCGCAATCGCCAAAATGGCCCTTTGAATTATCGGAGTTTCCAAGACTATGGCTGCATACGAATACGAGACGCATGATTATGACGTCGTGGTCGTGGGTGCGGGCGGCGCAGGGTTGCGCGCCACACTGGGCATGGCAGAGCAAGGGTTGCGCACCGCGTGTGTGACCAAGGTGTTCCCGACCCGGTCGCACACGGTTGCGGCGCAGGGCGGCATCGCGGCGTCGCTGTCGAACATGGGGCCGGATCACTGGCAGTGGCACATGTACGACACTGTGAAAGGGTCGGACTGGCTGGGTGATACGGACGCGATGGAATACCTTGCCCGCGAAGCGCCCAAGGCGGTTTACGAACTTGAGCACTACGGCGTGCCGTTCTCGCGCACCGAGGAAGGCAAGATTTACCAGCGTCCCTTTGGCGGACACACCACCGAGTTCGGGGAAGGCCCACCCGTGCAGCGCACCTGTGCCGCCGCCGACCGGACCGGACACGCGATCTTGCACACGCTTTATGGCCAGTCGCTGAAGAACAACGCGGAATTCTACATCGAGTATTTCGCCATTGATCTGATCATGTCTGACGATGGTGCCTGCACAGGCGTTGTCTGCTGGAAGCTGGACGATGGCACCATGCATGTGTTCAACGCCAAGATGGTGGTGTTGGCGACCGGTGGTTATGGCCGGGCTTATTTCAGCGCGACGTCTGCGCATACCTGCACCGGCGACGGTGGCGGTATGGTGGCCCGTGCCGGGTTGCCGCTTCAGGATATGGAGTTTGTGCAGTTTCACCCGACGGGCATCTACGGTTCTGGCTGTCTGATCACCGAGGGCGCGCGTGGCGAAGGTGGGTATCTCACCAACTCTGAAGGTGAGCGCTTCATGGAGCGCTATGCGCCGAATTACAAAGACCTTGCGCCACGCGATTATGTGTCCCGCTCGATGACGATGGAAATCCGCGAAGGGCGCGGTGTGGGGGACGAGGGGGATCACATCCACCTGAACCTGTCGCACCTGCCTGCGGAAGCCTTGGCCGAACGTCTGCCGGGGATTTCGGAGTCTGCGAAGATCTTTGCGGGTGTGGATGTCACGAAAGAGCCGATCCCGGTTCTGCCGACGGTGCATTACAACATGGGCGGCATTCCGACGAACTATTGGGGTGAGGTGGTCAACCCGACCGCCGAAGACCCGAACGCGATTGTTCCCGGCTTGATGGCCGTGGGCGAAGCGGGCTGTGCGTCTGTGCATGGGGCGAACCGCCTTGGGTCGAACTCTCTGATCGACCTTGTGGTCTTTGGCCGGGCTGCGGCGATCCGCGCCGGTAAGGTTGTTGATCCTGAAAGCGCGGTGCCAGCGACCAATACCGCGTCTGTCGATAAGGCGTTCGACCGGTTCGACGGCTTGCGCAATGCAACCGGTGCGATCCCGACCGCCGATCTGCGGCTTGAGATGCAGAAAACGATGCAGGCGGATGCGGCTGTGTTCCGGACGGCGAAGACGATGAAAGAAGGTCTGGACAAGATGACCGCGATTGCGGGCAAGCTGGATGATCTGCAGGTCACCGACCGGTCCCTGGTCTGGAACAGTGACCTGATGGAAACGCTGGAACTGACCAACCTGATGCCGAACGCTTTGGCGACGATTGCCGGGGCCGAGGCGCGCAAGGAAAGCCGTGGCGCGCATGCGCATGAGGATTACACGACGCGGGATGACGAGAACTGGCGCGTCCATACCATTGCGCGGGTTGAGGGCAACAAGACCGATCTGAGCTATCGCCCGGTGGTGGTTGATCCGCTGTCAACCGAAGAGCAAGGGGGCATTTCGCTCAAGAAGATCGCACCGAAAGAGCGGACGTTCTGATGCGCGCGATCCTCGCGTTTGGTCTTTTTCTCGCGGCCTGCTCTCCGCAGGCGCAGGACGAGATCGCACGCGAGGCGGCGCGGTCTGCGATCACGCCGGTTCTTGTGGACCGGTTTCCCGGCGTGCCGTTGGAACCGACGCTGGATTGTGTGATCGACAATGCAAGCGCGGTGCAAATTCGGGCGCTGGCGCTGGATAGCGTGACTGGCCCTACTGAAAATACGGTGCAAATCGTGAGTGATATCGTCTCGAAACCCGAGACACTGACTTGTCTGGCGGCCGAAGGCCTGCCAGCCCTGCTTCGATAAGGAGAGAGACATGGTACAACTGACGCTCCCCAAGAATTCGACCATGCGCACGGGCAAAACCTGGCCCAAGCCCGAGGGTGCCACCAATGTGCGGAAATTCAGCATCTATCGCTGGTCGCCTGATGATGGCGAAAACCCGCGGGTGGATACGTATTTCGTTGATATGGACAAATGCGGCCCGATGGTTCTGGACGCGCTGATCAAGATCAAGAACGAGATCGACCCGACGCTGACGTTCCGCCGGTCCTGCCGCGAGGGGATCTGTGGGTCCTGCGCGATGAATATCGACGGGATCAACACGTTGGCCTGTATCTACGGGTTGGACGAGATCACGGGCGACGTGAAAATCTATCCGCTGCCGCACATGCCGGTGGTGCGCGACCTGATCCCGGACCTCACGCATTTTTACGCGCAGCACGCGTCGATCATGCCATGGCTTGAGACCAAGACGAACCGTCCCGCGAAAGAGTGGAAGCAGTCTATCGAGGACCGAAAAAAGCTGGATGGCCTGTATGAATGCGTGATGTGCGCGTCCTGTTCGACATCGTGCCCGTCCTATTGGTGGAATGGCGACCGGTATCTTGGACCCGCCGCGCTTTTGCATGCGTATCGCTGGATCATCGATTCGCGCGATGAGGCGACAGGGGAGCGGTTGGACGAGTTGGAAGATCCGTTCAAGCTTTACCGATGCCACACGATCATGAACTGTACCAAGACCTGCCCGAAAGGCCTGAACCCGGCAAAAGCGATTGCCGAGATCAAGAAGATGATGGTCGAACGCCACGTTTGATCCGTTTTGGACAGTGTTCTCCTACAAGCTGTTTTGTTATCGACACTGGCCGGAATTTCGATTCCGGCCGGTGCTTTTCTGGCGCGTTTTGACGGGGTTCTGCCCGGTTGGCTGCGCGAAGAGTTCCGTCATTCCGTGATCGCCTTTGGGGGTGGTGCGTTGTTTTCCGCGATTGCCCTGGTGCTTGTTCCGGAAGGGACCGACCGGGTCGGCGCGCTGCCTGCGTTGATCCTGTTCGGGGCGGGCGGATTGGTTTTTGGCCTGCTGGACTATCGTTTGTCGCAGGGCAAAAGCCGCGTGTCGCAGTTCATGGCAATGATGCTGGACTATATCCCCGAGGCGATGGCCTTAGGCGCGATGCTGGTAGGACAGGTTGATGTGGCGTTGCTTTTGGCGTGTCTGATCGCGCTGCAAAACCTGCCTGAAGGGTTCAATGCCTGGCGCGAAATGGCCGGGACGGGTCACCGGCCACGGTTGATCTGGGTGTTTCTGGCGATGGTGCCTGTTGGACCGGCTGCTGCGTTGATTGGTCTTTATGTGCTTGGGGACATGCCCGAGGTGCTTGGGGGGATCATGCTGTTTTCGGCGGGGGGCATTCTGTACCTGATCTTCGAAGATGTTGCGCCGCAGGTGCCGTTGCAACAGGCCTGGGGCCCACCAATGGGGGCTGTTCTGGGCTTTATGCTGGGATTGGCGGGGCATTTAGCGCTTGGGTAATGCGCGTCAGGACCCGTTGTTTTCATCACGGACTTTTTGCAGTGATTGCGATACACTTGTCCCAGCCCGCTGCAGGCCATGCCGATCGTCGGTGTCGCGTGCATGGCGTTCACAGGAGCAGCCATCATTTCTGACCTTATCCAGATCATCTATTCGTCGCGTCCCTTTGGGTATGACGACGCGATGCTGAACGGCGTTCTGATGGACGCGCGGCGGTGCAATATGCGGGACGGGGTGAGCGGGGCGCTGATTTGCCGACAGGATGTGTACCTGCAATTGCTGGAAGGGCCAGCGCAAGCTGTTGAGGCGACGTGTGACCGCATCCGGCGGGATGACCGGCATCTTGAAATGGCCATTCGTGTGAACCAGCAGGTGGCAGCGCGCATGTTCGGCGACTGGGCGATGTTCCATGATCCGGCGAAATCTTGGCTTTGGAGCGCGCAAGACATATCCGACGGTGCGTTGGAGCGGGCCAGCGGAGCGCATTTCAAACAGGTTTTCGAACGTCTTGCAGCAGATGCAAAGACGGGCTGAGACACGCAAGGCCGACTGAATGCCCGTTCTGCTGATCCTCTTGCTGCTTGGTGTGCTGGGTTATCTTTACTGGAAACGCGCCTCCACCACGTTGACCCGTGACTGCCGATGGCGGCGTATTGGGCCGGGGCAATGGCGGTGTGCGTTTTGCGGCGCTGAAACAGCATCTCAGGACAGTCCCTTGATGTGTTTGCGCTTGCCGGATGAAAAATCGTAACGGTGGATGATTTTCTCTCTTGCGCCGACTCACTTTTGGGATCAAAGGCGCGTTTACAGACGCCAACGCACGCACCTCTGGCGAGGTGGGGTTCAAGGCCCACGCGGTTTACGTAGCGACGGTAACGTCTCCCTTGGAAGTGAGCGGTCATACTTTGGCCGGGTCTATTGGAGATGACCATGAACGCATACGTCACCGGGCTTGCCGCCCGTCGGACAGATTCTTTGTCGCGTGCCGAAACCTACATCCTGCAAAACCAATTCGCGCGGCCAACACTGGTGATTGATACCGAAGCTGTTGCACGGCAGTACTCTGCCCTAGCGCAAGGGTTGGGCAAGGCGCGTATTCACTATGCGGTCAAGGCCAACCCGGCCCCCGAAGTGCTGCGCACGCTTGCAGCGCTTGGCAGTGGGTTCGATGCCGCGTCGCGCGTCGAGATTGAAATGTGCCTGACGGCCGGGGGGGATGTGTCCCGGATTTCATTCGGCAACACGGTCAAGCGGGCCTCGGACATCGCATGGGCGCATGGCGTCGGGATCGACCTGTTTGCGGCGGATTCCGAAGAAGAGCTTGGCAAGATCGCAGCGCATGCGCCGGGCGCGCGTGTGTACATCCGGTTGATCGTCGGTTCGTTGCAGGCGGACTGGCCGCTGTCGCGGAAGTTTGGTTGTGCGCCTGAAAAAGCGGGGGCGCTGTTTGCCTTGGCCGTACAGCTGGGTCTGCGTCCTGTCGGGTTGTCGTTTCACGTCGGGTCGCAGACACGCAAGGCCGAGATGTGGGTCGAGACGCTGGATCAGGTCGCGGCTGTGTGGGCCGATCTCAAAGCGACCGGGTTTGATCTGTCGCTGCTCAATATCGGTGGCGGGTTTCCGGCGTTCTACGGCCAAGAGATGGATGTGCCCGAGATTTACGCGTCATCGGTCATGCGGATGGTGACAGAGCGGTTCGGCGAAGTTGAGACTGTGATGGCAGAGCCGGGACGCGGTTTGGTGGCCGAGGCCGGCGCGATTTCGGCGGAAGTGCTGCTTGTGTCGCGGAAATCCGAGAGCGATCTTCACCGCTGGGTTTATCTTGATATCGGCAAGTTCTCGGGTCTGGCCGAGACCATGGACGAGGCTATCCGCTACCAGTTCCTGACCAACCGGGACCATGAGCCAACCGGCGCCTGTGTTCTTGCCGGTCCGTCCTGCGACAGTGCGGATGTGCTTTACGAACAGCAGCCTGTGCTTCTACCGCTGGGGCTGCAATCGGGGGATCGGATCGTGATCCGCAACTGCGGGGCCTATACGTCGACCTATGCATCGGTCGGCTTTAACGGGTTTCCACCGCTTGACGTGATTGCGATCTGATACCCCCGGTTTACCTGGCGCGCGTGGGGAGGCGCGCGCCAGGGCTTGCCAATTCCGATCCGGCGAGGTCTTTTTGGCCGGGTGAGGAGTGACCCATGACGCAAGCCCCCCCTGACGCCGATGCCCGCCGCGCCATTGCGCCGGTGATCTGCTATCCGAACGACACCTTGCCAAAGCCCGACTTGGCGCTTTACGCACGGGCGCTTGAAACGGCGACCCCGGTGGAAACGGTCGAGGCACCGCCGCGGGATGCGTGTGCGTTTCGCGTGCCGGCAGGTGGGTTTTTCCGGATCACCAGTGTTAAGGGGCCACAGGTCGGCGATCTGAACCTCTGGAGTGCACATGATTTGTCAGAACGGTTTTATTCCGGAAAGACACGGGCCTTGCATGGCACGCATGTGACCACGGGCGAACGGTTGTGGTCGTCCTTTCCCACGCTGCGTCCCATGGCGACGGTGGTTGAGGACAGTCTGGGCTGGTACGGGATTGATGCCTATGGCGGGTCTGTGCATGACGTAATTGGCACGCGCTGTGATCCCTACACGGGCAACCTGTTGGCGGGGTCGCAGTACCACCATTGCTGTCATTCAAACCTGACGCGGGCGTTGGCGGATGCGACCGGGTTGTCTCTGGCGGATGCAGAACCGCATGTCCACGATGTGCTGAATGTCTTTATGTGCACCGGGTTCACGCGCGACACCGGGCAGTATTTCATGAAAGCCAGCCCTGTCCGCCCCGGGGATCACCTGACGTTCTTTGCCGAAATTGACCTGCTAGGCGCGCTGTCGGCCTGCCCGGGTGGCGACTGTTCAAGCGAACATTCCAGCGATGTCGCGGCGTGTTTCCCGCTGCGGGTCGAGGTGCTGGCACCGCAGCCGGGCGCGTTGGAGGGGTGGCAGCCGCCTTCGGTGAATGGCTATGACCGGCGCCACGGACGATAGGGATCAGTCGCCCGTATCGTTGCCGCTCATGTTTTCGTAAGGGTGCGTGGCGATGATGGTCCAATACATCAGGTAATGCAGCGCGATGGGGCCAAGGCACATCGCAATGACCCACGTTGTCGGAGAGCCATTGCTGGCGGCCAGTTCGTTGCCAAGGATCAACGCAACCAAGCGGGCGACGTGCCAATTGGCGGCGTTGCGTTTGGCTTCGTCCCAGCGGCCGCCGAACACGTGGCTTTTGGCGTTTGCGGAGCCGGCAATGGTGAGGCAGGCAAAGACCAAGGCTGTCGCGCCCAGCAAAAGGCTGATGGCATGTTGCGCCCAGTTCAGGGACGGGGCGAAGATCGCGATGGCGCAGAGCACGAAAGGGGCCGCAAAGGCGCGCGGGCCGACGACATTGCCGTTTTCCCGTGCGATGCGATCCACCGTTGCGGGCACGTTCAGGCCCACAACCGTGACATACCCGAACACGGCGCACAGGACCGGCAGGATCAAACCGACATCGGCAAAGGCATCTGCATGTGGTGCCAGAAGCGTGTAGGCGGAGAGTGTTGCCACACCGAACAGCATTGTGTTCACCGGCAGAGGGACGCGGGATGTCACAAGGACATAGAGGCCAAGAATATAACTGTACATGACCCGCAGTCCTGTCGCCGGAATACGGCAGGAATGCGGGTCAGAATTGGGCCTTTATTGGAACGCCGCGGTCAGCGCGATGTCGACCATGTCGCCAAAGCTGCGTTCGCGGTCTTCTGCCGGAAGGGCTTCGCCGGTTTGCAGGTGGTCTGATACGGTGAGTACGGCAAGGGCACGGACCGAATGGCGCGCCGCCAGATTGTAGAGTTCCGCCGCTTCCATTTCGACACCCAGAATGCCGTGTCGGGTCATCTGTTCGTTCAGGTCGGGGCGTTCGTCGTAGAACACGTCAGACGAATAAATCCCGCCAACATGCGTTTTCACATCTTTTGCCGCTGCGGCATCTGCTGCTGCCCGCAAGAGCCCGTAATCGGCACAGGGCGCGAAGTTGAGTTCCTTGAAGATGCCGCGGGACGGGGTGGAGAGCGTGCTGGCCGTCATGGCGATAATCACATCGCGTATGCCGACATGCGGCTGCATTCCGCCGCAGGATCCGATCCGGATCAGCGTTTTTGCGCCGTAATCGCGGATCAGTTCATTGGCGTAGATGGACAGCGACGGCATGCCCATGCCGGAACCTTGAATCGTCACACGATGCCCGTTCCACATGCCGGTAAATCCCAGCATACCGCGCACTTCGTTGACCAATTGGGCATCTTCAAGAAACGTTTCGGCCGCCCATTTGGCGCGATACGGATCGCCGGGCATCAGGACCGTTTCAGCAATGTCGCCGGGTTTTGCTCCGATATGGACCGTCATATTAAATCTTCAGATCGTCGAGCGATTTTCCAGCGTCCAAAGCCGCATTCACCCAATTCGGCTTGCGGCCTTTGCCCGTCCAGGTTTGGGAAGCGTCATCGGGATTGCGATACTTGGGTGCGCCCTTTGATCCGGTTTTCTTACCCGTACCGCCCAGCAATTCATCCAGCGAAAACCCATATTCCTTGGCCGCGGATTCAGCGGCTTTCTTGGCTTCGGCTTTGCGGCGCTCGTCAATGGTCTTCAGCGCCTTTTCGGCACCCTTTACGATCTTCTTCAGCTCTTCTTTCGAGAGGTCGTTAAAATCGATATCCATGGGTATTCTCCTATTCTGCCAATTGCTTGTTTTCATTTTTGAGGGAATGCAAGCATCACTTTGTGTAAACCGTGGGGTTTTCGGCAAGATATCGCGCTTGTTTCGTGTATAGGGTGTGCGTCAATAGCGGGTTTCGCAATTTTGGAGAGGTTGGCTGCACGTTTGCAAAAGAAAACCCCGGCCTTTTGCAAAGCCGGGGCATCCCTTTTTCGAGCGGTTTGAACCTATTCGGCAGCAACCGCCTTTGGATCTGCCAGCGTGACGATATCCATCATGATGGCATTCAATTCGAAATCCTTGGGGGTATAGACCTTGGCCACTCCCATGGCTTTCAATCGGGCGGAATCTTCGTCCGGGATAATGCCGCCGACGATCACCGGAATATGGCCCAACCCTGCGTCACGCATTTTGGCCATCATATCTTCGACCAGCGGGATGTGGCTGCCGGACAGAATGGAGAGACCAACGACATGGACGTCGTTGTCCTGTGCGGCGCTGACGATCTGGTCGGGTGTGAGGCGGATGCCTTCGTAGTCGATATCCATACCGCAATCGCGGGCGCGGAAGGCGATTTGTTCGGCGCCGTTGGAATGGCCGTCGAGGCCGGGCTTGCCGACAAGGAATTTCAGACGGCGGCCCAGTTTGTCGCTGACGGCGTCCACGGCGGCACGCAGGTCGTCGAGGCCTTCGGTCTTGTTGGAGACGGATTTGGATACACCAGTGGGGCCACGGTATTCGCCATAGACGGCGCGCATTTCGCCGGCCCATTCGCCGGTGGTGACACCGGCTTTGGCACACGCGATGGAGGCGGGCATGACGTTTTTTCCGTCCTTGGCGGCAGCGCGCAGATCGGCAAGGGCCTTGGTGACCGCTTCGGAGTCGCGTTCGTCGCGCCACGCGTTGAGGCGGTCGATCTGTTCCTGTTCAACCGCTGGATCCACAACCATGATGCCGCCGTCTTCGGTTTGCAGCGGGCTGGGTTCACCTTCGACCCATTTGTTGACGCCAACGACGATGGTTTCGTTGCGTTCGATCTTGTTCAGGCGGTCGGCGTTGGAGTCGACCAGACGGCCTTTCATGTATTCGATGGACCCGATCGCGCCACCCATGCTGTCGAGGTTGGCAAGTTCCGCGCGGGCACCCTCTTTGAGCTGTTCGACCTTGCGGTCGATGGCGGGGTTGCCGTCAAACAGGTCTTCGTATTCGAGAAGGTCGGTTTCGTAGGCCAGGATCTGCTGCATCCGCATCGACCATTGCTGGTCCCACGGGCGGGGAAGGCCAAGGGCTTCGTTCCAGGCAGGCAATTGCACGGCGCGGGCGCGGGCTTTCTTGGAGAGCGTCACCGCGAGCATCTCGATCAGGATGCGGTAGACGTTGTTTTCTGGTTGCTGTTCGGTCAGGCCAAGGGAGTTGACCTGCACGCCATAGCGGAAGCGGCGGAATTTGGGGTTTTCGACGCCATAGCGGGTTTCGAGGATTTCGTCCCAGAGGTCCACGAACGCACGCATCTTGCACATCTCGGTGACGAAGCGGATGCCTGCGTTCACAAAGAAGGAGATGCGACCGCAGAGGGCCGGGAAGTCTTCGGCGGGAACACGGGGTTTTAACTCGTCCAAAACCGCGATGGCGGTGGCAAGCGCAAAGGACAGTTCCTGTTCCGGCGTCGCGCCTGCCTCTTGCAGGTGGTAGGAACACACGTTCATCGGGTTCCATTTCGGGATGTTGGTGTAGCAGTATTCGGCCACGTCCCCGATCATCTTGAGCGACGGTTTCGGCGGGCAGATATACGTGCCGCGCGACAGGTATTCCTTGATGAGGTCGTTCTGGACGGTGCCTTGCAGTTTGGAGACATCCGCGCCCTGTTCTTCGGCCACGGCGATATAGAGCGACAGGAGCCACGGTGCGGTGGCGTTGATCGTCATCGACGTGTTCATCTGTTCAAGCGGGATCTGATCGAACAGGGTACGCATGTCGCCCAGATGGGACACCGGGACGCCCACCTTGCCCACCTCGCCACGCGCAAGTACGTGGTCGCTGTCATAACCGGTTTGTGTAGGCAGATCGAATGCCACCGAAAGACCAGTCTGACCTTTTGCCAGATTGCCGCGATAGAGCGCGTTTGATGCCTTTGCGGTCGAATGGCCTGCATAGGTGCGGATCAGCCAAGGGCGGTCACGGGTCGGGGTCTGTGTCTCGGTCATGTCGTCCTCGTGCGGGCAGATTCGCCCAGGTAATCTTGTTGCGTTAATTGGTGCATACGCGAAACTTTATGTCGCTGTCAATTCGCTGCGCTGCGGCGCATCCGAAAATGCTGCGATGCCGAAGAATAACGGAAAAGCGCAGGGAAGGGCAGGGACAATCGTGCACAGGAGAGGGACGATTTGCGCCTGATGGAGGATGATGCTTGAAGTTGTGTGAATGGCTCGGCACGGTGCGGTCATGACACAAGACGTCACGCTGCCGCTGTGGGCTTTCTTGCTGGTCCTGTTGTTCGCAGGTGTGACGTTCGCGTCGCATTTCCTGTTTCCGTCTGTCCGCTGGTTTTTTCGCAGGCGCATGGAACGCGCGGTGGCGCGGTTGAACGAGCGGTTGGACCGACCGATCCAGCCGTTCAAGCTGTTGCGGCGGCAGGATATGATCCAGCGGTTGATCTATGATCCCGAGGTCACGCAGGCCATTGTCGAACATGCCGAAGAGTTTGGGGTGCGCGAGGATGTGGCCTTTGAACGGGCCCGCCGCTATGCGCGGGAGATCGTGCCATCGTTTTCGGCCTGGGCGTATTTCACCTTTGCGATCCGGGCGGCCAAGTTTCTGAGCACCTCGCTTTACCGGGTTCGAATGGTGCACCACGATTCAAAACTGGCGGATATTGATCCCGATGCCACGGTTGTGTTCGTCATGAACCATCGGTCCAACATGGATTACGTGTTGGTCACCTATCTGGCGGCGGACCGGTCTGCCCTGTCCTACGCAGTGGGGGAATGGGCGCGCGTTTGGCCATTGTCGCGCCTGATCCGGGCGATGGGGGCGTATTTCATCCGACGCAAATCGCGCGATCAATTGTATCGCAAGGTTCTGGCCCGCTTTGTGCAGCAATCCACCGGCGCGGGGGTGACGCAGGCGGTGTTTCCAGAGGGCGGGCTAAGCCTTGATGGGGCGTTGGCGCATCCGAAGGTTGGGATCCTCAAATACATCCTCGAAGGGGCGGTGGCCGCAAACCGGGACGTGATTTTTGTTCCGATTGCGCTGAACTATGACCGGGTGCTGGAGGATACCATCCTGATCCGGGCGCAGGAATCGGGCAACAGACGGTTTCGGGCGCGGATTTCCGTGGTGTTCAAGGCCATCCTGCGGCAGCTTTGGTTGCGTCTCACCCGGCGGTTTCATCGATTCGGGTATGCCGCGGTAAGTTTTGGCCAGCCTGTGTTATTAAGTGACGTGCCGGGCGGGGCGGGACGGCCGGAAAACGTGTCTGGCGAGATCATGGAGCGCATCGCGCAGGCCGTTCCGGTTCTGCCGGTGCCGCTGGTGGCGTTCCTGCTGTTGCGGGATGGGCCGATGGACCGGCCCGCGCTTGCGGTCGCATTCGAGGCGGCGTTGGACAGCCTGCACGACGCACAGGTGCATCTTCCGCGAAACAGCCGGGACTATGCGTTGGACTTTGGATTGCGGACATTGATCGAGCGCGGAATCGTCGTCGAGGAGGACGCGCAGCTGATCGTCACAGAGCACAAACGGCCGCTGGCCAGGTTCTATGGCAACTCGATCGCGCATCTGATGCAGGATCGTTCTGCGGACGCAAAGTGATTTCTGCGACTGCTCGGTCATAAAATTACAAAATCTGCGTTAATCTTGTTGCATAATTTCAAAACGGGTCATATTCCAGTGTCAGACGCCGCGATTCTGCGTTGCGGCACAAACTGTTTGACCCAAAGGAGGCTTCGATGGCTCTTGATCAGCAAACCGGTATCGCGGCATATGACGCGCCCGAGAAAGACTTGTACGAAATCGGTGAAATGCCGCCTTTGGGCTATGTTCCCAAGCAGATGTACGCGTGGGCGATCCGCCGCGAGCGTCATGGCGAGCCGGAACAGGCGTTTGAAATGGAAGTTGTCGATACATGGGAGATCGACAGCCATGAAGTGCTGGTTCTCGTTATGGCGGCAGGCGTTAACTACAACGGCGTCTGGGCCGGTCTTGGTCAGCCGATCAGCCCGTTCGACGGCCACAAGCAGCCGTATCATATTGCCGGGTCCGATGCGTCGGGCATCGTTTGGAAAGTGGGCGATAAGGTCAAGCGCTGGAAAGTTGGCGACGAGGTTGTGATCCACTGCAACCAGGATGACGGCGACGACGAGCACTGCAACGGCGGCGATCCGATGTATTCGCCGACCCAGCGGATCTGGGGTTATGAAACCCATGACGGGTCGTTCTCGCAGTTCACACGGGTGCAAGCCCAGCAGTTGATGCCGCGCCCGAAGCACCTGACCTGGGAAGAGGCGGCGTGTTACACGCTGACGCTTGCCACCGCGTACCGGATGCTGTTCGGGCATGAGCCGCATGACCTGAAGCCGGGCCAGAACGTTCTGGTTTGGGGCGCGTCGGGGGGCCTTGGGTCTTACGCGATCCAGTTGGCGAATACGGCGGGTGCCAATGCGATTGGCGTGATCTCGGACGAGAGCAAGCGTGATTTTGTCATGTCGATGGGCGCGAAAGGCGTGATCAACCGCAAGGATTTCAAATGCTGGGGGCAATTGCCCACAGTGAACACGCCCGAATACAAGGAATGGTTCACAGAGGCGCGCAAGTTCGGCAAGGCGATCTGGGATATCACCGGCAAGGGTGTGAATGTCGACATGGTGTTCGAACACCCGGGTGAAGCGACATTCCCGGTGTCGACCTTGGTCTGCAAAAAGGGCGGCATGGTTGTGATCTGTGCGGGCACCACCGGGTTTAACTGTACCTTTGACGTGCGGTATATGTGGATGCACCAGAAGCGCTTGCAGGGCTCGCACTTTGCGCACCTGAAACAGGCGGCGTCTGCCAACCAGTTGATGGTTGAGCGTCGTCTGGACCCGTGCATGTCGGAAGTGTTCCCGTGGAATGAGATTCCGCAGGCGCATACGAAGATGCTGCGCAACGAACACCTGCCGGGCAACATGGCGGTGCTGGTGCAATCGCCGAAAGCCGGATTGCGCACATTTGAAGATGCATTGGCGGCGCGGTCGTAACGAAGCAGTTACTTCTGCCTGTTAGACACACCCCGCGGTCCGAATTGGGCCGCGGGTTTTTTCTTGCGTGAAGGTCGGTCAACCAAATCAATGTCGTAAAATTCGCCGCCTCCCCATTTCTGGGGAGGGGGAATCAGGGAATAGGCCTGATTTTTTACACATGCTAAGGTTGTGTTAACGATCTATTAACCATCTGGAGGTGACGCTGACATGGGACATGATTGGATCATAGATGTGTTGACCGACCTCAGGACGTTTGCGGTTGCAAACGATCTCAAGGCGCTGGCTGCTAAGTTGGATGATACCCAGCTGGTCGCGCTTGATGAGCTTGTGTCGCACGGTAAGGGGATAGACCGTGGGCTTCTTGGAGAAAGTGCCTCAGTTGGACGATGTGATTGCGCGGTTGGAACGCGCAGAGCGTCTTGAGGAAATACAAAGCGCAATTGAATGGCTGCGTGATCTCTATGGCGTGGACGACATGGTGTATCACTGGGTGTCGAGCAATGGGGAACAATACGGCTGTGGCACCTATGACCCGAAATGGGTCGAGCGGTATCTTGACATGGGATATCTGCGGATAGATCCGGTTGTTCTGGGCTGTTACCAGCGGTTCCATCCGGTGGATTGGAAACGGCTGGACTGGTCGACCAAATCGGCGCGGGCGTTCTTAAAGGACGCGGCGGCACATGGCATCGGAAACCAGGGCTATTCCATTCCAATTCGCGGTCCAAACGGTCAGTTTGCGTTGTTCACGGTGAGCCACACCTGTGATGACGATGCCTGGTCCAGCTTTACCGATCTGAACCGCCGCGATCTGATCCTTTTTGCGCATTATTTTAATCAAGCTGCGCTGAAGCTGGAGCCGGGGCGCACCCCCGAAGCGACGCAACCCTTATCCCCGCGAGAGGTGGAGACCATGACGTTGCTGGCGGTTGGGTACAGCCGCGCGCAGGTGGCTGACACCCTGTCGATCTCTGAACATACCCTGCGGGTTTATATCGAAAGCGCCCGTTTCAAGCTAGGGGCGCTGAATACGACCCATGCGGTGGCGCGCGCGATGTCGCGGGGGCAGATTGTGGTGTAGATTTTGTTTCCAATGCAGAAACAATAAGCCGCGCAACACCCAACGAACGGTGGTGCAAGAAACAATTCATATTTGAAGCGCAGCTTTCCTTCCCAAATGGAGGGACTGCTCATGATTCGATATCTTTACGCCGACCAACTGTCTGACCACCCGGTTCTTGCCCGCACCATGTTCGAGGACCGCGCGGATCAATTCAAAACGCGGCTTGGCTGGGACGTGGTTGTCGACGCCAACGGTCAGGAGCGCGACGCCTATGACGATCTGAACCCGCTTTACGTGATCTGGGAAAAGGCTGATGGCACCCATGGTGGGTCGATGCGGTTTTTGCCGACAACCGGGCGCACCATGATCAACGAACACTTTCTGGACCTTGTGGACGGCGTCCCGCTGCAAAGCCCGTTCATCTGGGAATGCACGCGCTTCTGCCTGTCGCGCAACACCGATCCGGGCACGGCTGCGGCGCTGATGCTGGCCGGGGGCGAAATCATGCAGGGGTTCGGGGTCAAGCATTTCGTCGGCGCGTTCGATGCGCTTATGGTGCGGATCTACAATCGCATTGGTGCCGCGCCTGAGGTTCTGGGATCATCGGGGACCGGTCGGTCGGTGATCAGCGTGGGCCTTTGGGAGTTTACGCAGGCGTCCCAGAAACAGGTGTCGCGCGTTGCCGGGATCCCGCTGGACGCGTCGCGCGGATGGTTTGCCGACGCGTTCGGTGATCGCGTCAAACATCCGCTGCAGAGCGCGGCCTGACGCTGGTGCCTGCCCGTCCGGACCTGTAGGGTCCGGGCATGACATTGCCCGCCCTGACATACTCGGAAGACCAGGCCGCGGCCCATGACCATGTCGCAGATATGCTGCGCGAGGCCGGGGTTGATCTGGACACCGGATTGCTGATGCCGCCTCGCGACGGCAAGACCAAGATCATGGCCGTTACCGGCAAGGCCGGATCCGGCAAAACGTTGTTGCTGGCCGAGCTTTACAAGGCGTTGCAGGCAGCGGGTGTTGATGTCGTATCAGGCGATTATGAAGGCCGTCGTCGCAAGGACCGGCGAACCCTTGCGATCCTTGCGCCGACGAACAAAGCGGCAAGCGTGCTGCGGATGCGCGGTGTGCCTGCTACCACGATCCACCGCATTTTGTACACGCCGGTCTATGATCCGGAATACGAACGCATCGCTGAGTGGCTGATGGGCAATGGCGACAAGCCCGAGATCGAGGGCCTGACCGAAGAAGCGCTGGCCCGGGCAAAAGCGTCGTTCGAGACGCACAAGTCGATCCCGGCGTCTTTGGCGGCGGCAGGATTGCGCGGATCGGATTTTATCACCGGCTGGAAGCGGCGCGAGGATCCGTTGGATATCGGGTTTGTCGACGAGGCGTCCATGCTGGATGAACGTCAGGTGGAAGACCTGCGTGAAATTTTCCCGAACCTGTTGTTGTTTGGCGATCCGGCGCAGCTTGCCCCGGTCAACCAGTCGGGCAAGATGGTGTTTGAAACACTCGCCCCGTCGCAGGTGTTGAACCTTAACCGGATACATCGCCAGGATGCGGATAACCCGATCCTTGATCTGGCCCATGCGCTGGCGGACCCCGCGTTGGAGTTCGAGAGCTTTGAACGCATGGTCGAAGATGTGGCCCGCACGGATGACCGGGTTGTCTGGGGCCAACGGGTCGAGGTCGATCTGATGGCACGGTCGCCGGTGCTGGTGTGGCGTAATGCGACGCGTATCCGGCTGATCCATGCGTTTCGCAACGTGCATGGCGCGCCCGAGACGGAACTGTTGGAAGGTGAGCCGTTGATTTGCGACGGGATCGAACTGCCCATGAAACATCGCAAAAAGCGGCTTGATCTGGAAGCGCGCGGGCTGATCAAGGGGGCGCAGGTTGTCTATCTGGGGCCGGGGCGCAAACCCGGCTTTTCGCGCTTGCATGTGATGGGGGCGGAAGACCCGCAAGTGTCGGCCGCGTCGATTGTGAAGATCGAAAAGCCGGACGAGGAAGAGCCGTTTATTCCCTTTGCAGCCCGCATGGGCGCCACGTTTCTGCATGGCGCGGCCGTGACCATTCACAAGGCGCAAGGGTCGCAATGGGATGAGGTTCAGGTGTTCGCGCCCGATCTTTATGCTGCGGCGCGCATGGGACGGGTCGAAGCCGGTCAGCCGCTGTGGAAACGGCTGGCTTATGTGGCGATCACCCGTGCATCGACGCGATTGCATTGGGTGGTGCGGAACCGGTTGTCGAAACCCTCCGGACCGCTGCAGGTGGATGACCTGCGCGCAGCCCCAGTGGCACCGCTTGCGCTTGAAACGCAGGCCGAGTTTTAGAGCTTTACGATCTGCTTTCCGACATTGCCGCCCTTGAGCATGGCGATGAACGCATCCGGCATGTTCTCCAGCCCGTCCGCGACGTCTTCGATATATGCGATGTCCCCGGCGGCGACTTTGGGGGCCACGTCTTTGAGGAAGGCCGGGTATTCATCCCAGTGGTCAAAGATGATGAAGCCGGACACGTGAAGCCGTTTGACCAACACGCTGCGCCACAGGCCGGGCAGTTGATTGGTGTCTTCGATATTCGCACCGCCGTACCACGCGATCATGCCACAGACCGGGATGCGGCCATGTGTGTTCATCAGGGGCAGGACGGCCTCCAGCACCTTGCCGCCCACATTTTCCCAATAGATATCAACGCCATCCGGCGCGGCCTCTGCCAAAGCGGCGCGCAAGGATCTGGCGTCATCATGCGCGCGGTGATCAATGGCGGCGTCAAAGCCAAAGGTCTCGGTGGCCAGTTTGCACTTTTCGGCCCCCCCTGCGATTGCGACCGTGCGCAGGCCAAGGCTTTTGGCAAGCTGACCGACCATGGATCCGACAGGGCCGGTGGCCGCGCCAACGACAAGGGTTTCCCCGGCCTTGGGGCGTCCGAACTTGTGCAGACCGACCCAACCCGTCAGGCCGGGCATGCCAAGAACCCCAAGTGCGGTCGACGGTGGCATGGCGGGATCAAGTTTGCGGAGTTCCTGCCCCGGCAGGCACGCATGGCTGGCCCAGCCTGTCATCCCGGTGACCATGTCGCCCGGTGCAAATCCGCTGGCTTTGCTCGCCAAAACACGCCCGACGCCTTGTCCGGTCATGGTCCCGTCAATGTCGACCGAAGGGGCGTAGCTTTTGACGTCATCCATCCGGCCCCGCATGTAGGGATCGAGCGACAAATGGGTGACCTCGATCACCACCTCACCCTCCGCTGGTGTGGGGATATCGTCAGTGACGAACTTGAAATCCTCGGGCACAGGTGATCCGGACGGGCGGCGGGCCAGGGCAATGCGGGACATTTGTGCGGACATGATGCGGACCTCTTGGGACAGGATTTCAGTTGCGTGGGGTGCGATAGGCCCTCAGTGTATCCGGAACGGCAAGACAATGTGCAAGGGAGGAATAGGATGCAGGGGCTGATGATGAATCGACCGCTGTCGGTGATCGAGATCCTGAGGTTCGCCTCTGAGATCCACAGCGACGGTGAAATTGTCTCTGTCCGTACCGAAGGAGATCTGCATCGCCAGACCTATCGCGAGACCTATGCGCGCGCAGGTCAAGTGGCGCATGCGTTGGGTGCGCTTGGTATCCAGCATGGCGACCGGGTCGCGACGCTTGCCTGGAACGGGTATCGCCATTTTGAGCTGTATTACGCAATTTCGGGCTATGGCGCAGTGTGCCACACGATCAACCCGCGCCTGTCGGCAGAGCAGATGATCTATATTCTGAACCACGCCGACGACGGGGTGCTGTTTGTCGATACAACATTTGTCCCGATTATCGAGGCGCTGAAGGATCAGCTGCCCAAGGGGCTCAGACTTGTTGTGATGACGGATGCGGCACACATGCCGGACAGCCCGCTTGACCTGTTGTGCTACGAAGACCTGCTTGCGCCGCATGACACGACCTACGACTGGCCGGACCTGCCGGAAGAGACGGCGGCGGGGCTGTGTTACACCTCCGGGACGACCGGCAACCCCAAAGGATCGCTGTATTCGCACCGTTCGACCGTGTTGCACGCGCTTTTCGTGGCGGTCACCGTGCCGTTGTCCTTGCGAGAAGGCGCGCGGTTGTTGCCCGTGGTGCCAATGTTTCACGTCAATTCCTGGGGCATGCCCTATGCCGCGCCGATTGTGGGCGCGTCGATGATCATGCCCGGTGGCCGATTGGACGGGCCGTCGCTTTATGACCTGATGGAGACTGAGAAGGTCACGGCAAGCTGGGGGGTGCCCACCGTCTGGTTAGGTTTGCGGGCCGAGATCGAGGCGCGCGGTAAACCGCCATCGGCCTTGGAGCAGGTGGTCATCGGCGGGTCCGCCGCGCCACGCAGCATGATCGAGTTCTTTGAGACCGCAGGGATCGACGTCTGCCACGCATGGGGCATGACCGAAATGAGCCCGGTTGGCACATCGGCGCAGGTGCCGGTCGCCAAGGCTGACGCGCCCTTTGAAGAGCGGATGGACCTCAAGTCGCTGCAGGGGCGACGGATGTTCGGGGTTGATCTGAAGATCGTCGGCGAGGATGGAACGCGCTTGCCGCAGGACGGTAAGGCCGTGGGCGAATTATACGTGCGCGGCAACGCGGTGATCTCGGGTTATTTCAACAATGACGACGCGACCAAGGCGGCGGTCGATGCCGAAGGCTGGTTCGGGACAGGCGACGTGGCCAGCATCTCGCCCGATGGGTATCTGAGCATTCAGGACCGTTCGAAGGATCTGATCAAATCGGGTGGCGAGTGGATCAGTTCGATTGATCTTGAGAACATCGCGATGGCGCATCCGGATGTTGCCAACTGTGCGGTGATCGCGATTGCGCATCCAAAGTGGGACGAACGGCCTGTCCTGGTGGTTGTGCCGAAGGAGGGATGTCAGCCGAGTTTGGACGAGTTCCATGACATGATGTCCGATCATTTTGCCAAGTGGCAGTTGCCGGATGACGTGCTTTATGTCGATGCCTTGCCGCTGACGGCGACGGGTAAGGTATCGAAGCTGACGCTGCGCAAGCAATTCGCGGATTACGTGCTGCCCGATGTCGGCTGATGTTTTGCGGACGATGCCCGTGTCCTATTCGCGCTGGTACGAGATCGGTCAGGGCCGGATCAATGCCTTTGCCGACTTGACCGAGGATTGGCAGCACATCCATCTGGACGAGGCGGCAATGGCCCCGCATGGCGGGACGATGGCGCATGGGTTCCTGACGCTGTCGATGCTGTCGGCCATGTCATACGACGTGCAACCCGAAGTGCCGGGGCTGGTGCAAAGCCTGAATTACGGGTTCGACCGGATCAGGTTTGTGTCTCCCGTGCGCGCCGGGCAGCGGATACGCGGGCGGTTTTCCGTGGCGGATGTGACGGAAAAGCCCGGACGCTATGACGTCGTTTGGGATGTGGCGGTTGAGATCGACGGGGTCGAAAAGCCCGCGATTGTGGCCACATGGATCAACGTGTTTGAGGTTGGCGCGTAGGGCGCGAGGCGCGGAACAAGGCCGAAGGCCGCCGCGCCATCACCAGACCGCCCCCCGGGCTGGTGATTTGTTGACGCAGGCGTGCCGTTCTTTCTGTGCGCGGATTTGGCTGCGATAAAGTGCTCAGATCCACGGTCGGTCACCACCCCGCGGTCTGGTGACGGCGCGACTATCCAGCCGCCGCACGGATCGCCTTGATGTTCTCACCATAAGGCGCGGGGTTTGACACCGACCCGCCCTTGAACGCGGCGGAGCCTGCGACAAGCACGTCAGCACCAGCCGCGCGCACCAGAGGGGCCGTCGTCGGATCAACGCCGCCATCAATCTCGATATGGACCTCGCGGTCACCGATCATCTCGCGCAGTTCGGTCACTTTCTGCACGCAGGAATGGATGAATTTCTGACCGCCAAAACCGGGGTTCACGGTCATCACGCAGATCAGGTCAACAAGGTCGAGAACCGGCGCTGCTGCCTCGGCAGGTGTCCCGGGGTTCAGCGCCAGACCCGCCTTGGCCCCTGTCGCGCGGATCGCTTGCAACGTGCGGTGAATGTGCGGCCCGGCCTCGACATGGGCGGTGATCACATCGGCACCGGCATCGGCGAAGGCTTCGATATAGGGATCGACCGGCGCGATCATGAGATGCACGTCCATCACCGTCTTGATATGCGGACGGATCGCAGCACACATGGCGGGGCCGAAGGTGATGTTGGGCACGAAATGCCCGTCCATGACATCGACGTGAATCCAGTCCGCCCCTTGCGCTTCGACGGCCTCGATCTCGGCCCCGAAATTGGCAAAATCTGCGGCAAGGATGGAGGGGGCAATTTTTACCGAACGGTCAAACGTCATGATGAGGCTCCTTTGGTGGGAGGCTTAGTAGCCCGCATCGCGATCCACAAGGTACAAGAACGGCTCACCCGCCTCTCCGCGTCGGATGTTTTCGACAATGGCCCGGCTGGCGCTGGGCGCGCGGGTTTCCGAGGCGATATGCGGTGTGACGGTCACCCTTGGATGAGACCAGTAGGGGTGGTCTTTAGGCAAAGGTTCGGTGCGGAACACGTCCAGCGTGGCATGGGCGATGTGCCCGCTGTCCAGTGCCGCCAGCAAAGCGTCATCGTCAATCAAGGGGCCTCGGCCCGGGTTCACGACAAACGCGCCTTTTGGCATCAGGGCCAGCGTTTCGGCGTTGAGCGTGTTTTCGGTGGACGGTGTGCTGGGCAACAGCAGGACAACGATCTGGGACTGGCGCAAGACCTCGCGCAGCCCGTCCGGCCCGGTCAGGCACGGAATGCCCTCCACCGTTTTGGGCGACCGCGCCCAGCCTGTGACCGGGAAGCCAAGCTGCTGCAAGGCTTGCCCGCAGGCCGAGCCCAGCTCGCCCAGCCCCAGAATGCCAACGGGACGATCCGCGGCGACCGGCGGCGCATCGGCGATCCAGTCATGGTTCGGGTTCACGATATGCGCGTCCATGCCAAGGTGATGGCGCAGGACATGCCCCGTCACCCATTCGACCATGCCTTGTGTTAGGCCTGCGTCATCGACCATGCGCGCAAACGGCACCTTGAGCGTCGGGTTGTTCACCGCATCCTCGACCCCGGCCCACAGGTTCAGCACAGCCTTGAGGCGGGTGTAGGGCGTGAAGTCCTGCACCTTGGAGTTTGGGGCATAGACGATGTAATCCACCGTCTCGGGGGGCAGATCCACATCGAGAACATAGTCCAGTCCCACCGCGTCAAGTGCGGCGCGCAGCGGGGCTTCGTACTCGACCCAACGCACGGTGCGCGCGGCGAAAAGAATGTTGACGGGCATGGCTTACCTTGGGCGATGGATATGGGCGCTTTGTACCAAGCCAAACGCAATCATCAACACAAGCATTGCCGAACCGCCGTAACTCACCAGGGGCAAAGGCACGCCGACAACCGGCGCAAGGCCCATGACCATCGACATGTTCACAGCGAAGAACAAAAAGAATGTCACCCCGATGCCAAGGATCAGAAGCGAGGAGTAGCGGTCGCGGTTTTGCAGGGCCGAGACGACGCAGAAGATCAGGATCAGCACATAAAGAAACAGCAGGGATATCCCGCCGATAAAGCCGAACTCTTCGGCCAGTGTGTTGAAGATGAAGTCGGTGTGCTTTTCCGGCAGGAAGTTCAGGCGCGATTGTGTGCCCTGCATGAAGCCGCGCCCGGTCCAGCCGCCTGACCCCATCGCAATCTTGGCCTGCGTAATGTGATAGCCCGCGCCAAGCGGGTCAGAGCTTGGGTCCAGAAACGTGTCGATGCGCCGGAACTGGTAGTCCTTGAGCAATTGCCAATCGGTGCCGCGGCTGAGGAAGACGGTGTAGATCCCGCCAATCCCGGCGGCGATCACGGTGGCGAAATAGGCCCAATGCACACCGGCCAGGAACATCATCAAACCGCCACCGGCGACCAAAAGGATCGCAGTGCCCAGATCGGGCTGGGTCAGCACCAGAAACGTGGGCAACAGGATGATGAACACCGGAATTAGCACCCAGAACGGGTGCGATGTTTTTTTCATCGGCAGCCAGTCGTAATAGGCGGCCAACACCATGACCATGGCGATCTTCATCAATTCGGACGGTTGCAACCGCATGAATCCAAGGTCGATCCAGCGCTGCGCGCCCATGCCGACGGCGCCAAAGAACTCGACCGCCACCAGCAAGGCCAGCGCGACAAGATAGGCAACCACGGACATGTTGCGCCAGAACCAGATCGGCACCATGGCGACGATGAACATCAGTGCAAGACCAAGCGCAAAGCGCTTCAGCTGCGGTTCGGCCCAGGGCATCATGGACCCACCGGCGACTGAATAGAGCATCAGGATGCCGACGCCGGTGATCGCGGTCAGCAAAAGCACCAGCGGCCAGTTGATGAACAGCATCTTGCGCCATCCCGCCGGGACGGTTTTGACGGTGTACTCAAGATAACTCATGCGCGGCTGCTCGCGTCGATATCGTTGGCCTGCAGCACCTGCCGCAAGCGTTCCTGCTGGTCCTTGATACGTCCGCGATCCTTGGTGGGGTACGCCTCAAGCGGCGGGTCTTCCCCGTAGAGCGCTTGCAAGGTGACATCCCGGCCAATCGGGGCCGCCGCGCGAGACCCGCCACCGCCATGTTCGACAATGACGGACACGGCAATCCTGGGGTTTTCGAAAGGCGCGTAATTTACGAACAACGCGTGGTCGCGCCGGTTCCAGGGCAGGTCCTCGTTGCGGGTCACTCCGCGCGCGCGTTCGGCAGCGGTGATGTTGCGCACCTGACTTGTGCCGGTCTTTCCGGCGATGCGATACGCGTCTTCGATGACACGCGACCCGTAGGCTGTGCCGCGCCGGTTGTTCGACACCGCGTACATCGCGCGGCGGATCTGGCGCAGGTGGTTTTCGTTGAACCCCATGCTGTCGGTTCCGATCACCGGGCGATCCACCCCGGCCACGCTGCGCACAAGGCGCGGTTCTATGGCAGTTCCGGTGGCCAGTCGGGCCGTCATCACCGCAAGTTGCAGCGGCGAGGACAGAACGTAGCCCTGACCAATGGAGGCGTTGACGGTGTCCCCGATGCGCCAGTCAGCGTCGCGTTCGGTGCGTTTCCATTCTTTGTTCGGCACCAACCCGCTGGTAACAGCCGACATGCCGATGCCAAAGGCCTGCCCCAGTCCAAACCGGCGCGCGGTTTCTGCGATGCGGTCGATTCCGACCTTCAGGGCAAGGTCGTAATAGTAGACATCACAGCTTTCGCGCAGGGACTGTTCGAGGTTCATATGACCGTGGCCCGCGCGCTTCCAGCAGTGGAACCGGCGACCGCCCACCTCCATGTGGCCGGGGCACCAGACGGTTTCATCCGGGGCAACCACGCCCGCGTCCATCGCCGCCAGCGCGGTGATCATCTTGAAGGTGGATCCGGGAGGATAGGCATCCTGCACGGTTTTGGATGCCAGTGGTCGGTGATCATTGTCCCGCAGGTCCCCGAAATCAGCGACGGAAATCCCGCGCACAAACTTGTTCGGATCGTATGAGGGCGACGACGCAATGCCGAGCAGATCACCGTTTGTGACATCCATCACCACCACGGAGGCGCTTTCTTCGCCCAAGCGGGCCTGAATGTAGCTTTGCAGTTTGGCATCAACGGTCAACTGCATATCCGCACCCGGGGTGCCTTCGCGCCGGTCCAGTTCGCGCATGACGCGACCGACGGCGTTCACCTCGACGCGCTTGGCCCCGGCGCGTCCGCGCAGGTCTTCCTCGAAACGGGATTCAATGCCGACCTTGCCGATTTGGAACCGCGGAATGCGCAACACCGGATCCGGCGTTTCATAGCGCGCCAGATCGCGTTCGCTGACCGGGCCAACATAGCCCACCGCGTGGGCGAAATCGCCGCGACGGGGGTAGATGCGGGACAGTCCGACCTCGGGTGTGACCCCGGGCAGGGCGGGTGCGTTTACGGCGACGCGGCTGATGTCATCCCATGTGACCCGTTCGGCCACGGTGACCGGCAAGAACGGCGCGCTGCGCTCCATTTCGGCCAGCGCGCGGTTCAATTCATCTTCATCAAGTTCCACCAGCGTCGACAGACGGGCGATCACATCGTCCACATTTCCCGCATCCTCGCGCACCATTGTGATGCGGTAGGACGGTTCATTTGCAGCGAGCGTCACGCCGTTGCGGTCAAAAATCTGGCCGCGGGTTGGCGGGATCAGCCGGATGTTGATCCGGTTTTCTTCGGCAAGAAGGCGGAATTCGTCTGCCTGATCGACCTGCAAGTGCTGCATGCGCAGCCCAAGCGCGCCAGCAAAGGCAAGTTGCACCCCGCCCAGAATGATCCCGCGGCGCGAGATTTTGCGAATGCTTTCCGCCGTATCCTTTGGCGCACGTCTCATATCGTACGTCCCAGCCGATCTACGTCACCGGGGGCAGCCTTGCGCACCCCGAACACAAAATAGGACACCCCAACCACCAGCGGATAAGCCGCAATGGTCATCACCACCTGAACCAGACTCAGGGTCAGCGTACCCGGCGCCAGGATAAGGATCATCAGCACCGCGCGGTAGAGGATCGTGATCACAATCAGGGTACTGGCGAAGGTGAGCCATTCAAGAACAAAGGTGGTTTCACGCTGCCGGCGTTCCCGCGATTTCAGCCATTCTGCAGCGCATACCACCAGCACCGACCACAGGCCGGGCGGACGCTGGAGCATCATGTCTGCCAGCAGCATAACAGCCGCCACAAGCAGAATGGGCACGTAGTCGGGGCGGCGGACGGCCCAGGCAAACACCAATGCCACAAGAATATCCGGCCCGGCCCATTGGCTGGGAGCCGGATCAAGCGGCAGAAGGTGGAAGAACAGGATCACCAGCGTCAGGATCACGAACAATCCGCGCATGGCCCAGATATGCAGCAGGTTCTGGTCCATTACTGGCCCACCTCTGCGTTGTCGGTGGGTTGGTCGGACAGGCCCGGTGGGGTCTCGGGCAAGATGAGTGCCGCCGGGTTGGACACCCGCCGTGCGCCGTGGTCCCGCAGCACGCGCAGGAATTCCAGCCGTTCATAATCGGCAGCCAGGCGCGTGCGCAGCCGACCTCCGGGATCCTGCGCCACCTGACCGATCAACAGACCCGGCGGGAACACGTCGCCATCGCCGGATGTGACGATCCGGTCGCCCGGGCGCACCTGATCGGGGTCTTCAAGAAAATCAATTGGCGGGGCCGAGGTGTTGTCCCCGACGATCAGCGCGCGTTGACCCGAGGGCTGGATGGTCGCGGGAATGCGGCTGGTTGCGTCTGTCAGCATGATCACCCGGCTGGTGTTCGCACCCACACCCGAGATGCGCCCGACCAGCCCGGTGCCATCGACTGTTGCCCAGCCGTCAACAATCCCGTCGCGGGACCCGACATTGATCAGAACGGACTGACGGAACGGCGATCCTGAATCCGCCAAAACAACGCCCGTGATATACGTGAGGCGTGGGTCGATGCGGACATTGTTCAAATCGCGCAGCTTGGCGTTTTCCTGTTCCAGTTGAAGCGCGGCCTCTTTCCACGCGGTCATCTGGCGCAACTCGCGGCGCAGTTCCTGGTTTTGTTCGTAGATGCGCTGGTAGCTGCGGAAGTCACGCGCGATGTTGACGGTGGCTGTCACAGGGGCCATCGCCCAGTCAAAACTGGGCAGGACGGTGTCGATCACAGCCGCGCGAAACCGTTCGACGCGTGGGCTGTCGATGCGCCAGACGAAAAACAGCCCCAGCAAGAACAGGACCACGACGGCCAGAAGCAACCGCTTGAGCGGGGTTGTATAGTCGTCACTATGTGTGCCGTTCTTTGCCAAAAATCCCCCTTTCCGAAAGGGTGATGGGTTCAGCTGTCGTAGTCAATCGCGTGGCGCAGTTGCTTTTCGTATTCCAGCGCCTTGCCGGTGCCCAACGCAACGCAGTTCAGGCTTTCATCCGCGATCGATACAGCAAGCCCGGTTTGTTCGCGCAACGCAAGGTCCAGATCGCCAAGCAGCGCGCCGCCGCCCGTGAGCATGACGCCCCGGTCAACGATATCTGCGGCGAGGTCCGGAGGCGTGGCTTCAAGCGCGGTCATCACCGCTTCGCAGATGGCCTGCACGGGTTCAGAGAGCGCTTCGGCGACTTGCGCCTGAGAGATTTCGGTTTCCTTTGGCACGCCGTTCAGCAGGTCGCGTCCACGAATTTGCATGGAGCTTCCGCGCCCGTCGTCCGGCATCCGCGCGGTCCCGATAGAGGTCTTGATCCGCTCTGCCGTGCTTTCACCGACCAGAAGGTTTTGCTGGCGACGCAGGTAGTTGATGATCGCTTCATCCATACGGTCACCACCGACGCGGACCGACCGCGCGTAGACGATGTCGCCCAAAGACAGAACCGCCACTTCGGTTGTGCCGCCGCCGATATCGACAACCATGTTGCCTGTTGGATCGGTGATTGGCATGCCCGCGCCGATGGCAGCGGCGATGGGTTCAGCAATCAGTCCGGCCTTGCGTGCGCCTGCCGACAGAACTGACTGCCGGATCGCGCGCTTTTCAACAGGTGTTGCACCGTGGGGCACACAGACGATGATCTTGGGTTTGGAAAAGGTCGAGCGTTTGTGAACTTTGCGGATGAAGTGCTTGATCATCTCTTCGGCGACGTCAAAATCCGCGATCACACCTTCGCGCATCGGGCGGATCGCCTCGATGCTTCCGGGGGTGCGGCCCAGCATCAGCTTGGCGTCTTCGCCAACCGCGAGCACTTTCTTCTGACCGTCCTTGATGTGGTAGGCAACGACCGAGGGTTCGGACAGCACGACGCCACGGCCCTTGACGTAGACCAGCGTATTTGCCGTTCCGAGGTCGATGGCCATGTCCGACGAAAACATGCCCAGCATTTTGTCCAGTCCAAACATCAGTGTCTTGCCTCAAGCCAATAAGTATTAGGCCAGCGACTCTTTGGGGTCGGAAGCCGTCGCTCTTATATGTGCGGTTTCTGTGGGGCGAAAGGGCCTGAAAGCGCATAGCAAGCATGAATTTGCCGCATCCCGCACCGTCTGTCGGTTGCGGCTTGGCCAATGTGCCGGATTGCACGGATTGTTGTCAAATTTGATGCAATTTGGCGGGATCGGCCGATCTGGTGCGGGATTGGACCGAATATGTGGCGACCCGTCGCGGCATCGCCACCATTCCGGCACACCTACGCCGCGATTGGGGCAAAGAATTGTCTCAAAGTGTTGGAGGATCACATGATGGGTAAATTTGTAAAAGGTATCGGCAAGCTTGGACTGTACGCCATGGGGCTCGCCGCAATCCTCGGTGCTTGGGATTTCTTTGCGCAGGCGAAAGCGGCGGAAGGTCAATACACGCTGCAGAAATACGCAACTTCGGTGTCAGAACGGTACGGCGACGATGCCGCCAGCATTGCGGACTCCGCAGGCACATTGGCGAAGGCCGGTTACCGGGCGGGTGTTGCCTGGACAGCAGAAACCGGATGGCTAGAAGCGCTCGGGATTGAGGCGATTGCGCCGCAGCCGGACGAGGCGGTCGTTGTGATGCAGGACGCAGACTCCGAGGTGGAGACCATCGTGGTGGCGTCGGCCGGTGCGTTTGTGGCCCCTGAAACATCGCTCTTTCCACGCGCGCGGGCCGAGAACTAGGTCGCACAGACAGACGCAGGTCGTTTTCCTGCCGCAACCGGTCGGACTGGTTCGGCGCGTAATGTGGGCGCAGAGTATTCACTTCAGGCAAACGCCTTGGAGTGAAGACCCATGAAAACGCATGTCAAAGCCTTGGTTGTCGGTGGCGGAGCCGTCGGCACCTCAATCGCCTATCATCTTGCCCGCGCAGGTTGGGAGGATGTGATGCTCTTGGAGCGGGACGAATTGACGTCCGGATCCACCTGGCATGCAGCGGGTTTGCTTCCCTATTTCAACATGAGCTATGCGACGACGCATATTCATGACTATTCGATCAAGTTTTACAAAACGCTTGAGGAAGAGACCGGACTGAACGCAGGCTTTTCGGTCGTTGGCAACCTGCGCATGGCGCAGACGCAGGCGCGGATGGACGAATACATGGTTTACGCCACGACGGCGGAAACCTGTGGCGTGCCATATGAATGGCTGTCGCCTGCGCAGATCAAGGAGCGGTATCCGCTGGTGCGGACCGAGGATTTGGTGGGCGCGATTTACCATCCCACGGATGGCTACATTAACCCCGCGGATGTCACGATGGCGATGGCCAAGGGCGCGCGTCAACGCGGGGTCGAGATTGTGCGCAAGTGGCAGGCGGACGCCTATCACTGGACCGGCGATCATTGGGATGTGACCTGCACCAAGATGGTGGAAAAGGGTGGAAACCTTGTGCCGTCTGATGAGCAGATCGTCATTCATGCCGAGCATGTCGTCACGGCGACGGGCAACCACCCGCAGCGGACGGCGAAACTGTTGGGGCTGAAGATTCCGGCGATCCCGGTGGAGCATCAATTCATTGTCACAGAGCCTGATCCGGCGCTCGTGGAATGGCGCAAGGAAAATGGCGAACACCCGGTCCTGCGCGATGCGGATGCCAAGTGGTATGTGCGCGAGGAACGCGGCGGGTGGATTCTTGGGCCATATGAGCGCAATGCGCCTGCGCGGTTCGAATACGGCGTGCCGGACAGCTTCCGTGCGGACCTGTTCCCTCTCGATCTGGAGCGGATCGAAGAGGAATACATGAGCATGATCCACCGCATTCCGTCTTCGGAAACGGTGGGTCTCAAGGACGATTTCAACGGTCCGATTTGCTACACGCCCGATGGGAACCCTCTGGTCGGTCCTGCGCCGGGTCTACGCAATATGTGGCTGGCGGAAGGGTTTTCCTTCGGGATCACGGCGGCGGGTGGCACAGGCTATTACATGGCGCAGATGATGGTCGAGGGAGAGGCTGAGATCGACATGGCCTCGCTTGATCCCAAGCGCTACGGGTCCTGGATGACGACCGAATACGCCGCGCGTAAGAACGAAGAGGCGTATGAGCACGTCTATATCCTTCACCACCCGGACGAAGAGCGGCCTGCCTGCCGTCCGCTTCGTACGGCGCCAGCGTACGACCGGCAAAAAGCCCTTGGTGCGCAGTTTGGCTGTGTGAACGGGTGGGAACGTCCGAACTATTACGGGCCTTTGGATGCGGGTCCGGATATTGACCATGACGCGCGGTCGTTCAAGCGGGGCGGGTGGTGGCAATACGCCGTGGATGAGGCGAAAGCGATCCGCGAGGGTGTGGGCCTGATCGATGCGACGGCGTTTACCAAGCATGTCGTCAAAGGGCCCGGAGCGACGCAATTCCTGGACTGGTTCACTTGCAACACCCTGCCGAAGGTCGGGCGGATCAACCTGACCTATGCTTTGACTGAACATGGGACGACGCGCACGGAATATACGATCGTGCGGTTAGGAGAGGACGAATACTACCTCGTGTCAGCCGGTGCCTGGACGGCCTATGACGCGGATTATCTGCGCAAGGCGGCCGAGGATAAGGCGGGTGAATTCGGCTACATCGAAATTCAGGATGTTACGACACAGTGGGGTGTGTTTGCCATTGCCGGGCCGAAATCGCGGGATGTGTTGAACGAGCTTGTCAAGGATGCCGATCCAGCGACGGCCCTGTCGAACAAGCGGTTCCCGTGGCTGTCGATGCGAGACATCGAATTGGGCATGTGCCCGGTGCGCGCGATCCGTGTGGCGTATACGGGTGAATTGGGCTGGGAATTGCACCATCCGATCGAGATGCAGGCCTATCTTTGGGATCAGTTGATGGCGGCGGGAGCCAAGCATGACATGAAGCTGGTCGGCGCGCGGGCGCAAAACTGGTTGCGGCAGGAAAAGTCGTATCGGGCGTTTGGCACTGAGTTGGGCCGCGATGCGACGCCTTTGGAGGCGGATTTGGCCCGGTTCGTCGATCTGTCGAAGGACTTTCACGGCAAGGCGGCGATGGAAAAGATCGGTGTGCGGTCGAAGTGCTGCACGTTGCTGATCGACGGGCCTGCGGATGCCGACCCGTGGGGGCGCGAGGCTCTGTATGACGGAGAGACGCGCGTTGGGCGGTTGACCTCGGGCGGCTATTCGGTGGCGTTCGGGAAATCAATCGGGATGGGGTATGTGACGCCCGATCTGGCCGTGCCGGGGACCAAGCTGAAAGTGAAGATGTTCGATCAGCTTTGGGACGCGGAGGTTGTCGAGGACAGCCCGTATGATCCGAAGAACGAGGTGATACGCAAGGATGGGTAATGCCTGTCGAATTGGCTTCGCCAATCCGACCGGGGCCCGCACGTGCCGCGCGGGCGTGAGGGCTCTGCCCTCACACTCCCGAGGTATTTTCGAAACGAAGAACGGGGCTTTGGTCATGCCGCCAGTTCGTCGTAAACATCCAGCGCTTTGCCGGCATACATCAGGCCGGGACCACCGCCCATCTGGATGCAGGTGGCCAAGACCTCTGCGACCTCTTCGCGTGTTGCGCCTAGGCGGACAAGCGCTTCGGTGTGAAAGAGGATGCAAGGCTCGCAGCGGGTTGCGACAGCAATGCCAAGGGCGACGTATTCCTTCTCCTTGAAGGTCAGGGCGGCGTCTTTCTTGACCGACTTCCCAAGTGCACCGAAGGCGGCGGTGGTTTCGGGAATGGCGTTGTTGAGGGATTTCAATTGGTTCTTTGTGTCGGCGAATTTGGCTTTCCAGCTCATATCGTGCTCCTGAGATGTGTTTGTCTCTCAAGAGCAGTCTGAGACCTAGAAATCCTTGATGCAGATCAGGAAAAAGCCCCGGTGATGTGATCACTGGAGCTATCTTGATTGGGCGGGCGGCAACCTCCGCGAAACGGCCCGCTGGATCGTTAGCCTTGGTGCTATCCGAGCAACCGGCGGGCGATCACTTGCGCCTGAATTTCGGCGGCACCTTCAAAGATGTTCAGGATGCGGGCGTCGCAGAGGATGCGGCTGATCTTGTATTCCAGCGCAAAGCCGTTGCCACCATGGATTTGCAGGGCGTTGTCTGCAGCCGCCCAGGCGACGCGGGCACCGAGCAGTTTCGCCATACCTGCTTCCAGATCGCAGCGACGACCTTCGTCCTTTTCGCGGGCGGAGAAATACGTGAGCTGACGCGCGACCATGATCTCGACTGCCATTATCGCGAGTTTCGACGCGACGCGGGGGAAATGGATCAGGGACTTGCCGAACTGCTTGCGGTCCTGCGCGTAGGACATGCCTTCGTCGAGCGCGGATTGGGCCACACCGATTGCGCGGGCCGCGGTTTGGATACGGGCGGATTCGAAGGTTTCCATGAGCTGTTTGAAGCCTTTGCCCTCTTCCATCCCGAGCAGGTTCTCACCTTTCACTTTGAAATCGTCAAAGTTAACAGTGTATTCTTTCATCCCGCGATAGCCGAGGACTTCGATCTCACCGCCCGAGATGCCGGGGTCTTGCCACGGCGCTTCGTCGGTGCCGGGTGTCTTCTCGGCCATGAACATCGACAGACCTTTGTAGTTGTCGGTGTCCGGCACGGTACGGGCCAGAACCGTCATCACATGGGTGCGCGCGGCGTGGGTGATCCAGGTTTTGTTGCCGTTGATGATCCAGTCGCCGTTGTCGTCTTTCACGGCCTTGGTGCGGAGCGATCCCAGGTCAGAGCCGGTGTTTGGTTCGGTAAAGACGGCGGTTGGCAGGATTTCACCGGACGCGAGACCGGGCAGCCACTTTTCTTTCTGTTCGTCTGTGCCACCCGCGATCACCAGTTCGGCGGCAATCTCGGACCGGGTGCCAAGGGAGCCGACGCCGATATAGCCGCGTGAGAGTTCTTCGGAGACGACGCACATGGAGTTTTTAGTCAGGCCAAATCCACCGTGCTCTTCCGGGATGGTCAGGCCGAAGACGCCCATTTCGGCCAATTCGTCGATTATCTCCATCGGGATGAGTTCATCCTTGAGGTGCCATTCGTGCGCATAAGGTTCGACCTTGTCGACCGAGAAGCGCCGGAACTGTTCGCGGATCATTTCGAGTTCGTCGTCGAGACCGCAGGCCCCAACCGTCAATTCGGCGCTGCGTTCCTGCATCAGCTCGACCAGACGCAGGCGGACCGCTTGGGTGTTGCCCTCTTGGGTGAGCTGCATCACCTCTGGCGTCATCATCCGGCGCATGTCGTCTTGGGACAGGCCGATATCCTGAAGGCGCACGATCTCGCCCTGGTTCATCTGGATGCCGCCGTAGATCTGCCAGAGATATTCGCCAAATGCGATCTGGTGGATCAACTGCTCGACCTCGCCAAAATTGCCATCCGCTTCTAGACGTTCAGCCCAGCCCTGCATCTGGCGCAGCGATTCAACATAGGTGGCGAGCCACGCAAGCCCGTGCGCGGCGGTTTGATTTTCTTCGATCAGGGCGCCGGAGACACGACCGTCGGTCGAAACCATGTCCTGAACCCGGGTGCGGGCGAGGTCGAGCACCGTGCCGACGGGGTCGATGGCGGCTTTGGTGAGGGCCAGTAGATCCGGCAGGATCGTTTCGGTGGTCAGGGTCAGGTCTTGTCCGTCATGGGCCATGAATCACGTCCTTCTTAGCTTTGGGTTTTGGATAGGCACTTTGCAGGTGCAGCGCAACAAAAATACCAAACTAGCCTCAAGATTGTTCAATTGTTGCGCTTTGAAATGCCGCATTGCGGCGCTAAGCCATGCCAGCAAACGAAAACCGGGCCCGTCTGTTATGACGCACCCGGCTTGAAACTTGGACTGGGCGTGCTGACGCACCGGTTATCCGATGGCTGCTGCTTTCACGTCATCGTCGATAAACGGGACGTATTGCGCGAAATTGTCGGCAAACATCTGCACCAGTTTTTCCGCCTGCGCATCATAGGCATCCTTGTCGTTCCACGTCCGGCGTGGATCGAGCAGCATGTCAGGCACACCTTCTACCGCAACCGGCACGTCAAACCCGAAGTTCGGGTCTTTGCGGAACTCGGCTTCGGCAAGGCTGCCATCCAACGCCGCTGTCAGAAGCGCGCGGGTGGCTTTGATCGGCATGCGCTGGCCCGCGCCATAGGCACCGCCTGTCCAGCCGGTGTTCACAAGCCAGCAGGTCGCACCGTGCGACGCGATCTTTTCGCGCAGCAGATTGCCATAGATTTCGGGGCGGCGCGGCATGAAGGGAGCACCAAAACAGGTCGAGAACGTAGGCTCTGGTTCCGTGACACCGCGTTCGGTGCCCGCAACCTTGGAGGTGAAGCCCGAAAGGAAATGGTACATCGCCTGCGCAGGGGTCAGCCGGGAGATCGGAGGCAACACGCCGAACGCGTCACATGTGAGCATGATGATGTTTTTCGGATGCCCGCCAAGCGCCGTTTCCGACGCGTTCGAGATGTAGTCAAGCGGGTAGGCCGCGCGCATGTTGGCGGTCAGGCTGTCATCTTCGAAATCCAGCGCAAAGGTTTCGGGATCGAACACCATGTTTTCGATAACCGTGCCGAATTTATGCGTTGTGGCATAGATTTCGGGTTCGGCTTCTGGTGACAGGTTGATGGTCTTGGCGTAGCAGCCGCCTTCGAAATTGAACGTGCCGCGATCAGACCAGCCGTGTTCGTCGTCACCGATCAGAACGCGGTTCGGATCTGCAGACAGCGTGGTTTTGCCCGTGCCGCTCAGGCCAAAGAAAATGGCGGTGTCGACCGGGTTGCCCACGGCATGATTGGCCGAGCAGTGCATCGGCATGATGCCTTTTTCCGGCAGCAGGTAGTTCAGCAGCGAGAAGATGGATTTCTTGTTCTCGCCGGCATACTCCGTGCCACCGATCAGGATCAGTTTGCGATCGAAATTCATGGCGATCACGGTTTCGGACCGGCAGTTGTGGCGTTCCGGATTGGCCTGGAACGAGGGGCAGTTGATGACCGTGAAATCGGCTGTGAACGAATCAAGATCTTCGCGTTCGGGGCGGCGCATCATGTGGCGGATGAAAAGATTGTGCCACGCCAGTTCCTGGACGAAGCGCACGTCGATCGAATGCTTCGGATCGGCACCGCCGGTGAGGTCCTGAACGAAGTATTCCCGGCCTTTCATGTGCTCGAGCATGTCTTCATACAAGGCGTCAAACCCTTCGGGCGACATCGCGGCGTTGTTGTCCCACCAGATTGTGTCTGCCACGCTCTCCGTCTTTACGACGTGCTTGTCCTTGGGCGATCGACCGGTGAATTTTCCGGTTGTCACAAGGAACGCACCGCCATTGCCCAAAGTGCCTTCGCCGCGTTTCAGGGCGGCTTCGATCAGCGCCGGTTCTGTCAGGTTATAATAGACATTTCCAAGCCCGTTGATCTGTTGATCCTCAAGCCGGAATTCCGGGTTTACCCGTCCAAATGTCATTTGCCTAACTCCTGTAGCCGCGCGTCTTGCGGCGCATTTTCTTGGGGCGCGGAACCGCGTCCGCCCTCGACAGCGTGCCGGGGGTAGCCGCGTCTTAACATGAGGGTTCCAAAGCTGAACAGGACGCAATCGCGCAGTTAGCGCAACCAAGACGGGTTTAGCGCAACCACACGGGTCATGCGTGCAAAGATGTGATGCAAATTAGCCATCCGTAAGGGTTTTTCCGTCTCAATATCCCTGTGGCAGCAGAGTGATTCGCAGAATTGGATTGGCGCAATGCGAAAAAAGACGCATAATGGCGGAAAAAACATAATTGAGAGCAGTACAAGGAACACAATCCATGTCGAAAATCGCCCTTGTGGACGATGACAGGAATATCCTGACATCGGTCGCGATCACCCTTGAGGCTGAGGGATTTGAGGTCGAAACATACAATGACGGACAGGCCGCATTGGACGCATTCAACAAGAAGATGCCTGATATGGCGGTCTTTGATATCAAGATGCCAAGAATGGATGGCATGGACCTGCTTCAGCGGGTGCGCCAGAAATCCAAGATGCCGGTGATCTTTCTGACATCCAAGGATGACGAGATTGACGAGGTTCTTGGCCTGCGCATGGGCGCGGATGATTACGTCAAGAAGCCGTTTTCCCAGCGTTTGCTGGTCGAGCGCATCCGTGCGCTGTTGCGTCGGCAGGACGCGGTAGCTGGCGATGCCGCCGGAGGCGAAGTTGAAGAAGCCAAGCTCATGGTGCGGGGTGAACTCACCATGGACCCGTTGCGCCATTCGGTGTCGTGGAAGGGGATGGATGTCTCGCTGACCGTCACGGAATTCCTGCTTTTGCAGGCGCTGGCCCAGCGGCCCGGTTTCGTGAAGTCGCGCGACCAACTGATGGACGTCGCCTATGACGATCAGGTCTATGTAGATGACCGCACAATCGACAGTCACATCAAGCGGTTGCGCAAGAAGATGCGCACGGTCGATAACGACTTTTCGGCCATCGAGACGCTTTATGGAATTGGCTATCGTTACAACGAAGAGTGACCATGGCATTGGTTGAAGGTGTCAACACCGGATCATCCGGCGGACGCAAAGATGCAGATGTGGTTTTGGGGGACGACTGGGTCGCCCCCGACCGCACGGTTGAGTCCGAAGTCCGCGACAGCCAAGAGCGTCGCGGACTGTTTTCGCTCAACAAATCGCCGCTGACGCGCAAGATCATCACCTTCAACCTCGTCGCCTTGAACTTTCTCGTTGCCGGGATCCTGTTTCTGAACTCGTCGCGCGACACGTTGGCTGACCAAAAGGCCGACGCTGTGCGGATCGAGGCCGAACTGATCGCCGACGTGTTCGAGGCCGAGGCCGTTGAGGGTGTTGCGATCAACCTCGGGTCCGGTGAAGGCATTGACGTTCGCGAAACACTGGCCGGGATCGACGCGCGGCCGGGATTGCGGATATTTGTCTTTGACGCGGCGCGGTTCCTTGTCGGCGATATGGACGGTGGGGCTGGCACTGCTCAACCGGTTGATACGGCTGAAAAGCCAACTGTTATTTCGGATTTTCTGCTCACCGTCTGGAGCAGCGTATCCTCTGTTTTCCAGCCCGCCTCTGACCTTGAGGCACTGACGCTGGAAGATATCCTTCGCCGCCAGATCGAGGAAACGGCCCCGTCCGAAACCCGTGTGGATCGCAGCGAAGGGCCAAATGGCGAGACGATCTTTACCGCGTTGAGCCCGATTGAAGTGGACAACGGGGTCGCGGGCACGGTGGCATTGATCAGCTTTGCGCCCGAAATCGATGCGGCGGTGCGCGTTGAGCGCGAAAACGTGTTGCAGATGTTTGTGATCGCAACCCTCGTGTCCATCGGTCTGAGCCTTGTGCTCGCCTCGACGATTTCCAATCCCATCTCCAATCTGGCGGATGCCGCCGAAGTTGGGCGCGATCGCAACCGTAGAAACGTGGCGTCGGGCCGCATTCGCATACCGGATCTGACCGCACGACCTGACGAGATTGGGCGCTTGTCCGGCGCGCTGCGCGGCATGGTGGCGGCACTGTATGACCGGATTGATGCGAATGAACAGTTCGCCGCCGATGTCGCACATGAGATCAAGAACCCGCTTGCATCGCTTCGGTCGGCGGTTGGCACGTTGCGCGTGGCGCGGCGCCCCGATCAGGTGGACCGCTTGCTGGATGTGATCGACCATGACGTGCGCCGCCTTGACCGGTTAGTCAGCGACATCTCGAACGCGTCCCGGCTGGATAGCGAACTGGTGAAAGAAGAAGAATCCGAATTTAACCTGCTGGAAATGCTTGGAAACCTCGCCCAGTTCCTGGGTGAAGATGCCCGGCGGCAGGGGATTGAGTTTATCTCGGACCTGCCGGACCGTGCCATTCGGGTCCACGGGCTGGAAGCGCGGTTGGCGCAGGTGTTTGTGAACCTGATCACCAACGCCATCAGCTTCTGTGAGGATGGCGATGCGATCCGGCTATGGGCGCGGCAGCGGGAAAACCGCGTGTTGATCGTCGTTGAAGATACCGGCCCCGGCATTCCGGACGAAGCGCTGACAAAGATCTTCAAACGCTTTTATTCGCAGCGACCGGAAAACGACTTTGGCAACAATTCCGGACTTGGCCTGGCGATTTCAAAACAGATCGTCGAAGCGCATGGCGGTGTGATCTGGGCCGAGAATATCCGCCCCACAGAAGCCGACGCAACCTCTGAACCGCTCGGCGCGCGGTTTGTCGTTGGTCTTCCGCTGTAATCCACGATGCCCGAGACACCGCCTCTCATGCTCCATGCCACAGCGGTGGCCGTGGGTGGCAAGGCGGTATTGATCACCGGGGCCAGTGGTGCGGGAAAATCGTCGCTTGCGCTTGAGATGATGGCGCGGGGTGCAACCTTGGTCGCCGATGATCAGGTGCGCCTGACACCGGTTGGCGATAGCGTCGTGCTGACCTGTCCGCAGCCGCTTCAAGGTCTGATCGAGGCACGCGGGATCGGCCTTTTGCATGCCGAACACGCGTCTGACGCTGTATTGGCTTTGGTTGTCGATATGGATCAGACGGAAACCGACCGCATGCCGCCGCATCGAAAGATCACATATTTCACGAAATCGTTTCCGCGACTTCACAATGTTGCGTCGCAGCATTTTCCTGCCGCACTTATACAATATCTCAGATGCACAGAGTGCAATGCCGCGCAACCTTGACACTTAACCGGGACACTATGCCTGACAGCACACCCCATAATCCTATCGTTGTTGTCACCGGGCCTTCGGGCGCGGGGCGCGCAACGGCGATCAATGTGCTGGAGGATCTTGGCTTTGAGGCGATCGACAACATGCCTCTGCGCATGGTGCCACGCCTGTTTGACGGCGGCCCGCTGGACCGTCCGCTGGCCATCGGGATTGACGTCCGCAACCGCGATTTTTCGCTTTCGGCGCTGTTGGGGTTGCATACGGATCTGGTGACGTTGCAGGAGGGGCAGGTTTCATTGCTTTACCTTGAGTGTCGCCCCGATGTGTTGCTGCGCCGGTTTTCGGAAACCCGCCGTCGCCATCCGCTTGCGCCCGACGACACGCCCGAAGAGGGGATTGCGCAAGAGATCGAGCTTTTGAAGCCGATCGAGGATCGGGCAGATATCGTGATCGACACGTCGGACCTGTCGCCTCATGACTTGAAGACCGAAGTGCATCACTGGTTTGCCGACCAAACCGCGCAGAAATTATCCGTTTCATTGCAGTCGTTCTCTTACAAAAGGGGCATCCAACACGGGGTCGACATGGTGTTTGACTGTCGGTTCCTTGCCAATCCGCATTGGGATGAGACGTTGCGCGCGAAAACGGGTCTTGATGCCGATGTAGAGGATTATGTGGCGCGTGATCCTCGACTTGCGCCGTTTTTGACCCAGATTAACGGCATGCTTGGTTTTTTGCTTCCCGAAATCGAAGCAGAGGGAAAAACCCATTTTGCGGTTGGACTCGGGTGTACCGGGGGGCAACATCGGTCGGTTGTCGTTACGGAAAGGGTGGCTGCGGCTCTTGCGGAAACGGGGTGGCGGGTGTCAATAAGTCATAAGGAATTGTCGCGTCGGGGACTCGCGACATCCGCCTCGCGACCTGCGGGGCCGGACGGTGGAAAGGTTGCAGAGTGATCGGGATCGTGATCGTCGCCCATGGTGGACTGGCACAGGAATACCTGTCGGCGGTCGAGCATGTGGTTGGATGCCAACCAGGCATGGCGGCTGTTGCCATCGCCGAAGATCACAACCGTGACGCAAAACAATCCGAGATTTGTTCGGTCGCCGATGACGTCGACAAGGGGCATGGCGTGGTCATCGTGACCGATATGTTTGGCGGATCCCCATCGAACCTCAGCCTTCGGGCGTGCCAGCCGGAAAACCGCCGGATCATCTATGGCGCGAATTTGCCGATGTTGATCAAACTGGCCAAAAGCCGCGACAAATCCGTGCCGGATGCTGTGCGGGCTGCGCTTGAAGCCGGGAGGAAATATATTGACAGTCAGAACATATCCTTGGATCAGAGCGCCTGATCGCACGGTTTGGGAGGCTTGTCCGTATGTCTGCATCTGCGCAGCGAGTGCTGACGATCATTAACGAAAAGGGTTTGCACGCCCGTGCGTCGGCCAAATTGGTCGAAGTCGTTGAAGGGTTCGATGCCTCTGCCGAGGTGCGCAAGGACGGGCTGAGCGCGTCCGGAGACAGTATTATGGGGCTTTTGATGTTGGCAGCCTCCAAAGGAACCTCTATTGAGGTACAGACTTCCGGGCCGGATGCAGATGCGCTTGCCGCCGCTATCGAGACATTGGTGGCCGACCGTTTCGGAGAAGGGTGCTGATCACCGCGACCGGCACAGCCGCCCGAACACAGGACGATACACGGCCCAATGGTTGACAGTTATCAGCACACGGACACAGACGCGCAATCAGCGGCCCCCGAACCGTATGACAAGCGCAAGCTGAGCTACGCCAACACCTTTACCAACCCTTGGAAAGCCAACACCATCCGCGCGATGGAATGGGTGAGTGGCAAAATCCCCCTGATCTACCTTGTCCGGAAATTCGAACGGATGGGACCGGCGGAAGGACAGGCCTTTTGGGGGCAGGCGCTGGGTCTTATGAAAATCGCGCTGGACACGCCCGAGGAACAGATCGCCCGGATCCCCAAAGAGGGGCCGGTGATTATCGTGGCCAACCATCCGCACGGGTTGGTGGACGGGATGATCCTGGCTGAGCTGATCGGCAAGGTCCGCACGGATTACAAGATCCTGACGCGGTCGCTTCTGACAGGTGTCACCGAGATCGAGGAATTCATGATCCCGGTGCCGTTCCCGCATGAAGAGGATGCCCGCGAACAAAGCCTTGAGATGCGCAAGCGTGCGATGGCGCATCTGAAAAACGGTGGGGTGATCGCATTGTTCCCATCGGGCGTCGTTGCATCAAGCGACAGCCTGTTTGGCCCGGCCGTGGAACGGACGTGGAATCCGTTTACCGCAAATCTGATCCAACGCTCTGGCGCGACGGTTGTGCCCATTCACTTTCCGGGACAGAACTCGCGCGCGTATCAGATGGCAAACCGGATTTCGGCGACGATGCGGCAGGGGTTGTTGATCCACGAAGTGATCAACGCCTGCGGCAAGCCACAAAAACCAATCGTCGGCGAACCGATTCCGGCTGAGTTGATCAGTGACTATGCCGGGAAAGGCCGTGAATTCATGGCCAAGCTGCGCGAGATTACGATGTCTTTGGGCGGCAAACCCTAGCGGGTCGGAACCGGCGTGTCGCCACGGTAATCATAGAACCCGCGTTGTGTCTTGCGACCCAGCCAACCGGCTTCGACATATTTCGTCAGCAATGGGCAGGGGCGGTACTTGGTGTCTGCCAAACCGTCGTGCAGGACGTTCATGATGGCAAGACACGTGTCCAACCCGATGAAATCGGCCAGTTCAAGCGGGCCCATCGGATGGTTCGCCCCCAGCTTCATGGATTGGTCGATGGAGTTCACATTCCCGACGCCTTCGTACAGCGTATAGACCGCTTCGTTGATCATCGGCATGAGAATGCGGTTCACGATAAAGGCGGGGAAATCTTCGGCGGACGCGGCTGTTTTGCCAAGCTTTTCCACCACGCCCAGACATGTCTGGTAGGTTTCCTTGTCGGTGGCGATGCCCCGGATCAGTTCGACAAGCTGCATCACCGGAACCGGGTTCATGAAGTGGAACCCCATGAATTTTTCCGGCCGGTCCGTGCGGCTGGCCAGCCGGGTGATCGAAATCGACGAGGTGTTTGACGTCAGAATAGTGTTGTCAGCCAGATGCGGCAGCAGCGCGTCAAAGATCTTTTGCTTGACCGTCTCTTCCTCGGTTGCGGCTTCGATGACCAGATCGGTCTTGGCCACCTCTGGCAAATCCTTGGACGTGACGATGCGGGCCATGGCCTGGTCCCTGTCATCCTGCGTGATCTTTTCGCGGCTGACCTGGCGGTCCAGATTGCGTTCAATCAGGTCAATCGCGCGCTTGAGCGCGTCTTCACTGATGTCATTGAGCACAACGTTGTACCCGGCCAGTGCCATGACATGCGCGATGCCATTGCCCATCTGGCCAGCGCCAACAACACCTACCGAATTGATCGTCATGAACGTGCTCCGTTTAATCCGCGGCAACAATGGCGTGGCGGGCCGGGGGCTGCAAGGCGGATCGGAGCTCTGCGTCGAATTTTAGCTTTAGCTCTTTGAAAACCGAATCAGTGCAAACCTTCCTGCGGGTGAAAAAGGAAGGTGGGGATATGACTGTTTCCTCTATGGGTGATCGGTCGATCGACTATGTGCCGTGCCGTTACAATGGCTCGCGCCTGTATTTTCGGGGGCCAAGCAAAGCCTTGCGCGGCTCTTACATTGCGTGTCTTGGCGGGTGTGATGTGTATGGGCGATATGTTGACCAACCGTTATCGGACATTCTGAACGGGCTGGTTGCGCCAAGCGTGATCAACCTTGGTGTCGAAAACGCCGGGGTCGATGCCTATCTGAACGATGCGGGGGCGCTCAGCACGGCGGCAGGGGCATCTGTTGCGATCATTCAGATGTCAGGGTGCCATAATACGTCTAACCGGTTCTATACGGTCCATCCGCGGCGCAATGACCGGTTTTTGAAGGCGTCCTCAAGGCTTCGGGCATTGTACCCGGAAATGGACTTCACCGAGGTGCATTTCACGCGTCATCTGCTTGGCCGATTGGAGGAGATTTGCGCGGAGCGGTTTTTGGAAATCGTGGATGAAGCACAGCGCGCCTGGCGGTCGCGCATGGTGCAGTTGATGCGGCATTTGAGCGGCAAAACAGTTTTGCTGTGGTTTGCGCCACGTCCGCTTGCTGAGGACAGTTGCGGCATGGAGGAGGTTGATCCTTTCCTGACCAGTTCGCTGGTCGGAACGTTACAGCCCCATGCGGACCGGATGGTGTCCGTCGTTCCCGAAACATGGGGTGTGTGTGAGGCGGGGACATCCCCCGCGGACCTGCAATCCGCGCGGCTTGCACAATTGCCGGGGACGGGTGCGCATCAGCGTGTTGCCGAAGTTTTGGCGAAAGAGATCGCTGCATTGGTCTGAAACGAAAAACGGCGCGCCGATTGGCGCGCCGTTTCGAATGTTTTCGACGGCTTTAGCCCAGCTTTTCGGTCAGCTCTGGCACAGCGTCAAAAAGATCGGCAACAAGCCCAAAATCGGCAACCTGGAAGATCGGTGCCTCTTCATCCTTGTTGATCGCGACGATGATCTTGCTGTCTTTCATACCCGCAAGGTGCTGGATCGCGCCCGAGATACCAACGGCAATGTAAAGGTCGGGTGCAACCACCTTACCGGTCTGGCCAACCTGCCAGTCATTCGGCGCAAAGCCGGAATCAACGGCAGCGCGGGACGCGCCAACAGCCGCATTCAGCGTGTCAGCCAGTTTTTCGATCATGGCGAAGTCATCTTCGGACCCGACACCGCGCCCGCCTGAAACAACGACGCTTGCCGATGTCAGTTCGGGGCGGTCACTTTCGGCAACCTTGTCTTCAACCCATTCCGACAGACCCGGATTGTCGCCGGTTGCCACCGCCTCGACCGAGGCCGAGCCACCGGTTGGTGCAGCGTCGAACGTGGATGTCCGGAACGAAATCACCTTGGTGGCGTCTGACGATTTCACCGTCTGGATCGCGTTGCCCGCATAGATCGGGCGTTCGAACGTGTCCGCGTCCACGACGGCGGTCACATCGGTCAGCACCATCACATCCAACAGTGCCGCTACGCGGGGCAGGATGTTCTTGGCGTCTGTGGTCGCTGGCGCCACGATATGCGTGTAGTCGCCCGCCATCGACGCGATCAGCGCGGACACAGGCTCGGCCAGACGGTGACCGTAAAGATCGTCTTCGGCCAGCAGAACCTTGGACACGCCGTCGATGGTCGCGGCTTCGTCAGCGGCGGCCTTGGCTGTTGCGCCTGCGGCCAGCACCACAACGTCGCCCAGTGCCTTCGACGCGGTCACGGTTTTTGCAGTGGCGTCCATCGCCAGTGCGCCATCGGTAATCTCGGCAATCAGAAGTACAGCCATTTACACAGCCCCCGCTTCTTTGAGTTTTTCTACCAGTTCGTCGACCGACCCGACCTTGATGCCCGCAGCGCGCTCTTCCGGCTCGGAGGTTTTCACGATCTCAAGGCGCGGCGTGACGTCGACGCCGTAATCGGCGGCTGTCTTTTCATCCAAAGGCTTTTTCTTGGCCTTCATGATGTTGGGCAGCGACGCGTAACGCGGCTCATTGAGGCGCAGGTCAGTGGAGATGATGGTGGGCATCTTGACCTTTACGGTTTGCAAACCGCCATCCACTTCGCGGGTCACAACGGCGTGGTCGCCGTCGATATCCACGTTGTTGGCATACATCGCCTGCGACCAGCCGAGCAGAGCGGACAGCATCTGACCTGTCGCGTTCATGTCGTTGTCGATGGCCTGCTTGCCACACAGGACAAGCCCGGGCTCTTCTTCCTTGACGATAGCGGCAAGGATTTTGGCAACAGCCAAGGGCTCGATATCAGTGTGAACATCGTCTGCGGCAACCACGAGGATGGCGCGGTCGGCACCCATGGCGAGTGCTGTGCGCAGGGTTTCCTGGCTTTGCTTGACGCCAATGCTGACCGCAACGATTTCGTCAGCCTTGCCCGCTTCTTTCAGACGGATCGCTTCTTCGACCGCGATTTCATCGAACGGGTTCATCGACATTTTGACATTGGCGAGATCGACACCGCTTCCGTCCGCTTTGACGCGAACTTTGACGTTGTAGTCGATCACGCGTTTGACAGGTACCAAGACCTTCATGGGCGTGTTCCTCTCCTGAATGCGCCGCTGAAAAAACGACTCAAATTTTCATACACATCGCAAGGGTGATACCGAACCACAGCAGCGCGAAACAGGGCAAAATCGTCACGTTAGCGCCAACGGACGTCGCGTTTTTCGGAATTTCCGCGCCTTTTGGAAACCTTGTCTGATCAGTCACAGATCGTCTGCAAAGCCTGCCATTCGTCTGCTGTCAAAACCGGCGTGGCCACAAAACCCGGCGGTGTCGCATCGCGCGCGGCCTGAATCCTGTCGCCAAGGTCGGGATGGCTTAGGAAGTGTGACATGAACGGGTTGGTATCCCCGCCAAGTTCCCGAAATCGTTCGAACATAGATGCCAAGGCGGAGGGCGCGATCTTTGCATCAATCAGCACGCCATGCGCAAATACATCCGCGCCGGATTCCGCCTCTTGGCTGTAATTGGCCTCAATCAGCCTTTCGGCCAAAAGCAAAACCGCCGCGCCGCCTGCGAAATCGCCAAAAAGCAGCCCCAAGACACCCAGTGATCCAGCAGAGCGCAAGGCGTGCCGTGTCGGATCCCGGCTGACGACATGGCCGATTTCATGGGCAAACACCGCTGCGATTTCGTCTGGCGTTTGCGCGTTGTCGATCAAACCGCGGAAGAACACCACGTAATTGCCGGGTAGGGCAAAGGCGTTGATCATATCGTGGTCGAGCACGGACACCGTCAGCGTCTGTTCTTCGGGCAGGGCGGCTTGCAGGCGCGCTTCCATCTTGTGCAAGGCGGCCAATCCGTCACGGTTGTCGCAGACGGGCACGGGGTTCAGCCCGGTCTGGTCCAGTGCAGAGCGGATCTGATCAAAGGTGACTTCGCCAAGGGCGCGTTCGCCTTCGGGGGGATGAACCGTGCCAGTTGGTTCGCCATCGCCGGAACAAGCACAAAGATGATCAGGGCGACAGAGGCAAGCGCCGCAACGGACCATCCAAACAGCGCTTTGCGCTTTGCGATTCTGGGGGATCTTGTTCGGTTTGGCAGGCGCGGTGCCAAGTCGCGGTTGGGCAGAATGACCCGCTGCACCGGGTCCCCGACACGCTGGATGACCATCTGGTCGCCCCCGGCCTGATCCAGCACTTCACGGATGTCGGCAAGGGGCCAGCGGAAGTCAGCCCCGGCATGCGCGACCAATGATCGACTGTCTTCATCGACAGTGACCGAGACGTGTCGTGGCACGGCGCTTGTCCCATCGAAATAGACGGCTTCGGCGGAATACACTTCCGGCCGATGCCCAACTTTGAGAACGGTCATAGCGACGCCCCGACATCAAGCGCGTCGGCAAAGCCTTCGGCTTCGGCGAATTCGTCTCTGGGGCGCTGCCGGATGCTAATGACCCCGTCCGGAGGCGCAAGCGTCAGCGACGCGAAATAGTGGCGGATGATGGGAAAGGTGATAAAGGCGTTGGTGATGGCCGACCAAAGCAGGAAAACCGTGAAATAAAGCAGGGCACTTGCCGCGATGATCGCGTACCGGCCCGTCCCCGCGATGGGGGCGATCACATCTTCCAGATCCATCTCTGCCAGCAGGTCGGCGGATTGGATCAGCAAGAGCAACACTCCGAGCAGCATCAATGGAACAAACACCACCGCGCAGGCGAGAAGTGTGCCCAATACGTAGATCAACAACACACGAAAGGGGCTTGGCGTGATAGTCAAGCCGACGCCGTTGATCGTCTTGTGGTTGGTCAAAAGTTGCAACGTGCGCACGCGGTAGAACGCTAATCCGTAGATTGCGACGAACCCGGCGATGATGCAGATGCCCGTGCCCAAGGGGATGTTGCCCAGATAGATCCCGGCCACGCCTGCCGCGCCAAGCGCCGCTGCGCCGAAAAACGGCATCATGGCGGGGTAGAGCATTGTCCACTTGCCGTTCTGGTGCATCCGTGCGCAGCCATAGAACGTCCGGTCTGTTTTGTATTTTTCCAACCAGAAGGTCATGCGGGGCCACAGCAAGCCCAGTGTGAGCAGCGTGATCACCCAGTGCATGAGCGCGCGTCCGGCATAGCCCCATGCGCCGGGTTCCAGACCGAAGCGCAACCCGCGCCAGCGGGTGCGGGCCAGCACGTATCGCCGCGCGCGATATTGCGCGTAAAACCAGATCGGGATGACGCCAATCAGGCTTATTGCGTAGGCGGCAAAGTTTCCCTGAAACAGCGCGAAGCTGGCAAACATCAGGAGCAGATTCACGATCCCGATGTAGAAGGCAAGGATGACCACGGCAAAGAGAAAGCCAAGCAGCTTTTCAATCGGGTCGCCGACATATTCCAAGGGGTGTCCACCGGGGCGGATCGCCGACCAGTACCATCGGCGCAGCCGGGTTTTCATCCAGAACCGGTAAATGCCAAGTGTCAGAACGGTCAGGACACCGGTTTTCAGCGCCAGCCAGAACAGCGCGCGCCGCGTGCCCACCACCTGTGTTGTCAGGTGATCAGGTAAGTCAGGTGAAGGTGTTGTCTCTGGGGAAGCCGCGCGGGGCCATACGTCCTGCGCTGGCGCGCTTTCCGGTCCATTCGGCAAGGTCGGTTTCGGTTCTGGTGCGTCCGGCCGGATCGCGCCAGGAGAGGCCTTCTCCCAGGGTGAAGGTGGTTGCATCCGACAGGCCCCCGTCCTTGTACTTTTGCAGCCTTACGCCTTTGCCGCGTCCCATTTCTGGCAGTTCGTCCAGACCGAAGACAAGAACTTTACGGTTTTCACCGACAACGGCAACGGCATCCCCTGTTACAGGTTTGCACACCTTCGCGCGCACGTCGCCTTTCACGTTCAGCACCTGCTTACCGGCCCGGGTTTGCGCCACAACGTCACCTTCGGGCACCACGAACCCGTCGCCAGCGCTGGAGGCGACCAGCAGTTTGCGGTCGGGCTGGTGAATGAACAGGTCCACGATGGCGGCTTCGTTTGGAAGATCGACCATCAGGCGCACCGGTTCGCCCATGCCGCGCCCGCCGGGCAGGTTGGAGGCGGACAGCGTATAAAACCGCCCGTTCGACCCGAACACCAACAGCCGGTCGGTTGTTTCGGCGTGGAAAATGAACCTTGGCCCGTCACCATCCTTGAATTTCAGTTCGCGGGTCAGGTCGATATGGCCGGTCATCGCGCGGATCCAGCCCATCTGGGAACAGACCACCGTGATCGGTTCGCGTTCGATCATCGCCTCAATCGGCACGTCCTCAACCTCGGTCGCTTCGGCAAATTGCGTCCGGCGTGCGCCGCCTTCGTAGTTTTTGCCAAAGGCCTTTTTGACCTCTTTCAGCTGGTCCGAGATCGCGTCCCACTGAAGCTCCCCGCTTTCAATCAGGTCTTCAAGGCCCGCGCGTTCTTCCATCAGGCGGTCACGTTCGGCGACCAGTTCCATCTCTTCGAGCTTGCGCAAACTGCGCAGGCGCATGTTCAGGATGGCTTCGGTCTGAACCTCGGTCAGGCCCAGGTCGCCGTCGGACACCGGGGGCGAGACATAGTCCGCCTCGTCCATCGCGCGCACATGGTCCTTGCCCCAGTCTTCGCGCATCAGTGCGGACTTGGGGTCCTCGTCATAGCGGATGATGTCGATCACACGGTCAAGGTTCAGGAACGCAACGATCAGGCCTTCCAACACCTCGAGCCGGTGGTCAATCTTGTCCATCCGGTGCTGGCTGCGGCGGATCAGAACCTCGCGGCGGAAATCAAGGAACGCGCGCAGCACTTCCTTCATGCTGCACACTTTGGGTGTCAGCCCGTCGATCAGCACGTTCATGTTCAGGCTGAACCGCGTTTCCAGATCGGAATTGCGGAACAGCATGTTCATCAGGACATCCGGGTCCACGTTCTTGGATTTGGGTTCCAGAACCATCCGGATGTCGTCGGCAGATTCGTCGCGGATATCCGCGAGGATCGGCACCTTCTTGGTCTGGATCAGCTCGGCCAGCCGTTCCACCAGCTTGGATTTCTGGACCTGATAGGGGATCTCGGTCACGATCACCTGCCATTGGCCGCGTCCCAGATCCTCGATCTGCCACTTGCAGCGCAACCGCATGGAGCCGCGCCCGGTGCGATAGGCCTGCGCCAGCGTCTCGCGGTCTTCGACAATCACGCCACCGGTTGGAAAATCCGGGCCGGGCACAAAGTTCAGCAACGTATCGTCGCGCGCATCGGGAACCTTGATCAGGTGCAGGCAGGCGTCAATCAGCTCGGCGATGTTATGCGGCGGGATATTGGTCGCCATGCCCACCGCAATGCCGGATGATCCATTGGCCAGCAGGTTCGGGAACTGTGCCGGCAGAACAACGGGCTCTTCCAGCGTGCCGTCGTAATTGTCCCGGTAGTCAACCGCATTTTCGTTCAGGCCGTCCAGCAAGGCTTCGGCAACGGAAGTCAGTCGCGCCTCGGTATATCGCGCCGCCGCTGGGTTGTCGCCGTCGATATTGCCAAAGTTGCCCTGACCATCGACCAGCGGATAGCGCACGGCGAAATCCTGTGCGAGGCGCGCCATCGCGTCGTAGATCGCGGCGTCGCCATGCGGGTGATAGTTGCCCATCACGTCGCCACTGATTTTCGCCGACTTTCTGAAGCCTCCGGTGGAACTTAACCGCAGTTCGCGCATTGCATACAGGATACGACGGTGCACGGGCTTGAGCCCATCGCGCGCATCTGGAAGAGCGCGGTGCATGATCGTTGACAACGCATAGGTCAAATACCGCTCGCCAATCGCGCGGCGCAGCGGTTCAGCCACATCCCGAGGGGCCATCTTGGGTGTTTCGACGTCATCAGCCATAGATGATGTGATAGACACCCCCTCTGAGGCCGTAAAGCAATTGCGGGAAAAATTTTCCTGTTTCCCCTTCGGCATGGGTCAAGAATCGCACTAGTATGGAACCTCGGCGCGAGAGGTCCGCCCCGGGGGGTACGATGAACAAGTATATTTTGGTCGCATTTGCCGTGATGGGCGTTGGGTTCTACGAACTGTCCGGCGGGTCTGATTTTGAACCTGGGTCCAATTCGCTTGTTGTCTTTGCCGATCCGAAACCGGTACCCCCGCGCCGCGAACCGCAACCTGTGGCCGTGACGCGCGCCAATATCCAACCCGCCGAACTGACCGAGATCGCGCCGGTGCGTGCGCCAGTGGAATCCGGGAACGCAACCGTTCTTGCAGGTCTCCCGCTGGCCGCCGTTGATCCGGACCCCGTTGCGCAAGACACTCCTGGGACGGCCGACGAAAGCGCTGCCGCACCAGAGATCGCCCTGCCGGAGCCAGAGCCGGAACCCGTGCGGGACCTGCGGTTTGTGGACGGGGATCGCGTGAACATGCGTGGCGGGCCGGGCACCAATTTTGCCGTGGTCGGAAAGCTGTTTCGCGATGATATGGTCGAAGTGCTGAAAGACGAGGGCAATGGCTGGCTTCACCTGCGCGTGTCGGCGACAGGCGACGAAGGCTGGATGGCTGATTGGCTTGTGACAGCTGCAAACTGACGTGACGCAAAAGACAATTCTGATCACCGGCTGTTCGTCTGGCATCGGTCTGGACACGGCGCGCAAGCTCCGGTCTGACGGATGGCGTGTGTTTGCATCTTGCCGGGCGGTTGAGGATTGCGACCGCCTGACCGCTGAGGGCTTCACCGCGCCACACCTTGATTACGAAGACCCCGACAGCATTGCGCGCTGTGCCAAAACGGTGCTGGATGCGGTGCAAGGCAGGCTGGACGCTGTCTTTCACAACGGAGCCTACGCGCTTCCCGGACCGCTTGAAGACATCCCGGCAGAGGGCATGCGCGCGCAGTTCGAAGCCAATTTTTTGGGGTGGCATGACCTGAACCGACATCTCATCCCCGCCATGCGGGCACAGGGGCAGGGGCGCATCCTGTTCAATTCGTCGGTGCTGGGTCTTGTGGGTATGAAATACCGGGGCCCCTATGTCGCCACCAAGTTCGCGCTTGAAGGCTATGCCGATGTTCTGCGCATGGAGATGGCCGAAACCGGTATTCAAATCGTCCTGATCGAACCCGGCCCTATTGAGACGGAGTTTCGCAAGAACGCCATCAAACAGTTTGAACGCTGGGTCGACTGGCGGTCATCGCCGCGCCGCGCGCAATATGAGGCGTCGCTGCTGGACTTGCTGCGCAAGGGCGGAAGTTCAAGCAAGCAATGGCCCGCATCTGCGGTGACGGATGTGGTTGTCAAAGCGCTGACGGCACCCCGCCCGAAAGCCCGCTACGGCGTGACCACCCCGACCCACGCCATGGCCGTTGCGCGCCGTCTTCTGCCGACGCGGGCGCTGGACTGGATTTTGTCGCAAGCCTGACTTTTCATTCGCTTTTGGCCGGGATACGGCTACATGCCGGTCAACACCTAGTCGAAAAGGGCTGCCACGCCATGATGAACGACCCTCTCTTTATCGTTGCCGCAATCGCCTGTCTGGCGGTGGTTGGCGTGCTTTTGTTCGGCATTGGCAGTTTCGCCAAGGGTGGTGACTTCAACAAGAAACACGCCAACAAAGCGATGCGCTGGCGGATCATTGCACAGTTTGTCGCTGTGGTTCTGATCCTGCTCTATGTCTGGCTGCGCGGAGAATAAACAATGGTTGTCCTTAACAAGATCTACACCAAAACCGGCGATGCTGGCGAAACCGCGCTGGGCAATGGCGCGCGCGTGGCCAAACACGCGATGCGGGTCACCGCCTACGGCACGACCGATGAACTGAACTCCATCGTGGGTCTGGCCCGGTTGCACGCCGACGGCGAAATGGACACGCTTTTGTCGCTGATCCAGAATGATTTGTTCGATCTGGGCGCCGATCTGTGCCGCCCTGACATGGAGAAAGACGCCGACGCCGAATACCCGCCTTTGCGCATGGTCACGGCACAGGTCGATCGCCTTGAAACCGAAATCGACGGCATGAATGCGCGCCTTGCACCCCTGCGCAGCTTTATCCTGCCCGGCGGGTCAGCGCTGTCTGCGTATTTGCACCAGTGCCGCACAGTCGCCCGCCGCGCCGAACGTCTGACGGTTGAACTGGCCACCATGGAAAGCGTGAACCCGGCGGCGGTGAAATATCTCAACCGTCTCAGCGATTGGTTCTTCGTCGCTGCGCGTATTGCCAATGATGATGGCAAAGCGGACGTGCTTTGGGTGCCCGGCGCAAATCGCTGACCCGTATTTCTTCGTTTTGAAAATACCGCGGGAGTGTGAGAGTGGAACCCTCACGCCCGCCGAAAGGCGGGCCGAACGCCCGCACCGACTGTGACGCTCAGCTGTCCTTGTCGGTCACGTTTTCCTTGAACGCGACCTCGAACGCCGCCTGTTTCTCGGCGCTGGCCTCGGTCTGGTGCTTGGCTTTCCATTCGTCAAACGGCATGCCGTAAAACGCTTCACGCGCCTGCGCCTTGTCCATGTCGATGCCACGCTCATTAGCGGCTTCCTGATACCAGCGGCTCAGACAATTGCGGCAAAACCCGGCAAGGTTCATCATGTCGATGTTCTGCGCGTCCGGGCGGTCCACGAGCAAATGGTGCCGCAGACGACGAAAGGCGGCGGCTTCGATTTCAAGTTGCGTCTGTTCGTCCATGAGAGGCTCCTGTGATTAGTCTGCTGTTTGCTCCAGCGCGGTGACCAGCAGTGGGGCCAGTCTTTGCCCCCAAGCCGTCTGCGCCGCTTCGGTTTCGATCAAGTCGTTCCGCAATTCGATAAGTGTGTTCAGTCGACCGTGATGCAAGGCATGCCGGTCAATTGCATCGCCGGGCAGATGGCCGGGATAGGGCTGATTGCGTCCGACCACCAGGTCCGGTTCGGCCTCCAAAGCGGCAATAAACGGGTCCGACAGGCGCGCATCATAGGCATGCAGCACGCCGATATGCCAGGGCCGGCTTGGGCGCGATTTAAGCTGTCTTGTGTAGGAGTGCACCGCAACAATCACCGTATCGTCGCGCCGCGCGGCCATGGCTTCCAAAGCCGTGTGGTACGGGCGGTAATAGGCATTCAAGCGACGCTGCATTTCCGCCTCGTCCGCATCGCGGTTTCCCGGAATCACCGATCCGTCATAAAGACGCATCAGGAGCGTGGGATCATCTTCCCCCCGATTTGGGTCGATCACGAGGCGGGAAAAATTCGACAGGATGGCCGGGGCGTTCAACGCATCTGCCAATGCGCGCGTCACACCTGCGGCGCCGGGATCGAACGCGATATGCCGTGCCATGTCTTCGTCGGGCAGGCCAAGGGTGCCGCCAAGATCGGGCGGAACGGTGTTGGTTGCATGATCACAGGTGATCAGCCAGCGCGAGTTGCGGGTTTCGCCGTGAAGGGTGTAGGGCTGGTACGTCATCGGTTTGTCATCTCCCGGGCGCATCAGATAGTTGAGTTGCGCGGGAAAGGGAATTGCGCAATAAGCGCGCGTGACCGTTAGCGGTAACATGAATAATCTGCGTGTCAACGGACGCCCGGTATGGAAAGAGGTCTTGCATGCAGAGCATGGGAACGACCCGCCCATCGCGCGGAACAGAATGAAGGACGGACCCGGAATGAGACGTTTGCGAAGTGTAAAAATCGTAGCCACCCTTGGGCCGGCATCCAGCACCTATGAGATGATCCGTGCGCTGCACGAAGCGGGTGCGGATGTGTTTCGTCTGAACATGAGCCATGGCAGCCATGAGGAGATTGCGGAACGTCACGCGATTATCCGCAAGGTCGAAAAGGATCTGGACAGCACAATCGGCATTCTGGCCGACCTGCAAGGCCCAAAATTGCGGGTTGGTGTGTTCGCCAACGGTGAAGAGGAATTGGTCGAAGGGGCCGCGTTCCGTCTTGATCTGGCCGAGGAAGAGGGCAGCCTTGAGCGCGTAACCCTGCCGCATCCCGAAATTTTTGCCGCGCTCGAAGAGGGCGCGCATCTTCTGGTCAATGACGGCAAGATCCGACTGAAGGTCGAACGCTGCGGCGCGGATTTCGCGGATTGCACCGTCATCACAGGCGGAACGATTTCGAATCGCAAAGGCGTCAACGTGCCGGACGTGGTTCTGCCTTTGGCGGCGCTGTCGGAAAAAGACCGTGATGATTTACAGTTTGTTTGCAAGCTGGGTGTCGATTGGGTCGCGCTGAGCTTTGTGCAGCGAGCCAAAGACGTCTGGGAAGCACGGGATCTGATTGACGGGCGCGCCGCCGTGTTGTCAAAGATTGAAAAGCCCGCAGCGGTCAAGGATTTCAATGAAATCCTGGATGCGTCCGACGGGATCATGGTGGCGCGTGGCGATCTGGGCGTTGAATTGCCGGTTCAGAACGTGCCACCGATCCAGAAACGCCTCGTCCGTCGCTGTCGCGCGGCGGCAAAGCCAGTGATTGTTGCGACCCAGATGCTGGAATCGATGATCGAAAGCCCGATGCCCACACGCGCCGAAGTGTCTGACGTGGCGACCGCGATTTACGAAGGGTCGGATGCGATCATGTTGTCGGCAGAATCCGCGGCAGGGGACTATCCGGTCGAAGCCGTCACAACGATGAACAACGTGGCGATCGAGGTCGAAAACGACCCCACCTATACCGAGATTATCGAAGCATCGCGCACCGCCAAGCGCCAGACCGTGGCTGACGGCATCGTTGCAGCGGCCCGCGAGATTGCAGAAACCACCGACATCAAGGCGATCTGCTGTTTCACATCGTCCGGCACAACCGCATATCTGACCGCGCGCGAACGTCCTCGGGTTCCGATCATTGCGATGACCAGCTCTGTCACCACCGCGCGTCAGCTGGCGCTGACCTGGGGCACCGAATGCGTGCTGACCGGTGAATTGGAGCGCTTTAAACAGGCTGTGGTGAACGCCGCCCGCGCGGCGCGGGCCGGCGGGTATGCGGATGAAGGAGATCAGATCCTGGTGACGGCAGGCGTGCCGTTCAATACACCGGGCACAACCAACATTTTGCGCGTGGCCCCATGCGACGAACGTTTGATCTACAACACCGATCCAGAGTAGCGTTTCCAAAGATGTAATTGGTTTGGAGTGTCTTGCATGGAGATGGACACACTTTTTGTGATTGGTCTGGTTCTGGGTGTTCTGAGTGTTCCTGCCATCGTCTCGGCCATTTCGAATGGCCAGCGTCCGCGCATTGCGACGATCACGCTGATGATCGCAGGCGGGCTGGTGGTGTACGCGATGTCCAAAAAGCCCGGGGGCTACTCGTTTGACGAGATCCCGGGCATCGTGGCGCGTGTTCTGAGCTCTTTCACCTGACCGCACGCTGCAAAGCGCTTGCATCACAGCCAAAGCCCGCCTATACGGCGCGCTCTACCCGCACGGCCGGTCGAAATGGCATACCGAGTCGCGCGTTCACCGTAAGACCATAGGAGACGGAAATGCCGAAGATGAAGACAAAATCGAGCTGCAAAAAGCGGTTCAAGGTGACGGCCACGGGTCGCATCCTCGCTGGTCAGGCAGGCAAACGCCACGGCATGATCAAGCGGTCCAAGAAATTCATCCGCGATGCGCGCGGAACCACCACGCTGTCGAAGGCTGATGAGCAAATCATCAAGCCAATGATGCCCTACGCGCGCTAAGGAGAATTTGACATGTCCCGAGTAAAAGGCGGAACCACGACCCACGCCCGTCACAAGAAGGTCATCAAGGCGGCAAAAGGCTATTACGGCCGTCGCAAGAACACCTTCAAAGTCGCCCGTCAGGCGGTTGATAAAGCCAACCAGTACGCCACACGCGACCGCAAGAACCGCAAGCGCAATTTCCGCGCGCTGTGGATTCAGCGGATCAACGCGGCTGTGCGCGCACATGACGAAGCATTGACATATTCCCGCTTCATCAACGGCCTCACATTGGCTGGCATCGAAGTAGACCGGAAAGTTCTGGCTGATCTGGCCGTGCACGAGCCCGACGCGTTCAACGCGATTGTCGATCAGGCCAAAGGCGCGCTGGCTGCTTAAGTCGCGTCACAAAGGAATAGAAAAAGCCCCGCTGTCCGCAGCGGGGCTTTTTTTTGTGCGCGGGGTCCTATTGCGAAAAAAAGCAGCCCTGACGGGCCGCTCATTATTCACGCGCGATATGGCGCTGTTTCAGTCGAGGATAACGTCGAAGTCAACGCGGCGCTCGCTCAGGCCGGGCTGACCTGCAAGTACGGTCGGTTTCGAATGCGCGGCGATAATGATCTGCTCCGCTTCAAATCCGGCACCGACCAGCGAACTCATCAAGGCAACCGCGCGCAAACGTGCGGTTGCGGGTGTCTCGCCGGACCCAAGATCATCGGAATACTGCCCTATCACACGAAGCCGCGCGTCGGGGCAGGCGCTGGCCTTGGAGGCAAGCTCGACTACCGCGGGCAGGCCGTCGGAGGGTGCTGTGATCGAGCGGGGCGAATAGAACAGCTTTGTTTGCGCAACTGCAGCCTGCAGCTGAACAACGCATGTTGGCAGAAGGCCGGAATAGGTTTGGTTTGTCTGAGTAAACCCGGCGGTCAGCGCAATTTCCCGCACTTCGAATTCGACGCGGCGGTCGTAGTAGGCGTTGGATTGCGCACCCGACAGACCCGACGGCTCTTTGCTCCCCATGCCAACGGCCCGGAAGCGGGTGATGTCAATGCCCGCAGCGCCCACACGTTGCAGGACAGCTTCGGCCCGTTGCTGGCTCAGGCGCAGATTTGCGTCGGGGTCACCGGATGGGTCCGAATGGCCTTCCACAATGATTTCCACATTGGTGCAGTCCTGCGCGACCAGACCGATCAGCCGGGCCTGCGCCAGTCCGGCATCCTCGCCGGTCAAGCCACCGCTGGGGAAATAGATACGGGCGTCTTGTGCCAGAACCCGAAGGTCTTCGATGCAGGACCGATCCTGCGCCAGTTTCGCTTGTGCGGCCCCAAAGAACGCACCCGGATCAGATGTCGGGCTGATCTCGGTGTTGGGGTTGACGGACACTTTTTGCGGCGCAAGCGGCTGAACCGGGTCAGGTTGCGGCGTGACCACTGCGGGCTGCACAATTGATGGTTCGGTTTGCTGCAGTAACTGTGGCACAGGATCAGCCTGAGGCTGAACCACCGCCGCGCTGTCCAGTGGTGTAATCCCGGCGGATTGCTGGCCAACCGCCACCGGGTTCTGCGTCACGGTTCGTGTGACTTCAGGAGCCACGACCGCAGTTGACACGGGTGCGGCAGCTTCTGTTGTATCTCGTGGTGAAAAATCAATGACCCCGGTTGCGGCCAAAACAATTGCTGTCGATGGCGCGAACCACGGCAAATGCTCTTTGATAAGACGTAATGACATGCTCTTCCCCCAGAACTGTGCTGCTTCGTGAGCGTTTACTCGCTCAACATCTTGACGTTATTCTGCCCATTGCTGCTGAATTTTGGGGTGCGGTCAACATCTATGTGGCAAAGAATGGCCGATCCCAACAAAAAACTTGCGCGCTGTTGTCAAACGACAAGGCGCGGAAAGAATCGCGCCTGATTTTTGGGCTGTCTTGCGTCCAAGCCATGCCCGGTCTAGGGAAGCACAAACCTGTCCGGAGGGTGATATGGACGATCTGCGCGACAAATATATTGGCCTGATTGCAGGCGCGGGGGACGAAGCGACCCTTGAGGAATTGCGCGTGCAAGCGGTCGGCAAAAAGGGCGAGATCAGCCTGAAGATGCGCGAACTTGGAAAGATGACCCCCGAAGAGCGCCAGGTCGCGGGACCGGCCCTGAACGCATTGAAGGACGAAATCAATTCGGCACTGTCGGCCAAGAAAGCTGCCTTGGAAGATGCCGCGCTGGACGAACGGCTGCGGGGCGAGTGGCTCGACGTGACTCTGCCGGGCCGCACGGGCCGTCATGGCTCCATTCATCCGATCAGCCAGGTGACAGAAGAGGTCACGGCGATCTTTGCCGATATGGGCTTTTCGGTTGCCGAAGGCCCGCAGATCGACAGCGACTGGTACAACTTCGATGCGCTGAACATCCCCGGCCATCACCCGGCGCGGGCGGAAATGGACACGTTCTATATGCATCGCGCCGAGGGCGACAATCGCCCGCCGCACGTGCTGCGCACGCACACGTCGCCGGTTCAGATCCGGTCAATGGAAAAGCACGGCGCGCCGATCCGCATTATCGCACCCGGTCGCGTGTACCGCGCGGATTATGACCAGACGCACACGCCCATGTTCCATCAGGTCGAAGGCTTGGCCATCGACACGGATATTTCGATGGCGAACCTGAAATGGGTCCTGGAAGAGTTCGTCAAAGCCTATTTCGAAGTGGATGACGTGGAACTGCGATTCCGCGCGTCGCACTTCCCGTTCACCGAACCGTCGGCCGAGGTTGATATCCGCTGTTCCTGGGAAGGCGGCACGCTAAAGGTCGGCGAAGGCGATGACTGGCTGGAAATCCTGGGCTCTGGCATGGTGCATCCGAAGGTGTTGCAGAATGCGGGTGTTGATCCCGAGATCTATCAGGGCTTTGCCTTTGGCGTCGGCATCGACCGGATTGCGATGCTGAAATATGGCATCCCCGACCTGCGTGCATTCTTTGATTCAGACCTCCGCTGGCTGCGCCACTATGGCTTCAGCGCGCTGGATGTCCCGACATTGCACGGCGGGCTTAGCACTTGATCGCGTGAACCGGATTCATATCCGGCACGGTACTGGATTGCCGGGCAGGTGCCCGGCCTACAGGAAGACGACACAATGAAATTCACCCTCTCCTGGCTAAAAAAACACCTCGACACAGACGCTTCGGTTGATGAGATCGCCTATGCGCTCACCGATCTTGGGCTTGAGGTGGAAGGCATCACCAACCCCGCTGAGCGGCTCAAGACCTTTACGCTGGCCAAGGTGACCCATGCCGAACAGCACCCCGATGCGGACCGTCTGCGCGTCTGTACGGTGGCGACGGATGAAGGCGACAAGCAGATCGTCTGCGGCGCACCAAATGCGCGCGAGGGCATCACGGTCGTTCTGGCCAAGCCGGGTGACTACGTGCCGGGAATTGATGTGACGCTCAGCGTTGGCAAAATTCGCGGCGTTGAGAGCCATGGGATGATGGCATCTGAGCGTGAGCTGGAATTGAGCGACGAGCATGACGGCATCATCGAACTGCCCTCGGGCGAGATCGGCGAGCGATTTGTCGATTGGCTGGCGCAGAACGATCCGGCCAAGGTTGACCCGGTGATCGAGATTGCCATTACGCCGAACCGCCCGGATGCCTTGGGTGTGCAGGGGATTGCGCGCGATCTTGCGGCGCGGGGGCTGGGCACGCTTAAAACCAGTTCCGTTGACCCGGTCCCGGCACAGGCCGAGGCGGGGATTTCTGTGTCGATTGATGAAGACACGCTGGATGGATGCCCGCTGTTCTGTGGGCGTGTGATCCGGGGCGTCAAGAACGGCCCAAGCCCGGCCTGGCTGCAGGACCTGTTGCGGGCCATCGGGTTGCGCCCGATCAACTTTCTTGTCGATGTGACCAACTATTTTACCTATGATCGCAACCGCCCTTTGCACGTGTTCGACATGGCCAAAGTGCATGGCAACCTGCGCGTCCACCGTGCGGCAGGCGGTGAAGAATTGCTTGCGCTAGATGGAAAAACCTACACCTTCCAGCCCGGTCAGATGGTCATTTCCGATGACAAGGGCCCCGAGAGCATTGCCGGTGTCATGGGCGGTGAAGAGACCGGGTGTACCGATGAAACCACAGATGTGTTTGTCGAAAGCGCATATTGGGATCCGATCCAGACCGCCTATACGGGCCGCGCGTTGAAGATCAATTCCGACGCGCGTTACCGGTTCGAACGCGGTGTCGATCCGGCATTCACACCCGAAGGACTGGACCTGGCAGTGCGCATGATCCTTGATCACGCTGGTGGAGAGGCCTCCGAGATGATCGTGGCAGGCGCTGTTCCGGATGTGAGCCGTGCCTACAAACTGGATCCGGCGCGGGTGATTTCGCTGGTCGGAATGGACATTCCCGAGGCCGAGCAACGCCAGACCCTGACGGCATTGGGTTTCCGGCTTGAAGGCAACATGGCGCATGTGCCGTCCTGGCGTCCGGATGTGATGGGCGAGGCTGATCTGGTGGAAGAGGTCGCGCGTGTGGCGTCTTTGACGAAGCTGGAAGGCAAGCCTTTGCCACGCACCCATCCCGGTGTGCCCAAGCCGATCCTGTCACCCATGCAGCGCCGCGAACGCGCCGCGCGGCGGACCGCGGCGGCTTTGGGCTACAATGAATGCGTGACCTACAGCTTCATCGACAAAGACGCGGCAACGCTGTTTGGCGGTGGCGATGATGCGTCGATGCTGGCCAATCCGATCAGTTCGGAAATGAGCCATATGCGCCCGGCTTTGTTGCCCGGTCTGCTGCAGGCCGCGGCCCGCAATCAGGCGCGTGGATTCATGGATGTCGCGTTGTTCGAACTTGGTCACGCCTTCCACGGGGGCGAGCCCGGAGAGCAGCATCTGCTGATCTCGGGTCTGCTGGTGGGACGGTCCGGCCCTAAAGATGTGCACGGGACATCGCGTCCTGTCGATGTGTTTGATGCCAAGGCAGACGCCGAAGCGGTTCTTGCCGCCATGGGCGCGCCGGCCAAATCGCAGATCCGCCGGGGGGCCCGCGAATGGTGGCATCCGGGGCGTCACGGCATGATTTGTCTTGGCCCGAAGAAAGTCCTGGGTATCTTCGGTGAACTTCACCCCAAAGTGCTCAAGGCGATGGATATCAAAGGCCCGGCCGTGGCCTTCACGCTGTGGCCAGAGGAAATTCCGATGCCGCGCAAGTCCGGCGCGACGCGTCCCGCGCTTGTCCTGAATGATCTGCAGGCGGTTGAACGCGACTTTGCGTTTGTGGTCAACAGCGATGTGGCCGCGCTTGATCTGGTGAATGCGGCAGCCGGTGCAGACAAGGCGTTGATCGCGGATGTGCGGGTGTTTGACGAATTCATCGGCGGCAGTCTTGGTGAGGGCAAGAAATCGCTTGCGATCACCGTGCGGCTGCAACCCACCACGTCGACACTGAAAGAAGCGGATATCGAGGCGGTCGGTCAGAAGATTGTCGAGAAGGTCGAAAAAGCAACCGGTGGTACGCTGCGGGGGTGACATGCGGGTTGGGGCAAGCGCTGTCCGACCTACCGCTTGGGGTTCGTTAAAAACTCCGCCAGCAGATCATAGACCACGCGAATGCGCCGGCTTGTGTGCAGTTCCCGGTGTGTGACCAGCCAGATCGGGAACTCGACCGGTGTGGCGTCTGGCACAACCATTTCCATCCCCGGTGTCGCCGCGCCGACCTCGTCGAACATGACGGACAATCCAAACCCATCTTTCGCCAGACCCCAGGCCACAAGCCCGTTTGCAGACCCGATCCGAAAATTCTCGGGCCGCAGAGCGAGACCGCGCTCTTTGAGGAATGCGATCATCTGGGCCGGATCGCCAAAGCTGATGAAGTCATGCTGCTCCATGTCCGACAGCGTTTTGGGACGCCCGCGGCGGTTCAGGTAATCAGTCGAGCCGTAGAAGCGCGCCCGTGCGTTTTGGACAAGCCGCGCGATCAGGTCAGGCTGATCCGGGCGCACATGGCGCACGGCAATGTCGGCTTCGCGGCGCAGGATATCGCGAATGTCGTTCGTGGCGACAAGATCAATGTGCAGTTTGGGTGCCACCTCGCGCAGCCGGTGTAGCGCAGGCGGCAGCACATAGGCGGTCATCACATCGCTGGCAGTGATCCTGACCTGACCTTCGATATCCTGTGCCTGTCCGCTGGCTGCGATGGCAATGCGATCCGCCGCATCGCCCATGCGCCGCGCGTGTTCAAGCAGTTGCGCCCCGGCCTCCGTCAACCTGAGCGACCGGCCAACCCGTTCGAACAGCATCACCGACAGGTCGTCCTCCAATGCGGCAACCTGACGGCTGAGGGTCGGTTGGGTAAGGCCCAGCTTGCGCGCCGCCGCCGACAGCGACCCCGTCTCTGCCGTGGCAAGGAAGGAGGCAATGTGGGACCAGTCGAAGCGGCGCAAGCTATTCATACGAATATGTATAACGGTACTGCGAATTTCGGCAATTTATAGATTAATCGCGTATGTGTATCTGGGTGTCATTCAAGGAGACACATCATGTATCAAACTGCTTCATTTTGGGATGGCATTGCAGAGAAATATGCAAAGACGCCGATTAAAGACAATCAATCCTACGCGTATACGCTCGACAGAACGCGGTCGTACCTGCGTCCCGAGGACCGGATGCTTGAAATCGGGTGCGGCACCGGGTCGACCGCCTTGGAACTGGCCCCCCAGGTCGCGCATATCGTGGCAACCGATATTTCCGACGCGATGTTGTCCAAAGGCCGGACCAAAGCGGCGGAGCAAGGCATCGGCAATGTCGAGTTCGCCCAAGCCGATGCGGAACACGCACCCAGTGGCCCGTTTGACGTTGTCACGGCGTTTAACCTTTTGCATCTGGTCGAGGATATCGACGCGACATTGGCCGAGATCCACCAACGCGTGCAGCCCGGTGGCCTGTTCATCTCCAAGACGTTCTGCATGCCGGACCGATTTGGATTGCTGACGCTGATGATGCATATTGGCGTGCCCGTGATGCAGTTTTTTGGCAAGGCACCCTATGTGGCGCATCTCAAAGCATCTGATCTGGACGCGGCCCTTGTCCGCGCCGGTTTCACAATTATCGAAGTCGGTCAGGGACCCACCAAAGATCCCCGCCGCTATCTGGTTGCCCGGCGGGAACAATGATTGGACTCGGTGGAAATCTGGGCTACCCCTGCCTGAAAGAAGGGGAAGAACTCATGGGTCTCAAAGTCTATTTGTCCGGCGAAATTCACACCGACTGGCGTGAACAGATCATTGATGCGTGTGACGGGTTGGAGGTGTCGTTCGACAGCCCGGTGACCGATCACGACGCAAGCGATGATTGCGGTGTGGCGATCCTCGGAGCGGAGGACAACAAGTACTGGCACGACCACAAAGGCGCGATGGTCAATGCGATCCGGACCCGCAAGGGCATTGCGGATGCGGATGTCGTGGTGGTGCGGTTCGGCGAAAAGTACAAACAGTGGAACGCAGCCTTTGACGCAGGCTATGCCAGCGCGTTGGGCAAGTCGCTGATCATTCTGCAGCAACCCGAGCATGACCACCCGTTAAAGGAAGTGGACGCAGCCGCATTGGCCGTGGCGCGCACACCGCAGCAAGTGGCCCAGATCCTGCGCTACGTGCTGACGGGGTCCCTGCCGGGGTGATCCGGGTCTGCAAAAGCGGGTTCTGAAAGTCGCATTTTGCGGCAACGATCCGCAATTTCCCCGTGTCTGAAATGCGGTGACGTGACAATCGGATGTGGATCGGTAACCTGCAATCACGTTGGCGAAACGGCCGGCGGCGTACCAACACGAGGGAACAAGTAATGATTCAAGAATTCAAGGATTTCATCGCCAAAGGCAATGTCATGGACATGGCGGTTGGCATCATCATCGGTGCCGCATTTACGGCCATCGTCACATCGCTGGTGGGCGATCTGATCAACCCGATTATCGCGCTCTTTACCGGCGGGATTGATTTCTCGGGGTGGTTCTACACGCTGGATGGCAGTGAGCATGCGTCCTTGGCTGCCGCACAAGAGGCCGGTGCCGCCGTCTTTGCGATTGGCAATTTCATCATGGCCGTGATCAATTTCCTGATCATCGCGTTTGTCGTGTTCCTTCTGGTCAAGATGGTGAACCGGATCAAGGAAGCGGCAGAAAAGCCCGATGATGTGGCACCAGAAGTGGACACAGGCCCAAGCGAACTGGATGTTCTGCTGGAAATCCGCGACGCCCTGAAAAAAGGCTGAACCACAGCCCGAGGTGTCCCGCCGGGGCACCTTTATTCGTGTTCGGGACCGGCTCCTGTTGATACGTCAGTTCGTTGCGATAGATGCTGAGGCATCAGAATTGCAAGGCGCACGACATGTCCCAAACCCCCATCTTATGGTCTTTCAGACGCTGCCCCTACGCCATGCGCGCGCGGATGGCTGTTCTGAGTGCCGGGGTACCGGTGACCCTGCACGAGATCGTCTTGCGCGACAAACCCGCCGCTTTTCTTGACACATCACCGTCGGCAACAGTGCCGTGCCTTGCGGTTGCGGATACCGTCTTGGACGAAAGTCTGGATATCATGGTCTGGGCGTTGAAGCAGAACGACCCAGAGCACCTGTTGGACATGCCGCAAGACGGGTGGGACCTGATCCAGGACAACGATGGCCCGTTCAAACAGGCTTTGGATCACACCAAATACGCCACCCGGTATGCGGACCTTGATCCGGATGCCGAACGCGCCAAGGCGGTGCGGTTTCTGATGCAACTGGATATGCGATTGACGGACCACGCGTACCTTGTGGCGGATCACGCGACGCTGGCGGACCTCGCGATCTTTCCGTTTGTCCGTCAATTCGCACATATTGATCGCGCGTGGTTTGATGCGCAGCCTTGGCCGCATTTGGCGGCGTGGCTGACGCGGTACACCGACAGCGCGCGCTTTACACAGGCGATGACAAAGTACCCGCCCTGGAAGGACGGGGACGCGCCGGTCCTGTTCGGCGCGCCCTAGCTGCGCGCGGTGTCAGGCGGCCCTGAGCACCAGCTGCGGCGACGTCACGTCGATCCCGAGTGCTTTACCAACAGCATAGTAGGTCAGTTTCCCGGCATGCACGTTCAGCCCGTTCAACAGGTGCGGATCATCCGCGCAGGCCTGCCGCCAGCCCTTATCGGCCAAGGCCAGCATGTAGGGCATCGTCGCGTTGCCCAACGCGATAGTAGAGGTGCGTGCCACGGCACCGGGCATATTGGCGACGCAATAGTGAATGATGCCATCCACATCGTAGATCGGGTCCTGATGCGTGGTGGCCCGGGAGGTTTCAAAACACCCGCCCTGATCAATGGCCACATCCACCAGAACCGACCCGGGTTTGAGAAGTGACAGTTGGTCCCGGCTGACCAGCTTGGGCGCGGCAGCGCCCGGGATCAGAACCGCGCCGATGATCATGTCCATGCGGGGCAGCAGCTCTTCCACCGCGGCCTTGTCGGAATATTGCGTGGTCAGACGTCCCATGAAGACATCGTCCAGATAAGACAGGCGCGGGACCGACCGGTCCAGAACGGTGACATTGGCCCCCATGCCAACGGCCACGCGCGCGGCGGCCGCACCGACAACGCCGCCACCGATGATCGCCACGTTGGCGGGGCGCACGCCGGGCACGCCGCCCATCAGAACACCGCTGCCGCCATTGGCCTTCTGAAGCGCCCACGCACCGCTTTGGGGTGCAAGACGCCCTGCAACTTCCGACATCGGCGCCAGCAAGGGCAGGCCACCGGCATCGTCTGTCACGGTCTCATAAGCGATCGCCGTACAGCCTGATTCCAGAAGGTCATTGGTTTGTTCGGGGTCAGGGGCAAGATGGAGGTACGTGAACAAAAGCTGCCCTTCGCGCAGCATCTTGCGTTCGACCGGTTGTGGTTCTTTGACCTTTACGATCATGTCGGCGCTGGCGAACACGTCTTCGGCTGTATCTGCGATAGCCGCGCCAGCCGCCCGATACGTGTCATCATCAAAGCCCGCACCAATGCCGGCACCGCTTTCCACAAGGACGTCATGTCCATGTGCAATGGCTTCCTGAGCCGCGCTTGGGGTCAATCCGACGCGGAACTCTTGCGGTTTGATTTCACGCGGGCATCCGATTTTCATGGGTCTCTCCTCCTGATCTCCACTTCTTAGCATGATCCTGTTGCGGTGAAATTTGGTCTGGAATTGTGGCGCAATGCGCTCCATCATTCGAAGAATCTTCGACCAATCACTCGTTTATTGAAAGAGATCGCGGCTAATGGCGCTGGATGACATGGATCGGCGGATTTTGCGGGTGCTTCAAACCAAGGGCCGCATATCCAACGCGGAACTGGCGGATGTGGTGCATTTGTCGGCGTCTGCGTGTCACCGCAGGGTCCAAAGGCTAGAGGCGGATGGATATATTCGGGACTATGTCGCGTTGTTGAATGCCCGAAAGCTGGGGATGCCGACAACGGTGTTTGTCGAGATAACGCTCAACGGTCAGGCGGATGAAATCCTTGACGCATTTGAAAAGGCGGTATCGCGGGTGCCCGACGTTCTGGAATGCCATCTGATGGCCGGATCGGCGGATTACATTCTAAAGGTCGTTGCGGAAGACACCGAAGATTTTGCCCGCATTCACCGCCAGTATCTGACCCGATTGCCCGGCGTCGCGCAGATGCAAAGCTCCTTCGCGCTGCGCACCGTGTTCAAGACAACCGCGCTTCCGGTCTGAAAATGTGATAGACTGACCCCGCAAAGGGAGATGGATCATGGGTGAGAGAACCGGATACGTCGCGTGGTCAGAACTGATGACGCGCGATACGAAAGCGGCGTGTGACTACTACGCGGAAACCTGCGGCTGGACATTTGACACGATGAAAATGGATGGCGGTCAGGACTATTTCATCGCAATGCAGGACGGCAAGGGCGTTGCCGGGATCATGGATATCGCGGGCATCCCGAATTACGAAGACACGCCCGCGCATTGGTTTACGTATCTTGGGGTGTCGGACGTCGATGCGCAGGTGGCAAAAACGTCCCAAATGGGCGGAACCGTGTTGCGACCTCCCTTTGACGTGCCGGGCATCGGTCGGATTGCGATTGTCATGGATCCGGGCGGCGCAGCCTTTGGATTTATCACCGAAGCGGACGGGCCATCGTAGACTGTTTGTCTCTGGTCCGAGTTGCCGATAAGGTAGGGAACACACCCGGAGCACCTGCGCGTGTCGTAGCCTCCAGCATTCACCCAAACTCTGGAGCAACCATGACCCAAGTCAAAGCGGGCGATACCGTCTCGATTCATTACACCGGAACGCTGGCGGACGGGGAAACCTTCGACAGCTCTGCCGGGCGCGAGCCCTTGGAATTTGCCGTCGGCGCAGGCCAGATCATTCCCGGCCTCGATCAGGCCATTCCCGGCATGGCGGTGGGCGACAAAAAGGTGGTCGTTGTGCCGGCCGATCAGGCCTATGGCCAGATGGACCCGAATGCACGCCAAGCTGTCCCGCGGTCAGAGATTCCGGCGGAAATTCCGTTGGAGCCCGGGACGCAACTTCAGATGCAGACACCAACAGGGCAGGTTGTGCCCGTGATGGTCGCCGAAGTGACAGACACCGAAGTGACGCTTGACGCCAACCATCCGCTGGCTGGCAAAGACCTGACCTTTGCGATCGAGCTGGTCGAGATCAAAGCGGCGTGATCCCAAAAGTGGCCTGAACCAACAGCTCGGCTTTGACCGTCTTAGGATTTTCCGGCAGCGTCAGGTGCGAATGCCGGAAAACCGCTCTTGCCAGTCGGCGCGCTCATCATCGCTGATCTTGCGGAACGTCACTTCGGGAACCGAAAACGCGTGACCCACCGGCATGGCCGCCAATGCGCTTGTGGCGTCCGTGGGCCAGTCTGTGTCGTCGCTTTGCATCGCCGTTTGCAACTGTGCCGACGCGTCCGGGATGAACGGGCTTGAGATCACGGCGTAGAACCGGATCAGGTTCAACGCCAAGCGGATTTGCATTGCGGCCGTGTCAGGGTCTTCCTTGAACGTCGTCCAAGGCGCGACATCCTGCAGGTATTCGTTGCCCATCGCCCAGAGTGCGCGCAAAGCGGCGGCGGCTTTGCGGACCTCAATGGCGTCCATGTGGGACTGATACTCGGCCAGACCCTTGTCGATGTCCTCGATCAACTGTGCTTCCCGGTCGCCGGGTGTGCCGCCTTCGGGGACCGTCTCGCCAAACTTCGAACGGCAGAATTTCGTCACGCGGCTGGCAAAGTTGCCCAGCACGTCCGCAAGGTCCTTATTGACCGAAGTCTGGAAATTTTCCCACGTGAATTCGCTGTCCGAGCTTTCGGGCGCATGGCTAAGTAGCCACCAGCGCCAATAGTCAGCGGGCAGGATTTCCAGCGCCTGATCCATGAACACGCCGCGCCCTTGAGAGGTGCTGAACTGGCCACCGTCATAGTTCAGGTAATTGAACGACTTGATGTAATCGACCAGCTTCCAATCTTCGCCCGATCCAAGGATCGTGGCCGGGAAGGACAGTGTGTGGAACGGGACGTTGTCTTTGCCCATGAACTGCGTGTAGCGGACATCATCCGCGCCCTTGTCGGTGCGCCACCAGCGTTCCCAATCGGCATCGGTCTTGCCATGCGCCTCGGCCCATTCGCCGGCACAGGCGATGTATTCGATCGGGGCGTCGAACCAGACATAGAACACCTTGCCTTCCATGCCGGGCCAGTCCTCGGTGCCCTTTTTGACGGGGATACCCCAGTCAAGGTCCCGCGTGATGCCCCGGTCCTGAAGACCGTCGCCATCGTTCAGCCATTTCTTCGCAATCGACGTGGTCAGTACAGGCCAATCCGTCTTGCTGTCGATCCAGTCCTGCAACTTGCCGCGCATGTCGGACTGGCGCAGGTACAGGTGCTTGGTCTCGCGCACCTCAAGGTCGGTCGATCCCGAAATCGCCGAACGCGGGTCGATCAGGTCGGTCGGGTCTAGCTGTTTGGTGCAGTTTTCGCACTGATCCCCGCGAGCTTGGTCATAGCCGCAATTGGGGCAGGTGCCTTCGATATAGCGGTCAGGAAGAAAGCGCTTGTCGGTGTGGGAATAGACCTGCTTTTCGCTGACTTCCTTGATCAATCCGGCATCCGCCAGACGCCCTGCAAAATGCTGGGTCAGCTTGTGGTTCTGTGGGCTGGAAGACCGGCCGAAATGATCAAAGCTCAAGCGAAACCCCGTGGCGATCTCGGCCTGCACCGCCCACATCTCGGCGCAGTAATCTGCTACTGGCTTGCCTGCTTTCGCTGCCGCCAGTTCCGCCGGAGTGCCGTGTTCGTCAGTGGCACACAGGAACATGACCTCGTTGCCGCGCGCGCGCAGGTAGCGGGCGTACAGGTCCGCGGGCAACTGGCTGCCCACAAGGTTTCCAAGGTGTTTGATCCCGTTGATGTAAGGGATCGCCGACGTGATCAGATGCCGTGCCATAGTCTGTGCGCCTGCGTTTGGTCTGGAGTTGACGTCGCTTTAGCGGATCACAGACGCAAGGACCAGTGGGTCAGTCCTTTTCGCGGCTCGACTTTATCAGGCGACCCACAAGGAACGAGGTGCGCGGGGCGTAGACATAGTTGGTTTTGGCCTTGGCCGGGCGGGCGCGCATGCGGATCACGCCAAAAAGGATCAGCCCGGCATGACCGACCGCGATCATCATGAAAAGCGCCGGTGGTCCGTAGGCTTCCATCAGAACCGAGGCAAGGTAAGGCGCGGCGATGGCACCGCATGCAAACCAGAACATCATCGCGGCGGACAGCTCCACCCGTTCGTCGCTGTTGGCGAAATCATGCGCGTGGGCCGACGCAACCGAGAATATCGGAAAGGTTGTGAGACCGAACAGTCCGGCCATCAGCATCACACCGGTGGTCGACAGGTCGGTGAGCGTTGCTGTGGCGATACAAGAGGCGATGGCCGCGACGGACAACCAGATCAGGATGTGCCGTCTGTCGAATTTGTCGGCCAGCCATCCCACCGGATATTGCGCAAGCGCGCCTCCGGCGACAAAGGCGGCAAGGAAAAGCGCAATCTGGTCAAGCGCAAGGCCCACATCCTGGCCGTAAACCGGACCAACCATGCGGAATGAGGCCGAGGACAAGGCTGCCACAACGGCTCCTGCGGCGGCCAGCGGGGAACGCTGCACCGCAAGCATGGGGCGCAGACGCGGCGTGCTGGGCGTGGTGGGTTGCCGACGTGTGGTCAGCGCCATCGGCAGCAGCGCGGCGCAACACAACAGCGCCAGCAGGTTGTAGCTGACATAGGCCGCCGGGGTCAGCACGCCGATCAGAAGCTGGGCGGCCAGAGAGGCCCCCATGTCCGCAATGCGGTAGAGCCCCATCGTCCGCCCGCGTGTTTCGTTTGTGACCTCGGAGTTAAGCCAGGCCTCGATCACGGTGTAACAGCCGGCGATACAAACACCGGTGGCCACGCGCATCACGGCCCAGGCGATCGGGTCGGTGATAAGCATGTGTGACAGCAGCCCAATTGCGCCAAGGGCCGTAAACGCCGAAAAGGCGCGGGCGTGTCCAACCGACCCCATGAGGCGCGGAGCCCACCAGCAGCCAATAAAGAACCCGACGAAATGCGCGGAACCCAGCATCCCGATCTCGGCTGTCGAGAATCCCAGCGTGATGCCAGAGATCGCATCCAGCGGCCCCACACCACCTGACGACAGTTGCAGCAGAATGACGGACAAAAAGAGGGCGGCAAAGGACAATGGCAGGCGCATGCGCCTCTGGTGGGCCTAATGCGAGGCGAGGTCCACTTTGAATTCGACCTGCTTGGTCGCTTTCGGCTGTTTTCGCGGGTTCGCGTCGGTAACGGGGGCCAGGTGACCTGTGCGTTTGTCGAGCGTCCATGTCCGGGGCGGGGCCATGCGGGCGCGCAGACGTTCCAGAACCCACTGATCCCCTTTTGCATCATGTGCGGCGCGCAGCGACCAGCGCGTTTCGATTCCCGGTGCGCCACCGCTGTCCGGCGTCAGCAACAGTGCCAGCGGTCGGCAGTGGCCCATGCCGCAGCCGGTCTCGGCCGCCAGATGCAGACGCCGCACGGGGGTCATGGCCGGGGGCGCGTGCAGATCGCCGATCACAATCGGGGCGCAGCCCGCGCGCAAGGCCTCTTCCATCGCCCAGAGCAAAGACGTGTCGCGGTCGGCACGCACGAACACCACATCCCTTGGAGGAATGAATTGTGCCAGACCATCGGGGTTAAGCCTGTCAGACGCCTTGGGGGTGGTGATCCAGATCACGGGCGCGCCGATCTGTGCGGTCAGCGCCAAGGCCAATGTCCGCCGCGCCGGGCCGCACAATTCATGGACACGCCCCAAGGCAAGCGTGATATCGTCATCGCCCAAAGATACCGAAGGGACCGGTTTGTGCGGACGCCGGGACAGGAGAGCGGAAGCGGACTGCATGGAAACAGAGTATAGATGTTCGCATTTTGTTCTCAAGAGTTTCGTTGCATGACCTGTGTGACCTCTTGCCTGTTTCCAAAGCAATTGATCTGGTGCATCCAACCGGATGTGTTTCAAGACAAGGATTTGGTCCTTAGGTGATCTCTCTTTTGCGCACAGTTCTGCTGGCCACGTGCCTTGCTGCGCCGGTTCAGGCGAAAGAGATCACCGTATTCGCGGCGGCCTCTTTGGGTGATGCATTGGAACAGGCGGCCCAGGGGTGGGAGGAACACACAGGTCATGCCGTGACGCTTGTTCTGGCCGGGACATCCACGCTTGCCCGGCAGATCGATGCAGGCGCGCCTGCCGACGTTTTCGTGTCGGCGAATGTGGACTGGATGGACTGGCTGTCAACGCACGAACGCATAGACGCGCAGAGCCGACGCGACATCGCGTCGAACCGCCTTGTCCTGATTGCCCATGACCGCAGCGCGCAGTCTGACACGGTCCTGACCGAAGCAACCGATCTGACGGAGTGGTTGGGTACGGATGGCAGGCTTGCCATCGCTTTGCCAGAAGCGGTGCCCGCAGGGGTATACGGCAAGGCGGCCTTGACCCAGCTTGGGCTTTGGGACGCGGTTGCGTCGCGGCTTGCGCCAACCGACAACGTGCGCGCCGCGCTGGCGCTGGTTGCCTTGGGCGAAGCGCCGTTGGGCATTGTCTATGAAACCGATGCTTTGGCCGAAAAAGGCGTGACCGTTGCCGCGACCTTTCCGGACACAAGCCATCCGCCCATCCGGTACGCTGCCGCCGTGGTTGCCGACTCGGCCAATCCTGAACTTGCTGCCGGGTTTCTCTCATGGCTCGTTTCCGGAACGGGTCAGGCTGCACTTGCGGCGCATGGATTTCTGCCGCCGAAAGCGATGCCCTGATGGACTGGTTGGGGCCGGAAGAATGGCAAGCGGTTGCGCTGTCGCTGAAGGTGTCGTTCTGGGCGACGTTGCTCAGCGTGCCGTTTGGCCTGCTTTGTGCCCTGGCGCTGGCGCGGGGGCGGTTTTTCGGGCGTGATATGCTGAACTGGCTGGTGCATCTGCCCCTGGTCTTGCCGCCGGTGGTCACCGGCTATCTGCTGTTGCTCAGCTTCGGACGACGCGGACCTGTCGGGGCATTTCTGGACGACACGTTCGGGATCACGCTGGCCTTTCAGTGGACGGGGGCGGCCCTGGCGGCGGCGATCATGGCGTTTCCGCTGATGGTGCGGGCCATGCGACTGGCCATCGAGGCGGTTGATCCAAAACTGGAGGAAGCGGCGGCAACGCTGGGGGCCAGTCGTTTCAAGGTGTTCACCACGGTGACCTTGCCATTGATCCTGCCGGGGGTGATCGCTGGCGCGGTGCTGGCCTTTGCCAAGGCGATGGGGGAATTTGGCGCGACAATCACATTCGTGTCCAATATCCCCGGCGAAACACGCACCGTGCCGTCGGCCATCTATGCCTTTCTGCAGGTGCCCGGCGGCGAAACCGCGGCGTTGCGATTGGTGGCAGTTGCGGTGGCCATCGCCATCGGCGCGCTGATCCTGTCGGAATGGCTGTCGCGCCGGGTGGCAAAACGGATCTCGGGGGCATGACGCTTTCTGTCGATATCGCGCGGGATCTGGGCGGCTTTCGCCTTGAGACACAGTTTGACGCGCCGGACGGGGTGACGGTTTTGTTCGGCAGGTCGGGCAGCGGCAAGTCGTCGGTGGTCAAATCCGTTGCCGGGCTGTTGACCCCGGATCGCGGGCGCGTGCGCCTTGGCGACAGGACGCTGTTTGACACGCGCACCCGGACCAACGTACCGGTGCACAAGCGCCGTTTGGGCTATGTGTTTCAGGACAGCCGCCTGTTCCCGCATCTGAATGTGCGCGACAACCTGTGTTATACGGCGCGTGTCACGGGGCGCGGCAGCCGCCGCCCCGAGGATGTCGGCGATCTCTTGGGTATCTCGCATTTGCTGGACCGCAAGACCCATGCGCTTTCTGGAGGCGAGGCGCAGCGCGTGGCGATCGGGCGGGCGTTGTTGTCCCAGCCGGACATGCTATTGATGGACGAACCCCTGGCGTCGCTGGACGGACCACGCAAAGCGGAAATCCTGCCGTATCTGGAGACCCTGCGGCGCGAAACCGGTTTGTCGATCCTTTATGTCACCCATAACATGGCAGAGGTTGCCCGACTGGCCACGCATATCGTGTTGCTGGAAAACGGCTGCGTCGTGCGATCCGGTGCCCCGTCAGAGCTATTGACCGATCCGGATATGGTGCGCGTTCTGGGGGTTCGGGATGCCGGGGCGGTGTTGTCTGCAAAGGTGGTCGCCCAACCCGAAGACGGGATCAGCGAATTGTTGGTGTCCGCAGGGCGTCTGTTCCTGCCTGCCATAGATGCCCCGGTCGGTGCTGAATTGCGCGTGCGTATTCTGGCGCAGGACGTGATGTTGTCCGCAACCAGACCCGCAGGATTGTCGGCCTTGAACATCCTGCCGGTTCAGGTGCTTGCGTTGCGACGCGGCGACGGCCCCGGTGTGATCGTTCAGCTGCAGGCGGGTCAGGATCGCCTTTTGGCGCGGGTCACACGGCGCAGCGCTGACGCGATGGGACTGGCCCCGGGAACGGCGTGTTATGCGGTGATGAAATCGGTGGCGGTGTCTCCCACCGATATTGCTGTCGGCTTGCAGAGCGGGCTTTAGCCGCTAGTTTGCGCGGGACAGAATAAAAGGACCGTGCAATGAAACAGAACCGATTGGGCAAGACCGACCTCATGGTGTCCGAGCTTTGCCTAGGCACCATGACCTTTGGCACGCAGACCTCGGAAGCCGACGCGCATCATCAGATGGAGACCGCGCTTGACGGGGGGATCAACGTCCTTGATGCCGCTGAAATGTACCCGGTGAACCCGATCTCGAAGGAAACGATGGGGCGGACCGAGGAAATTCTGGGCAATTGGTTCGCCAAAACCGGGCGCCGCAATGACTGGATCGTTGCCACCAAGCATTCGGGTGCGGGTATGAAGCACGCCCGCGACGGTGCGCCGATTTCCTCCGACACCATTCCAAGCGCGGTCGAAGGATCGCTGAAGCGCCTGAAAACCGATCACATTGATCTTTACCAACTGCACTGGCCCAATCGTGGGTCCTACATGTTCCGCCAGAACTGGACATTTGATCCGTCTTCCCAAGACCGCGCCGCGACGCTTCAGAACATGGCAGACGTGCTGGGGGCGCTGGGTCGCGAGATCGAAAAGGGCCGGATCCGGCATATCGGCCTGTCGAACGAAAGCGCGTGGGGCACGACGATGTGGCTTAGGGTGGCCGAGGCGATGGCGGGTCCGCGCATGGAAAGCATCCAGAACGAGTATTCGCTGATGTGTCGCATGGCAGATACCGATCTGGCGGAAATGATGGTGAACGAACAGGTGTCGCTGTTGCCCTTCTCTCCGCTGGCGACCGGTTTTCTGACAGGCAAGTATCGCGACGGTGCGATCCCGGAAGGGTCCCGCATGGCGATCAATACCGATCTGGGTGGGCGCAAGACGGACCGTGCGTTTGACGCGGTCGAAGCGTACGCCAGCGTGGCCAAGGAGGCAGGGCTTGATCTGCCCCTGATGGCACTGGCATGGTCGGCGCGCCGCCCGTTTGTGGCCTCTTCCATTTTCGGCGCAACCACCACAGAACAATTGCGCTATCTGCTCAAGGCGGCGGATGTTGCGCTGAATGACGACGTCATATCCGCCTTGGATGAGACGCACAAACAGCATCCGATGCCGTTCTGATCCGATGACCCCCGATCCGACACCCGTCCCAAACGGTCCGCTTGCCGGCATCCGAATTCTAGAGGTCGAGGGCATCGGGCCGGGACCGTTTGCGGCAATGATGCTGGCTGATCTTGGGGCGGACGTGATCGTTGTCCATCGTCCGCGCTCTGGTCCGGTAGACGGCGTCCGGGACCAGCCGGTGACAGATCGCGGCAAGCGGTCGATTGTCCTCGATCTGAAGTCTTCGGATGATCGGGAGGTGTTTCTAGCCCTTGTTCGGGACGCCGATGGTCTGATCGAAGGGTTCCGCCCCGGCGTGATGGAACGTTTGGGTGTTGGGCCGGACGACTGTCATAGGATCAATCCGCGCCTTGTTTATGGGCGGATGACCGGTTGGGGGCAGGACGGACCTTTGGCGCAACAGGCGGGGCACGACCTGAACTACCTTGCCCTGTCGGGGGCGCTATGGTCGTCCGGATTGGAGGGCGAACGCCCTGTTGTGCCGCCAACCCTTGTTGGAGACATCGGCGGAGGGGCGCTTTACCTTGTGGCCGGGCTGTTGTCGGGGTTTCTGGCGGTCGCGCGCACCGGGCAAGGAACGGTTGTGGACGCGGCAATCTATGATGGATCGGCGCATCTGCAGAACCTGCTTCAATCGATTGACGGGCATGTCGAGCAGGGGGTTTCGGCGCAAGCCAATCCGTTGGTGGGGGCCCATTGGTCGCGGACCTATGCGTGCGCCGATAGCGGGTATCTCAGCGTTCAGTGTCTGGAGCCAAAGTTCTACCAGCTCTTCCTGGAAAAGCTGGATCTGGGGCAGGATCCGGATTTCGTGAACAACCAGTTTGATCGAACGGCGTGGCCCCGGCTGTCCGGGCGGCTTGCGACGGTGTTTGCCGGACAGACACTGGCCCATTGGGTGCAGCTTTTTGACGGGAGCGATGCCTGTGTGGCTCCTGTCCTGTCGCCGCGTGAGGCCTTTGCCCATCCGCATAATGCTGAACGCCAGACATGGCGCGACACAGATCAGGGATTGCAAGCAGCGGCGGCTCCGCGATTTTCCAATTGGCCGGCACCGGATCCGCGTCCCAGCCCGCACCGGGGGGCGCATTCTGACGTCATCCGTCACAGGCTTTCCAACGGGTCGGGTTGGCGCGATTAGGCCGGGATCACGCAAGACTGCGGCGTAAGCTGGCCAGATGGTTCGGGACGTCGCGCGCGCTGATACGCGCCTCGCGGACGAGATGGTCAAAATGGTCAGAAAACGCGCGAACGCGCTGGGTGTCACGGAACGCCAGATAGTTGCGGCCCACGTAGATCACCGCGAGCAGCGGACCGAACACGGTGATCGGGGCGGAATACAGACGGCGCGCATCGAACAGGTAAAGGCGCAGCCGGGGGTACAGCGCGCTGGAAAGATCAAGCCAGTGATCCATTTGCTGCGCCCGGACACTGACGGGCAATCCCGCGTAATAGCCGGTGCCTTCGACAAAGCTGTCGATTTCGTAAAGCGGCATCGCGATTTCGTAGTCAGACCCGGATTGCCGCATCCAGGCCAATCTGTTGGCGGAAGCCGTGATCGCTTGTGACGCCGTGCGTCCCAGATGCGGACCGTATTCCCATTCTAGCACGTCATTGGTCTTGAGCATGTCTGGCAAGGCCGCCGGGACATGCCGGATTTTGTAGCCGTTGGCCTCTTGGTGCCAATCGAAGATCTGTTGATCAATCAGCGCCCGGGGGGCATCGGTCAGGGTAAGCGCACTGGCCATCAGTTCCGCAGCTGTTTCCGGGTGCTCGGCAAGGCCCAGCAACCAATCGGCAGAGACACCCAGCACCTCGGCGCAGGATCCGACGACCTGCGCATTGGGCAGGCGGGCCGCATCATCGCGCAGGATCTGCGAGATGGTTGATCTGTCCACGTTCGATCTGCGCGCCAGGTCGCTTTGGTTCGATCCGGCACGGTCAATCGCAATTTTCAATCGACTGCGAAACAGCGCAGCGCGGTGGCGTTTGTCCATGGGGATTTCTAACATACGGTGACAAAAATCACCAAGCATGATGTTTGTGCACTGTTCACAGGCTGCTCAGCGTGCGCGATCGCGCGTAGTCTGAGGGCGGGAACGCAACATGGTGAACATATGAACGACACACAGACGCTCCGCGCGTCTGAACTGGTGCGCTTGGCGGAATGGCCGACCCTCGTGGTTCTGGGACTGACGTATCTGGTATGGGGCGTTGCGACGGTCTGGGTCGCGGATTGGTCGATACCTGCGGCAATTGTTCTGTGTGCCCTGGCAGGCGCGCAGCATTCGTCGCTCAGTCACGAGGCGCTGCATGGGCATCCGTTCAGAAACGACACTCTGAACGCGGCGCTGGTTTTCCCGGCTTTGACGGTTTTTGTCCCCTACCTGCGATTTCGGGACACCCATCTTGCGCATCACAATGACGAGGTGTTGACCGATCCCTACGACGATCCGGAAACGAACTACCTTGATCCGGCTGTTTGGATGCACCTGCCCAGATGGAAACAAATCTTGTTTCGGGCGAACAATACGTTGGCCGGGCGTCTGCTGATTGGTCCCGCCCTCGGGCAAATCGCGTTCATGCGGGCGGATTGGGCGCTGATCCGGGCCGGGGATCGGCGCGTTCTGGCCGGATGGTTGTGGCACATCCCTGCGGTGGCAGTGGTGGTTGCCTGGATCGCGGCCGTCTCGGCGATGCCGGTTTGGGCATGGTTGCTGTCTGTCTACGCCGCGCTGTCGCTGCTCAAGCTCAGGACGTTTCTGGAGCATCGGGCGCATGACCGGACGCTGGCGCGCACCGCGATTGTCGAGGACGGTGGGTTTTTCGCGCTCTTGTTTCTGAACAACAACCTGCATGTCGTGCATCACCTCTATCCGGGTGTGCCGTGGTACGCGTTGCCGCAGGTCTATCGCGACGGCAAATCGGATTATCTGCGTCAGAACGACGGATACCGGTATCGCGCCTATTCCGAGGTCTTCCGGAAATACCTGTTCCGGGCCAAAGATCCGGTTCCGCACCCGCTTTATCCAGATGGACATCGACACTGACCTGACGCCATAGAGACGTATGGAACTTTGGATTGTCGCAAGTGTCGCCGCCGCGCTGTTTCAAACGGTGCGGTTCATGCTGCAAAAAGTGCTGAGCATTGATGTGCTGAGCACCGCAGGCGCGACCTTTGCACGGTTTGCCTATGCGGCCCCGGCATCGCTTGTAGTGACCCTTGTGTGGCTGAATGCAACAGGTGCCGCCTTTCCAGACTTGCACCTGGCGTTCTGGGGATATGCGCTTCAGGGCGCGCTGTCGCAGATTTTTGCAACGGTCTGTGTTGTGGCACTGTTTCGGCAGCGCAACTTTGCGGTGGGGATCACCTTCAAGAAGACAGAAGTCATTCAGGCGGCGATCCTTGGCGTCGCATTCTTTGGGGACGCTGTATCGCTGGCAGGATGGGGGGCGATCCTCATCGGGTTGATCGGGCTGTTGCTGCTGTCGCGCTCGCCAACCACGAACGAAGGATTTCTGAAAGGCCTGACCAGCCGCGCCACCATTCTTGGGCTGTCGTCGGGTTTCCTGTTCGCTTTGTCGGGCACCAGCTATCGCGCCGCCTCGCTTGAACTGGCCAGCGACGACGCCATGTTGCGCGCCTCGGTGACCCTGACCTGTGTGACCATGTCACAACTCGCGGGGATGGCGCTTTGGTTGCGGTGGCGGGAGCCGGGGCAGGTCACGGCCGTCTGGCGTGCACGATCTGTCGCGGTCTGGGTCGGGCTGACGTCGATGGCGGGGTCTTTGGGCTGGTTTCTGGCGTTCACTTTGCAAACCGCCGCTTATGTCAAAGCTGTGGGCCAGATCGAACTGATCTTTTCGATGATGGCCTCGGTGCTGTTTTTCAAAGAAAAGATCACGGCGCGCGAATATGCGGGCATTGGCTTTCTGGCGTTGTCGATCCTGACGTTTGTGCTGGTGCTTTAGTCGGCGATGGGCCGGCCATAAAGCCGCAGGAACAGGCTTTCTTCGTCATCATTGCGAAAGAACGGCACCGACACTGGGGGGCGCGGATCGGCGGCGCGCGCCGCGACTTCTGCCAGAACAACTTCGGTGATGAAGGGCAGATCAAATCCCCGCACGTCTTCCAGTGCAATCCATTGCAGATGCGCAAGCTCATCCGACGCGGCCGAAAAATCATCGGGATCGGTGGCCAGGTCTTCGGCGTCGAGCAGGAAAAACCGGGCGTCGAACCGGCGGGGCCGACCGGGAGGGGTGATCGCTCGGAACACGAATTGCATCGGGGCAGCATTTGGCAAATGGCCCATATCGGCAAAGCCGCGCCAGTTTTCCGGTGGATCGGTCCATGATCCGGACTGGCCCAGAACCTGTCCGGTTTCTTCCCAAAGCTCGCGGATGGCGGCGGCTGCGAGTGCGGGCGCGCAATCGGGCGGGGCGTCATCGGCCAGTCGGTTCGCACAAAGCGGCGTCAACGGTTGGGAGAACGGAACAACCGCGTCTTCGGGATCAACGGCACCGCCGGGAAACACGAACTTGTTCGGCATGAAAGCCGCTTTGGCCCCGCGTTGTCCCATCAGGACGTGGGGTCGCGTCGCGCGATCGCGAAGAACGATGACGGTCGAGGCATCGCGGATGGCGGTTTTGTCAATCGCAGGTGCGTCGCTCATGTCTGGCCCTTTGTCTGCCGGGCAGTGTCAGGATGTCGGGTCAGCGAACCCGTGCATCTGGCGTGACCATTGGAAGGCCACGATTGCCCCTTTTAACCTGGGCAACAGATAAAGCGTTAATCCGACACAGCCAACGGCAAAGACAGTAAACAACACCAGCGGATCAGGGCGGAAGTTCACAAACACGATGTGCAACAGCGGCGCCATCAGGTGTCCGACAATCAGAATCGTCAGGTAAGCTGGGCCATCATCCGCGCGGTGATGGTGCAGTTCTTCACGGCACACCGGACAAGTGTCGCGTACCTTCAGGTACCCGCGCAGCAATGGGCCGCTGCCGCAATTCGGGCATTTCCGTCGCCAGCCACGGCGCAAGGCGGGCCAGGTCGGCCGCTCTTCGTCTGTTGTCACGTCGTTAATCATTGTCTCGCTCTCCGGGCGCAAACATGGCCTTTCGCGTCAATGAACAACAGTCACCAAACTGTCCTTGCGTCTGGATGTCGCAAATCACGCCCCTGTGATCAGAAATCTTTCCAATCGTGCGACGGAAGTTCGGCGGGGGACCGTGAAACGCAGTGGATGGCAAGACAAAACAGATCGTCTTGCGCCGCTATGACGACAAATCCGACCGCAGTGTCGGACATGGAAAGGAAACGATATGACATCGACCAAGCAGGTTTCGGCACTTTTGAGTGCAGCGCTTTTGACAACAGGCGTCGGGACAGCGGTATCCGCGCAAGAGGCGGGCGGACGCGAAGATCGCCGGGCAGAGATGTTCGCGCGTCTTGATACGGACAAGAACGGTTCCGTCAGTGCGGAAGAGTTCGCTGCAGGGGCAAATCGGTTTGCCCGGTTGGACACGGATGGCGACGGTTTGCTGACGGCAGAAGAACTTGCCGCCGGTGGGCAGGACCGCGCTACGCGCAAGGCCGCCCGCATGATCGAGCGGCTTGACAGCAATGATGATGGCATGCTGTCCGAAGCCGAAATCGAAGCGCGGCGCGACCCGTCGCGCATGTTCGACCGGCTCGACGCCAATGACGATGGCGTGGTCAGCGAAGAAGAGTTCGCCGAAGCGCGGATGGGGCGTGGCGGCAAACGCCACCGCAACAAGTAACCGTCCACGGGTGTGAGCGATGCGCGTGCATCGCTCACCAGTGGTGATAGAGTTCCGGGTACAGGCAAGCCGCAAGGTGACATGATCCAAGGTCCAACTGATCCAGCCGAAGAAGCACAATTACTTCAGGCCTACGCCGACGGGGATCGCGCCGCGGCGCAGGCCTTGGCGCGGCGCTATACACCGTTGGTCTATGCCCATGCGTGCCGCATGTTGAACGACGCAGGCGAAGCCGAGGATGTGGCACAGGAGGCCATGCTGCGTCTGTGGCGGCAGGCCCCGGGATGGGACGTTCATGGCGGGGCTTCGATCCGCACCTGGCTTTACAGGGTGACGGCCAACCTGTGCATTGATCGGCTGCGCAAGACCCGTCCGGACGGACTACCGCCGGAACTGGAGATTGCAGATGGCGGGCCGGGGGCCGAAACACGGATGCAGGACACCGCCCGGCGGCTCGCGCTGGAAGAGGCTCTGATGCAGCTTCCGGATCGGCAACGGCAAGCAGTGGTGCTGCGCCATATCGACGGATTGGGCAATACAGAGATTGCCCAGATCATGGACATTGGTCCACGCGCGGTCGAAAGTTTGACCGCGCGCGGCAAACGCGCGTTGACGGCTTTGCTAAGCGGTCAGCGGGCAGAGTTGGGGTATACAGATGACACAGTCCAGACCTCCTGAGGAGACGACGCTTGATGCGATGCTCGCGCGCGCCCGCGACACGGAAACCCGCGTGCCGGACGGGCTGATGACCCGCGTTCTTGAGGACGCCATCCGCGAGATGCCAAAGCCAGAGAAAGCGTCAGTTTGGCGGTATCTCCTTGGTGCGCTTGGCGGATGGCCTGCGGTGGCAGGGTTGGCAATGACGGCCTGTGTGGGCGTCTGGGCCGGTGGGGTCTTGTCGGATGACCTTGTCTGGACGCTGGGTTTGACCGAGGACGCATCGCTTGGTTTTGGCGCTGACCTTGGGGCGTTCGATATGCTTTTGGTGGATGGATAAAATGGACAAGAAGGCAAGTCTGGCCAAAACCCCGCTATGGATGCGGATCGTCCTGTTCTCATCGCTGGCGCTGAACCTTTTGGTTGTTGGGCTGGTTGTCGGTGCGATCGCGACAGGCGGGCCTGAACGGCGCGCAGGTGGGAAGCCACGTGACGTCGGATCGGTGTTTACGCGCGCGCTGGATGCAGATGACCGTGCCGCGCTCCGCCGGGACTTTGTTGCGCAGTTCCAGCGGCCGGACCGGGATCGCAGGCCGGTCCTGACTGATCTCGAAACAGCACTGGAGACGTTGCGCGCCACACCGTTTGATGAAGCCGCGTTTCTATCTGCGATGGCCGAGCAATCCGACCGCCGCGCGGCACGTGACGCGTTTGGCCGGCAAGCCCTTGCGGCGAGTATCGCCGCGATGAGCGATGCTGACCGGGCAGCCTATGCGGACCGGGTTGCGCAAGGGGTGGCTGACATTGCAAAGCGGATGCGCCGAGATCGCTGATCAGGCTGTGTGCGACCTGGGAACCGCAGCAGGCAGCGCCCTTGCGGGATGGAAGTCATCTGTTGTCGCTGTGCAGAGTTTGTTCCGGCCCAGCCGTTTTGCGCGATACAGCGCGGTATCGGCGGCTTTGATCAGATCACCCGAGGATTTCTGATCAATCGGGTCGGCCTGCGCAAGCCCGATGCTGATCGTGGGACGCAAATGCGGCCCGTGAGGAAGGCCAAGCGGGGTTTCCGCGACAGCTTTGCGCAAGCGCTCTGCAATGCGCCTGGCTTGTGGCTGTTTGACATTGGGCAGGGCGACGACGAATTCGTCGCCTCCAAACCTGGCCAGCATGTCGCCCTTGCGAATGTGCTTTGAAAGCACGTCCGCGATATGCGCAAGGATGGTGTCCCCAACGAGATGGCCATGTGTGTCGTTGAAGGTTTTGAACGTGTCGACATCTAAAAGCAGAACGGCAAGCGATTTGCGGTGAAGAGACGCGTTGCGATCCGTGGTCTTGAAATAGCTATCGGCAAATCGGCGGTTGTTCACTTTGGTCAGCGCATCGGTATGCACCAGTCCGTCCAGTTCACTGACCGTCTTACGACGCATGTCGGCCTCGCGTTTCCTTGCGGCCAACCGCTTCAGGCGCAGCGCGATTTCGGGGGCGGTCACCGTTCCGACCACATGGTCATCGGCACCCAGATCAAGCGGGGAAGGGCCATGGGCGTCGTGATCGCTGACGAACAGGATCGTGCTATGTCGGCTGCACGGATGAGACCGCAACGCAAGCAATGTGTCGCGCGCGTCATCTGCATTGCGGTCTTCGAACAGAATGAAGATGTCGGTCTCCGGCTCCGGTGCCCGCCGCGCCTCTGGATCCGAAGACGTGCGAAGGGACAATCCGGGCACTTGGCGCAGTTGCGTTGCCACCGCAGACTGGCCGGGAGAGACCAACGTGACGTTAATCATGTCGTCAAAGGCCACTTTTGGTTCGGAAAACCCTTGTGCGGCAAACGCATCCTTGATCGGGGGCGGCATGTCCGATCCAAACCGGTCCCGCATGATACTGCGCATGCGGGCACGCAGATCGGCCCGGTCGGCCCCGAATTCAATCAGGTCATGCGCCCCGGCCGTCAGGGCGCTGACCCGCTCGGAATGGTTTTCTTTTGAGACCGCGACAACCACCGTCGTCAGCTGCGTGCGCGGGTTGGATCTGAGCAATTTGCAGACCCGGGGTAATTTCAGACCCGGCAGATCATGGGCGAGGATGACAACGTCTGGCGGGTCTTCCTTGATCTGCGTGAGGCCGTCCAGCAGGGAATCCGCCAGATTGACGACATAGCTCGACGTATCAAGTTGCGCGCGCAGATGAATGCGGCGGTTGGACAATGCGTCAACGATCAGAACATGTCCCGCCACATTTCCTCCGATACTGCGATGGCGTTAAGACTTTGATCACCAATTCTTTGGAGCTATTGGTTAAAAAAGAGTGTGGGAAATAAATAAAAATGGCGCTTTCTCAAGATGCGGTCGATCAGGTGGCGTTGAAGGCCATCGTCTGGCTGGCAGGAAATGACGAGCTTTTGCCGGTGTTCATGGGGTCGACAGGCGCGGACGAAGCCGCGTTCCGCGAAGGTGTCGCCAATCCTGAATTCCAGGCATCCGTGTTGGATTTCATCATGATGGATGATGCGTGGGTGGTGGCCTTCTGTGACACCGAAGGCTTGCCTTATGACCGGCTGATGCAGGCTCGCGGCGCGTTGCCGGGTGGCGCGCAGGTGCATTGGACATGAGCGCCGGAGGCCCAACCGACATTGCCGCGCTCCTGTTCGACAAAGACGGCACATTGTTCGATTTCGAGGCCACGTGGAGCGCCTGGGCGGCACGGCTTGTTCTGCAATTGGCAGAGGGCGATGTCACGCGTGCAACACGGCTGGCCGCCGTCATCGGATTTGATCTGCCCACAACAACATTTGCGCGCGACAGCGTTGCGATTGCCGGGACGCCGGATGATCTTGCCAAAGCACTTGCGGCAGAAATGCCGGGTATGTCGCAGGCCGAGGTTTTGCATTCGATCAATCATCAGGCCGCGCAAGCGCCGATGGCCGAAGCCGTACCGCTCAAACCGTTGCTGGACCGTTTTGCATCGAACGCATTGCGCTTGGGGGTGGCAACAAATGACGCCGAACATCCCGCTTTTGCGCATCTTGATACCGCCGGGATACGTGACTTCTTTGATTTCGTCGTGGGGTCCGATAGCGGATTCGGCGCAAAGCCGGGAACCGGGCAATTGCTTGCGTTTTGTGAACGGGTCAGCGTTGCGCCGGAACAGACGGTGATGGTCGGCGACAGTACCCATGACCTTGTCGCGGGGCGGAATGCGGGCATGTGGACAGCGGCGGTTCTGACCGGGATCGCCAACCACGAGGAACTGTGCGACCACGCAGATGTGGTGCTGCCCGATATCGGGCATCTGCCAGCGTGGTTGGGTCTGGCCTGACGTTTCTGGTGAAGGTCAAAAGCGACCGGATTCGTCGCGTTCCGACAGGATAGACACGACCTGCGGTGCCTTTCTGAAGGGAACACCGCAGGAGGACATCATGGCCGATACCACATCCCGCAAACGCAGAAGCGGCGGCCGGTCCGGTCATGCGGACAGACGCGGATCTGCCGTTATCGAACAACTTCCCTGGACCTTGCCGGTCAATATTGATCGCCCAACCGAACCGCTTTCGGAAGAGGGCGTGGAGCGGATTCACGGGGCCGCCATGACGATCCTTGAAGAGATCGGCATTCAGTTTCTCAACCCGGAGGCGGTTGCTCTTCTGAAAAAGGCGGGTTGCCGGGTTGACGACGACATCGTGTTCATGGACCGCGATTTCGTGATGGAATGGATCGCCAAGGCCCCGTCCACCTTTACGTTGACGCCCCGAAATCCAGAGAGACGGTTGACGATCGGGGGGTGCAACATCGTGTTTGGCAATGTGTCGTCGCCGCCGAACTACTGGGATCTTGAGCTTGGACGCAAAGTGCCGGGCACGCGCGATATGTGCGCCAATCTACTGAAACTGTCACAGTATTTTAACTGTATCCACTTTGTCGGGGGGTACCCGGTTGAACCCGTGGACGTGCATGCGAGTGTCCGCCATCTGGACGTGCTTTATGACAAGCTCACGCTGACCGACAAGGTGGCGCATGCCTATTCCCTGGGCAAGGAACGCGTCGAAGACGTGATGGAAATGGTGCGCATCGCGGGCGGTTTGAGCCATGAAGAATTTGACGCCAGCCCGCGCATGTACACGAACATCAATTCGACCTCACCGCTCAAACACGATTACCCGATGATGGACGGCTGGATGCGCTGCGCGGCGCGCGGACAGGGCTGTGTGGTGACGCCCTTCACGCTTGCAGGTGCGATGGCCCCGGTCACGATGGCGGGTGCGGTGGCGCAGTCGATTGCCGAAGGGCTCAGCGCCATCGTATTGGCACAGATCGTCAATCCCGGCGCGCCCTGTGCCATTGGGACCTTCACGTCAAATGTCGATATGAAATCCGGCGCGCCGGCCTTTGGGACACCGGAATACATGCGCGCAACGCAGATGACGGGGCAGATGGCGCGGTTTTACAATCTGCCGATGCGGTCATCCGGTGTCTGCGCGGCCAATGTGCCGGACGGGCAGGCCATGTGGGAGACCGAGCACAGCCTGTGGGCGGCAATCCAGTCCGGGACCAACATGGTCTATCATTCCGCCGGGTGGCTTGAGGGTGGTCTGATCGCAAGCCCCGAGAAATTCGTGATGGATTGCGAAGTCTTGCAGCACATGATCCGCTATCTGGAGCCGGAAATCTGCGATACCAGTGACGATGGTCTGGGTTTGGACGCAATCCGCGAGGTCGGCCATAACGGGCACTTTTTTGGCACGCAACACACCCAAGACCGCTACACAACCGCATTTTATCAGCCGTTTCTGTCTGACTGGAAAAACTACGAAGCGTGGGAGGCCGCTGGCGGTATCTGGACTGCTGAACGGGCGCATCGCACCTACAAGGCCATTCTGGACGAATTCGAGGCCCCCCCAATGGATGTGGCTGTCCGCGATCAGCTGGCCGATTTTGTCGCGCGCCGCAAAGCAGAAGGGGGCGCGCCGACAGATTTCTAAAACTGTATCTGTTTGCAGCTTGTTAAGGCCTGCGTGGCAATCTTGGGCGTCTTCTTGGGGCACGCCATATGCACGGTCTGATATTTCGTACAATCGAAGCCTACGTGACAGAGGGTTTTGGCGCAGACCGCTGGCAGGCGGGGCTGGCGCGGGCCGATGTCGACGTGCTCACGTTTGAAGCAATGTTTGATTATGATGATGCCTACCTTCCAAAAGTTCTTGAAGGCTGTGCCGCCGTTCTGGACCGGTCGGTGTCCAGCCTGCTTGAAGATGTCGGCACCTATCTGATCACCCAGCAAAACCACGCATCGGTGCGACGGCTGATGCGCTTCGGCGGCGACAGCTTTGTCGAATTGCTGCATGCGCTGGATGATTTGCCCGGACGCACGCGGCTAGCCGTGTCCGGGCTAAACCTTCCGCAGATGACGGTCCGCGAACACACGCCGCTCTCTTTTGTCATCTATTGTGACGGACCGCCCATCGGGTTTGGGCATGTGCTGGTCGGTCTGTTGCGGGCCATGGCGGATGATTATGGCGCGCTTGCCTTGGTGGATCACCGGGGCTTCAGGGATGGGGCGGAGGTGATCGAAGCAAGCGTCATCGACACCAGCTTTGCCGCGGATCGCGGGTTTTCTCTGGCGACGTCGGGAACGGGTGAGGGCACATGATTTCCGTCTCAGAGCTTTTGTCGGTCTTGCGCCCGCTTCACCTTTGCATCGGCAAAACAGGCCATATCACGCAGGTCGGGCGCGGTTTTGACAAACTGGGTCAACGTGATCTGACGGGGCGTCGGTTCCTCGAAATGTTTGAAATCCTGCGGCCGTCTCAACCCAGGAATATGGCGGAAACGCTGGATCTGGCGGGGCAGGTGCTGCGTCTGCGCCTCAGATCGGAACCGGATATTCTGTTGCGTGGCCTCGTGATTGCTGACCAACAGGGCGGTGCGATTGTCGATCTGTCCTTCGGCATTGCCGTTGTCGACGCCGTGCAGCGCTTTGGCCTGACCGCCAAGGATTTCGCGGCAAGCGATTTGGCGGTCGAGCTGCTGTTCCTGCAGGAGGCCAAATCAAGCGCGATGTCGGCGTCCTTCAGTTTGAATGCGCGATTGAACGGGGCGCGTCTGGCGGCAGAGGCCGAGGCCCTGACCGATGGTCTCACAGGCTTGCACAACCGGCGGGCGCTTGACGGGGCTTTGTCTCAATTGAGCAAAACCAGAACCGATTTTGCCGTTCTGCATATCGATCTCGATAAGTTCAAACAGGTCAATGACACGCTGGGACATGCCGTGGGCGATGCATTGCTGAAGCAAGCAGCAAGCGTGATGCGGCGTTGCACCCGGCAAGACGATCTTCTTGTGCGCGCAGGCGGCGATGAATTTGTGATTATTTGCCCGGGGTTGGTGGACGAACTGCGATTGTCCGAATTGTCGCAAACCCTGATCAAGGGCTTGTCCGCTCCGATCACCGTAGATGCAACCGAGGTTGCCATTGGCGCAAGTGTCGGCGTCGCAACAAGCACACCTTCCACACAACACGACGCGGCGCACATCATCGAACGCGCCGATATTGCGCTATATGCCGCCAAACGATCGGGACGCGGGCGGCACGTCATCTGGACGCCGGCCCTCGGGACACGCTTGAACGACCTGGATATCCCACATGTTTCAAGCAGGTAGAAACGCCGCACGCGCCCCTTGTGTCTGACGCAGCGGTCGCGCAATCTATGTCGATGATCCATGCGAAACGACGTTTTTTTGCGCTGATCCTGTGCGTGCTGGCCAGCGTCCCGGCGCTGCTTCCGGCTCAATCAGTCGATCAGCCCAGCGGCACGATTGCCGTCGAAGACAGTGCGCAACAGGACGCCGCCATCGCCACGCGCATACGCGAAATCCTTGCCGAACTGGATGGCTACGAAGACGTCACGGTCACCGTCAGCTCGGGCATCGTCACCTTGCGCGGAACCACGATCGACAGCGCCGCAGTTGCGCGACTGAACGAAATCGTCGGCCGCGTCGAAAGCGTCGTTGCAATCGAAAACGAGGTTCAGGAAACGACAGATGTGGTCCGGCGCTTGGATCCGGCCATCGAACGGTTTCGCGCCCGCGCCGAACAGTTCGTCAATTACCTGCCCTTGGCCGGCATCGCGATGGCCGCGTTTGCCCTCGTCGTGCTTGGGGGCTTTGCACTCGCGCGCCTGAAACGACCGTGGGACCGTCTTGCGCCAAACGCCTTTATTGCCGACATCTACCGCCAAGTGATCCGCATCGCCTTTATCGTGGCAGGCCTGGTCATCGCGCTGGACATACTTGGGGCAACCGCCTTGTTGTCGACCATTTTGGGGGCCGCGGGGATCATCGGTCTGGCCATCGGTTTTGCGGTCCGCGATACGGTTGAAAACTTCATCGCGTCAATCATGTTGTCGATCCGTCAACCGTTTCGGCCAAATGATACGGTCGAAATCGAAGGCGATGTCGGAATGGTGATCCGACTGACCAGCCGCGCCACGATCCTTCTCAGCTTTGACGGCAATCACATCCGCATCCCGAACGCCACGGTGTTCAAGAGCCGGATCGTGAATTTCAGCCGGAACGACGAACGCCGTTTTGTGATTGATCTTGGCGTGGCTTACGACACTGATCTTGCACGCGCCCAGGATCTTGCGCTGCAAACCGTTGCCGCCTTGCCGTTCGTGATCGACGAACCAGCGCCTGCAGTCTGGATCGAAGCACTGGGCGACAGCGCGGTGATCATCAAGGTGGCGGGATGGATCCGTCAACATGACAGCAGTTACATCAAGGCCCGCAGCGAAGCCTGGCGTTTGTGTATGGATGCTTTTGACAGGGCCGGAATCGTAATGCCCGAAACCACCATGAGAATCGTTGGAATCGGCACTGATACCGACACTGACGTTGCGTGTTCACGTGTGGAGTCCGAACCCAAGTCCGCCAGCGCCTCCGTAAATGCGGCAGACACAACGGCCGCCGTCGTCGAAGTTGATGCGGCCATGGACAAAGAATTATCGCGGATTGTGGACAGCGAACGTGCAGAAAAACAAGCCGATGATTTGCTGCAACGCGACGCACCTGAAGAGTAGTGCATTTTTTCGTTTTCCGGGTCTTGATCCCGCGTTGGGAGCGGCGTAAAGAGCGCAGCACGGTTGGGGTGTAGCCAAGTGGTAAGGCAACTGTTTTTGGTACAGTGTACCGTAGGTTCGAATCCTACCACCCCAGCCAGTTCTTTCTGATCCAATTTCTTTACACCCGAGATGCCCCCGCTAAGCGGGAATGCCCCAGTAGAAACTCTATCTAAGGGTGTGAAGGGTCTCCTTGTTTGGAGCCGTGAAAGGCATAGCCACAGCCTAAATCAGCTCGTAGTCAACACCGTTCGCCCTTCGATCACGCTCGTCCAGCACGTTCTCCTGCTGCGAGCCAACCACTAGATGCTCCGGGTTCACGCAGCGCCGGTTATGACAGCGATGGCGGACCACCTCGTTGCGAGTGAGTGCGGTGCGGTTTGTGATGCAGTAGACGAAACGATACAGTCTGTCATGTCCTCCAAACGCCCTGACCTTCGCAGGTTGTTCGGTCGACGTAACAAAGCGCCCGTTATTGTCCCATTCGGCATTTTTGAGTCGATCAGCGACCAGCTTCTGTGCATCTTCGAGTCGATCAGATAGAACTGCCTCGTACCATCTCTCCGACTTGTCCAAGATCCTGAAGTATCGTCGCCCAGCCATCAGATGATCTCCAATTTGTCCGCGACTGGATTAATGGCATGATCATATCCGTTCGGGCCAGATATGTGGACCTGACGCAGTTTGACGCCGATCCTTTGATAGCATTTATTGCAGCAAGGGAGACGAAGTATGGGAACGAAACGGACGGACGAATCTCGGGCGGATGCGGTGCGTATCGCGCTGACCAGTGGGCTGACACGCAAGCAGGTTGCTTCAGATTTGGGTGTCAGATTGTCGACGCTGGACCATTGGGTGACGGGACATCGTGACACTGAGCTAGTGCCTGACAAGGACCTCGACCTTGCCCAAGAGAACGAACGGCTTCGACGTGAGAACCGTATTCTCAAGGAGGAAAGGGAGATCCTAAATTGAAGCCGGAAAAGAAAAGGCCCCGGTGGGGCGTTTTCCCGGCGAAACACCACGCAGTTCTTCGCGGGCCAAAAGCAATGAGGTTTAAGTTTATTCAAGAACACCGCGATGCATTCTGCACCAAGCGAATGTGCGACCTGTTGACTGTCAGCCCGCGTGGTTTACGTGCATACCGCACCCGTCCAGCCAGTCAAAGGCAGCGAACTGACATGATCGTTCTGGCGCACATCAAGGAACAATCACGTCTCAGCTTGGGCAGCTATGGTAGGCTGAGAATGACAGAGGAACTGAAAGAGCTCGATTTGAACACTGGCCATCGTCGCGTCGGTCGTTTGATGCGTGAGAATGGTATCCGCGTCGAACGATCAAAGAAATGCAAGGTGTCCACCGAAAGTAATCACGTCTTCAACATCGCGCCCAATCTGCTGAAATGGGGACTTCCACGCAGAGTTGTCAAACCAAAAATGGGCGGGTGACATACGCTATATTTGGGCGCGCGAAGGATGGCTGTACCTTGCCGTCATCCTCGACCTGTATTCCCGGCGCGTCATTGGATGAGCGGTGAGCAATCGCATGAAGCGGGACCTGGCGAGACCAGGGCATTGAAGATGGCAATCGTGCTCAGGCAACCGCCCAAAGGCTGCACTCATCACACCGATTGCCGGTCGCAATACTGCTCAAACGAATATCAGAAGCTCTTGCGGCAGCATGGGTTTGAGCCGTCGATGAGCGGCAAAGGTAACTGCTGTGACAACTCGGCAGTCGAGACCTTCTTCAAGACCATCAAGGCAGAGCTGATCTGGCGCAGGTCGTGGCACACGCGACGAGGCGCGGAATTGGCAATCTTCCAGTACATCAATGGCTTCCACAATCCGCGGCGAAGGCACTCAGCATTGGGCTGGAAAGCCCTGTCGCATTCGAAAGGAAAGTGGCTTAAACGAGCACTTGGGGCGGCACAAAAACGGGACAGGTCCATTCCGGACTTAAGCGTTGATGTCCTTGTGCGTTGGCAGAGCGGATTGGCTACCAGCTTTTGTGCACGCAAGTGCAGATGCGGCAATTGCCCGTGGCAACGCGTCATGGAGCGTCAGCTTTCGGTCAAGCCCAGCGGCGAGGACGCCTATGAAGCAATCACCCGCTGCGGTCGTGTCAACGACATCGACACGATGGCCTTTGTAGGTCACCAGATTACCCTCGCTGAAGGCTTCCGCGCCCGACGCGCCCAAAGTGCGCACAACCTGATTGCCTAATGCTGTTCCGATTGAGGCCGCGTCTGCGCTGGTCCCGAGCATCGCGGCGAGCATCATCGCTTCGCTTTCGTTCACGACCAACACCGTAACCTTCTCAAGGATCACGCGCGGCAGCCGGGCTGCCGGTGCGAGGTTCAGGATGGTCTTCACGCCAAGCCGAGACGCCGTTTCGATGGCCGCGACAGTTTCCGCAACCGGAACTTCCAGTTGCAGCACAATGCAGCTGGCCTGCTCCAAGGCCGGAAAGTCCAACTGTGTGGAACTCACCGTACCATTTGCACCTGCATCGAGCACAATCCGGTTTTCGCCACTGTCTTCGACAAGGATCGCGGCGCAGCCGGTTTGGGATGCGCTTCGCTTTACGCCGGTCACGTCGACGCCAGCAGTCTCAAGATTTGCAAGGGCGGTTGCGGCGAGTGCATCCTCTCCCACCGCGCCGATCATCATGACCTCTGCGCCGTCAAGGGCAGCGGCGACAGCCTGGTTCGCGCCCTTTCCCCCAGCACCAAGTGAAAAGTGCTTGGACGCCAGCGTCTCACCCGGGTCGGGGCAGCGCTCAAGCTCAAAGCACAGATCGGCATTGATGGAACCGAAGACGACGATCATGACGTCTGCAATGCCGACTCTGAGGCAAGAGTGGTCAGACTGTCCTTCAACAACGCTTCCAGCCGGGGGACATCAACCTCGGTCATAACTTCGCAATTTGGCTCGCGGTTGTTGAGGTGGCGCGCCTGCGTTCTTGCAACGGATTGCCCTGCCGCATCACCTTCGCTCAGCGTGATTTCCACATGTGCCGGCACTGATTTGAACAGCCCTGGATCGACCAACCAGGCAATCACGCAGGGATCATGCAGACATGGGTCACGGCTTTCATAAGCTCCGAGCATTTGGCCGGCTGCTTGAAAGAGCGGTTCTTCGGCGGCGGCGAGATCCTTGCTGAACGATTTGCTGAGGATCGCCTGTCGGGTTACGTCCAGACCGAACAGCATGATCGGAATGACTGCTGTCATCACGATCTGCGCGGCATGTGGATCGACGTGGAAATTGAACTCCGCAAGGGGTGTGATGTTTCCGGGCCCAAAACATGCACCGCCCATTAGAACGATCTGGCGGATGTGGTCCCTTAGGTCGGGATAGCGCAGCAACGCCAATGCCACATTGGTCATCGGGCCAATAGGGCAGAGAACAATACCACCGGGAGTTTCGCGGGCGATGCGGTTGATGGCATCTATGGCATGGTCATCCTGCAACGGCGTCACAGGATCCCGCAGGTTCACACCGCCCAACCCATCGGTGCCATGTGCAGACGATGTCCGTCCCTTTTGTTTCATGATCGGATGGGCGCAGCCATTGTAGACCGGCACTTCTGAACAGCCCGCCAGATCAAGCACGCGGCGCGCGTTGGCGCTGGTGCTGGACAAAGGCACGTTTCCCGCAACACAAGTGATCGCGCGCAGGTCAATGGCGTCTTTGTTGCCTAGCGCCATCAGGATGGCGATCGCGTCGTCAACGCCCGGGTCGCAATCAATGATAATGGGCAGCGGTTTGGCGTCAGTCATTTGGGACATACCGTGCATCCCGCGTGTTCCAGCCGAACTTGACCTCTTCCCCGACGGTGAACGCGTTGCCGCGTGCAGGGGCTGTGGCGGTCACGTCAATACCGCCTGCTGAGAGCATCACACGCTGTTCTGCGCCGTTGAACACGGTCTCCACAATCATACCGCAATAGGCGCCTTGTCCAAGTTTGATGTCTTCGGGTCGCACAACGATGCAGCCCTTTGATCCTTCAGCTGGGTGGGCATCGTCGGGCAACGTGAGCGCCCCAAGCGCGGTTTCAACCGCGCCGTTGTGAACCTGCCCGTCAAAAATTGTAGAGCGGCCAATAAAATCCGCCGTAAACCGGTTTTGGGGCCGGTCATACATCTCTTGCGGTGTTCCGATCTGGGCGATGCGTCCGGCCTCCATCAGGCAGATTCTGTCCGACAGGGCCAAGGCCTCTTCCTGATCGTGGGTCACGAAGATCATGAAGGTGCCGCTTTCGCGGTGGATGCGCTTGATTTCAACCTGCATCGTTTCCCGCAGTTTGGCGTCAAGCGCGCCGAAAGGTTCATCCATCAGGATAATCGCGGGCTTGTAGACAAGGCACCGCGCCAATGCGACGCGCTGCTGCTGACCACCGGACAATTGCTGCGGAAAGCGCGCATCGGCATGGGACAGGCCGACCATCTCCAAAACTTCGGACACCCGCTTTGCAATGTCCTGCGCCGGGATTTTGCGCATCAGAAGGGGAAAGCCCACATTTTCGGCCACGGTCATATGCGGGAACAGTGCATAGTTCTGAAACACCACGCCGATATCGCGCGAATTGATCGGCGTTGTCGTGCAGTCCTCGCCATCAATAATGACCGATCCGACACTGACATCGACCAGACCCGCAATCAGCTGCAGGAGCGTGGTTTTGCCGGACCCGGACGGGCCAAGCAGGGTCATCAGCTCGCCTTCCCGAACCTCAAGAGTGACGTGATCAAGGGCCACGACATCGCCATAGAACTTGGCAAGGTTCTGGACGACCAACTTGTGCGCACCAGCCGATCTATTGCTCATGTTTGGTTCCATCATGATTGTACTTTCTAACGAATTTCAGGTGCGGTTCGGATCATTTCGGCCGCGCACGTTCTGCAATAACAAAGAGAAGTGTCACGAGGAGAATGATGACCACAGAGGCGGCCGCCAGTGTCGGGCTGACGCTCAGCAGGATGTCATCCCACATTTTTGTCGGCAGGGTGCGTTTGACCCCAGCGCCGACAAACAGCGCGATGGTCAGTTCGTCAAAGGAATGCAGCAACCCGAACAGGAAGGCAGAGATGGCACCCCCGCGGATCAAGGGCAACATGACAAAGCGGATCTGCTGCATCTTTGACGCGCCAAGCGTCGCGGCCGCATCGCCCAGCCGCCAGTCATATCCCTTGAACGTGGTCAGCATGATCACAAAGACAATCGGAAGCGCCGTCAGGGCATGACCCAGGGCAATCCCCATATTGGTGGCCACCAGTCCGACTTCGGCGAAGATGTAGAACAAGGCCACGGCGATCACGATATTTGGGATGATCATCGGCAGCAGAAACAGCATGAACGTTACGCTTCCCAGCCGTGTTTTGGTGCGCGCAATGCCATAGGCGGCAAGTCCGGCCAGTAACGTCGCCAGAATGCCGGTGGCGAAGGCAATGGCGAAAGACCGCAAGGTGGACCCCGTCCATTGCGGGGTTGTCAGGTAGCGTTCAAACCATTGGGTCGAAAAGGACTTGGGCGGAAACTCAAGAAAGCTTGATCCCGAAAAGGCCATTGGCGGGAAGGCAATGACCGGGATGATGAGAAGCGTCACCACGGTCATCGCGGTAATCGACAGGGCGCGCGGGCCAAGGTTGCCCAGCCCGAAGCGACCCAGCAATTCGGTCACCGCGGCACCCGCACCCAGCACCATGTTCCCGATCCCACGGCTGCGTGCGGCGCTGCGTTTTTGCGTCGCTTCGCCGGACACCGCAGACAGGCCGAAAATCCGGTCGTATACAAACACAACCGCGAGCGTCACAACCAACAGCAAGGTCGCCAGCGCACCGGCAAGGCGCATGTTGAAGAATTGCTGTACCTGCCTGATCATCAACTGTCCGATCATCGTTTCGCGGGGTGAGCCAAGCAAGGCAGGCGTGATAAAGAACCCGATTGCAATGATGAACACCAAAAGGCCCGCTGCGGTCACACCCGGCATCGACAGCGGCAGGAAGACGCGCCAGAAGGCCTGGCTTTTGGTGGCACCCAGAGTCTGGGAGGCACTCATCAGGCGGCGATCAATGCCCAGCATGGTCGGCAACATCGTCAGGATCGCAATCGGCAACAGCGCATGCGCCATACCAAAGATCACCGCACCGCGCCCAAACAGCAGGTTGATCTCGCCCTCGTAACCCATGCCCGTCAAAATCTGTGCCACGATCCCCTTGCGCGCCAGCAAGACGATCCATGCAAAATTCTTGAGGAGCGGGCTGATCCAGATCGGTAATAGCACCAGCCAGATCGCAAGCCTACGCCGTTTTTCCGGCATCACCGTCAGCCAGGCGGCAACCACATACCCCACCAGCAAACACACGATTGTCACCTGAATCGCGATGACAAATGTATTGGCCAGAGTCTGAACATAAATGCCCGCCGAGAACATTTTGCGATAGATCGTGAGTTCGAACACCCCGGTTGACGGATCGCGGAAAGACAGCAGGATCAGTGCAAGTGCTGGCACAATCAAAAGGGCGGCGACAAATGCCATACCGGGCCCGGCCAGCCAGATCGCATCCGGTTTCGCGCGCTTTTGTGTGTTCGGTTGGGGGGCGTTTTTCATATATTCCAGACGTCAAATCCCGGGCGCTTTGCTCTGCGCCCGAGATTTTCCGTTTCCACTAAGTGATTAGGAAAGAATCCACCGCTCGAAACGCTCGGTCAGGGCATCCTGATTGTCCGCCCAATACTGGGCATCCAGAAGCTTCAGGCGTTCAAAGTTGCCCGGTGCTGTCGGGAAGCGTTGTGCGGTATCCGGATCAATGAAGTCATAGGCTTTGGTGTTGGTCGGACCCATGGCAAGCTTGGTTGTGTATTTCGCCTGTCGCTCGGCATCCATGCTGTACTTGATGAACTCGCGTGCGGCCTCAAGCTTGGGCGTACCCTTGGGAATGGTCCAGCCATTCATGTTGTAGACGCCTTCCCAGACAAGACCGACATCCGCACCGCTGGACATTGCGGTGTATGCGCGTGTTGACCACGCCGCCATCAGATCCAGTTCACCGTTCTGCAATAGCTGCGTCGCTTGCGCGCCGCCGGTCCACCAGATGTCGATGTCACCGCGAATGCGGTCCAGCGCAGCAAAGGCGCGATCCACATCCAACGGATACAGGTCGTCCATCGGGACACCATCCGTGATCAACGCGGTCTCAAGTGTGATCACCGGGCTGCGCCACAGGCCGCGACGGCCCTTGAACGCTTCGGTATCCCAGAAATCTGCCCAGCTTTTGGGGGCGTTGTCGCCCAGCGAGGAATTCTGGTAGCCCATGATCATCGCGTAGATCCCAACACCCGCGAAATAATCGCTAAAGGCGTTGTCAACAAAGTCATCCGCGTTGTCTATCGTCAGGTTCAGCGGCTCAAAATACTCGCCCTCAAGGTTTTGCACACGCAGCATGTGTTCGGGGGTCATCAGGCCGACGTCAAACAGGTTTGTTTCGGTATCAACGGCCATTTTGTACTGGGTAGAGGATCGGGCTGCATGGTTGTGGCCGAAATCGAAATACCAAAATCCTTTTCGAAATCGTCATAGAGGCCGTATTTGAAGCCCTCATTGAAAGAGCCCCCCATGTCGCCGACAATCAATGTCTCGCTGGCGCGTGCTCGGCCCCCCGTGAAGACAAATGGCGCGGATAGCGCAACCGCCGTGGCCGTTGTCGTGCTCAAAAAGCTGCGTCGTGAGAGTTTGTTTGTCATGTCTTTCTTCGTGTTGGAATTCGTCCAAATCGCACCACCAAAGTGCGAGAGTTGGCTGCAACGCCCCGACCGCCCAATCACGTCCAAGACTGGTTCACCGGCACATTGACGCAAGGGTACAGAGCGGTTGGCCGTGGCGACATTACAGTTCTACAAAGCTGGGATTAGGCAGAGCCTAAGCTGTATTTTGCTTCGGACTGGTCCGAGGGCAACAATGGGCAGGAGTGGAAAATTGCCTTCAAAAAAACAGGTATTTATGCCTTCTTCATCCGCGCAGCTGGCGGTTCTGAGACGCGGGCTTCTGATGGCCGATAGGACTGGTAGGTGTGTTGAATCGCGATTTGATCCGCAATGAATTTGGCATCATGCCACACGCCCCAGATGAACGACGACCCACGCCGCGATTGCCAGGGCAATCCAAGGAAATAGACGCCCGGTTCTTTGGACACACCGCGTGAATGAACCGGTTTTCCATGCTCATCAAAGGTGTCCACGTCCAACCAGCCGTAATCGACAGAGAACCCGGTCGCCCAGATGATGGTTGTGATGCCAGCGTCCGCCAGATCAAGCGTCTTGATCGGGGTTTTCATACAGTCCGGCTCGGGCCACCGCGCGCGTTCTTCGGGATCAAGGGGCAAGTCCAATCCATGGCGCTTGATATAGGCATCCGCCTCATCCAGCAGCGCCCGATGATTGGCATCCCCATTTTCAACATTCCGGACCAGATCATCTGCGAAATGCAACTTACCGCCGTCATACCGCTCGGTACGCCCGACAAGCTGCATACCGCCTGCGGCAAACCGTCGGAAATCAACAGTCCGACCGCCCTTGGCACCGCTGACCGCAATGGTCACATGCTCGGTTCCCGGACCGGGGGTTTGCATGTCCCATTTACCAAGCACGCCAAGCCACCAGCAAAAATCACGACCACGATAACTGCGTGGCGGGCGGTCATGCGGACCGACGGACAAATAGACCTGCCGTCCTGCATCCATCAATTCCTCGGCGATCTGCGCACCGGACGATCCTGCACCCACCACCATCACCGCCCCGTTCGGCAATTGATCCGGATTGCGGTAGTCGTTGGAATGAAGCTGGGTCATGCCTTCGGTATCAGGCACGAGATCCGGCATCACCGGAACCTGAAATGCGCCCGTCGCGGCAATGATGTGGCGTGTTTCAAAATCGCCGGCGGTGGTTTCGACATAGAATCCGCCACCGTTTTTGATGCGAGTCGCTTTCGTCACTTCTACGCCACACCGCAGGGGGGCTTTGATCTGCTTAACGTAATCGACAAAGTAATCAGCGACGGCGTCTTTCGCGATAAAGGCATCATGATCCGGATCATCGAACTCCCGGTTTGGAAACCGGTCATGCCAGGCAGGACCATTGGCCACGAGCGAATCCCACCGCGCCGAACGCCACTTCTCGGCGATACGGTCGCGTTCAAGCACCACATGCGAAATGCCGTGCGTGCATAGATGCTCGCTTGCCGCGATACCGGCTTGACCTCCACCTACGACAAGCGTGTCTACTTTTTCGATGGCCATGCACATTCCCTTCGGATCTCAGTTGGGCCAACCGTAGGGGGCGCAGGCGGAAGGCGAAAACAGTAATTCATTCAGCAATGCTTAGGCTGAACCTAAAGCGCGCCTCCGCGACGCCTTAGGGTATTCCTAATCAACAATGAGGGACTCCGTGCTTTTTGATCGCGCAGATTGCAATATCCCTGTCACAAATGAACGGACCCCGCGTGCCCGCGTGTGCGTGGCTTGTCGTCTGGTCTTAAGGAGCACACATGGCCCATACCCGTATTCGCAAGTTTAATACCTCTGACACCTATCCAGAGCAGAACCTCGACAATGATCTGTGCCAAGCGGTTGTCACGCATGGTGGAAAAACCGTTTGGTTGCGGGGCCAGTGTCCGCAGAACCTGGACGATGCAGTCAACCTCGACAGTCACGATCCGGTCGCGCAGACCCATAAGGTGATGCAGAACATCAAGCAGTTGATCGAAGAAGCCGGCGGCGAGATGAAGCATCTGGTTAAGGTCGTGGTATACATCACCGACGTCCGCCACCGTGAGGCCGTGTACCGCACGATGGGCGAATACATCAAAGGCGTGCATCCGGTGTCGACCGGATTGGTGGTGCAAGCCCTCGCGCGTCCCGAATGGCTGGTTGAGATTGACGGCACGGCGGTGATCCCGGAATGACCTTTTCGCTTGTTGCCCGATGCCCGGACACCGGCATGTTCGGTGTTGCCATTTCGTCTTCCTCTCCGGCGGTCGCCGCGCGCTGTTCATACACGTGCGCGGGTGTGGGTGCGGTTGCGTCACAGAACGTGACCGACCCGACACTGGGGCCTTTTGCGCTGGATCTGATGCAGGGCGGAATGACTGCTGCTGAGGCCATTGCAGGCGTCCGGGATCAAGGCCGGTTCATCGAGTACCGGCAAGTTCTGGCGGTAGACGGGCAGGGCCGCACGGCTATCCATTCCGGGCCCAATTCGCTGGGGATCTGGACGCAGGTACAGGCCGAAAACGTAGCCTCCGGTGGAAACCTGCTGGCCAATGATCGCGTGCCACAGGCTATCGTCGACGGATACCTTGGCGCGTCCGGGCATATCGGGGATCGACTGATCGCCGCGCTGCGCGCAGGACTGGCCGCAGGGGGCGAAGCCGGTCCCGTGCATTCGGCCGGGATGCAGATCGCTGACACGGTCAGCTGGCCGGTGGCGGACCTGCGCTGCGACTGGAGCGAAGACTGCCCCATTGAGGCCGTGGCGACGGCGTGGGAGGTCTACAAACCGCAACTCGATGCGTATATCCAGCGCGCTCTCGACCCGCGAGACGCACCATCCTACGGCGTGCCGGGGGACGATTGAACAGGGCGATCTGTCGTTCCAATCATTTGACCCGTATGCTGCGATCAAGCCGACCGTGAGCCATCCCACCCGCGAAACCAAGGACTGCCCTAATGTTGCGTTTCACATTACGCCAATTGGAATATTTCGTCGCAGTCGGCGAATTGGGCAGCATTGCGCAAGCAGCAGAGAAGGTCAGCGTATCGTCGCCATCGATTTCAGCGGCGATCAATCAACTTGAACAGGAATTCGGCCTGCCTTTGTTTGTCCGACAACACGCACAAGGTCTTTCGCTGACGATTGCAGGGCGCGAGATGCTCAAACAGGCGAAACTTGTCCTGCAGAATGCGGAACAGCTTGTCGATCTTGCAGGCGATATTTCAGGAAAGGTACAGGGGCCCTTGTCAATTGGCGGATTGTTGACCTTTGCACAGGTCGTTGTTCCGGCGCTCAGGGCCGGTTTTGAACGCCTTTACCCCGAGGTCCGAGTGACACAGCATGAACTTGATCAGGCGCAGATTTTCAGCAAACTGCGTCAGTGCGAGATTGATGTTGCCATCACCTATGACCTCGATCTGCCAGGCGATCTGACCTTCGTCCCCATCACGTCACTGCCGCCTTACGCGCTCCTGTGCGAAACGCATCCACTTGCCGGACGCAGCAGCGTCACAGTTGCGGACCTTCTGCCGCATCCGATGGTGTTGCTGGACCTGCCGTTCAGTTCCGAATACTTCCTGTCGTTCTTCCTAAAGTCGGGGAAAAAGCCGATCATCGCCGAGCGCACCCGCGACATGGCCGTCATGCGCAGTCTTGTGGCCAATGGGTTTGGCTTTTCCCTCGCGAATGTCCGACCGTTCAATGACCTGTCTCCGGACGGCAAAAAGCTGATTTTCGTTCCTTTGGACGGCGACGCACGGCCGATGCAGCTGGGTTTGCTGTCGTCTCGCGACGCGGGCAACGTCAACGTGATCCGCACCTTCATAGACCATTGCAAGACCGAGTATCAAAGCGGCTTTATTCCCGGGGTGAATGCGGACTGACCGCCGCCCTGCCTATTCGCCGCCGTCCTTAACCGAAACGGAATTCCCACATGTCTCTGACGCTTGAAACCTTGGAAACCCTTGTCGGTTTCGACACGGTCAGCGCCAAACCCAACGTCGACATCATCCGCTTCATCGAGGATTTTCTGCGCACGCGTGGTGCGCGATGTGTGCCACTGCCGTCAAAACAGGCGGGCAAGCTGGGCCTCTATGCCGAAATCGGGCCACGCGGGCCGCATGGCATCCTTCTTTCGGCGCATACCGACGTCGTGCCTGTGACCGGCCAGACCTGGACCCGCGCTCCGTTTTCGCTCAGCCGCGAGGGCGATCGGGTGTTCGGGCGCGGCACCACTGATATGAAAGGCTATGTCGCCTGCATGTTGCACGCGGCCGATAGGGCGGCGCGGGCGGACCTTAACGAACCGCTCAAACTGCTTTTTTCCTATGACGAGGAAATCGGCTGTGTTGGCATTCAGGAAATGATCGGCAAAGTGCCTAGCTTGGTCGGCACGCCGCGCGCCTGTTTCGTCGGTGAACCAACCGAAATGCAGGTCGCGATTGGCCACAAAGGCAAGGCTGCGCTTGAGGCGGTGTGCACGGGACAGGCCGGGCATTCATCGCTGGCCCCACATTTTGTGAACGCCCTGCACATGGCTGCGGACATGGTGATTGGCTTACGTGACCTCCAGGACTGGTTCGCTCAGAACGGTGAGCGTGATGATGGCTATGATGTGCCTTACAGCACGATCCATGTTGGTAAACTGTCGGGCGGTGTGGCGTTAAACATCGTCCCGGACCAAGCAAAGCTCACATTCGAATATCGCCACCTTGCAGCCGATGCACCCACGATGATCATGGCGCGTATCAAGGAATTGGCGGACCGGCTTACCGCACAGTACCAGCGCATGTTCGATGGCGCTGACATCTGTATCAAACAGATCAATGCCTATCCGGGACTTGATACGCCCGAGACGTCACATGCCGCACAACTCGCCTTACGGACGCTGCGAACGAGCAAACCGACCAAAGTTGCTTTCGGCACCGAAGCCGGCTTTTTTGATGCCCTCGGCATCCCTACTGTCGTGTGCGGCCCCGGCAATATGGCTGGTCAGGGGCACAAAGCCGACGAATTCATCGAACTCGGCCAGCTCGCCGCATGTGATGCATTGTTGGCAGGCATTATCGAAGAGTTGGGCGCCTAAGTGTTGGCCGGGACAGCCAGAATTCGCTGGCTTCGCTGACAGAGGCTTCACAAATTCACAAGGCGACGCGGCATCGGTCGCAAAGCTGGCCTCCGTACGGCTTGAAAATCGGCTTTCGGGTGGCTGAAACGCCTCGTTCTTTGCACATACGCCGCTCCACATATTCCACGACCAAGGGCGGCGTGCGCAACAAGATCCGTTCGGCTTACATTGTAATTCATGCGCTGAGACATTACCTAAGACATATCAAAGTTTGGTCTTCTTCAGCGGTTGCGCATCACTGGCCGGAGCGGACCAAGACGTTCTACCATCAGAATTCAACAGTCACAGGCCCGCGCACGGACCTGATGCTTGCGTAGGTTGACGACGTCGTGGCGCGCGACTGCGTTTTTGCGTCAGGCCCATCCGCTTAGATGGCCCAAAGAGCCAACGAGATGTGACCGGATATGGGCTGCGCCATGTGGGTAGAGACCACTCAAAGACGGCCCTGACAAAATGTCTTGTCAGAGCAAAACCAGCGCGGCGGCGCTTTCTCCGTCAAAGGATCAATAAATGACTTTCCCTGAATGGACGAAACCCGGCATCTACGGTGCGGTGGGTGGCGCGATTGCGATTTCTATCCTTGGCTTCACTTGGGGTGGCTGGACAACGAACGACACGGCTCAAACCATGGCACGGGACCTGGCAACAGACGAAGTGACTTTGGCCATGGTGCCTGTGTGCCTTGACTTATCGGCGGCTGATCCGGAACGGGCAGAGAAACTCGCAAATCTTCAGGATCTCACCGGCTTTGGCCGTCGCAATGCGATGATGGAAACCGGATGGGCAACCCGCCCCGGCTCAGACGCGCCAGACCGTGATCTCGCAGACGCATGTCTCGCGGGGCTTGAATTGGATGGGTGATACCTCAATAGCCCCGCTGCACACAACGCACGCAATTTGCAGGGTACCTATGGTGGTGAACGCCCGAATGCTTTGGGTCGGTTTCATGGGGTCCATCTTTGCTCTGCTTCTTCTGACCCTGCCTGCGCATGCCCAAACCATGCCCGAAAACGCCAGCGCCAAGAGCTTTGGCGACGGGTGGGATTGCAATATCGGGTATCGGCTGAGTGGCGATACGTGTGCCGCCATCGTGGTGCCGGAAAACGCGTATGGGACAAACCGGACCTATGGTCTCGGATGGGAATGTCACCACGGGTTTCGCAGGGTCGATGAAACGGCCTGCGTTGCCGTGGTTGTCCCCGATGGCGGGTTCCTCGACCCGTCGGGCGAACGCTGGCGCTGCCTGCGTGGATTTCTCAAAGTCGATGATGCGTGCCAGGAAGTTGTCGTGCCCGAGAACGGTTACCTGGTGGAAGCGTCCTTTGGGTCCGGTTGGGAATGTGACCGCGGGTTTGAAAAGGTGGATGACCTTTGCAAGGCGATTGCGGTTCCGGCCAACGGGTTTCTGAACGGATCGGGCTATGGCCAGAAGTGGACCTGCGAACGTGGGTTTTTCGAAAAGGACGGTTTGTGCCAAGCCGTCGTTATCCCGGAATTTGCCTATTTCGATGATGCAACCTACGGCGAAGGCTGGAAGTGTCAGAGGGGATATGCGGCCTCAGACTCGGGCTGCGAAGCAATCAACATCCCCGCGAATGCCCATCTCGATAGATCTGGAAACCGCTGGACGTGCAACCGGAATTTCCAAGAGTCCAAAGGTCTGTGCGTTCTCAAGAATTGAGCCCGTCGTACCAAGCGGTGCACGTCACTCTCCCGTCGAACACCAGCGCCTCCATCAAAAGGAACCTCCGATGAAAACCGACAACCACACGGTCGATACCATGCGCCGTCCCATCAGGGGCGCTCAGGCCCCTCCCATGACCGGTGACACGCCGACACCATCAGCTTTGCTCACCCAGATCCCGACGGCCATTGTCTATTGCGAGGGAAACTTTGCAAAGATTGATGGCAAGACGGCCAACGGCCTTGTGCGCCATTCAGAGGCCTACCGGATCGTTTCGGTGATCGACAGCACCCGCAGTGGCGAAAACGCCGGGGTGGTTCTGGATAACGTGCCGGACAGCATACCCATACTCGAAGATCTGGATGCCGCTGTCGCCCACGCACCGTCGATGCCGGATACCTTTATCTATGGAATGGCCCCCTCGACCGGGCGTCTTTCAACGGTGGATCGTGCTGTCGTGCTGGATGCGATCGGGCACGGCATGAACATCGTGAGTGGCCTGCATGAATATCTGAGCGATGATACCGAAATTGCGCAGGCGGCAGCGGAAAAACAAGTCACCCTCCGGGACATCCGCAAACCCAAGCTGAGCAAGGATATGCGTTTGTTCGATGGCAGCGTCGCGAAAGTCGATGCGCTGCGGATCGCCATTCTTGGGACCGATTGCGCCATCGGAAAGCGAACGACGTCCACGGTGCTGGCCCATGCCCTGAACGCGAAAGGTATCAAGACTGTTCTGGTGGGGACGGGCCAGACGGGTCTGATGCAGGGCGCAAGATACGGTGTGGCCATGGACGCTGTCCCGCCGCAATTTTGCTGTGGCGAACTTGAAGGCGCGATTGTTGCGGCCTCAGAGGCCGAACACCCCGATGTCATTCTGATCGAGGGTCAAGGCGCTCTGAGCCACCCTGCGTTTTGTACATCGGCCTTTATCCTGCGCGGCAGCCAACCGGACGCGGTGATCCTTCAGCACGCGCCAAAACGCGCCCATCGCTGTGACTTTCCCAACATGCCAATGCCCACCCCGGCCAGCGAGATTGCTTTGATCGAGGCGTTTTCGGATACCAAGGTCATTGGCATCACGCTCAATCACGAGGGTATGTCGGACGCCGAGATCACACACATGATCGTGGCGCAATCCGACAGACTTGGTCTGCCTGTGACCGACGCGCTCAGCAGACCGGCGTCGCATCTGTTGGCGATGGTTCTGGACGCTTATCCCGGCCTCCTGCAAGGGCCACCCAAGGTCGCGGTTTGAGCTGTCCGCGCATGGATGTCGATCTGGAAAAGATACGCCACAACACACGGACGCTTGTCGACCGGTTGAAGGCACGCGGCATTCAGGTGACCGCAGTGACCAAGGCCGTGTGTGGTCATCCAGCCATCGCCCAAGCCATGCGGGACGGTGGCGCGATGGGTCTGGCCGAGGCGCGTTTGAGCAATGTGAAACGGTTGCGCCGGGCCGGAATTCTATGTCCGATCACTTTGATCCGCACACCAATGCTGAGCCAGGTCGACGACGTCGTGCAAGCGTGTGAGGCAAGCTACAACACGGAGGCATCCGTGATCGCAGCATTGGCCGCTGCGTCTCGCCGGCGCAACACGGTTCACGGTATTTTTCTGATGGTCGAAATGGGCGATCAGCGTGAAGGGATCAGGGCACAAGACGTGGGCAACATGGCCCGGCGAGTGGAGGCCATGCCCGGTGTGGCGCTCAAAGGCATCGGGGCGAATTTCGCCTGTCTGGGGGGCATTGCCCCGAAAGCAGCAAAGATGCAGGCTTTGTCTCGTCTTGCCTCTGAGGTCGAGCAGCAAAGTGGCACCGTCCTTCAGACGGTCTCTGGCGGCAACTCTGCAAACCTGCCATGGGCCTTAGGTGCGCAGGCGACGCACCGGATCAACGATCTGCGCCTTGGCGAAGCACTAATGCTTGGTGTCGATCCGATCACGGGGGCGCAGATTGATGGTCTGTATCAGGACGCTTTCACGCTTGTCGCCGAAGTGATCGAAACAGACGTCAAGCCCGTGCGCCTATGCGCAGGCAGGGCCGATCACCCCTTGGCACGGCTTCGGCCTGCCCGTGACCCTTCGGAGACCACGCGGTTGCTTCTTGCCATCGGGCATCAGGACACGAACGCGGCAGGCCTAAAAATGCCTGCGGGACAGACGCTTATCGGTGCAACTAGCGATCACCTTGTCATTGGTACGCATGATCCGACGCTCGGTGTCGGATCCGAAATGCGGTTTAACATCACCTATGGCGCCTTGATGCGCGCCATGGCCGCGCCGGATATTCAGATAAATCCGCACAAGACGCGATTGGGGCTAACCGCAAGCGATGCCCATGATAGAGGCAAACATCCGGCATTGGTTTGAAAGGTCACTTTCCAATGCGTGCCGACACACTCAAAAGGAAAATACCAATTGGCTAAGCTGACAAAGACAAGCGTGTTCAAGGCGCAAGGCCCCAAGGTGGAGACACCGATGGACAAGACAACCCGCATCGTTCGAAAGATGGTCGAAGAAGAGGCCGAGCAGCGACAAGCCAAGAACGACCGCCTCCGCAACGCGCGCCTCGAACGAGAAGCCAAGACCCCCACAAAGCCGTCGCGGTAGTGCATGTGACAGGTACACTTAGGACAGCGGCAAAGCGATAGCTTTCAAAGGCCCGCACGTTCCAGGCTTCAATGGCACCACGCCAAACGCGGAGACTTCATCGATGACGCACGCAGACGAGAGCACGACAAAAGCCCATTACATCTGTCAGACATATGTCGAACAGAAGACCAAGCGCGGCGGGCAGGCGGGCCTGAAGATTGACAAGCAATTTCAATACTCAACAGCCGCAGAAGCGCAGAACAGAGCCGAACGGGAAGCCCGGTCCGACGATTGCGCCGGCGCTGATGCCTATGTGATCAGCGAAGACCCCGACAGTGGCGAAGTCGGTTCACCAACCTTCCTGGTCCGGCTCGGGACCGTTCCGGACATTGATGACTTTTAGGATTCTGGGTCCGAGGCATAATCCCGCCAGGTTCCTTTGATACGACAAGCCTACCCCTGCAATGCCGATTGGATCGCTTATGATCAAGCGGGCGCCAGACCGTTTCGACCCGGCCCGTACCGAGACGCGTGCGCCCGCGTACACAGGCGTGCGATTAATACCGCACCCTGTCCATTCCGGGATCGTAAAGTGGACTCAGCGAGACATCGGCAGGCACGCGTGTTGTGGCGACCTCCAATTCATATGTTCCGCTTAGAACATAGTCCCGGTCGATTGCCGTATCGGCGCGCACGTAGCCCATGCCAATCGACCGTTCTAGAGCATGCCCGTACCCACCGGACGACAGCCAGCCGCACCTTTTACCGTTGCGGTAAATGGTTTCGCGGCCGGACAGGATGGTTGCGCCGTCCGTTGTAAAGGCCGCAAGCATCTTTTTGACGCCGCTGTCGCGCTGTGCGGCCACGGCATCGCGGCCCTTGAAGGGGATGTTTGACGTCAGTTTGACGGCCCAGCCCAAACCGGCTTCGTCTGGTGTGTGGTCCGGGCCGATGTCAGACGACCACGCGCGGTAGCCCTTTTCCAGTCGCAAGGTCTCGATCGCGCGGTATCCGGCATTGCGCAGCCCATGCTTGGCCCCGGCCTTGTGCACGGCGTCAAACACCGTCACCGCATATTCGGATGGCAGGTGCAGCTCCCAGCCCAATTCGCCGACATAGGTGATGCGCAACGCCTGAACCGGACATCCGGCGATGCCGATCTGGCGTGCCGTGGCGAAAGGATGCGTATCGTTTGACATATCCGCGCGCGTGACCGCTGACAGGATGTCCCGGGCCTTGGGACCGAACAGCGAAAGCACGGCATTGGAGGATGTCACATCGACAAGCTGTGCATTCATGCCGTCCGGTATGTTGCGTCGGATCCAATCGAAATCATGGGTGGCAAAGCCGGTTCCGGTGACAATGTAGTAGGCGTCATACGCGGTGCGCACGCAGGTCACGTCACATTCGATGCCGCCCTTGTCGTTCAGCATCTGGGTATAGATGATTGACCCCACTGGTTTGTCGACGCGGTTGGCTGCGATCCACTGCAACGCGGCTTCGGCGTCCGGGCCTTGCAGGACAAACTTGGCAAACGAGCTTTGGTCAAACAGCACGGCGGCCTCGCGCGCGGCCATGTGTTCGCGACCAACGGCAACGTGCCAGTTGGGGCGCTCAAACGTGTAGATATCGCGCGCCACTTCGCCATCTTCCGCGAACCAGTTGGGGCGTTCCCAGCCCAGTTTCTCACCAAACACAGCCCCGTGGGATGCGAGCCTGTCATAAAGCGGTGAGCGCCGACATGGGCGGCCACTTTCATGTTCCTCGGACGGCCACGCCATCGTGTAGTGTTTGCCGTAGGCCTCAAGCGTGCGGGTGCGCACCCAGTCAGTGTCGGTATGTGGCCTGCCAAAGCGGCGGATATCGACCGGCCACATGTCATAGGGGGGTGCCCCGTGTGTCACCCATTCGGCCAGCGCCATTCCGGCCCCACCACCGGCGGCAATGCCAAACGCGTTGAAACCCGCGCCCACAAAGACGTTTGCCATTTCGGGAGCCTCGCCAAGAATGAAGTTGCCATCCGGGGTGAAGCTTTCGGGGCCATTGATCAGCTGTTTGACACCCACGGTTTCCAGCTTGGGCACCCGGGGCAGGGCAAGGTCGATCAACTGTTCGAAATGGTCGAAGTTGGAGTCGAGAAGCTGGAAATCGAACGGATCGGGGATGCCATCCTTGGCCCAGGGAATGCCGTTGGGTTCATAGCCCCCCATGACCAGTCCTCCGACCTCTTCCTTGTAATAGGTCAACCTGTCGGGATCGCGCAGCGTCGGCAGGTCGGATGGCAGGCCAAACGCTTCGGTCAGCATGTATTGGTGTTCCACCGACACCAGTGGAACGGTCACGCCGATGGTTTTGGCCAGATCGCGGGTCCATTGCCCGCAGCACAGAACCAGTTTTTCACAGGCGATATCGCCATGTTCGGTCCGCACGCCGACCAGTTTTCCGCGCTCTGTCAGGATTTCCGTCACCGGGGTGTTTTCCCGGATCACAGCACCCTTGGCGCGGGCCCCTTTCGCCAGGGCCTGCGTGATATCCGACGGGCTGGCCTGACCGTCTGTTGGCAGGAATGCCGCGCCGACGATGTCGGAAATGTCCATGAGCGGCCATAATTCCTGCGCTTCCTGTGGTGTCAGCAGGTGCATATCAAGCCCGAAGGAATGTGCGGTTGTGGCCTGTCGTTTGACCTCGGTCCAGCGTTCCTGCGTGCAGGCCAGCCGCAAGCCTCCGTTCATCTTCCATCCGGTGGCAAGACCCGTCTCGTCCTCCAGCGTGTTATATAGTTCGATCGAATACCCCAACAGCTGCGTGATGTTGGCGTTTGAACGCAACTGCCCGACCAGCCCTGCCGCATGCCATGTCGACCCGGATGTCAGGGCGGCCTTTTCCAGAAGCAGAACCTCCTGACCCATCCGCGCGAGGTGATATGCGGTCGAGCAACCAACGATGCCGCCACCGATGATGAGCGTCTGAGCAGAAGAAGGCAGCGTCATGGCGGATCCTTACGTGTTTTGGAAGTCTTGCAGGGCGGCATCGAACCGCGCCAGGTTTTCGGCGGTGTAGGCGGCGTAATCAAAGTCCAGTTCGGAATGGATCTCCGAGGTCATGGACCAAAGGGCTTCGCGCATCAGGGATGTGCATTTCATCGCCTGATAGGCGCGCCAATGGGTCGATGCGGGGGCGTCGAAATACTGCTCCAGCATCGCGGCCTCCTGCGCTTCGGAAAACCCGTTATTCCCCGCCAGCCCGGCCAGATCGAACAGTGGCGTGTTGAACCCGCCATATTCCCAGTCGATCAGCCAAAGCTGCGTCCCATCGTCGAGGATATTCGCCGCCAACAGATCATTGTGCCCGATCACCAGCGTGACGGCGCCGGTTGCCGCTTCCAGACTGTCCAGTTGCCGCATCAACGCGGGCAGCTTGGCACTGTGGCCCGAGCCATCCGACCGCAAGCGCGTTGCGTAGGTGCGGTTCACCTGAAAGGGCCAGAAGGTCAGGACCGGGGTCGTCAGATGGCTTCCCAGCGCGTGATGCGTGGTTTTCAGAAGATCGACGATGCGCGGCACGTTGCACGGGTCGCGGGCCATCTCCTCGTCAAAGGTCTGCGCCTCGATGAACTCCAGTACCAGAACACCGGGTTCGTGGTGATGCACCGCGGGCGATACGCCCGCCGCCTCAGCCGCGCGGCTGAGGGCCAGTTCATTCCAGCGCAGCACGCCATGTTCGGGAATATCCTCGCCCAACCGTACAACAAAGCGGCGGTCACCGTCCGTCACCCGGAGGTTTACATTGGTGATCCCGCCACTGAGCGGTTCAATCTGGGTCGGGTTGTCAAAACATGACAGCTTGGCCCCGCGGGTGATGGCATCTTGTGTCATAGACCCAACCTTTTCTTCTGAGTGTCTGACAAGGCATGAACGATCCGGTCCGCAATGATCGCGATGAAAGCCACGGACAGGCCCGCAACGATCCCTTGCCCGGCATTGGCCTTGGTCAGCGCGATATAGACTTCCTGACCCAGATCACGCGTGCCGACCAGCGCGGTGATGACCAGCATCGACAGGGCCAGCATGATGGTCTGGTTCACCCCCAACAAAAGCTGCGGCGTCGCCAAAGGCAGTTTCACCCGCCACAAAAGCTGTCGCGGTGTGCATCCCGCCATTTTCCCGGCTTCGAGCAGTTGCGGCGGCACTTCCCGGATCCCGTGTGCGGCATAGCGCACGGCAGGGGCCAGCGCGTACAATACCACCGCGATCATGGCGCTGAAATCGCCCACCCGGAACAGCATCACGACCGGGATCAGGTACACGAAAGACGGCAGGGTTTGCAGCGTGTCCATGAGCCCCAAGATCACCCGACCGGCGCCCGGTTTCTGCGCGGCCCAGATGCCCAATGGTGTCCCGATCAGCACCGCGATGAACACCGACACACCGCAAAGATACAGCGTGACCATCGCCTTGCCCCAAAGGCCCGAGGCGGCAATGAACCCCATCATCAGCGCAGCGGCGACACCCAGCTTCCATCCCGCGACACGCCAGGCGATCAGGCCGGTTGCGATAATCCCCCAGGCCCAGGGGATGCCGGAAAAGAACTTCTTGACCGGCAGCAGTAGCGTTGTCAGCAGCACCGTCTTGATGGCTTCAAGCGTGTCAAAGAAATTGACGTTGATCCACTCCATCCCATCCGACCAGAACCGCCCGGTGCTGATCTTCCAGTCATCGGGATAGCTTTGCACTGCGGGCAGGACCTGACCCAGAAGGAACGTGCCCAGCACGATCACCACAACGGTTGTTGTCCAGGGGTGGCGCTGCATCAAGGTGCCGGTGCGTGGATGCTGCATCCGGCGTTCGGAAAACGCCTGGCTGGCCCGGTCCAGCGCGATGGCCATCACGACGATAGCCAAACCCGCCTCAATCCCGCCCCCGATATCAAGCTTGCGCAGGCTTGCCAGAACATCGAACCCAAGCCCACCGGCACCGATCATCGACGCGATGATCACCATGTTCAGGGTCAGCATGATCACCTGATTGACCCCGACCATCAGGGTTGGTGTCGCCGCAGGGACCAGCACTTTCCATGTCATCTGGCGCTGCGTCGCCCCCATCATGCGACCGGCCTCAAGCAGTTCTTCGGGCACGCCGCGCAATGCCACGATGGTCACCCGGATCATGGGCGGCATGGCATAGATGACCGTTGCAACAAGAGCCGCCACCGGGCCAAATCCGAAGAGGATGAGGATGGGCACCAGATAGGCAAAGACCGGCACGGTTTGCATCAGGTCCAATACTGGCCGCAGCATCCTGTCGACCCACGCAGACCGATAGGCCAGGATGCCAAGCCCCAAACCACCCACCGCACCGATGGGAACGGCCACAAGAACCGATGCCAGCGTGATCATTGCGCTGTCCCACTGGCCGAACACGGCCAGATACAGGAAACATGCGCCGACCAGGGCGGCCAGAGCCCAATCGCGTGCGTAATGCCCGATGGCGACAGCGATGGCGATCACCGCGATCCAGCTGAGCGACGGAGCCACTTGTACGGCTGTATCGCCTATTCCGGATTGAAAGCCTTCGATCAACAGGTTTCGCAGGAACTGATAGGGCTGTTCGATCACCCACGCGATGGCGCGGGTCAGGTCCCGGAACGTGAACAGCCCAAAGTTCGCGGCGTTGACCAGCCAGTCAAGAAAACCGCTGATCACCGTGTCGGTGTTGAGCTGGTACTGGCTTGGGAAGCGGATGATCCAGCGCGCGTCCAGAGCCTTGTATATCTGAAACGAATACTGTGACAGCGCCCACGTAACCGCGAACAGACCTACCCAGAAAAGCCGCGCGCGGGTGATATGACGCGATAGCGCTTGCATCAGCCCCGCCCGACCAGAACGTCGATCACGGCACGTGCCGTGATCTGGCCGATGACCTTGCCGTCCTGCATCACCTTGAACGGTGCATCCGCGCGCTCGACCTGATCGGCGATCGACTCGATGGTTGCGTTATGGGCCACTTCACCGGCAAAGCTGTCACTTGTCGCGGGTTCCATCCGGCTTTTGGCGCGGATCACCTTGGCGCGGGCCACGTGTTTGGTGAAGTCGGCGACATAGTCGGTCGCGGGGTTCTGAACCAGATCTTCCGGCGTGGCAATTTGTTCGATCACGCCGTCTTTCATCACCGCGATCCTGTCAGCAAGGCGAATGGCCTCGTCAAAGTCATGTGTTATGAAGACGATTGTTTTTTTGAGCATGTTTTGCAGCCGCAGGAATTCATCCTGCATTTCGCGGCGGATCAGCGGATCAAGGGCGGAAAACGGTTCGTCCAAAAACCATAGATCGGGTTCGACGATCAGGCTGCGTGCGATGCCCACACGCTGCTGCTGGCCGCCGGACAATTCGCGCGGGTAACAGCCTTCGCGCCCTTCCAGTCCGACAAGGTCAATCACGGTCTTCGCGCGTGCAAGACGGGCTGCGCGTTCCACCCCTTGGATTTCAAGCGGAAAGGCGACGTTCTCCAGAACGGTCAGATGCGGCATCAGCGCGAATTGCTGAAACACCATACCCATTTTCTTGCGCCGGATTTCGATCAGTTCGGCATCGGACGCGCGCAGGAGGTCGCGGCCATCAAACTCGATTTCGCCCGAGGTGGGTTCAACCAAGCGGGACAGGCAGCGAACCAAGGTGGATTTGCCCGAGCCGGACAAACCCATGATGACAAAGATCTCTCCTTGTAGGATCTGCACGTTTGCATCGCGCACGGCGCCAATCACATTGGCCTGTGCCAAGGCCGCCGCATCTGGCACGCGACCTTGCGCCAACAAGGCGTCGGCTCCTGTCCCGTAAAGCTTCCACACGTGGCGGCAATCGAGAATGACGGATTTATCCATGCGGACCTCGGGCGCAGCTGTCACAAGCCGGGTCAGACCGGCGCGAAAGCTGGGGTGGAACGGTGATCAGGTGGGACCGGACGCAGCTACACGCAGCGCCCGGTGCGGATCAGCGGGTTTATTGCGCGATCCAGCCTTTCCAGGCGGATTCATTGTCAGCCATCCAAGCCGCAACAACCTCTTCCACGGATTTGCCGTTCAGATCGACATCCGCCACCATGGCGCCCATGTCTTCATTCGAGATATTGAAGTTCTCGATCACCTTCGCCGCGCCGGGCCACTGATCGGGCAAACCCGCCCAGGCGGCTTTCCAGATCGGGCCGGTTGGTTTGCCGCAATCATACGCGGCGTTGGGGTTAATGCCGACCGACGGGTCGTTGTAGCATTCGGCCGAATATTTCGGGAATTCAACAAAGCTGCCGTCGTATTTCGCCGGTGCCCAGTGTGGGGCATAAACCCAAAGGACAATCGGATCCTGACGCTGATACGCCGCTTCAAGTTCGGCAAACAGCGCCGCATCCGTGCCGGCATGGACCACTTCGAAATCCAGGCCCAACGCCTCGACCCGTTCTTCGTCAAACCCGCCCCATGTGACGGGACCACCCAGATACCGCCCCAGGGGGGCTGTTTCGGCTGTGGCAAATTCCTGCGCGCAATCGTTCAGAGCTTCCCAGTTCGGCAGCCCCGGGCATCGCTCTTCCATGTAGGCGGGGTACCACCATTCCTCGATGGCCAGCATGCCGGTTTCGCCCATGTTCACCACATTGCCCGATGCAACCGCTTCGTCGAGCGCTTCGCGTCCGGTGGTTTCCCAGATTTCCATCGCCAGATGCAGATCACCGGTTTTGAGCCCCGCAAACTGCGCAATGTAGTCGGCCTGCACATATTCGATGTTGTTGCCCGCTTCTTTCAGGACTTCTCCCATCAGGGTCGTTGTAATCAACTGACCCGACCAATCATGCAGCGTGAGCTTGATGGGGTCGCTGGAATCCTGCGCCAGCACAGGGGTCGCGGCAAGGCAAGCAGCAGTCAGGACGGACAGGTGTTTCATGTGATGTCTCCCTTTGGGTGCCGGCGCTTTGGTTAAAAAAACTTGGGGTGACGCGTCGGCTTGGTGGGAATACTCACCGACAACAGTTGTTCAAATCAACAAAAATCAACAAATGATATTAGAAATTGTCGTTTTCAATTGCGAGATGCTCAAGATATGGTCACATCAAGGAGACCTTTCGACAGGTGCGAATTTGCCTATGACCGACCTGCAAACCCGACTCGAGGCCGCCCAGAGAATCGCACGGGACGCGGCATCCGTGGCGATGGCGCATTTCCGACAGCCGCTGGATGTGACCGCGAAATCCGATGACAGCCCGGTCACAATCGCTGATCAGGCCACCGAACGCGCAATCCGCAGCGCGCTGGGCACCGCCTTTCCCGGTGAGACGATATTCGGCGAAGAGTTCGGCCAGAGCGGGTCGCACGAGGATATGTGGATCGTTGATCCCATCGACGGCACGCGGTCCTTCATCACCGGATTGCCGCTTTTCGGGATGCTGCTGGGCTATGTGTCGGGCGATGGTCCTCAGGTTGGTGTGATCAACATGCCTGCGCTGAACGAACTCTATGCCGGTGCGCGCGGTCTTGGGGCAACGCTCAATGGACAGCGCGTGTCGGTGTCCGGATGCACGTCATTGTCGGAAGCGCGGTTGTTCCTGAACGAGGCTGACAAGATGGCCGTTGAGACGCCTGACATATTCGCGCGTCTGGTCACGGCAGGAGGCCTGCGCAGGCTTGGCGCGGATTGTTATCCGCATGCGCTGGTGGCCAGTGGTCATGCGGATGCGGTGGTTGACTACGGGCTTCAGCCATATGATTACCTGCCCGTCGCGGCGGTGGTCGAAGCCGCCGGCGGGGTGATGACGGATTGGCAGGGCAATACATTGACGCTGCAGTCCGATGGCCGAACCCTGACCGCCGCAACACCGGATTTGCACGCAGAGCTACTGGAACTGGTTCACACATGACCACGCCAACGTCGAAATACAGCGAGGAAATCCTGCGTCGTGTCGACATGATGGGCACGGTGACGGTGCAGGAACTGTCGCAACTCATGGGGGTGTCGGACCAGACCATTCGCCGCGTGACCCGGCCCTTGGCCGAACGCGGTGCCTTGAACAAGGTGCATGGCGCTTTGGTGTCCACCAAGTCCGCGCTTGATCCGCCGTTTCTGTCGCGGATGACGCTCAACCGCGAGGCCAAGATCGCCATAGCCAACACGGTTGCATCCATGATCAAGGACGGTGACAGCCTGATTATCGACACCGGGTCGACCTCGGCCTTTATCGCGCAAATGCTGCGTGATCGCCGCGAATTGACGGTTGTGACAAATTCCGCCTTTGTCGCCAGCACGCTTGCGATGATCCCGGGCAACAACGTGTCGATGGCGGGCACGCAACTGCGTGATCACGACGGGGCGTCGTTTGATCGGTCGGCCTTTCAGGTGGTTGAGCGTGCCAAGGTCGAGTACTGCGTCCTTTCGGCCTCAATGGCGCATCCCGAAAACGGATTTCTGGTGCATGAACAATGCGAAGTGGACATGGCCTTTGCCATGATGGACAGCGCGGCGCGGTCGATCATGGCGGTGGATGCGTCCAAGTTTCAGCCGCAATCGCGCAAACCCGCCCTTCGCCAACCGGATCTGAAAAAGGGCGATATCCTTGTCACGGACCTGGATCCGCCCGAAACCTTCCGCGCGGCATTGGCGCATCTTGATATCCGGGTTGCCCGGTAATCCTCTGGCAGCAGGCGTTGTTACGATGTGCATTCAGCCGGTGCGGGTCCTGTGATTACTGGAGGAACTCCGTTTTCGACAGGCGGGCGCGACATTCGGTTGGTGTCATCTCGAATGTCTTGTGGAAGACGCGGTTGAAGTAGGAAATGTCATTGAACCCGCAATCCAGCGCGATCCATCCGATTTGATGATCCCGAAGGCGCGGGTCGGTTAACCTTTCCCACGCGGTTTCCAGCCGAACGTCGCGCAGCAAGGTGGAAAAGGTGGTCCCGCTTTCCGCCAGAATCTTGCGAATGTAGCTTTCCGAGACATGCATCGACCGGACGAGATCGGCCATCCGGTAATCCGGGTTGCAGGCGTTGCGCCGGATTTCGGCGCGCGCATGTTCAAGGCGGGCCGCCCGGATGCCGTGTTCCTGCGCATGGTGCCAGGCATCGCGATGCGCGCCGATGGCAAGGGCGGCGAGGTCAAGAAGATGATCCTGCACGACCGGTCCCAGATCCGCACTGAGCGGTGTCGCGGTGTTCATGATGGACTGGCAATACCCCAGCAGAAGCCGGAGCGTCTGATCCGCGTGCGGCACAACGCTGATGGACAGCCGGTCGACGTCTGCGAGGCGGCTGGACAATCGATCCACCGGCAAAGCCAATGTCACGAAGTGACCCGGCTTCATCCGGGTCTGACCGATTTCGTTCGAGCGCCGCACAAGACACGCGCCCGGCTGTACGGTTTCATCGAACGATCCCAGTTCGGCGCGGATGACGCGGGTGCGGGGGATCAGCAGCACAATATTGTCATTGCCATCCTGAAGCAGAGTTTTTGTCCGGGCAAAGGCCATCGAACTGATGTCGCCAACGCCGATGGACGCGTCACCAAGCATCTGGAACGTGGCGTCGTAGTGCAGGGGATCGTCGTCGAGCGGTTCCATGTCCAGTCGGACAAACTTCTGTCCGAACTCTTCCCGCCAAAGCGCAATGCGATCGGGCGCAGGAATGGTGTCCGTTGAAAAACGAAAACGGGGCGTTGGGAAAACGCGGATTTCGGCATGTGAATTCATTGCAATACAAGTGTCCAAAAAGCTTTGGCCCACCAAGGATGCGCGAATAAACCCATACTTGGCAGGCTCTATTCAATGCCGAACGATACCATCTTTGTCCTGACTCGTCCAAGCTGGAATATCGCGCCGTCCAAGCGGATACGGAGCATCCTGATAGGATGCACCCCATACGCGTTCCGAAACGCGCAAAACGCACCGCATTTTTTGAGATGGAGAGAAACATGCCGAATAATGTCTCACGACGTTTTGTGGGTCTGTCACTTGTGGTTGCAGCAACCATTCTTTGGACCGCGCCAGTACATGCTGCGGACCCGAAAAAGACGGGTGAGCAGATCTACCAGATCTATGTCGACACGATGTCCCGGTCCAACGCGGTCCTTGCCGACACACCAGCTCCGTCGCCCGAAATCGCGGCTCAGCTTGATGCCATCAAGGAGGACGCCATTACCGAACTCGTCGCCCTTGGGCGGGACGTTGCTGACATGAGCGATGCTGATCGTGCAACGGTCGAAGCTGTGGTCAGCAGTTCGGTGTCATCCATTCACCGCAATTCGGATACCAAGCAGGTCTATGCCGACTATCAGGCGGTGTGGGGCGCATATGTTGGCGGCGACCGGGATTTCTTTGACAGGATCAAATCGCTCAATATCCTGACACAATATGCGTTTTTTGATCTGCTGCGGAAACAGGCCCCGAAAGAGGCGGATCGGCTTGGCGTTTGATGCAGGAGACGTGACAAACGTGCGCACGGGGGGAGGAGGTGACCTCTTGTGGAATAGGGCGCTGCCTAAGGGTGTGCTGACAGTGTGGCGGCGTGCTTGCGTCGCGGCCCTGATGGGCGTTTGTGCCATCCCGGTCCAAGCCTTGGGTCTGGATGATCTGGTGCCGTCCGCGCCGAGTGATGGCGCGTGTTGGGACCACAGTTATTCGGATGCACACCTGTCGCGCCATCCCAAGCAAAAGGTCACTGAAATTCGGTTCCATTTGCAGCAGTGGCAGGGCGATTACGGCTTTACCATTGATGTTGCGACACGAGAACGCGCGGGAACCGTGATTGGCATCTGCGATGCAGATCATGACGGCGCGATTGTTTGTGACGTTGCTTGCGATGTTGGCACCGTGCTGTTGCGACCGTCCGGAGACAGCGGCGCGCTCCTGCTGGAAATCGGCCCGTCCGGCCGCCTGCATGTCAACGCGCGATGTGACGGGGATGGCGGCGCGGCACCGTTTCTGCTGGATTCTCAGCCCGACGATCAACTGTTCCTGCTACACCCGCGACCTGCGCGCGCTTGTACGGTCGCGCCGTTCAAGCCATTCTTGGATCACCGGGGAGACTGAGCGAGATGGCCAAGACCCAACACCTTTGTGCGCTGAGTGCATTGCTGATTGGCATAAGCAGCGCACTGGTGGCTCAGCCACTGGAAACCCTGCTCGCGCCAATTCCCGGCAGCTTTGCCTGCTGGCAACGCAGCTATTCCGACACGCATCTGGCCGCGCATCCCCGTCAGAAAGTCACTCGGATGCATTTCGGCATGAGCTATTACGAAATGGATCATCACAAAGCCGGCAAAGGCGAGCATGCGTTTTCCGTCGATGTTGAAACGCGGGAACGACGCGGGTCGGCCGGGGGGCTGTGTCACACGAATGCGCAGGGCAGGGTGATCTGCGCGGTCGAGTGTGATGGTGGTATTCTGAGCGTGCGAAACTCAGGATCAGAAGGATCCGTTCTTGTAGGGCTGGACTGGGGTCGGCTCAGCCTGTCGGAATGCGGCAGCGAGACACCGTTCGAATTGTCCGCAGAACCGGATGACAAGCTGTTCCTGCTCCATCCCGTTGCCTGCCCGGATGACGACGCCACCGACGGCGAATAGGGGCAGGTATGGGGCGTCTTTGGCAGGTGTTCTCGGGGCCGGACGCTTTGGAGAACCAACCTGATGACAGGTATACATCGCCCTGGACCTATCCGGCGCAGGTGCGCATTCCAATGGAGCATTGGCAAGCCATCATCGCCTTCGCCCGAGCGCGTGAAGATACCGATGCGGATTTTCTGGAACGCATGTCCGTTTTGGATGGCGCGTCCTTTGATCCGGGTACACTGACCCGGTTTGTCAGACTACTTGAGACATTGGCAAACGCCGTTACAGACGCGCCTCGCTTGACGCCAGACACCGCTGATCCGGGGATCATTCCCGAACCCATGCCGAACACCTCTCATGCGCAGATGTTGCGTGATGTCGCGCGGCTCATCGCGCGGACGAAGAGGATCGGGGCTGCATTCGACAGTTGGGTGGAATGATCCGCACGTGCTTGTGACGGCAGAATTGCGTTGGACCATCATGATTTGTCGATTGTGATCTGAACATTCCGGGCCGTGCCATCCGGCGCTCTGAGCAACAGAAAAAAGTCACCGGCAAGCGGGATCAGGTTCGCGGTGAACGGATGCGCCGCGCCTGCCGGAATGTCTGTTACGGTGTAGCCTTTCAGGATCAGACCGTCTTCGGGCGGTGGCGCGTTGCGAACCGGGTCATCAACCAGCACAGCGGCCAGTTTCCACAGGTCCACATCGACATAGCTGTAGACCTCAACCCGGCCCTCGCCGGACAGTATGTTGCCTGAGACCTGAATTTTCCGACCGTAGTAAAGCGAATTGTCGGTGCTCGCGAGCTTCAGTCGAAACCGCCCGTCCAGTTGGTCCAGTGTCATCGATCCGCTGACGCTTGCTGCGCCGGAATTCGAAAAGCGGGTCGCCAACCGTCCCTTGACGCCGCGCGCGGCGCCGTCGCTGCCGGGAGGCGCTTCGACAAAGCCGCTTTTCAAATAATTGGCCTTGAAGGCCAGCGCCTGACACCACTGGCGATCATGCGAGGACAGGCGGGTGTTGTCGTTGAAATCCGTGCAGTCAGGGGCGGCAAAGGCAGATGTGCCAATCGACAAAACGCCCGCAAGGCAAACCCGTTTGAGCAAAGGCACTGCTGTCATCATTCTGCCGCCCCCCGATCACGTGGTCTACAGCTTACCACATAGAAACCGATCCGATCCTTCTTCTTCGGCGAAGATCACGGTGATCATCCGGCAGTTTCCGGGCTTGTCGGGGAACATGGCTGACGGTTTCATGTAGCTCCAGGCGATGCAGCCTTCGCTGGCCTTGTCCATACAGGCCGCTTCGCAGTCCGCCGCTGTTTGTGTTTCAAACATTGGCCCAATGGCGTCCGCCGGGGTGAGCGAACAGTTCTTGTATTTCGAGTCGTCGGCCAAAGCGGCCGAACCGGCCATGGCAAGCATTGCGGCGGCAAGCGGTGTCAGAAGGCATTTCAGCGTCATGGTCTGTGTCCTGTTATGGTTGTACTTCCCTCAGATTATCGCCTGTTTCGGCGTCAGGCTTGGACTGGACGCTCCCATCGCTTGTCCAAAAGAGGACTGGCGGGTTCGCGGCACGACAAAAGCGTCCGCATGCCGCCACTTCCCGGGGCGCGAATTGTCCAACCACTTTGATCGTGGAGTCCAAGACCCGGCAATGTGCCAGCCCTAAACTGCTCGCTGACTATTGGCGCGCGCGCCAAAACATCAGTGCAAAGAAAGGGATGTACAATGACATCACACGCGAACGGGATGTTCGTCTGCATCACGGTGCTGCTGGCCGCTGGACCGGTGGCGGCGCAAGACAATGACGTCGTGGCGGCGATGATTGCCGAAGGTGCGCCTGCGGCGATGGCGAACTGCATGGTGGAACAGCTTGGCGATGACGCCGAACGACTGTTCACGGCAAGCGACGATGAACTGACCGAGGCAGACACGGAAACCCTGATGGCCGCGCTTGAGGCCTGCAGTGACGTGGATGCGGGTGAGTAGCCTCAGGGCCTGCAAATTGGCTAATAATCGGATGATGGCCGTTTTGGCGATCTGCAGTATGACCCCTGTGGCCATGGCCGAGGAGGCGCGCTTCACACCATCTGAACTGCTTGTCGCCTACAGCCAATGGCACAATCAACAGGTCACCATCGAAGCATATCCTGCGCTTTTCATGTCACCGGCGCGGTGGCAGGCAAAGCACATGGAGTTTGGCGCAACGCCACAGCCACAAACCCCGACCCTTGCCGTGTGCGATACACTGAATCCTCCCGGGAATGACCGCATCCGCAGCACGGATGTGGTGATCCTGCGGGCCACCGTCCTGCGCCGACAGGTTGCGCCGTCGCAGGACACACCGCATCGGATTCGCCTGTCAGAGTGCGAGGTTCTGAGCGTCGAAGCGCAGCCGTCACAGCACCCGGATGCGATCCCGCTCGACACTTTGCACAGGGCCATGTTCGACCTGATTGGGCAGACGGTTCGTGTGAGCGGGTTTTACTGGGGCAAAACCTGGTCTGAAGCAAGCGACCTGACGCGGCATGACCTTCAGGATACCGCTGAATTCCTTGGCCCCAAACCGGTCGCCTGTTTTCAGCAGGGCAATGTGGAGGCCCCTCAATTTGTTCTCGACAACCGCGCTGATGCGCAGAACGAAGGCCGGGTCGACCTGACTGCGTTCAGCCGCGCTGACCGCGTGGACCTTACCGATTGCCGGTTTGTCCGCGCCGAGTGATCCAAGGGTTGCCTTGCCGATGCACGACCCGTTTCATCTGAACGCAACAGCCATGGTAAGGACAAGCAAAGGACAGGAAATGACGATGCAAATCCCGACAGTCGCGCAACTATTCCCCATCATCCGGCTTGTTTTGTGCCTCATGGCCATTGCGGTTGTGCCGCAATCCGGCATCGCGCGCGGGGATCACACAAGCGCCAGTTTTGGTAAATGGCGTACGTTCTGCGACGCAGACCTGCAGTGCAGCGCGTACACATACACCGGCGTAGAGGGGAACCCGAATGGCGGCCACGTCTTTTCACTGGATCGCGCGCCAAAAGACGTAGGCTACACGATGTATCTGAGCCTGGATGGTGTTGAACCAAAGCTGTCTCTGGGCATGCATGCGAGTGTCATTCGCTACGGATACGATGAGGATCTGCTCCCGCATTTTGCGGCGGGTGATCTCATGCTGGACCGTGGGCCAACCTATCAGGGGGATTTGGGGCGCTACGATCTATACATGTCCGGCCCAACGGCCGAGGCGATCATGCAGCGATTGCGCCCGTCAGACATTCTGGATTTCGAATTCGGTGACTGCCAAAACGGCTTTCTGTTCGCCAATTTTCTGCTGGATGGGGTCACAGCGGCGCTAGCGTGGGTCGATACGCAACAAGGGCGCGCCCGTGGTAGCGTTGCTGTGGCAGACGTGAATCCAGATCGCCTGTCAGGTGATGCAAAGAACTGCGATCGTTAAACGTACGCAATCCCGACCGCCGCGGGTGGCTGGAACAGAAATCCAAAGCGTGTATAGTCGGTGCGGAATTGGTCATCAGGCACGGGTATATGAACACTATCAGACTATTAGCGGTAGGTGCTGTTGTGGCACTGGCCGGATGCGAGGCTCAGCCGATTTCAACCGGATCGTCTGGTGGCGCGACATACGCTCCATTGCCCGAACAGGTTCTGGCGATTGCGGCACCGAACCAGAATTTGAGCGCAGCGCGGCTTGATCCATCGGATGGCTGCTATTGGTACCGCTATGCCGGACCGGTCGAAACAACGTGGCTGCCGTTACGGACGGTGCAGGGCAACCCGATCTGCACGCGCCAGCCGGACATTTGATACGTCAAGTTTTGGGATAAATGGGCCCGTCCGCGACAGGCCCGCTATGGCTTATGTCCGGGCAAGCGCGTCTTCGGCCGGGTACAGGATTGCGGTCGATCCGGTCTGAACCGACTCGTAAAGATCAATGATGTGCGCCATCACCATGCGCACGCAGCCGGAACTGGCGCGTCCGCCAATCGACCCGGGTTCGGGTGTGCCGTGAATGCGCAGATAAGTGTCACGGTTACCGACATAGAGGTAGAGCGCGCGTGACCCCAAAGGATTGCTTGGCCCGCCATCCACGCCATCGGCATACCGCTCATACCGTTCAGGTTCGCGCTTCACCATGGCAGCCGTGGGTGTCCAGATCGGCCATTTGGCCTTGCGTCTGACCGTGTAGGTTCCGGCCTCGTAAAGATTGCCCCGTGCGATTGCCACGCCGTATCGCATCGCGGTTCCGCCTTCTTCGATATGATACAGGTATCGGGCCACCGCATCGACATGGATGTCGCCGGGCGTCAGGCCATCATTGGCCTGCACGCGAACCGGAAGAAAGCGGGGGTGGAACCCCCAGGGGTTTGACGTTGCCGGATCGTAATTGGCCGGCGTCACCTGGGAATCCCAGGTGGACCACATATCGCTGCGAGACACCGGTGCGGCCTGCGCCATTTGCGCAATCGGTCCGGAAAACAGCAGTGTTGAAGCGGCGATAAAGTGACGTCTTGTCAATTTGGTCATGCCTGGAATCCTTCGCGCATGTCGAAAATCAAAACCATTCTCGGGTTTTAATATCGAATTCCAAGCGCCGCGTCACGACCTTGTGGTGTCCTTATCGCGCGACACGAGCTGCGTTCACCAAGGTTTTACCGGCCTGCGTCGGCAAACCCGTCTGACATACGCCTGTCAGCGACCGGTTTATGGGCATGTGTCGTGGCCGCGAAAGGCAGGTTGTGGCTTGACTAGAAAAACAACGTCAGCCCTGTCATCGAAACGATCAGGAACAGGATCGTCATGATTCCGCCTGACCGGATGAAATCGATCACGCGGTACCCGGCAGGCCCCATGATCAGGGCGTTCACCTGATGGGTTGGGATCAGAAATGAATTCGAGGTCGAGATCGCAACGGTCAATGCAAACACCGCTGGATCGCCTCCGGCCGAGATGGCGATTGAAATCGCCAGTGGCACAAGAAGCACCGTAGCGCCGACATTGGACATCACCAGCGTGAACGCGGTTGCCAGGATGGCCAGCCCGGCTTGCAAGGCCCACAACGGCCAGCCGTCCAGCAAGTCCAGAATATGCGCGGCGATCCAATCCGCGGTGCCGGTGTGTTGCACCGCCTGACCCAGCGGGATCAGTGAAGCAAGAAGGAAAACCGTGCTCCAGCTGACGGCCTCGTAGGCTTCGTCAATAGAGAGAACACGGCTGAGGACCATGCCGACCGCCCCGGTCAGGAGACACAGCGACAGTCGCGTGTCGGTCAGAAGGATCAGACCAAGCGACAGCGCAAAAAACGCAACCGCCCAAGCAACCTTGTGCGGGCGCAATTCTTCCTGCGGAAAATCCGACGTCACGACGACAAAATCGCGGTTTGACTTCAGCCGCGTCAGCCGGTCCCATTGAACGTGAACAACGGCGGTATCACCCGCCTGAAGGGGCACCTGTCCGATATGCGTGGCCGCGTGATCCTCGGTCTCGACATGGCTGAGCGTTTCTTCCCCGCGGTGGATGGCCAGCAGGGACAACCCATGTGTTTGACGCAACCGCAGCTCAATCGGGGTTTGCCCAATCACCGCCGATCCGGGCGGAATGACAACCTCGGCCACGCCGGATTGGGTTGCGGCGAAATCGTCGGAAAACACGTCCAGCTGTGGCAGGATTTCCAATCCGTACGGGTCCGCGAACTCTTCCTGAACCACACGCCGAAGACCAAGGACCGCCAGCCGTGCAGGTGCTTGAATGGTTGTGTCGGCCATCGGCGCGATAACCTTGTGGCCACGGTAGGACGTGCCAAGGATATACATGTGATGGGCCACCATCAGGTCGGCGAGGGTCTGGCCGATGATGATTGATCCTTCGGGAACCCTGACTTCAAAGATATCGGCACGCAGCCCATAGGTGTCTTCGATAAAAGACTGCATGGAGCGCGCCGAACTGGCGTCTTCGCCGCGTTCGCGCTGTGATGGCAGAACCCAGCGTCCAAACAGCACGAAATAGAGGATACCGGTCAGGACCAGCATCAACCCGACCGGAGTGACCGAAAACAATCCAAACGGGGCCATCTGCTGATCTGCAGGCAAGGTGTCATTGGTTGTCAGGATCAGGTCGTTCAGCAGGATAAGCGGCGATGATCCGACCATCGTGATCGTGCCGCCCAGAATGGCGCAGAAGCCCATTGGCATCAGCAATCGGCTCATCGCGATATTGGTGCGGGCCGAAATGCGGCTGATCACCGGCAGAAACAATGCCGCGGCGCCAACATTCTGCATGAACGAACTGATGATGCCGACGACACCCGACACGATGGGAATGATGCGGGCCTCGGTCGTGCCACCGCGTTTCAGGATCAGGCCTGCCACCTTCGACATGAGCCCGGTTTTGTCCAAGCCCGCGCCGATGATCATCACCGCGATGATCGACATCACGGCGTTCGAGGAAAAGCCGGTAAACAGGTTGGGTACATCGGCAAGATTGCCAAGACCCGGCAGGTAGCTCAGCCCGCCCAGCAGGACGAGGATGATCATGGCGGCCAGATCAATCCGGACGATTTCGGACACGAACAGGAAAATCGTAAACGACAGCACCGCCAAAACGGCCATCATTTCGAACGTAAGTGCCGGTAGCTCCATGCTTTCCTCCCAAACCCAGTCTAGTCAGGAGAAGCCGCAACCACCTAGCCGTTTTCCGGGTCTGGGGCTGGATCCGGTCAAGGTGTGTCCTCGCGTCCGATGCGATCGGTCAGAATGCGTTCCGCAATTGCACGGATTTTCATAGCAAGCGCCGTCGCCCCCCGCTTTGAAAGCGGGGGCAAGGTGAGACAATTTCGGAAATGCGCGCCTTGGCCTACACAAAGTCCACGAACTTGTTGAAGGGCATCTGGCGTATCCGTTTGCCGGTCGCTGCAAAGATCGCATTGGCCAGCGCCGGGGCCGCCGGAGGGACAGGAGGTTCACCAATACCGCGCACTTTGGTGCCGTTTTCCAGACCCTTCACAAAAATCCTGGGAGTCTGCCAGATGCGCATGGCTTCGTGATCATAGTAATTGGCTTGTTCCGCCATGCCATCCGCATAGGTGATTTCGCAATTCATTGCGTGCCCAAGGCCAAAAATGACGCCCCCCTCAACTTGGTTTTCAAAGTTGACGGGATCAATCACCGTGCCCACGTCACACGCGACCCAAACCGCGTCGATCCGGATGCCGGCGTCTGTATCGGTGACCAGCACAACCTCCGCCGTTGGGACGCCAAAGCTTTCCACAAACGCCACGCCTTTGCCTTGCCCGGGGGCAAGTGGTGCGCCCCAATCCGACATCTCGGCAACTGTTTCAAGAACGGTTCTGCTGACTTCGTGCGTCATCAGGCGAATGCGTTCGGCCATTGGGTCCGCCCCGGCTGCGTGGATGGTTTCGTCCAGCAAGCTGTCAAAAAAGAACCCCGCGCCCGGTGCGCCCACGGCGCGCCAGGACGAGGTCGGCGCCAGTTCCGACGCGCGGTATGCGCGCAGACGGAAGTTGTCGATGCTGTAGGGGTTGTTCCACGCCCCAGCCGCGATCTGGATGTCCGGACCGGGTACGGACAATCCCAACCGACCCATCTGCGATGTGATCACTGACGGTGCGGCGATCTGCAGGTCCAGCGCGATCACTTTGCCATCCGCAACCGTCCCACGCCCCTTGGCCATCGAGATGTGCCGTGGAAAGTCCTGCGCAAAATCCGTTTCGCGGGAGTAGGTCATCTTGATCGGGGTGCCGCGCATCCGGTTGGCCACTTCTGCGGCTTGTTTGACAAAGTCGAGCTCCAGCCTGTGGCCAAAGCTGCCACCGATGAAGTGGTTGTGAAAAATCACGGCTTCCGCATCGTGGCCTGTGACCTTTGCGACCTGCTGTTGCAGGAAAACGGGCATCTGGTGGCCGGTCCAGACCTCGACCTGATCGTCGGTGACCAGAACGGTTGCGTTTAGCGGCTCCAACGGTTGATGAGCCACGTACGGTGACCTGTAGGTCGCCTCGATCACGTTTCCCGCTGCGCTGTCAACCGCGCCGTCATTGCGCCATGTGCGATCCAGGTGGTCGTCGGTGAAGGATGCGTCAAGCGTGTCCCAATGGTCGGCCTGATCCGCAGGGTAGGGGGCAGGGCCCCAGTCGATGCCGATCGCCTCGGCCGCCTTGAAAGCGCGCCATGTGTTGTCGGCGACAATCGCGACACCATTGGTGATCTCAAAAATGTCCCGAACGCCGCGCATGGTTTTCGCTGCACTGGCATCATACCCGTTCAGAACGCCCCCTTTGCGCGGGTTCAAACGTACCGTTGCGTGCAGCATGCCGTCGCGGTCTACGTCGATCCCGTAGCGCGTGCTGCCGGTCGTTTTGCCCTCGATATCCAGCCGTTCCATTGGCTGGCCAACAAGACGCCACTCGGATGGCGCGCGCAGGACAACGTCTGACACGGGCTCCAGTTCAGCCGCCAAGGGGGCCAGGGCGGTATATGCGATCCGTGACCCGTCTGGCAGGTGCACAGCGCCCTCCTTGGTGGTCAGTTGATCCACGGGCACCCCGCTTTGCTGTGATGCCGCAAGCTTCAGCGTTTCGCGCGCAATGGCAGCCGCGTATCGCAGTTTGTCGAAACTGTCGGGCATCGAGGTTGATCCACCGGTGCCCTGAACACCCAGAATCTTGAACGCGCTGCCCATGACGGCGCGGGTTGCTTCGGCGACCACACTGGTATCGGTGGACATGAATGGCACGCCTTCTTCGGCCATCGCGGTGTTGTAATACGCTTGGTCGGGCTGGCCGAAATCAATCTCGAATTGCCCGAATTCAATATCGAGTTCCTCGGCAATCAGGGCGGCTTGCGCGGAGGCCACGCCTTGTCCCTTGTCGGCATGCGGTGTGATCAGGGTGACCTTTTCGGGTGAGATCAGAACCCAGGGATTGAAACTGGCTTCATCCGGCGCAAGCGTCGCTGCAACGGGGTTGGGCAGGTTGCGCATCGCCAGATAGGTCCCAAAGGCCACCCCGCCACCGATGGCCACAGAGCCGACCAGGAAACTGCGTCGTGTGATCGTTTTCAAACGTCCCATGGGTCAGGTCCCCTGCAATTTCTGCGCGGCGGTATGAATGGCCGCCCGGATCCGGGGATACGTGCCACAACGGCACAGGTTGCCGCCCATCGCGTTGTCAATGTCGTCATCGGACGGGTCTTGGCGTTCGGCCAGCAAGGACGCCGCCTGCATGATCTGGCCGGACTGGCAATAGCCGCATTGCGCAACCTGATGTTCGATCCACGCTTCTTGCACGGCCTGCATCGCATCTTGCTGTGCCAAGCCTTCGATGGTCGTGATCCGGGCGCCGGACGCGTCAATCGCTGCAACCTGACAACTGCGGACGGCCTGACCGTCCAGATGGACCGTGCACGCACCGCATTGCGCGACACCACATCCGTACTTGGTGCCTTTGAGGTTCAGCTCATCCCGAAGCACCCACAGCAGGGGCATATCGTCTTCGACATCCACGTCGTGCTCGGTTCCGTTGACGGTAAGTTTCATCTGCGTTCCATGCCTGTTTCGAGGGGCAATTGACGACAAGGCCAAGTGGTGACCACTGTGAGCAACCTTGACACACCAAGGCCAGCCCCGACCAGTCCAAGACATAGTCTAGATTCGAAGACGGCCGTGTATAGACTGACGTGACGATAAACACCCATCTCTGTGTGATCCGAATGGAATAGGCCCTGCGCCAAGGCGCGGACACGATCCTGATCACCGGTGTGGTGCAATCGAACTTTGCACGCTTGGCCGCGTCCGTCGCGCGGTCACGGGGGATGCGCGCAATCGTCTAGTTGGAAGGGCGGGTTCCGGGTAAATCCGACAGCTATTACGCATCCGGCGATGTCTTTTTGTCCCGCATCATGGGGGCAGAGATCGTGTCTTATCCGAAACATGGTTTGACAAACCCGGGTCATCTGCGCGTCGTCAGTCACATAGATCAGACCGGTTCACCGCGCGTGTTCGAACCCTGAACCATGCCCCGATGCAGAAATCAGTGGGTCCTGACCGAAATGCAACACGCTTTCCTCTCTAACCACAAGGCGTAGCGGTGCGATGTGCCGACGGGATGATGGCTGTTCCAATATCTCAAAATCCGCCGCAGCAGATGCTTGACCTCGGATGAGCCATGTCATAGGTCGTATCTCGCTGAGCGGGCGTTGTGTAGTGGTAAGACCTTAGCCTTCCAAGCTAATGACGCGGGTTCGATTCCCGCCGCCCGCTCCAAGCCAAATTTCCTTTTTCTTGCACATCACATGATGCCCCCGCACGGCGCGGCAAATCGGCCTTTGCGCTGGGTTCGACTTGACCCTCGGGGTCGGGCCACGGTTTAACGAGTGCCAATCAATTTACGGGTATGAAATGGCCGACACGCAAGTCGCTCCGACGAAGAATGAAGAACGGGCGAAATCCAAAAAAATCGGATCGCTCGCCGCGCTCTGGCCCTTTGTGCAGCCCTATCGCTTGCTCATGGTCGCGGCGCTTCTGGCGCTGTCGTTGACAGCTGCGGTATCGCTGATTCTGCCGATGGCGGTTCGGCGGGTTGTTGACAACTTCGACACGCAAGATGGCGCGCTTCTTGACCTCTATTTCTCGGCTGCTTTGGGGATTGCCGCGTTGCTGGCGGTGGGAACGGCGCTGCGCTATGCGCTGGTGACCCGGCTGGGTGAACGGGTGGTCGCAGATATCCGCAAAGCGGTGTTTGCACGTGTGATCGGGCTGAGCCCGACCTTCTATGAAAATGTGATGACAGGCGAGGTTCTCAGCCGCATTACGACCGATACCACCCTGATCCTGAGTGTCATTGGATCGTCCATCTCGATCGCGTTGCGCAACGTTTTGATTTTCTTTGGCGGTTTGGTCCTGATGCTGATTACATCAGCCAAGCTGACCGCGATGGTGTTGCTGATCGTGCCGGGGGTTGTGGTGCCGATCCTGTTCCTGGGGCGCAAGATGCGCAAGCTGAGCCGGGAAAATCAGGACTGGATCGCGGCGTCATCGGGCAATGCGTCCGAAGCCTTGCTGTCGGTTCAGACAGTGCAGGCCTTTACCCACGAAGATATCTCGCGGGCAGCGTTCGCAGACGTAACGGAGAAAAGCTTTGATGCCGCGCGGCGTCGGATCTGGACGCGGGCGCAGATGACGGCAATCGTGATCTTCCTCGTGTTCACGGGCATTGTTGGCGTTCTCTGGATCGGCGCAACTGACGTTCGAAACGGCGATATGAGCGTTGGCGCTCTGGTGCAGTTTGTCATCTACGCGGTCATGGTCGCGGGCGGGGTTGCTGCACTTTCAGAGATCTTCGGAGAATTGCAGCGTGCCGCAGGCGCGACCGAGCGGCTGGTTGAACTGCTGCACGCCGAAGACACGGTCACTGATCCCGAGCTGGCGGTGGTTCTGCAAGAACCGGTGCGCGGTGAGATAACCTTTGACGATGTGCATTTTACCTATCCAAGTCGTCCGGACGTGGCGGCTTTGGACGGGGTGTCGCTGACCATTTCACCGGGCGAAACCGTTGCCGTGGTCGGGCCAAGCGGCGCGGGCAAGACAACGATCATCCAGTTGATCCAGCGGTTTTATGACCCGTCCTCAGGTGCTGTCTGCATCGACGGAACCCGCATTGACAGTCTCAACCGGGATTCCTTCCGTAAGCATATCGCGCTCGTGCCGCAGGATCCCGTGATCTTCGCAGCCTCGGCCCGCGAGAACATTCGGTTTGGCCGACCCGACGCAACCGATGCCGAGATCGAAGCCGCGGCCAAGGCGGCGGCTGCGCATCAGTTCATCTCGGACCTGCCGGACGGGTATGACAGCTATCTGGGCGAACGGGGCGTCATGTTGTCGGGCGGGCAAAAGCAGCGCATCGCGATTGCGCGCGCCATCCTGCGGGATGCGCCGATCCTCTTGCTGGACGAGGCGACCAGTGCCTTGGATGCGGAAAGCGAACGCGCGGTGCAACGCGCCGTCGATGAACTGTCCGAGGGACGGACAACCGTGATCGTCGCGCACCGCCTTGCGACCGTGAAGAAAGCGGACCGCATTGTTGTCATGGATCAGGGCCGCATCGTTGCGACCGGTGCCCATGATGCGTTGGTGTCCGAAGACGGCCTTTACGCACGCCTCGCGCGGCTGCAATTCACCGATGGCATGGCGGCCGAATAGAAACCGGATCAAACCGCCCGTCCAAGTGTCGGTTTTGGCCCTGACAGGCCAATCGTCCTTGCTGCACCTTGACCCTGTGTCAAATAGCAGGAGACGGCGATGAAGGTGGGTTTTATTGGTCTGGGTGCGGTGGGGGCCAAGCTGGCAGGTACGCTGGCCCGAAACGGCGTCGATCTGACGGTCTATGATCTTGATCCCGCGCGGCTGTCACTGTTGACGGACCAAGGCGCAACGGCGGGGCAGGGACCGTCACAGATCATGCGCGCCTGCGACGTTGTCATCACAAGTCTGCCCAGTCCCGCAGCATCCCAGAGTGTTCTTGATCTGCTGCTGCCCGAAATCAGACCCGGCAAAATCTGGATCGAAATGTCCACGACCGACCCCGAAGCCATCAAAGCCCAGGCACAGGCGGTGGTTGCCAAGGGAGGACGCGCTGCGGATTGTCCCGTCTCCGGGGGATGCCACCGCGCCGCAACCGGGAACATCTCGATCTTTGCCGGTTGTGACCGGGACACCTTTGAAACCGTATTGCCACTGCTGACCGTGATGGGGCGGCGTGTGCTGCATACCGGTGACGTGGGCTCTGCGAGCGTTCTGAAAGTGATGACCAACTACCTTGCCACGGTCCATCTGGCGTCGCTCTGCGAAGCGATGACGACGATGGCTGCGCACGGGATCGATCTTGCCACCACCTATGAGGCAATCAAGGCGTCTTCGGGGACGTCTTTTGTACACGAAACGGAAAGCCAATTGATCTTGTCCGGATCGCGTGACGTTGATTTCACACTGGACCTTGTTCTCAAGGACATTGGCCTGTTTCAAGATCTGGCAGATGCCAAAGGCGTCCCGCTGGAGATCTCGCCAAAGCTGATTGACATCGTCAAGGACGGGCAGACTCGGTATGGCGACCGGGCCCAATCGGACCGGTTGATTGAACGGTTGGAAGACGCCACCGGCCTGACGATCCGCGCGCCGGGATTTCCGCAGGAACTGGTGGATGACGAGCCCGAGGAACGGGGTCACGAGATCGTGCGACACGTCTCGCCATGAGATAACGAATAGGCTATGCGCGGGCCGACACGGTGGGAGTGGGCCATGAGCGACGATATCATTGCAGTTGTAGATCCAACCGGGCCGCGCCGTTGGCTGGGGATTGGCATGTTGTCGGTCTTGGGCGGGCTGCTGATCTATGTCGCGATTGCGCAACCGCCCCAGATTCTGGCCTGGCAGGTCTTTCTGATTGTTCTGGGCGTGCTGTCGCTGTGGTTCGCGCAGCGTCTTCAGGCGGCGACGACGCGAAAGCTGTATCTGACCGAAACCCAATTGGTCGACAGCGATGGCACCGTACTGACCGAGGTTTCCGAAATCGTGTCGGTCAACCGTGGCATGCTGGCGGTCAAGCCGTCGAATGGGTTCATGCTCAAATTGAAAAGCCCGGCGCCACGGGCGTGGCAGCCGGGTTTGTGGTGGCGATTTGGTCGCCGTGTTGCGGTGGGCGGGGTCACGCCGGGTGGTCAGACCCGCCCAATGGCCGATATCATCGCGGTGATGATTGCCAAAGACACTTAGGACGGTGCCTCGGGCGTTTCTTCAGGGCCTTGGACGCCGTTGAAGTTCGACCCGTCGTTGACACCTTCAAAGATCACCTGCGATGCAAAGCGGGGGCGGGTGAAGGAATAGGTCTCGATATCGAAGGGGCCGATTCCGGCAACGTCGAAGGTTGGCGCATAGGCATCCCGAGTTTCCACAAGGATAAGCTGGTCAGCATCCGCCATCGCCGGCATGCGATCCGCATACAGGTTCAGGTTCGCATTCGTCAGAGCAGACCAGTCTCCACGGCTTTCCGACCAAATGACGTTATGCACGCTGCTGGTATCGTCATACTGGATCACCGTCACGCGCAGGTCGACATCCGCACCGTTGGACTTTGTCAGATAGAACAAAAGGTTGCGGGCGTTCGAAATATACGCGTCGTCCAGCATCTCGGTTTCCCGAGAGATGATGTCGCCGATTGTATAGTTCGCTTTGATGCTGATGCTTTGTTGGCGCATCACGTCAAAGTAAACCCACGATGCCGCGAAAATGACTGCCAGGGCAGGGAAGACAATGACCGCTTCAACGCTGGTGCTGCCTTCCGTGTTGCGCGCAAACCGGCGCAACGAGGTTTTCATCAGACGGGTAATCATGTCGATGGCTCCTGTACAAAGGCCGAGAAGGAAACGATCTTCGTGAGACCTTCATCGTCGGTGTAGAACGATCCGGCGAGCATGCCCGTTGGCGCAATCGGGCGGTACTTGTAGCATGCACGCAGGTACATCAGCTCATTGTCCTGACCAGCTTCGAACTGGCGCAGCGGGTTCACGGCACGCGCGGTGTCCACGCAATCCGCGTTCGCGGGAGGACTGGACCATGCACGAAGATCGAGCGGGACCATTTCCAGTTGCAGGGTCTGTTCACAGTCCGCAAGAAGTGGCGCGCCTTCGCAGATGGCCGTCTTCAGAGCGCCGTGCGTCAGTTCTTCGCCAGTGCCCAGACGAACGGCCCGCACGGTTGAGTCGAGCGAACGCTCCAACTGTGTGTGTCGCATGGTCATGGCACCCATCTCGATGGTCGCAATGATCAGGATGAGGAAGAGAGGGACCCAGAGGACAAACTCGATGGTGTGCACCGCGCCCTTCTCATCGCGCAGGAAGGCGCGCAATTTGGATTTCATAAAACGGGTCATTGGGTCAGCCTCAACTGGTTAATGGTACGCGCAATCTGTTGGAACGCATCGCTGATCTCGAGACCATCCACCGCAAAGTAGTGGGCGGGAGACGACGCACAGTCACGCATGGCATCTTGTCCACGGGTTGGCGCTTCGAAGCCAATGGCAAAGATCGTAATGTCCTGGTCACGGGCGGCTTGGCAGATTGTAGACAGCCGTGCGTCAGCAGAGTTGCCACCAACCGTCGCTTCGTAAGCATAGTAGACGTTGCGGTAGGTGTTGTAGCTGAACCAGTTGTCCTCGTACGGCTTGCGGTAGAATTTCCGCGCATATCCGCGTGTACCCCAGCGTGCGAACACTTCGGCATTGGTCATCTGACGGGCGTTGCCGCCGCCATCCGGATTGCCACGATAGCGGGAACTCCAACCATCGTTGCGATAGCGCTCCCAGTACCAGACATCGTTGCTGCTGCCGCTCCAGTCGCGGACCTGCAGCGAGAAACGGTCGTTGCCGGGATTGTTGTCACCACGGTCGTCAATCCAGAGATCAGACATGCCGTATTTGAATTGATTTTTCAGGTCATACTGCGTGGTGTTCATGCCATCTGTCATGACCACGGCGATCTTGATCGCGTCTTCTGCAGTATAGGCTGCCGGACGCCCGGATGCTTCGCCGACGATCAAGCCGTCAGAAATCATGCTGCTGACGACTGGCCGTGCAGATGGATCAAGAAGCGCAACACCCCATTTCATGCCCAGATCGATCGCGGTGTTGCCACCAGCGCCAAGCGAGGCGATGTGTGTTGTCAGTGCTGTCTCGTCGGAACTGTGCACCATGATCGCACCATAATCGTCATCCGCACACCAGGACCGGTGGTTCGGTGTGTTGCTGGTGCTGGTCGACCATGGGTCAAAATGTGCGAGGCGTCCGATTTCCTGTGTCGGGTCCAACGTCGTGGTGTTGAATGCACCGCTCGGGAAAACGCCACAGTTCGAATAATCATGCGAATCTTCGAGGTCGTAGTAGCTCGCCACGGTTGAGCCGAGGTTCACAGTCGCGTTGTACGGTACGACGTTGATCGTGGTCAGACCGGAATCATCTTCCTTGATCACGGTTTCAACAAAGTCGGTCGCCGCGTTCCGCAGGTTTCCGATCTTGTTATTGCTGCCCATCGAACCCGAGATGTCGAGAACCATGGAGATTTCGACATTCGCGATCCGCTCTTCCGCCGTCGCTTCGCCTTCGGTGTGAAGCACATCGACGCCGAGCATCTGCAGGAAGTTCGCACCAACGTCGCGTTCCGCCTGGGCGTTCACGATGCGGTGGCTGAGCCCCTGATCCACGGTGACGCTTGATAGCGCGTCTTCCATGTTCATGGCGGCAAAATACTCGTGGACGACCAGCTCGGGATCCAGTTCCTGATCCAGGTTGGCCGCAGCAAGCACCGCGCGATCCAGGGTGTTTTGAAGCTTGGTACGTTGCACCTCGGAATAGATCATGTCGATCCCGACGCCGCCAAATACCAGCATTACCATCGACCCGCTTAATGCGAGGATCGACATATTGCCATCGGTTTCCCGGGTGAAGCGGCTCAAAGTTCCGGCCACTGACGACCGCAACGCAGATTTCTTCCGTTTCCCGACCGGCAGCCTTGGCAGAAGGTTGCTTAATCCGATCATTAGTTACCTCTTTCCCGCCCCTTCAGGACGGACTTACACCCCACTTAACTATTGGGAGAAGTGAAGGCAGAAGGCGGCAAGATTGCGGCGTCAAATGTGGAATAAATGTGGAGTGTATTGAAATCGCAGAATAATTCCGGTGTTCTGACCTGTATTGAAGCCTGTTTCGCAACAATACGCTTTAAAACTGGGAAATACGGGTCGTCGGGGCGCAATCAAAAAGCATGCAAAGTTAACCAAGCTGTCATAGGCTGCACGATAATGACAGGCGAACGCTTGCACGATCCGGGAGGGACCTATGAACGGCATACCAGCGAACGAACCCACATTTCGAGAATCCGTCGACCTCATGTTCAATCGCGCCGTTGCGCTGATGGACCTGCCGCCCGGCCTTGAAGAAAAAATTCGCGTCTGCAACGCAACCTATACTGTCCGCTTCGGTGTGCGGCTGCGCGGGCAGATCAAAACCTTCACCGGATACCGGTCTGTGCATTCCGAACATATGGAGCCGGTCAAGGGCGGCATCCGGTTTGCGCCATCCGTACACCAGGACGAGGTTGAGGCGCTTGCCGCCCTGATGACGTATAAATGCGCCTTGGTCGAAGCCCCGTTCGGCGGCTCCAAAGGTGGGCTTTGCATCGACCCTCGTGAATATGATGATCACGAAATGGAACTGATCACCCGCCGCTTTGCCTACGAACTTGCCAAGCGCGACATGATTCATCCCGCGCAGAACGTACCCGCCCCGGACATGGGCACGGGGGAACGTGAAATGGCGTGGATCGCGGATCAATACGCGCGAATGAACACCACGGACATCAACGCACGGGCCTGTGTAACAGGCAAACCGCTGAACAATGGCGGCATCTCGGGGCGGGTCGAAGCAACCGGGCGCGGGGTTCAATACGCCTTGCGCGAATTTTTCCGCAATCCCGAAGACATCAAGGCGGCTGGCCTGTCGGGCAAGCTCGACGGCAAGCGCGTAGTGGTGCAGGGCCTTGGCAACGTGGGCTATCACGCCGCGAAATTCCTGCGGGACGAGGATGGCTGCAAGATCATCGGCATCATCGAACATGACGGCGCCCTGTTCAACGAGAGTGGGCTGAGTGTTGATGCCGTGCGTGAATGGATCGTCAAACACGGCGGTGTCAGCGGGTTCCCGGATGCAGCACACACCGCCGAAGGTGCGACCGTGCTGGAATGCGACTGCGATATCCTGATCCCGGCCGCGCTGGAGGGCGTGATCAATCTTGGCAATGCCAAGCGGATTCAAGCCCCCCTGATCATCGAGGCCGCAAATGGCCCGATCACGGCCGGGGCGGACGATGTTCTGCGCGCAAAGGGTACGGTGATCATCCCCGACATGTACGCCAATGCGGGGGGTGTGACGGTGTCCTATTTCGAATGGGTCAAGAATCTCAGCCATATCCGCTTTGGCCGCATGCAGCGCCGCCAGGAAGAGGCGCGGCACGAATTGATTGTCAGTGAACTGGAACGGTTAAGCGACCATCTGGGTGATAAATGGTCGATGACGCCGGATTTCAAATCCAAGTATCTGCGCGGTGCCGACGAATTGGAACTGGTGCGCTCTGGTCTCGATGACACAATGCGGATTGCCTACCAGGCCATGCGCGAAGTGTGGCACGGCCGCGAGGACGTGACTGATCTGCGGACCGCCGCTTATCTTGTCTCGATTGAAAAAGTCGCGGCAAGCTACCGCGCCAAGGGTCTCTGATTGGTGACAACCGGTTTGGGCTGCGGTAAAACGGGACGACCTATCGCAGCCAACCGGACCGAGACCCTGCCATGATCCGCCTTACGTTTGCCGCTGCCGCGGTCACACTGTCGCTCTCCTTACCGTCCTTCGCCCAGGACCCTGGCAAAGTGGCCGAATGCCGCAAGCAGGGGCAGATCGCGACGAATATCATGTCCGAACGCAAGAACGGCGCGAACTCGCGTCGGGCAGAGCGACGGGTCGTCCGCGCCTTGCCCGATGACGCCAAGAACTACGAAGTTGCCGTACCGGCGTTGGTCGAGTGGATTTACAGCCTGCCCGAAGACCAAATGACACCAGAGGTCAGCAACGCGCTCTATCAGGCCTGCCTCGCTCAATAGTCGATCTGCCGTTTCGCAAGCACACAGAGCCGACGCGCACTGGACTCTCGACCTCGCAAACCCGATATTCTTGGGATGAGCCTTCCACCCGGATTTCTAGATGAATTGCGCACGCGCACCAGCCTGACACAGGTGGTTGGTCGCAAAGTCCTGTGGGACACGCGCAAATCAAATCAGGCCAAGGGTGATATGTGGGCTCCGTGCCCGTTCCATCAGGAAAAGACGGCCAGTTTTCACGTCGACGACCGCAAAGGCTATTACTATTGTTTTGGCTGTCACGCCAAAGGCGACGCGATCTCCTTTGTTCGGGAAACGGAAAATGTCGCCTTCATGGAAGCGATTGAAATTCTGGCGGGTGAGGCTGGCATGCCCATGCCAGCAAAGGACCCGCGCGCGCAGGAAAAAACCGATCACCGCGCCAAGCTGATCGAGGTGATGGAACACGCGGTCCGTTATTTCCGCATGCAACTGCGCAGCGGTGCCGGGTCTGCCGCACGCGATTACCTGCAACGTCGGGGGCTGGACGAGGCCACCCAAGACAGGTTTGGCATCGGCTTCGCGCCTGCAGGCTGGCAAAACCTTTGGGATCACCTGACAGGGCAGGGCGTTTCCGCCGACCACATCATCGAGGCCGGGCTGGCCAAGCCGTCGCAGAAGGGCGGCAAGCCCTATGACACGTTCCGCAATCGCATCATGTTCCCGATCAACGATGCGCGGGGGCGTCCAATTGCCCTTGGCGGACGGGCGATGGATCCGGATGACAACGCCAAGTACCTGAACAGTCCCGAGACACCGCTTTTTGACAAAAGCCGCACACTTTATAATCAGGGCCCCGCGCGCGAGGCAGCAGGCAAGGGCCAGCCGCTGATCGTGGCCGAGGGGTATATGGACGTGATCGCGCTTGCCACTGGCGGGTTCGATGCGTCTGTCGCGCCACTTGGCACGGCGGTCACGGACACCCAATTGCAGATGCTCTGGCGGATCACCGATGAACCGATCATGGCGCTGGATGGCGACAAGGCCGGGTTGCAGGCGGCGTACCGGGTGATTGATACGGCACTTCCACTGCTTGAGGCGGGCAAGTCCCTGCGTTTTGTTCTTTTGCCCGAAGGCAAAGATCCGGATGATCTGATCCGGTCTGACGGGCGCGAGGCCATGAAGACGTTGATCGAGGCGGCCCAGCCGATGGTGCAGCTTCTTTGGCGGCGCGAAACCGAAGGCCGCGTGTTTGACAGCCCGGAACGCAAAGCGGCGTTGGACAAGACGCTGCGCGAACGGATCCGCACCATTCAGGATCCTTCCTTGCGAAGCCATTACGGTGAAGAGATCAAACGCCTGCGCTGGGATTTGTTTCGCGGACGTGGCCCGTCAAACGATAGCCCGTATCGTCGTGCCCAGAACCGGTTCCCGCAAGCCCCGGCCGAGGGCACCCGGTCGTCACTTCTCGTGTCCGGAGGAGAGGACGTGGAAAACCGCTTGCGCGAAGCGGTGATCCTTGCGGCCCTGATCACGACGCCGGACCTGATTGGCGAATTTGAGAGCCAGCTTGAGATGATGCCGTGCATTGATCCGGATCACGCGGTTCTCAGATCGTGTCTTTTGCAACACGCCGACCACCCGGCAGATGCGATCCCTGCGGCCGCGAACGCGGCTTTGGGCGGGGATGCCCTTGAAAAACTGTGCCGGTCTCGCCATGTCGCCATAACGCCCTGCGTGCGCAACCCCGGAGACCGCGAGCTTGCGCGCCTGACGATTGCCGAAGAACTTGCCAAACTAGAGGCCCAATCCGGGCTGTACGCAGAAATTGCCGAAGCCTCAGAGGATTTGAACGGTCCGGCAGATGAAACAGTAACGTGGCGGTTAAGCCAGGCCGCCAAAGCCCGCCAATCCGCGCAACGCGCGCAGGCCGAGGACAAGACAGAATACGATACAGGTCCCAACGGGGCCGCAATCAGCCGGGAAGAACGCAGCGCCTTTGCTGCATTGATGGAAACCATTCGTTTCGACAAACCACGAAGCTAGCATCGTTTTGCTAAGGAACGCGTAAACGAATAAAGGTAAACGGGTGTGCGAATCGCTATTTCGCGCTAATGATTCGGGTCAATCGAATCGCCCCGCCTCGACAGGAGCATCCATGGCCGCCAAAGATAACGACGACGCCAAGACCGAAGACCGCGAGGAAGATGTCAGCCTCGACATGAGCCAAGCCGCCGTTAAGAAGATGATCGCCGATGCGCGAGAACGTGGCTACATCACATACGATCAGCTGAACGAGGTGCTGCCTCCGGATCAGGTCAGTTCTGACCAGATCGAAGACGTGATGTCGATGCTCTCGGAAATGGGGATCCAGGTTACCGAGGAAGACGAGGAAGCCGACGAGGACGACAAGGGCACCACCGACCTTGTTCAAACCGCGAAACCCGGCGAAGTCACTCTGGCCTCCGGCACGGCAGAAAAGCTGGATCGGACAGACGATCCGGTGCGGATGTACCTGCGCGAAATGGGCAGCGTGGAACTGCTGTCCCGCGAAGGCGAGATCGCGATTGCGAAACGCATCGAGGCTGGCCGCAACACGATGATCGCCGGGCTGTGCGAAAGCCCGCTGACGTTTCAGGCGATCACCATCTGGCGCGAGGAACTTCTGAGCGAAGACATCCTGCTGCGCGACGTGATTGATCTTGAGACGACGTTCGGCAACCAGATGGGCGAAGATGAAGAGGTCGAAGCGCCGGTTGTCGCCGGTGCCGAAGCGCCCGCGTCAGAGCAGAAGAGCGAAGACAAGCAAGAGTTGGACGCCGATGGCAACCCGATTGCCACAGATGATGACGATGACGATGACGAACAGGCGAACATGTCGCTTGCGGCGATGGAAACCGCGCTGAAACCGCGGGTTCTGGAAACGCTGGACCGCATCGCTCAGGACTACGAAGAACTGTCCAGCATGCAGGACAACCGCATCTCGGCAACGCTGAACGAAGATGGGTCGTTCAGTCAGGGGGATGAGGACCGCTATCAGAAACTGCGCTCGGAAATTGTGGAACTGGTGAACGAACTGCACCTGCACAATAACCGGATCGAGGCGTTGATCGACCAGCTGTACGGCATCAACAAACGCATCATGTCGATTGACAGCGCGATGGTGAAGCTGGCCGATCAGGCCCGCATCAACCGACGTGAGTTTATTGACGCGTATCGTGGGCGCGAACTGGACCCGAACTGGCTGGACGAGATGGGCGAAAAGTCCGGTCGCGGCTGGCAGATGTTCATCGAACGCTCGCTGCCCAAGGCCGAAGAACTGCGCGCCGACATGGCGCAAGTGGGTCAGTATGTAGGCCTCGACATCTCTGAATTCCGTCGCATCGTGGCGCAGGTTCAGAAAGGTGAGAAAGAGGCGAGGCAGGCCAAGAAAGAAATGGTCGAAGCCAACCTGCGTTTGGTCATCTCGATTGCCAAGAAGTACACGAACCGCGGCCTGCAGTTCCTTGACCTTATCCAGGAAGGCAATATCGGCCTGATGAAGGCGGTTGATAAGTTCGAATATCGCCGTGGCTACAAGTTCAGCACCTATGCGACTTGGTGGATCCGTCAGGCGATCACCCGGTCCATCGCGGATCAGGCACGTACCATCCGTATTCCGGTGCACATGATCGAAACGATCAACAAACTGGTCCGCACCGGACGCCAGATGCTGCACGAGATCGGCCGCGAACCGACACCCGAGGAATTGGCAGAAAAGCTGCAAATGCCTTTGGAGAAGGTGCGCAAGGTGATGAAGATCGCCAAGGAGCCGATCAGCCTCGAAACGCCGATTGGCGACGAGGAAGACAGCCAGCTTGGGGATTTCATCGAGGACAAGAATGCTGTGCTGCCTTTGGACAGCGCCATTCAAGAAAACCTCAAGGAAACCACGACGCGGGTTCTGTCATCGCTCACACCACGCGAAGAACGTGTCCTGCGGATGCGCTTTGGCATCGGGATGAACACCGACCACACGCTTGAAGAGGTTGGCCAGCAGTTCAGCGTGACGCGCGAACGTATTCGCCAGATCGAAGCGAAAGCGTTGCGGAAACTGAAACACCCAAGCCGCTCACGCAAGCTGCGCAGCTTCCTGGATCAATAATGTCGTTTCTCAAAAAACTCTTTGGCGGGGGTGGCGGGTCCACCCCCTCGACGCCCGCCGAGGTGCATGACGGGTTCACCATTTTTGCCGAACCGCTGAAAGACGGTGGCACATGGCGGATTGCCGCGCGGATCGAAAAAGAGATCGACGGCGAGGTCAAAACCCATCAGATGACGCGCGCCGATACTCTGCAAAGCCATGAAGAAGCGGTGAAAGCAACTTTGGCGAAGGCTAAGATGCTGATTGATCAGCAGGGCGAGACGATTTTCCGCTAAGCGCACCGCGCTGTCATCTTCACGAAAATCTCACACCACAACACCGCACATCACCCCTGCGCGTTTGCGCCTTTCATCACGCGTGTTCGTCCCCATCTTTTGGGCATGAAAGGACACCGTCATGAAACAGGCTCTCTTAGCTCTTGCTCTCCTGGCCCCAACTCTGGTGGCCGCTTACCCGAACCCCAACGTCACCGCATCCATCAGCGCGGGTGACCTTGTGGATACGATCTGGACGCAACCCATTCCTGCGCCATTGATCCTGGCGGACAGCTCTCTCTTGCCGCCGAAGTCCCAATAAGACCACTCACGAAGCCGCCCTGTGTCACCGATCAACAGGGCGGCGCGTCCTCTTCAGGGCGCATTCCGCTGCTGTTCCGGTTCGTTCCATGGGCTGGTAAGACATGCATGATCCGGTCCCAGTCACAAAGAGCACGGCATCTTGCAAACGACATTCACGATCCCGACCCACGGCGCTGGCCTGTATGAATTCACGCGCGACGTCGCGGGATGGGTTCAGGGTTCCGGGCTTCTGACGTTGTTCATTCAGCATACGTCTGCCAGCCTCCTGATTCAGGAAAATGCGGATCCAGAGGTGCAAACCGATTTGCAGGCCTTTTTCCACCGACTTGTGCCGCCCACCACGGACCCCGCGATGTCATACCTGACGCACACCTACGAAGGCCCCGACGATATGCCCGCCCATATCAAGGCGGCGATGATGCCTGTGTCCTTGTCCATTCCTGTCACACAAGGGCGTCTGGCGCTTGGGACATGGCAGGGGCTTTACGTGTTCGAACATCGATCCGCCCCGCATCACCGCAAGGTTGTTGCGCATTTGGCATGACTTTTTACCACTGATTGCGGTGTGAAATCGCCTCTACCCAAAACTTCGGGGCTGACCTATAGTGGCTGTGGATAAGTGGGAAAAACCCACAGTCTGAGGCAGAGACGAAAAAGAGGGGGACGGCCAATGCGCTGCCCGTTTTGCGGAAATATTGATTCACAGGTAAAAGACAGCCGTCCGGCGGAGGATCACGTCGCCATCCGCCGCAGACGCTTTTGTCCGGCATGTGGTGGCCGGTTCACCACCTACGAACGAGTCCAGTTGCGCGATTTGGTGGTGATCAAATCCAACGGACGGCGCGAGGATTTTGATCGGGACAAATTGGAACGGTCAATCCGCATGGCGATGCAGAAACGCCCGATTGAGCCGGACCGAATTGATCAGATGATTTCCGGGATCGTGCGCCGACTAGAAAGCATGGGCGAAACCGACATCGACTCCAAGCAGATTGGTGAGATCGTGATGGAGACCCTGGCCCGGATCGATACGGTGGCCTATGTCCGTTTTGCCAGCGTGTACAAGAATTTCCAGGAAGCAGACGATTTCGACAAATTCGTCAGCGAACTGCGCCCCAACGAAAAAGACAAGACCAAACCCGAAGAGTGAGCGCCACCATGCGCCCGGATGATGCGTTCTATATGGACCGGGCTTTGGAACTCGGGCGGCGGGGGCTTGGCAACACGTGGCCGAACCCCGCTGTCGGCTGTGTCGTGGTGCGGGATGGGGACATTGTCGGCGAAGGGTGGACGCAACCGGGTGGACGCCCGCATGCGGAAACCGAAGCGCTGGCCATGGCGGACGATCGCGCCAGGGGGGCGACCGCTTATGTCACGCTGGAACCCTGCGCCCATCAGGGGCAGACGCCACCTTGCACCGATACGCTGATCGCCGCCGGGATCGCCCGGGTTGTTGCGCCGTTTTCCGACAAGGATCCCCGCGTGTCAGGCCAGGGCTTTGCGCGGCTCCGGGAGGCGGGGATTGACGTGACCACAGGTGTCGGCGCGGACAGTGCCGCGGTAGATCATGCCGGGTTCTTTTTGCGCACCGAACTTGGGCGTCCACTTGTCACGCTGAAACTCGCAACCAGCCTTGACGGACGCATCGCCACGGCCAGCGGCGACAGCCAGTGGATCACCGGCCCAGAGACGCGCGCCCACGTGCACCATCTACGGGCCTGCCACGATGCCGTGATGGTCGGCGCAGGCACGGCCCGCGCGGATGACCCGCTTTTGACGGTTCGCGGGCCAGACGTCCCGAAACAGCCGGTTCGCATCGTGGTGACCCGTCGGCTGGACATTCCTAGAGACAGCAAACTTGTGTCGACCCTGCCGGAAGCGCCGCTTTGGCTCTGCCATGGGGATGACGCCCCGGCAGAGGCGCGCGCGGCGTGGCAGGCGCTTGGGGCAATCCTGATCCGGGTTCCCTTGGTCGGGCGTCAGCTTGATATCGGGGCGCTGATGCAGGCGTTGGGGACACAGGGCCTGACACGGGTGTTCTGCGAAGGTGGTGGCGAATTGGCGGCCAGCCTCTTTGGGGCGGATGTTGTGGACCGTCTGGATCTGCACATGGGGGGCGTCATCATCGGGGCCGAAGGTCGCCCGGCGCTGGGGGCCCTGGGTCTTGAGAAACTGTCTGATGCACCGCGCTTTCACCTCTTGTCCGTCCGACACATCGGGGAGGACGTGGTCCAAAGCTGGACGCGTCAGCGCCGCCAGAGCCAAGCATAACCTGACAGCAGCCCTTGCGCTTTGGCCAGTATACGCAACCGCTTTGATTGCGCTGTGCGCCCTGACACCAAACGATCCAGAGCCACTTCGACAGGACACGCGGCATTGGTCACCGGATCATGGTAGCGCGGATAGCCAATCAGCGCGGCGTGCGCCAAACCTTCCAGGGTGACAGGCGTATTGCGTCGCTCCGGCATCGCACAAAGATCGGCTGTCAGGCCCCAACCCGCGTAAAACGGGATGCCCAACGTGGTGACAGACGCACCGCGCAGCAACGCCTCGAACCCGGTAAGCGAAGTCAGCGTCCAGACCGCATCCACATGTCCCAAAAGCGAGGCCATCGGGACATCCTCTACCACAAGGTCGGCCCAGGTTTCGGCATGTGCCACCTTGCCGGGTCGCAGGTTCGCCTGCACATCCGGATGCGGTTTGTAGATGATAAATGCGTCGGGATTTGCGCGTCGGACATGCTCTAGCAAGACGGCGTTGGTTTTGATGTCCGGACTACCAAGGCGCACGGATGCGTCGTCTTCCACCTGCCCGGGCACGAGAAGAACGGTCCGCCCCTGAACATCCGGAAGCGTATCGTCCGACAGGCCCGTCGCGTATTTCGTGATGCCGTGTTCCACCAGCGCATCAATCAGTCGGCGCGCCCGACGGATGTCTTGGGCCGAGAGCTTCGCGCTTTTGGAGATCAGCGTTTCAAGATGGGATGGGCGGGTCGGATCGTAGTAGATCCCAAGATCGTCCAGCGCGAGCGACACCGGCGGCACCAGCTCCGCGCCCAGACCGTTTGACCGCAGAAAGCCGTCTTCGACGCTCCAATCCGCCGTATGCGACGACCCCCACGCCATCTTACGGCGGTGTCCATCTGTGTCAGATGATCCAAACCGCATCGGAACATGTGCACCGAACATGGCTTGCATGTGCGGTCGCTTCCACAAACTGATGTTGGATGCGATCCACCCGTGGCGGTCCTCGATCCATGTGCGTTGTGTCGCTTCCAGCGTGTCAACAACGCGTTCAAGTCCGCACAGAACATCGTCAAACGGATCATACCAGACCGGAAACTGGATCATCGCACCTGCAAACAGTTGGGCGCGGGTCAGTTTGCGCTGGCGACGAGGGAAGCTGTGTTCATCCTCGGTCAAACCCCATCCGGCATAACACGGCGTGCCGAACACGCGGGGTTTGTGTCCGGCCAAAATGGCTTCGAACCCCATCTGAGAGGACAGGGTATAGACCGCAATGGCCCCTTCCAGAAGATCGTAGGGCGCATAGTCGCCCTCCACAAAAGCGATCCTGTCAGACAGATGCGCATCGGTATAATGCCCACCGCGCTTGCCGGAAGTGGTTTCCGGATGCGATTTGATCAGGATGCGCGCGGCCGGGTGTTCGGTCTGTGCATAGTACAGCATCTCGGCAAATCGCGCGCGCGCCGTGTCTACGCCGGGGACCGACGCCTGCACCGACGCGTCGCCTTCGGCTTGATCGATCACAAGCACATACCCGGGCTCCAGGAGAGGCAGATCAGGATCATAGGCACAATATTTCGACAGCTTCAGTGTCCGAAGGCGGGCGATCAACCCGCGCGCTTCATCCAGCAACGCGGTGTCATCCAATGGGCTTTCGATCAAGTGGGTCTCGATGCCCGACGGGCGCGACGCGTCGAAATGCAGACCCGTCCGATCCAGCAGCAATCCCAGGGGCGGTTCGCGGCCAACGCGCCCGGGGTGAAGGGACCGCAGAAAAGCATCCTCAACACGCAGCACCGGACTGTCCGTTTTGTCGGCGACGGACACTCCCCGGCTTGCACTGGGCGTTGCCCCCCAAACGCCGATCCAATCGCCCTCGGACGGGCGACCGACGGATACCGACCAGCCGCTGAGCGACAGGATCCGCTTGATGCGCGTCTGGGTCAGAAATCCACTGTTATACACGCACAAACGCCGGGGTGTTGATCCCCCGGCGTTCGCAATGTGATGTCTTGCGTCAGGCACGCTGGCGCTTACGGGCTGGTGGTTCCACCAGTGGCGGCATCGGCCAGCCCCTGGGCCCCGCCCAAAGTGCCCGTGATGGCAGCAATGGTCCGGTTCCACTGAACAATCGGGGCCTCTGTGACATAGATCGTGTCCCCGTCCCGGATCAGGAAATCGCGTGCAACGAACAATCCGTTCGGCTCTGTCAGGTCAAGCACGTAGATCATGCGCTGGGCACCAACAAGATCGGACCGTCCCAGCACGGCGTTCGAGATTTCCGCCGGTTCGTTGCGGAAAATGAACACGCCGGTGGGGTCCGCCGTGGTTGCGATCAGGCCACCCAACTGTGCAAGCGCTTCGACCGCAGACAACGTGCGGCTGTCAAATGTCAGCTGCGTTTGCGATCCTGCCGCACCCAGCGCGGTAAAGGACCGTTGGTCGGCCTCGACCAGAATGCGGTCGCCGTCGCGCAAGGCGACATCCAGCTTGGGATTGGCGTAAAGATCTTCGAACCAGATGGTTTCGCTGTGCCCGTTGCGCGTCAACGTGATCTGAGCGATCTCGGGCGACGTTCCGACGCCCCCTGCGCTGGCCAGCATCGACGCCAGCGTGCGGGTGGGGCGGGTGATCGGGAACACGCCTTGCGTGCCAGCAGACCCGAGGATCGACACTGTCGCCCCGTCACCGGCCAATCGACGGACCTCGACCTGCGGGTCCGGCGTCTGGTCTTCAAGTTTCTTTGTAATGATCCGGCGAATGGCCTCGGGCGTGTTGCCCGCAGCTTTGATGCGACCGGCATAAGGAACAAAGATAAACCCGGATCCGTCAACCTGAACGTTTTCAAGCGACGTGGCATTGGAGGCCTCACCGGCCAGCAACCCGTCATCGACGTTTTCCCAGATCGTCAAACCCAGCGTATCGCCGGGTCGGATGGTATCTGCGCCCTGCAGGCTTGTGTTTTTAAGGCGGTCGGAAAATCCAAGCGCGGGTACAACGGCGGTTGTGCGCGTCACCCGGTCGTTGACGGCCACAATAAACGCATCGCCTTCGCGCTGTACCGAACCGGCAAAGATCTGGTTTTTGCTCGGCCCCATCCCGGGCAACGTGCACGATGCCAGGAAGGATGCGCACAGCACCACAGCGATGGGTCGCGCCCACCGGAAATTTGAACTGAACACTGCTCGGTCTCCTCGACCAGTTATTGTCTGCCTCGGTTTATCTTTTTTCGATAAGCTACCGGAATCGGGGCAGTTTGGCCAGTACTAGGGATGGTGCCGTCTACTGAACAAGCCGCAACTGTTGCGTCACGGACGCTTCACCCGACAGACGCAATTCGTAAGGCCCATGCGGCGCCATCATCCGATCCACGACATGCCGCAGCAGTTGTGCGCGCCCTCGTGCGGAATAATACCCACCGGGAAGCTGGCTCGTTTCCAGCAGGAACTGCCGGTAAATCGCGTGGGCGTCGGGGTCGGGCGGATGAGGGGACCGGAAAAACGCGGGCAGCGGTTGATGCGACACCAGCCCCGGTTTGTCATAAACGCTTGTGCCAAAGCAGCGCACCGGCAATCCGCGCCAGAGCGCCTGATGGGCTGCGGTCGAATTGACCGTGACAGCCGACCGCGCGGCTTGCAGAAGATAAGCCAGCTTGCCGCCCCGCACAAAGCAGACCCTGTCCGCAACACCATGGCGCGCCGCGCTGCGCCGGATGGCCTGTTCCAATGGCGCGCGACCGTCTTCCAGCGGATGCGCTTTGAAAACCAGCCGGTGATGCGCCGGGGCCCCCTTGGCAAAACCGTCGATCACCAGGTCAACGAACTCGGTCTGTGATTTGAACTGTGAAAACGCGCGAAAACTTGCATCGTGTTCCAGTTGCAAAAGACCAACGTGATAGGGCCAGCCTCCTTTGCGAATGCGCCGTGTTGCCAGATGCCGCAGAAGGATATGGCGGGGCCTGCGGATCAATCGCAAAAGCTGAAGCCTGAACTCTTCCGCGACGGATTGATCCCGATGGGGGCGGTAATTCGGAAACGCCTGATTTCTGAACAGAACATGCCAATGATACAGCGCCCCGTGGATCATATGCTGACGCAAATCGCCCCATCGGTCCGGGGGAACCGTTGGCATATCCGCCCGCTGACGCAGCGCGCGCGTCATATCCTCAAGCGAAATGTGCATCAGCCGCGAATTCCCGTTCGAGCCGTTGCGTTCATACGTGGCCCAGTAGGGGCGCAGGTAACCTTCTTCGAAAACGTGAATGGTCATCCCCAAGCGGCGTGCGATCCTGACCGCCTCGGCATGGTGTTGCCGCGTGTCGCCGTAAAGCACAAGATCGGTGGCCCCGGTCGATTGTACCCAGCGTTCAAACTGGGCGTGCCAGCCGTCAAGTGGCGCGCGAAAGGGCAGCAACCGGTCGCGATCCGACCAACGCGACGCGTCACCGGCATTGAATGCAACCCGCCAACAGGTTGCACCGGTTTCTGAAAGGTGCGCCGCCAGTTCCGAAAAGAACGGACCGTGCGGGCCCTGCAAAAACAGGAACGCACGGGTGTCTGTCTTGGCCGTTGTCTTTGTCATGTCTGCGCAGTATCCCTCAGCCGTTGGTAGGCTACCATACGCACCGGCGGTGTGGGAATGCCTGACCGCAAGATTTGGTGGGCTGACGCAAGATAGGGGCAAGATCATGTTTACAGGCATCGTGACGGACATCGGCGAGGTGCGCCAATTGGAACATCGCGGTGATCTGCGCGCCCGCATCGCCACCGCCTATGACACCGACGGGATTGATATCGGCGCGTCGATTGCCTGTAGTGGTGTTTGCCTCACTGTTGTGGTGCTGGGACCGGACTGGTTCGAAGTGGAAATCAGCGCGGAAACCCTCGACAAGACAACGCTCGGGTCTTGGCAAGTGGGCACGAAAATCAATCTCGAACGCGCGCTCAAGGTTGGCGATGAACTGGGCGGGCATATCGTGACGGGCCATGTTGATGGCCTCGCCGAAATCGTGGACATGCGCCCCGAAGGCGACAGCATTCGCTACACGTTTGAAGCGCCCGAAACCCTCGCCCGGTTTATCGCGCCCAAAGGGTCGGTTGCGCTTGATGGCACATCTTTGACCGTGAACGAGGTCGATGGATGCCGCTTTGGGGTCAACCTCATTCCCCACACGCAAGAGGTCACGACCTGGGGGCGTTCCAAGGTGGGCGACAAGGTGAACCTCGAAATTGACACGCTGGCGCGGTACGTGGCGCGGCTTGCCGAGATGCAGGGCTGATCCGCACTCGGGTGCGGACGGTTTTCGCTAGAGACGGGCGACCGCTTTGCGTCCAATGATCCAAGTCAGGATCATACCAGCGCTGTAAGCGACTGCCAGAAACGCGAAAGGCCCGATCAATGGCGCGCCTTGATAGATCGCGATCAACAGCGGTGTTCCGGTCAGATTGCCAAGGTTCCCCATCTGCGCCAACGCCCCATTGGCCAGCGCCCGTGCATTGGGATCAGGGTTAAGCTGAGGGACTACGGCGAAGCCCGATCCCTGAACAAACGCCATCGCGGCAAACAGCAATACGATACTGGCGGCTGAAAACCCGGCGATGAACGCGACAACGGCGGCCCCCAGACAGGCCGCGAACCCGCCGGTGACAACATGCAACGCCCGAACCCGGTTCAACAGGACAATTCCGGCGGTCAGGGCCACGGCAATTGACACCAATGGCGCAAGTGGGGCCAGCCAGGGCGGGGCCGTCCCGTTGGTCAAAAGTGGCAACGCGGTCAGGATCGACACAAAGGTCAGCGTATAACATAACCAGGCAAGCGCCGGGGTTGCGATGCCGGGGGTCGCATAGGCGCGGATGTGGCGCTGCAAGACAGACCCTTCCGGCGTTGTGAAAGACTGCCGTGCATCAGGGCGCGGCAGCACCATCAGGCACAGCAGACAGGCCACCGCCATCCAAATGGCATGCCCGATCATCAACGCGGGAAGTCCGCCCAAGCCAAGGACACCGGGCGCGATCAGGGCGGTCATGGCAAACGCCACCCCGAAAAACGTGCTCCACAGGGTCAACGCCGCAGGGCGCAACCGATCCGGCGTCATCTCGGCGATCAGCGTGGGAGCCGCGACCACGATCAGCAGATGCGACACGCCTTCCAAAACGCGACTTGCCATCAGGAACGGCAGGGACGGCAAGCTGGCTTGCCAGATCGAAATCGCAGCACCCAGCGCCAGCGACCAGACCAAGGCGCGTCGCGTGCCGATCCGGTTCACCACCATCCCCGCAACAAGCCCTAGCAATACGCCCACAAGGCTGATCAGCGACACGGCCAGTCCCAATGTGGCATCGCTGCCGTCATAGGTTTGCGCCAGGGTGACAAAGCTCACCGCGAGTTTGGAAAACTGACCCGCAGCGCCAAGCCCCGCCAGATAGATCACCCCCGTGATGAAAAGCGGATGCGTCATGCCTGTCCTTCCTGATCTGGCCCGACTAGTGGCGGAACCGCAAATCACCTGCAATGGCAACGACCGTTTTTCTTCTGCGGCACGCAGGTTATCTATCCCCCATGACATCTTTGCCAGCTCCGCTTCAATCTTGGTTCGACACCCGTGGGTGGACCATCCACCCGCATCAGCAGCACATGCTTGACCGCGCGCAGGAGCGCTGTTTGCTATTGATCGCGCCCACCGGTGGCGGCAAAACGCTGGCCGGGTTTCTGCCGACGCTGCAAGAGCTGGCAGACACCCCGCGCGATGGGTTGCACACGTTGTATGTCAGCCCTCTCAAGGCGTTGGCAGCCGACATCAAACGCAATCTGCGCACTCCGATTGACGAGGCGGGATTGCCGATCCGGGTGGAAGACCGGACCGGGGACACGTCGGCCCATGTGAAAAAGCGCCAACGCGCCGACCCGCCACATATCTTGCTGACGACGCCGGAATCGCTTGCGCTCTTGACCAGCTATGAAGACGCGCCGCGGATGTTTCGCGGTGTACAGCGGGTGATTGTCGATGAAATCCACGCGCTTGCAGAAAGCAAACGTGGCGATCAACTGATGCTGGCCTTGGCGCGACTGCAAACCCTGTGCCCTGATCTGCGCCGCGTCGGACTGTCTGCAACGGTCGAAGACCCGCAGGCCATCGCGCAGTTCCTGGCACGGCATCCCGACCCGTGCGAGATCGCGATGGCCGATCCGGGACCGGACCCGGATATCCGGATACTGGTCACGGACGAGGCCCCGCCCTGGTCGGGCGGTGGGGCGAAATACGCCATTCCCGCCGTGCTCGAAGAGGTCAAGAAGCACAAGACAACGCTGATTTTCCACAACACGCGCGCGCAGGCGGAAATCTTTTTCCACAATCTCTGGCTGGCCAATGAAGACGCCTTGCCAATCGGCATCCACCACGGATCACTGGACCGCGGTCAGCGCGAAAAAGTCGAGGCGGCGATGGTCCGGGGCGATCTGCGGGCGATTGTCTGTACCGGCTCGCTCGATCTGGGGATCGACTGGGGGGATGTGGATCTGGTGATCCAGATCGGGGCCCCGAAAAACGTCAAACGGCTGGTGCAACGCATCGGGCGCGCCAATCACCGCTACAATGCGCCATCCAAGGCGCTGCTGGTGCCTGCGAACCGGTTCGAGGTTGTGGAATGCGTCGCGGCCCTTGATGCGGTGAAAGCGCATGATCTGGACGGAGAATGGCGCGGGCGTGGACCGCGCGATGTGCTGTGCCAACACATTCTCATCGCGGCCTGCTCCGGGCCGATTGAGGCGGATGCGCTCTATGAAGAGATGACCTCCGCCGGGGCCTACGCCGATCTGACGCGTGCAGAGTTTGACGATTGTTTGGCGTTCTGTGCCACGGGGGGCTACGCGCTGCGGGCTTATGATCAGTGGCAGCGGTTGAAGCAGTTGCCCGACGGGCGCTGGCAGTTGCGCGATCCGCGGTCTGCCGCCCGTATCCGACAGAATATCGGCACCATTCAGGACACCGACACGCTCAAGGTGAAATGGCGCGGGCGCGGTGGAAAGCCTTTGGGCGAGATCGAAGAAGGCTTTGCCGCGACCCTGACGCGCGGCGATACCTTTCTGATCGGCGGCCAGATCGTGCGCTATGAAGGCCTGCGCGAATTGACCGTCGAAGTGACGCGCGATGCTGGTCGCAAACCAAAAATCGCCACCTTCATGGGTACGAAATTCGCCACCTCAACGCAGTTGTCGAACCGCATCGTCGAGATGTTTCAGCAAGACGATTGGCCCGACCTGCCGCGCCATACGCGGGATTGGTTGCACATGCAGCGCCGGGTCAGCCGTCTGCCCGAACCCGGTCGGCTCTTGATCGAAAGCTTCCCGCATGATGGGCGCGAACAATTGGTGGCTTACGGCTTTGCCGGGCGCAACGCGATGCAGACACTGGGGCTCTTGCTGACCAAGCGGATGGAGGAAGAAGGTCTGGCCCCGATGGGCTTTGTCGCTACGGATTACGCCGTGCTGATCTGGGGGCTGGACGCCGTGATCGACCCCGCGCCCTTGTTCGACATTGCGGCGCTGGAGGCGGGGCTGGACGGATGGCTGGCCGGGAATGCCGTGATGAAGCGTACGTTCCGGGCCTCTGCGACCATCGCAGGATTGATCGAACGCAATCTGGGCGGGCAGCGCAAGACCGGGCGGCAGGCGACGATGTCGTCGGATATCCTCTATGACACGTTGTTGAAATACGATCCCGATCACCTGCTGATGCAGATCACCCGCGAAGAAGCGATGCGCGGGTTGGTCGATTTCGCGCGCATTCGAGATATGGCGGAACGTGTGGAAGATCGGATTGATCTGAAGCGACTTGACCGCGTGACACCCTTGGCTGCGCCGCTCTTTCTGGAACCGGGGCGCGTGCCGGTGCGAGGCTTGGCGGATGAGCGTTTGCTGGAAGAAGAGGTCACGCGGCTGATGGAGACCAGTGGTCTGGCGCAGGTCGAAGCCGCGCCCAGCAAGCCGAAATGGCGGGTGCCGTATTGAGTTGGTGTGCCGGGCAAATGCCCGGCCTACCCTTGACGTGTGCGTAGGCCGGGCTTCAGCCCGGCACCCCCGTCAGGTCACATCCCGGTAAGAAATTTCTTTGACGTCCTTGCCGGTTTTGCCACGCCGCACGATCAAACGGTTGAGCGCGTGGATATAGGCTTTGGCGGATGCGACCACAGTATCGGTATCCGCAGACTGACCCGTTGCAATCATTCCGTCCTCTTCGAGCCGCACGGAAACGGTCGCCTGTGCGTCGGTGCCTTCGGTCACGGCGTGCACCTGGTACAGCTGCAACCGCGCCTTGTTGGGGTGCAGCATGCGCACCGCTTTGAAGGTGGCATCCACCGGTCCGTCGCCTTCGCTGGTGGCGCTTTCTTCCTTGCCGTCGATTTCCATCTCCAGCGTGGCTTCGGCCGGGCCGGTGCCACATGTGACGTGCAGATTCACCAGCTGCAATGCGTCGTCGCCGTCGCCAGACGCGCTGACCAGTGCGAGAATGTCGTCGTCAAACACCTCTTTCTTGCGATCGGCGAGGTCTTTGAACCGCACAAAGATGTCCTTGAGCTGGTTGTCCCCGACGTCAACGCCCAGCTCCTTGAGCTTGGCGCGCAACGCGGCACGCCCCGAGTGTTTGCCCAGCGGCAGCGACGTGCCCGAGATCCCCACATCTTCGGGGCGCATGATCTCGAAGGTTTCAGCGTTCTTCAGCATCCCGTCCTGATGAATGCCGGATTCATGCGCAAAGGCGTTCTTGCCAACAATGGCTTTGTTGAACTGTACCGGGAAGCCGGAAACCGTGCTGACCCGACGCGAGATATGCATGATTTTCTTGGTGTCGATGCCGGTGTGATACGGCATGATGTCGTTGCGCACCTTGAGGGCCATCACCACCTCTTCGAGCGCGGTGTTGCCAGCGCGTTCGCCCAAGCCGTTGATCGTGCATTCGATCTGCCGTGCGCCGCCTTCGACAGCCGCGAGGGAGTTGGCCGTCGCCATGCCAAGGTCGTTGTGACAATGCGTGGCAAAGATCACCTCGTCCGCGCCGGGAACGGTCTCGATCAGACGTCGGATCAGGTCAGCGGATTCAATCGGCGCGGTGTAGCCGACCGTGTCGGGGATGTTGATCGTAGTCGCCCCCGATTTGATCGCGATCTCAACCACGCGGCACAGGTAATCCCATTCCGTCCGGGTCGCATCCATGGGGGACCATTGCACGTTGTCACACAGGTTGCGGGCGTGGGTCACGGTCTGTTCGATCCGCTCGGCCATCTCATCCTTGGTCAGGTTTGGAATGGCACGATGCAAGGGCGAGGTGCCGATGAACGTGTGGATGCGCGGTTTGCCTGCGTTCTTCACCGCCTCCCAGCAGCGGTCGATATCCGGCAATTGCGCGCGGGCGAGGCCACAAATCACGGCGTCTTTTGAACGTTCGGCAATTTCGCTCACCGCGCGGAAATCACCTTCGGAGGCGATGGGGAACCCGGCTTCGATAACATCCACGCCCATATCGTCGAGCAGTTCGGCGATTTCGAGCTTTTCGTCATGCGTCATGGTCGCGCCGGGGGATTGTTCGCCGTCGCGCAACGTGGTGTCGAAGATGACCACTCGGTTCTTGTCGTTCATCATGTCTTTGGTCCTCAGATCGCGGGCTTGGCGGCCGGGGGCACGCCACTGTCGCCCGTATTGGGCTCGCCCGTTGGTTCAATCAGCAACACGTGCGCTTCGGTTGTCGCGCGGGGGCGGTGAACGATGCCTTTTGGCACGATCACCATCTCTCCGGGGCCGAACGTGACGGATGGCGCGTTTTCATAGTCCATTGTCACGTCGCCCGAGATCACGAGGAAGAAGTCGTCCGTATCGTCATGTTTGTGGAACGGAAATTCGCCGGCGAACTTGACCACCATCACGTCATTGCCATTGTAGGACGCCACAACGTGTGGGTCCCAATGGCTTGAGAACAGTGACAGTTTCTCTGCGAGATTGATTTTGTTCATGGGAGTTTCCAATCCGGGTGCGTCGGCGCGCTACGCTTGATCCTCTGAGCGGACGCGCCGGTTTGGCACGCTCAGAGGCGGATTAGAAGTAGACGGATGGCGCGCGAAAGCGTCGGGCGGAGGCGCGTGTCAGCTGCGGTATGTGCCATAGATGTCATGGGCGAGACTATACGGCGCAATTTTCGAAAGAAAAGCCGCGAAATGCAAAATACGCGCTCCAATAGTTCGAAGCGCGTATTTCTGTTACGCAATTTTTTACTGTTCGGCGTACAGATTCTTCGTACGAAGAATCTGGGCCGCGCCTAGTAAATTCTACAGGTCAGGATAGATCGGGAAGCGGGCGCACATTTCGGCCACTTCTTTGCGCACCTTTTTCTCGACCGCGCCGTTGCCGTCTTCGCCATTCGCGGCCAGCCCGTCGGTCACTTCGATAATCCAGTCCGCAATCTGGCGGAATTCGGCTTCGCCAAACCCGCGTGTGGTGCCGGCCGGTGTGCCCAGACGAATGCCAGACGTGACCATCGGCTTTTCCGGGTCAAACGGAACGCCGTTCTTGTTGCAGGTAATATGCGCCCGCCCCAAGGCCTTTTCGGTCGCGTTGCCCTTTACACCTTTCGGGCGCAGGTCCACCAGAACCACATGCGTGTCGGTCCCGTGCGTGACCGTGTCCAGACCACCCTTGATCAATTGGTCAGACAAGGCTTGCGCGTTGCGGATGACGTTTTGCTGGTAAACCTTGAAGTCGGGACGCAAGGCTTCGCGAAACGCCACGGCCTTGGCCGCAATCACATGCATCAACGGACCGCCCTGAATGCCGGGGAAGATGGCAGAGTTGAACTTCTTCGCAAGCGCCTCGTCATTGGTCAGGATCATGCCACCACGCGGTCCGCGCAAGGTCTTGTGCGTCGTGGTGGTCGCCACGTGGGCATGTGGGAAAGGCGACGGGTGCTCTCCTGCCGCCACAAGACCGGCGAAATGGGCCATGTCCACATGCAGATAGGCACCCACGCTGTCGGCAATCTCGCGCATGCGGGCGAAATCGATCTGGCGAGGGATCGCGGATCCCCCGGCAATGATCAGTTTCGGCTGATGTTCGGTCGCCAAAGCCTGGACCTGATCGTAGTCCAGCAGGTTGTCCTCTTTGCGGACACCGTATTGCACGGCCTTGAACCACTTGCCGGACTGGTTGGGGGCCGCGCCGTGCGTCAGGTGCCCACCTGCGTCAAGGCTCATTCCAAGGATCGTGTCGCCGGGTTTGAGCAATGCCTGAAACACACCCTGGTTGGCTTGCGACCCCGAGTTTGGCTGTACATTGGCAAACCCACAGCCGAACAGCTCACATGCGCGGTCAATGGCGAGGTTTTCGGCCACGTCCACGAATTGACACCCGCCATAGTAGCGACGGCCCGGGTAGCCTTCGGCGTACTTGTTGGTCATCACCGACCCCTGCGCCTGCATCACCGCGCGGCTGACGATGTTCTCGGACGCGATCAGTTCGATCTCGTCGCGCTGCCGACCAAGTTCATCCGTGATCGAGCGGTAGAGCTCAGGGTCACTCTCGGCGAGCGAAGTCGTGAAAAATCCGGTGTCACGATGTGGCGCGTTCATGGGCTGGGCCTCCTAGAAGCGGGTGGATTGCGTTGAGGGTTAAGTAATTGAGTTGCCCGAAAAGGCAAAGACGTTAATACGACGTTGCGCAATAAAGTTGCGCCACGACTGGCGCGCGCGTGTTGTTTGTGTTTGGGTCAAACCCGGTCTACCCCGATTGGAACTGGTCGTCATGTCATTGCGAATTGCCTTCACAGCCAGCTCTGCGCCGATTGCGCAGGCCGCAAAAGAAGGATTGACCCGGCGCTACGGCGATCATGCCGAAGCCGGTGCAGATGTCATTGTCGCACTGGGGGGCGACGGATTTATGCTCGACACGCTGCACCGCACGCAGGATTTGCTGGCACCCGTGTACGGTATGAACCGGGGCACCGTAGGGTTCCTGATGAACGCATATTCGGACCACGGCCTCGAAGAACGGCTGGAGCAAGCCGAAGAAGAAGTCATCAATCCACTGTCCATGCAGGCCATCACCAGCGATGGCAGCACGCATCGGGAGCTGGCAATCAACGAGGTGTCGTTGTTGCGGGCAGGTCCGCAGGCCGCGCGACTGCGCATCAGCGTCGATGGCAAGGTGCGGATGTCCGAATTGGTTTGTGACGGGGCCTTGGTCGCCACGCCTGCAGGATCGACCGCCTATAACTATTCCGCGCATGGGCCGATCCTGCCCATCGGGTCAGACGTTCTGGCGCTCACGGCAATGGCGGCGTTCCGACCACGCCGTTGGCGCGGTGCCTTGCTGCCCAAGACAGCAGACGTCACCTTTGAAGTCCTGGACCCGGAAAAGCGCCCGGTGATGGCCGAAGCGGATGCGCGCGCGGTCCGTGATGTGGTGCGGGTGGATATTCGCTCCGAGCCGTCGATTGCCCATAGGGTTCTTTTTGATCCCGGACACGGGCTGGAAGAACGGTTGATCCGCGAACAATTCGTCTGACGCACTGACAGATGCGAACGCGTCGATCCGCGCGTGACCGATGGCGTATGGGCTGTGCGCCGACCCAGCCCAGGAACGACGTCGCTCGAACATGCGACCCGCCACCATACGCCTGACATGAACCGGTCCAGCTTCTGCCACGCTTTTTCTCTACGCACCCTATGGTGCCGCAGGACGCGGCGATTGGATGACGAGTGAGGGATCTCCAATGCGCATCATGTCACTTCTGACACTGCTTACGGTGATGTTGGCAACCGGCACGGCTTTGGCGCAAGAGCGTGACCGCCTGGACGACCGGGGCGAATTGCTGGGTTGGGAAGGTGTGGGCCGACTTGATCTGGGTACGGGGTCCTGCACCGGCACGTTGATTGCGCGGAATCTGGTTCTCACCGCCGCACATTGCGTGGTGGACGACGCATCCGGGCGCGTTTTGCCGATCTCGAAAATGCGGTTCCATGCCGGGTACACCCATGGGCAAACCGCCGCCAGCAGGCGGATCAGCAAAGTGGTTGTGGCCGATGGATATCAAACCGCGCAGAAGGCATCGCTGACCCAAAAGGTCCGGACCGATCTTGCGCTTCTGCGACTGGAGCGTGACATCTACAGCACCGAAGCTGAGCCGTTCAAAGTGCACACGCACCCGGTGAACGCAAACAGCGTGACGCTGGTGTCCTATGGTCGTGGCCGCAACGACTCCCTGCAGCGCGAATCCGGGTGTCGCCACAAACAAACCTATCGCGGCGGTGTGATGACCTTTGATTGCGATGTCACGTTCGGCTCCTCCGGTGCGCCGGTTTTCACCCGCGTGGATGGCCGTTTGCGGATTCTGTCGGTGATTTCGATGATGTCGCAGGGGCCAGACGACAAAGAAGCCATCGGCATGACACTGCCCGATGTGGTGGATGCGATGAAACGCGAGATGCGCAACGATGCGGCCCGCGCGCCGGTGACCGCCGGGGCAAAGCGGGTCAAGGTGGGGCAGCGCTCGGGCGGGGGTGCCCGGTTTGTGAAACCCGGCGGCTAGGGCCGTCCTTGCTCACAGTGGCAAGGGCAGGGCGGTGTCGTCTTTGACCTGATCCATCACGATCTGGCTGTGCACGCGGCCAATCGCAGGGTGCGGCAGCAGCACATCCTGAACAAGCCGGTTCAGCGCGGACAAGTTTTCGCAATAGACACGAAAAATGTAATCGGCCTCCCCGGTCAAGGTCCAGGCGGCAATGATCTCGGGCTGGATATCGACCAACCGTTTGATCGACCGATGCGTTTCGCCGTCCTGAGAATCCGTTTGCACCTGAATGAATGCCTGCACAGTCAGGCCCAGCTTAACCGGATCAAGCCGACATGGCGTTCCGACAATCAGACCGTCTGCCTCAAGCCTCTGACGCCGTCTCCCGATCTGCGACGCTGACATGTCCAACACCTCAGACAACTCCAAGGCCGAGGTTTGACCATTCTTCTGAAGAATCGACAGAAGCTGGATATCTTTGGGATCAAGTCGCATAGTGCGGAAATATTGCACCAGAAGGCTTTGGTGTGCAATTCGCATGCGAAAGATGTGGGTGATAGTCATGTATTTGGGCGCAAATCGCGCCGTGCCCCGCGTAGACTGCGCTCAAACATGGAGGACGACATGGGCCCTTTTCCGCACAACGCACCCAAAGCCACGATTTCCAAAGAAAACCCCGCCGGGACAGACGGGTTTGAATTTGTCGAATTTGCGCATCCCAATCCGGAAGAGTTGCGCACGCTGTTTGCCAAGATGGGCTATACCCATACCGCCACGCACAAGACCAAGGACATCCAGCTTTGGCAGCAGGGTGACATCACCTATGTCTTGAACAACGAACCCGACAGCCACGCCAAACGTTTTGTCGACGAACACGGCCCCTGTGCGCCGTCGATGGGGTGGCGCGTCGTTGATGCGCGGCACGCGTTTGATCACGCGGTGTCAAAGGGCGCAACGCCATATGAGGGCACAGGCAAATCATTGGACGTGCCGGCGATTGTCGGCATTGGCGGATCGCTGATTTACTTCATCGACAAGTATTACGAAGAAAACCCGTACAACGAAGAGTTTGACTGGGTGACCGCAGCCCATCCCGAAGGCGTCGGGTTTCACTACCTCGATCACCTGACGCACAACGTCCACAAGGGCAATATGGATGTCTGGTTCAAGTTCTACGGTGATCTGTTCGGATTCAAGGAAATCCGGTTCTTCGACATCGAAGGCAAGTTCACCGGCCTTTTGAGCCGCGCACTGACATCCCCCTGCGGCCGCATCCGTATCCCGATCAACGAAGACCGTGGTGAGACGGGCCAGATTGTCGAATATCTCAAACGTTACAAGGGCGAAGGCATTCAGCACATCGCCGTCGGGGCGAAAGACATCTACGCCTCGGTCGACGAAATTGCAGAGCGCGGCATCACATTTATGCCCGCACCGCCTGATGCCTACTACGAACTGAGCAAGACGCGGGTTGTTGGCCATGAAGAGCCAATCGACCGGATGAAAAAGCATGGCATCCTGATTGATGGCGAAGGCGTTGTCGGCGGTGGCGAGACCCGCATCCTGCTGCAGATCTTCTCGAAAACCGTGATCGGGCCGATCTTCTTTGAGTTCATCGAACGCAAAGGGGATGACGGCTTTGGCGAAGGCAACTTCAAAGCGCTGTTCGAAAGCATCGAAGCCGACCAGATCGAACGGGGCGTTTTGAAGGCGGGGTAACCTATAGCAAGTACCACACGAGCATTTCGGACATCGCGTATCCCAAGCTGTTTCAGCGATGTCCGGATTCGAGTCTAGGTCAAAGCAGCATGGAGGCGTAAGATACCCACATTCGAAAATTGCTATTGAAAGGATGTGGTATGGCAGATGCTGGTACAACGATTTTTAAGCATTCGATTGGAAAGCCCACCAAAACCGGCAAGGTGGCCATGAAGGTCGAGTTCAGGTCTGATGGCGGCACCAAATTCAAAGAGGGTGTTGTTGTAGATATCGACAAAGACGATACTGCAGTGGAGAAGTCCGCCAAGATCGTCGCTGCTCTTAACGCCAAGATTGCAGCGAGGAATGAGGGAAAGGGTGCAGAAGCGACCCAAGGAAAACTGGTTTTCCCAAGCGGAACGGAAATTCAGCTGCCCGAAATCTACGTCACGAACCTTAAAGACTTCAGGGTGACAAAAGTCGTCTACGACTCGAAGAAGACTGGCGAAACCATCAAGAAACGGAAGATTAAGCTTGCGATGGTTGATCCCGGAGAAGGGTCAACCAAACCTGGGGAAGACAGCCAGGAAACAGCCTTGGTCGTCTTCCAAGGTGCGCCAACACAAGGTTCCGTCACTCTAGCTGTGGGAGACAATTCCATTGCCAGGGTGAATACGGCTGATCAGAGCAATCTGAACATTGTCCAGGCGCTTGTTTCGCAAATTGCAGAGGCCGGTGGGTTTGCTTCAGTCGAGGAGTTGAAGCATGACGACTCCTATGGTGAAGACCATTGGGATTTCGGTGTCATGATTTCGGAACTTAAGGGCGATGCAGTCTTTGTTGACGTTGATGACGATGGCATGGGCTATGCCATCAGTCTTTTCGACTCAGCAGAAGGATAGCAAATCGCGGTACTTGGCGCTTACCCGTCTGTCAGCGCGCCGTTGATCCATTCGCCCGTGGCTTCTTCGCCCGTTGCATAGCGCATGGTTCCCGTGCCCTGGCGCTTGCCGTTCAGGAAAGCGCCCTCGTACACGTCGCCATTGGCGTATGTGGCGGTGCCGGTGCCGCTGATTTCACCGTTTGACCAGTCTCCGGTATAGCTGAAACCGTCGGCCATCGTGATCTTGCCCTGCCCGTGGCGTTGGCCGCCCATGAACTCACCGACATAGACCGTGCCGTCGGTATAGGTGGCCGTGCCCTGACCGTGACGCTGTCCGTCCTGCCATTCGCCCTCGTATTTGTAGCCGTCGGGATAGGTCATCACCCCGACGCCATGATTGCGGGCGTTCTTGAATTCCCCTTCGTAGACCAGCCCGTTGGCATAGACCGCCTTGCCCTTGCCATCGATGACCCCGTCCACCCAGTCCCCTTCGTAGGTTGATCCGTCCGGGTAGGTGATTTTGCCCTGACCATTTGCCAGATCGCCACGGAACTGGCCTTCGTAGACAGACCCGTCCGGGTAGGTGACCTTGCCCAGCCCCTCGATCTGACCCGCGACCCACGCGCCTTCGTAGCGATAGCCATCGGTGCCTATGAACGTGCCTTCCCCTTCGCGCAGGTCATCCTTGAACTGGCCTTCATAGACATCGCCATTGGCATAAGTGACCTTGCCTTGCCCATCGCGCCGTCCGGCAACCAACTGCCCCTCATAGATGTCGCCGTTGGCTTGTGTCAGCGTGCCGGTGCCATCGATCTGACCGCCTTTCCACGTACCCTCGTAAATGAGGCCATCCGGCATGGTCAGTTTGCCCTGTCCGTCCCGGTCGCCCGCAGCCACGCGGCCTTCATAGATCGATCCATCAGGATAGGTGATGGTTCCGTTGCCTTCCTTGACGCCGTTGACCCAGTCGCCTTCGTAGACATAGCCCCCCGGGCTTTGCATGGTGCCGCGCCCGTGGTGCAGCGCGTTGCGGAAGCTGCCTTCGTAGCGCACGCCATTGGCATAAAGCGCCACACCCTGACCGGTGATCTTGCCGTCAAGCCAAGACCCTTCGTAGGTTGAGCCATCTGCAAAGACGATCTTGCCGATGCCTTCGGGTTTGCCCTTGGCAAACTGGCCCTCGTAGACTGATCCGTTCGGAAACCGCGCCACGCCATTTCCGCGGATTTCGCCGTCAACCCAGTCGCCCGTGTATTCATATCCATTGGGAAGCCGATATGTGCCGGTGCCGTGCTGCAGCCCGTTTTGGAACGTGCCTTCGTAAACGCCGCCGTCGTCATATTGCTTGGTCTGGACCTCGCCATCCTGCGCCAGACCAGCGCTTGCACCAATCAGCGCGACGCTCGCGCTCAGAAGGACTGTCGTGCCTGATCTCATGTGCTCGCGTTCCCACTCATGTTCGTTGCCATGACCCTGTGCTGAAAACCTATGCGACGGCGCGGTGTCAGACAATGTCTTATCCGACAAGGTGCTTTCCCTCGGGCGGGGTTCTGCTATGTCACCGGCGATGTCGGGTAAGGGAGACGTCCCAATGGTGGATCGGTTTCGGATAACATTGGCCCAGTTGAACCCCACGGTCGGTGACCTGAAGGGCAACGCCGCCAAAGCGCGCGCTGCCTGGGAACAGGGCAAGGCCGCTGGCGCGGACCTTGTGGCACTGCCCGAGATGTTCATCACCGGTTATCAGGCGCAGGACCTGGTCGTGAAACCGGCCTTTGTGGCGGCGGCAAAGGCAGAGATCGACGCACTGGCCAAGGCTTGTGCCGATGGACCGGCGCTGTGTATCGGTGGCCCATGCGTGGGCGAGGACCTCAAGCTGCACAACAGCTATTTCACCTTGCAAGATGGCAAGGTCGCAGCGGTCGTGCACAAGTATTTCCTGCCGAATTTCAACGTGTTTGACGAAGTTCGCCTGTTCTCGCGCGATATGATGCAGGGGCCTGTGGCGGTCAACGGCGTGCGCATCGGCATGCCGATCTGCGAAGATGCCTGGTACCCGGACGTGATCGAAGCGCTTGAGGAAAGCGGGGCAGAGTTCATTCTTGTGCCCAACGGATCGCCCTATTTCCGCGATAAGTTCGAAACCCGGTTGAACCACATGATCTCGCGTCTTGTCGAAGCGCGACTGCCCTTGATCTACCTGAACATGGTGGGGGGGCAGGACGATCAGGTGTTCGATGGCGGGTCATTCGTTTTGACCCCGCCCAGCGAAATGGTGGTGCAGTTGCCGGTCTTCGACGAGGTCGTCAGCCATGTCGATCTGTATCGTAGTGAAACCGGGTGGCGCGCCGCAAAAGGCGATTTTGATCTGCATCCCGACGCGATGGAGCAGGATTACCGCGTCATGGTCACGGCGTTGCGCGATTACCTTGCCAAGACCGGGTTTTCCAAGGTGCTGCTGGGTCTGTCCGGTGGCATCGACAGCGCCATCGTCGCAACGATTGCGGTGGATGCGCTGGGTGCGGAGAATGTGCGCTGCGTGATGCTGCCCTCGGAATATACATCGCAAGAGTCCTTGGAAGATGCAAAAGCCGTCGCTGAAGCGCTTGGTTGTCGCTATGATTTTGTGCCTATCGCAGACACCCGCGCGGCGGTGACGCAAACACTGGCCCCCCTGTTCGAAGGCACTGACGAAGGGCTGACCGAAGAAAACATCCAGTCGCGTATTCGCGGGCTTCTGCTCATGGCCCTGTCGAACAAGTTTGGCGAAATGCTGCTGACCACAGGTAACAAATCCGAAGTTGCGGTCGGATATGCGACGATCTATGGCGACATGGCGGGCGGGTACAATCCGATCAAGGACATGTACAAGACCGCCGTGTTCGAAGCCTGCCGCTGGCGCAACGAGACCCATCGCGATTGGATGATGGGCCCGGCGGGAGAGGTGATCCCGGACCGGATCATCACCAAACCGCCCTCGGCTGAATTGCGCGAGGACCAGAAAGACAGCGACTCACTGCCGGATTACCCGGTGCTCGACGGCATTCTTGAAATTCTGGTCGATGAAGACGGCTCCATCGCGGATTGCGTGGCCGCTGGATATGATCGTGCGGACGCCAAAAAGGTCGAGCACCTGCTTTACATCAGTGAATACAAACGCTTTCAGTCCGCCCCCGGTGCGCGCCTGTCCAAACGCGCCTTCTGGCTGGATCGGCGTTATCCCATCGTGAACCGTTGGCGCGACGAAAGCTGAGAATCAGTCTGCAACGCTGCGCGGCACCGCGTTGTGGCACCCAATCGCCTGCAGCATGCCGTCTCCAGCCTTACGTTGACTCACACCGTGAAACGATCAACCTTGGTCGTGATCAGTTTCGGAGATAGCGTCATGGAGTCCCTACAAACCGCCGCACGTACAGTACTGTCGAAATACGCGACATTCACAGGTCGCGCCTCGCGGTCAGAATTCTGGTGGTGGGTGCTGGCTGTTTTCCTTGTCCTGCTTGTCACGCAACTGATCGACGGCTTGATTATCGGGCCGCTTCTGGGATTGGGCCCGGCCAGCGAAAGCGAGCCATTGTCATTTCTGGTATCTCTTGGCCTGCTGTTGCCGAACATCGCGGTCGGTGTGCGGCGGATGCATGACATCGGTCGAACCGGCTGGTGGCTCTTGATCGCGTTTATCCCGATCATCGGCTTTTTCGTGTTGCTGTATTTCTACGTCCAACCCAGCCAGCCAGACACCAATCAGTACGGTCCACCCGAGCCGTTCAAAGCAGACTAACGGTCTGGCGACGCTCCCGTTTATTCCCACCATCGGTCGATCTGGGCAATCTCGTCGTCGGTCCAGCCAAAGTGATGCGCGATTTCGTGGACGACGATATGCTGAACCAAATCCTCCAGCGTGTCGTTCTTGCGCGTGCGCCACTCGTCTAAAATGGGTTGTGCAAACAACCACACGGTGTCGGGAAACGGCGACGGGTCCACGTTTGATTTCTGCGTCACGGGGATGCCGTCATACAACCCCGTGAGGTCAAGCCGGTCTTCGATGCCCAACTCGCTGAGCATCTCTGGTTCGGGCCAATCCGTGACCTGCAACACGACGTCCGCACATATGTCCCGAAACGGTTGAGGCAGCCCCTTAAGGGCCGCCTCGGCATACCGGGTGATGTCGTCGATATCGGTGGCTCCATCCATGCCCGTATGAGCAGGACGCATGCCACCAACGTCAAGATGCGATCAGAGCAAAAGCTGATAACTGTGTGGAACGTAGTGGAACCCGTCGCCGCGTGTTTCGACATAGCCGACACCGGGGAAGGGCATGTGGTAGCCAATGAACGGGATGTTGTCCGTGGCCAGCATGCCCAACACCCGGCGGCGTGTGGCGGCGGCGGCTTGTTTGTCCATGTCAAAGCGCACTTCCCAGTCGGGATAGGCCAGTGACCAGACATAGTGGTTCGCCAGATCCGCAAAAATCAAAAGCTGCTGCCCGTCGCTTTCAAGCCGATACGCCATGTGGCCCGGCGTGTGGCCAAAGCTGGCCACCGAGGTGATCCCGGGCGCGATGCTTGCCTCATCACCGATAAAGGACATCTTCTCCGCCAGCGGTGCGACATTGCTTGCGAACCGTTCGTTGTCGGTGCCGGACCAGTGGTCGAACTCGACCTGCCCTGTGATGTAGGCGGCGTTGCTGAAGGTTTCGGCCCCGTCTGTCATCAGACCGCCGATGTGGTCGCCATGCATGTGTGTCAGGACGACATGAGTGACGGCGTCAGCGGAATACCCTGCCATTTCGACCGCCTGCGCGATCGAGGCCCCGTTCAACCCGGTATCGAACAGGATCAACTCGGACCCCGTGTTCACAAGCGTCGGGTGGAAAAAGAACTGTGCTTTGCCGATCGGGATATGGGCCGTCGCGGACACAGAGGAAAACTCCTCAGCCGACACGTTCATACCGAAAATCCCCTGCGGCTCTTCGACAGTGCGGCTGCCAACCAGCAGGGTTGTTACTTCGAAATTGCCGACGCCAAAGCGGCTGATGCGTGGAATTTGCGGACCCTGTTGTGCGGCCTGGGCCAGCACAGGCGTGCTGGCAAGGCTGGCCAGCGGCGCGGCGGCCAGGCCGGTCAATGCGGTCCGGCGCGTAATTGTGAATTTTGTCATTAGTCTGTCTCCCCTTGTAGTCCGACTATGACCTAGCCGGACATATGCAGGAAGCACGACCTATTCACTGGTTCGTGATGATGACCTCCGGGGCGGCGTCGCGCTGACGGCATTCTGGACAAACCCTGCGCCATATGGGAAAGGGCGCGCCTACAGGAGGCTCCCCCATGACCACCACCCGTTTTGCACCGTCGCCCACCGGTTACATCCATGTTGGTAACCTGCGCACCGCGTTGTTCAATCACCTGATCGCCCGCAAGTCGGGTGGGACGTTCATCCTGCGGATCGACGACACCGATCCCGAGCGGTCGAAAGAAGAATATGTCGACGCCATCAAGCAGGATCTGGAATGGCTGGGCCTGACATGGGACCGGGTCGAGCGTCAGTCCGAGCGCCTTGACCGCTATGCCGAGGCCGCGGACAAGCTGCGGGGTATGGGGCGTTTTTATGAAGCGTTCGAGACGCCGGTCGAACTGGACCTCAAGCGCAAGAAACAGCTGAACATGGGCAAGCCGCCGGTTTATGACCGCGCCGCTTTGGCGTTGTCGGAGGCCGACAAGGACGCCCTGCGCGCAGAGCGTGGTGATGGCGTCTGGCGTTTCAAGCTGAATCAGGAGCGGATCGAATGGAATGACGGCATTCTGGGCGACATCTCGATTGATGCGGCCAGCGTGTCTGACCCGGTGCTGATCCGGGCGGACGGTCAGGTTCTGTATACCCTGGCGTCGGTTGTCGATGACACCGATATGGGGGTGACCCACGTCGTGCGCGGGTCCGACCACGTGACCAACACCGCAACGCAGATCCAGATGATCCGCGCCCTGGGTGGCACCGTTCCGGCGTTTGCGCACCACTCGCTTCTGACCGGCCCACAGGGCGAGTCGCTGTCCAAACGTCTGGGCACCCTCGCGTTGCGCGACCTGCGTGAACAGGGCGTAGAGCCCGAGGCGCTGCTAAGCCTGATGGCGCGTCTGGGGTCCAGCCAACCGGTGGAACTGCGCGCTTCTCTGGACGAGATCGCCGAGGGCTTCGACCTCGATCAGTTTGGATCGGCCCCAACCAAATTCGACGTACAAGACCTGTTTCCGCTGACCGCGCGCAAGTTGCACGGGCTTGATTATGCGGTGATGAAAGACGAATTGGCCGCGCTGGGCGTTCCGGATGACATCGCCGAAGCCTTCTGGGGTGTGGCACGGGCCAACATCACCACCCGCAAGGACATCGCCCAGTGGTGGACGCTGGTGTCTCAAGGGGCCGAACCGATGGTGGCCGACGAAGACAAAGACTTTGTCGCCGAAGCCATGGCGTTGCTGCCCGAAGGCCCCTTGCCCGCAGATGCGTGGAGCACCTGGACTGCAGCGGTGAAATCCGCAACCGGTCGCAAGGGCAAAGGCCTGTTCATGCCGCTGCGCAAAGCGATCACCGGTCAGGAACGCGGCCCCGAGATGGCGGATTTGCTGCCTTTGATGCAGTCCATTCCAGCCCGGAAACTGGCCAAAAGCTAGGCTTGCTTGGCCTTTTCGCGCAGCGTCTTGACCGCGTCCGGGTCGTCGATCCGACGATCAATGATGCCCAGGGCGCTGTCGCGCGCGGCCTCTGCCGCCTGTGCCAGTTCGGACCAGTCGCTGCGGCTCAGCCGGTTGGTGGCTTTCAGCATCTGCGCCATCACGTCAAACCGGTTGCCGCCGTCCTGCATCAGCGCGGAATACCCGTCCTGTATCAGGTTCTTTGCAGACACACTGCCAATGATGACACGCGGATAGCGCACCTCAGTCTCGCGGTCCTCGTCCGTCATCCTCTGGCCCAGATCCCACAGGATGCGTTCGATGCGGTGGATCACGTCAATCGCGGTGCCGGGATCGTTGACGCCCGGGGACAACGCCCGCGAGGCCACCTCTGACAGGATCACGATGCCAAAGCGCGCGTCCTGTTCAAACGTGCGTTCGTCGCCCAAGGTGAAATTGTCGATCAACGCCTCGGGGTCATCGGACCGGTCCACATAGGCCAAGGGCATGCCCTTGAGCACCCAGCTGCCGGGCGGTGTGGTGACCCACAAATTCGCGTCCGCGTCCTCAAGCTTTTCATTAAGCTCGGAAAGGCTGATGAATTGCACGAACCCGGATTTCGGCGACAACAAGGGGAGCGCCCCATCGGGGAGCCGCGGTGCATTTGATGCAGGCCGCGCACCAAGATTGGGCCGCTTGGCCAGACTGACCAATGGCGGCGTCGCGGTCTTTTCGACAAGCGCCAGCGTGTGATCAAGGCTGCCCAACTGGCTGAGATGAGCAATCCAGCGCAGGATGGCCACGATGATCAGGAAGATGCAGATCAGCGTCATGGCAAACACGATGACCGCAGCGGAGTCGCCATAGTAATGTGCCCGGAACATCACGATGGCCCCAAGCGAAAACAGAAACGCGCCGACAAACACCGACATGACATTTTGCGTGGTCATGTCTTGCATCAGTATACGGTAAACACGCGGGGTGGCCTGACCGGCGGCGGACCGGAAGGCCGACACCATGATACCCAGAGAAAACGTGGTCACGGCCAGCATGGACGACGCAAGGATGTTCAGGATCGGCAGAACCGCGTCGCGGGAAAACCGCTCGACCAGACTTTCGGGAAGCGACCTGTCCAGAAGCGGCGCGATCAGAGCAATTACCAACGCTGCTGCGCCAAAAGCCGAGATCCGGATGCCCGGTTGCCGCCAGAGCCGGTTGATCAAGAGCCACAGTCGCGCGCGCATCAGGCAAGCACCCGCACGCGCAGATCACTGAGAAGATCATCGACACATTCCCGTTCGGTCAGGCTCAGCACCTGGGCACGGGGATAGATCGGCGCGTCGCGATCATTGAGCACGCAAGTGTCCCACCCTTCGGTGCCATGGGCAAAGCGCGTCGCACCGTCTTCGCCAAAATGGTGCAGGTAGCCCTGAATGACGGCATCGACATAACTGAGCAGGATGGGATGGTCCTCGTCCGGCGGTGCGGCATGGTCAGGTGGAATGGCGTAGATCGAGACATCGCGCACCGCCACGGCGGTGTGGCTGACCGTTTCGGTGACCAGAATGCGGTCATAGGCATATTCCCGCGCGTCCAGATCGGCCCAGTTGTCGTCCGGCACCGGTGCGATGACACCGTCAATCGTTGCATCCGCATCGCGCACCACCGACAGAAACGCCGCCGGACGCACCGGCGCGCGATGCCAGACACGCCGCCAGCCGGAAATCTGCGATGGATGGATGGGATCGAACTGGTGTGTCATGCGGTTCACCAGCGAGCCATAGCCAAAGAAATGAGGGTGTTTGACGGAATTAGACACGTATCGCCCGTTTGATGTATATCAAGGACAGCTTTGCACGAAGCGATAGCATTGGCCAACTGAACAAAAAGGATGTTTCCCTTGCGAGTGACCAAACGGACCAATATCGCGATGCGCGTCCTGATGTTTTGTGCGGCAAATGCCGGACGGCTGGTGACGAAAGCAGAAATCGCTGAGTGCTGCAATGCCTCTGAAAACCATCTTGCCCAGGTGATCAATCAACTTGGTCAGCTCGGTTTTCTTCACACACAACGCGGACGCAACGGCGGATTGTCCCTTGGGCGCCCCGCCGAAGACATCAAGATCGGCGACGTGTTCCGCGTTCTTGAAGCGCCCGTGCCTCTGGCCGAATGCTTTGCGGATGTCGACAACACCTGCCCGCTGACAGAGGCATGTCGCCTGCGCACCGCGCTGACCGACGCGGTCGAGGCGTTTTACCGCTCGCTGGACCCCATCACGCTGGATGCCCTGATTTGTCAGAACGAGGCGCTGATGAATATTCTGAACCCGGGCAAGGGCTGCGCGGAACGAGATGCCGCGCTGGCCGTTTGACCACTTGAGCCGGATCGCGATTCGGTCTACCACTGTACACATCCACGATGGGAGAATCGGCACAGCCGGTGCCGAAGGAGCAACCGCCCCCGGAAACTCTCAGGCTGAAGGACCGTCGCGGAAATAAACTCTGGAGAGATCTTGGCATTGCCCAAGGCGCCGAAGGGATAACGATCTCAGGCAAAAGGACAGAGGGGGCATAGGACGAATGCGCATCGCGCATTTTGGAATATGCCGGATGTTTCTTAGAAATCGCCCGGCCCGTTGGGAAGGGATATAGCGTGAGCGATTTACACCGCACGCCGCTTTACGATCTGCACGTTTCGCTGGGTGCGAAAATGGTGCCGTTTGCGGGATATGACATGCCCGTTCAATACAAGCTTGGCGTGATGAAAGAGCACCTGCACTGCCGTGCGGCCGCCGGGCTGTTCGATGTCAGCCATATGGGCCAGGTGATCTTGCGCGCGCCCGATCCCGAGGCGGCAAAGCGGGCACTGGAAACGCTGATCCCGCAGGATGTGCTTGGGTTGGCCGAAGGTCGTCAGCGCTACGGGTTTTTCACCAACGAGGCCGGCGGCATCGAAGACGATCTGATGTTCGCCAACCGGGGGGATCATCTCTACGTCGTGGTGAACGCGGCTTGCAAAGACGCCGATGTGGCCCGGATGCGCGCCGCGCTTGAACCCGATGTTACCGTGAAACTGCTGGAGAACCGCGCGCTTCTGGCGCTGCAGGGCCCAAAGGCCGAAGCCGTTCTGGCTGAACACCATCCAATGGTTGCCGAGATGGCGTTCATGGACGTCGCAACCGTGCCGCTGGCCGGGGCGGAATGCTGGGTGTCGCGGTCAGGATATACCGGCGAAGACGGGTTCGAGATTTCGGTGCCCGTCGCCGCTGCCGAAGATCTGGCCAAGGCGTTGCTGGCCCATGACGCGGTCGAAGCCATCGGTTTGGGGGCGCGCGACTCGCTGCGGCTCGAAGCGGGATTGTGCCTCTATGGCCATGACATTGACGCCCAAATCTCGCCGGTCGAGGCAGGTCTGACCTGGGCCATCCAGAAATCCCGCCGCACCGGCGGTGACCGTCAGGGCGGGTTCCCGGGCGACACGCGCATCCTTGGCGAAATGGCCGATGGCGTGGCGCGCAAACGCGTTGGGCTTCTGCCGGAAGGCCGCGCGCCCATGCGCGAAGGCACAGCCTTGTTTGCAAGCGCCGACGCCACAGCGCCGGTTGGCACGGTCACGTCGGGTGGTTTTGGCCCGACCGTCGGGACACCCGTCGCCATGGGATATGTGGACGCGGAACATGCCGCGGTTGGCACCGCGCTGTTTGGCGAAGTGCGGGGCAAACGCTTGCCTGTTGCGGTCGCAAAAACGCCCTTCGCGGCACCTGGTTTCAAACGATAATCCATCAAAGAGGGACTTATGAAGTACACTGAAGAACATGAATGGCTGCGGGTCGAAGGCGACGAAGTCGTGGTCGGGATCACCGCACACGCGGCCGAACAATTGGGGGATGTCGTGTTCGTCGAACTGCCCGATGCCGGCACGACCGTCAGCAAGGATGACGAGATCGTCGTGATCGAATCCGTGAAAGCGGCATCCGACATTCTGGCCCCGCTGGACGGGGAAATCACCGAAGTGAATGAGGCGCTGGTGGATGAACCCAGCAAGGTCAACGACGATCCCGAGGGCGAGGCGTGGTTCTTCAAGTTGAAGATTGAAGACATGTCGGCGCTGGACGACCTGATGGATGAAGCCGCCTACAAGGCCTTCATCGGCTGATCTACCAACTGCCCCGGCGCGTCATGTGCAAGTGTCGGGGCGGTCTGCTTTTGAAAACTGATCTCAAGAGACGGCGCGCCGTTTCGACTCGCAAGGAGAGTGCCATGGGTTACGATGCCATCGACTATTTACCCTATGATTTCGCCAACCGACGCCATATCGGCCCGTCGCCCGCTGAAATGGCCGACATGCTGGCCGCCCTTGGCGTCTCGACCCTCGATGACCTGATCGACCAGACGGTGCCGGAATCGATCCGTCAGGAAAAACCGCTCGACTTTGGCAAAGCCCTGTCCGAGCGCGAATTGATGTGGCACATGCGCCAGACCGCGTCCAAGAACAAGGTTCTCACGTCGCTGATCGGCATGGGCTACCACGGCACGGTCACCCCGCCGGCAATCCAGCGCAACGTGTTTGAAAACCCGGCCTGGTACACCGCCTATACACCCTACCAGCCCGAGATTTCGCAAGGCCGGCTTGAGGCGCTCTTGAACTACCAGACGATGGTCAGCGATCTGACCGGGCTGGAGATTGCCAACGCCTCCTTGCTTGACGAAGCCACCGCCTGCGCCGAAGCGATGACCATGGCGCAGCGTGTTGCCAAATCCAAAGCCAAGGCGTTTTTCGTTGATGAAAACTGCCACCCGCAGAACATCTCGGTCATGAAAACGCGCGCCGCGCCCTTGGGAATCGAGATCATCGTTGATGATGTCGCCAACATGGACCCCGAGGCGGTCTTCGGGGCCGTCTTCCAGTATCCCGGCACCTATGGCCATTTGAGAGATTTCACAGACGACATCGCAGCCCTGCACGCGGCCAAGGCAATTGCCATCATGTCGGCTGATCCGATGGCGCTCTGCCTGCTGAAAGAGCCGGGTGCGATGGGCGCGGATATCGCGGTGGGGTCTACCCAGCGCTTTGGCGTGCCTTTGGGATATGGGGGTCCACACGCGGCCTACATGGCGACCAAAGACGCCTATAAACGCGCGATGCCGGGACGGATTGTCGGGATCTCCATCGACAGCCACGGCAACAAGGCCTACCGCCTGTCCCTTCAGACCCGCGAACAACATATCCGCCGCGAAAAAGCGACATCGAACGTTTGCACCGCGCAGGCGCTGCTGGCCGTGATGGCCGGGTTCTATGCCGTGTTCCATGGGCCGAAGGGACTGCGCGCGATTGCACAGCGCATTCACCGCAAGACCGTGCGTCTGGCCAAAGGGCTGGAAGCTGCGGGCTTCAAGGTCGAACCAAAGGCGTATTTCGACACGATCACCGTTGATGTCGGCCTGCTCCAGCGCGGTGTGCTGCAGGCCGCCGTGCGCGAAGGTCTGAACCTGCGGGCTGTGGGCGACACCAAGGTCGGCATCACGCTGGACGAACGGTCTCGCCCCGCAACGATCGAAGCGGTGTGGCGCGCGTTTGGATTGCTCAAGGCCGATGACAATCTGACCCCGGAATACCGTTTGCCCGACGCGCTGATCCGTACGTCCGAGTATCTTCAGCACGACGTGTTCCACATGAACCGCGCGGAAACCGAAATGATGCGCTACATGCGCCGACTGGCGGACCGCGATCTGGCGCTGGACCGCGCGATGATCCCGCTGGGGTCCTGCACGATGAAGCTCAATTCAGCGGCGGAAATGATGCCGGTCAGCTGGCGGGAATTTGCAGATATTCACCCCTATGTTCCCGATGATCAGGTCGAGGGCTATCACGAACTGATCAACAGCCTGAACGCCAAACTGTGCGACATCACCGGCTATGATGCGATTTCGATGCAGCCCAACTCGGGGGCGCAGGGCGAATATGCCGGTCTTTTGTCGATTGCCGGGTATCACCGGGCCAACGGGCAGGGGCATCGCAACATCTGCCTTATTCCGGTCAACGCGCACGGCACCAACCCGGCCTCTGCACAGATGGTCGGATGGAAAGTGGTTCCCGTGAAATGCGACGATAACGGGTCCATTGATCTTGAGGATTTCCGCGCCAAGGCCGAACAGCATTCGGACAACCTTGCCGGGACGATGATCACCTACCCGTCAACGCATGGCGTCTTCGAAGGCACGGTGAAGGATGTCTGCAAGATCACCCATGATCACGGCGGTCAGGTCTATATCGACGGGGCCAACATGAACGCGATGGTCGGCTTGTCCCGACCCGGCGATCTGGGCGGCGATGTCAGCCACCTCAACCTGCACAAGACGTTCTGCATCCCGCATGGCGGGGGTGGACCGGGCATGGGCCCGATTGGGGTCAAAGCGCATCTGGTGCCACATCTGCCATCTGATCCGCTCAAGGGCGAAGGCGCGGTCAGTGCGGCACCGTTCGGGTCTCCGTCGCTGTTGCCAATCTCGTGGGCCTACTGCCTGATGATGGGCGGCAACGGTCTCACGCAAGCCACACGCGTGGCGATCCTGAATGCCAACTACATCGCAACACGGCTGCAAGGGGCCTATGACGTGCTCTACCGTGGCGAACAGGGGCGCGTTGCGCACGAGTGTATTCTGGATGTACGCCCGTTCGAAAAGTCAGCCGGCGTGACGGTCGAAGACATCGCCAAGCGCCTGATTGATTGCGGCTTCCACGCCCCCACCATGAGCTGGCCCGTGGCGGGAACCCTGATGGTGGAACCAACCGAATCCGAAACCAAGGCAGAGCTTGACCGCTTCTGCGACGCGATGCTGGCAATCCGCGAGGAAATCCGCGCCATCGAAAAGGACGAGATGGATGCAGAGAACAACCCGTTGAAACTGGCACCGCACACGATGGAGGATCTCGTGAAAGACTGGGATCGCCCATATTCGCGGGAACAGGGATGTTTCCCACCCGGAGCGTTCCGCGTCGACAAATACTGGCCTCCGGTCAACCGTGTCGACAACGCCTATGGCGACCGGCATCTGGTGTGCACATGCCCACCCATGGAAAGCTACCAGGAGGCTGCGGAGTAAGCGCAGTTTCCCGTCAGCCTCGTTGACGTTCAAACAATCCAAATGGCCCGGTCGTCCCCGCGATCGGGCCTTTTGCGTTACAAAACCGAATGTCCGGGGGCGCTGGCAATCTGCTTGCCCCTCCCCCCCACATTCCCCTACACACACTTGCAACAATTGTAAGGAGCCGTGATGCGCCGAGTTGTCGTAACCGGATTGGGGATTGTCTCGTCCATCGGGACCAACAAAGACGCCGTTCTGGCCTCGCTCAAGGCAGGCACGTCGGGAATTACCGCGAATGCGGATATGCAGGAACACGGGTTCCGGTCGCAGGTCGCGGGTGCCATTGATCTGGATTTGGCAGACCATGTCGACAAACGCACGCTGCGGTTCATGGGGCCGGGTGCGGCCTATGCGCATATTGCGATGGGGCAGGCGATTGCCGATGCGGGCCTGACCGAGGCCGAGGTCATCAACCCGATGACCGGTCTGATCGCAGGTTCGGGCGGGCCCTCCACGAGCGCGATGCTGGCGGCGCACCAGACGGTGCTCAAAACCGGGGCGACCAAACGGATCGGTCCCTTTGCGGTGCCCAAGACGATGTCTTCGACCGTCAGTGCGAACCTTGCCACGGCGTACCAGATCAAGGGTATGAACATGTCGATCACCTCGGCCTGTTCCACATCCCTGCATTGCATCGGCATGGCCGCCCAACAGGTCGCGCTGGGTCAGCAGGACGTGATGTTCGCAGGCGGTGGGGAAGAGCTGGACTGGACCTTGTCCTGCCTCTTCGACGCAATGGGCGCGATGTCTTCGAAATTCAACGACACCCCCGAGCGCGCAAGCCGCGCCTTTGACGCGGATCGCGACGGGTTCGTGATTTCGGGTGGCGGGGCCATCGTGGTGCTGGAACCGCTCGAACGGGCCTTGGTCCGGGGGGCCAACATTTATGCCGAAGTCACAGGGTTCTCCGCAACCTCCGACGGCGCCGACATGGTCGCGCCCTCCGGCGAAGGTGGCGAACGCGCGATGCGTGGCGCGCTGAAAACGCTCCCCGAGGGGCGCAAGGTCAGCTACATCAACGCACACGGCACATCGACGCCCGTGGGCGACGTGGGCGAGATTGAAGCGGTCCGCCGCGTGTTTGGCGATGGCCAGACACCGCCCGTCAGCTCGACCAAGTCCATGACCGGCCACAGCCAGGGCGCAACCGGCGCGCAAGAGGCGATATATTGCCTTCTGGCGCTGCAGAACGACTTCATCATCCCGTCAATCAACGTCGAAACGCTTGATCCAGCGTTGAAACCTGCTGAAATCGCCACCGAATTGGTGGAAAACGCAGGCCTTGATACGGTCATGACCAATTCCTTTGGCTTTGGTGGGACCAACGGGTCGATGTTGATGTCGAAATACACCGATTAATCAGGACAGGTTGGACGATGACAGGTCAGTTGCACGGCAAACGCGGTTTGATCATGGGGGTCGCCAATGAGCGCTCCATCGCGTGGGGCATCGCCAAGGCGATGGCAGAGGCCGGGGCAGAGCTGGCCTTCACCTATCAGGGCGACGCGTTCGGCAAACGGCTGGAGCCGCTGGCGGCTTCTGTCGGGTCTGACTTCATGGTGGATGTCGATGTGACGGATGACGCGTCTCTGGACGCGGCGTTTGAACAGCTTGGCGCGCGCTGGCCGACGATTGATTTCGTGGTCCATGCCATCGCGTTTTCGGACAAATCCGAACTGACGGGCCGGATCCTGAACACATCGCGCGACAACTTCAAAACCTCGCTCGATATCTCGGCCTACAGCTTTATCGACGTGGCCCGCCGCGCGCATCCGCTGATGGTGGACAATGGCGGCACGCTGCTGACGCTGACCTATATGGGCTCCACCCGCGTGACGCCGAATTACAACGTCATGGGCATCGCCAAGGCGGCGCTCGAAGCGTCGGTGAAATACCTTGCCAATGATCTTGGCCCCGAAGGCATCCGCGTGAACGCGATCTCTCCCGGTCCGATGAAAACGCTGGCGGGGGCCGCGATTGGCGGGGCGCGCAAGACCTACAAGCACACCGACACCAACGCGCCGTTGCGATCCAATGCGACGCTTGAGGCGGTTGGAGGCACGGCGGTCTATCTGGCGTCAGACGCAGGGGCCTGTACCACTGGCGAAACCATTCGCGTCGACGGTGGCTTCCACGTTCTGGGCATGCCGCAATACGAAAACCTCTGAGAGGTGGCTGGCCGCTGCTTAGGTCGCGCGCAGCAAGAACGCTAAGGTCACCACCCGTCGCGCGCTGAACGTTACACGCCTAGAACCATTGGCCGGTTTCCATCAGTCCAAGATCCAGCAATTGCCGCGAATGCCATTCGAAGGGCACAGAATTGTGCCAGCGAAAGGTTTCAATCTCGAACGCTGATCCCGGGTTGCGCTTGAGCGCCTTGGCGGTGCGAAACGACACAACGCAGGCCGTCAGGTTGTTGTGCCAGGGGCAGGCATAGGTGTTGTATTCCTGATCGTTGAACGTGTGATCCTTTTGCAGCTCAAGCCCCGGCTTTGCGCGGAACAGCGCGATGCGGTCAATCTTGCGCCGCTCGGGCGGCACATGTTCCTCGTATCGCCAGCGCAACCCGCCAAAGAAATCCAATTGCCGTTCGCGGGGATGGGTCGTGACAGGGTCCGGACGTCCCAGCGCGTAGTATCCGGACCGATCGAGATACGCGTCTTCGATATTCACCGCATCCGGGTTCCGTTCCAGATCCCCGGCATAGATATCAACGGCATAACACAACATCGCATCGCGGCGTTCTTCGGTGTGGAAGGCCAGCAATTCGCCGATGGTGCGGGTCTCGCAAAACGGGAAGAACAGGAATTCCGCATTGTAGCACACATACATCCAGATGCCGGGCGCTTTCGCGATCACCGCGTTGACGATTGCCTCGCGATTGTCGTCGCGGGCCACATTGGCATCCACCCGCAGAACACGCTCTTCAACATCCGGTGCAAGTTCGAAGTCAGGCATCATGAAGACGATGACCGCCTTGAAACCAAGCTGCAGATTGTGGCGCAACGTTGTGTCGATCTCGACCGCGTCTTCGGCAAAGACCAGCGCAATGGGCCCTGTGGCCAGCGCCTTGGGGTTTTGGGAAAGTAAGTCGTTTATGCCTGCATAGCGCATGAGGGGACCTCTGCGGGATTTTCGCCCAGACTCAATGAAAAAACCGTGCATTGCAAGACGGGGGCATTCTGCGGTATCGGCACGGCTTGAAACCTGTCCGGAGGATTGGCCCCGTGTCCGAGCCGAAGAAGCTTTTCATCAAGACCTATGGCTGTCAGATGAACGTCTATGACAGCGAACGCATGGCCGAAGCGCTGGGCGGGCAGGGCTATGTGGAAACGTCGGATCCGGCGGATGCCGACATGATCCTGATGAACACCTGCCACATCCGCGAAAAAGCGGCGGAAAAGGTGTATTCGGAACTGGGCCGCTACAAGAAATTCAAAGCGGCGAAACCGGACCTCAAGATTGGCGTGGCGGGCTGTGTCGCGCAGGCCGAAGGCCAGGAAATCATGCGCCGTCAACCGATGGTGGATCTGGTCGTCGGCCCGCAAAGCTACCACCGCCTGCCCGAGATGGAAGCCAAGGTCCAGGACGGGAAAAAGGCGCTCGACACCGATTTCCCCGAAGAAGACAAGTTCGAGGTTCTCAAGAACCGTCCCAAGGCAAAACGCGGCCCAACCGCATTCCTCACCGTTCAGGAAGGCTGCGACAAGTTCTGTGCGTTCTGCGTCGTGCCCTATACCCGTGGCGCCGAAGTCAGCCGCCCCGCCGACCGCATCCTGACAGAGGCGCGCGATCTGGTAGAGCGCGGCGTGCGCGACATCACCCTGCTGGGCCAGAACGTGAATGCCTATCACGGGGCCGGAGAGGGCGGTGACTGGTCGCTGGCACGCCTCATCTGGGCGCTGAATGATGTGGACGGGTTGGAGCGTATCCGGTTCACCACCAGCCACCCCAACGACATGACCGACGAACTGATTGAGGCGCATGGCACCTGTCCAAAACTGATGCCCTATCTTCATCTGCCCGTGCAGTCCGGCAGCGACCGCATCCTCAAAAGGATGAACCGCCAGCACACCGCCGAATGCTACCTGCGGATCATCGAGAAGCTGCGCGCGGCGCGCCCTGATCTATTGCTGTCCGGTGACTTCATCGTCGGGTTCCCGGAAGAAACCGAAGAAGATTTCCAGGCGACGCTGGAGATCATCCGCGCGTCGAACTACGGCTATGCCTACAGCTTCAAATACTCGACCCGCCCCGGCACACCGGCGGCGGAACGGGACCAACTGCCAGAAGACGTCAAGGACGATCGTTTGCAACGCCTGCAAGCCCTGATCACCAAACAGCAAAAGGCGGTGCAGGATGCGATGGTGGGCAAAGAGGTGGGCGTCCTGTTCGAAAAACCCGGACGCGACTCCGGACAAATGGTGGGCAAATCCGATCATCTGCATGCCGTGCATGTGATGGCCGATGGCATCGAGCCGGGGGATCTCAGACGTGTTCGGATCGTTGAAAGCCAACGCAATTCCCTGCGCGGGGAGCTTCTGGACTAGACCGCATATCTTGGTCTCACCGCGATATATTGAGGTTCTCTCTTTCCTGAACCGCAGTCTCTGGTAGTATGTTGCTGAATCGGTCGGCAAAGCCGTTGGCTTATCGACCATCCGAACGGGGGATGCGGGAATGATGCGGCGGATATCCGCAATCGTAGTGAGTGTGGCGCTGGCACTACCGACTGTGTCGGTGGCCAAGCAGAGTGAACAGTATATTCCCGGCGTGTGGATTGATCCGGACGGGTGTGAACATTGGGTCATGGATGACGGTGTCGAGGGCTTTATGAGCCCCCATCTGCGCCGTGACGGAACGCCGGTGTGCCACAAGGTCAGCCGCTGCGCCGTCGTGCCAACGGACACGATGTTTGCGTCTGGCAGTGCGACCTTGGCCGCGGGCGGGGCGCAAAGCCTGCGCAACTTCTTTGCGGCGAACGCGGCAAACGGGTTTGTCATCGAAGGCCATACCGACAGCCGCGCCTCGGACCGCTCCAACATGGCGCTTAGCGAACGGCGCGCACAGGCCGTGGCGCGCGTGGCCCAGCAATCGGGCGCGCGGGTCTACTCGGTGCGCGGGTTCGGCGAACGCCGCCCCATTGCAAGCAACGCGAGCGCATCCGGCATGGCAAAAAACCGCCGGGTGGAAATCCTGTGTTTGCGGTGAAGGAGAGACCCCCGATGCGTCCGATAACCTATCTGTGTGGCCTCGCGCTTATCACTGCAACGGCCTGCGAACGCCCAAGCCCGGACAAGAGCGTGGATCGCGGCTGGGATGACAAACCCCTCAGCGAACTTCAGGCCGGCATCTGGATTGACCCGAACGGCTGCGATCACTGGATCATTGATGACGGTGTCGAAGGGTATCTGTCGCCCCGTCTTGATAAACGGGGTCGTCCGGTCTGCTCTGGCAATCATTCCGAAAGCAGCACCGCCATCGGTAATTTCAAGGCGGGGTCATCCTCGCTGATCGGGGACGCATTGTGATGTCAGAGGTGACAACTTGCACTGGATGACGGAACTTGCGACCCTTCCACTGCACCCCTTGCACCGGAGATCCGTGTGACCACAGACACCTTGTCAGAAGCGCTGGTAGAATTTCCTGATAACCGTTTGCTCATCGACCTTTGCGGCGAATACGACCGCAACCTGACCGAAATTGAAACCCGTCTTGGCGTGCAGATCCTGCGCCGCGGGAATCAGCTTGCCATTCACGGCGAACTCGATGCGCAGGAAGAAGCGCGTGACGTCCTGATGGCGCTTTACCAGCGGCTCGAACAGGGGCGCAGCGTCAATCCCGGCGACATCGACCGCGAATTCCGCATGGCGCCGGAGGAAACGACACCGGACACCCAGATCGAAATGTTCGAAGGTGGCCCGGTCGAAATCAAGACCCGCAAGAAACTGGTCGAGCCGCGCACTGACGCGCAAAAAGCCTATGTGCGGTCCTTGTTCGAAAACGAACTGGCCTTCGGCATCGGGCCCGCAGGCACCGGCAAAACCTACCTTGCGGTGGCTGTGGGCGTGAACATGTTCATCACCGGTCAGGTCGACAAGATCATCCTCAGCCGCCCTGCGGTCGAGGCCGGTGAAAAGCTGGGCTACCTGCCGGGCGACATGAAAGACAAGGTCGACCCCTACATGCAGCCGCTCTACGACGCGCTGAATGATTTCCTGCCCGGCAAACAGCTTGCCCGCATGATCGAGGAAAAAACGGTCGAGATCGCACCGCTCGCCTTCATGCGCGGCCGCACATTGTCGAACGCCTTTGTCGTGCTGGACGAAGCGCAAAACGCTACCTCCATGCAGATGAAGATGTTCCTGACCCGCCTGGGTGAAGGCTCGCGCATGGTGATCACCGGCGACCGCACCCAGATCGACCTGCCGCGCGGCGTGGCCTCTGGCCTGCGCGACGCCGAACGGCTTCTCACCCATATCCCGAAAATCAGCTTCAACTACTTCACATCGAAAGACGTGGTGCGGCATCCGCTCGTCGCGGCCATCATCGAGGCATATGAAAAAGATGCTGAAACGCTCTGATCTTCTTCGGTTTCAAAATACCTCGGGGGTTTGGGGGCTGGCCCCCAATCACGTCATGTGACCATGCTCACTGACATCGTCATCGAAGATCCGCGCTGGCAAGACGCGGGTCTTGCAGAGCTTGCCGAAACCGCGGCCATTGCCGCGCTGACGCATCTGGCCTTGCCTGTCGATGGCTATGAAATCGCCGTTCTGGCCTGTGATGACGCGCAGATCGCGACGTTAAACGCAGAGTTTCGCAAGAAGCCCACCCCGACAAATGTGCTCAGCTGGCCAAGCTACGATCTGGCCGCCCCTGACGAAGGCGGTGCGCCGGAACCGCCCCCCGCCGCTGATCCGCGCATGGGCGAAGGCCTGGGGGATATCGCGATTGCCTATGAAACCTGCCTGCGCGAGGCGTCCGATGCGGCAAAACCGTTTGACCATCATGTCACGCATTTGATCGTGCATGGCGTGCTGCATCTTCTGGGATACGATCACGTCCGTGACGGCGATGCCACGCTGATGGAACGACTTGAAACGGAAATACTTGGCAAAATGGGTCTTCCGGACCCATATAGGAGTTGAGACAGGTCATGTGACCTTTACCGGAACAGGAAACGATGGGCGACAGCGACGATTCGTCTAACGCGGCGCAAAGCGCGCAGCAGATGACAGACACGACTTCCACGGGCGGTGTATTGGCCCGGATCGCAGGATTGTTCGGGACAAAAGACAGTACTCCCGAAGAAGATCCGGCGACACACGTGGCGCGGGTAACAGCGCCAATTCATGGGATGATGAACCTGCGGCGGATGCGCGTCGAAGACGTAGCTGTGCCGCGTGCCGATATCGTGTCCGTTCCCGACACGATCAGCAAATCCGAACTGGTGGATGTGTTCCGCGAAAGCGGTATGACCCGCCTGCCGGTGTTCACCGGGACGCTGGACACGCCCATCGGCATGGCGCATCTCAAGGATTTCGCGCTCAGCCACGGCTTTAACGGCAAGGACAGCAGCGCGTTCGATCTCAAGCAATTGCTGCGCCCCTTGCTGTTCGTACCACCGTCGATGCCGATCGGTGTGTTGCTGACCAAGATGCAGACCGAGCGGCGTCACATGGCGCTGGTGATCGACGAATACGGTGGCGTGGACGGTCTTGTGACCATCGAAGACCTGATCGAACAGGTCATTGGTGAGATCGAAGACGAGCATGATCTGGACGAAGGCCGCAATTTCACCCGCGAAAAGCCGGGTGTGTATATGGCCTTTGCAAGAACGCCGCTGGATGAATTTGAATCCGAAATTGGTGTCAAACTGACCGACCACGACGATATCGACGCCGAAGAGATCGAAACGCTTGGCGGGCTGGTGTTCATGCTGGCGGGCCACGTTCCCGCGCGCGGCGAAGTGGTACCACACCCCGAGGGACCGGAATTCGAAGTCATCGACGCCGACCCGCGCCGGATCAAGCGGATGCGGGTTCACGTGACCTCAACCGCCACGGCCGACCGTGCCCAGCGGCGCGATACCGCGGACGCTGCGGCCGCATCCTCCGCCTGACACCATGACATATCTCCGCCGCACAACGGCCATGGCCCTTGGCGGCGTGTTTGCGCTGGGCCAGCCGCCCTTCGATCTTTTGTGGGCCGCTATATTGGCCTCGGTTGCGGTGCTGGCATTGGTCCGGTTTGACCTCACCGCCAGATCCTCTGCCTGGACCGGATGGCTCTTCGGCATCGGTTATTTTTCCGTGTCACTGCGCTGGATCTTGGAACCGTTTCAGGTCGACGCGGCGGCCACAGGATGGATGGCACCGTTTGCGCTGGTTGGGATGGCCGCCGGTTTGGCGCTGTTCTGGGCGGGGGCATTCTGGTTGGGGCGTCGCCTGAGCGAAACGCCATTTGCCATCGCGGTCGTCTGGGCCTTTGCTGAACTTGCGCGCGCCTATGTGCTGACCGGGTTTCCCTGGGGGTTGCTGGGCTATGTCTGGGCTTCCACACCGGTGGTGCAGTGGCACAGTGTCATTGGCCCCCATGGCGTGACGCTGGCCACGGTGTTGCTTGCAGCGATGACCGCACAGGGCGTGTCAAACCGCATGTGGCTCTTCCCGGCGGGAGCGTTGGCATGTCTGGGCTGGTTCGGCGCGGTCGCCCTGACCCCGGCAGCGCCCGTCCTTGAGGACCGTCCCGTGGTGCGGTTGATCCAGCCAAATGCGCCACAGCATCAAAAATGGGATCCCGACCATATCCCGATCTTTTTCCAAAGGCAGGTCGATTTCACCGCGCAACTGCCGGCACCGGATCTGATCGTGTGGCCGGAAACGGCGGTCCCGAACCTGCTTCACAACGCGGGCCCGGCATTCGAGGTGATTGCAGATGCCGCCGCCGGAACGCCGGTTGTTCTGGGTATTCAGCGCGAGGAGGCGGGCAATTACTACAATTCACTGGTCACGCTGGATGCAGAAGGCCAAACGGACCAGCTTTACGACAAGCATCATCTTGTGCCGTTTGGGGAATACATGCCCGCTGCCGGGCTCTTCGCGCGGTTCAACATTCTGGGTCTCGCGGCGCGGGCCACGTCAGGCTATGCGGCAGGACCGGGGCCCCGGCTGATTGACCTTGGCGGGCTGGGACGTGCGCTGCCGCTGATCTGCTACGAGGCGGTGTTCCCGCAGGATGTGAACGCGGCACCGGACCGCCCGGATGTCCTGTTGCAGATCACCAATGATGCGTGGTTCGGCACCTATGCCGGACCGCAGCAGCACCTGCAGCAGGCGCGACTGCGCGCAATCGAACAGGGCCTCCCCCTGATCCGTGTCGCCAATACCGGCATCTCGACCGTGATTGATCCCGCAGGCCGCATGATCGACCAGCTGCCACTGGGCCGTGCGGGGTTCATTGATGTTCCGGTCCCTGCAGCCCTGGCCCCCACACCCTACAGCATCACCGGCGATTGGGCGGCGCTTGTTGCACTGATCGTGGCTTTTGCGGCAGTGTTCGGCCTCAATCGCCGCGCGCGCCATTGACCTTGCCAAGCCAGACGCGTACCGCGTGAGATACCCCCGCCACAACGGCTTCCTGACGTGGCGGTAGACCCCAATGGAGCACTTATGTCCCGACAGAATTATACGTTTACCTCGGAATCCGTGTCCGAGGGACACCCAGATAAAGTCTGCGACCGAATTTCAGACGCAGTTCTTGACGCGTTTCTGACCGAAGAACCCGAAGCGCGCGTCGCAGCCGAAACCTTTGCAACCACCAACCGCGTGGTGATTGGTGGCGAGGTGGGCCTGTCTGACAAAGACAAGCTGGCCGATTTCATGGACCATATCCCGGATATCGCGCGCGCCTGTATCAAGGATATCGGCTACGAGCAGGACAAGTTCCATCACGCCACCTGCAAGATCACCAACCTGTTGCACCCGCAATCCGCGCATATCGCCCAGGGCGTCGACGCCGGTGAGGGCAAGGACGAAGGGGCAGGCGATCAGGGCATCATGTTCGGATACGCCACCAACGAAACCGACGCGCTCATGCCCGCGCCAATCCAGTACAGCCACGCGATCCTGCGCCGACTGGCCGAAGCGCGCAAATCCGGTGCAGAGCCGCTGCTGCGCCCCGATGCAAAGTCCCAGATCAGTGTGCGCTACGAAAACGGCAAACCTGTCGGCGTGACGTCCATCGTGCTGTCCACCCAACATGCCGATGAAAGCCAAAGCTCTGCCGACATCCGTGCGATTGTCGAACCCTATATCCGCGAAGTGCTTCCCGACGGCTGGATCAGCGCCGACACCGAATGGTGGGTCAACCCGACCGGCACCTTTGTCATTGGTGGCCCGGACGGCGACGCAGGCCTGACCGGGCGCAAGATCATCGTCGACACCTATGGCGGCGCGGCCCCGCACGGCGGCGGCGCGTTCTCGGGCAAAGACCCAACCAAGGTGGACCGCTCCGCCGCCTATGCCGCGCGCTATCTGGCGAAAAACGTGGTTGCTGCCGGGATGGCGGATCGCTGCACCATTCAGCTGTCTTACGCGATCGGCGTGTCGAAACCGCTGTCGATCTATGCCGACACACACGGCACTGGCGATCTCGAAGCGGCGGCCATCGAAGCGGCCATTCCCAAGGTGATGGACCTCACACCACGCGGCATCCGCACCCATCTGGAACTGAACAAACCGATCTATCAGCGCACCGCGGCCTATGGCCATTTCGGGCGCGCGCCGGATGCGGATGGCGGGTTCAGCTGGGAACGCACCGATCTGGTGGATGCGCTGAAATCCTCGGTTTAAGATCACTGGCAGGCCGGACAAAATGTCCGGCCTCCGTTGCCCGATATCCACGCAACCGCTAAACCCCGCGCCATGACTGACACCAAACACCCCTCCGGTGCGCCGTGGCGCAACTTTTATGGCCGGTTCAAAGGCAAGACCCTGCGGTCCAGCCAAAAGGAATATCTCGAAAGCGACCTGGCGGCGCTCAGCCCGGGTGCCGTGTCGTGGGAAGACAACCCCGAGCGCACGCCACTGGAGACCCAAGCGCTGTTTGACGGCAAACCGATCTGGCTTGAGATCGGGTTCGGCGGTGGCGAACATCTGGTTCATCAGGCGCAGCAAAACCCGGATGTCGGGATCATCGGCTGTGAGCCGTTTATCAACGGTGTCGCCATGCTCTTGGGCAAAATCCGCGATGCCGGTGTCACCAACTTGCGCGTATTTCCCGGTGACGCGCGCGACATGTTCGATGTTTTGCCCGCCGGGTCGGTGGAGAAGGCGTTTCTGCTCTATCCCGACCCGTGGCCCAAGAAGCGCCACCACCGCAGACGCTTTGTCACGCCAGAGCATCTCGACCCGCTCTTCACATGCCTGGCACCGGGCGCAGAGTTCCGCGTGGCTACCGATATTCCCGATTACGTCCGCCAAACCATGATCGAAGTGCCCAGGGCAGGGTTCGAATGGCTGGCCGAACGTCCCTCTGACTGGCGCACGCCCTGGGGTGACTGGATCTCGACCCGCTACGAACAAAAGGCGCTGCGTGAAAACCGCGTCCCACATTACATGACATTTCGGAAACCGGCATGACCACCCCCTTTACAGTCGCGATTGACGGGCCAGCTGCCGCCGGGAAAGGCACGATCAGCAAAGCCGTTGCGGCGCATTTCGGCTTTGCCCATCTGGACACCGGACTGTTGTATCGCGCGGTGGGCGCACGAATGCTGACCGGCGAAGACCCCATCGCTGCGGCGCAAAACCTGTCGGCCGAGGATCTCGACAATGCCGATCTGCGAACGGCCGAGATCGCCCAGGCCGCGTCGAAAGTTGCCGTCATTCCCGAAGTGCGGGCCGCGCTTCTTGATTTTCAGCGCGCCTTCGCACGCCGGGCCGGGGGCGCGGTGCTGGACGGGCGCGATATTGGCACGGTGATCTGCCCGCAGGCCGAGGTGAAGCTTTTTGTCACCGCCAGCGCCGATATCCGGGCGCAGCGCCGTTTTGCTGAACTGCAGGAACGCGGGGCCGACACCGATTTCGACACGGTTCTGGCTGATGTCAAAGCCCGCGATACCCGCGATTCAACACGCGCCGACGCGCCCTTGCGCGCTGCAGAAGATGCCGTGCAACTGGACACAACCACCTTGAGCATTGACGCCGCGGTTCAAGCCGCCATCTTGGCGGTGAAAGACCGATTGTAACGTGCTGCGGGGTGTCCCGTGGCACAGCCGGAGACCGCTCATGAATGCGCTACACAGCTTGTCCCGTCGCTTTGGCATCGGTGCGATGTCGTTTGGCAATTTTTACGGCGCCACAACTGAAGCAAAGTCTCACGCGATCCTGGACGCTGCCCTTGATCTGGGGGTGACCCATATCGACACGTCGAATGTCTATGGCATGGGCGGGTCCGAAACGACGATCGGCCGCTTTTTCGAACAACGCGGCGCGTCGATCCGGGACCGCTTTGTCATCGCCACCAAGGCCGGGATCACCCAGGACGCGGATGGAAACCGCCAGTTCCGCAACGATCTGGAGCATCTTGAAAGCGAATTGGACAACAGCCTTGCCCGCATGAAGATCGATGCGGTGGACCTGATGTATATCCACCGCCGACAGGCGGACATGCCGATAGAAGAGGCCACCGGTGCGCTCGCGCGTCTGGTGGAAAAGGGAAAAGCCAAAAGCATCGGCTTTTCCGAAATCGCCCCATCGTCATTGCGGCGCGCAGCAGCCGTGCATCCCATCGCGGCGGTGCAGTCGGAATACTCGTTGTCAACACGCGCGCCGGAAATGGGCCTTGTGCAGACATGCGCGGAACTGGGCACCGCGCTGGTCGCGTTTTCACCTGTCGGTCGGTCTTTGCTCACCGATACACCGCTTGCCGCAGACGTGATCCCGACGCTGCCCTTCCTGAAAAACAACCCCCGGTTCCTTGCCCCGAACTACGCCGCCAATATCGCGGCAACGGAAAAGCTGCGCAAGCTGGCGCAGGACCTGGGCGAACCGACAGCCGCGCTGGCCATCGCCTGGGTGATGCACCAGGGGTCCCACGTTATCCCGATTCCCGGCACCCGCTCGGTTGCGCATTTCAAGGAACTGGTGCGCGGCACAGAGATCGCGTTGAGCGATGAAACCATGGCCCGCATCACAGAGATTCTCCCTCCGGGATGGGCCCACGGCGACCGGTATTCCGACGAACAATGGGTCGGGCCGGAACGGTATTGCTGAACTTCGGACAATCGTTGCCGAAATCCCGGAAACACAGCGCAAACGCTTGCGCTGGACACCCTACTCTGCTAGGCCGCGCGCGTCGCATAAGGCATCAAAGCCATAGACAAAGATCGAGCAGGGGTCGGCAATCACCGACCCTCTTTGTTTTACGGACGCCTTGACCAATCGCCTCACCTCAAGTGCGGGCACCAACCCCAGACCGGCGGAGACAACCGCGCGGCCAGATAAAGTGATACGTAAAGGAAACAGACGCCACATGGCTCAGAACGCATCTATGGAAGAATTCGAAGCGCTTTTGAACGAAAGCCTCGAAATGGACACACCGGACGAAGGGTCCGTTGTCAAAGGCAAGGTCATTGCTGTTGAAGCAGGCCAGGCCATCATCGACGTCGGCTACAAAATGGAAGGCCGCGTTGATCTGAAAGAATTTGCAAACCCCGGCGAAGCGCCCGACATCTCTGTTGGCGACGAAGTTGAGGTTTACCTCCGTGCCGCTGAAAACGCGCGTGGCGAAGCGGTTATCTCCCGCGAAATGGCCCGCCGCGAAGAGGCATGGGACCGTCTTGAAAAAGCCTATGCTGACGACGCCCGCGTCGAAGGCGCGATCTTTGGCCGTGTCAAAGGTGGCTTTACTGTTGATCTGGGTGGCGCGGTTGCGTTCCTTCCGGGGTCGCAGGTCGATGTGCGCCCGGTGCGCGACGCTGGCCCCCTTATGGGTCTCAAGCAGCCCTTCCAGATCCTCAAGATGGACCGCCGCCGGGGCAACATCGTTGTCTCCCGCCGTGCGATCCTCGAAGAAAGCCGCGCCGAACAGCGCGCCGAAGTCATCGGCAACCTCACCGAAGGTCAGGCTGTGGATGGTGTGGTCAAGAACATCACCGAATACGGTGCGTTCGTGGACCTTGGCGGCGTAGACGGTCTGCTGCACGTCACAGACATGGCATGGCGTCGTGTGAACCACCCGTCCGAGATCCTGTCGATCGGCGAAACCGTAAAGGTTCAGGTCATCAAGATCAACAAGGAAACACACCGCATCAGCCTTGGCATGAAGCAGCTGCAGGAAGATCCGTGGGATCTGGTGGCCGCCAAGTACCCGCTGGAATCCACGCACACCGGTCGCGTCACCAACATCACCGATTACGGTGCATTTGTTGAGCTTGAGCCAGGTGTTGAAGGCCTCGTTCACGTCTCGGAAATGTCCTGGACCAAGAAGAACGTGCACCCGGGCAAGATCGTGTCGACCAGCCAGGAAGTCGAAGTCATGGTTCTGGAAATCGACGGTGCCAAGCGCCGCGTGTCCCTGGGCCTCAAGCAGACCATGCGCAACCCATGGGAAGTGTTTGCAGAAACACACCCCGAGGGCACAGAGGTCGAAGGCGAAGTCAAGAACATCACCGAATTCGGTCTGTTCGTTGGCCTCGACGGCGACATCGACGGCATGGTGCACCTCTCCGACCTGTCCTGGGACGAGCGTGGCGAAGATGCGATCCAGAACTACCGCAAGGGCGACATGGTTCAGGCCGTTGTCACCGAAGTGGATGTCGAGAAAGAGCGTATCTCGCTCTCCGTCAAAGCGCTGGGCGGCGACAAGTTCGCCGAAGCGGTTGGCGGCACCAAGCGTGGCTCGATCATCACCGTTCAGGTTACAGCCATCGAAGATGGCGGCATCGAAGTGGAATACGAAGGCATGAAGTCCTTCATCCGCCGCTCCGACCTGTCGCGTGACCGCGCAGAGCAGCGCCCCGAGCGCTTCAATGTCGGCGACAAGGTCGACGTGCGTGTGACCAACGTGGACAGCAAGACCCGCCGTCTGGGTCTGTCGATCAAAGCCCGCGAGATTGCAGAAGAGAAAGAGGCAGTACAGCAGTACGGTTCCTCCGACTCCGGCGCATCGCTGGGTGATATCCTCGGCGCGGCGCTCAAGTCCGGCGACGACTAAATCGCCTTGCAAGATAATTCGAAAAGCCCCGCCATCGCGCGGGGCTTTTTCTTTTGACGGCCTGCTGCGCCATACGGTGCGCAATTCGGTGTGTCACTTGGCAGAGGGTGTCGTAACCTGTCCCTGCAACCGGAAAGCCGTACATTGAAAAACCTGACATCTGCCCCTGTTCTCACAACGCGCCGCTTGATCCTGCGCGGGCCTGGCAAAAGTGATTTGCCGGCCTTCACCCGTTTCATGACCACCGGCTCCACGCTGAAAGCGCAGGACGAGACGGTGTCCGAAGAACAGGCCTGGTTCGGGTTTCTTGCGGGCGTTGGCCACTGGCATTGGCACGGCTTTGGGTTTTTCATGGTTGTCGATGCGAAAAGTGACCAGCCGCTTGGCCGGGTGGGCCTGATCAAACATTCCAATTGGCCGGATATCGAACTGGCATGGCATCTGTTTGAAGGTTCAGAAGGGCACGGCTTTGCAACGGAAGCGGCGAGAGCCGTCAAGGCATGGGCTGTTGACGACTTGGGCGTCGCGCGCCTGTGCAGTTACATTGACTGCACAAATTCGCGGTCGCAGGCCGTCGCCAAACGGCTCGGGGCCAGCACCGATGGCACACGCGCCCCGCATGAATCAGAGGCCGAGATCTGGGTGCACCCGGTGGACACCGATTGAAACCTGACGGTAGGAGCATCGCCTGCCGGTGTCAGTCCGGGCCCGCCCGGTTCCCTTTCCAGTCTCCTCGTAAAGCAGCCCGCCAAGAGGCGCTTTTCGCCGATTTCCGCGCGCCCGCGCTCCCGGTCTTGTTTCGGCTTCGCTTTGTCGCCACGGTGGCGGTATGACAAATGCGTTTACCACATCCGGGCTATTCGGTGACCTGTTCCAGGACCCTGAAATTGCAGCGCAATTTTCGGCAGCGACATTCTTCAAACATGCGCTGGCGTTTGAAACCGCATGGACCGAAACCCTGATGGCGCTCGGCGCGGTCAAGCCCAAGGACGGGCAGGCCGCACTGGAGGCGATGCGCCAATACGTGCCCGACCTTCTGGCAATCCATGCCAGCAGCAATACCGATGGCCTGCCAGTGCCGGGTTTCGTGTCCCAGCTGCGCGAGCGGTTGAAGGATCGGCCTGCCAAGGCCGTCCACACAGGCGCGACCAGCCAGGACGTGATTGACACCGCGATGGTGCTGACCCTGATGGACGTGTTTGCCATCCTGGAAACCCGATTGCAGCGCGTGATTGGCGCATTGGCGCGGCTGGACGCGCACGCCCAGGGCGAGATGATGGGCCGCACCCGGATGCAGGCGGCCTTGCCGATCCCCGTAAGCGCCCGCATCCAAAGCTGGGCAAGCCCGCTGCGCGATCATCTGGAGCGACTGGACGGCGTGCGGGCGCATGTCGGGCAGGTTCAGCTTGGCGGCCCGGTCGGGGTGCGCGATGTGCCTGCGGGGCAGGGCGATGCCGCGGCGTCAGACCTGGCGCGGCGTCTGGGGTTGCGCATCGGGCCGGTCTGGCACAGCAACCGCACGCCGATTGTCGAGGTGGGCCACTGGCTGACGCTGGTGTCCGGGTCATTGGGCAAACTGGGACAGGATGTGGCCCTCATGGCGCAACAGGGGGTGGACGACATCAAGGTCGCGGGCGGCGGCGGGTCTTCGGCGATGCCGCACAAGGACAACCCCGTGCTGGCCGAAACGCTGGTCACGCTGGCGTGTTTCGTGGGCATCCAGAACGGCGGCTTGGCGCAGGCGCTGGTGCATGAACAGGAACGCTCGGGGGTGGCATGGGCGCTGGAATGGATGTTGCTTCCGGCCATGGCCGAGGCCACCGGGGCCGCGCTGCGCCACACTGAACAGCTGCTGGAGCGGATCACGCGCATTGGACCTGAGCACGTGGACTAAAGATCGTATTGGCGATACCAATCCGATCCGGGCGAGGGGGCGTCGCCCCCTCGCGCTCCCCCAGGTATTTTTGAAACAGAGATTGACCGGTTACGCGGCGGCGCGCAGCCCGAGAATGGTCCGGGCCTGTGCCGGTGTGGCCACCGGACGGTTGTGTTTCGCGCAGATTTCAGCCGCGCGGGTGACCAGCGCGGCATTGGACGGTGCAAGCGTGTGCTTGTCCCAGCGCACGTTGTCTTCAAGCCCGGTGCGCAGATGCCCGCCTTCGGCCGCCGCCCATTCGTTCAGCACGATCTGGTTGGCCCCGATCCCCGCGGCACACCACGGCGCGTCGTCGCCAAGCAGGCGTTTGACCGTTGCGCGGTAGAAATCGAACACCGCGCGGTCCACGGGCATCGCGTTTTTGACCCCCATGACAAACTGCACATACGGCGTGTTCTTGATCTCGCCAGCCTCGAACATCGCCGCCGCGCGGAAGATGTGGGACAGGTCGAACGCCTCGATCTCGGGCTTGATGTCGTATGTGATCATTTCCGAGGCCAGCCATTTCACCAGATCCGGCGGGTTTTCATACACCCGGGTGGGAAAGTTGTTGGATCCCACAGACAGCGACGCCATGTCCGGGCGCAGCGGCAGCATCCCGCCGCGTTCGGTGCCCGCCCCGGACCGCCCGCCGGTTGAGAACTGGATGATCATGCCGGGGCAGTGCGTCTCAACCCCCTCTTTCAACCGCGCAAAGCGGTCCGGGTCTGACGATGGCGTTTCGTCTTCGTTGCGCACATGCGCGTGCATGATGCTGGCCCCGGCTTCAAACGCGGCGTGGGTGCTTTCGATCTGTTCTGACACAGAGGTCGGCACCGCCGGGTTGTCGGCCTTTGTGGGCACCGAACCGGTGATGGCGACGCAGATGATGGCGGGATGGGTCATGGGGCCTCAGATATCGAAGAAGACGGTTTCATCATCGCCCTGAATGCGGATGTCAAAGCGATAGACCGGCAGGCCATCGCGCTCGGACCGCGTGGCGATCAGGGTCTGACGGCGACGTTCCCATTCGATCAGCGTGATCACGGGATCGGTGGCATTGGCGCTGGCTTCGTCGTCGAAATAAAGCCGCGTGTGCAGGCCAAGGTTGATCCCCCGCGCCACCAGCCAGAGCGAGATATGCGGCGCCTGAACCGAGCCGTTGCGTCCCGGCGTTGGTCCGGGTTTGACCGTATCGAACCCCCATTCCCCGCTGTCGAAATCGGTGATCACGCGCCCCCAGCCGCGAAAGCCGTCCTCGACCGTGCCGGGGCTTTCGGGATGGGCATACACCCCGTCGGCATTGGCCTGCCAGGCTTCGATCAGCACATCCTTGATCGGGCTGCCGGTGCCGTCGATCACCAGTCCTTCGATGCGGATTCGCTCTCCCTTGGCGTTGGGGCCTGCAATGTCCTGCCCCAGTTCCTGATCGAAGATGTCAAACCCGGCGGCACGCGGTGCCAGCCCGATATGGACATAGGGCCCCGCCGTCTGGGACGGGGTTTCCTTGAGATAGCCAAGATCGTCCATCAATTGCCCTCCAGCCGGTTTTCAAACAACGTCGACCGCCGCCCGCGCAGCACGATGTCAAAGCGGTAGGCGATGGAGTCCAGCGGCACCGTGGCCACCATGTCCAGCCGAGCGGTCAACTGTTCGATGGCATCGGGGTCGGGAATGGACTGGGCAATCGGGCACCGCGGGATCAGCGGATCGCCTTCGAAATAAAGCTGCGTGATCAGCCGCTGACAAAACGCGCTGCCAAAGATCGACAGGTGGATATGCGCGGGACGCCAGCTGTTGATATCATTGCGCCACGGATAGGCGCCGGGTTTCACGGTGCGGAAAAAGTAATACCCGTTTTCGTCCGTCAGCGTCCGGCCACAGCCGCCGAAATTGGGATCAATCGGCGCGAAATAGGTGTCTTTGCGGTGCCGGTAGCGCCCGCCTGCATTGGCCTGCCAAAGCTCGACCAGCGTGTTCGGCACGGGCCGGGCGTTTTCGTCCAGAACCCGGCCATGCAGGATGATCCGCTCGCCGATGGGGTCGCCATCCTGCGCATAGTTCTTGATCAGATCGTGGTCCAACGCGCCCAGATCACCGTGGCCAAAAGTCGGCCCGGTGATTTCGCTGACTCTTTGTTCCAGGCTGATCAGCGCAAAACGCGGCGACCGCGTCACGCTGGTCTTGTAGCGCGGGGACAGGGCCGGGGGGTGGCGGCCCGGATCGCGTTGGTAGTATTCGGCGGGGGTCGTCATGCGCGGGCCTCCTTGGCCATGTCGGCAAAGGTGTCTTTCGCCAGTTTGATGGCATGGTTGGCCTTGGGCACACCGGCATAGATCGCCACATGCATGAAGGCTTGCATGATGTCCTCCGGCGTGGCACCGGTATTGGCGGTGGCGCGCACATGCATCGGGATTTCGTTGAAGTTCCCGGTCGCGGCCAGAAGCGCCAGCGTCAGCATCGACCGTTCGCGGCGGCTGATCGTGTCATCCGACCAGACGGTGCCCCAGGCGCCTTCGGTGATCAGGTCCTGAAACGGCGTGTCAAACGCGGTCTTCGCGGCTTCGGCCCGGTCGACATGGGCATCCCCCAGAACCGCGCGGCGCGTGGCCATCCCTTGGTCTTTGCGTGTCATCGCCATCCTTTCAGTAGGGCAGCCCCACATAGTTTTCCGCCATCGCTTTCTGTGCGGCCGTGTTGCTGCGCAGAAAATCAATCTCGGCCCGCTGCATCTTGAGGTCAAACGCCGATTGATCAGGGTAGCGGTGCATCAGGGACGAGAACCACCAGCTGAACCGCTCCGCTTTCCAGATGCGGCGCAGCGCGGTTTGCGAATAGGCCTCCAGCGCGTCGCTGTTATTGCGTTCGTAAAAGGCCCGCAGCGCGGTGTAGAGATAATGCACATCCGACGCGGCCGTGTTCAACCCCTTGGCCCCGGTGGGCGGCACGATATGCGCCGCATCCCCGCACAGGAACAACCTACCGTATTGCATCGGTTCGGTCACAAAAGACCGGAGCGGCGCGATGGATTTCTCGATACTGGGGCCGGTGACCAGCTTGTCCGCATAGTCCGACGGGATGCGCCGCTTGAGCTCTTGCCAGAACGCGTCATCGGTCCAGTCCTCGGGTTTGTCGCTGAGCGAACACTGGATGTAATAGCGGCTGAGCTGCGCATTGCGCATCGAACACAAGGCAAACCCGCGATCCGAATTGGCATAGATCAGTTCGTGATGCACCGGCGGCGTTTCCGACAGGATGCCAAGCCACCCAAAGGGATAGACCTTTTCGTATTCCGTGCGGACATCCAGCGGGATGGCCTGGCGGCTGACACCGTGGAACCCGTCACATCCGGCGACAAAGTCACAATGGATGCGGTGCTCGGTGCCATTCGAATGATAGCTCACACTCGGGGCATCTGACGTGGCATCGTGGATGCGCACATCTTCCACCGAAAACACGATCTGCCCGCCCGCTGCTTCCCGCGCTGCATACAGATCACGGGTGATTTCGGTTTGCCCATAGACCATCACAGGCGTGCCGGTATGGGCCTTGAAATCAATCCGGTAGCTGTCTTCGCCGTTTGAAAATAGCGTCCCGTCATGGGTAAAGCCTTCGGCATGCATCCGGTCCGCGCAGCCTGCCTCTTCCAGAAGGGTCAACAGGCCTTGTTCCAGCACCCCGGCGCGGATGCGGCTTAGCACATAGTCCTTGGTCTGGCGTTCCAGAACAATGCTGTCGATGCCACGGGTGTGCAGGAGTTGCGACAGCAGAAGCCCGGAAGGCCCGCCACCAATAATGGCCACCTGCGTTTTCATGAAATCCTCCCAAAACCCAGGGGCAGTTTGGCATGGATAATACCGGGGTCAATTGGCATTTCGCGCCTTAACTGTCGCCGCCCAGATCATCCCAGATCTCGTGGATCCAGCCCTTGATCACCTGCGCCTCGTGCCAGCGGTTCGACATTTCGCGCCCGTCCGGGCCGGTCATGGCGTATTCCGGTGGCCCCAGTTCGCAGACAAAGATGCAATTCCCGGACGCATTGCGCGCCCGCCAATCCGCCAGCCCTTCGCGCCACCAGCCCTTGAACAGGTCGACCCATTTCTGGTGCTGCGGGAAATCCAGTTGCAACTGGATTTGCTGGCGGCTGGCCACGCGGCCCTGAAAACTGTCCGACCGTTTCAGAACGCGGCTGATCAGGCCAAGGTCATGGTCGGACATCGGAAACCAGAATTCCCGGTCCACCACGTAATGCGACAGGTCCGCACAAATGCGCATGTCGGGGATCCGGTCCAAAAGCTGCAATGTGACGTACAGGTCATTGGTGATGCAGTTGCGATGCGTCTCGAACTGGATCGGCACACCAATCCGGTCCGACATGCCCATCCATGTTTCGATCACCGGTACCATGTCGTCGATGGCAATCGGCATCACCTGTCCAATCACATCCACAAACGGCGCGCCGAAATCGGCGGCCATGTGCAGCGTGTCCTCAAGGCTTTCCACCGATTTGGGAAAGGCCACGATCAGCGGCGTCAGACCATTGGCCTCCATATGCGGGCGCACCGCATGCGCCACCGCCACATCCGAGGCCCCCAGATCAATCGCCATGCCGTCGAACCCGGCCCCGGCGACCATCTCGCAGACCTGATCATGGGGCAGCTTCACCCCCGTTTCGTCATGCGGCTGCATTGCCCAAAGCGACGTGTAGACCTGAAGCCGCCTCACTCTGCCGGAACCCTGCGGGTGCGGCCACCGGATGCAGGCACGATCCAGACCTCGTTCATCGGGTACTGGCTTTCATCCTTGGCCATCAGTTTCTTGATGACCTCGATCTGAAATTCGATCCAGCCCATGCGATGAACCTCACCGGCTTTGTCCTCGATCTTTTCGTTCAGTTCGCGCAGCTTCCAGAACGGCACAGCCGGGAACGTATGGTGTGCGGTGTGGTACGGCATCTGCCAGCACAGCCAGCGAAAAAACGCGTTTGTGCGGGTGGACCGGGTGTTTTCGAAAATGTCGTTCTCGTGGCTCAGCCCCAGATGTTCGATGGTGTTCTGCAACTGGTGGATTGGCTTGGTCAAAACCATCGGGATCAGCCAGAACGTCAGCGCCGCCCAGCTTCCGGTGATCACAGACACCAGTGCGATCAGCGCGTATCCGGCCAGATGCAGACGGCTTTCGCGGATGACCTTGGCCTCTTCCTCGGGGCGGATAAACGGCTCCACGATGATCCCCCGCGCCCGACGCACAACGCCGAACACGCGGTTGCGCCAATAGGTGATCCCGCTCAGCCACAGCAGATAGGACGTCAACGTGTAGGGTTCGCGCACCAGTTCGCCATCGCGCTCCCAATCCTGTGTGTATTGGTGATGCGCGAAATGCATGATCTGGTCGAAATCGCGCGGGAAGATCTGAACAAAACCCACGATCCGCCCGAACACTTCGTTCAACGCACGTGTCTTGAACACGGTTGCATGGCTCAACTCGTGCTGCGCGGCATATAGAAAGTTCAACAGAACACCCAGCGCAAACCCCGTGACCCAGACCCAACCGGTGCCCATCGCCTGCGCATGCAGGATCGCCACAAGGCCGATGGCCCCCAGATGGCTGGACATCTGCAGCGCACCATGCAGGTCTGAGCGTTCGGACAAGCTGCGCAATTCCGCAGGGGTCAACAGCTTTCGGCGCGAAAAACTGGCTTCCATTGGTTCCTCCATGACTGCGTCGCCAAAGAGTGACGACGTTTTGGCGAAAAGAAAAGACCCCGGGGGCGGCGAAACCCCGAAGCCGAGGGGCAAGACCCGACACCTGCCATCCTCCGCCGAAATCTCTTCGAGGCGTCGAGATGGATTGTGTCCAACCTGACTTCGCCGCACAATGGCAAAAAATCATCCAGAGGTGAGCAGACCGATGCAGATGAACAGACGAGTTTTTGGCCTGGCGCTTGCCAGCCTCGGGGTTGCCGGGTGTTCTGGCGGCGTCTCCGGCACCACGTCCACCGCCCGACCAACGGGGTTGCCCGCCGATCTCAGGCCGGTGCCCAACGCACAATACACAGCATGGGTCGCCGCCTTTCAGGGGCGCGCGGCAGCACAGGGCATTTCGCAAAACACGTTGTCGGCGGCCTTTCGCGGCACCGGGTACCTGCCTGGCGTTGTCAGACGGGATCGCAACCAGACGGAATTCAAGCGCTCGCTGGAAGACTACTTGTCGATTGCCACATCTGACGAACGCGTCCGCAAGGGCCGCGCGGCCTTTGCACGCCATCAGGGCACGTTAACTGCGCTGGAACGGCAATACGGCGTCGATGCCCGCATCATCGCCGCCATCTGGGGCTTGGAAAGCTTTTACGGGGAACGGCGCGGTCAGGTGCCGGTGATCTCGGCCACCTCGACGCTGGCCTTTGACGGGCGGCGCGGCCGGTTCTTTGAACAACAACTGATCGCAGCGCTGCGCATCCTTCAAAACGGCGATATCCCGGCGTCCCGCATGACCGGAAGCTGGGCGGGCGCCATGGGGCACACCCAGTTCATCCCGACCTCCTACCTGCAATTTGCCGTCGATTTTACTGGCGACGGGCGGCGCGACATCTGGTCTGACGATCCCAGCGATGCGCTGGCCTCGGCCGCGGCCTACCTTCAGCGCAATGGCTGGACGCGCGGATTGGGATGGGGGGGCGAATCGCCCACCGGGTCCTTGCAACCCCAGCCGGGCGGGCCGCGCTTTGCCACCACGTCCAATTTCCGGGTGATCAAGCGCTACAACAATTCGGATGCCTACGCGATCGGCGTTGGCCATCTGGCGGATCGCATCGGCGGGGCAGGGCCCTTGCGCGCGCAATTCCCGCCGGATGCCAATGGCCTGACCAAAACGGATCGCATCGCCCTGCAGCAACGGCTCACCGCGCGTGGCTTTGACACGCAAGGCGCGGATGGTGTGATCGGGTCCAACACCGAAACCGCGATCCGGGCGTATCAGGCCAGCCGGGGACTGCCACAAACCGGCACCCCGTCGCAGGCCTTGTTGCAAGCCTTGCGGTAGACGTCACGCGCTCTGGCGGGTGCTTTCGGACGGCGCATTGGCATAGCGGCGCAACGTCTTTTCGCAGCCATCGGTCCACAACATTGTAAGCCACCGCGCAAACGCATCCGCAAAGACCGGTTCCTGCGCAAGCGTGCCATAAAGCCCCGGCTGGTTCAGCCAAGTCTCAGGCGTGCCGCGCGCATCAATTGCGGCGGCGTTCAGCGCGGCCCAATGCGGGTCATTCGGTTCGATCTGCGTTCCGTCCTCGCGGTCGCCCTGACACATCCGCGCCCACAACGCCTCGACCAGCGCCAACCCTTCGACCGATCCGCCTGCCGTCAACGCGTCGCGAATGCTGGGCAGGATAAACCCGATATGCCGGGACGATCCGTCAAAGGCGACGCGGCGCGTGGTGTCGACGATTTTGGGATTGGCAAACCGGCGCGAAATCAGGTCGATATACGAGTCCGGCGTCCGCCCGGGCACCGGCTTTACATACGGCGCGATCTCTTCGCGCTGCACTTTATTGAACAGCGCATGGATCGCCGGGTGGTTCATGGCCTCTGAAATCGACGCGATCCCAAGGATTTCGCCCGCATTGGCCAGCACCTGATGCCCGCCATTCAACATCCGGATCTTCATCGCCTCGTAGTCATGCACATCCGAGGTGAGCGTGGCCCCCACCGTTTCCCACGCGGGACGTCCGGCACAGAAATCATCCTCGATCACCCATTGGCGATAGTTTTCGTGCGTGACAGGCGCTTTGTCGTCGATCCCCATCGCATGCACGATGGCCAGTTCGGTGGGGCCGGTTGCCGGTACAATGCAATCGACCATGGAGTTCGGGAACGTGCAGGTGCTGTCAATCCACTCTGCAAGGTCAGGATCAGACAGGCGCGCCAGCCCGACAACCGTTTGCCGCAGGATACCTCCATTGCCCTGAAGGTTGTCACAGCTCATGCCGGTAAAGGGGCCCGCCCCGCTGTCACGGCGCAGCTTCAATGCGGCAATCATTGCGCCAAAGGCGGTCTTGGGCGTGCCGGGGTTGGCCGCGTCATGCACGATATCCGGGTGTGCTGCGTCAAACCCGCCGGTGGTTCCGTTCAGGTAATACCCACCTTCGGTGACGGTCAGCGCGACGATCCGGATGGCCGGATCGGCCATCTTGGCAATCAGCGCGTCATTCGCAGGCTGGACCGGCAGATAGTCGATCATTGACCCGGTGACCTCGACCGCGGAATGGGACGGGTCCAGTTCGATCAGCGTGGTCAGGCAGTCCTGCGCCAACAGCCGGTCGCGCTGCGCGGCATCTGCCGCGCGCACCCCGGCCCCGATGATGGCCCAGTCCAGCGACAGGCCTTCGTCGAACAAGCGGTGCAGATACCACGCCTGATGCGCCCGATGAAAGTTGCCCAAACCGATATGTACGATTCCGGCGGTCAGCGATGCCCGATCATAGCGCGGCACACGCACTCCGTCGGGTAGCGCCGACAGGGTGTCATTCGACAATGGGGTCAGCTCATCCATTGGCCACCATCCACATTATAGGTTTGCGCGACGACATAGTCGGCGTCGTCACTGGCAAGAAACACGGCCATACCGGTCAGATCATCTGCCGTGCCCATGCGTCCGTAAGGAACACTTGCACCAACTTCTTTTTTCTTCTGACCGGGGGCCTTGTTTTCGTATTTTGCAAAGAACGCGTCGACACCATCCCAGTGTTCGCCATCCACCACGCCGGGCGAAATCGCGTTCACGTTGATGCCGTGTTCGATCAGGTTCAGACCTGCCGATTGGGTCAGACTGATGATCGCCGCCTTGGTCGCGCAATAGACCGCGACCAGAGGTTCCCCGCGACGACCCGCCTGGCTCGCCATGTTGATGATGCGGCCCTTGATGCCAGCGTCGATCATGTGTTTGGCCACGGCCTGAAGCGTGAAGAGCGTGCCCGCGACATTGATGTCAAAGGTGCGGTCAAAATCGGCGCGTGTGATTTCGGTGATCGGGGCAGCGGTAAAGATCGCGGCGTTGTTGATCAGGATGTCGATCTGACCCAGCTGTTCGACGGTGGCGGCAACGCCCGCGTCAATGCTGGCCTGATCGGTCACATCCATCTCGACCGCAATCGCGGCATCGCCGATATCCGCCGCCGTCTGACGCGCGCGGACGATGTCGATATCCGCAATGGCAACCCGCGCACCTTCGTGCACATACCGTTCGGCGAAGGCGCGCCCGATACCACGGGCGGCCCCTGTGATCAGGGCTGTTTTGCCATCCAGACGTCTCATGCGATCCGCAGCCCCTGCGCGTCAAACTTGTGCATCTGCTCAAGCTGTGGCGTCAGGTAAATCGTGTCGCCGTGCCGCACCGAGATATCGCCGGTGATCCGCACGGTGACCATGTCGGCCAAGCCGGTTTCGTGCACGTGGATAAACGTGTCCGACCCAAGATGCTCTGCCACGCCAACCACACCTTTCCAGGTCCCGTCGGTCATCGACACGTCAATATGTTCGGGGCGGATGCCCGCCTTGGTCCCCCCGTATTTCTGCGCCTCAGCCCCGCCGAAGATGTTCATCTTGGGGGAGCCGATGAAGCCCGCCACAAACTCGTTGCGTGGTTTGTGGTAAAGCTCCAGCGGCGATCCAACCTGCTCGATATGGCCCGCCCGCAGAACAACGATCTTGTCGGCCATAGTCATGGCCTCGACCTGATCGTGGGTCACGTAGATCATCGTGGTCTTCAGACGTTCATGCAGTTCGCTGATCTCAAGCCGCATGCCCACACGCAGCGCCGCATCCAGGTTCGACAGCGGTTCGTCGAACAGGAACGCCGCAGGTTCGCGAACGATCGCCCGGCCAATTGCCACACGCTGACGCTGACCACCCGACAACTGGCCCGGACGACGGTCCAGATAATCGGTGAGGTTCAGAACCGACGCGGCGTTTTCGATCCGCTTGTCGATCTCGGCGGGGTCCATACCCGCCATCTTGAGCGGGAAGGCGATGTTCTTGCGCACCGACATATGCGGGTAAAGCGCGTAGGACTGGAACACCATCGCAAGGCCGCGTTTGGCGGGCACCAGATCGGTGGCGTCTTTGCCGTCGATCTCGATATGGCCGGTGGTGATGTCCTCCAGCCCTGCGATCAGACGCAGAAGGGTGGATTTACCGCAGCCCGAGGGGCCGACGAAGACCGTGAATTCACCATCTTCAATGGTCAGGTCCAGCGGTGGGATAACTTGCGTTTCGCCAAAGCTCTTGGTGACCTGTTTGAGTTGAATTTGTCCCATGGATCAGGTTCCTTATTTCACCGCGCCGAATGTCAGGCCGCGGACAAGTTGCTTTTGGCTGAACCAGCCAAGGATGAGGATCGGTGCAATGGCCATTGTTGAGGCCGCGCTGAGTTTCGCAAAAAAGAGACCCTCAGGGCTGGAGTAGCTTGCGATAAACGCGGTCAATGGCGCTGCGTTGACAGCTGTCAAATTGAGCGTCCAGAAGGCTTCGTTCCACGCAAGGATAAAGTTCAGCAGCATGGTGGAAGCAATACCCGGGATCGCCATCGGCGTGAGGATATAGAGCACCTCTTCCTTGAGCGTCGCCCCGTCCATCCGTGCCGCTTCGAGGATCTCGACCGGGATTTCGCGGAAGTAAGTATAGAGCATCCAGACGATGATCGGCAGGTTGATCAGCATCATGACGATAATCAGACCGGCGCGGCTGTCGAGCAACCCAAGCTGAATGAACAGCAGGTAGATCGGGTAAAGCACGCCCACCGCAGGCAGCATCTTGGTCGACAGCATCCAGAGCAGGATGTCCTTGGTCCGGCGTGAGGGCACAAAGGCCATCGACCAGGCCGCAGGAACCGCAACGATCAGGCCAAGGATGGTCGACCCACCCGCGATCAGGATCGAGTTCCAGAGGAAGCGGGCGTAGTTCGACCGCTCCATCACGACGCCGTAGTTTTCAAGTGTCCAGTCAAAGCCGAGAAAGATCGGCGGGCTGGCGATGGCCTGTGCTTCGGTCTTGAAGCTCGTCAGGATCGTCCAGAGGATCGGGAAGAAGATCAGCAATCCAATCGCCCAGGCAAGGCCCGTGTTGATCAGTTTGCGTTGGGATGTAACAGCGCGGGCCATGATCAGTTATCCAGGTTCTTGCCGACGATCCGCATCAGGAAGATCGCGACGATGTTTGCGAGGATGATGGCGTAGACACCACCGGCTGAACCAAGTCCGACGTTCTGACTTTCAAGCACACGCTGGAAGATCAGGTAAGACAGGGTGCGGGTTCCGAATGCACCGCCCGTTGTGACGAAAATCTCGGCAAAGATGGCCAAAAGGAAGATCGTCTGGATCAGGATCACGATGGTGATCGCGCGGCTGAGGTGCGGAAGAATGATGTACCAGAACCGTTTCAGGTGCGGCGCGCCGTCCATTTCGGCGGCTTCCAGCTGTTCGCTGTCCAATGACTGGATCGCGGTCAGCAGGATCAGCGTCGCAAAAGGCAGCCACTGCCAGGACACGATCATGATGATCGACGGCGTTGCAGCGTCCGAAAGCCAGCTGACAGGTTCAGCGCCGAAAAAGCGCCACAGATGGGCAAAGAGGCCGTTCACCGGATCCATGAACATGTTCTTCCACACAAGCGCCGAAACAGTCGGCATCACAAAGAACGGTGCAATCACAAGGATACGGACAACGCCCTGGCCCCACATCGGCTGATCAAGAAGGATCGCCAGAAGAATACCAAGGCAGACAGTGATGATGAGGACACCAAGCACGATGACCAATGTGGTCTGAACCGCAGGCCAGAAGGCGCTTGATGTGACGAAACGAACGTAATTGTCGAACCCGGTCCAACCCTGGTCGCCACCGCGAAGGGGCAGGTAGGTGCGGAAAGAGAACCACAATGTCATGATCAGCGGGACCAGCATCCAGCCCAGAAGCAGTACAACTGCCGGGGCCATCATCAGTCGGGCCGCAGATCGGGAAGCCTTAGTCGCCATTTGGGTCATCTCCTCCGTTGACAGACCGCCGGGTTGGCGCTGTCACGATACGACATCTTGCGGATTTAGGGGTGGTTTTGGTGTCAGAGGGCGGCGGTGTCGCCGCCCTCTGGCCTGCAAGGCAGGGAATTAACGGTAGCCAGCGGCTTCCATTGCTTCGTTTGTGATCGCCTGAGCTTTCTCAAGCGCTTCTTCGACGGTCTGCTGACCAGCGTAAGCGGCAGAGAATTCCTGGCTGACTTCTGTCGCAATACCCGCAAATTCCGGGATCGCTGCGAACTGAATGCCAACGTAAGGCGAAGGCTCTACAGTGGAATTGTTCGGATCAGCCGACAGGATCGAGTCCAGTGTCATCTGAGCAAACGGAACTTTCTGGTACTCTGGGTTTTCGTAGAGCGATGTACGTGCGCCCGGAGGGACGTTTGCCCAACCTTCGTTGGCTGCAACCAGCTCGATGTATTCCTTGGACGTGGCCCACTCGATGAACTGCTTGGCTGCTGCTTCTTTCTGAGTACCTGCCGGGATGGCCAGTGCCCATGCCCAGAGCCAGTTGGACCGCTTGCCGAGACCATTGTCAGGTGCCAGTGCAAAGCCAACCGAGTCAGCAACAGTCGAGCCGTCGCCGGTCACGAAAGATGCCGCAACTGTGGCGTCGATCCACATGCCGCACTTGCCCTGGTTGAACAGGTTCAGGTTCTCGTTAAAGCCGTTGGTCGCGTAGCCGGACGGACCGGATTCGTCCATCATGCCCTTGAAGAAGTTCAGCGTGTTGGCCCATGCTTCTGTGTCGAACTGGGCGTTCCAGTCCATGTCGAACCAGCGTGCACCGAACGAGTTGGACATCGCTGTGATGAACGCGCCGCCTTCACCCCAACCAGCTTTGCCGCGCAGGCAGATGCCGTTGATTTCGTTGTCACGGTCGGTCATTGCCGCTGCCGCTTCACGAATGAAGTCCCATGTCGGGGCGTCCGGCATTTCCAGACCGGCTTTTTCCATCAGGTCTGTGCGATACATGACCATGGAGCTTTCGCCGTAGAAAGGGGCCGCATAGAGCGTGCCGTCGTGGGACAGACCGCCTGCCATCGCGGGCAGAATGTCGTCTACATCGTATTCAGCCGACAGATCGTCCAGCGGAACGAGCCATTCGTTGGCACCCCAGATCGGCGTTTCGTACATGCCGATTGTCATGATGTCGAAGGACCCACCCTTGGTGGTGATGTCGGTTGTCACGCGCTGACGCAGGACGTTTTCTTCGAGTGTCACCCACTCCACTTCGTGGCCGGTCTTGGCTGTGAAGTCGTCGGTGTAACCCTGCATACGGATCATATCGCCGTTGTTGACTGTCGCGATTGTGATCGTTTCGGCATGTGCAGCGGAAGCGGCAATAATTGCGGCGGCGCTCGCCATGCAAAGCGGCGTTCTCAGTGTCATCCAGGTTCCTCCCTTAATTGGACGCTGGAGACATCAAACGATTAAACTTTACGCGAGTCAACAAAATTTTTACGCGCGTAAAGTTTTGTCAGATTCAGGCCGACATGCGCAGGATAAGTCGTGCAGGATAAAGGGTTTCTGCGCGATCCGGTAAATGCCCGCCATTTTCGATCACCGTGAACAATGTCTCGACGCTGTGATTCGAAACCGCGTCGTAATCATGCGCAACGGTGGTCAGGGACGGGCTGGTGTAGCGCGAAAACGGATGTCCGTCATGGCCCGCAACGCGCAGGTCACAGCCCCCGGTTTTGCCGACGCGGACGCCACATTCATAACAGGCCGCCAGAAACCCGATGGCCAGTCGATCGTTGCTGCACAGAACGGTGTCCGTCGGCAAGGCGCGCCGCGTCAGCAGGTCCAGCCCCGCCTGATACCCGATTTCTTCGAACCCCCAACCCTCGCCCGGAACGCTCAGAACCTCCGGCTCAAGATCGAGCGCCTCCATCGAGGCCAGGTAAGCCCGGCGACGCTTGTGCGCGTTCGGGTTGGCCGGATTGGCCATTTCCAGAAAACAGGGCGGCTCGCCGGTAGAATGCAGGTACTGCACACTCTGCGACACGAAGCTGAAATTGTCTGACCCGACAAAAGCTTCGCCCAGCCCTTCCAGATTGCTGTCAAACAGCACCGTCGGCACATCCGCGCAGAACGCTTCGATATAGGACCGGTCCGAATTGCGCCCCAGGGGGGCCATCAGAACACCCGCAGGCTTTTGTGACCGCAGCGTATCCAGGATGTCCTTTTCCTGGTTGCGATCCCCGTGCGAGCTGAACAGCACAGGCGAATACCCGGCATCAATCACCCGTCGTTCAAGGTTGCGCGCGATCTCGGCAAAGAACGGATCGGCCAGATAAGGCACGATCACACCGATATTCTTGGTCATGCGGCGGTTCTGGTTCACCGCATAGATGTTGGGCCGGTAGTCGTGTTTCGACAGCGCTTCCTCGATCCGGTTGCGCGTCGAGGGCCGCACGCTTTCGGGATCGTGGAAATATTTCGACAATGTCGGACGCGAGATGCCGCTCAATGCGGCAAACTCTTCCATATTCCTGACCTTCTGCGCGTCCATGTCGTGTCTTTCTGTCCGTTTCCCTACCATATCGTAAACTGTGCACCCGGTTCCAACCCGTTACCCGGCAACCGCGTCGTAAAGCCTCCGGTAGCGGTTCCATTGCATCAGGTAGTGGTCGCGCACATCATCCCGTGGCGCGATGGTGTCGAAGGGGCCGGGCGCTGCCATGATCTCTTCAACCGGGGCCTTGCCCGACGGAATCATCGCCAGCCGCGCAGCCCCCAGTGCCGCGCCATGATCCGCCCCCGATGGCCGCTGCAATGGCACACCCAGCAAGGTGGCAAGCGTCTCGCACCAGAAGGTCGACTGCGCACCGCCCCCCAGCGCAACCAGCGATGTCAGGTTCGTGCCCGTCCCCTCAAGCGCCGCATGACAATCGGTCAGCGCATAGGCCACCCCTTCCAGAACAGCCTGCGTCATGTCCTGCGCGGTATGGCTGATATCCAGCCCGATAAACCCGCCCCGGACCTTTGCATCGTTGTGCGGTGTCCGGTCGCCGGACAGGTAGGGCAGAAAAATCAGGTCGCTGGGTCCACCGATTCTGTCGGGCAGGGCGGACACCAGCGCTACAGCCTCCGTGCCCAGCGTCCGGGCCAGCCAATTCAGGCTGTCGGTCGCCGCAAGGATAACCCCCATCTGATACCAGCGGTCCGGCAGGGCATGGCAAAACGTGTGCACAGCAGTATCGGGATCAGGCGCATAACAATCCTTCGCCGCCAGCAGCACGCCGGATGTGCCAAGCGACACAAACCCCTGTCCGTCGCTCAAACACCCGGCGGCGCAAGCAGCCACCGCATTGTCACCACCGCCGCCAACCACATCCACCGGCCCGGACAGACCCCATTCGGACAGCAACGCCTCGCGCAATTGACCGGTAACCTGACTGCCTTCGAAAACCTGTGGCATCTGGTCCAGACGCATATGGCTGGCGTCAAGCGCGTCTGCTGACCAGTCCCGGCGCGCCACATCGAACCATGCGGTGCCCGACGCATCGGACGCATCCGTGGCCTTGTCCCCGGTCAGCCAAAACCGCAGGTGATCCTTGGGCAGCAAGACGCTGCGCACCGCCTGAAACACCTCGGGGTCCTGCGATTTGACCCAGACCAGTTTTGGCGCAGTGAATCCCGGAAACACGATATTGCCGGTCACGCGTCGCATCATCGGGTCCGCATCCAGTCGCGCGGCCTCTGCATGCGCGCGCGTGTCGTTCCACAACATGGCGGGCCGCAAGACCTGATCCCGCGCGTCCAGCAACACGGCCCCGTGCATCTGCCCGCTAAGCCCGATGGCGCGCACGGACCGCATCGCGTCGGGATATCTGGACCCAAGGTCGTGCATCACCGAACGGCAGGCCGTGATCCAGTCCGCCGGGTCCTGCTCGGACCAGCCGGGACGCGGATGTGCATTGGGATAGGTCGCAGAGGCCGACGCCACAACGGCCCCGTCCTCGCTCACCAGCACCGCCTTTAAGCCAGACGTCCCAAGATCCAATCCAATAAACATCACATGTGACATCCCGATATGCCGGAGATGACAAGATCGGGATTCTCCTCTCACTGTAAGTTTACGCGCGTAAAGGTTGCTCGGGTCAACCCAAAATATCCATGATGCCGGTTTTCGGGGGACAAAACACCCCGGATAGAGGCCGTGTACCGCCCGATAGACGCGGCTGGTTTGGCGATATGGCCCGATTGCGGTAAACTCGCATCAATCCCAGAAAAGGCGGCTCAGATCGCCAAACTCTCGATACCAGACCGAGGCAGTCCATGTTTGCAGTGTTGCGATTTTTCAGATCGACGATGGTTCTGTTGTGGCTGTGCGGTGCCTTGGCCGCCAGTACAATTGCGCTGGGCGTGCAGGCCATGACCTTGTCAGCGCAGGTGGCGACCCTGACCAGCAGCGCTGCCGCGACAGCGCTCAAACACCGCAAGGAGGTCGCCAAGGCCGTGAGCAAAACCAAGGCTAAGGCCCGCTTGCGCCGGATGATGGTTGCGGTGCCGGTTCTGGGCGGTGGGGCGGCGCTTGCCTTTGAAGCGCAGGATTATCAGGACTGGCAGGCGCAACACCCCGATGGCAGCTTTGCCGACTACACCTGCGAAGCCGCAACCCTGAGCGCCGAAGTGGTCGACGAGACCCTTCAGGAATTGCCGGAAACCCTGCGCCCCTCGCGCGAAACGGTACTCAACTGGCTGGGAGACTGCCCCGAACCCGTGTCCTCACCCTGACGCGCACGGTCCCTTGATCCTGAACAAGGTGCGCAGCAGAAAGATGGGCGATACCCAAGATCGGCTACAAAGGGTGTGCTGTTATGGGATGGTTTGAATTCACACTGGCACTGGCGGTGTTCTTTATCAGCCACGCGGCCTTGGTCCGTCCGCCGGTCAAGGGGCCAATCGTTGCTCAGATCGGCGCGCGCTGGTTTTCCGTGGCCTATTCCGCCGTCTCAATCGGGCTTTTGGTCTGGGTCGTGATCGCCGCCGGGCGCGCGCCCTTTGTCGAGCTTTGGCCGTGGTCGCCCTGGCAATCCTGGGGGGCAATGGCGCTGGTGCTTGCGGCCTGTTGCCTTTTTGCGGTGGCTTTGGGCGCACCGAACCCGTTTTCTTTTGGCGGTGGCGACGCCGCCCGCTTTGATCCCGCGCAGCCGGGCATCGTTCGCCTGACCCGGCATCCTTTTTTGTGGGTGTTATTGCTCTGGGCCTTTGCGCATGTGATCCCCAATGGCAATCTGGCACATGTGATCCTGTTTGGCGGGTTTGCGGGATTTGCCGCGCTTGGCATGCGCATGGTGGATCGCCGCCGGCAGCGCCTGCTTGGCCCCGATTGGGCAAAGCTCGACACCGCACGGCGGCAGACCCCGATCTCGCAGATCTGGCACCCGAAGCGCCGCACCCTCCAGCGCGTCTTGATGGGTGGCACTGTCTTCGCGCTCCTGCTGGTGCTGCATCCCGTTGTGATCGGGATTGATCCCTGGCCGTAAACATGGGGCGAATTTGCACCTTATGCCCCCGCCAATCGCCACATACGCGGCGCGCGGAACGGCAGGGCTCCGCTCTAATGTGCGATACGTCACCACGCTGTCATTTGCAGAATGTAAGGAAATGCCGTATCTAGTGCGTACAGCAGCAATAAAAACAACAATTTGCGTTATTGAGTATGGCGAAGATAGGTAAACAGATTGCGGCTCTTCCAATGCGTTGGACGAAGAGCGGAAAATTCCAGGTTTTGATGGTCACCTCGCGGGACACCGGCCGCTGGATCATGCCCAAGGGCTGGACCATGAATGGCAAAAAACCCTGGGCCGCGGCCGAGATCGAGGCGCTCGAAGAGGCCGGTGCGCTGGGCTATATCGGTCACGAAACGATTGGCCACTACACATACAAAAAGAAACTCGGCAAGGGGCAAAGCATCACCTGCGCCGTGGATGTCTACCCGATGGTGGTGGAACGGCTAAAAGCCAACTGGAAAGAACGCGCGGAGCGCAAACGCAAGTGGTTCAGCGCCAAGGGCGCCGCCAAACGCGTGAGCGAACCGGAACTGGCAGAGCTTCTGAACAGCCTCGCCAAGAAACCCGCGAAACAGCCGGTGATCCGGGAATTCCTGAAAGCCTCCTGACGCGCTGGCCCGCGTCAATCCACCGGCAACCCGCTGGGCACGGTTTCGGGTGTGCCCAAAGGCCGTTCCAGCGCCGTCTTGCCCGTCAGGCTTTCCAGGAACGCGACGATATCTTCCACCTCCGCATCGCTAAGCGCGACGGGGCGGACGTCCAGAAACGCCGCCTGCCGGTCCATCTCCAGCGCATCCGACTGGATCACCAGATCAATTTCGGTCAACCACGGAACATCCGGTAACGCCGCCTGAGCAAGCGTCCAGTCCGCGCGCGCCGTCAGCGGATCGGCCATGTGTCGCACCATGTCGCGCAAATGGGCATAGGCCCCGTTATGCCCGTAAGGGGCTGTCAACGTCACGTTGCGCAAACTGGGTGTGCGGAACCGGTAGGCGTCCTCAAGATCATCTGTCGCCCCCATCCGCCCCACATCGCGCGGGATCGGATCCCATTTGCGGGTGCGCCCCGGGCCAAAGGCGGGCAGGGCAACCGCATGGAAATCCTGATCGGTGAACAGCGGCCCGTTATGACACTGCGCGCAATTGGCCTTGCCAAAGAACAACTGCCGACCGCGCTCCGCCGCGTCTGGCAACGGTGTCCCGTGCAAAAGGAAATCATCATACGGGCTGTCGTAATTTGCCCATTCCGTCCCGATAAACGCCGCCAGCGCGTTGGCGATCTCGACAATCGTCACCTCTTCGGGCCGTTCGATATGGTCAAACGCAGCGACAAACATCTCGCCATATTCCGGGATCGTCCGCACCCGTTTCGCAAGGATCGGCCAGCCCAGATCAATCCGGTCCGCAATCGCGCCGACAACCTCGTTCTCGCCGATATTGCCCGCCATTTCGGCCTGTGACGTCATCGGAAACACCGCCTGCGCCGCCAACAGCGAGTCCAGCCCAACAGGCAGCCACTCCTCGGCAGGGCTGTCAAACCCATTCCCGTAAATCTCCGACGGCTCCAGCCGCCCGTCATGGAACATCACCCGCACGTCGGTGTGCCCAAGGTTCCACAGCGCCGGTGCATTGCGCGGGATGCGCTTGCGGATCGCGTCCGGCCCGTCCCCCGGCAAACGCTCGGGTCCAAGGCCAACGCCCCCCTCACCAATGCCCAAAGACAGACCATCCGTGCCGCCCAGATCATGATGATGACACGTCCCGCACGAGATATTCTTGTTCCCGCTCAAAATCTTGTCGTAAAACAACAGTTGACCAATCCGCGCCTGATCCGCATCGAAGGCAATGAAATCCTCCGCCGTGATCGGCTGCGCCACCGCAGGCGCGCCCAGCAACGCAAAGAGCAGACCGATATGACCTTTCTTCGCCCGCTTGCCCTGTGCCTCTGCCTCGCCACGCCCGCGCTGGCCGACATCGAAGACGCGCGCGACCTGATGGAAGAGGGCCGCTTTGAAGAGGCCCGCGAGGCCCTCTGGCCCGCCGCCCGTTCGGGAAATGCCGAGGCCGAGGAACTCATCGGCGTCATGTACGCGCTGGGCCTCGGGGTCGAGCAAGACTACGTCCGCGCCTTCGACTGGTACCTGCGCGCCGCCATGAAGGGTCACGCGGGCGCGCAATCGGGCATCGGTTGGTACTACGAGACGGGCTTGGGCCTGCCCGCCCCCGATCTGGTCCGCGCGTTCCTCTGGTATCAACTCAGCACCATAGGCGGAGACCCCGACGCCGCGATCTCGGTCGAGGAAGTGGTCAAGAAAATGACGCCGGAACAAATCGAACATGCGCAAACGCTCGTGGATGACTACAGGGTCTGGCTCTACCCGTTTCGATGAGTGTTGCGGATTGCTCTAGCAGGGGCAAGTGGCGGGAATGTGGCGTAGCATTATCGGGTATTGACCCGCAGTAGATTGTAACATGATCTTATTGTAACCGAGCCCTAATGACCATAAGCGAGGTGATGAATTGTCGAGCCTAAAAGTCCGCCAGATTCAATCCAAACTGCGAAACATGTTCGAGGAGCATCTCGACCTAACGGGCATTTCTGAGACTGATGCGCAACGCGACGTGAAGATACTAACTCGTTGTCTGGCCGCTTTCGCAGTTTACTTATCCACAGGATGTACCACCTCAGAGGCTGCGAATTCTGTTTGGGACGGTAGTGATGACAATGGGATCGATGCGGCATATTTCGATCCTGAAGAAAGACAGGTCGTGGTTGTCCAGTCCAAGTGGATACAATCTGGCACCGGTGAACCAGAGGCGAGTTCAGTATCGACTTTTGCAGACGGTGTGAGAGATTTAGTTGAAAACGCGATAGATAGTTTCGCGGAGCGTTTACACGATAAAGTAATGTCCATTTCCGAAGCGCTGATGCAACCCGGAACAACAATTCGCCTAGTTGTTGTATCCACTGGGTCAAGCGAACTCGCGGAACACGGAACGCGAAAACTAGATCGTCTCACTTCCGAACTGAACGATGGTGAAGACGATGGCATAGCCACGAGCACGGTCTATGGTATGGCCGAAGTCTTTGCGGGTCTGGCCTCAGACGCCAATGTCGGCCAAATCACTCTTGCGGCAACTCTTTTGGATTGGTCCAGAGTCACTCATCCTCACCGGGCGTATGTTGGTATTATCGACGGAAGCCAGTTGAAATCTTGGTGGCACAGCCACGGCAAAAGGATCGTAGCAAAGAACATTCGTTATGCATTAGGCGATACTGACGTCAACATTCAGATTAGGGCCACCGCAGAGACCGCGCCGGAAGACTTCTGGTATTTCCACAATGGTATCACGCTTATCGCGGACAAGGCCTCCCGCGCGCCTAGCGCGTCGTCTTCCCATGCGTCAGGGAACTTCGAGTTTCGTGGGGCTTCAATCGTAAACGGCGCACAAACCGTTAGCACCTTGGCAAAGGTAGAGGACGACGAAGCTCTAGGCAGCGTACGTGTTTCAATGCGAGTTATCCTGTTGGATGAGGCACCCGAAGACTTTGGTTCCAGTGTTACAAGAACTAATAACCTTCAGAATCGAGTTGAAGGACGCGATTTTGTATCTCGGGATCCCGAGCAGGATAGAATTCGTGGGGAAATGTCGCTGGAGCAAGTTGACTACCAGATCCATCGCAGCGAGGATTTTGTACCCACCGCTCTTTCTTGTGACCTTATTGAAGTTACAACGGCGTTAGCTTGCGCGTCCTCTGAGCCGTCTCACTCCGTAGCGGCAAAAACCGGTATTGGTCGATTTTACAACGATTTGTCTCGGGCTCCGTACAAATCGATTTTTAATGCGAGAACCTCTGGGGCAAGAGCTTTCAACGCTGTTCGCGTGTTACGTGCTGTCGACGAATGGATTAGTGAACGCAAGTCGCAGGCCGATCGCCGAAGTGGGTATTCATGGGGTTTATTGGTCCACGGCAACCGAGCTATTGCGGCTTCCGTCTTTGAAAGGCTTGGAATGGCTATGCTTGACCAACCCATTTCGGAGTTTCCGGATGACTACGAAACAATAGTTTATCGGGTCTGTGATGAGGTTTACCCGGTCATGCTTAATCATCTTGAAACGGATTTCCCGAACAAGGCTCTAGCAGTGCTTTTCAAAGGGCCAACAAACTGTAAGGCAATATATGAATCGGTTTCCACTCAGCTTGCTGAGGCGCGGGCCTAGAGCGCGAAACAGCGGGCGCAAGCCCGCCGCGCATCGCCGACGCGCCCCAACGCGGCGGCGATTTGGATGGGGCAGGGCACTGGTCCGACCATCTTCGGATTTGGCAGACATAAACCAAGAAGCTCCACCATTCGGATCGCCCCCGCGCGCGTCGGCGATGCGCGGCGCGTCCCAAGCGGGTGTCCGAGCCTTCGAAGGCTCGGGGACGTCTTTTCGAAAAGACGTGCCACCGCGCGGTGTATATCGAAGGTGTTAACCACCCATCCCCCATACCCCAGCCCACAAAGCGCTTTGAGCGGGAAGGGTCACTCCCATGCCGCGACACCAACTGACTCGCGAGGTTTGCGAATAACAAATATCGTGTATTGCCAATGTCCCGAAAGCGCGTAGCGCGGCAGGGTATTGGCGATCCATGATTTCGCAAAACTCGCAACTTTCTCTCTGATGCCGGAAGGTTGGCCATGAGAGACCGGTCTCCGAACAGGCTTGGGTCTCCCCCAAGTACAGGCCCCGCGTTGAATCGCGGATACAGAGGGAAACCGTCAGACCCATAAGGGCGGCGCCGCTTCTTCTCTACCAACACAGGCCGCCGGGCAAATGCCCGGCCTACAAGAAACCCCCAACTGGCAGAGCAGGCTCTGACCGGTCCAAACGCGTAGGCCGGGCTTCAGCCCGGCACCCGCCAACAAAAAAGGCCCCGAGGTGTCCCCCGGGGCCACTCTTTCGCGTGAAAGAACCCTTAGTTCAGGTCCGCCTCATAGGCCGCACCCAGTTCAGCCTCGGCTTCCTCGACCGCCTTGGTCAGCGCCTCGTAAATCTCAGGGCCGCCATCAACATTCTCCTGGAACCAGTCAAACACCGGCGCCGCCGCCTCGCGGAAGGCCGCCTTTTCCTCGGGCGTCGGCACATACAGATCCCCGCCACCGGCGACGAACTCTTCATAGGCCGCAATCGACTTGCGCTTGGGCGAGGCGAATGTCGCCTGCTGCAACGCATAGAACCCGTCCGCCACAACGCGGCGCAGGTCTTCGGGCAGGCCCAGGAACTTTTCGTTGTTCATCACCCAGATCGCCCCCATGTAGGCGTGACCGTCCAGGGTGACGTACTGCAGACCCGCATCCGGGAACTTCATGCCCATGATGTCGGTGATGCCGTTCTTCGATCCGTCAACCACACCCGTCTGGAACGAGGTGAACAGCTCCGGCCAGGAAATCGGCGTCGGGGCAGCACCCAGCGCCTTCACCACTTCCTGCGGCAGGTCGGCGACCACGGTGCGGATCTTGAGACCTTCGAGGTCAGACGGCATCTGCACCCGACGTTGCGTGTTGGCAAAGTTGCGCCAGCCGCCGGTGTTGCCGATGGTCATGATGCGGATCGTGTCGCCCGAGTCCTCCAGCGCCATGTCACGCATCGTGCGGGTGAAATCGCCCGATAGCACGTGCTCGGCCACGCGGTCATCCGACATCAGATACGGCAGGTCCAGAACCTGCACGTAAGGGAAGATGCCAGCCGCACCGCCCGAGGTTGTCACGAACACGTCGATGGACCCGTCCGAGACACCTTGCAGACATTCCGCACCGCCCGAACACAGCTGTGTACCGATGAAGAGCTCCACCGCGATGCGCCCGTTCGAGGCGTTCTCGACATGGTTCTTGAAGACGACGAGACCGTCATAGTCCTCGTCATTCTCGTTCGAGTTGGCTGTGGCCCGGATCGTGAAATCCTGCGCTGCAGCGGTGATGGCGCTTCCCGCCAATAGCGCGGCTGTCAGTGCCGCTGTTGTCAGACCTTTGAGCATTTGGTTCTCCCTGTCGCTTCTATTTTGGTCAGTTACACGGGCCATGTGACCCGCAGGTGTCAGTCCGCAAACCCGGTGAGGCGCGGGATGGTCATGGATATTTCGGGAATGAAGGTGATGAGGAAAATCACCACGATCTCGATGGCAAGGAACGGCAGGATCGCTTTTGAGATCGTCTCCACCCGTTCGCCCGAGACCGAGGAGGCGACGAAGAGCACAAGCCCCATTGGCGGTGTGGCCAGTCCCACGGTCAGGTTCACCGACATGATGATCGCAAAGTGAATCGGATCGACACCCAGATCGACAAAGATCGGCCCGAGGATCGGCCCCAGGATGATGATCGCAGGCCCGGCGTCGAGGAACATGCCGACGACGAACAAAAGCAGGTTGATCAGGAACAGCAGGATCAACGGGTTCTCGCTTAGCCCCAGTACAAACTCGGCCAGAATCTCGGGCGTGTGCGACAGTGACACGACCGTCTTGAACGCCATCGCCGCCCCGACCAACAGCAGCACCGTCGCAGATGTCATCGCGGCGCGCATCAGCACATCGGGCAGGTCGCGCAGTTTCAGGGTGTTCAGCACGAACATCCCCACGATGATCGCATAGGCCACCGCCACCGCCGCTGCCTCGGTTGGCGTGAAGACACCGGCCAGAATGCCACCGAGGATGATCACCGGGGTCATGAGTGGGAAGAACGCCTTGAGCGACGCTTGCCCGCGCTCGCCCCAGCTTGCCTTGCCGCGCGACGCCGGGAAGTCGTACCGATCCGCCTGCCAGCGCACCATCAACATCAGCCCGACACCCACAAGGATCCCCGGCACAATGCCTGCCAGGAACAGCGCGGCGACGCTTTCCCCCATGACATAGGCGTAGATGATCATGATGCCCGAGGGTGGAATGATCGGGCCAATCACCGAAGACGCGGCCGTGATCGCGGCGGCAAATTTACGGGTGTAGCCCTCTTTCTCCATCGCCGGGATCAGCATCGACCCCAGTGCCGAGGTGTCGGCAACAGCAGAGCCTGACAAACCCGCAAACAGCATTGAAGACAACACGTTCACATGCGCCAGACCGCCCCGGAAATGGCCCATCATGGCTTGCGAAAATTCCACCAGCCGCATCGTGATGCCGCCGCGGTTCATTAACTCGCCCGCCAGCATGAAGAACGGGATCGCCATGAGTGGGAACGACGCCATGCCGTTATAGACGTTGCGATAGAGCAGGATCAGGTCACGTTCCTGACCGTTGAGCCAAAGCATGATGCCCGGCGCGGCCAGCATGCCGAAAAACACCGGCAGGCCGATCATCAGGAACAGCAGAAAGAGCGGAAGGAACCAAACCAGCATGTCGTCACTCCGCCTGTAATTCTGAATCGAGAAGGGATCGAAGATGCGCTTCGCCACCCAACAGCGTGATCACCGCGCGCAGGATCAATTCGATATTGACCACCAGCAATAGGCACAGACCGGTCACAAGCGACGCGATCTGCCAGCTGTTTGGCATTTTCTCCCATCCGTCAGTGGTGGGGTAATACAGGGATGCGCTTTTGAACTTGCCCGCAAGGCTGGTCATTTCGCCAAGGCCCATCTGAGCCCCGATAAACAGCACGCCGCCCGAAATCACGAGAAGGATCAGGCTCAGGATCGTTCCCGGCAGCTTTGGAAGCGCGCCCGAGATAATCTCCAACGCCACGAACCCGCCGCGCCGATAGGCCGATGGCGCAATCGCGGCCGTCATCCAGAGCATGAGAAAAATGGCCAGCTCTTCGGGCCAGGGCAGGGCGTTGCCCAGAATATAGCGGAAAAACACCTGCAGAAGGATCGCCACGACCATCAGCCCGATGGCCAGAACGGCAATCCAGCGCCCGATCCTCAGCACGATATCCAGCACAGTTTCCAATGGCCTGAGCAGCCAAAGCAATGCGGCCATGACTGGCCTCCTCCCTATCCCAATCGCCCTGTTTTCCGGCGACGGACCCCGTTTTGTTATTTATGTCATCGGGGCCGGTTATGACGTTTGCGCAAATCCTCCGTAGCATCCTCCGTGAAACAACAGCGGCGCGCCGGGTCGGGTGCTGGCGCGGGTAACCCGGGCGATCACAACCGAATGGTCGCCGCCATCATGTTCCGCGACTTTCGTGCATTCGAACCGGCTCAGACAGCCGTTGAGCAGTGGCACATTGTTCAGCCCGACCTCCCAATCGAACTGATCAAACGGATCGCCCTGCCGTGCGAAGGCGCTGCACATTGCAGCTTGCTCTGCGCCCATGACGTGGATCGCAAAATGATCGGCGGCCATGAAGAACGGGTAGCGGGTCGACGACTTCGCAGGCGACCACAGCACCAGCGGCGGGTCGAGCGACACGCTGGCAAAGCTGTTGGCGGTGATGCCCAAAGGCCCTGTCGACGTGTTGCATGTGATGACCGTGACCCCGGTCGCGAACTGCCCCAACGCGTCGCGAAAGGCGCGGGCATTTTCGAGCGACGGATCGAAGCTGTGGGTCATATCGGTCATATTGTCCTCAGGCGACTTCGCGGCCAAGGGCGTGGGTATAGAGGTCAAACCATGTCTCCCGGTCGATCTGGACCTTTGCAGCATCGCCGATGCGTTTGATGCGGTCCAGATTATTGGTGCCGAGGACAGGTAGAATGCGCGACGGATGTGCCAAGAGCCACGCAATCGCAACAGCCGCTTCATCGACGCCTTTTGCATCGCCGATCTGCGTGAGCGCCGCGCGCAGTTTGGCGTTGTCCGCGTCAAACAGGGCACCGCCGCCCAGCGGGGACCACGCCATCGGCGGTTGGCCGTTCATCTGGTGAAACGCGATGTCGCCATTGGTGAAGGGGGCGTGATGCAGCAGGCTGATCTCGATCTGGTTGGTGACCAGCTTGGTCTTCATGCCCGATTGCAGCAGATCCCAATCATAGGGCCGGAAGTTTGACACGCCAACCGCGCGGACTTTGCCGGATTGGACGATGTCATCCAGCGCCGCACCGGTTTCATGGTGGTCCATCAGAGGATCGGGGCGGTGGATGAGCAGCAGGTCAATGTGGTCGATCTTCATCAACCGCAGGGAATGATCGACCGACGCCAAGATATGCGCGCGGCTTGTATCGTAGTATTTAACCTTTGCGTCGGCATAGCGGCCGGCAGGGGCCACGATATCGCATTTTGTGACAATCTCGATCCGGTTGCGCAGCTCGGGTGTGAGCGCGTTGCCCATGATTTCTTCGGCGGCGTAGCCGCCATAAATATCGGCCTGATCCATCGTGGTGATGCCCTGATCCAGGCAGGCGCTGATCTTGTTCTGGATGTGACCCGCGCTGGTGTCGGCGTCATCGCCAAGGCGCCACATGCCGTAGACAAGGCGGCTCAGGTCAAGGTGGTCGTTGAAAGTTACGCGATCCATGCTGATCCCTTCGGCATTGGATTGGTGTTTGTGTTCATATCGCCGAACAGATTCTTCGGAGAAGAATCTGGGCGCTCAAAATTAAATTCTGGTGACTTTTCGTGGCGCATCAGCGACGCACCCCCGCACCAAGCGGTGTCAGTGGGGTGCTCTCGGGCACCCGACCATAGGCTTCGGGCAATGAGCACGTTTTCATATGCGGCAACACCCGGCTGCCGAAATGGCGGCATTCGTCGATATGCGGATAGCCTGACAGGATAAACGCGCGGATGCCCATTTTCTGGTACGCTTCCAGTTCGGACAGCACCTGATCGGTCGATCCAACCAAAGCCGCCCCACAGCCCGACCGCGCCCGCCCCACACCGGTCCAGAGATGCGGTTCGATGAACCCCTCCATATCCGCCAGATCCCGGTTCCTCGCCTGGTGCGACACACCCAGTGATCCGGCGTCCAACGCGCGTTCGCGGATTGTTTTGCCCTGCTCATCATCCAGCTTTGACACGATATGTTCCGCGTATTCGCGCGCCTCGGCCTCGGTGTCGCGCACGATCACATGCACCCGCAGGCCATAATCCAGCGTCCGGTTGTAGCGTTCGGCCACCGCGTTCACGTCTGTCATGCGCTGGGCCAGCGCCTCTTTTTGCTCGGGCCACATCAGGTAGACGTCGCAATGCTGGCCGCACAGCTCCAGCGCGGCAGGGGAGTACCCGCCGAAATACAAAAGCGGCCCGCCGGTCTGGTAGGGGCGCACGGGATCGGTGGTCAGGCCTTTGAACGTGTAGACCTCGCCTTCGTAATTGATCTCTTCCTGCGTCCACGCCTGTTTGAGGATCTCCACCACCTCGCGGGATCGTTGGTAGCGGAACGCGCTGTCTTCTTTTTCGCCGGGAAAGTCGGACGAGATGATGTTCACCGTCAGCCGCCCTTCCAGCATGTGGTCCAGCGTCGCGATGGTGCGGGCCAGCATGATGGGTTGCACTTCGCCGCAGCGCACGGCGGCGAGCATGTTGATGCGGTCGGTGATCGGTGCGCAGCCCGCGACGAAACTCAATGTGTCCTGACCCACCTGATAGGACGAGGGGCACAGGATATTGCGAAAGCCCTGTGCCTCGGCCTCGCGTACGATGTCTGAACAATGCGCCCAGCTTGAGCGCAGCTTGCCGTCCGGCACACCCAGAAATTCGTAATCGTCCGAACACAATGCCGAAAACCATGACACCTCGGCCGCATCCATATCAGGAGAGGTGATGGGGACGATGGTCATAAAGGTGTCTCCGGCAGACATGATTTCCTCTTGCGTAACACCCGCATTGATGTAGATCAATAGTGTATCAATTTTTGGTGCCCGAAATGCCCGACACCCACGCCCTGCCGAAATTCGTTCAGATCAGCGAGCTTCTGATCCGCGATATTCAGGCCGGGCGATTGGTTGATGGAGAGCGCCTGCCGCCCGAGCGGGACATGGCGGCGCGCCTGGGGATTTCTGTCGGCACGTTGCGCAAATCGCTGGATGAACTGACCGCGCTGGGCCTGCTGGAGCGGGTGCAGGGGTCTGGCAACTATGTGTGCGCACAAGAGGATACGCAATCGGTCTATGCGTTTTTCCGGGTGGAGCTGTTGGACGGCGGCGGGTTGCCTACGGCAGAGCTGTTGTCGGTGGATCGCCTGCCCAAGCCGGATGGCCTGCCGCAATTCGGGCGCAGTGCTGAGGGGCATCGCATCCGGCGCTTGCGGCGGCTCAATGGCGTGCCTGCGGTGCTGGAAGAGATCTGGCTTGATGGGTCGTACACCGAAGCCATTGATGCCGATGCGCTGCGGGAATCGCTGTACCTCTATTACCGCGAGTCGCTGGGGCTTTGGATCACCAAGGCCGAGGACCGGCTGGACCTGTCCACTGTTCCCGACTGGGCACCCCCTGCATTTGGCCGCGACCCGGCGCAGCCGTGTATGCGCGCCACGCGTATCAGCTATGGCCCCGATGGCAGTTCGGCCGAGGCGTCTTGGAACTGGATCAACACAGACGTCGCGACCTATGTCGCGCGCATCACCTGAAGGACGACCATGGACATCATCAATTACGGCATCATCGGATGCGGCATGATGGGGCAGGAGCACCTGCGCAATATCGCGTTGCTGGAGGGCGCGCGGGTGGCGGCGATCTATGAGCCGGACGAGATCATGGCGAACGCGGCCAAGGCGATTGCGCCGAATGCGCAGCTTTGTGCGTCGCTGGACGAGCTGCTGACCCGCGATGATCTGGACTGCCTTCTGGTCGCAAGTCCAAACCATTGCCATGTCGATGCGTTAGAGCAGATCGCGGACACCAATCCACTGCCGCTGCTGATGGAAAAACCGCTCTATACCCATCCGGTGGATATCGCGCGGGTCGAGGCGATCGCGGGCAGTTATGCGTCACCGATCTGGGTTGCGATGGAATACCGCTACATGCCGCCGATCCAGACGCTGATTGACGAGGTGCAGCGCGCGACCGGTGGGGTGAAGATGCTCACCATCCGCGAACACCGCTTTCCGTTCCTGCCCAAGGTTGGCGACTGGAACCGGTTCAACCGCAACACCGGGGGCACGCTGGTTGAGAAATGTTGTCATTTTTTTGACCTGATGCGCCTGATCCTGCGCTCTGATCCGGTGCGGATTTCGGCCAGCGCGGGGCAGGAGGTCAACCATCTGGACGAAACCTATGGTGGCGAGGTGCCGGACATTTGGGACAGCGGATATGTCATGATCGACTTTGCCAATGGCGCGCGAGCGATGCTGGAACTGTGTATGTACGCCGAAGGCGCGCGCTATCAAGAGGAGATCAGCGCCGTCGGTCCGCACGGTAAGATTGAGGCATTTGTGCCGGGGCCGGGTCGGTTCTGGCCCACGCATCTTGGAGTGCCGCCGGTTGCGCAGGTGATTGTCAGCCCGCGCCACCCCAAGGGACCGCAAGCGGTCGAGATCCCCGTTGACCCCACCCTTCTGGATGCCGGTGATCATAACGGGTCGACCTTTTACCAGCACGTCAAGTTCCTTGATTTGGTGCGGAAAGGCGGCGTTCCGGAGGTCACACTCGGGGATGGCGCCTGGGCGGTTCGCATGGGGATGGCGGCGCAAAATTCTGCGCGAACTCAGAGTGTCGTTGCCACGTTTTGAACACAATTCGACCGTAATTTTCACGCAACACTCTGCTAGCGCGGGGAAAAATTCGAATCATTCCCAAAAATCGTGCTTTGCGATGCATGGTTTTTGAGCTACGCAAGTGTCAGAGCAAAAATAAGCCGAACCCAAAATTGGGCGGCGTTGAGGTAGAGCGGTGTTGTTATGAATGCGATTAATTTCGTTGTCCGTACCCCTGTGGGTGCGATCGAGCGTGGTGTAGTTGGTACGACTGATCAGGGCTTCCTGGTTGACGCTTCTGGCGGCCGCGAAATCTCTTTGAACCTTCATCGAACCGATATGCGCGGCTATGATCGCGCCGGGAACGATCTGCAGCTGACGCTGGCCGATGGCCGGGTGATCGTGCTGGAAGACTATTTCGAATCCGGGGGCGCCAGTCGCTTGTTCCTGAGCACCGATGGCGTGCTGAGCGAAGTGACCTTTGCCCAGGGGGATGGCGGGGTTCTTTACGCGCAATACGGGGATGTGTCGGCCTGGGGCAAATGGAGCCCGGACGACGCGCTGATTTTCTTTGACCGCGCCGAAGTGCTGGCAGCGGACATGGTTGTCGCGGATGGCGACGGCGGCGTATCTATGCTGGGTGCCGGGCTGCTGGCGGGGGGTAGCTTGTTGCCGCTTCTGGGTGCCGGCGCTGCGGTGGCAACCGGTGCGGCGGTTCTCGGCGGCGATGGTGACGGCGGCGGTGGCGGCGGGAGCCTTGTTGGTTCCGGCGGCGACGGCGGTGGTCCCAAGACCCCCACGGTGGACGACGCGGAATACGTCATCGGCGGTGACGGCCTGACAGAAGAGGACCGCAGCGTTCTGGTTAGCGGGACCGCGAACGAGGGCGACATGGTTGTCGTCACGATTGGCGACAAGACACAGACAACGACCACAGGGTCGGACGGAAACTGGGACGTCGTCTTTGAAGGCCCGAACTTCCCGGCGGACGGGGAATACGTGGCTGACGTGGTCATCACCGGCGAGGTTGATGTCACGCTCACCGGGCCGACGATTGTTATCGATACAACGCCGCCGCCTGTTGTCATCACCAGCGGCACAACCGCATCCGGCGACATTGTCACGGAAAGCGAATTTGACGCGGGCGTGACCATCACCGGCACCACGGAAATCGGGGCCTCGGTTGTTCTGATCGCGGGTGGCGTCAGCCATGTCTGCGACGTGGATGCGCAGGGCAACTGGAGCGTGACGCTGTCTAGCTCGACCTTCGAGCGGGGCGAATACATTTCCGATATTTCGGTTGTCGCGACAGACAGTTTTGGCAACTCCACCACCATCACCGACGGTGTTGAGATTGACACCGTGTCCGGTGTGACAGTCAACACAACCATCATCGAGACCGACGGCATCATCAATGCCGACGAGCGCACCGATGGCGTTGAAATCACAGGCACAACCGACATTGGATCGTCCGTGGTTGTCGAGATGAACGGCTTTACCCGTCAGGCAACAGTCGATGCGAATGGCAACTGGACGGTGACCTTCAGCGCGACGGAAATTCCGCTGGGTGAACAAGACCTTACCATCAATGCGGCCGCGACGGACGAAGTGGGCAACATCAGCACCACATCGGGCGATGTGCGCCTTGATACGCTGGTGCGCAACTTTGACATCACCAGCCAGGCGGGTGGCGCAGATGGCGTTGTGAACGCCGAAGAAGCGTCGCAGGGCATGACCGTCACCGGCACAACCGAGATTGGCGCAAGCGTGACTGTGACGCTGGGTGGCGTGTCTCGTGAGGCCAGCGTTGACGCGTCGGGCAACTGGACCGTGACTTACCTGTCCGGTGAACTGCCATCCGGTGAGCAATCCGCAATCCTGAGCGCAAGTTCGACCGATATCGCGGGCAACACGGCTGTTGAAACGCGCACGGTGATCTTTGACACCGATGCAGGCCTGCTGACGATCAGCCCCGAACCCATCGAAATGGATGACGTCGTCAACGAGGCGGAAGCGTCCGACGGCGTGATCATCACCGGGACATCGACCCCCAATGCGATTGTGGATGTCACGTTGGACGGTGTGTCCAAGACGGTTCAGACCGATGGCTTTGGCGTCTGGCGCGCGAACTACATGGCGGGCGAAATCCGTCCCGGCGAATACGAAGCGCAGATCACGGCCTACACCGTGGATGCGGCGGGCAATGAACTGACCCGGACCGATACGGTCATGGTCGACACGTTTGTGCGCAACTTCGCCGTCAGCGCGAACCCGGTGACAGCCGACAACATCGTCAACGATGCCGAGCAAAACGGCGGTGTGACCCTCACGGGCACAACCGAACCGGGTGGATCGGTGACCGTGGTTGTCGAAGGCATCACGCGGATTGCGAATGTGGATGCGGCGGGCAACTGGACCGTCAGCTACTCGGGTCTTGAGATCCCGGACGGCACCTACACCACCACGGCCCAGATCAGCACCGAAGATCGTGCGGGCAACACGGCGACCACCTCCAAGACTTTCCAGGTCGACACCGAGGTTGTGCCGCTGACCAGCACCAGCACACCCGGCGGCAGCGACGGTGTTGTTGGCGAGGCCGAAAGCGCGCAAGGCTTTACGTTGACCGGTCAGGTTGAGCAGGGCTCCAGCGTCACCGTCACCATCGGCGGGCAGGCGATGACGGCACAGGTCAGCGCAAGCGGCGCATGGTCGGTGGCGGTTCCATCAAGCGTGATCCCGGTTGTGAATGGCGAAAACGTGTCGATTGCCATTTCGGCGACAGACGCGGCGGGCAACACCAAGTCGATCACCGAAACGATGGTGGTGGACAACGTGGCCCCGGATGCACCGGACATGACGGCGATCACCCGCGAGGGCACGCAGTCGGTGCGCGGTATCTTCCTTGAAAGCTCGGACCACGATATTGCGATTGATAAGGTCAGCGGATCGGGTGGTTTCGGCCAGCCGCAATCCGTGGGCTTCAGCGAATTTGAAAATCCGAACTCGGGTGAAACGCAGTACACGTTCAATCAGGTTGTGCCGGACGGGTCCGACCTTGTGGTCACCGCAACAGACAGCGCGGGTAACATGACCGGGACGTATATCGTGGTCGACAACCCGAACACCAGCCAGTCCAACGTGACATTGGCGGGCAATATCGGCGGTCACGAGATCAAGGCCATTGATCTTAACTTCACCGAGGAAGCCACTCTGACGATCACCGAAGCGCAGATCGTCGCGCTGGCAGGCGAGACGAACGAAGTTCGGATTTCCGGCAACTCGGACGACGCGGTGCGCATCACGGGTGCAACGCGCACAGGCAGCCGTGTTGAGGATGGCGACAACTACAACGTCTATGATCTGGGCGATGCAACCGTTCTGATCGATGACGAAATCACAAACGTAACGACGATTTAACGAGGTAAGACCAGTTCGGGCCACGTGTATTGGTGGCCCGAGCCCCGACAATAAAAAACAGCTTCAAGCGGGGGCTCACACGACATGAGGCACAATAAAGGGGCCATTGCAGGTGCGGTGCTTGCGGTAACGGCTCTTTCGGGATGTATGCAGGATTTGGGGGACGGAACCGTGTCGCGGTTCCTTCAGGCGCAACCAGGTAAAGATGCGCCCACATCGGCCGAGACCAAGGCCGCCGCCCAAAAAGAGGTGTCACCGGACGAGGTGTCCCCCATCATTTCAGACCTGGCCGCGCGCAACAGCGTTCTGGTGGACGGGTCCCCCTATGCCAAGGTGGCCGCTGGTGTGCTGGCCGCAGATGCCCGCGTGGCAGAGGCAGAGCTTCATGTGGCGCAGCTTCGGGCCGAGGCGGCCTCAAAGAACTGGTTTCCAACGCTGTCGCCCCGCATTTCACTGACCTCGCTTGGGGATTTCGTGGCGGATCTGGTGATCCAGCAGGTGCTGTTTGATAACGGCCGCAAGAAAGCCGAGCGTGATCTGGCGAAGGCCGATGTCGAACTGGCCGCCGTTGCCTTGTCGGAAAGCAGCAATACCCGCGTCTATGACGGGTTGGTTCTGTATCTTCAGGCCGAAGAGGGTCGATCCGCGTCGCAGCTTTACGGTCAGGCGCTCAAGGACATGCGCCATTTCGAATGGGTTATGGATGAACGCGTCAAAGGTGGCGTGTCAGATTTCTCGGACCTGAATATCCTGCGGCAGAAGCTGGCGGATTTGCGGGCGCGCCATACGGCGGCGCAGGAAAAGACGAGCCGCGCGATTTCCGAACTGAACGCGATGTCGAGCACGGCGCTGGGTGACCTGCGTGGTCTGCGCGGTATGACGTCCACGCCGTCGGACACGTCGCTTGCGGTGCTTCGGGCGATGGTGGAACGCGACCAGCAGATCGCCGAGGCAAAGATCGCCCGCGCGCAGCATTTGCCGGGGCTTTCGGCAGGCGGGTCGGTGCGCGATGGCGGGCGGGGTATCACCCTGAATGCCGCCGCGGATCAGATGCTGGGGCTGGGCACGGGGGCATCGCTCAAGGCGATCGAGGCCACGAAGGTCACAGCCGACCGCAAGGTCACCGAAGCGCGCGATATCTCGAACCGGGCGGTTGAGGCTGATCGGCGCGCACTTGAGGCGCTGAAGCGGCAGGCGAACGAGGCCGTTGGCCTGCGCAAACAGGCCAAGTCCAACCTTGATCTGTTCCAGCGCCAGTATGAAGCGGGCACGCGGCAGGTGATGGATGTGGTTGGTGTTTACGAAACCTTCCTGCGCGCGCTCGAACGCGAACTGGACCTGACCTATCAGGCTGCCCGCGCAGAGCTGGACGCGGCCAAGCGCCTTGGCGTCCTTGCAGATGGAGCAAAGATTTGAGCAGCGTCAGCAATATCACCCTGTTGTCAGGGAAAGCCAAAGACGCGGTTCTGCGGATCGTACCTCAGGGTGCAAAGCCGGCGAACGAACCCAAGCGCGCGCCGCGCTATTCCGACCGTGTTGTGGCCCGGACGGAATTGATCCGCACTTATGCCGGGCGGCTGGGTCTGACGACCATCGCCGCCGATATCCAGGATGCGATCAACCTGCATCTGGATCCCGATGGGGCTGTCGGAGAGGACTCGCTTTTGGCCGGGGCCAAGGCCGCCGGGATGCTGGCGCAGGGCGTGCATGTGCAACGCCCCGAGCCCAAACACTGGCCCGCGATTGCCTTGATGACCAACGGGCAGGCGGTGCTGGTGCTGTCGCAGGACCGCATGACGCTGTCGATCTGGGACGAGTCCGCCCCGGACAAGACCGAACGCGTGGATGTTGCCGAATTTGCGCCATTCTATAGCGGCGTGCTGATCCGGGGCGAAGCGCCGGTTGAGGCGTTGGCCGACACCCATGCCGCCATGGATCGCAAATCCCATTGGTTTTGGGGCAGTTTCACGAATTACACGCGCCAGTTCGGCGAAGTCGCGGTTGGGTCTTTCGTGGCCAACCTGTTGGCCGTGTCCGTCGCGCTCTTTTCGCTTCAGGTTTATGACCGGGTGATCCCGCATCAATCCTCGGCCACGCTTTGGGTGCTGGCCATCGGGGCGGGCATGGCGCTGATGCTTGAGGCGTTCCTCAAGGTGGCGCGGTCCACCTTGCTGGATGGCGCGGGGCGACAGATCGAAACCGGGGTGCAGCAAACCTTGCTGAACCGGCTTTTGGGAATGCGCTCTGACGCGGCGGGGCGGTCTCCGTCCCAGTTGTTTGCGTCGATGCGCGAGTTTTCATCCGTGCGTGAATTCTTCACGGCGGGCACCGTCGGGGCCTTGGCCGACATTCCGTTTATCCTGCTTTTCCTGCTGATGGTGTGGTCCATCGCAGGCAGCGTAGTCTGGGTGCTGGTGATCGGGGCCGTGTTGATGGTCTTGCCGGGGTTCTTCCTGCAAAAGAAGATGATCCGCATCACGCAGGAAATGCAGGGTGCGTCGACCAAACAGTCACGTCTTTTGAACGAGGCGGTGACCGAACTGGACACGATCAAGACCCAGCGCGCCGAAGACCGGTTTGCGCGGTCCTGGGAAGAACTGACCTCGGTTCAGTCGCTTAAATCCTCAGAGCAGCGCCGACTGGCCGCAGCGCTGACATTCTGGAGCCAGGGGGTTCAGCAGGCGACCTATGTAGGCGCAGTGATTGCAGGGACGTATCTGGTGTTCGCGGGCGAATTTACCGTGGGGTCGATCATCGCGGTGGGCATCCTGACGTCCCGGACCCTTGCGCCGTTGACGCAATTGTCGGGCATCATGGCGCGCTGGGGCAACGTAAAAGCCGCGCTGGATGCGCTGGACGGTGTGGCCCAGCTTCCGCAGGACCGCGCCGAGAACCGCAAGTATCTGCGCCGCGAAAAGCTGGAAGGCCGGTTCGAGCTGCGCGAAGTGGCGTTCCGGTACGATGAAGACAGCCCAGCGGTGCTTGAGATCCCGAGCCTTGTGATCCAGCCGGGTCAGACCTTGGCGATCCTCGGGACCAACGGGTCCGGCAAGTCGACCTTGCTCAAACTGTTGTCCGGGCTTTATGCGCCGACCTCCGGGTCGATCCTGATCGACGGGACCGAGATGAACCAGATCGACATGCGCGACCTGCGCCGGTCGCTGGGCTATCTGGGTCAGGACGTGCGGCTGTTTCATGGCACGCTGCGGGACAACCTGAACCTCAACATGATGGAGCGCGATGACGACCGGCTGTTCGAAGCGCTGGATTTTGCCGGGTTGGGGCAGTTCGTGAAAAGCCATCCGCAGGGGCTTGATCTGGCGATCCGCGACGGGGGCGAAGGCCTGTCTGTCGGTCAGCGCCAGTCGATCGGCTGGGCGCGGCTGTGGCTGCAGGACCCGGATGTGTGTTTGCTGGACGAACCCACGGCGGCACTGGACCAGACGCTGGAGAAGACGCTGATCTCGCGGCTGGAAAGCTGGCTGGCCGACCGCACGGCAATCGTGGCGACGCACCGGGTTCCGATCCTGGCCATTGCCGACCGCACAAGCGTTCTGGCCAACGGGCGTCTTGTCGTGGACGGGCCGCGGGATCAGGTGCTCAATCATCTGCGCGCCGGGCAGGGGGCATAACCATGGCGGTGAGCACAACAGACCTGTCGGCACAGTTGGGCCGACGCCTGCGCGGGCCGTCCATGGTGATCTGGTTGTCCGGGGCAGCGGTGTGGCTGTTTATCATCTGGGCCGCCTATGCGTGGATCGACGAGATCGTGCGCGCGGATGGCGAGTTTATCTCGACATCCCGACCACAGATCATTCAAAACCTCGAAGGGGGTATCCTGGCCGAATTGCTGGTCAAGGAAGGCGACGAGGTGATGCGGGGCGATGTGCTGGCGCGGCTGTATGGCACGCAGTTCCGGTCATCGGTGGACGATCTGGAAGACCAGATCACCGCGCTCGATATTCGCCGTCTGCGGATCGAAGCCGAGATGGCCGGATTGGTGCAATTCGATGTGCCGCCGGACCTGCGGCAGCGCAGCCCGGAAATGGCGGCCTCTGAACAGGCGCTTCTGGCGGCGCGTCAGCTTGATTTCAACGCCCGCCATGACGGCGCACGCCGCGTTCTGGAACAGGCCGCGCGCGAAAACGAGTTGATGGAAGACCTGTTGGCCAAAAAGGTCGTGGCGCTGATCGAAGTGACCCGCACCCGCAAGGCGCTGGCCGATGCGCAGATCAAGATGGACGAGATCATCACCCAGACCGAACTTGCCCGCGCGCAGGAATATTCCGAGACGCTGAAAGAGCTTGCGACCTTGCGGCAGAACCTGCGGTCCTCGCAGGATCAGCTTGACCGTACGGTGCTGGTCAGCCCGATGCACGGCGTGGTCAACAAGCTCGGTGTGACAACGATTGGCGGCGTTGTGCGCCCCGGTGAAGAGATCCTGCAGATCATTCCGCTGGGCGAAGAGTTGTTTGTCGAGGCAAAGATCGCGCCGGAAAACATTGCCAATATCCGTCCGGGCCAGGAGGCGACGATCAAGCTGTCGGCCTATGATTTCACGATCTTCGGATCGCTGAAGGGACGGGTGGATGTGGTGTCGGCAGACACGTTCAAGGACCCGCGCCGCCCCGAGGCACCGGCGCATTACAAAGCCACGGTGCGCGTGGACAAGACATCGCTGACAGACCGTCAGCGCCACCTTGAAATCCGCCCCGGCATGCAAGCCACGGTCGAGTTGCACACCGGCGAAAAGACCGTGCTGCAATACCTGCTCAAGCCGCTTTACAAGTCCCGCGAGGCGTTCCGCGAACCATAAGGACTGGCCGGGCGAGGCCCGTCCAGACAGGATCAGCGCCTGACGGCGCGCGCCTTTGGTGAGGCGACGCCCGTGCCTGATGACCTGCGGTGTGGGACGTGTGGCGGGGCATATTTGGAAAAAGAAGAAAGACCAAACAGGTCCACCCCACCCGTGGCACCTTGTCGAGCGTGGCTCTTGGTCAACCGGTGGGTGGGGCGTCTCCTTTTACGGTCATCGGCATGCCTGCCTGTACCGCATCTTCAAGTCTCGGGCAGTTTGGTTAAGCAGATATGAAGATCGGGCGAGGCCCTTTGCATCTTCTTTTTCCCAATATGCACAAATGACGTGGACACAGTGGGGCCGGTCAAAGGTCAGCTGTCGGTGTCCATCCAGATGGTGACCGGCCCGTCATTGAGCAGCGCCACTTTCATATCCGCGCCGAACTGGCCTTTGGCGACGGGAATGCCTTGCGCCGCCATTTGGGTGGCGAAGTATTCATACAGCCGGTTGCCGTCCTCGGGTGCGGCGGCGGTTGAAAAGCCGGGGCGGTTGCCGCGGGATGTGTCGGCGGCAAGTGTGAACTGGCTCACCACCAAAGCGCGGCCGTCGATGTCCTTGACAGACCTGTTCATGCGGCCGTCGTCGTCTTTGAAAATGCGCAGCTTGGCGATCTTGGCGGCGAGTTTGTCGGCCTGTGCCTCGGTGTCGCCCTGCATGGCACAGATCAGGATCAGAAGGCCGGGGCCGATCTCGCCGATAGTTGTGCCGTCCACGGTTACCGAGGCCTGTGTCACGCGTTGGATCAGGGCCCGCATGGTTACGCCGCCAGGCCCTTGGAGCCGATGTCGAGGAATTTCTGTCGGCGTTGGGCGATCAGCTTTTTCGGTTTGGTGCCGGAGAGGTCTTTCAGCATCGCCCGGATGGCATGACCGACCGACCGGATGGTGTCCTGCCGTGCGCGGTGCGCGCCGCCCAGCGGTTCGGGGATCACCTGATCGGCCACGCCGAGGGTTTGCAGCTCTTGTGCGGTCAGGCGCAGGGCCTCGGCGGCTTCGCGCATCTTTTCGGCGTCTTTCCACAGGATCGACGCGCAGCCTTCGGGCGAGATCACCGAGTAGACCGAATGTTCCAGCATCGCCAGACGGTTCGCCGTGGCAAAGGCCACCGCGCCGCCCGAGCCGCCTTCGCCGATCACGACAGAGATCAGGGGTACGCCGATCTGCAGGCATTTTTCGGTGGAGCGGGCAATCGCCTCGGACTGTCCGCGTTCTTCGGCACCTTTGCCGGGATAGGCGCCGGGCGTGTCGACAAGGGTGATCACCGGCAGGCCGAACTTGTCGGCCATCTCCATCAGGCGCACGGCCTTGCGGTAGCCTTCGGGACGCGCCATGCCGAAATTGCGTTTCAGGCGGCTTTCGGTGTCGTGGCCTTTTTCGTGCCCGATCACCACGACGGGGGTGTCGTCGAAGCGGGCAAGCCCGCCCATGACCGCGTCGTCATCGGCAAAATTCCGGTCCCCGGCCAGCGGCGTGTATTCGGTGAACAGCGCATCGATGTAGTCTTTGCAATGCGGGCGATCCGGGTGGCGGGCGATCTGGCATTTCCGCCAGGGGGTCAGTTTCTTGTAGAGATCCTTGAGCAGCGCGTGGGCCTTGTCGTCGAGCGCCCGGGCTTCGTCCTCGATGTCCATCTCGTCATTGGTGCGGGCCATGGCGCGCAGTTCTTCGGCTTTGCCTTCGATCTCGGCCAGCGGTTTTTCAAAGTCGAGGTAGTTGGTCATCGGGCACCTGCCTGTTGTTCGTCGGTGATATATGGCCGGGGTGGCTGGATTTTGCAATCTGGTGGTCCCGGCAGTTTCGCAAGATTTGTCTCTCGGGTCCGGGGCAGGGTGGTCGCACGAAAGGACGGATGATGGCATTGATCAATTACGAAGCCCGGCTGCGCCGTGTGTTGCACCATATCTATGACAACCCTGCGGGCGATCTGTCATTGGATGCGCTGGCGGATGTCGCGGCGATGTCGCGGTTTCACTGGCACCGGGTGTTTGTTGCGATGACCGGCGAAACCTGCGCCCAGGCGGTGCGGCGCATCCGCGCTCATCGGGCCGCGCATTGGCTGATCCAGACCGATTGGCCCATCGCGCTGATTGCGGCGCGGTCCGGGCATCAAAACGCGCAAAGCTTTGCGCGGTCCTTTCGCACCCAATTCGGTGTCACGCCTGCGGTGTTCCGCGAGAGTGGCGTGCCCGGAGATTTTGAACTTTTGAGGAAAGGACATGTGACCATGGCAGATTTCGAGATCCGCGAGATGACAGAGACCCGGCTGTTTGGCCTGCCGCACCGGGGGGCGTATTCGGAGATCGGACAGGCGTTTCAACACGTGGCGGCCGTTTTTTCGGCGCGGGGTTTGTGGCCACAGGCGCGGGGGATGGTGGCGGTGTACCATTGCGATCCGTCTTCCATGCCCGAAGCTGACCTGCGTAGCCATGCCGGGGTGCGGGTCGACGAGGGTGTGGCGCTGCCGGACGGGCTTGAAGAGCTGCGTTTGGCGGGCGGGGCGCATGCGGTGTCGCGCTACAAGGGGCCCTATGCCGGGCTGCCTGCTGCGTGGGATGCGCTTTACGGCAAGGCGTTGCCGGCGTCAGGGCGGATGCCGGCCGACGGGCCGTCCTTCGAGGTGTATCTCAATGATCCGACCGACACCGCGCCGGAGGATTTGCTGACTGAGATCTGCGTGCCCTTGGCGTCAGGTCCATAGAACCGGGATCAGGGAGGCGACCAGAAGCGTTGCCATGCTCCAGTTGAACAGGCGCAAGCGGTTGGGGCGGTTCAGCAGGCGGCGGACCTGTTGACCGAGCAGCGTCCAGCTTGTGGTGGAGATGCAGCCCATCGCGACATAGCTTCCCGCCACCCAAAGGATCGCCGCGAGATCGCGCCCGGTTGCGTAAAGCGTGATGGCCCCCAGCGCCATCGACCAGGCCTTGGGGTTCACCCATTGGAAGGCGGCGGCCTGAAGGAATGTCAGCGGTGAGCTGCCGGTGTCCGGCGTGCCGTCCGGCGGCGCGGCGCGGGCGATTTTCCAGGCAAGCCACAGCATGTAGAAGACCGACAGCACCTTGAGGATCGTGTAGGAGGGTGGCCAGGCGTCAAATACCTGCATCACGCCAAGGCCCACCGGGACGATCATCATCGGAAAGCCAAGGCCAACCCCCAGCATATGCGGGATCGACCGGCGGAAGCCGAAATTCGCGCCGGAGGTCATCAACATGAGGTTGTTGGGGCCCGGCGTGATCACGGTGACAAGGGCAAAGCCCGCGAGTGCGAAGAGGAGGTCTGGAGTCATAAGTGGCATCATGTGCCAAGTGCTGCGCATTGGGATTGCGAAATATGTCGGAGATGCCGTAGCCTTTGCAACATATGAGTGATCTTGATCAAATTGACCGCCAGATATTGCACGTCTTGGCGCAGGACGGGCGGATCAGCAACCTCGCGCTGGCCGAGCGGGTTGGGTTGTCGCCCTCGGCCTGCCTGCGGCGCGTGAGTGCATTGGAACGGTCGGGTGTCATCACCGGGTACCGGGCTGTGCTGAGCCCGGAGAAAACCGGTATCGGGTTTGTGGCCTATGTCACTGTCGGTCTGAGCCAGCACACCAAGGCCGCGCAGGAAGCGTTCGAGCGGGCAATCTCGCGCAGTCCGGAGGTGCGGGAGTGTCACAACATCACCGGATCGGTTGAGTATTTGTTGCGGGTCGAGGCGGCGGATCTGGCTGCATACAAGCATTTTCACACCGAAGTGCTTGGGGTGTTGCCGCAGGTGAACGCGATTACGTCTTATGTCGTTATGGGCTCACCGAAGGATACGCGCGCCTGAACGTGCGGAGACTCGCCGATGGGGTTCGGGGCGCATTGTGTGTGCTGCGGGCCTGCGGCATGTCTTCGGGATGATGAAACTCTGTCGCCGCGCGTTTGTGATGTCCGGGTGTCTGGCTCTTGCGGGATGCGGTCGGACCCGTTTGGTGCGGCCGGGTACAGAGGAGCCACCCTATCCCAACGAGACGCCTGAATTGCGCCGGTTGATTGTTGCCGCAGCAGAGCGCAATGACGTGCCGGTGTCGCTGGTTCAGCGGGTTATCGTTCGGGAAAGCACCCATCGGCCCGCGGCGCGCAATGGCCCGTACTATGGATTGATGCAGATCTTGCCCGCCACGGCCCGGTCCATGGGGTTTCGGGGGCGGCCGTCCGCCCTTTTGGACGCAGAGACGAACCTGAAATACGCTGTACGGTATCTGCGCGGCGCGTGGTTGGTGTCGGATGGCGATGAGGCGACGGCGGTGAAGTGGTACGCGCGCGGCTATTATTTCGAAGCGAAGCGCCGTGGCCTGTTGGATGAAACCGGGGTGCATGGGCGCAAAGCCTGGCCGGATTGATTTCAAGAATTTATTAAACGCTTTCTGAAATTCTTCGTACGAAGAATTTCGGACCCCTCCAGTAAATTTTGGGGACGCGGTCGGTGCAGGGTGGCGCTTTAAGGACGCTGCGGCGCTGTTGCGCAATCCGCAGCGTCCAAGGTGGGCGGCGCAGTTTATTCGTTTGCGGCAATCATCTCTGCCTGGCGGACGATCACTTCGGCCTGTTTGATGGACGCGATATCAACCAAACGCCCCTTATAGACAGTTGCCCCTTCGCCATTTGCTTTTGCCGTTTCCATTGCGGCAAGGATTTCGCGCGCTTCGGTCACGGCGTCATCCGACGGGGTGAACACCTCGTTGGCCAGTGCGATTTGCTTGGGGTGGATTGCCCATTTGCCTACCATCCCGAGTGTCGCGGATCGGAGCGCCTGCGCGCGGAAGCCGTCATCGTCCGAGAAGTCGCCGAACGGACCATCGACTGGCAAAATGCCATGTGTGCGGCAGGCGGCAACAATTGCGGCTTGCGCCCAGTGCCAGGGATCGGACCAGTGTTTCTGGCCGTCGTGGAGCATGTAGTAGTTCTCCTGCGTGCCGCCGATGCCGGTGGTTTGCATGCCCATGGAGGCGGCGAAGTCGGCCGCGCCGAGGCTCATGGCCTCAAGGCGGGGGGACGCGGCTGCGATGTCTTCGACATGGGCGATGCCTGCGGCGGATTCGATGATCACTTCGAAGGCGATGGGCTTTTCGCGCCCCTTGGCCGTTTCAATGGCGGTCACCAATGCGTCGACGGCGTAGATGTCGCCCGCGCAGCCCACCTTTGGGATCATGATCTGGTCGAGGCGCGGTCCGGCCTGTTCCAGCAGATCCACAACATCCCGGTACCAATACGGCGTGTCGAGGCCGTTGATTCGGACCGATAGGGTCTTGGTGCCCCAATCAATGGTGTTGATCGCCTCGATGACGTTGGCGCGGGCGATGTCCTTGTCGGTTGGGGCCACGCTGTCTTCGAGATCGAGATTGATCACGTCCGCTGCCGAGGCCGCCATCTTTGCAAAAAGCTTGGTGTTCGATCCGGGGCCAAAGAGCTGGCAGCGGTTCGGGCGGGCAGGGGCAGTGGGTTGAATGCGGAAGGACATGAGCGCCTCTTGGTAAGGATATTTCGTTTTTCGTTACAATTGAGTTATGAAATTGCGCCGCTTTGCGCAAGCGCATTTTGCAGTTGCAGCATCGGCAGTGCAGCATGTGCGAGGGTCGGGGAGGTATTCTGCGCGTAGCTGTAGTTTCTGCGAAGAATCTTCGGGAAATTTTGAGTTCATTCGAAGATTTCACGCAGCCGGTCCGAAATGTGCAGAGAAACGGGAGAAATTCTTGAAATGGCGCTGCTAGTGTCGCGGGAAACCTGCAGACGGAGCACGCGCCATGATTCAGACCCCTTACCTGCTTTTCCTCGGAGACGCCCCGGACCAACTGGCTGCGAAAGTGGCGCAAGGGATCAAGGACTGGCGGCCGGAAAACGCTGTTGGCCAGTACCGGATGCCCGGCTGTGGCGCCGATATGGGTGTGGCGGACATGACGCTGGAAGAGGGGCTTGCTGCGGGCGCAAAGACGCTGGTGATTGGCGTGGCGAACCGGGGTGGCGTGATTTCCGACGAGTGGAAGAAGGTCCTGGTGGAAGCGCTGCAGCTTGGCTACGACGTGGCGGCGGGGCTGCACAACCTGCTGCGCAATGAAGACGAATTGCAGGCCGCGGCGCGGGTCAATGGGCGCACACTGTTTGATGTGCGTATCCCAAGCGTTGCCTATCCCATCGCAAACGGGAAGAAGCGCAGCGGCAAGCGGGTGCTGGCGATTGGTACCGATTGTTCCTGCGGCAAGATGTATACCGCGATGTCGATGGATGCCGAAATGGTCAAGCGCGGCTTGAAATCGGACTTCCGGGCGACGGGTCAGACCGGGATCCTGGTCACCGGCAAAGGCGTGCCCTTGGATGCGGTGATTGCCGATTTCATGGCCGGTGCGGTTGAATACCTGACGCCGGACAATGATGACGATCACTGGGATCATATCGAGGGGCAGGGCAGCCTGTTCCATGTGTCCTATTCCGGGGTCACCATGGCGTTGATCCATGGCGGGCAGCCGGATGCGCTGATCCTGTGCCACGAACCGACCCGCACCCATATGCGCGGTTTGCCCGATTACAGCCTGCCTTCGCTGGAACAGTTGCGCGACACGGCGTTGCCGTTGGCGCGGGTGGCGAACCCGAATTGCCAGGTGGCGGGTGTGTCTGTGAACACGAAAGCATTGCCGGAAGATGAAGCGCTGGCATTGTTGGCGGATATGGAGACACGTCTGGGCTTGCCGGCCACCGATCCGTTCCGGTTTGGTGCGGGCAAATTGGTGGACGCGCTGCTGGCGCTCGACTGATCCGCGTTTGGCGGGGCGGGTGTTGGCATATTTGGAAAAAGAAGATCCGGGGAAGGGCTGCGCATGATAGAGGTCAAGCGGGATGTGTTCAAGCTGGCGCAGGTGTTCACCATCTCACGCGGGTCGCGCACCGAAGCCAAGGTTCTGACGGTTCGGGTGACGCGGGACGGCGTAACGGGGTGGGGCGAATGTGTGCCCTATGCGCGGTACGGTGAAACGCTGGAGAGTGTTGAGGCGGAAATCCTTGGATTGCCGGAAGGCATTGACCGAACCGCCCTTCAGGAGGCCTTGCCGCCCGGGGCCGCCCGCAATGCGGTGGATTGTGCCTTGTGGGATCTGGAGGCCAAGGCGGCGGGCAAACGGGTGTGGGAGCTGGCAGGTTTGACGCAGCCCAAGCCCGAGATCACCGCCTACACCTTGTCGCTGGACACACCGGAAGGCATGCAGGCGCAGGCGGCGCAGAATGCGCATCGGCCATTGCTCAAGATCAAGCTGGGCACGCCGGATGACATGCCGCGACTCGAAGCGGTGCGCGCCGGGGCTCCGGCGTCAAAGATCATTGTGGATGCCAATGAAGGTTGGTCGGCGGAGGTCTATGCCGATCTTGCGCCGCATCTGCTGCGGCTGGGTGTGGCCTTGGTTGAGCAGCCCTTGCCTGCGGGTGAGGATGACGCGCTGGTGGGCATTGACCGCCCTGTGCCATTATGTGCCGATGAAAGCTGCCATGACCGGGCGTCTTTGCCCGGGTTGGCGGGCAAATATGACATGGTGAATATCAAGCTGGATAAAACCGGCGGGTTGACCGAAGCGTTGGCGCTGCGAGATGCGGCGCGTGCGGCGGGGTATGACCTCATGGTCGGCTGTATGGTGGGATCGTCGCTGGCCATGGCCCCGGCGGTTCTGTTGGCGCAGGGGGCTGCGGTGACGGATCTGGATGGACCGTTGCTGTTGGCCGAGGATCGGGACGTGCCGCTGGTGTTTGATGAGGCCGGGGTCCACCCGTCGAAGCCCGCGCTTTGGGGGTAGGCCCTAGTTGATATTGCGTTCCTGACACACCGTATTGCCGTCAATGCGCATGGCGGATGTGTAGATCGTGGCCGGGTCTTCGACGTCGATGCACAGGCTGAACCGGGTGTCGGTCACACGCGCATAGACGATGTCTGCCGCGAAGCCAGTCAGGCGCAGGGGCGCGTTGGCGCAGTCCATCGGGTCAAATTCACTTGGCAAGGGCGCGGTGAGGGCGGCGCATTGGCTCAGGTTGCTGCTCAGTGTGGACAGATCGCTGAGGCGGGCGCGGTCGCGCTGTTCCAGGCGGCCTTGGGCGGGGCCGCCGATCGTCATCAGGGTGAGACCAACAGCGATGATGGCGAGGGCGGTCAGGATCCAGCCTGCCGGGATCGAGGGCAGTGCCGCAAACCGGCTGCGATTGTCCTTGAAATAGGCCAGAACAATCAGCGCCATAAGCGCGACGGTGGCGGATTTCAGGGCAAAGCGCAGCGTCATCTGCCCGTCGAGCCAGCGATAGATCAGAAACAAGGCATCGGTCAGCAGCGCGATGACGGCGCAGAGCAACGCCAGTGCCGAGAGCCAGCGGCGCACGCCGGTGAACCTGCGGGCGGGATCGCCGCCGGTGGCGCGACGGTCAGAGCGGTCCAGCCACCAGAACACCGGCAAGAACACCACCAACGCCGCGATGGACCAGCGCAACCCGGCGACCTGGCCGCTGTAAATCCGTTCGGTGCTGTCGGGAAAGCGGATGTTGATCTGGCCGAACCACAGCACCAGCGCATTGCCGACAACCACACCGAAGACTATGAACAAGAGCGCGTAGAAAAACGCGTCGCGCGCCGAATTGGACCGGACCGGGCGCGGGATCGGGCCTGCGATGTCATCCGCAAGCCAGCCATCCAGCGCCGCGTTTACTTCGGTGTCGGCCCACCCGGCCTTGAGCAGGGCCGCTCGTGTGTCGTCCTGGGACAGGCCGCGTTGCAGGGCGTTGCGGACAAAATGGGACAGGTCTGGATCAATCGACATATCCCCATCCTGACGCGGGCGCGGGCGGTTGTCCAAGTGAAAGCAGACACGCGCCCGGCGGCGCGCGGAATTGCGCGGGGTGCGGGGCGACATTCGCTTGATCCTCTGCGCTGACTGGCTTTAGAACGACAGACGAAAAGCAACGGTATTTCCCCTGATCTGAGAGGCCCGCCCATGACCCGCACCGTATACGTGAACGGCGAGTATGTTCCCGAGCATGAGGCGAAGATCTCGATCTTCGACCGCGCCTTTCTGATGGCGGACGGGGTTTATGAAGTGACCTCGGTTCTGGGCGGTAAGCTGATCGATTTTGCGGGGCACGCGAAGCGGCTGGAGCGGTCTTTGAACGAGCTCGATATCAAGAAGCCTGCGGTCTATGACGACTTGCTGGACATTCACCGCGAGCTGGTGAAGGTCAACGAAATCGAGGACGGGCTGGTCTATCTGCAGATCACGCGCGGGTCTGATGGCGACCGGGATTTCGCGTTTCCGGATCGTGAGACGACGGAGCCAGGTGTGGTGCTCTTTACCCAGAACAAGCCCGGGCTGGCGCAAAGCCCTGCGGCCAAGACCGGGATCAAGGTGATCTCGATCGAGGATCAGCGCTGGGGACGGCGCGACATCAAGACGGTGCAATTGCTGTACCCGTCGATGGGCAAGATGATGGCCAAGAAGGCGGGTGCGGATGATGCCTGGATGGTGCAGGACGGCGCGGTGACCGAAGGCACCAGCAACAACGCCTATATCATCAAGGGCAACACGATCATCACGCGGGCGCTGTCGAATGACATTCTGCACGGGATCACCCGTGCCGCCGTGCTGCGTTTTGCCAAGGAAGCGCAGATGCAGGTGGAGGAGCGCAACTTTACCATCGACGAGGCGAAAGAGGCGGATGAGGCGTTTGTCACCTCGGCCTCGGCCTTTGTGATGCCGGTGGTCGAGATTGACGGTGTGGCGCTGGGCGATGGCACGCCGGGCGCGCGCGCGTTGCGGCTGCGCGAGATCTACCTTGAAGAAAGCCTGAAGGCCGCGATCTAGGGCCATGCCGTTCCAGTCGCCGGAGAAGGATCGCTATGACGTCGTGATTGTCGGAGGCGCAATCATGGGGTCGGCGGCTGCGTGGTTTCTGAGCGATAGCGACAGCTTTGACGGATCGGTTCTTGTCGTGGACCGGGACATGAGTTTTGCCCAAACCGCGACAGCGCATTCGACAAGCTGTATCCGCCAGCAGTTCTCGACCGACCTGAACGTGCGGATCAGCCAGTTCGGGGCGGATTTCGTCAAGAACATGCGGAGCTATATGGGGGGCGATGCGCGGGTGCCGGAATTAACCATCCGCAGCTTTGGCTACATGTACCTGGCCGATACCGAGGCGTTTGCCGAGGATCTGCGCGAGCGACATGCTGTGCAGGTCGCGGCGGGCGCGGCGACGCGGCTGATGTCGCGGGAGGAGATTGCCGAGGCGTACCCGTTCTACGCGCTGGACGACATCGTGCTTGGATCGATCAACACCGTGGACGAGGGCTATTACGACAGCATGGCCGTGTTCGAATGGATGCGGCGGCAGGCCCGTGATCGCGGTGTGTCCTATCTGGAAAACGAGGTGATGGACATCTCGGTCGTGGACAATCGCGTGGCGTCGGTCACGCTGGCAACAGGCGAAGTGATCGCCTGCGGGCATGTGGTAAATGCCTCGGGCCCGCGTGCGGCGCGCACGGCGGCGATGGCGGGTGTTGCGTTGCCGGTGGAGCCGCGCAAGCGGTATTCGTGGATCTTCACCGCCGAGACACCGCTGGACCGCGATCTTCCGCTGACGATTGATCCTTCGGGGTTGCACGTGCGGGAAAACGGTGGCGGCACCTATCAGGCGGGGGGGCATTTCGGTGCGGATGACGCGGTGGATTTTGACGATTTCGCCATGGATCACGCGTTGTGGGAAAACGAAGCCTGGCCGCTTTTGGCGACGCGCATTCCGCAGTTCGAAGCGGTGAAGCTGACCCATAGCTGGGCCGGACATTACGAGATGAACACGGTCGACTATAATGCCATTATCGGCCCGCATCCCGAAATCGGAAACCTGCTGTTCCTGAACGGCTTTTCCGGCCACGGCTTGCAGCAGGCCCCGGCGATGGGACGCGGGATTGCCGAATGGCTGAGCTTTGGCGCGTACCGGAGCCTTGATTTGTCGGCGTTTCATTTCGATCGGTTGCAGAATGACACGGCCCGGGTCGAACTGGCGGTGATCTGAAGCGTGCAGCGCGCGTGGAACAGCACGGACACACGCCCGTGCGTTGCGCCGGGCGGGTGGCTGCGCTAGACACGGAAAACCGCATAAAACCCGAGGGCCGCGATGCGCCGTTTCCTAGTTGCCTTGCCACTTGTCCTGTCTCTGGTCGCCTGCAATTCCACACGCGATCTGGAAGGACCGACGGACCCGCTGGGAGATTTCACGCTTGGTCATGTCGGGGTGGTTGCGCCAAATCTGCAAAAGCTCTTGGTGTCGCGCGACGCGACACAGGACGAGTGGATCGAGGCCATGACCGACTCTTTGAAAACGCGCTTTGGCCGGTTTGACGGGGACAAATTCTACCATCTGGGCATCAGCGTTGAAGCCTTTTCGCTGCCGCCCCCCATCATTCCAGGGAAATCTGCCGTGGCGATGAATGTCACGGTCTGGGACGACTCGGTGCAGGCCAAGCTGAATGAAGAGCCAAAGCAGATCCAGGTCATCAAGGTGTTCGAATCACGGATTTCCAAGAACCGGGATCAGCAGCTCAAGGGGCTTGCGGACGAAGCGGCGCGCCTGATCGAGGTGTGGATGCGCGAGATGCAGGAAAGTGACGGCTGGTTTGGTGGCACCGAAGCCAATGTCGGGGTTGTGGCCCCGGTTGCCCCGCAACCGGCCGAGGCTGCGCCGGACCAGCGCACCGGGGTTCAGGTGCCCGAAGACGTTGTTGCGATTACAAATTCTGCGGCAGCGCAGCCTGCGACATCGCCCTGAAACCCGATTTCCACAGGTTTGACGGCCCGGACGGCGCAATATGCCGCCTTTTCACTTGATTTTCCAAGCGCCCCGGCATAGATCGCCCGCGATGAAAACCGGGTCGGGTGGACCCCCCAATTCACGAGGCGTCTTTAAAGATGGGCAAGGAAAAGTTTGAGCGCGGCAAACCGCACTGCAACATTGGCACGATTGGTCACGTTGACCACGGCAAGACGACGCTGACGGCGGCGAT
>NZ_JALKAO010000039.1 GCF_023015985.1 Marivita sp. S6314
TGCGGACGGTAGTTCGCGAAGAACGGCGTGTGACGGCCACCTTCTTCCTTGGTCAGGATGTAGACCTCGGCTTCGAACTTGGTGTGCGGGTTCACGGAGCCCGGCTTACACAGAACCTGGCCACGCTCAACGCCTTCACGGTCCACACCGCGCAGCAGCGCGCCGATGTTGTCGCCCGCTTCGCCGCGGTCCAGCAGCTTGCGGAACATTTCAACACCTGTGCAGGTCGTCTTGGTGGTGTCGCGGATGCCGACGATTTCGATCTCGTCGCCCACGTTGATCACGCCACGCTCGACACGGCCGGTCAC
>NZ_JALKAO010000004.1 GCF_023015985.1 Marivita sp. S6314
TCAGACACCGACCGCGCATACATCTCCTCGTACCGCGCCGCATCAACATGCGCCCGCGATACCAGATCGGACGAGGGGGGATAGGTTTTGGCTGTTCCAGTGGTGGATTGGTCTTTCATAGTCTCGGTCTCCTCGCATCGCCCAGTCCTCCCCGGGCGCCATGGAATGCAATTGCATCGTGCAACTGCAGCTTGGGTGCGATCATAGAGACGTGTGAAAACAAATAAATAAGTAAATAAAAAACAGGTGGTTAGCTGTAAAGAATTTGCAAATGCACTGGAAAAAATGTGAAGTAATTCACAAGACGTAACGTAACACATTCAAAAAGCGAAGAACTTTAATCTGCCGAAAAAAGCAGCAAATGCCGTGAATGCGACATGCCGAAGCAGGCAAAGATACCCAGTAGTGGGTGTGACATATTGATCCGGTATGCCGTTGTATGCCGTTTTGCGCGCCTGTTTTTCGCACCCGCATGAAAACGCGTGTTCATCCGCTGCGCAGATTCGTCGTGAGTCGCCCGCATCGTTAGCGCTGAACAATTCTGCAGTGGCTGTGGCATGCCCGCTGCGCTAGCCTGACGGCACTGATTTCAAGAAGGCCGGACCTCATGCCCACGTCATCCTCTCTCGCGCGTCGTATCGCCGTTGGTCGCGGAGACGCACCTGCCGATCTGGTGTTGCGCGGAGGGCAGGTCTTGGATCTGGTCACCGGGGAATTGTTGGCCGGGGATGTGGCCATCTGCGACGGGTTCATTGCCGGGACCTGCGCATCGTATGATGCGCCGGAAGTCATTGACGTAACCGGCCTGATCCTTGTGCCCGGCTTTATCGACACGCATCTGCATATCGAAAGCTCTCTTGTCACACCGTTCGAATTTGACCGCTGCGTGCTCCCGCATGGCGTGACCACGGCGATCTGCGATCCACATGAAATCGCCAATGTCATCGGGGCCGAGGGCATCCGCTATTTTCAGGAGGCCAGCACGCACACGCTGATGGACATCCGCGTGCAATTGTCGTCCTGCGTGCCGTCGACCCATATGGAAACCGCCGGAGCCGACTTGTCGGCTTCGGATCTGGCCGGTTTGATGGGACATCCGTCCGGCATTGGTCTGGCGGAATTCATGAACTATCCCGGCGTCATTCATCGCGACCCTGGTGTTTTGGAAAAACTCGAACTGTTCCGCAACGGGCATATCGATGGGCATTGTCCGCAGCTGCTGGGGCGTGATCTGAACGCGTATGTCAGCGCGGGTATTTCAACCGAACACGAGGCAACCACCGCCGGTGAAGCGCGCGAAAAGCTGCAAAAAGGCATGCGTGTGTTGATCCGGGAAGGGTCGGTGTCTAAGGACCTTCATGCGCTGCAAGCTTTGCTCACCGAGCGGACCGCGCCGTACATGTGCCTGTGTACCGATGATCGCAATCCGCTGGACATCGGCGAAGAGGGCCATCTGGATTACATGATCCGCACGCTGATCGCGCTTGGCACGCCACCGCTGGCCGCGTATCGCGCCGCCGCGTTGTCAGGGGCCGAGGCCTTTGGCCTGAAAGATCGCGGCCTGATTGCGCCGGGCAAACGGGCAGATATCGTCGCGGTCACATCGCTTGAGGCCTGTGACGTTCAGCGGGTGTTCTGCACAGGGGTGGAAGCCACTGCAGACGCGTTTGCTGCCCGCACAACCCTGCCGCCGGTGGCGCGCCGGTCGGTGCATGCGCCGGTTTTGACTCCCGAGGATTTCAGGGCGCGCGCCAACACGCCGGATACGGACGTGATTGGTATCCTCGAAGGCAAGATCATCACCGAACATCAGCGCGAAACCATTCCAATTAAAGACGGCGACAAATACCCTGATCCCGCCCGCGACCTGATCCGGATTTCGGTGATCGAACGGCATGGCAAGAACGGCAACATCGCTACCGGTTTTGTGCGCGGTTTCGGGCTGAAACACGGGGCCATCGCGTCAACCGTGTGCCATGACCATCATAATATCGCCTGCGTCGGGGTGGACTATGCCGATATGGCCTGTGCCGCGAACCGTTTGACCAAGCTTGAAGGCGGATTTGTTGTCGTTCGGGACGGGCAGGTGCTGGCGGAACTGGCCTTGCCCGTTGCCGGGTTGATGAGCCTTGAGCCCTTTGAGCATGTCCGGGACAGGTTGATTCAGCTGCGCGACGCCGCCCGCAGCCTCGGGGTCACGCTCAACGAGCCGTTCTTGCAATTGGCCTTCCTGGCGTTGCCGGTCATCCCGGCGCTCAAGATCACGGACCGGGGTATGGTCGATGTGACGAAGTTCGAGATTATTCCCTAGGGGGTGCCTGACCCCTGCGCCCGGTCCAGCAATTCCGCGAGCAACGGGTTCGGATAGCGGCGGTCCAGCGTGACGGCGTAGAACACCTCGTGCAGGTCGAGCATGGCGGCTTGCTTTAGTTCGCCTCGGGCCAGTTCGTCCTGCACCACGATCGGCGGCACGACGGCCAAACCTGTGCCCTGTCGCGCCAACAAGCGGATCATGGCCATGTCATCCACCTCGGCGGCAATCGTTGGCACTGCGTTCACGCGCCGCAAGAGCGTGTCAAACGCGTCGCGGATTTGTGTGTCGCGTGTCGGAAGGATCAGCGGATGGCGTGCGACAAGCGCTTCCAGCGTGTCGGTTCCCGTCACGCGGTCGGCGGTGCCGAACAGGCCGACGGTCTGATCGGCCAGTTTTTGGGACAGGTAGGGGGTCATCGCGTCGCGGGGCGGGGCGGTGTTGGTCAGGACGACATCAAGGTTCAGCGCATCAAGCGCCGCGTAGAGTTCGGCAGCGCTGCCGGATCGCAGGATCACCTCAACATCGGGTCGGCCCAGAACCGGGGTGATGAATGACAGCTGAAAGTTACGTGACAGCGTGGACATGGCCCCGACCCGCAAAGCCCGCACGGGGCGCGATGCCTCGCGCAGCGTGTCGAGCAATTCTTCTCCGGCAGTAAAGATCGTGTCGGCGTGATCAAGGGCAATGCGCCCCGCTTCGGTCAGGTGCAGCGCGCGACCGCGTCGTTCGAAAAGCGCCTGGCCGATCCGGGCTTCCAACTGTTTGATTTGCGATGACAGGGCCGATTGCGACAGGTTCAGCCGCTCAGCCGTACGGGTCAGGTTGCCGTCATGAGCGACAGCCCAGAAATACCGAAGGTGGTGGTAATTCAAATCGGACATTCGTTCACTTTAATAGAACGATTATTCTCATACAATGTATTTTAATTCATCTTTCGGTCGAGCTACCTCGTTCTCAAAGATCACGTGACGAGGGGAGACCGCACCATGATCACCTTACTTCCACTGCTGGCTCCGGCGTTTTTCGCCGTCGTGGGGCTGATTTACATGCGTTCCGACATGCCGCGCGGTGCGCCGCAATTGCGGCTTGGGGAATTTGCCGGTCTGGGTGCCATCGCGGTTTCCCTTTTGGCCTTGGTGTCGCTGATCCAGACCGGTTCCGCCACCAGCCCAATGATCGGGTTTGCCGAAATGGGCTTTGCGGCCCGCATTGATGCGGTCAGTGTCACGATGCTGATGCTGGTCAGCTTTATCGGCTGGGTCGTGATGCGCTATGCCGTCACCTACACGGATGGTGAACACACGCAGGCGCGGTTTCTGGGATGGTTGAGCTTGGCCCTTGCGGCGGTTCTGCTCTTGGTGACGGCAGGCAATCTTGTTCAGTTGATTGTGGGCTGGGGCGCGGTTGGCATTTGTGTGAACCGGCTGTTGCTGACCTACCCCGAACGGGCAGCGGCACAGCGCGCGGCGCGCAAGAAAGCGCTGTGTTCAGCCGCGTCTGACATTGGACTGATCGCAGGTGCGATTGCGCTTGGAGTGGCCTACGGGACCGCAGATATCGCCGCCATCCTTGATGCGGCGCGGGCCGGAGACGGCGGCACGGCGGCGGTTGTTGCGGTGGCGTTGCTGGCGGTGTCGGCCTTGTTCAAATCCGCGCAGATCCCGACCCATGGCTGGCTGACCGAAGTGATGGAAGCGCCGACACCGGTGTCGGCCCTGTTGCATGCGGGCGTTGTCAATGCGGGCGGGTTCCTCCTCATCCGCTTTGCAGACGTCCTTCTGCTGGCCCCCGGTGTGCTGTCCATTCTTGTGATGGTTGGCGGTTTGTCTGCGCTCTTTGGTGGGCTGGTGATGCTCACGCAGCCATCGGTGAAGACATCGCTGGCGTGGTCCACCGTGGCGCAGATGGGCTTTATGATCCTGCAATGCGGTCTGGCACTGTTCCCGCTGGCCCTGCTGCACATCGTGGCGCATTCGCTTTACAAGGCGCACGCATTCCTTGCCTCTGGTGGGGCGGTTGCGCAGGTGGCGTCGATCCGGCGTCCCGGTCCGGTGGCGATCCCGAACGGCAAGGCGGTGCTCAAGGCGTTTGCCATTGCGCTTGCGATCTACTTTGCCATCGGTCTGTTGCTGGGTCTTGATGGAAAATCCGCGCAGGCGATTGCCCTTGGGGCAGTTTTGGTGATGGGCGTGGCTTACCTGCTGGCGCAGGGTCTGGCCGACAAGGCCCCCGGCGTGCTGACGCAGCGTATGGCGCTCTATTCGCTGGCGACCACGCTGAGCTACTTTGCGTTGCAATCCATCGCGATCTGGCTGACGGCGGGCACGCTGCCCGCGACGCCAGCGCCGGGTCCGCTGGAATGGGCGTTGATGGTGCTCACGATCATCAGCTTCGGCGCGGTGGCGCTGGCACAGGCAACCTTCCCGAACTGGGCGACACACCCATCCGCGCAAGGCTTGCGGGTGCATCTTTCAAACGGGTTTTACCTCAATGCGGTGTTTGACCGGGTGACGGGCGGCTGGGCGGCCCGGACATCTAGGGCTTCCCGGTAATTCAGGCACAGGAGTAGACGATATGTTGACGATGGTTGAACGGTTCTCGGGTCCTGCGCTTGAGATCATGGCAGGCGCAAAAACCGCCGCGTCCCACATTCCGCCACTATGGGCACTGGATGCCACGGTTGCGGTGAACCCTTATGTCGGGCAGGCCGGAGAGCCTTTGCAGGTGGCCGCCGCCCGTCTGGCGCGGGTGGCTGGTGTCCGGACGGTGGCAGAGCGGGCGCATTTCAAAGCCAAGTATGACGCGCATGAGCTGAGCCTTGGCGATCTGGAAGCGAGTCTTGCCGAGGTGCCGGAACTGACAATGTCGGTTGATGAGCTGATCGCGGCGATGTCTGCCGAGGTGGCGGCCCCCGAAACGCTGCCAACGATTGCAGACCTTGCCGAAGAGGTGTCAGACATCAACTGGCCGGACTTTGTCGCGGAACGGATCGGCCACTGGGCCGCGGGGCATTACGATGCCGGTCAGGCACTTTGGCCCGCGCCGAAAACCCGCGTCTGGCTGGCGTGGCGGTCCTTTGCGCAGCGCGACCTGACGCCCGAGATTTTTGGCCTGACGGGGTTTGCCAGCCGGGTGGCGTCCATGTCGATGTCAGCACGCGGCGCGCTGACCAAATGCGCCGAGGACATGGGCATCACAGCCGAGGTGTCGGAAAGCTATTTCCACACGCTGCTGATGCGGCTTGGCGGATGGGCGCAGCTTGCCTCGGGCGAGGCGTTTCGTGCCAATCTCAAAGGCGAGGGCAACAACGACATCACTGACCTTCTGACCGCCAAGCTGGTGTTCGAGGCGGCCTTGTTGGCGCGCTACGAAAACCAGATCGGCGCGCGGTGGAAAGAGGTGCTTGAGGCCCATGCCCAGCCGATTGTTCCGTCGCAGGACGATCTGATTGATGCGGCCCTTCAGGCGGCGGCGGATCACGCATCGGCCCGGAAACTGGACGAAACGCTGTGCCAGACCGTGCCAGAAACGGATGTTGCGCCCGACATTCAGGCCGCGTTCTGCATCGACGTGCGGTCCGAAGTGTTCCGGCGCGCATTGGAGGCGACCGGTACGAATATCGAAACCATCGGCTTTGCCGGGTTCTTCGGGATTGCAGCCGCCCATAACGGGTTTGCATCCGACGTCACCGAAACACGCGGGCCCGTTCTGATCAACACAGGGGCCGACACGGTGGCCACAGACCCGGACGCGACAGACACGCTGACCCGGGTAGCGCGGCGGGTGACACGGGCCTGGGGCCGGTTCCGGCTGGCGGCGGTGTCCAGCTTTGCCTTTGTTGAGGCCACGGGGCCGCTTTATCTGGGCAAGCTGATCCGGGATTCGCTGGCACAGAGGAAACCAAGCCTTGGGACCGATCCTGCGCCGGCGCTGGCGGGCGATGTGAGCCTTGAGGACCGCATCACCATGGCGGCTGGCATCTTGTCCGCGATGTCGTTGAAATCGGGTCTGGCCAAACTGGTTTTGCTGGCCGGACACGGGGCAGGCGTTGTGAACAACCCCCATGCCAGTGCGCTGCAATGTGGGGCCTGCGGCGGCCATGCGGGGGATGTGAATGCCCGGCTGGTGGCGCTGTTGCTGAATGATCCGGACGTCCGCGCGGGATTGGCCGACAAGGGGCTCGACGTGCCTGCAGACACGCTCTTCGTTGCCGGGTTGCACGACACGGTGACAGATGAGGTGACGCTTTACGAGGCGGACCTGCCGTCGGGCCATGCGCAGAAAGACACGCTTGCCAGCTTGAAAACCGCCTTGCGGCAGGCGGCCAAGGTCACGCGGGCCGAACGGGCCCCGCGTTTGCCGCGTGCGAAGACTGCCGACGCGGTGATGGAGCGGGCCAAGAACTGGTCCGAGACACGTCCCGAATGGGGTCTTGCCGGGTGTTCGGCCTTTATCGCCGCCCCCCGTGCGCGGACGGCGGGCCGGAACCTGGAGGGCCGGTCTTTCCTGCATAATTACACGTGGCAGGAGGATACCGAGTTTGGAGTACTGGAACTGATCCTGACCGCCCCTGTTGTGGTCGCAAGCTGGATCAGCCTGCAGTATTACGGATCGTCTGTTGCGCCCGATGCGTTCGGGGCGGGCAACAAGCTGTTGCACAATGTCACCGGCGGGATCGGCGTGATCGAAGGCAATGGCGGCGTGCTGCGCGGTGGTCTGCCCTGGCAGTCTGTCCATGACGGTGACAAATTCATGCACGATCCGGTGCGGCTCAGTGTGGCGGTGGAAGCCCCGCGCGAGGCGATCACCGATATCCTTAAGCGGCATCCCGGCGTGGCAGAGCTGTTCGACAATGGCTGGCTCAAGCTGTTCGTGATCGGCGAAGCCGGTGGGCTGGCCTGGCGCTATACGGGCAAGGGGCAGTGGACATCGATGGACGGCCACACGCCGCCTGCCAATATCGCGGCCGAATAAACCGCGTCAGGGCTGGGTGATGTCGACCGACACACCCAGCCCGCGCAACACGTCCCAATAGTTGGGGAAAGTCTTTGACACGCAATAAGGGTCTTCGATCCTGACGCCGTCAATCTTGAGCGCGGCCAGTGCAAAGCACATTGCAATGCGGTGATCGGCATAGCTGTCGATCAGGCAGGGGTGCGATTGCCCGGCCAGCGACGGATCAGCATGCACGATCAAATCATCGCCTTCGATGCTGGCAAGATCGGCGCGGATGGCTGTCAGTCCGGCATGGACTGCTTCGATCCGGTCACATTCCTTGACCCGCAGGTTTTCGATCCCGGTGAAGCGCACCGGGGTTTCGTTGAACGCCGCCAGCACCGCCAATGTCGGCACGGCGTCCTGCATTTGTGATCCGTTGATCTGCGCCGGCATGTTCGGAAACGCCGCGATCATGTCATAAGCCTTGGCGTCGGGCTGGTTCATGTCGGCAGGGGCAATCCCGATGTCAATCTTGCCTTTGGTCAGCACATCCGCCGCCCAAAGATAGGTCGCCGCACTGGCGTCCGGTTCAACCGGGTACTCTGCCGCCCTGTACCCGCCCGCAGAGATGACGATCTCGCTTTCGAAGACCACCTTGGCCCCGAACGCGCGCATGACGGCGGCTGTGATGTGCAGGTAGCCCACCGCGCCGATCTTGCCGCCGCCGATGCGAATACGCGTGTCGCCGTCGCCCATGGCCGCCAGCATCATGATCGCCGAAATGTACTGGCTTGACAGGGTGCCGCTGACCTCGATCTCGCCACTGCGGAAATTGCCGGTGCCTTTGACCAGAACGGGCGGGCAACCGGTTTCCGAGGTTGCATCGACCCCCATTGCGCGCAGCGTCTCAAGCAGCGGCGCGATGGGGCGTTTCTGCATGTGTGCGTCGCCGGTGATCACCGTGTCGCCGTTCACAAGCGCCACCGCCGCTGTCAGAAACCGCACGGCGGTTCCGGCATTGCCCAGAAACAGCGGCTCGGACGCGGGTTTCAGGGAGCCTGTCCCATGCACCTCGACCGTTGTGTCGTCGATCTCGGTGATCTCAACACCCATCGCGCGTAGGGCGGCCATCATGTACTTGGTATCGTCACTTCGCAAAATGCCGCTCAGCCGGGATGTGCCGCGTGCAAGACCGGCCACAAGCAGGGCGCGGTTGGTGACGGATTTCGACCCGGGAAGGTTCACCGTCCCCGTCAGCGGCATGGTAACCGGGGTGATCTGGGCAATTGGCAACGACATGATGCGGCTCCAAGCGAAACAACAGGGCGTGGTTTACGCGTTTTGCCCCGCGTCGCAATCCGAAAACGTGCTGAGGCCTGTGCGCCGGGTGTCCAAGCGGGAGCGGATGGGACGGGGTGCGCCCGATAAGGTCCGGTCTTACGTGCTGTGCAACAGGCGCATCATGGCGCGGGCTGCCGACCGAGGCGGAAACGGACAGGGTGTTACAAAACTGTTAAATCGGCCCTATAGACCCGCCGCGACAGTTAAAATCTGAAAGATGTCCATGACCACATACGCGCTGAATGGCCTTGGCCGGATCGGGAAACTCGCGTTGAAACCCTTGCTGGACAGCGGGGCCGAGATTGCCTGGATCAACGACGCCACGGGCGACGCCGCCATGCATGCCCACCTGTTGGAATTCGACACGGTTCACGGTCGCTGGGACGCCGCTTTTGATCACGATGCAAACAGCGTCACGATCAACGACCGGACGCTGCCCTTTGTCGGAACCAACGATCTGGCGGACCTGCCGTTGGAAGGCGTTGACGTTGTGATTGATTGCACCGGCGTCTTCAAAACCGAGGCACAGCTTGCGCCGTATTTTGACGCAGGCGTCAAGAAGGTCGTTGTCTCGGCCCCGGTCAAGGACGGACCGACCGCAAACATCGTCTATGGCGTGAACCAGCACATCTACGATGCCGCACAGCACCGGATCGTCACGGCAGCCAGCTGCACAACCAACTGTCTTGCCCCGGTGGTGAAGGTCTTGCACGAAAACATCGGGATCAAACACGGCTCTATCACCACGATCCATGACGTGACCAACACCCAAACCATCGTCGATCGCCCCGCCAAGGACCTGCGCCGCGCGCGGTCGGCGCTGAATTCCCTGATCCCCACCACCACCGGCAGTGCCACTGCGATCACGTTGATCTACCCGGAGCTTACCGGACGGTTGAACGGACATGCCGTGCGCGTGCCGCTATTGAACGCCTCGCTGACCGATTGCGTGTTCGAGATGCAGCACGAAACCACGCGCGAGGAGATCAACGCGCTGTTCAAAACCGCCGCCGACGGCGCATTGCGCGGGATCCTGGGCTATGAAGAGCGGCCGTTGGTGTCGGCTGATTACACCAACGACACACGGTCCGGCATCGTCGATGCGCTGTCCACGATGGTGGTGAACGGCACGCAGGTCAAAGTCTACGTCTGGTACGACAACGAAATGGGATACGCCCACCGTCTGGTGGATGTGGCGCTGATGGTCGGGGACAGCCTGTGAGCCGACCCGAAGGTCTTTCGGCCTACATCGCTGTCACGGCGGCTTACTGGGCGTTTATGCTGACAGATGGCGCACTGCGAATGCTGGTGCTTTTGTACTTTCACACGCTGGGATTTTCACCGGTCCAGTTGGCCTATCTTTTTGTGCTGTACGAAGTCGCGGGCATGGTAACGAACCTGTCGGCAGGGTGGATCGCGGCCCGGTTCGGACTGGCGGCGACACTGTATGCCGGGCTGGGCCTTCAGGTCGCGGCACTTCTGGCGCTGGGCCAGCTTGATCCGGATTGGACGATTGCGGCGTCTGTCGCGTTTGTCATGGGGGTGCAGGGGGCATCGGGTGTGGCCAAGGATCTGGCCAAGATGTCCTCGAAATCCGCCGTCAAACTGCTGGCACCGACAACAGGGGATGGGCTGTTCCGCTGGGTGGCGCTGCTGACCGGGTCCAAGAATGCGGTCAAGGGGATCGGGTTTTTCATCGGGGCGGCGCTGCTTGGGACCTTTGGATTTGAGGCGGCTGTCTATGGGATGGCGGCCGTTTTGGCGGGTATCTTGATCGCGATTGTGATTGCCATGCCGCCGGGCCTGCCCAGCGGGCGAAAGACGGCCAAGTTTTCCGAGGTGTTTTCCAAGTCCGCCAACATCAACTGGCTGTCCGCTGCCCGCGTGTTCCTGTTCGGCGCGCGGGATGTCTGGTTCGTGGTCGGCATCCCGATCTATTTCTACGCCGTCCTGTCAGACGGGACCGAGGCGGGCAATCGTTCCAGCTTTTTCCTGATTGGCACATTCATGGCGCTGTGGATCATTCTCTATGGCGCGGTGCAGGCCAATACTCCCCGGCTGCTGAACGCCACCGGACGCAGCACCGCAGATCTGGTCGCAGAGGCCCGCATCTGGGCGCTGCGGTTGCTGGTGGTGCCGGTGGGGCTGACCGTTGCGGTCCTGCTGTCGCCGGGGCCGCAGCCCTGGCTGACCATCACGCTGGTCTGTGGTTTGCTGGTTTTCGGGGCCTTGTTCGCCGTCAATTCCGCGCTGCACTCCTATTTGATCCTTGCGTTTACGCGTAATGACCGGGTGACCATGGATGTCGGGTTTTACTACATGGCAAATGCGGGCGGGCGCTTGTTGGGCACGGTGCTGTCCGGGCTCAGCTACCAGATCGGTGGACTGGCACTGGTGCTGGGCACGGCGTCAGCCATGGTTGCGGCGTCGGCGCTGCTGGCCGGCCGCTTGCGCGCACCGCCAAGCGTGGTGACGTGACGGGACGTCCCGCCGCTTGATTGTGTGATGCGATGGCGCGATCCGGGCGCTGGCCAAGGCGCGCCGTTGGTGTCGTGTGGTCACGCGGGCGTCAAAGCCCGAGGCAGCGGGTGGTTCATTCCTGACGCATCACCCTTTCAGAGCGATGGCAACCAAAGGGCCAGTTGCGGGAAAACGATCAGCAGTGCGACCAGGAACAGCGAGCAAAAGATGAACGGAAATGCCGAGGTGTAAATTTCGCGCATCGTGGTGCCTGGGGGCGCCACCCCCTTCATCACGAACAGCAATAATCCGAAGGGTGGGGTGGTGAAGCTGATCTCAAGCGACAAGAGCATGATAAGCGCAAACCAAATCGGATCGAAACCAAGCGTTTGCGCGAGGGGAAAAAAGATCGGGACAGTCAGGAGCATGATCGAAATCTGTTCCATGAACATGCCGAGCAGCAACAGGACCGCAAACATCACAAGCAGCATCGCCAAAGGTGCAAGTTCAAAGCTTGTCGCCCAATTCACCAGACCCCGGGACGCGCCGGAGAAGGCCAGCAGTTGGCTGAACGTCGCCGAGCCGAAAACGATGAGATAGGCCATCAACGTCACCTTGAGCGCGCCGATCACCGACTTCTTCATCGCGTCCCAGCTCAGACACCGGAAGATCGCGGCCAGGACCAGAACGCCAAGCGCGCCAAAGGCCGCGGCCTCGGATGGTGTGACAAACCCTTTGATCATCAGCGCGATGATGATGATCATGACGCTGACCATTGGGATCACTTCACGCAGAAGCAGGCCAAGCTTGGACAGAAAGGACATCGGTTCCACGTCATAGGCGGGCGCGGCTGTCGGGTCGATCTTGGTCTGTATCCAGATTGTGGCGATATAGAACCCCGCAAGGATCAGGCCGGGGATCACGCCCGCAATCAGAAGGGCCGCCACGTCGATCTGAGCGAGCGTCGCCAGCAGCACAGCGAGCGCAGAGGGTGGAATGATGATTGCCAGACCACCCGTGCCGAGGATCGGGCCGATGCTCATATGCGACTTGTAACCCCGGCGGCTCATCTCGGGCACCATCAAGGAGCCGAGCAGCGCAGTGGAGCCCATGGATGAGCCCGAAAGCGTAGAAAAGGCCGTGCCGCCCAACACCGTGACATAGCTGAGCCGCCCTGGAAGGCGGCCCAAAAGCTTGTCGATGGCGGTAAACATGCGCCCGCCAAGGCCGGTGTGAAAGAAGATTTCCCCCATCAAAAGGAAGAGCGGAATGGGCATCAGCGCGTATTTGGTGAGCGAACCGAGACCGTTGTTGAGCAGCTGCATCACCCCGCGCTCACCGCCCATGAAGACCCATGCGCCGATGATATTGGCGGCCAGAAAGGCCAAGGCGATCGGCATTCCGATCGCCATGAGCAGCATGATCGTGCCAATCAGCAGGGCCAGCGCTTCGAACCATTCCATTATTCGTGTATCCCCGCTTCGCCGCTATGCATCAGGTCTTCGCCAAAGATGAAGCGCGAGAATTCAATCGCCATCATTCCGAACGAGAGCGGAAAGGCGATGGTCAGGAGCCAGCGCGGATAATAATAGGCGCGGGTGTCGAAATCGCCCCGCTGCAGGTTGATCATGACAAGCTCGACGCCCTTCCACGCGAGGATCGCACAGACCAGCACGCAGGCCGTAGCGACGGAGCGGCTGAGAAGGCGGCGCGGTTGCTCGGGCAGGGCAGCGGTGAGCAGTTCGATGTGCACATGACCCTTTTCGCGCACCAGCCAGGGCGCACCGAGCATTGTCATGTACAGCAGACCGTATTCAGCCGACGTAAAGAGCCATGCAAAGGGCTGAAGCCCCAGATTTCGCATCACCACGGACGTGATGACCGACACCATGATCCACACAAGCGTGAGGCCTGATATGCCTGCCATGCCATATAGCAAGGCCTTGTAGACCGTGTTGATCATCGCTGATGGCTCCGGAAAAAGGCGGGCCTGCCCGTAAGGTAGCAGGCCCGGATGCGGGATTAGTTGGCGGCGTCCAGATCGTAGAAGAGTTCGATCAGGCGGTCATAGTTGTCGGTGCCACCGGGCTGGCCGGACATGACCTCTTTCATCCGCTCCCAAGTCTTTTCACGGGCGGCGGCAAGGTAATTTGCCTTGGCCTCACCTTCGAGCGAGACAACCTTCATGCCAGCCGCATCCAGCGCTGCGAAGTCTTCGTCACGCTTGGTACGCAGTGCCGCAACGCTGTCTTTCTCATGCTGGATGGCCACGTCCTGAACGATCTTCTTTGCCTCGTCCGAGAGCGAGTTCCACTTGTCGTTGTTGACGATCACGCCAAGGTCGGTCGAGAAAAAGCACGGCTCGATCCGGTAGTTCAGGAACTCGTTCCACTTCAGGTCGATCAGGCCAATCTGCGTCCAGCCTGTTGCATCCACCACACCGCGTTGCAGCGCGGAATAGACCTCGCCAGTGGGCAGGTCGATCACCTGCGCGCCCAGGTAGTTGGTGAAGAATGCGTTGTAGACGTTGTTGCCGCGCAGCTTGAGACCTTCAACCTCAAGGTTGCCGTCGGCATCAAATGTCGGTTCGTTGCGGGTCCAAAGATTGTAGCACACGCCGCTGTCGAACCAGCCGAGGTATTTCAGGCCCATTTTCTCTTGGTGAATCTGGTCGATCAGGGCGATACCGCCGTTTTCGCGGGTCTCAACGGCGGTGAGGTTGGATGCAACCATGGCGTCCTTTTCGGGCAGAGCGCCGCCATAGAACGAGCCGGGTGTGTAGACCATGTCCACAATCCCATCGCGCACCGCATCGGGCTGCTGGAACATACCAATGGCCTCGGGGCCGCCCCGTACATCAATCTGAACCACACCTTTGCCGGCCTCGTTGACCTTGTCGACAAAGCTTAGGAAGCTTTTCGTGTAGATCAGCGTTTCGGGGAATGCATGCACCGCCGAGATCGTCTCTTCGGCCTTGAGCGTTCCCGCCACCAGCGTGGCCCCTGCAAGCAGGCTTGCCATAAGTTTCATTTTCATCGTGTCGTCCTCCACTGTTTTGAGGTCTCTGCCTCGTTTGTCTGGCCCACTTTGAGCCGTGGTCGCCGGGTCAAACGGCCGTTTTCAATCCGTCTCCGTCAGGCCAGGCCCAGGATGCGGTTTGACTGCGTTGTTGCTTGAACGCGGCGATGGCCGCGCTGTGATTTTGGGTCAGGTCGATATCGTCCCACCCGTTGATCAGTTTGGTTGCCCAACTGTCGTCGAGATCGAAACGAACCTGCACGGCACCAATCGTGACGCAGCGGGCGTCGATGTCTATTCTGGCGTCCTGTGGACCTGTCGCGAACGCCGCTTCCAATGCGGCGTTCGCGGTGTCATCGACCTTGGCCGGTAGAAGCCCATTGTTGACCGCGTTTGCAGCAAAGATGTCGCCGAAGCTGGGAGAGATGACCGCACGGATGCCAGCATCCACCAGCGCATAGACGGCCGCCTCGCGCGATGATCCGCTGCCGAAATTGCGGCCGACCAAAAGCACGCTGGCCTCGGGATGTGCATTGAGTGGGAAATCGTCGCGCAGCGCGCCGGACGCGTCGCGGCGCATGTCATGCAGCAGGTACGGCCCATACCCGTCGGCGCGCGGCACGGACATGAAGCGCGCAGGGATCAGTTGATCGGTATCGATGTTTGCAACCGGCAACCCGAGCGCTGTGCCTTGATGTACGCGCCAGCCGGGCATCACGCAGCGCGTCCTTCGAGCAGCGGACGCACATCGGTGAGCGTGCCGGTCACGGCGGCGGCGGCAACCATGGCTGGGCTCATCAAATGGGTGCGTGCGCCGCGCCCCTGACGGCCTTTGAAATTGCGGTTGGTGGACGACGCGCACCGTTTGCCATCGCGCACCAGATCGCCATTCATCCCCACGCACATGGAGCATCCTGACGCGACCCATTCAAGGCCTGCGTCGATGAAAACACGGTCGAGTCCCTCGGCCTCGGCTTGCGCTTTGACCTGTGCAGAGCCGGGAGAAATCAGCCCCGGCACCTTGGCTTTGCGGCCGCGCAGAACCGTTGCCGCCGCGCGCATATCTTCGATCCGGCCGTTCGTACAGGAGCCGATGAAAACCTGATCAACTGGCGTGCCGTCGAGCATGTCGCCAGCCTTCAATCCCATGTATTCCAGCGCCGCGCGGGCGGCCTCGGCCTTTTCGGGTGGGACCTCGGAAGGGTCAGGGATCGGTGCGCTGATCGGCAGCGCCTGTTCCGGGCTTGTGCCCCATGTCACCGTCGGGGAAATCTCGGACGCGTCGAAGGTCACTTCGCGGTCAAAAACCGCGCCTGCGTCGCTTGCAAGCGACGTCCAATCGGCGCAAGCGGTCTGCCAGTTTTGTCCTTTGGGCGCAAAGCGACGCCCTTCCAGATAGGCAAAGGTTGTGTCGTCCGGTGCCACCATTCCAAACCGTGCGCCGCCTTCTATCGACAGGTTGCACAGTGTCATACGACCTTCCATTGAAAGGCCCGTGATGGCGCTGCCCGCATATTCCACCGCATGACCCTGTGCACCGCCGGTGCCCAGTTTGGCGATCCAGCCAAGGGCAATATCTTTCGCCGTCACCCCTGCGCCAAGCGTGCCGTTCACCGTGATGCGCATTGATTTCGGTTTGCGCTGCCAGACGGTTTGCGTGGCAAGCACATGCGCCACTTCCGTCGCGCCGATGCCGAAAGCCAGTGCTCCAAAGGCACCATGCGTCGAGGTGTGACTGTCGCCGCAGTTGATGAGAAGACCGGGCAGCGTCAGGCCTTCTTCGGGGCCGACAACATGCACGATGCCCTGGTGTGGATCGTCCAGATCATAGAGCCGCAGCCCATGCGCGGCGCTATTGCTGCGCAACGTTTCGATCATGCGGGCAATCTGCGGATCGGCGATTTTTGAGCGATCCCTTGTGGGCGCATAGTGATCAACAACCGCAAAGGTGAGCGATGGTTCGGCCACGGACAGGCCACGCTCCGCGATCTTGGCAAACGCGTGGTGTGACCCTTCGTGCACCAGATGTCGGTCGACCCATAGCAGGGACACACCATCATCGCGCTGCAGCACCTCATGGGCGGCCCAAAGTTTGTCGAGAAGGGTTTGCGGCGTCGCCATTACCCCTCTCCCTCGCTCTGGCCAATCGCAGGCTCCCAATGACGCGCCGCGCCCTGGCCGACACGCGTCAGCGGCATTTCCAGCCGGAACATATCAGGACGGTACAGCCCCGACAGATATTCAACCCCGTTACCGTCAACATCGCGCACGACACGGCGCAGCGACAGTAAGGCGGACCCGACCGCCACGTTCAGCGCTTCCGCCACATCGGGCCCAGCGAGCGTGGCACTCACCGATTGATGCGCCTCCTTGATCTGGACGCCGCTGCGCTCAAGCAGTGTGAAAAGCGGTTTGGTCGCGAGATCGTTTTCGGAATAATTCTGGGCAATTTGCGCCGGAACATAGGTCGTCAGGTGAGAGAAGGGGATGTCGTCCGCCAAACGCACCCGCGTGGCGATCTGGACCTTGCTCTTGCTGTCGAAACCCATGGCGGTGGCCACGAAATCGGGCGCCGTGTCATAGGAAAACGACAACAGCCGCGCTGTGGTCTGCTGGCCCATCTCAACAAGCTGCGGCATCAAGGTGTTGAAATCCATTGCCGCGCGTTGACCGCTGGCGACCCGTGCGCGGACCTTGGTGCCGCTGCCTGCGCGCCGTTCGATCATCCCGCCTTGGGCCAGTGCATCCAGTGCGCGGCGCACGGTGACGCGGCTGACCCCGAAGGTTTCGGCAAGCTTCTGTTCGCCTGGCAGGCTTTCACCGTCGCGCAGGTCGCCGCCGGTGATCTGATCACGCAGCGACAGGTAAACATGCCGCGCCTTGACCCCGTCCGGCAGTATCTGAACAGCCTCCGCCCGCACCGCGATTCCTCCATATTTCTGAGTCGGAGGGTAAATGCGTTCTTTCCAAAAGCAAGGATTAGTATTCTGAATGTGCCGAAAAATTCTTTGGAATGATGCAATATATGTATTACAAATAATACAGATTGTGGGAGGGAGATGGTCATGCCAATCGTCGAGTTGCACGTTCTTGAAGGCTATAATGCGCAAGAAAAACAAAGGCTTGGTGCGGCGTTGACCGATGCAGTGCGATTCGTGGTTCCAGCCGCGCCCGAGTTGGTCGCGGTGATGATCCGCGATATGCCGATTGCCGATTATTACCGCGGGGGCACGCCGCGCAGCCCCGCGCCGGCGCGCCCCGATCCTGTTCAGATCGTCAAGGACTATCTTGCTGCGATGGAGGCGCGCGATCTGGAGCAGGCGCGCGCTTTGCTGGGCGACGGCTTTACCATGACTTTTCCTGGAACCGCGCCGATGTACAGGCTGGAAGAGCTGATCGAATGGTCAAAACCGCGCTACAAATTCGTCACGAAAACCTATGACGGCTTTGACGCGATGCAGGGCGCGGGCGAAGCCGCCATCGTCTATTGCCGCGGCACGTTGCAAGGCGAATACCACGACAGTCAGCGCTTTGACGGCATCCGCTTTGTCGACCGGTTCGAGATCACGGGGTGCAAAATCAGCAGGCAAGACGTCTGGAACGACATGGCCGAAGTGAGGGCAAACGTATGAGTGAGATTGACCCCATTACCCTGTCGGTCCTCGCAGGCCGGATGGAGCAGATTGCCGATGAAATGGACGCGACATTGTTCCGTGCGGCCTTTAACCCGATCATCGCCGAAGCGCATGACGCAAGCCACGGGCTCTATCATGCGGTGTCGGGCGATACGCTGGTGCAGGGAAAATCGGGACTACCCATTTTCGTGGGTGTGATGTCTTTCGCGGTAAAAGCCGTGATTGAAAAAGCCGCCCGGGACGGTGACCTGGAAGACGGCGACATCTACATTTTCAATGATGCGCATATCGGCGGCACGCACCTGTCTGACATGCGCCTCGTGCGGCCCTATTTCCGCGATGGAACGTTGTTTTGCTATCTCGCTTCGGTCGGACACTGGCATGACGTGGGCGGCGCTGTGCCCGGCAACTATAATCCTGCGGCGACAGATGTGTTTCAGGAAGCGTTCAACCTGCCGCCTGTAAAACTTGCCCGAAAGGGCGAGATCAATCAGGACATTATCGACATCCTCCTTCGTAACACCCGTTTGCCACAATCGGCGATGGGGGATCTGAACGGCCAGCTTGGGGCGTTGGATCTGGGCGTCAAACGGATGGACGAATTGCTGGATGAATATGGCGCCGACACGATCACCGCCGCGCTTGAGGCGCTCGGTCACCGGGCTGAAGCGTTGATGCGATCTGAACTCACCGATCTGCCCGATGGCCGGTGGGAAGCGACGGATTATCTGGACAATGACGGGATCATTGACGCGCCGCTGAAGATCCAGATTGCGCTTGAGATCAAAGGCGATGAGATGACGCTTGATTTCACGGGGTCGTCGCCGCAATGCGCAGGCCCCGTGAACATCGCATTGCCAACGACTGTGGCAACGGCCTATGTCGCGATCAAGCACGTCTTTCCGGCGCTGCCCGCAAATGCAGGCGTGATGCGCCCGATCAATGTGATCGTCCCCGAAGGAAGCCTGCTTGCCGCGCAATTTCCAGCGCCGACGGGCGGTTATACTGAAACCATTCTGCGGATGATCGATGTGGTCTTTTCGGCGTTTGCGCAGGCTGCGCCCGACCGCGTTGTCGCCAATGCTTATGGCACGATTAACGCGCTCTCGATTGCGGGGACGAAAAAGAACGGGCAGCCATGGGTGATGTTTTCTTTCTATGGCGGGGGGCATGGCGGCTCGATCGAAACGGACGGGCTGAACCACGGCAATGCGCCCATTTCCACTGCGACAATCCCGCCGATGGAGATTCTGGAAGCCGCATATCCGGTGATGTTCCGCACATGGGCGTTGCGCCCGGATAGCGCCGGAGCGGGCGCGCATCGCGGCGGACTTGGTGCGATCTACGAGATCGAAGTGCTGGAGGAAAACGGTGCTGAGGCCTTCCTTTTTGGCGAGCGCGGGCGATTTGCGCCTAAAGGCATTGCAGGCGGCGGCGAGGCGGCCATGAACGTGTTCCAATATGAGCAGGATGACGGCTGGCACAGCCCGCAACTGGCCTCGAAAATGCGCGGCATCAAACTCAAGGCGGGACAGGCTGTGCGTCTCGAAACGCCGGGAGGCGGCGGATATGGCGCGGCGGCTGAACGCAGCGTGGATGCCGTGGCCCTCGACGTGGCGCGCGGTCTGGTGAGCGAAGCCGAGGCGGACGCGATCTACGGCACCAAATGGCGGGAGGGCACGGCATGAGCAGCCGTATGATCGGTGTCGATGTTGGCGGCACCTTTACCGATGTCTTCGTTTTGAACGAGGCCGAGGGCACCGCCAGCGTTGCCAAGGTGCCGACGACGCGTCCCGACCAATCGAGCGGTTTTCTTGACGGGATTGGCTGCGAGGTGCAGGACCTGTCGGAAATCGCGGTCGTCGTGCATGGCACGACAGCCGGCACCAACGCCTTGTTGGAACGCAAGGGCGCAACGACGGGCGTGATCTGCACCGAAGGGTTGCGCGACGTGCTGGAGATGCGCCGACGCGATCGGCCGCGCACCTGGGGCCTGCGCGGAGATTTCGAACCGGTGGTGGACCGCCGCAACCGTCTCGAAGTGCCCGAGCGCACATTGGCCGATGGCACGATCCGCACGCCTGTGGATATTGATGCCGTTCGCATGGCCGCCAAGACGTTGCAGGATCAGGGGTGCGAAGCCGTCGCAATCCTCTTTGCCAATTCCTATGCCAACACGGCCAACGAAGACGCCGCTGTCGCCGCGCTTCGCAAGGTCTGGCACAATGAGCACGTCTCGGCCTCGTCCGAGATTCTGCCCGAGATCCGTGAATTCGAACGCTTTTCGACCACTGCGCTGAACGCCTATTTACAGCCCGAAGTGTCTGGCTATCTGGGGCGGCTGGAAAACGCGCTCAAAGCAGGTGGGTTTGATGGCGAGTTTATGATCGTGCAATCAAATGGGGGCGTGATGGCGGTCGACACCGCCTGCCGTTTGCCCGTGCGCACCGCGCTTTCCGGTCCTGCTGCCGGTGTCATTGCGGCGGGGTATATCGCGCAATCGTCGGGGTTTGAAAACATCATCACCGGCGATATGGGCGGAACAAGTTTTGACGTGTCCTTGATTGCCGAGGGGCAGTCGATGCTGTCGCCGCAGACGTCGATTGATTTCGGAATGGTCGTGCGCAACCCGATGATCGAAATCACCACAATTGGCGCTGGCGGTGGGTCCATTGCGTGGGTCGACAAGGGTGGGCTGCTCAATATCGGTCCGGAAAGTGCGGGCAGCAATCCGGGGCCGGTTGCCTACGGGCTTGGCAATACGCGTCCAACCGTGACGGACGCCAATGTCGTGCTGGGCCGGATTGATCCGGACAACCCAATCGGCGGCAAACTTGACCGGCTGGATCTGACCGCTGCAGGCCGCGCAATTGACGAGCATGTGGGCGCGCCACTGGGACTTAGCACTGTCGAGGCTGCAGAGGCGATCCTCAGGGTCGCCAACAGCCGCATGGCCGGGGCGATCCGACTTGTCAGTATCGAACGCGGTTTTGATCCCAAACGTTTTGCCTTTATGCCCTTTGGCGGCGGCGGCGCGCTTCATACCGGTGCTATGCTGGCCGAAGTGGGGATCGCGCGCGCCATTGTCCCGCGTTATCCTGGGGTCACCTCGGCGATGGGCTGTGTGATTGCCGATATGCGGCAGGATTTCGTGCAAACCATCAACTCGCTCGTCGACACGCTGGATGAGACGGCGTTGGGGACATTCATGCAAGCGCATGCCGATCAGGGCATGGCGCTTCTTGATGCCGCGCGCACCAAATTCGAAGCGCGTGAGCTGAGTTTTGAACTCGACATGGCCTATATCGGGCAGACGCATACTGTTTCTGTGCCAGTGAGCGTGAAGACGTTGGACGGTAAGGTGACCGCCCCCACACGGGCCGAGATCGAAGAGGCGTTTGACACCGCCTATCGCGCCACCTTTGGCAGGCTTCTGCAGAACGGTGTGCGGCGCATTTTGAACCTGCGCAGCGCCGTGACCGGCAAACGCCCCAAATTCGACCTGAGTGCTCTGGCTCCAACCGAGGGCGGCTCACGCGACCCTATCGGCCAAAGACAGGTACATTTCGCTGATACATGGCATGACACGGCGATTTATGACCGGCTTTCTTTGCCGGTGGGTGCTGTCATCAAAGGCCCCGCGATCCTGACACAGCCCGACACGACCGTTCTGATCGAGCCGCATTTGCGGGGCCGGGTCGACCCGTTCGGCAACACCATTATCGAAACCTCGGAGGATGTATCATGAGCAAGCCGGGCAAGTGGGATATCGCGCGCACGGCGCTTTTGACGATTGATCTGCAAAACGATTTTATCCATCCGGACGGCGCGTATGGGCGCGCGGGCCAAGGCGCGGACAGCATCCTTGCCTTGCCGGATCGCATCGCCCCGCTGGCACGGGCCATTCAGGCCAAGGGCGGGCGTTATTTCTCGGCCCAGTTCACACTGGTGCCGGACAAGGACGGCGAACCGCTTATCGCGCCGCATCTGAAAGAACTGCGCCCGTTTCTTGGCAAAGGTGACTTCGCGCCCGGCAGCTTTGGGCACACGCTTGTGGATACGCTGCAGCCGGCGGATTTCGTGATTGAAAAGGTTGTCTATTCGGCCTTCTACCAGACTCGGCTGGAATACCTGATGCGCGCCGTCGGCATAGATCATCTGATCGTCGGCGGCATCGTGACCAACGGCGGTGTCGCCTCTACCTTGCGGGACGCGCATCTGCGCAACATCGAAACGGTCATGCTCACAGACGGTTGCGCGGCCTTCAAACAGGACGTGCATGACGCCACGCTCTTGTCATTGGGCACGATCACCCACCAGATGACCTGCGCCGAGGCGTTGGCTTTGATCAAGGGTGCATCATGAGCTTGCGCGCGCGCCTACAGCAAAAAGAGATCGTCATCGCCCCCGGTGTCTATGACGGGCTGACCGCCTCTCTGGCCGAAACGGCCGGGTTTCAGGCGCTGTATCTCAGCGGTGCAGCCGTCGCCTATACGCGGCTCGGGCGCCCCGATATCGGCCTGACCACCGCGTCCGAGATGGCGGATACCATGACGTTGATTGCGGATCGCACGATGCTGCCTGTGATCATCGACGCCGATACGGGCTTTGGCAACGCGCTCAACGCGCAGCGCACCATGCGTCTTTACGAGCGTGCAGGCGCGTCAGCCTTGCAGATGGAAGACCAGACCTACCCCAAGCGCTGCGGGCACCTGGCGGACAAATCTCTGATCAGCGCTTCCGAAATGGTGGGCAAAATCGCGGCGATGGCCGATGCCCGCGCCTCGGATCAGACGCTCATCATCGCGCGGACTGATGCGATTGCCGTCGAAGGGTTTTCAGCCGCCGAGGATCGCGCCGAGGCGTATCTTGAGGCGGGTGCGGATGTGCTCTTTGTCGAAGCCCCCCAGAATCGCGACCAGCTTGAAACAATCACCAAACGTTTTGCCGGACGTGTTCCGCTTCTGGCCAATATGGTGGAAGGCGGTGCCACGCCAGTCACTGGCGCGGATGATCTTGAAGGCCTCGGCTTTTCCATCGTCATTTTCCCCGGTGGCATCGTCCGCGCTTTGGCCCGCACTGCGCAGGATTATTACCAAAGCCTTGCCCAGCACGGGTCAAACAAGCCCTTCGCTGACAGGATGTTCGATTTTGCGGGGCTCAACGGCATTATGGGAACCGAAGAGATGCTGAAAAAAGGGGCACGCTATGACGGTTCCGACAGTTGAGCGGCCGCCCGAGCGGTTCGATCTCTCAGTCGAAACCCTGATTGTCGGCGCCGGTGCCTGCGGGCTGATTGCCGCTTTGTCGGCGCAGGAAGCCGGGCAAAAGGTCTTGGTGATTGAGGCCGATGCCGTGCCCTCCGGCTCCACCGCTTTGTCGGCGGGATTGATCCCTGCGGCGGGAACCAGGCTGCAGCACGCGGCGGGCATAAAGGACAATCCCGCCCACTTTGCCGCCGATATTCAAACAAAGGCGCATGGCGAGAACGATCAGGCTTTGGTGGACCTTTTGGCACAGAATTCGGCCCCGGTGATCGACTGGCTGGTCGAGGTGCACGGTTTGCCGTTCTCGGTAGTGGATGATTTCGACTATCCCGGTCATTCGGCCCGCCGGATGCACGGGCTTCCGACACGTTCAGGTGCAGAGCTTATCGACGCGCTGCGCAGCGCCGCTGAGCGGGCCGGGATCGACATCATCTGTGAACGCCGTGCAGAGACGCTTTTCTTTGAGGACGGGGGTGTCCACGGCATTGCCGTTCGACGCCCCGATGGAGGTGTGGAAACCATAAGGTGCCGTCGCCTGATCCTTGCCTGCAACGGCTATGGCGGCAACCGCGAACTGGTGGCGCGCCATATGCCCGAGATCGAAGATGGGCTTTGGTTCGGCCATGATGGCAATCGCGGGGAGGCGGTGCAGTGGGCCGAACAGATCGGTGCAGCAACCGACCATCTTGGCGCTTACCAAGGTCATGGCAACGTGGCCCACCCGCATGGCATCCTCATAACCTGGGCCACGATCACCGAAGGCGGGGTGCAAGTGAACCGGCAGGGCAAACGGTTCTGGAACGAGGCACAAGGCTATTCGGAGGCGGCGCGTGCGGTGCTGTCGCAACCGGGCGGCGAAGCTTTTGCCGTCTTCGATGCGCGCATCGCCGACATCGCCCGGCAATTCGAGGACTTCAAACGCGCCGAAGCCCAAGGTGCGATCAAGACGGCGACCACCCTGAACGACCTCGCGCTTGCGCTTGGACTGCCAGCGGACAAGTTCAAAAGGACCATCGCCGAGATCCCCAACCCTGGCAGAGATGACTTTGGCCGTGAGTTCGGCGCAACACGCCTTGCACCGCCATTTTGCGGCGTGCGGGTGACCGGTGCGCTTTTTCATACGCAAGGCGGTCTGAGAGTGGATGATATCGCACGGGTCGTCACGCGCGACGGCACGCCGATTGCAAATCTCTTCGCCGGTGGCGGCGCAGCCTGCGGTGTGTCGGGCCGCAAGGATAGCGGCTATCTGTCGGGAAACGGCTTGCTGGCCGCCGCTGTTTTGGGCCGGATCGCCGGAAAAGCCGCGTCCGTTGGGTGATCCATGCGGATGAACTCTAACGCAGTTGCAACTGGCTTGAGCGTAAACGCTGCTTGAACACACAAGCGAAAGTCCGTGCCCGATCCCACCATCGAAACCATCAGGCGGTGAGCGTGGGACCGGATTGGAGGCATGTGACGCCCGTCATCTTTGCGAGATCTGCAACGTCACCCGGGATTAAAATACTGAGGCCTTAATGCGCACGTGACTGCGAGGTTCCCGCTAATGCGCTTGGTGGTGCACCGTCTGACGCCACACGGCCGCATAGTCTTGAAGCAGACGTTCGTCTTCTGCCCTGACCGTAATCGGATGATCGGTGATCGGGCGGGCCTTTGTTTCGCCCAAAGCCAGCATCGCGGCACCTGAACTGGTTCCTGTTGTTCCCGATGACCGAAATACATCTGCGGCCATCGCGACGCTTAACATTTGAAGGTAAAGGTGATTGCCGGCAAAGGGACCTTCTACGATGATGTGCCCGTCGTGGCCGATATTGGACAAGCATTCGGCCGTCACAAGAGCAAGGTAGAGGGCCACTGCGGCGCCGCGACGCCCTGTTCCCGTGTCCGGTTCTTCCCCGACCCAAGCGGAAACGCGTCCCTTGAACGGTCCGCTGTCCGGTGCAAGCGCGGGCAAAAGCATGACCCGGTTTGATAGCACAAAGTGCAGGTCTTCAGCAGTTGGCTCCGCAGAGATGCCGCCCGTGGCCAGATCGTGTTCGCGCCCGCCCATGAAACGCGCGGACGGGGCAGGTTGCCCGAAGGCGGTGACATTGATCAAAGTATCCAGATGTGGATCAAGCTCAACCGGCTTTCCGCCAACGGACATTGCGATGACCCATGTTCCTGTCGAAATGACGCTGAAAGGCGGGTTTTCTGCCTGAACATAGGGCAGGAGGGATGCATTGGAATCGTGAATGCCACAATAGACGGGCGTTTCTGGCGGCAGGCCGGTGCGTTCGGCAACCAGAGGCAATAGAGGCCCGAGGACGTCGTGCGGCTTGCGAACAGCGGCGAGTTTTTCCGCAATTCCCAATCTTTCGACCAATGAGGAAAAGCGCCCGTCAGACGGAATCCACAGGTCTGTGTGGCATCCCAGAGATGTGACATCCGTGGCCATCACGCCCGTAAGCCGTGCGCCCCAGTATTGCGGGTAGGTGACAATCTGGGCGGTTCGCTCCTTGAGCGAAGCATCGCATTGAAATTGCCAGAACAGTTGCGCGCCGATATTCAACCCGCCAGCAAGACGCGGCGATCCGGTTTCAGCAAACGGAGGGCGCATTTCGCTATATGCATCAAAGGCCTCATCAGGACCGGAATGTTCGTAATCGAGGATCGGTGCCGCCAGCCCACCTTGCGCATCCAAAAGCGCAGCGCAGGCCCCATGGGTTGTGATCGAGATTGCGTCGATCCCGTGCTGTACGTGAAAATCGCATAGGCCGTCCAGTAGGAATTCCCAATGCCCCTCTACATCGAAATGCGGATAGGGCGGGCCCGGTAGAACCGTGTTGGGGCGTGTGATTACGGAAATCTCGGACAGGGACTGGCCGTCGACCAAGGCAAGTTTCGCATTGGTCTTTCCGATATCTATGACGGCGACGTGACGCGTCATGGCATGTGAAACACGGTTTCAAGCGGTTTGACCACCGGTTCGTTGCTCGGATGAGTCTGCATGATGTCGGCCATGTGCGCCCACCATTTCTGCATCACCGGATGATCGGGCAATGCGTCCATCCCGTGCCCGTCCCCGCGCCATAAAACGGCAAAAAGGATTTCGGTGTCTTCGTCCAGATGGATCGAATAGTCCGAGACGCCCGCCTGTTTCAGGAGCGTCACAAGCTCCGGCCAGATCTCGTCATGGCGCTTGATGTACTCCGCCCGGCAGCCGGGATTAAGATGCATCTTAAAAGCGTATTTCTCCATTATCGGGCCCGCCACATGGACCAAAGGCGCGGCAGGGCGATCACGCCAATCAGCAGCGCACCGATCACGATGGACATCACGATACCCGGCACGTTCAACAGGCCCAATCCGAAGGTAACCAGCCCCATGACAAAGGCTGCGATGACCACGCCGACAATCGTGCCTGATCCGCCAAGGATGCTGACCCCGCCCAGAACAACCATGGTGACAACCTCAAGCTCCCATCCGGTTGCGATGGAAGGCCGCGTCGAGCCCAGTCGCGCGGTCAGGCAGATGGCCGCCACGCCAGACATCAGGCCGGTCAGAAGAAACAGGATGAACTTGACCCGTTGCACCCGAATGCCGGAAAACATTGCACCGGTGGCATTGTTGCCGATGGCATAGACCGAGCGTCCAAAGTTGGTCTTGTGCAGCAGCACGCCGTAGATCACCGCGATGATTGCAAACAGCACGAATTCGAACGAGATCACCCACCAGACATAGCCTTGACCGAACCAAGAGAAACTCTCGGGGTAGCCCCGGAACGCCTGATCGCCCAGCACGATATAGCTGATGCCGCGGAACAGGCTCATGGTGCCAATGGTCACCACGATCGAGGGCAACCCCATGCGGGTGACAAGCACCCCGTTGAACGCGCCGCACAGGAGGCCGACGCTCAGACCGATCAACACAAGGCCGGGCGTGCCAACGCCGATCTGCACGGCAGCGCCCATCGCCGTCGAGGCCAGCGCGATAATAGAGGCGACGGACAGGTCGATTTCACCAGAGATGATCAACAGCGCCATGGCGAAGGCGATCATTGCCTTTTCGGTGAAGTTGAACGTGGCATCGCTTAGGTTCCAGGCGTTCAGGAAATAGGGCGAGGCAAAGCTATTGGCGACGAAAATGCCGATGGCCACGAGCAAGAGTAGGGTCTCCCAGCTTTTCAGCCGTTGCTCCATCGGAGAGCGAAGACGGTCGGGGATCAGGCGGTCTGTGGTGCTCATGAGATATGCTCCGCACGCTTGAGGATGATGCGACCTTTCTCGCGGTTGGCCTGCGCATTCAGCGCGACGGCGATAATGATCGCGCCACCGGAGATGGCCAGTTGCCAGAAGGGAGAAATATCGACAACAGGCAGGGCGTTTTTGATGATGCCAAGGAACAAAGCCCCAAGAAGCGCGCCCGCAACGGTGCCGATGCCACCCATGATCGAGACACCGCCGATGACGCAGGCGGCCACGACGTCCAGTTCGAACCCGCCCGCGATATCCACATAGGATACGGCGAAACGCGACACCCAGAGATAGCCTGTCAGACCTGCCAGAGCGCCCGAGATCGTGAACGCCCAGAACTGGGTTTTCCCGACGTTGATCCCTGCGTAAGTCGCGGCATGGGGGTTTCCGCCCGCGGCATAAAACGCCCTTCCCAGGGTCGTCCGTGTCATCAGGATCGTGAAGGCGATCACGGCCAGGATGGCAATCCAACTCAGGACTGGCAGACCCAGCAGTTCCATGCGCGGAAAGGCTTTGAACGCCGGGCTCATTTCATGGCTGTTCACCCATTTGCCGTCAGAGATCAGAAAAATCAGACCGCGAAAGATCGTCATCGTCCCGAGGGTCACGACAATGGGCGGAATTTGCAGCTTCCACACCAGAATGCCGTTGAACATCCCCAGCAGCGTGCCCAGCCCGATGGCAAGGGCCAGCGTGAAGATGATCGGCAAGTCCGGCGCTGCGATGTTGACCATCGAGACGACCATGCCCGTCAGCGCGAGGTTGGCTGCGACGCTGAGGTCAATGCACTTGGTAAGAATGACGATCATCTGGCCAATTGCGAGAAGGATCAGTGGAGAGGTGTCATTAAACACATTGGCCAGGTTCGAGGGCGCAATGAAGGCGGGAAACCGCGACGAAATCAGGACGAGCAACAAGATGATGGCCCCGACTAGAAGTGTCTCGCGCGTTGTGATCAATCGTTTCAACATGCGTGCGTCCTCATATGCCAGCAGCGTGCCGGACAAGTGTTTCTGGCTGTAGATCTGCGTCTGCCAGTTCGGCAACGATCCGGCCTTCGCGCATCACGATCACGCGGTCTGACATACCCAGTACTTCGGGAATTTCAGAACTGACCATGATCACTGCGAGGCCTTGTGCCGCCAATTCGGCCATGAATTCGTGAACCGCGGCTTTCGAGCCGATGTCCACGCCCTTGGTCGGCTCATCAAGTATGATGACCTTGGGTTGGGTTGCCAGCCATTTGGCAATCACCACCTTTTGTTGGTTGCCGCCGGACAGGTTGCCGACATGGGTGTCCAGCGAGGCCGCGCGCAGATCGAGCCGCTCGGTATATTCGCGCGCCAGTTTGAATTCCTCGGCAAGCTTGAGGAAACCCTTGTTCGAGATACGCCCAAGCGAGGGGAGGGTGACGTTCTGAAAGATCGGAAGATCAAGGATCGCACCCTGCTTGCCGCGATCCTCGGGCACGTAGACGATCCCGTTGTCGACCGCATCGGCGGGCGATTTGATGTCCACCGCCGTGCCGTCGATTTCGACCGACCCGGCAGAGGGGCGCGTAATTCCGAACAGCGATTGCATGAATTCTGACCGCCCGGCACCGACCAACCCGTAAAATCCCAGGATTTCACCTTTGCGAAGCGTAAAGTTTATGTCTTCGAATTCTGTCGGATGAGCATAGCCGCTGACAGACAGGACTGGAGCGCCCACGTTGGGTGTTCTTTTGGGAAAGATCTGGCTGACGTCACGGCCGACCATCATTTTGACCAGTTCGGCTTCGGTCACGTCTGAAATCGCGCCGTCGCCAATCAATTGGCCGTCGCGAAAGACTGTGAAGTTGTCCGCAATCCGAAAGATCTCGTCGAATTTGTGGCTGATGAACAAGATCGCCTTGCCTTGCGCTTTCAGGCTTTCGACCAGTTCGTAAAGCTCTTCGATTTCCTTGTGCGACAGGGCGGCCGTGGGTTCATCCATGATGACCACGCGCGCTTCGATCGAAAGGGCGCGGGCAATGGCGACAAGGTGTTTGTTCGCGATGCCAAGGTCCTTGAGCTTAAGGTCGGGATCAAGGTTTGCGCCGATACTGTCCAGAAGCGTGCGGGCCATCTGCGTTGTTTTCTTGCGGTCGATCAATCCGAAAGCGCCGCGCGGCGCGTGACCCAAGAAGATGTTCTCGCCGACAGAAAGCTCGTCGAAAAGAACGGTTTCCTGATGGATCGCTGTCACGCCATTGTCGGCAGCGGCTTGTGGCGTCGGGAAAGGTGTGGGATGTCCATCGACAAGGATGTCGCCACCATTGGGCTGGTAAATGCCGGTCAGGATTTTGACGACGGTGGATTTGCCCGCGCCATTTTCCCCAATCAGGGCCGTGACCTGTCCAGGGTAGAGGCTCAGCGAAACCTCGGACAAGGCTTTGACGCCGGGAAACGTCTTCGTGATACCGTGCAGCGCCAGCACAGCTTGATCAAGCGTCATGCCTTGAGACGGCAGAGCAGTGTCTGTGTGTTGCAGCATGACTCGCCTCGATGTGAAGGGGGACATGCCCCGGCGCAGCGATGGGCCGCGCCGGGGACAGGGTCGTGTGTTTAGAAGATCGACTTGAACTGCTCGATATTGGACGCGTCGTAGACAAACGGATCCGCCATCGCGGCAGAGTTTGTTTCGTCCAGCGTGATCGTTCCAACGCGGCCGATGGAAATTTCCGCGCCTTCCTCGGCCGTGGCATTACCCGACGCTAAAGCGTGGGCGATATAGGCGGCCGAATAGCCCAGATCGATCGGGTTCCAGATCGCAAAGGACTTGGACGCGCCGCTTTCGATCGCGCCCGCCATTTCGGACGGAAGACCAAGGCCGGTCACGTTGACCTGACCAATCTTGCCCGCATCGGCAACCGCTTGAGCGGCGGCAACGATGCCAACGGATGTCGGTGCGATGATGGCATCAAGGTCGGGGTAAGACTGCATGAGGCCCGTGGCTTCACGATAGGACTTGTCCGCCAGATCATCGCCATAGACGGTGCCGACGACATTGATGCCAGGGTAGTTGCCCATGACCTTCGTCATTTCTTCGATCCAGATGTTCTGGTTTGTCGATGTTGTCGTTGCAGAAAGGACCGCCACGTCACCGCCGTCTGGCAGGTGATCCGCAGCCAGCTTGATGATCATGTTGCCAATCAGTGCGTTGGAAGATGGGTTCAGGTGAACCTGACGGCCTTCCTCTGCGACGCCGGAATCCCACGAGATCACCGTGATGCCGCGCTGCATGGCCTTTTTCAGCGTTGGGACCAGCGCATCTGTGTCATTGGCAGACACGGCGATGGCGTCAACACCCTGGGCAATCAGGGAATTGATAACCTCGATCTGGCCTTCCGCAGTCGTGTCGGTTGGACCTGTATAGATGATCTCGACCCCGCCGATTTCGGCGGCAGCTTCTTCTGCGCCTTGTGCGGCTGCTTCAAAAAAGCCGATACCCAGTGCTTTGACAACAAGCGCGATGCGCATGTTGTCCTGTGCCATGGCGGTTGTGCCGAACAGGCTGGCAGCAAGCGTCAGACCTGCGGTGAGTTTGGTAAATGTGCGACGTTTCATTGGTTTCCTCCCTAAAGTACGTTCGCGAATTGGCCCCGCTTATGAGGCCATGTTTTTCTGAGCGCCGCCCGGCTGGACGACGATCAGGGTCACTTCTGCGGCTTCGAGCATGGAAGCCGCCTTGTCTGAAATCTGGTCATCCGTGATGACGGTGCTGATGCGTGAGAGCGGGCACAGAACAAGGCTTGAGCGTTGCTCGAACTTCGTGCTGTCGGCCAAGACGATCAACTCGTCGGCCTGTCCGATCAGTTTCTGCTCGGCTTGGATCAGCAGCGGATCAGCCTCCATTAGGCCGAGAGGGCCAAGGCCCTGAGCGCCCATAAACATGCGACGTGCGCAGAAATTGCGCGTCACGTCATTGTCGAAAGGCGACAGGATGATGTTCTGTTCGCGGTAGATCGTTCCGCCGGACAGCATGATCGTGTTCTTCGAATGCTTGAGCAGATGCTCGGCAATCGGAAAGGAATTGGTGAAGACCTGCAACCGGCGCGTCGCCAGCGGATGCACCATCTGGAACGTCGTTGTGCCGCCATTGATGATGATCGCGTCACCATCGTCGCACAAATCGACGGCTGCCGCAGCGATGGCCTGCTTTTCTTCGATGCGGATGGTTTCGTTCACCGAAAACGGGCGTCCGGCAAGACCCACGAACTGGGGAGGGTTCAGTGCCTCCGCACCGCCGCGCACACGTCGAAGCTGCTTTTCCTGATCAAGCGTCGCAATGTCCCGGCGGATCGTGGCTTCTGACGCGCCGGTCAGATTGCACAGCTCGACCACCGTCACAACAGGGCGTTCTTCGATCGCAGACAAGATGATCGTGTGGCGTTCTTTCTCGTGCATTGTCGTCCTCCCGTGTCGTCTAAGCTGTCCAGATTCGGATCACCTGTCAATCAAAAACAATCAAAACTGATCATACTGCGGTGCAGCATGACTAATTATGATTGATAATGATTGACAAAGCGACACGCTCCAATCAGCCTGATGCGGAAACATTTGGTCGGCGGAGAGCGCCAATCGGGAGGAAACATGTTGAAATCACTGCAAACTCAACTTCTGGAAAGCCGCTGGGATGATGCCGCCACCAAGGGTATGAGCGAATCGGACCTTTTGCTGTATCGCTCAAATATTCTCGGCTCGGATAAGCGCGTGACCAATTACGGCGGCGGCAATACGTCGGCCAAAGTAATGGAAGCAGATCCGCTTAGCGGTGAGGACGTCGAGGTCCTTTGGGTGAAAGGGTCGGGCGGCGATATCGGCTCTATGAAGAAGGACGGGTTTGCAACGCTCTACATGGAAAAGCTGACCGCGCTCAAAGGCCTGTATCGCGGTGTGGAATTCGAAGACGAGATGGTGGCCTACCTGCCTCATTGCACCTTTCGATTGAACCCCCGCGCGGCGTCGATCGACACGCCGTTGCATGCTTATGTCCCCCGAAAGCATGTGGATCACGTGCACGCGGACGCCATCATCGCGATCGCCGCCTCCAAGAACTCCAAGGAGTTGACGCGGGTAATCTTCGGCGACCGCATCGGCTGGTTGCCATGGAAAAAGCCGGGGTATGAGTTGGGCCTATGGCTTGAGGATTTCTGCGTGAAGAACCCCAATGCCGATGGGGTTGTACTGGAAAGCCACGGGCTCTTCACATGGGGTGATACGTCCAAAAGCTGTTACGATCAGACAATCGATGTGATCAATGTCGCGACCAAGTGGTTGGCAGAGCGCAGCGAAGGTGTGCCAGCCTTCGGTGGCGCCGTTCATGAAAGCCTGTCGCCCGCTGCGCGTCGTGAAATTGCAGCGCGCCTCATGCCCGCCATTCGCGGATTTGTATCCGGTAACCAGCATATGGTGGGACATTTCAACGACAGCGATGCGGTTCTTGAATTCGTGAATGCCAAAGACATGCAACCGCTGGCCGCTTTGGGCACTTCTTGCCCGGATCATTTTCTGCGTACCAAGATCCGGCCGCTGGTCGTCCCCTTTGATCCTGCGAAAGGCAATATCGAAGAGGTGGTGGCTGGCTTGCCGGACCAGGTTGACGCCTATCGCCAAGACTACGCGGCCTATTACGAGCGCTGCAAGAAAGACGACAGCCCGGCGCTGCGTGATCCCAATGCGGTGGTCTATCTTGTGCCCGGCGTCGGGATGATGACCTTCGCCAAGGACAAGGCAACCGCGCGCATTTCCGGCGAGTTCTATGTGAACGCGATCAACGTCATGCGCGGCGCGTCCGCCGTCAGTGAGTATCAGGGCCTGCCCGAGCAGGAAGCCTTTGATATTGAATACTGGCTCTTGGAAGAAGCCAAGCTGCAGCGCATGCCGAAACCGAAATCCCTGGCCGGGCGCGTGGCCTTGGTCACCGGCGGCGCGGGCGGCATCGGTGCCGCAACGGCAGCCCGCTATCTGACCGAAGGCGCTTGCGTGGTCCTTGCCGATATCAATGAAGAGGCGCTGGCCACGACGCAGACCGCGCTGACTGATCGGTTTGGTGCCGATGTGGTGCGCAGCGTTGTGATGAACGTGACCAGTGAAGAGGCCGTCGCAGCGGCGTTTGCGGATGCGTCCGTCGAATTCGGAGGCGTCGACATTCTGGTGTCCAACGCGGGCATCGCATCGTCAGCCCCCATCGAAGAAACATCGCTGGAACTGTGGAACAAGAACATGGACATTCTGTCCACGGGCTACTTCCTGGTCAGTCGTGAGGCGTTCAAGCTGATGCGTGTCCAGGACATGGGCGGTGCCGTTGTGTTCGTCGCGTCCAAAAACGGCCTCGCGGCCTCGCCGAATGCGGCGGCCTACTGCACAGCGAAAGCTTCGGAAATCCATTTGGCACGGTGTCTGGCCCTTGAAGGCGCGGAAGCGGGCATTCGTGTCAATGTCGTGAACCCGGACGCGGTTCTGCGCGGATCGAAAATCTGGGAAGGGGACTGGCTGGAGCAACGCGCGGGCACCTACGGCACCGACAAGGACGGACTGGAAGAGATGTATCGCCAGCGGTCCATGCTCAAGCGGTCCGTATTCCCGGAAGACATCGCGGAAGCATGTTATTTCTTCGCTGCCGATACGTCCTCCAAATCAACGGGCAACATCATCAATGTGGACGCGGGCAATGTCCAAGCGTTTACACGGTAGGGGCACATCATGAGCTATGAGAGCGCAAAAGCCGCCTTTGCCGACTGGGGCGTTGATACAGAAGCTGCATTGGATCGGCTGAAAACGATCCCGATTTCGATGCATTGCTGGCAAGGCGACGACGTTGTCGGGTTCGAGCAAAAGTCAGGCTCGTCCGGTGGCGGCATTCAGGCGACCGGCAACCATCCGGGCCGCGCCCGCACACCCGATGAACTGCGCGCCGATCTGGACTTCGCCTATGCGATGATCCCGGGGTCGCACCGGCTCAACCTGCATGCGATGTATCTGGACACGGATGCCAATCCGGATCGTGACGAGATCGAATTTGCGCATTTCGCGCCATGGGTCGACTGGGCCAAGGGGCAGGGGATCGGGCTGGATTTCAATCCAACCTTTTTCGCCCACGCCAAGGCGGACGATAATCTGACGCTCAGCCACCCGGATCAGGGCATCCGCGATTTCTGGATTGAACACGGAAAGCGCAGCCGGGATATCGCGGCGCAGATGGGCGCAGCCCTTGGTTCTTCTTGTGTGAACAACATCTGGGTGCCGGACGGCTACAAGGACACGCCGATTGATCGGATGTCAGCCCGCAAGCGTTTGGAGGCGTCTCTGGATACGATGCTTGCGCCGCCGCAAGACAAGGCGCAGATGCTGGACGCGGTTGAAAGCAAACTTTTCGGTATCGGGGTAGAGGCCTGCACTGTCGGCAGCCATGAATTCTACATGGGGTACGCCATACGCAACGGCACGTTGTTGTGCCTCGATATGGGTCATTTCCATCCAACTGAGAATATCGCTGACAAACTCAGCGCGGTTGCCCTGTCGCTGGACGAAATCTTGCTGCACGTCTCGCGGCCGATGCGGTGGGACAGCGATCATGTTATCCTGCTGAATGATGACATTTTGCAAATGGCGCAAGAGCTTGTCAGCGCCGATTTGCTCGGGCGCACACATATCGGCCTCGATTTCTTTGACGCCACGATCAGCCGAACTGCCGCCTGGGTGATTGGGACGCGTAACATGCAAAAGGCATTGCTGCGGGCCTTGTTGCTTCCTCTGCAGCAATTGAAAGCGGCTGAAAGCAGCCAGGATTTCACGACCCGCTTCGTGCTGACAGAAGAATTCAAGGACATGCCTTTCGGCGCTGTCTGGAACGAGTTCGCCGCGCGCGAAGATGTTCCGAACGGCCAAGGTTTGATCAAAGAGCTTGATCGGTATCAGGCGCTGGTTGCAGACCGTGGATAGAGTGGCCGCGGTTTCTGGACGATCAGAGACGCGAGGCTGATTGAAGGGCCAAATGCGACGCGGTTCATTGCATTCGCGTGGACAGTTTGCACTCTGTGGCCACTCACGGTGCTCTACCCATTCGCAGGGATCAGCCGCGCGGGACGGCTCAATCGGGGCGGCGGTCGGTGTAGCGCGTCTCCAGATCGTAGTAGTCGTCAAAACCCACAAGGCGACGCAGTTCTTCGAACGCCAAAAGCCCCTGCGGTGGGCGACCGTCACGCAGGGCGGCCAGCGCGTCCTGCATGGCGCGCATTGCGGCGGACATCAGGGTCAGCGGATAGGCTGCGTGGTTGTAACCGATATCTGCCAATTGCTCGGGTGGGAGGATGGGTGTAGCGCCACCCTCGACCATATTTGCCATCTTCCATCCCGGCAGTTCGGAACAGATGCGGCGCATTTCGGCTTCGGAATGCGGGGCTTCGACGAACAGGATGTCGGCACCTGCGGAATGGAATGACTGTGCCCGGGCAAGGGCTTCGTCCAACCCGTGGCCGTGGCGCGCATCTGTGCGGGCGATGATCAGGATGTCCTGTCCGCTTTCACGGCGCGCATCATCGGCGGCACGGACGCGATCGACCGCTTCTGCCCGGTCGACAACCAGCTTGCCCTTGGTATGTCCACAGCGTTTCGGGGCGACCTGATCTTCGATCATCACCGCCGCTGCACCCGCACGCGCATACCCCGCCACGGTTCGGCGCACATTCATTGCGTTGCCATATCCGGTGTCACCGTCCGCCAGCACGGGCAGGCGGGTCACAGCACAGATATCCCGCACCGCATCGCGCATTTCGCCGTAAGAGATCAGCCCCGCATCCGGAGCGCCGATGCGATGGGCCGAGACGGCAAAGCCCGACATGAACATGGCATCGAACCCGGCGTCCTCGATCAGACGGGCCGACAACGCATCGCCGCAAGAGGGCGTGACCAGCAACTTGCCCGTTTCCAGCCGTGCGCGAAGTCGTGCGGCGGCGCTGTGTTGCGGGGCCGTGGTTACAGTATCCGTGGAAGCCATAGGACGATATCCTCGAACCAGTAGATGATAAAGACGGTGGTCAACATCATCGCGACAAAGGGCGCGGCCCCGCGGGCGACCTCACCCAGGCTGGCGCGCCCAATGGCCTGAATGACGTAGAGGTTCAATCCGACCGGCGGTGTGATCAGCGCGCATTCAACCATCAGCACGAAGAAGATGCCGAACCAGATCGGGTCAATGTTCAGCGCCATCACAGCGCCTGCCAGGACCGGCATCATGATCAGCATCATGGAGAGCGCTTCCATGAACAGCCCCATGATAAGCAGCGCCAGCCCGACGGCGATGATGAACAACCCCATTGTGTCGATGTTGGACGTGATAAAGGCCGACACATCCTGCGGGATGCGCCACAGTGCGATGGCTTTGCCAAAAACCTTGGCACAGCCCACGATCAGCAGGATCGCCGCCGATGCGCGCAGCCCGTCCATGACCGCGTCTTTCAGCCCGGCCAGATCAAGGCTGCGCAGCACAACGAATGTCAGAAACAGCGCGCCAAGGAAGCCGATGGCTGAGGCTTCGGTTGGCGTAAACCAACCGGCGTAAATGCCCGCAATGACCAAAGCCGCCAACGCAATCGTCGGCAGTGCGCGCAGGCCCGTGCTGCGGCGTTCGGCCCAGCTGGCCTTGGGAGTTGCGGTGTATTGCGACGAAAACCGCGCGTAGAGCATCGAGTACCCGATAAAGAGGCCCATCAGCAAAAGGCCCGGCCCGATCCCCGCCATGAACAGATCAAGGATCGAGGATTCGGTGATCACGCCATAGACGATCAGAATGATCGAGGGTGGGATCAGGATCCCAAGCGTGCCCCCGGCCGCGAGCAATCCGAACACGAAAGACCTAGGGTAGCCGCGCTTCGTCATCTCGGGAATGGCGACCGATCCGATGGTGCCTGCCGTTGCGACCGATGAGCCAGAGATGGCCGAGAACAATCCGCAGGAAATCACTGTCGCCACGGCCAGCCCGCCAGGCCAGTGACCGACCCAGGCTTGCACCGCTGCAAACAGGTCGCGCCCGACCCCACCGCGCAACAGGATGTTCGACATCAACAGGAACAACGGCACGGCGATCAGAATGAAGCTGTCCAACGAGGACAGAAGCCCGGTTGCTGCGATGCGCGGGGCAAAATCCCCAAGGATCAGCAACGTAACCCCAAGCCCGCCAAGGGCAAAGGCCACGGGCACTCCGATCAGCAGCAGCACGAAAAGTGCAAACAGAATGGCAAGAACAGTCACTTGGGATTATTCCGGTGCATGAGCGTCGGTAGGGAGCGGCGCGCCAAGCGCGCAGCGGATGAATTCGATAATGGCCTGGATGCCCAGCAGACCAAAGGCCAGCGGCACGGCGGACTGTGCCCACCAGGCCGGGATATCCAGCATGCTGCCCGAGGAGCGTCCGCGCTCGAACGAATTGAGCGGCGCATCCTTGCCGTACCAGACCAGCACCCAGCAGAACGCGACCACAAAAGCCAGCGCCGCCAGTCGCGCCGCGCGCTGTGCACCCGGACCCATCAACGCCGTTAGAGCCGTGACGCGGATATGCTGGTTGTGCCGCAGCAGCGCTGGGCCAGCAAGCAGCGTGGCAAAGATAAACAGCAGTCGGGACAGTTCCTCGGCCCAAATGGTCGGCGCGTTGAAAAAGTAGCGCGCAACCACCTCGAAGCCCAGCATCAGCCCGATGGTAAAGTAGGCCCAGCCGCAAAGCTGGGCCAACCGATCGGCAAGCCAATCGAAAAAAGATGCGACTGACTGCATTGCGGTCAGAAGTTTTCTGCGGCGTCGAGCAATTGACGACCCAGATCGCCGGACTCGGCCAGCCATGCCTCGATCGTCGGTGCAGAGGCTTCCTTCCATCTCGCGATTTCTTCGTCCGTTGGATAGTAGACGGTCATGCCATTGGCTTCCGCCTGCTTGAACGCATCGGCCTCAAACTCCGACATGTAATCGCGCACAGCGGTTTCTGCATTGCGGGCGGCTGTTGTCAGAACAGTGCGCTGCTCTTCGGTCAGGCCTTCCCAAACATCTTCGTTGATGACGACGATAAATTCGATATCCGCGTTGTTCACGACGGTGATGGCGTCCATCACTTCCCAAAGCTTGCGAGAAACAACGCCGGACACACCGGTCATACCGATATCGACGGTGCCCCGCTGATACGCCAGAAACTGTTCAGAGCCGGAAATCAACGTCGGTGCGCCGCCCAGAACGCTGACCCATTCGCCCAGCCACTTGCCGAATACGCGGGCTTTCTTGCCCTCCATGTCCTCGGGGCCGCGCAGGGGTTCATCCTTGCTCAGAAGAACCGAGCCACCATAGGCCTGCCACCACAGAACATGCGAACCCGTTTCACGGATCGCCGCATCAATCGGGTCCCGTACAGGCGAGCCGGGGGCCACTGCCGCGCGGACCTTTTCTTCGGTATTCATGACGAAGGGCATGTAGAAAATATCGACAGCCGGGATTTCACCGACATAGCGGGTCAGTGACGCAACCCCCATCTCGATCTCGCCCGCGCCAACCGCTTCGGGCACTTCGTTGTCGCGGTAAAGCTGCGCACTGTCATAGATCTCGACCGTTATATCGGAATTGGCCTCGACCTCTTCCTTGAACATCAGAAGGTTCTGGCCAAGGTGGCTTGCAAGCGGCAGCTGCAAGGTAATCCGCAATGTCGTGTCTGCGAATGCGGGGCTGACATAGAGCATGGCCGCTGCGGCAAGACTGCCTAGCAGATGTTTCATGATTTCCTCCTCCCAAGGGTCTATTCTTTTTCCGATTGTGCCGTACCTCCCCGTACGACGAGCGACCAAACAATCTACAGCTTCCCCGTTCTGTCAAGGGGACTGTCGCAAACTTCGTGAGGATACGGGCTGGTCACTCTCGGGCTTTCGCGAATTGCACGAGCGGTCGTTACGGATGATGTTCGAACATCAGCATGCGTCAGACAGCCTGTCGGTGACGATGGAAACAAATTGCGTCGGTCAAACCAAATTCGGCTTTCCGTGAACCACAGTCAAAGAACGCCTTTCGCGCTCTCGCGGAGTCGTTTCATAAGTACGGCATCATCGCGTCGGGCGAGCGAGAATTCTCGACTGTAGGATTGTGTCGGATCTCCCGCCACCCAAGCTGCAGCCAGTTCACCGCCTGCGCAGGCCGCCATGGTGCCGAACCCGGAATGGGCGCAGTTCATAAACGCGCCCTCGGGACCCATGGGCCCGATGAGGGGCCAGTTTTCCTCGGTCATGGTGTACCAGCCGCCATAGTGATACATCGTGCGGGGGAGCCGACCGTAGTAAGTCTTCAGGGTCGGGTTAAGCCGCGCGGCACCGCGCAGCACGATTTCGGGAAAGTTGTCGTCCAACGGCGACTCCCATGTCGCCTCGGCAGGCGTTTCGTTATAGGCCCAGCCCAGTTTGATCCATTTGCCGGTGTCGCCGCCATCCGGGCGGCAATGAATGGAGCCCGGCATACTCTCGGCCAACCAGCGGAAATCGGGATCAGCGGCCAGCATTTCCTTTTCCTCATCTGACCAGTCGATCTGCTGACCGTCGAGATCAATGGAAAATGGCATGGCCCGTGGGATGGCATTCTCACGGTCCTCGAACGCAATCTTCTGCTGGAACGTGTTGTAGATCGGCAGTTCCACACCCAGCATCTGTGCAATTTTACCGGCAAACGGACCTGCGGCATTGACGATCTTGTCAGCGCGGATGTCGCGCGTGCCGTCAGCGCCGCTCACACTCAGCACAAACCCGTCACCCGGTTCTATGGCTTCCACCGATCCTTCAATACGCTCCATGCCAGTGTCTTTCACGGCTTCGAGCATATACATCCCCAACTGCTGACCGTTGATATCGCCCCCGCGGCGGATGTGGATGATGGTCTGCACATCCGGGCTGTAGGATGGAAACGTCTTTTGGATCGGCGCCCGGTCTTGCAAAATGTCCACTCCGACGGGCGCCGTTTCCCAATCAGGTGCCGTTGGTGGACTGTATCGGTCGGTATCACCGCGTGTGTGATAGCGGATCAGATCGTCGGCTGACGCGCCCAACCCGTCATGCAGTTGCTGGACCAGTTCGCCAATATCCGTGCTGCGCGTCACCAGTGCATACCCGCGCCGGTTCATGTTGATACGGTTGGCGCTGTCGCGCGCGATGTCTTCCAAAAGGTCAATCGAGCGGTTGGTAAAGGCCACCATGCTGGGATGCGGCCACCAGTTGCGGTAGTTTTCCCCCGATTGCGCCGATGTGAACGCCATTGGCGTCTGCGCATCAATCAGCGCAATGCGCGCGATGCCGTGGTTTTTTTGAAGATAATAGGCCGTTGCTATGCCAACAATTCCTGCTCCGATTACTGCGACGTCATAGGTCTTGTCCGACATTTGCCTGTTCCCGGTCTATAGTTTGGTCGCGCTTCGCGTTGAGCCATACAATTTGCGACGGCGCTCTATGCCCAAAAGCATGTTCGCAATCCGACGTTCTGCAGCCCGTGTGATACGCACACATTCCCGTAGCGTAGCTGAATATTCATAAGCAAGTTCGGTATCTATGAATTCTTGCATCGACCAATGCAGTCCTGTGGTGAAGGCGGGCGAGAATCCACCTGGCCAGACGCTTGGCTCCTCGCGTTCGATGGAAAGGACGACGCGGCGCACGCGGCTGGTCCCGAAGTGACCGATTGCGTTCTCTGCTTGGCGGGTTGCTCAGATGTCCTCGGAGTATTGGTATTGCTCTGTCGTCAATTGAACAAACCGCATGAAATGGCGCGCGGCATCGGTTGTTTTTCGTTTCTTTGGAAGAACGAAGTTGGTCTGGTAGACGACCGGCGCGTCAAACTGTTTGATAACAATACCATTCTCTTCGCCCGAGAGCAGCGGGAAAGGGTTCACGAGCGCAAGCCCGACACCTTGGCGGACCAGCTCCAATGCGGCAATGGCGGTTGTCGTTTCGACGACGATGTTTGGCCTTACGCCCGTCTTGCTCAAGATCTGATTTGTCAGAGCACGCGTCCCGAACGTGCCCAGAAAATCCACCATGTCCATTCCATGCAGGTCACTCGGCTCGATATGGGTTTTCTCTGAAAGAGGGTGGTCCGAAGGCAGCAAGCAAACCACTTTTGACTGCCGCCAAGGCACATAGGTCACGCCGGTGTTCTGAATGTTGCCACTGGACAGGCCCAAGTCATAGCTGGAGTCCAGAATGCCCGAAATCACCACATCGGTTGTCTTGATATCAAGCTCGATCTTCTGCCCCGGATAGCGTTTCAGATACTTGGCGACGCATGGGATAAGCAGCTTCTGTGCCTGCGTCTGCGGCGCGACCAGGCGAAGCGGTTGTTTGTCTGTTGCTGACCAGTCGATATGGTCAATGGCATTGACCGCGTCGAACAGGGGGTCAAGCATTTCATTGAGGCGATAAGCCTCTGGCGTTGGCTGAATGCGACCGGGCGATCTTACAAAAAGCGTGCGACCGGTCCGTTCTTCAAGTTGCGAAAGCGTGCGGCTGATTGCGGACTGCGAAACACCGATCCGACGGGCGGCTCCAACAGTCGTTCCGCTGGCGATCAGCGCCCGAAGCGCCTCGAATTCTCTCAATCGCCGGTGGGTCGCGCGCAACGGAAGTCTCCTCAAAACTGCCTAGAGTCCGGACGTTACACGGACAGGATAGTCCTATGCAATACTGCATTGGCTTCCTTATTGATTATGATTTTTCAGCTAAGCTATTCTGACGCCGTAGCGCATAACGGACGTCCGTTTGCCAAGAAGCACGCGTTGTCCGCTCAAGACTTGGTCCGCTTGGACCAGCAGCAATCGTCGTCTCAGACCCCTGACTTGGCGACCGGTCGGTTAGGGCTCAAACAGGAAAGCACCGCACGACTATGGCAGAAACGATACTCTTTGCAGGCGGTAATCTCCTTGATCCCCGACAGTCAGATCTCATCGAGGGCGTTGACGTTCTTGTCGAGGACGGTCGCGTGAAAGAAGTGTCGGAGACGCCGATCAAGAGCGATAGTGCAGTCCGGATCGACATCGCGGGAAAAACCATCTGCCCCGGATTGATCGATGCGCATGTCCATATGTTCATGAACGAAATGAACCTTGGTCTGGCGCGCACGGTGCCGGTGACATACGCATCCGCCAAAGCCGCCTTTGTGCTCAAAGGCATGTTGATGCGCGGCTTCACCACGGTGCGCGATATGGCCGGTGGTGACTTCGGAATGCGGGACGCCTCAGCCTCGGGCTACATTGACACGCCGCGGCTGTTCATATCCGGGCGCAGCATCACGCAAACCGGTGGGCACGGTGACTTCCGAGAAGCCAGCGTGACGACAGAAGATTACGCCTGCTGTTCGGCGTCTGAGTTGTTTTCGATCATCGCTGACGGCTTGCCCGAGGTTCTCAAAGCGGTCCGCGATGAACTGCGAAAGGGCGCAGACCAGATCAAGGTGATGTTAAGCGGCGGTGTCGCGTCGCCCAACGATCCGCTGAACAGCCTTCAATATCGGTCGGATGAACTGGAGGCGATTGTCGAAGAGGCCACTCGATGGGGCGTCTATGTGGCGGGGCACGCCTATTCGGATGATGCAATCAAAAGGGGCCTCGCCGCAGGAATTCGCACCATCGAGCACGGCAACTTTATCACGCCTGAAACTGCCAAGACCATGTCCGACCTTGATGCGTACCTGGTCCCGACGCTTATCACATATGACGTGACAAAGAAGCTGGGACCGGCGTCCGGGAAATCGGAAGTCAGCCTTCGCAAGAATGACGAGGTGCATGCGGCTGGGCTGCAATCGCTGGAAATCTGTCGCGCGGCAGGCGTGCCCATCGGGTACGGCACCGACTTGTCTTTCCACACGCAGCAATGGCAATGCAGTGGGCTGGCCCTGCAGGCAGAGGTTCAGTCGGCGGGCGGCGCGATAGAAGCCGCAACAATCGTCAACGCGCGCATTCTGCGCCACGAAGGATTGCTCGGGGAACTTGTCCCCGGCGCACATGCGGATCTCCTCGTCATAGATGGCAACCCGCTCGCGGACCTGTCCGTGTTCGATGATCAGGGCAGCAAGCTCGATGTCATCATGAAGGGCGGCAAATTTTTCAAGAACACTCTGACGACGTAATCCAATTCGAAAGGTGCCACCTGTGCTGGATCAAAACAGAAAACCGATCATTTTGCTTACCGGTCATCTTGGCAGCGGTAAGACGACACTCCTGAACAAGTTTTTGTCGACGGTCGAAAAAGGAACGACGGCCGTCATCGTGAATGAATTCGGCGAGATTGCCATTGATAACGAACTGATCCGGCAATCCGAAGAAAACGTCGTCCTGCTTGAAAACGGGTGTATCTGCTGCACCGTGCGCGGCGATCTTATTCGCACGCTGCTGGATCTGAATGCGCAGGTGCGCAACGGCGATCTGCCGGATTTCGCACGCATCGTGATTGAAACAACGGGTCTGGCTGACCCGGTCCCGATCATTCACAGCATGATGAACAATCTGGAAGTCATGCTGTCGAGTGAATTGGTCAGCATCGTTGCGACCGTTGATGCAGTCCTCGGCAAATCCACGTTGGACTCCAATGAAATTGCGGCACGGCAGGCCGCGATTGCGGATCGCATCCTGATCACCAAAAGCGACTTGGTCACAGACGACGCGTTGGACGATCTGTCGTCCTATCTTCGGTGGATCAATCCATCCGCATCAATCGATCGAATTTCCCTGGATGACACCGATTTCGATCGCCTCGACACGCCCTTGTTTGCTCCGTCGAAACCCGAAGACGTGCGGCAATGGCTGCAGAATGAAGACCGAACGGGGGGGTTGGTCAAAGGCCATGACACAAACGCATTAACCAGTTTCTGCGTTTCGCGGGATGAGCCGTTGGACTGGGATGACATTTCAGAATGGATTGAAACGCTGACTCAAAAATTCGGGCCGAAACTGCACAGAATCAAGGGGTTCCTGAACATGACGGACTCGCCGGATCGGCCCTATGTTATCCACGGCATCCAGCATCTTTTCCACCCTCCACAACAACTCGACGCATGGCCAAGCGAGGACCGGCGGTCCCGGGTTGTGTTTATCACCGATGGGGTCTGCAAATCTGATGTCGACGACCTGCTCGTGACCACGAGCCCTGCTTTGGAGCGGGCGGGGTAACGATTGCCGCCAGCCTTCAAAGTCAAAAAAACGTTCGGCTTCGCATTCAATAGCTGAACAACAAGGAGAAAAATGATGAATACCTTCAAATCGGCCCTTCTGGGAGCCGCAGTGTCAGCGGTGTGCCTGATCACATCTCCCGTTGCCGCGCAGAATTGGGACATGGCCAATGAATACCCGGCCACGTCCATTCACGGACAAGTTGCAGACTTCCTGGCGCAAGAAGTTGGCAGGCAGACCGACGGTGAAATCGAGATCACCGTCCATCATGGCGGTGCGCTGGGCTACAAGACAGTTGAGCACTTTGATGCCGTCGGTGACGGCGCAATCCAGCTTGCGACATCGCCATTTTCCCAGTGGCTGGGCATCGACCCATTGTTTCAGATTTCCTCGTTGCCATTCCTTGCACCGACAATCGACGACGCGCGTCGCCTTTATGACATTGCCAAGCCTCACTACTCAAAGGTCCTGGAGGACAATGGACAAGTCTTCTTGTTCGCGACCCCTTGGCCGCCCGCCGGGCTGTGGGGAAACAAGAGTTTTGGGTCTGCCGAAGACCTGGTCGGAGTGAAGATCCGGACCTTCGATGTCACCGCGACGGAGCTTCTGAAAGGCGTCGGCGCATTTCCGATCAAACTCGCGTGGTCTGAGGTTCCTGCGCAGCTGTCGACAAACGCGATTCAAGCGGTGCTAACATCTGCGAACGGTGGCGTTGGTGTTCAGCTGTGGGAACTTCAGTCGCATTTCACCCCGGTCAACTACTCAACCGGGCTTCAAGCCACTCACATTAACCGAGACGTTTGGGACGGTCTGACCGAGGCCCAGCGCGACCAGGTTCTTGCTGCGGCGGTCAAGGCCGAGGCGATGGGCTGGGACCTTGCCTCCAACAGCATCGCGAAGGACTTCGAGAAAATGCGCGCCAATGGGATGACCATTAACGAAGATGTGCCCCAGGAATTCCGCGCCTTCCTTAACGAGACGGCCAAACCCGTTGTTGATGCATGGGCCGAAAAGATCGGAGACCGGGCGGTCTCGATCCTGACACCCTATCGCGAAACCAACTGACTGAATGGCGGAAGGGCGCATCATGCGCCCTTTCGAAACGCAACGGGGCGGGGCACACATGTCAAAACTGTACTTGACTGTCTTTCGGATTTCACAAGTGACGGCAGTGGTCGCCGCTCTTGCATTGGTTTGCATGGTGGGTTTCATCGCCTTTGAAATCCTACTGCGTCACTTCTTCTCGACATCGACATTCGTGCAGGATGAATTCCTTGGATACGGACTGTCGATCTGTATCGTTTGGTCACTGGGATACCCCCTTGAAAGCGGCAAGATGATCCGCATCAACTTGCTGACGTCCAGGCTTTCAGCAAGGGCTGAACGCGCTCTTATGACGTTTGCAGCCTTCTCAACGGCACTTCTCATTCTGGGGCTGGCCTGGATGTTCTGGCTTCGCGTGACCCGTGCCTGGACCAGAGGCACAGTGTCGGCCTCGTCTGCTGAAGTCCCTATCTGGATTCCGGAATCGATCATCATGATCGGATTGATCCTCTTCTTCTTTCAACTCGTTGCGCACGGTCTCCAAAGCGCCACGAACCACCCTTCGTTTGCCAAAATCGATGCAAACGACCAAGAACACTGAGGAAAAGGTTTCATGGAATCCGTTGTCGCTGGCTTTGCCGTTTTTGCATTCCTTGTCATTTTCCTTTCGCTGGGCATCTGGGTTTTCGCCAGCATTCTGCTCGTGTCAGTCGTCGCGCTTTACACGTTGGGCGATATGGACCTCGTGCGGATCGGTACGATCAATGCGGCGATTTTCAATCGGTATGCCGCAGCCTGGGAACTATCCGCGATCCCGATGTTCATATGGATGGGTGAGATCGTGTTTCGGACAGATATTTCGATGCGATTGTTCAGGGGCTTGTCGCCCTTTGTGAACATGATCCCGGGTCGATTGCTGCACACCAACGTCATGGGCTGCACCATGTTCGCCGCGATTTCGGGCTCATCAACGGCAACGACGGCCACTGTCGGGAAAATCACAACCCGTGAGCTTTTCAATCGTGGATATGACAAATCACTGAGTGTCGGATCCCTTGCGGGTGCGGGTAGTCTTGGCCTGATGATACCGCCCTCGCTGGTTCTGATCGTCTATGGCATTCTTGCCGAGCAATCCGTGGCGAAACTGTTTGCTGCGGGCGTGTTCCCCGGTTTGATGATCAGTGGCCTGTTCACGGTATACATCGCGGTGCGTGCGTGGATTAACCCCTCCATCGCCCCGGAAAAAGCGCAGCAATACGCGTTGCGGGACTATCTTTCTGCGCTTGGGGATCTCTTTCCGATCCTGCTGCTGATGACCATCGTTCTGGGGTCCATCTACACGGGTGTTGCCACGCCGTCAGAGGCTGCGGCAGTTGGTGTGTGCGTCAGTCTGATCCTGGTCGTTCTGACGCGTCAGTTTTCTTTGAACCTGATGGTCGAGTCCCTGATGGGCGCGCTCAAGACTTCAACAATGATCTGCATCCTGCTGATTGCCGCAGCCGTGCTGTCCACAGCGCTTGGCTTTTTGCACATCCCCAAGGATGTCGCCGCCGGGATCGCATCGCTGGAGCTTTCGCCTTGGGGGCTGCTTGCCATTCTTTCGGTGTTCTACCTCGGTTTGGGGCTGCTTCTTGAGGGTAACTCCATTGTTGTCATGACCTTGCCAATTGCACTGCCGCTTGTTGTGCAGGCAGGGTTCGATCCGGTTTGGTTCGGCATCTATCTGGTTCTGATGATCGAAATGGCAGCGATAACGCCGCCCATTGGCTTCAACTTGTTTGTTCTGCAAGGCGCTACGGGATATCCCATCGGGCGCGTCGCGCGCTCTGCCTTTCCGTTCTTCCTGCTCATGGTGCTGGGCGTTTTCCTCCTGGCAATATTCCCGCAGATCGCTCTTTGGTTCCCCAACCTGATCTACGGGTCATAATCATGCTTCATAAATCACTAAGCTTGGGCGACTTTCGTGCCGTGCTGTCAGCGCATGAGGAAGAAGTCAGCGCCGAGGGTATTTTCCTGGCCACCGAAAAGTTCTGTCGCGCGCAGTTTGGGTTCATGTTGCTGACCGTTCTGCGGTATTTTCCCGCCAGCGGAGAAATTGAACGGGTCTACAGCACTGATCTTGAGAACTATCCACTCGGTGGCAGAAAACAAATGGGTGGCACACCCTGGGGCACGCTTGTGCAAGAGCAGGGTAAGGCGTGGCTGGGGAAGGGGGCCAATGACTTCAGATGGGCGTATCCCGACGCTGAAAAGTCACTCAGCATGGGGCGTGAGACCAGCCTTTGCATACCCATTCGCGTCAAGGCCCGCACGATCGGGGTATTGAGCCTGAGCGCCGAGCGGGATCGCTATACACATCAAGACGTCGAAAACCTGCGGTTCCTTTCCCCATTTGTGGCACATGGGCTTCAAATGCTTGGCACATTGGATGTTGCGGGCTCAACCTGCGAACGTGCGGGTTAGAATTGGGTTTGGCCCGCTGCCGAACTCGGAAAAACCGAGGTAAGCTGTCTATGAAACGCGAGAACCTGCGTGACGGAAAGCGTGTTCAGAAGCGCGTTTAAGCAGGATACGGTCAAGTTGGTTTGGACGGTATTGTCTCGAAGGGGGGCACAAAATGAAACCCAGGATCGCTCTGCTTGGCGCTGTTCTTGAATCCAATCGGTTTGCACCGCCGGCGGAACGGGACGACTTCACCTCGCTGACCTGGCTCGCCGGGGCAGATTTGATGGCAGAGGCCAGATCGGCAACGCCGAAACTGGCAACCGAGTTCGCGGCATTTGTCCGCGCGATGGACGCAACTGGCGATTGGGAACCGGTGCCCTGCTTGCTGGCCGCCAGCCACCCGGCAGGCCCGGTGCGTCAGGATGTGATCGAAGAGATCATCGCCACGAACGAAGAGATGGTGCGCGCAGCAGGGCAGGTGGATGCCGTCTACATTTGCAACCATGGCGCAATGGTCGCGGAACACGATCCGGACCCGGACGGCTTGCTCATGACCCGCATCCGCGAGGTTGTTGGCCCCGATGTTCTGATTGTCGCGACCCTTGACCTGCATGCAAATGTGTCAGAGCGCATGGTCGACGCGTGCGATCTCATCGTCGGATATCGGACGAACCCACATGTGGACCAGATCGAGCGGGGCGAAGAAGCGGCGTTTTCGCTTCGTCGGCAGTTGGCCATGCGGGCAAAGCCCCAGATTGCTCATGTAAAGCTGCCCTTGGTGCCATCATCGGTGACGTTGTTATCTGCCGAGCATCCGTATGGGACGTTGATTGATTACGGCCAGCGGCGGCAGGCTGAATATCGCGGGCAAATTCTCAATGTGTCGGTTTTCGGGAATTTCCTGTTTTCGGATACGCCTGACAACGGGGTGAGCATCGTCGTCACCGCGCGCGAAGAGGCGCAGGCGGCGCAAGACCTTGCGGCGGAGATCGCTGAATTGGCGTGGTCCTTGCGGGCGGACTTTGTGCGGGAGCTGATGTGTCTGGACGACGCTGTCAAACTTGCCGCCAAGACTGATCGCATGACGGTGATCCTGTCTGATGCGGGCGACAATCCAGGCGGCGGTGGCAGTGGCAGGACGACCGCGCTGTTGGCGGCGTTTCACGAGGCGGGGATTAAAGACTGCCTGGTGGGTTCTTTCTGCGATCCGGACCTGGCGCGGGACGCCCATCATGCGGGTATCGGCAACACGTTCACAGCACGGTTCAACCGCAACGTCGATATTAGCCAGAGTTGGTCGCAATGGGACACACCGTTTGAGGCCGAAGCCGAAGTTTTGGCGCTTCATGACGGGAACACGATCGGCGAGCGCGGCATGACAGCCGGGCGCAGGCTCGCCTTGGGCCCTTCGGCGGCGTTGCGTATCGGCGGCATCACGGTCGTGGTGATCACCGACCGGACACAGACATCCGATCCCGTCTTCTTTCACATTTTCGGCTTGGATATCGCGGCTGCGCGCACAGTGGTCGTCAAATCCCGCGGACACTTTCGGGCCGGGTTCTCGAAATGGTTTTCGCCGTCACAGGTCTTTGAGGTCGATACGGCCGGTTTGACCAGTCCGATACATGACCGGTGGTCGTTTCAGCATCTGCCACGGCCAAACCATCCGATGGATGAAGACGTCTCTTGGCCGTAAGCGCCATCGCTAAATAGGCTCGGAATAGGCATCCTCTGGCGTGTTTTCTTTCATAAACGCAATGAACTGGCGGGCAAGGTGGTTCGGCGTGCGCCCTGAAGGCAGTACGAAGCTGGTGTGATAGTGAATTGCCGCATCGAAGGGACGCACCACAATCCCCTCCATTGTAGAACTCAAAATTGGAAATGGGTTCACCAAGGTTACGCCCATCCCTTCCCGGACCAGATCAATGGCGGCCATGTTTGTCGCGGTTTCGGCAACCTGTCGCGGTTGAATGCCGTAACGTGCAAAAATCTGTTCTGTGAGGGCCCGTGTCCCCAACCGCCTCAGGAACGCAACAAGGTCGATCCCTTCAAGATCCCTTGGCGTGATGACGTCCAGATCAGACAGCGGATGACCGATGGGCATGACGCAGACAACCTGACTGCGTCGCCAGGGTTCAACAATGATCCCGGTGCGTTGCGATATCGAACTGGTGACGCCCAAATCATATCGAAGATCCAGGATCCCGCTCAGAAGAGCATCAGACGACTGAATGTCCAGATGCAACTGTTTGCCGGGATTCTGCTTCAGGAAACTCGCAACCTTTGCGATGATAAAATGGTGGGCCAGGGTAGGGGGCACCACAACGCGCAGGGGTTGGCTGTCGGGGGCTACCCAATTCGCCCCCTCAACTTCGGCCAGCGTCTCAAACAGAGGATCCAGTTTTTCGTTCAGTCTGAGCGCCTCGGATGTCGGTTCGATGCGTGCGGACTTTCGGATAAAAAGTGGTCTATCGGCCCGTTCTTCCAGCTGGGTCAAGGCGCGGCTTACTGCAGATTGGGATATTCCAAGCATCCTTGCAGCCCCGACGGTCGTGCCGGTTGTGACGACCGCGCGCAGGGCTTCAAATTCGCGAAGTCTGTGCCGGTGTGAGGGCATTTGACACTTTTCCCTGCTCGAAACTCAGCTCAGACGGTCACGCGCCGACTTGGTCTATCCAAATTTGCATAGTGTTTTTTGTTGGCGATGCACTTTTGATAGTTAACCATTCGCTCAGGCGCAAGAGAAACCGAGAATCGGTTCGGATAAGCGCGCAATCAGAAGGGAGTATTTCCATGAAGAAACTCACAGCTGCCACGGCTGTCACGGCCAGCATTCTCGCTCTCAGCGCCGGCACGGCTTTTGCCGAAAAGCTGACAATTGGTCTGGCCTCCGAGCCCACGGCGATGGATCCGCATTTTCACAACCTTGGCCCGAACAATGCCATGACACTCCACATTTTTGATCGCCTCGTCGATCAAACGGAAGAGCAGGTTCTGGTCCCGGGCCTTGCGGTCTCATGGAAGCCGATTGACGATCTGACATGGGAATTCAAACTGCGCGAAGGCGTAAAATTCCACGATGGGTCCGACTTCAACGCCGATGACGTGGTCTGCACCATCGAGCGCGCGCCAAATGTGCCCAATTCACCGTCCAGCTTTGGCACATACCTCAAAGGCAAGTCGGTCGAGAAAATCGATGAGCTTACAGTCCATTTCACGACGCCCGAACCATATCCGCTGATGCCCAACGATCTCTCAACGATCCGCATCATCTCAAATGAAACGGGGTGTGATGCAGCGACCGAGGACTTCAACTCGGGTGTCGCAGCGGTGGGAACCGGTCCGTTCAAGTTCGTGAGTTATACGCCGGGCGAGTCCATCGTCGTTGAACGCAATGACGATTATTGGGGCACTGTTCCGGTCTGGTCTGAGGTTGAGTTCCGTCCGATTTCGTCCGGGCCCAGCCGCGTGGCCGCACTTCTTGCTGGTGACGTCGATATGATCGCGTCCGTTCCGACGACAGACATCACGACTTTGAAAGCGCGCGACAACTTGGTGATCAGCCAGGGCGTGTCCAACCGGGTCATCTATCTGCACATGGACCAGTTCCGCGAAAACTCGCCTTACGTGAAGGCCAATGGCGGCGGGGATATCAAGAACCCTCTCATGGACCAGCGGGTTCGCAAGGCGATCAGCATGGCGATCAATCGCGATGCGATTGTTGAGCGTGTTATGGAAGGCGTGGCGCTGCCAGCCGGCCAGCTTTTGCCTGACAGCTTCTTTGGTGTGTCGGACAATCTTGAAGTTGTCGCCTACGACCCCGAAGGTGCCAAGGCGCTGTTGGCGGAAGCGGGCTATGGTGACGGGTTCGAAATGACGATCCACGGTCCCAATGACCGCTACATCAACGACGCCAAAGTCGCCGAAGCGGTGGCACAGATGCTCACACGTATCGGGATTAAGACCGCCGTCGAGACGATGCCGCGTTCTGTCTACTTTGGCCGTGCGTCCCGCGGTGCCGAAGGTAATCTGCCAGAGTTCAGCTTTATCCTTGTTGGCTGGGGCGCAGGGTCAAGCGAAGCGTCCTCGCCGTTGAAGTCGTTGATCCACACCTACAACCCGGACAAGGGCTTTGGATCATCCAATCGCGGGCGCTATTCCAACCCGGAAACAGACGCTTTGATCGAAGAAGCACTGCGCACCGTGGATGATGCCAAGCGTGAGGAGCTGCTCGCGCGGGCAACCGAAATCGCGATCAACGACGTAGCGATCATCCCGACCCACTTCCAGGTGAACACTTGGGCCTCAAGAGAGGGCATTCGCTATATTGCGCGTACAGACGAATACACGCTGGCGATGGGTGTCGTGAAAGAATAAGCGCGACGATACTTTCGGGCCGCGCTGTGTCGCGGCCCGTCTCCCATTTTCTCTCTCAAGGCATGATTTGATGACGGTATTTGTGATCCGGCGCCTACTTCAGGCAATTCTTGTTGTGTTCCTGATGTCGGTCATCGTGTTCTTTGGCGTCAATGTCGTAGGGGACCCGGTTCATATGCTGGTGAACCCCGAAGCCGATCAATCAGAGATCGCCGCCACAATCGAACGGCTTGGCTTGGATCGACCCATTTGGGAGCAGTATTTGCTGTTTCTGAAAGGAGCCGTGCAAGGTGATCTTGGAAATAGCTTCATCTTCGGCGAACCCGCGTTGCAACTCATTCTGCAGCACATGCCAGCGACCATGGAGTTGGCTTTCACCGCTCTGACGCTGGCAATCGTCATCGGCATTCCATTGGGGCTCTATGCCGGGCTGTATCCTGACAATGCCATTTCCAAGGGCATCATGGCGGGGTCCATCGTTGGGTTTTCACTTCCGACCTTCTGGGTCGGATTGATGCTGATCATGTTGTTTGCGGTGGAGCTGGGCTGGGTGCCTGCCACGGGGCGCGGCGATCTGGGGTCTTTTCTGGGCATCCAGAGCAGCCTTTTTACGGCTGACGGGCTGAGCCACATTTTCCTACCGGCGCTCAACCTCGCGCTTCTTAAAATCTCTCTCGCCATTCGTCTCACACGGGCGGGTGTGCGCGAAGCGATGGGTCAGGACTACGTCAAATATGCCCGCGCCAAGGGTCTCAAGACCCGGCGCATTATCTTTGTCCATGTGATGAAGAACATCATGATCCCGGTGGTGACCGTGATGGGGTTGGAGTTCGGCAGTCTGATCGGGTTCTCGGTTGTCACCGAAACGATCTTCGCATGGCCCGGCATGGGTAAGTTGCTGATCGACGCGATCCTCCAACTCGATCGTCCGATTGTCGTCGCCTATCTCATGATCATCGTGATGTTCTTCGTTCTGATCAATTTGCTGGTCGACATACTTTACTCGATCCTCGATCCGAGGGTCCGCTTGCAGGATCAGGGCGCATGACTGATATGACGGCCGCCACCCCCGCCACACCGGACGCCGCGAAGGTCGAAACACCGTTTCAACGCTTCCGGTCTGAATTCTTCGAAAGCCGTGTCGCCACCTTTGCGCTCGCGACCTTCGGCGTCATTGTCCTGCTGGCCGTCCTCGCGCCGTGGATCACGCCGCAGAACCCCTATGATCTTGCGCAGGTTGACGTCATGGATGGCCGCCTTGCGCCGGGATCCGAGGCGTTCGCGGGATATACTATGTGGCTTGGCTCAGACGGGGCAGGGCGGGACCTCTATTCCGCGATCCTCTACGGGTTGCGCATTTCCCTGGCCGTCGGGCTGGCCTCCGGGGTCATTGCGCTGTTGGTCGGCACGGTGATCGGCCTTGTCGCAGCCTATGCCGGTGGACGGATCGAGGCGATCATCATGCGGATTGTTGATCTGCAACTGTCCTTTCCCGCATCGCTTGTTGCGTTGATGCTTGTGGCCGCCCTTGGCAAAGGGGTCGACAAAATCATCCTCGCCCTCGTCGTGGCCCAATGGGCCTACTACGCGCGCACGGTGCGGGGGACAGCGCTTGTGGAACGTGGCAAGGAATATGTGGAAGCCGCGCAATGTCTGGGCATCTCCAAAGCCCGCATCGTCTTCCGCCATATCCTGCCCAATTGCATGGCACCGCTGATCGTTGTGGGGACGGTGCAGACCGCCAGCGCGATCTCGCTTGAAGCGACGCTGTCGTTCCTCGGCGTGGGCTTGCCGCAGACCGAACCTTCCCTTGGCGTTCTTATCGCCAACGGGTTCGAATACATGCTGTCGGGAAGGTATTGGATCTCTGTCTTCCCCGGTCTCGCGCTTCTGTTCACCGTGGTTTCAATCAATCTGGTCGGAGACCATTTGCGAGACGTTCTTAACCCGAGGATGCGGAAATGACGAAGGTTCTGGACGTTTCTGGCCTCAAAACGCACTTCTTTACCCGCGCCGGTGTGGTCAAGGCTGTCGACGGTGTCGATTTCTCGGTGTCCAAGGGTGAAATCATGGGACTTGTCGGGGAATCCGGCTCGGGAAAATCCATAACGGGGTTCTCCGTCCTTGGCCTGATTGACCCGCCGGGTCGCATCGTTGACGGGTCTATCAAGTTCAATGGTCAGGAGCTTGCGAACGCCGGCGAGGAGCAATTCCAACGCCTGAGGGGCAACCGGATTTCGATGATCTTTCAGGATCCGATGATGACGCTCAATCCGGTTCTGCGGGTGGATACGCAGATGATCGAGGCGATCCTTGCGCATGAAAATGTGACGCGCCAGGCCGCCTGGGAACGAAGCCGCGACGCACTTGGTCTGGTTGGTATTCCGTCGCCCGAAGAACGCCTGCGGGCCTATCCGCATCAATTGTCGGGTGGTATGCGGCAACGCGTGGCGATTGCGACGGCGTTCCTGAACCAACCCGATCTGATCATCGCCGATGAGCCGACGACGGCGCTTGATGTGACCATTCAGGCGCAGATTATCTATGAAGCGCAACAACTGACCAAACGCACCGGAACCGCGATGGTCTGGATCACGCATGACCTGGCTGTTGTGGCCGGGCTCGTGGACCGGATCTCGGTCATGTATGCGGGACGCATCGTGGAACAGGGCGGCATTGATGATGTGATCGACCGACCGCGCCATCCCTACACAGTCGGTCTGCTTGGGTCCGTTCCAACGGCAAACCGACGCGGCAAGCGCCTGTTTCAAATCGAAGGCATGACACCCAACGTTCTTGATATGCCAAAGGGCTGCGCCTTTGGCCCCCGGTGTCATGCCCGCACCGAGGCCTGCAGGGAAGAGCCCGCGATTGAGGATGTCGATGGACGCCGCTTGCGGTGTTTCAATCCCCAACGCCAGGCAGAGGTGGTGTCATGAGCGTTCCAATCGTTGAAATTCGGGGCGTCTCAAAGCGATTTACCAAACGGCTCGATGTGGCTGGGAAGATTGCTCAGAAGCTGGGCGCGAATGTGCGCGAAGAAACGGTGCATGCCGTCGATGATGTCTCGCTTGCCATTCAACCGGGAGAGGTTCTGGGGCTGGTGGGCGAATCCGGTTGCGGAAAGTCCACGCTTGGCCGTGTTGTCGCCGGCATCCATGCCGCGAGTGACGGGCAGATGTTCTACCAAGGAAAGGACTTGGCCACGATCACAGGTGCTGAAAAGCGCGCGGCAACTCTGGCGATCCAAATGATCTTCCAAGACCCGTTTGCCAGCCTCAACCCCCGGATGCGTGTGGAGGAAATCATCGGCGAAGCGCCGCAATTGCACGGCATCGTCAGCAAATCCGAGCTGTCGGATTATGTCGATGACGTGATGCGCAAGGTTGGCCTCGATCCCTCGCTCAAGAAACGCTACGCCCACCAGTTTTCGGGGGGCCAGCGCCAGCGGATCGGCATTGCACGCGCGTTGGCAGTAAAACCGAAATTCCTGGTCTGTGACGAGGCCATTGCCGCGTTGGACGTGTCGATCCAGGCGCAGGTGATCAACCTGTTCATGGATCTGCGCGAAGAACTTGGCCTCACATATCTGTTCATCAGCCATGATCTCAGCGTGGTCGAGCACATCGCCGATCGGGTCGCGATCATGTATCTGGGCCGCATTGTCGAATCCGCGACGACCGAAGAGCTTTTCTCGAACCCGCGCCACCCCTACACCAAAGCGCTTCTTGCCGAAGCGCCGAGACTGGATCAGCGACGCCGCGACTTTGCGCCGATCAAGGGTGAAATCCCGTCACCCCTCGATCCACCACCCGGCTGCACGTTTCATCCGCGCTGCCCCGTGGCCACTGCGGACTGCCGCAAGACAGTTCCCGTTTTGCAAACAGGCCGTGACGGGCGTGAAACAGCTTGCCTGCTTGAACATACCGAAACCGTATAAATCTACCGGAGTCTGAACGTGAAAAACACTGACCCCATCTGGGACCATGTCGACCGCCACCGTGATGCCTTCACTGATCTGTCAGACCGCGTCTTTGACACACCCGAAACCTTGTACAAAGAGGTTAAATCAGTCGCCGAACACAAGCGTATGCTTGAAGAACAGGGGTTCAGGATCACCGAGAACGCGGCGGGCATCCCGACAGCCGTGGTTGGTGAAGCCGGTGACGAAGGGCCGGTCATTGCGATCCTTGGTGAATTTGATGCGTTGCCCGCGCTCAGTCAAGCGCCGGGCGTGGCCAGTCACCAACCGCTTGAGGAGGGCGGCAACGGGCATGGGTGCGGGCATAACCTTCTGGGGGCTGCGGCGCTGCTGGCTGCCACGGCCGTCAAAGACTGGATGGCGGAAAACGGCATCAAGGCGCGCGTGCGCTATTATGGGTGCCCGGCAGAAGAGGGCGGTGCTGCCAAAACCTACATGGTTCGTGAAGGCCTGTTTGACGATGTGGACGCGGCGATTTCCTGGCATCCGGCGACATTTACCGGCGTGAACGCAGCCAATTCGCTGGCCAATACACGCATTGATTTCACCTTTCACGGCAAAGCCGCCCATGCTGCCGCTGCACCGGAACTTGGTCGATCAGCCCTTGATGCGGTCGAGTTGATGAACATCGGCGTCAACTACATGCGCGAACACATGCCCGACAATGCGCGGGTCCATTATGCCTATCTGGATGCGGGGGGTGTTGCGCCCAATGTCGTGCAGGCCAAGGCGACCGTGCGCCAGTTGATCCGGGCGCAAAGCTTGCCTGAGCTTTATGATCTCATTGCCCGGGTACGCAAAATCGCCGACGGCGCGGCGCTGATGACAGAAACACAAGTGACCTCTCAGGTGTTCTCGGGCGTGTCCAACCTGCTGGGCAACCGCGCGCTGGAAGAAACGATGCAGCGCGAGCTTGAGAAGCTGGGGCCTGTGCCCTTTGACGCCGATGATGAGGTCTTCGCGCGCGAAATCCAGACAACACTCACGGATGCCGACATCGCGGCAACGTTCAAACGTATCGGGGCCAAGCCGAAAAAGGGACTGGCGCTGTGTGATTTCGTAGCGCCGCTGGATCGCCACAGTGATGGGGGCGAAGGCTCAACGGATGTGGGCGATGTCAGCTGGGCGGTGCCAACGGTGCAAGCGCGCGTCGCAACCTGCGCCATCGGCACGCCGTTTCATACCTGGCAAACCGTGGCACAGGGCAAGACTCCGGCGGCGCATAAGGGCCTGATCTACGCGGCCAAAGCGATGGCGGCGACGGCCTGTCGTTTGGTTGAAGACCCGTCTCTGATCAGTGCCGCAAAAACCGTGCATCAGGACCATCTGGAAGAGACGCCCTATACCTGCCCGATCCCCGACGACGTGCATCCCCCGGTGTGAGATCCGCACCATGACCCGCACAGGGGCCATCGACGCCGTCTCAGACTATTTCGACGCCGGCCAGTTCGTGTCCGATTTGGCCGAGCTTGTTGCGCATGAGACCGAAAGCCAGACGCCGGAACAGGCAAAGGCGCTTCCGCGTTACTTGGCAAAAGCGCTCGTTCCACGGCTTGAGGCGCTGGGGTTTGATTGTACGATCCACGCAAATCCGGTTGTGGGCGCTGGTCCCATTTTGGTGGCCGAGCGGATCGAAGATGATGCATTGCCCACACTCCTGTCCTACGGCCACGGCGACGTCATCCGCGCGCAGACCTATCAGTGGCGGGACGGCTTGCATCCGTTCCGGCTGGTCGAAGAAGGCGACCGCCTCTATGGGCGCGGCACGGCGGACAATAAGGGCCAGCACCTGATCAATATCGCAGCGCTCACGTCGGTGTTGCAGACAAGGGGCGCCTTGGGATTCAACTGTCGGTTTCTGGTTGAGATGGGCGAAGAAATGGGCTCTCCGGGCCTCGCTGCGTTTTGCGAAGCTCACAAAGACGCGCTTGCCGCCGACGTCCTGATCGCGTCGGATGGCCCGCGCCTGCAACCGGACACGCCAACACTGTTCATGGGCGCGCGCGGCGGGGTGTCCTTCGATCTGGTGGTTGATTTGCGCGACGGCGCGCACCATTCGGGAAACTGGGGCGGCTTGCTGGCAGATCCGGCGATGATCCTTGCCCAAGCTTTGTCTGTCATCACAGATGCACGCGGCCAAATTCGGGTGCCGGAATGGCGGCCCACCAGCCTGACCGATGACATTCGCGCAGCCCTGCGCGACCTGCCTGTCGACGGGGAGACCGGTCCAAGCATTGACCCCGATTGGGGCGAAGAAGATCTGACCCCGGCAGAGCGCGTGTTCGGCTGGAACAGTTTTGCCGTTCTCGCGATGAAAAGCGGCGTGCCCGAAGCACCGGTCAACGCCATCTCTGCGCGCGCGGTCGCGGCGTGCCAGCTCCGCTATGTTGTGGGCACCGATCAGGCTGACATCCTGCCATCCCTGCGCCGTCATCTGGATGCGCACGGGTTCACAGCCGTTGAGATTGCTCCGCATGACCGCGGTTTTTTCGATGCAACCCGTCTGCCACCGGGTCACACTTGGGTGACGTTTGTGGCGCGGTCAATACAGGAAACCTCGGGCAAAGCCCCGCATATCCTGCCCAATCTGGCAGGCTCTCTGCCAAACGAAGTTTTCGCCGATATTCTGGGACTGCCCACCGTTTGGGTGCCGCACTCCTACCGCGCCTGTTCGCAGCATGCGCCCAACGAGCACCTGTTGAAACCTGTGGCGCGGGACGCGCTCAGGCTGATGGCAGGGCTGTTCTGGGACATCGGTGCGGGGAAAACCCCTGTTCGAGGGTAGGGAATAACCAATGCATCGCCGACGGGCGACGGCATTCTGCAGCGCCGCAGATTGATCGCCACACGTGTTCAGATCAGGCGGCGCTACTAACGAAAACCATGTTCTTAAATCGGGGCAGGGATAATCTTAGTCTCGTGCCCTGATCCAGAAGACAATCCCAACGGCCAAAGCGCAGGCAACAAGCCCGTGCTGCGAGAGGTGGTCCTAGGTTCTAGACCACTTCGGTCAGACCGCGATAGGCTCTCGCAACAGCGGGCGTGTCAGGCACGTGGGGCCTCCTTCACACCCGATGCAAAGTGCATCGCCGCGAAACAGACGGACATTGATACCCGCGTCCACAAGTGCGGCGTGTGTTTCGGGCAGACCGTCTAGCATGATGCATTCGCCAGGGGCGGTGGCCAGAACATTTGTGCTGAGCGCTCCGCTTTGCTCAAACTCGGCAAACGGGGCCTCGATAAGGTCAAAGCCCTTGTCGTTGAGCAACTCAAGCAATCCGACAGGCAACAACGGCATGCACACCAACGCGGTTTTTGTATCAACCAGACTGATCAGTGACATCAGATGCAGGCAGGCTTCGGCGCCCGTATACACAGGCAAATCAAAGACATGCGTATCGATTTTGAGGTCCGCCATGATGTCCCGGATCTGGCCTGCGCCCACAGTGTTGGTCCGAAACCCGCGGCCGATGATCAGCGTCTCGTCATCCAGCCACAGGGTATCGCCCGCCTCAGCGCGCCCGGTGCCGGTGATGGCCCCAACAATCGGAATGTCATGCGCGTCGTAAAAGGCACGGTGCAGGTGTTGTTCGCCTGCGCGCAGCACTTTGCCGGGGGACATCAGGATCGCGCCTGCCGGCGTCACCAAGGACGCATCATAGGTGAACACGGCATCCGCAATGCCGCCGTCATCCTCTGCCATCCAGAAAATTTCAACCCCTGCATCGGTCAACGTTTTCACAAAAGCCGCATGGTTTTCTGCGACCAGATCGGACTTGAACTCCGGACCATAGTGCCAAACCGCAGGGTCCGCGTTGATCAGGGATGCACTTGGCTTTCTCACCGCAACTTTCCGCAGCGGCGCTGTCATGGAAGAGACACGATACATCATTCGTTGCCCTGAACCCGATCAAGATGATCGGCGTCCACGTCGCACAAGCCAAGCGCATCTTTCGTGCTGATCGCCGTGCAGAATTCGCCGTGCAGACTTGCGATGGCCATGTTGTGGACCAGGTCAGGATCATAGTCCTGACCGTCATGGCCGATGCTGTTCATCGTGGCGCAGGCGTCGTGCACCAGGTAGGTGTCGAACCCCATATTGCCTGCCATGCGCACCGTTGTTTCGACACAGATATTCGTGAAATATCCCACAACAACAAGGCGTTGGATGCGCGCGCGGCGCAGATCAAGCTCTAGCGATGTTCCGATAAATCCACTGTTCACGGACTTTTCGACAACGATGTCACCGGCTTGGGTTTCCATACCGTCAAGCTGCTGACCGCTTTCCAGTGACAGTTTGAGAGGCGAGCCGTCTTCGATTGAATCGTGCTTTGTAAAGGCCACCTGCCGACCGGAGGGGCGCCATTTGTTCAGGATCGAGATGATGTTGGATTCGGCGTCCAGATTGTTCCGTCTGCCGGTTGGGCCACCGTAATACGCGGTGTCATTGATGCCCTTCTGGACGTCGATCAAAAGCAGTGCGGTGGACGCGTCAAATTTCGAAATCATGTTTCTCTCCTCGTTGCGTTTCTGTACGTGCTATACACATGTATAGTCAATGCAATCTTGCGGTAGAAAGACACCGGCACATGGTTCAACAAACCCCACGCGACATGCCTTTGGGCCGCGCCAAACTGATCGACGCGGCACTGTCGTGCATGGCCAATTTCGGTCAGGACGGCACAACCGTGCGCGTGATTGCCGATCATGCCGGTGTGACACCCGGGCTGGTCAAACACCACTTTGGCAGCAAAGAAGGTCTGCTGGTCGAAACCTATCGCCATCTGAATGAACGCACGGTGACCCGCATTTCGAACGCGCTGCACCTTTATCCCAACGACGTTGGTGCCGCCTTGGAAAGCGTGATCCAGGCTCTGTTCCCAAGCGATTTGTCAGATGTGCGAAAAATGCGGGTTCTGGTGGCGTTTTGGGGACTTGTTCTGACCAACCCGCGATTTGCAGAGGTGCAGGCCGAAACCAATGCACAAACGCGGCGGCTGCTTTGTGACCTCATCGCCCAACATAGCAGCGATCCCGATGCGACAGACGATGTTGCGGACGGGATCATCGCGATAACGGACGGTTTATGGCTTGAATGCTGCATGAATCCCGGGCGGATGACGCCGGAAAAAGCTGTGCAAATCGCCACCAAACTGGCCCGGGGCATCTTGCGAATTGATCGCGCCTAAGACCGTCTTACCCAGGTGACGATCTGGTGTAGGTCCTGACGTCACCCACTGTTTTTCGCCCGACGACCAAACCGACCATGGCCGCGCCGATCCCCCGCTTCAGGCCTGCTTGCGGACAGATTTTGTATTTGTTGACAGAATCGAGAAACTCCATATTGTTTCATATAAAGATATTTGCGTTCCGTAAAACGATACAACTGGATAGAAAGCCATGACTTTGGCCGCCCGACATCTGGCCTATGATTGCACCGGCACCGGTGCGCGCGTGGTTCTGCTTCATCCCATCGGGCTGGATCGTCGATTTTGGGCGCGGATGGCGGACGAACTGAAGGGTGAGCTTGAGCTGTGCGCCTTCGATCTTCCGGGACACGGCACCAGTCCAATCACGGATGGGTCCGTCAGTATTGAGGGGCTGGCCGCAGCGGTTGAGGATACGATGCGCACCGATGGGCTTGGCCCCGCGATTGTGGTCGGATGCTCTCTTGGCGGCATGATTGCGCAGGCATTGGCAACCCGCGCGCCCGACCTTGTGCGGGGCCTCGTTCTGGCCAACACAAATTTCACCCAGACAGAACAGGGACGCGCTGCCATGCGCCAGCGCGCAGCAGAGGCGCGCAAGGGGATGAACGCCGTTGTGGACACCTGTCTGGAACGGTGGTTTGCGCCGGACGTCGCTGCGGCGGATCCCAAGGGTATGGCCCTGATCCGCGAGATGCTTCTGGCCGGTGATCCGGACGTTCATGCACGCTGCTGGGAGGCGATTGGTAATCTCGATCTTGGCGCGGTGCTGCCGACGATTACAGTGCCGTGCCTTGTCGTTGCAGGTGGTGACGACCGCTCCATTCCCGCCGAAAAATCCCGTGCCTTGGCCGGACTTTTGCCGCGCGCAACCCTGCACACAATTGAAGGTGCGGGTCATTTGACGCCGTTCGAACGCCCGGCGGACTTTGCCGAATTGCTCCGGCACTTCGCCCTGAAGCTTGCCGATGAACAAATGGAGGAGACCTGAAAAACATGGCTGAGAAACCTCTCTCCGTGGCGCTGATCGGCGCTGGAATGGGTGGCCTTGCAGCCGCTGCAATGCTGTTGCGCAAGGGGCAGGATGTCACTGTCTATGAACAGGCACCGGCCTTTACACGGCTTGGCGCGGGCATCCAGCAGGGGCCAAACACCGTCAAGGCGCTGCGCGGTATCGGGCTTGAGCAACGGCTGCGCGATGTGTCCTTTCGCCCGGAGATGACGCGCTACCGGGATGCGGCAGACGGGACAATCCGCTGGGAGCGGCTTCAAGGCGATACGTATGAGGAGAAATACGGCGCGCCGCAGCTGCTGTTACACCGGGCCGAGCTGCACAGCGCGCTCGCCTCGAAGGTACCCGAGACGTATATCAAGCTGGGCAAGACCCTGACCGGGTTTGCACAGGGTGACGATGGCGTACGGATGGACTTCGCCGATGGCACCAGCGCCGAGGCGGATGTGATGATCGCGGCAGACGGGGTGCATTCTGTTGTGCGCGATGCGGTCGCTGGCCCCGGCGAGCAGCGCTATACCGGGCGCGTCGCATATCGCACCACCTTTCCCGCCAGCCTGATGAACGGGCGCGAGATTGAGGCCTCGACCAAGTGGATGGCCGACGACCGCCATATCGTCATCTATTACCTGAACGAGGCGCGCGACGAGATCTATTTCGTCACCAGCACACCCGAGCCGGATTACAGCATCGAGTCTTGGTCAACCACCGGCGATATGGACGAGCTGCGCCGCACCTATGCGGGGTTCCACGAGGAAGTGCGCGCCGTGCTCGACGCGTGTCCGTCGGCGCATAAATGGGCGCTGGTGTCACGTGAACCGCTGCCCACATGGCACAAAGGACGCGTCGCGCTTTTGGGCGACGCCTGCCATCCGATGACCCCCTACATGGCGCAGGGCGCGGGCATGGCCATCGAGGACGCGGCGATCCTCGCGCGCTGTCTTGAGGGCGCCGGGCAGGGTGACATCACACCTGCGCTGGCAAAATACGAAGCGATCCGCAAGCCGCGCGCCAGCTGGATTCAGGCCGCATCCGGCACCAACGATATCGACCAGTTCCGGCGCGAACAGGACAAGGTGTTTTCCTATGACGCCTGGACCGCGCCGCTTGACATACCGGGCTGAGCCACAGCCACCCCCAGACGTTTTCCGAAAAGGACCGACACATGAGCTTTAATTCCATGATGACAGGCACGCTGGAATATCTCCGCCGTCCCATCCTCGCCAATGTGACCGAAGGCATGAAAGTGCTTGTCGTGACCGACACGGCCCATGATCCGCGCGTCTGGCAGGCGATCATGTCGATCCTGTCGGAACTCAAAGCCGACGCCACGCTCGCGCTGTTTGATCCGCGCCCGGCGGATTATTACGACCCGCCCGCCGCTGTCTGCGAGGCAATGCAGAAGGTCGATCTGAACATCCTGCTGGCTTCAACGGGGATGCTGCACGCCCATGCCAATTCCGATGCGATGAACGCCGGTGTTCCGGTGCTGTGCATGGACGGTGGCATGACGCTTGAAATGTTCCAGTCGGGTGCGGTGACCGAGGATCAGAAAGAAATGGCGATGCGGCAGTACTACGTCGCCAACAACATCTTCGGCAAAGACGCGAAGACCTGTCGTGTGACGTCGAAATACGGCACCGATTTCACCTATTCAGTGGAAAACCGCATCTTCATTCCCAACCCTCCGGGCGACGATTTTGTGCCTTACAAGATCCAGAATGTGTCGAAGGTGCAGAACCGCAAATCCAACATGCTGCGGTTTCTTTTCCCCAACGGCGAATTCAACGTGCCGCCGGTCGAGTTCACCGCCGAAGGCAAGCTGGTTTTCGATCTGTGTATGCACCAAACGGGGCGGCTGTATGACCCGATTGAACTGACGGTCGAAAAGGGCCGCATCGTGGGAATCGATGGCGGGGCAGAGGCGCATTTCCTGCGCAATTATCTTGCCGAATACGGCGATGAGAACGCCTATATCTGCCCGGCAGAGGCGTCTGTCGGGATCAACTCCAAGGCACTGGTGCGCGGCATCCAGCGCGAGGACAAGAATGTGCTTGGCACCATGCATTTCGGGCTGGGCACCAATGTGGATGTGGGTGGTTCGATCCTGTCGAACATTCACCTCGACGGCGTCATCCTTGAACCAACGCTGTATGTCGATGGCGACAAGCGGATGGAGCGGGGGCAGTTCCTGCGCCCCATCGACCGTCTGATGGACGACCCCGCGCCTGCCAAGACCCTTGCGACGGCGGAAGGGGAGTAGAGGTCGATGGCAAGATACTGGCCCGTTCTGTCAGCATCGGCGCTGATGCTTGCGATCATGTGGATCGCCTCGCAAAGCTTTGATCCGTTCGTCTTTCCACCCTTGCCCGCGATTGCTGCGGCGTTCTGGAAGATCATTACCACGCAATATGATGAGGTTGCGGTCACGCTTCTGCGGTACCTTGTTGCCTTTGCAATGGCGATCTTTTGCGGCTGGCTTGTCGGGCTATTGATGGGCGCGTTTCGGCAAACCTTCGGGCGCTTCATGCAGGCGTTCATTTCCATTGTTCAGGCGGTTCCAGCCCTGGCCTGGATCCTGTTTGCCGTGCTGTGGATGCAATCGGTCGAGGCACGGATCGGCTTTGTCACCTTCATCATCGCATTCCCGTTCTTCGTGATCGCCGTTTACGAAGGCGTGCGGGATATGGATCGCGATATTCTTGAAGCCATTGAGCAGTTTCGCCCGAACCGGATGCAGACCCTGCGCATTCTGCTGCTGCCGCAATCGGTGACACACCTCATCATCGCCATGCGCTCAACGGCGGCAATGACTCTCAAGCTTATGGTGTTGGCCGAAGTGCTGGCCGCCAATAACGGTATTGGCCGGGCGATGGCCACCGCACAGTCGAATTTCAGCATCGACGCGCTGTTTGCCTGGGCATTCCTTCTGGTTCTTCTCAACTTTGTGCTGATCCGCATCATCAGCCAGATTGAAAAACGCGCCCTGCGCTGGCGTGCGGAGGCGGTTGTCCGATGACCGGTTCAAATACGATTGTCGATTTCGACACGGTGCATCACGCGTTCGGCGACAATATCGCGATCGAGCGGTTCAACTTCAAGATCCACCGGGGTGAACGGGTCGCCATTCTGGGCCGAACGGGCGCCGGAAAATCGACCATTCTTAATCTGCTTGTCGGAAATTTCGCGCCAACGTCGGGGACCGTGCGGATCGACGGGATTGACCCGTTTGTCCAGCACAAAAGCCTGCGGGGCGTGATCGGTATGGCCTACCAGGCACCCCGCCTTCTGCCCTGGCGCACCGCCGTGCAAAACGTGGCCGTGGGACAGGAAATTGCAGGTGTGGCGAAGGAAAAGCGCGAGGCGAATGCCCGCCTCTGGCTCGACAAGATGCATCTTGAGGATGCGTATGATCTTGTTCCAAGCCAGCTTTCCGGCGGGATGCGCCAGCGTGTGTCGCTGGCCCGTGCCTTTGCCATCGACCCCGCGCTGGTGCTGCTGGATGAAAGCTTTTCGGCGCTTGATGAAGTGACCGCGCGCGTATTGCGAGAGGATTTCATCAAGGTTGCCGAGGAAGAAAGCAAGACGGCGATGATCGTGACCCACAATATCGAAGAGGCCTTTCAAATGGCCCATCGGGTCATTCTTCTGGGGCGACCCGCGCGCATTCTTGCGGAATATCACACCGCAAACGAGCCAAAAGTCGGCACCACGGAGTTCACCGTCCTGCGAGAGCAGATCCGCGATCTGATGCTGTCGCCCGAGGGCGGCATCTCTGCCTATGACTGATGCCAGACGGGCACAAAAAACCAATCAAAGTCCAACCTGAGGAGATTACAATGCTGAAATCAATCCTTCGCAAGGCCGCCATCCCAATGGCCGCCGCCGCGCTGCTGGCCGGATCGCTATCAAGCGTCCAGGCCGCCGATGCGGTGAACGTCACCATCGGGGAATACATCCCTTCAAGCACACCGTCGGTGGTGTCGATGCCACTGTCGCTTCTGGGGGAACGCGCGGATCTTCAGGAGAAACACGGGATCAATGTGGACCTCGTCGAGTATTCAAACCTCAGCGCGCTTTATTCCGATCTGGCGCTCGGTCGGGTCGAAGTGTCGCTGACCGGACCGGCAACGCTTGCCACGCTCTCTGCCAAAGGCGCGCCGCTTGCGCTTGCGGGCACCATCGGGCGTGCGACGAATGCGATCCTGAGCAACGGCAAATCCTGGGATGCCGAAACCCTCAAGGGAAGCCGTCTGGTTGCACAGACAAGTTCGTCAAGCTGGACCGTTGTTCAGGCGATCATCGAACGGAACTTCGGCCTGAAAGCCGGCGAGGATTATGAAGTGATCAACAGCGACAGCACCGCTGCAGCCGCACTTCAGGTGGCCGCAGAAAAGGCGGATTTCGCCATTGTCCGGGCCGAGCAGGTTCTGCTGGCGCTGAGCAAGTTTGACAACCTTCAGATGGTGGCCGACCCCAAGGCGCTTGGCCGCGAAGAAGGTGTTGCGGATTGGGGCTATATCCTGAGCTACAACCACGAACAGCAGGACGCCGCGACCATGGAAAAACTGATGGCGGCCTTGGCTGAAGTCGGTGACTGGATGGATGCCAACCCAGCCGAAGTCGAGACACGCGCCGTTGCCGCAGGGCGGGAGCCCGGCATCGCGGAGGCGTTCCTGACCACCGGTCTGTTCCAGCTTGACGTGCGCACGGCCGCAGAGGCCAAGGAAAGCCTTATGGCGGATTACGATCTGCTGAAGAGCGTCGGCTATCTTGCAGGCGACCTGCCGGATACCGTTTTCCCGAAGTAACTACCTGACAGGCCCGATGGTCTGACAAAAATACGGAGCGGGCCCGCGATGCGTGGCCCGCTCCTTTTTCGTTTCCAATGATACCAGGCTGATCGTGCTTGCCGGGCGGCAGGATGTGCGGCCCGGCAGCGGTCGATAGAGTTCAGGAGTTCCCGCCCGCAGGGGCGGTTTCCTGAAGGTGCGGGATATTCTGCGCCTCACGGCCGGTAAATTCGCTCAGCTCGTAAATATGGCGGATATCGGTGTAGTCGCGATAACCCATCCGCGCGAGCGGTTGCAGACGCAGGATGTCGATGCGGCCATCGTCAGTGATAACGTCGTCGTCGATATGGATGCCGATCACTTCACCAATCAGCACATCAGCCCGCGCGCTTGGCGCGTTGCCCGGCACTTCGGTATGCTGGATCAAACGGCATTCGAACTGGACCGGGGACCCAACCACGCGACGCGGGCGCACATGCACTGCATCGGTGTAGTCGATGCCGATCTCGTCGAACTCGTCAATTTCCGGCGGCAGGTCGCGCGAAGACCCGACGACAAGCTCGCGTTGGGCAAAGGTCGCCATGTTCCAGACGAACTCTTTCGTTTCCAGAATATTGGCGGCAGTGTCGCGCGGCTTGCCGTTGTCCTGGCTGTTGACCGCAATCATGATGGTGGGCGGATCCCAGGTGATGTTCTGAAACTGGCTGAACGGCGCAAGATTATGGATGCCATCCGCGCTGATCGACGACACCCAGCCGATAGGGCGGGGGACGCAGCATGACTTGAACGGGTTGAAAGGAAGCCCCGACGTTTCGGTGTCCGGCGAGTAGAACATATGTTGACCTCTTTGTAGGCGTGGCGTGCGTTGGGATTATTCGGCGGCGTGGCCCCGGCCTGTCAGACGCGCAACCGACTGGCGGTATTCCGTCTCAAGCCCGTCCACGACTTCGGCGACCGACGTGACGTCCTTGATCGCCCCGACCCCTTGGCCGCTGGCCCAGGTGTCGACCCAGTTGCGGTTCTTGAGCGACCGGTTGCTGTCATAGTTGCGTTTCGGAGTCGTGGGCAGGTTGTCGGGATCAAACCCGGCGGCGACAAGCGATGGTTTGAGCCAGCTTGCCGGTGTTCCGGTGATACCGCTGCTGACCACGATGTCGTCGATGGTGCAGTCAACAAGCATCTGCTTGTATTCGGGTTGCGCCTTGCTTTCGGCGGTCGGAATGAAACGGGTGCCCATATAGACAAGATCGGCACCCGCCGCGATGGCGCCTGCAACGCCGTAGCCATCAGCAATGCCGCCCCCCAGCACAATGATGCCGTCGAAAAATTCGCGGATCGCGCTGACAAAGGCAAAAGGCGACAGCGTGCCAGTATGCCCACCCGCGCCGCTGCTGACGCAGGCCAGCCCATCCGCCCCGGCGGCCACCGCCTTTTTCGCCAGCGTCAGGTTGATCACATCGGCCAGCACGATTCCGCCATAGCTGTGCACCACTTCGATCACTGGTTTGGGGCTGCCCAGTGCGGTGATGACGATGGGGGGCTGGTACTTTTCGACCAGCGCAAGATCTTCGGGCAATCGCGTGTTGGTCGAATGGGTCATCAGGTTAGCAGCCCACGGTCCAATCACCGCATCAGGATCAGCAGCGCGTGCCTCGGCCAGACCGTCTGTGATGGTGCGCATCCAGTCATCCAGCACGTCAATCGGGCGGGCATTCGGGGTTGGAAAGGCACCGATGATCCCGGCCTTGCAGGCGGCCAACACCATTTCCGGGCCCGAGATCAAGAACATCGGCGCAGCAACAACAGGGATGCGCAGGTCGGTCAGTAGTTTGTGGGACATGGAATACCCTTTGGCTTCAAGGTGTTTTTGCGGCTCTGATGCAGCCATCTGTCAAGAGGTGGTCGATCTCGGCTGTGGTCAGGCCGGTTTCGCGCAGGATTTCTGCGCTGTGCTGGCCAATGTCCGGCATCTGGAGCGCCCCTTCCCGGTCTGACCACGGGGCGGCTCCGGGCAGTCGGACCAGTGGGCATGTTCCGAATTCGGGAAGATCGACTTTCTGAACAAGGTCCAGAGCGACGGTTTGCGGTGTGTCGATAAACGCGCCGATGTCGCGTACGGCGCTGGCCATCGTCCCGCCATCCGACAGCACACCCTCCCATTCAAGCGCGGTGCGGCCTTTCAAGCTGCGCGCGATCTCGGCCCGAAGCGCTTCTGCATGCTCGGCCCGCGCCGCAGGTGTGGCGAACCGCGCGTCTTGGGGCAGGTCGTCGCGCTTAAGGTTCTTGCACAGCCGCTCGAACTCTCCCGGCTTGAACACGGCGAGCATGAGCAACCCGTCATCTGTTGGATATTCCCCCGTAGGCGGGGCAAATTGCGCGGCAGAGGCCTGACCATCGCTCAGGACATGGCCGGTGATGCGCGGCGACAGAAACGCGGCCATTGCTCCAAGAAGCGAAATGTCGATATGCGCGCCGCGATTGAACCGTAGCCGCCCGATGATCGCGCTACTGATCGCCTGATAGGCGTAAAGGCCGGTGATCTGGTCGGCAAGAACCACGTTACGGGTTCTTTGTGGTGTGCCATCCTCAGAAGCGTTCAATGTCATCCAGCCGGAAAATGCCTGCATGATCTGGTCTATGACGCCGCGCTTGCCCAAAGGTCCGGTGCTGCCAAAGCCAGAGATTGACGCATAGATCAGGTCAGGGCGGTCGGCCGACAGTGTTGCGTGATCAAGGCCGAATTTTGTCACAACGCCGGGGCGAAAGCTTTCGATGACGATATCGCAGCTGGCGGCGATGCGGCGGGCAAGGGCGGCACCGTCGGGATGCTTGAGATCAATCGCCAGCGACCGCTTTCCGATATTTACCGTGATCGACGCAGGCGTATGGCCCCGAAAGCGATTGCGTCCCGCGCGCAGCCAATCGCCCTCCGGTGGCTCGACCTTGATGACATCGGCCCCCTGCGCGGCAAGCATCATGGTGCAGTAGGGGCCGGCAACGCCTTGGCTCAGATCGAAAACCCGCAGTCCGGACAGCGGTTGTTCGGTGGTGCTCATGGGGGCTCCGTTGATTGGGTTGATAGAGGGGTTTGGGTGGGCACAATGCGCGGTTACGCGTCGGTCCCGGCCAGAAAATCAAGAACCAACCGGCGGTATTCCTCGGGCTTTTCCGCAAAGGCGTAATGCCCGGCATCCTCGATCACGTGCAGCGTGCTGCCCGCCACCATTTCCTGCATCAGCTTCATCCCGTCCGCCGTACAGGCGGGGTCCTCGCGTCCGGCGATCATCAGGGTTGGTGTCTTGAGCTCTGCAAGGGCAGGGCGGCCGTCATAGCTGCCGATCGCACGGATCGATGTGGCGAAGGTTTCGGTCTTCATCGACAGAACAACCTCGAACACCTTGTCGACCAAGGGGCCAGAGGCATTCTTGCCCATCATGCTGGCGATCATCGGCATGGCGTAGTCACGCACGCTCATGCCATTTTCAATCGGGGCCAGACGCTCTTTCATGTAGCGTTTCTGGTCTTCGGGTGTCCGGGCAGCAAAGCCGCGTGATCCGGCGGACAGGATCAACCCATCAATCAGCGGTTCGCGATTGGCAAGATACGGCCCGATCAACGCGCCCATCGAATGCCCAAGCAGATAGTTCTTTGGCCCGGCTTCCTTTTGAACCATGGCCTGCGCGGCTTCGGCGAACCGTTCGATTGTGGCCGGTTCAACCGGGGCAGAGGTGCCGTAACCGGGGCAATCCCACACCACGACCCGGTATCCGGCCTTTGCAATATGGTCAGCGAAGTCTTCAAAATACCGTCCGTCACCATACGCGCCGTGAAGCACGAAAAGGGTTTTCTCACCAGATCCGGAGATGCGGTAATGGGGAAGTTCGGATGTCATGTCAGGCTCCTTCGGAAACGGGAAATTGTGCAGCGGCCCAGTCTGTCAGGGCGGTGGCAAGGCTTTGGGGTTGTTCAGCGGGCAGCATGTGACCTGCCTGCGCGACGATCACCTGAGCGGCCCCAAGACGTTCGGCCATCTGGGTCTGACGCTCTGTCGGGATCACAACGTCATGGTCGCCGGTCACGATCAGAACCGGCTTGCCGCATGACGCCAGCAGTGCGCCACGGTCGGGTCGCGCGGCGCTGGCGCGTTGATGGGCGGCGAACCGCGCGGCGCCGTAGCCGGTCAGCGCGGCGGCGCGCTCTGCCATCAGGTCGGGGCGGCCTGCGTTGTCGGGGTGATAGGCGCGGGCCGAGGCCTTGTCGGCCAGGTCTGCATATGCGCCCGCTTCGGCCTGCTGCGCCTTGTCTTCGCGGCCTGCGGCGGCGGTTGCGCTATCGGACCAATCATTTGAATTGACCAGTACGACCCCGTTAACCCGCTCGGGCGCGGCGGCCAAAATGGCCAGCGCGACGTAGCCGCCGAAGGAATGGCCGACGACAACGAAACGCTCTGGCGCGTCGGCAAGGACGGCCTGTGCGATCTGGTCGACATCGGGCAGCGCCGGAAGGTCTACCGCCTTTGCCGCGTGTGCGGAGGGCATGTGGCGGCGCGTGCCATCGAACGTGGCGGCGGTATTATTGATGCCGGGCAGAAGCAGAAAGTGCATGGCGTCCCTCCGATGTAAGCAAAAGTCCAGTTTGGGCTACATCATTGGGTGTTTAATGTCAAAAGTTACATATAGCGCCATCTACCAAGTGTCATTGAGGCCTCTGACGGCGTGATGCGGGCTTTCCGGCGCGCTTTGCTCAATGTTCTTGCGTCGACATTTGCGGGCTCACTGGCGGGGTGGGAAGCGATTCTCTGTGGTGCGAAAGGGGGATTTCGTTATATAAAATTGGTGAAGGTCAGGGTATATCACGCTCACTTTAGTTCAATTTTTTGAGCATCGACTCGGCGCTTTTGCGAGGAGATCCGCTGGTAATCTGCTCATGTGCCCCTGCTATTGTGCGTCTGGTATCGCCCGCTTCCCATGCGGTATCACATTGAATTTATACAAATTTGGTAGTGGGTAGGGGCGCGTTCCTTTAGGCGTTCGTCTCATTAGATGTCGGCTATATATATAATTATTGATACATAAATCCCAGCTTCAGTATGGTGCGTGCAAGTTTCATATGCCATCGAGAAGGGCTGTCATGTTAGAAATTCATGCCAAACTGAACGTCACCGTGCCGGAAGACACCGATAATCCATATCTCAAGGGATTGTTCACGCCGGTGGACACCGAATACACGGCGGACACCGACAGTCTTCAGGTCATCGGTGAGATCCCCAAAGATCTCGAAGGCATGTATGTGCGCAACAGCCACAACCAGATGCACGCGCCAATGGGCACCTACCACCCGTTCGATGGCGACGGGATGGTGCATGCGATCCGCTTTGAAAATGGCAAGGCCACGTATCGCAACCGCGTGATCAAGACCGTTGGCTACCTGGCCGAACAGGCGATGGGTGGCAAATCCCTCTGGCCCGGGATGCTGGAGCCGCACAAAGCGGAATTCCGCGGCTGGGGTGCGATGGGCACGATGAAGGACAATGCGGGCGTTGATGTGATGGCGCACGCGGGTAAGCTGGTGGCCTCGATGTCGCAATGCGGTGAGCCCTATCACCTGGACATGGACACGCTTGAAACCAAGGGTGTGCATTCCTGGGGCAAACTGCTTCAGCCCTTTGGCATCTGCTCGCATTTCAAGGTCGACAATGACACCGGCGAAATGATGTTCTTCAACTTCGGCGAGACGTATCCGTATATGCATTACGGCGTTGTTGGCCGCGACGGTCAGCTGGCGCATTTTGAACCCATCGAACTGCCGGGGCCGCGTTGGCCGCATGACATGGGGATCACCAAGAACTACTCGATCCTGCATGATCTGCCCTACCACTTTGACCCCGAGCTGTTGGCCAAGGGCCAGCGCAAACTGACCTTCTTCAAGGAACAGCCCGCCCGCTTTGGCATCGTTCCGCGTTACGGCAACAACACCACGATCCGCTGGTTCGAGGCCAAGCCGTGCTTCCTGCTGCATCTGTCGAACTGTTTCGAAGACGGCGACGAGGTGGTCATGGATGGGTGTATCCAGCGAAAGCCGGGCAAGCCCGAGGTGGGTGAGCAGGGTGAGGATGCACATGACCGCATCCGCAAGCATCTCGACAAGCACCGGACGGGGACGCACATGTATCGCTGGAGGTTCAACCTCAAGACCGGGCAAACCACCGAGGAAAACCTTGACGACGAAGTCTCGGAATTCCCGGTTGTCGCAAATGATATCGTTGGAAAGCCGTACAAATACAGCTTTAACACCCTGTTCAAACCCGGTGACTGGCACATGGCGGGGATCAAGAAATACGACCTGCAAAGCGGCAGTGACCAGCGCTATGAATACGGTGAAAACCGGTTCGGCAGCGAACCTGTCATCGCCCTGCGTCCCGGCGCAACTGAAGAGGATGATGGCTATCTGCTGACCTTCCTCACGGATATGAATGAAAATCGTTCTGAATGCCTGATCATGGATGCCCGCGATATTGCGGCGGGTCCGATTGCGCGGGTGTTCCTGCCTGCGCGCATCACCAACGGCACCCATGCGACCTGGGTGGAGGCCGACCGCATGGAAGGCGAACGCGAGATCGCCTGACGGTTTCCCGCACCGCCAGGGGTTCCTTTGGCGGCGCGGTGATCTGGATGCTTTATTTCGATCAATAGGATGACAGCCTGTGCCAACAGATGAGCCGATACGCGTGCGCAACCCCCGGACCGGAGAGGTTGACTATACGTTCCAACCGACCCCCGTCTCCGAACTTGCTGAAATCGCGCAAAACGCCCGTGCAGCACAGGTCGGGTGGCAAGACCTTGGGCTGGAAGGCCGGATCGCTGTTCTGCAGCGCTGGAGCGCGGAAATCGACGCCGCGCAAGACGCGCTGATCAAGGCCGTGACACTGGATACCGGGCGGCGGCGAGAGTCGTTGCGCGAGGCGGGCAATCTTGGCAAATGGATCAGCCGCTGGTCGGGTGTGGCCCGCAGCGCTTTGGCCACCGACCCGACCGAGACAGCCAATCCTGACATCGGCTCGATTGCCGATTATTCGCCTTATCCGGTGCTTGGCGTGATCAGCCCCTGGAACTTTCCACTGTCGCTGTCGCTAATGGATGCGATCCCTGCGTTGCTTGCGGGCTGCGCGGTGATCATCAAACCGTCCGAAGTGACGCCGCGCTTCATTGATCCACTGGAAAAGACCATTGCGGCGGTGCCAGAGCTGGCCGCTGTGCTGCATTATGTCCGCGGCGCAGGCGATGTGGGCGCGGCGTTGGTTGATGAGGCGGACATGATCTGTTTCACCGGGTCAACCGCGACGGGGCAAAAGGTTGCTGCCCGCGCCGCTGCGCGCTTCATTCCCTGCTTTACCGAATTAGGTGGCAAGGACCCGGCGGTCTTGCTGGAAGGCACCGATATTGATCGCGCGACAACGGCGCTTTTGACCGGATCGTGCCTTGCGTCCGGGCAGCAATGCTATTCGATTGAACGGATTTACGTGCATCGCTCTTTGCACGATGCCTTTGTCGAAAAGCTGACGGAAAAGGCCGAGGCGATCAAACTGGCCTATCCAGAACCGGATGACGGCGTGATTGGCCCGCTGACCTTTGCCCCACAGGCCGACATCCTGTCGCGCCATTTCGAGGATGCCCGCGCCAAGGGGGCGGTGTTCCACACTGGTGGCCAGATCGAAACGCATGGCGGTGGGCTTTGGTGTGCGCCGACCGTGATTTCAAATGTCGATCATTCGATGCAGGTCATGACTGAAGAAAGCTTTGGCCCACTGATGCCGGTCATGGCGTTCGATACGGTGGATGAGGCGGTAGCGCTGGCCAATGACAGCCATTACGGCCTGAGCGGTGCGGTCTTCGGCCCCGAAGAAGAGGCGATTGCCGTGGCGCGGCGTCTCGATCTCGGTGGCATCTCGATCAACGATGCGGGCCTCGCGCCCTTTTTCATCGGAGAAAGCGCCGTGGCCGAGAAAACCGCGTTCAAGGCGTCGGGCCTGGGCGGGTCTCGGCTCGGGGCGGAATCAATCAAGCGGTTCGTGCGGAAAAAGGCGCTTCTCGTGAACCGATCCAATACAGCGTCCGCATGGTGGTTCGATGTCTGATACCGTTACTACAAACCCGCAATCCCCTTTTGATATGTCGGGCCGGACCGTTTGGGTCACAGGCTCCGGGTCCGGGATCGGCACCGCAGTTGCACGTCTGTTCGCCCAGCATGGCGCCAATGTTGTCGTGCATGGGTTGAACCAGCAGGAGACCTGCGCCGCCCTTCAGGCCGAGTTCGAGGCGATGGGGCGCAAATCCTGCGCGGTCGATGGCGACCTGACCCAAAGCGCTGCCGTCGCGGACATGGTCAAGAAGATCAGCGCCGACATGGGAACGCTTGATATTCTGGTCAATTGCGCCGGTGGCTCGCCCAAGAAATCCAAGATCGCCGAGATGGCCGAAGACAGCTGGGACCTGATCATCGAGAAGAACCTCAAGTCAGTCTTTTTGACCACGCAGGCGGCACTGCCACTTCTGCGCGACAGCAGCGATGCCTGTATCGTCAACGTCAGTTCCTGCGTGACCCGCTCAGGCGGGGTTCCGGGTGGGGCGGCCTATGCCACGGCCAAAGGCGGTGTCGATGTGCTGACCCGCGCGCTGGCCAAGGAACTGGCCCCGGAAAAAATTCGCGTCAATGCAGTGTCGCCCGGCCTTGTCGACAGCCCGTTTCACAACGCGGACGCCAAAGAAATCTACGCCCATCTGGTCGAGCGTATTCCACTCAGGCGCATCGCGGACCCGGTCGATCTTGCTGGTCCCATTCTGTTTCTTGCCTCAAAGGCGGCGGCCTACGTCACCGGAGAGATCATCGAAGTCAGCGGAGGCACGCGCCTCGTCAGCTAAAAAATTCGCTAAAAATGTCATCAGGGAGGATAACCATGACTTTCACCAAAACACTTGCGGCGACCTTTGCCGCGCTTAGCCTGACCGTCGGTGCTGCCGTCGCGCAGGACTTTCCGACAAAACCCATTGAACTTGTCGTTCCCTACGGCGCGGGCGGTCTGACAGATGCGTTTGCCCGCGGTGTCGCACAGGCAGCCGAAGAAGAACTGGGCCAGAAGATCGTTGTCGTGAACCGCCCCGGCGGCGGTGCCACCATCGGTCTGACCTCGGTCTTTGCCGCCGAACCCGATGGCTATACGGTTGCCTTCACGACGTCCTCGCCGCTTGTGATCCAACCACTCTATGGCAAAACCGCCTACAAGACGACTGATTTCCAGCCCATTCTGCGCCTCTATGACATTCCCGTCGCGATCAACGTGCAGCGGGACTCTGAATTGCAGGGCTACGAAGACTGGCTCGAATGGGTCAAAGCCAACCCCGGTGAATTCACCTATGGAACATCGGGTGGCACGGGCAGCGGCGGACACATCGCCACCGAACAATTGGGCAAAGTGCTTGACGTTGATATCCGTCACATCCCGTTTGAGGGCTCTGCCGCACTGGCAGCCGCCGTTATGGGGGGCCAGATCAAAGGCTCGAACCAGCTTCCGAACATCCACCGCGACGGCGAAATCCGTCCGCTCTTCTTCATGAGCCCGTCACGCCCGACCGATGCGGTCTACGATTCCGTGCCGACCGTGGCTGAACTGGGGATCGACGCCGAAGTGGTCTTCTTCTCGGGCATCATCGCCCACAAGGATGTTCCTGCCGACCGGATCTCCATTCTGAACGACGCTTTCCGTGCGGCGATGGATGCGCCCAATGTGCAGGAACTGTTCGAGCGCGATCAGATCATGCCTGATCCTGCCGGCCCCGAAGCCTTTGCTGAAATCATCGCAGCCGCGTCCAAAAGCAACGAGACCACGATGCGCGAGATCGGCCTGATCGAATAAGATCTCCATCCACCTGTCCGGCGGCTTCCTCAAGGGGCGGCCGGACACATTTCCAAGCACAGGATGAGTCCCATGTTGTCCACCAGAGTAGTAAACCTGCTTGTCTATGCGGCTCTGTCCGCGCTTTCCGCCCTCGTTATCTGGTCGGTCTCTGGGCTTCCTGTGACGCTGCCGGGCGATGTCGGAACACATTTCTTTCCGACAATCCTCGCTTGGGGCGTCATCATTCTTTGCGCGATAGGGGCCATCCGATCCCTTCTAAGCGGCGCGGGCGAGGCTTTTCGCATCGACTACCTGCCGCGTGTGCTGCTGACCATCGGCATGATCGCCGGGTTCTTCGTCAGCTGGAGCCAATTTGGGGCCTTTTACCTGCAGGCCTTTGTTTTTCTGTTCGTCCTCTTCACCTACTACCGCCTTCCCGTTGGCCTAAGCGCCAAGCTCATCGGGGTAAATGCTGCCGTGGCACTGGGCATCACCGCCTTTTGCTACGTCGCCTTCAATTTCTTGATTTACGTGGACCTCTGAGGATCTGATTGATGGACCTTCTTGCCAATATTGACTTCATGTCCGTTGTGTCGGCCTTCGGCGCAATCATGCTGGGGCTGTTCGTCGGGATGCTCTTTGGCGCATTGCCGGGCTTGGGTCTGATCATCGGCGTGACCCTTTTGCTACCGCTGTCCTATGCGATGGGGCCGGTTGAATCGATCCTCATGCTGCTGGCCTGTTACCAGGGGGCGGAATATGGAGGGTCCATTTCGGCCATTGTGCTGGGGATACCCGGCACGGCTATGGCAGCACCCATCGTGCTGGACGGTCGTGAGATGGCCAAAACCACTTCGCCGGGCAAAGCGCTTGCGTTCTCCCTTTATGGCTCGACCTTCGGCGGTATCTTCGGGGGGCTTGTTCTAATCTTCTTTGCCGAACCGGTGGCGCGATTTGCGCTGGGGTTGGCGGACCCCGAGTTCTTTTTACTTGGCATCATCGGCCTGTTGGCCGTGGCGACCTTTGGGGCCAAGGATTTCGTCAAGGCGATGATCTCGGTCTTTTTGGGGCTGATCGCGGGGACGATCGGCATCGACCTCTTTACGGGCATGCCCCGGCTCACCGGCGGATATTTCGAGGTTTATGAAGGGCTAAACCTGATTTCGGTCGCGGTCGGCCTGTTTGCCCTTTCCGAAGTGTTCATGATGCTGGGGAACCGGATGAACAAGGCTTATTCGTTTGACGCCTCGGACATGAAGATCTCGCTGACGATGAAGGAATTCTGGGCGTCTCTCAAAGCGATGATCACGGGATCGGCGATTGGTTCGTTCATGGGGGTCTTGCCCGGTGTCGGCTCTACCGTGTCCGGCTGGCTGGCCTATTCGGGGGCCAAGGGCCTTTCCAAGACGCCAGAGAAATTCGGCAAAGGCAGCCCCGAAGGCATTGCCGCACCTGATGCGGCCAACAACGCGACGGTGGGCGGCGCGCTTTTGCCGTTTATCGCGCTTGGCATTCCCGGTTCGGCCTCTATCGCGATCATCGCGGGGGCATTCATCATCCACGGGATCACGCCGGGGCCGCAGATGATCCGCAATGATCCGGGCCTGATCCAGGCGATCTTTCTGGGCTTCATGGCCACGACGGTCTGCATGTTCTTCATGGGCAAGGCGTTGACCACCGTGTTCGCCCGTGCGCTGATCACGCCCAATTCCTTTCTGGTGCCCGCGATCCTGATCTCGTCCATGATCGGCATCTATTCCTCTGGCGGGCATTTCTTTGACCTTTGGGTCGCTCTGGGTCTTGGGGTGGCGGCTTACATCATGCGCCGCCTTGATTATTCGGTCGCGGCCTTCGTGCTTGCGATGGTGCTGGCCCCGATCATTGAAAAGAGCTTTCGGCGCGCGCTGGTCATTTCCGAGGGCGACTACATGACCTTCATCGACCGGACCTATTCACAGGTCATCATGATGGCGATCGTTGCCACGCTTGCCTATGCTGTTGTGAAATCAGTGCAGGGGCGTCGACGTCTGCGCGAACCCACAGCGGCGGAATCGAGGTCTGAATGACGCAGAAAGCCGGTCAGCCTGAAGCAGAGTCAGGCGATCTGAAACTCAACACGTTATGCTATCAGATCCTTGGTGTTCTGCTGCGCCGTCCGCGTTCGGGATATGACATCGTCAAACAGCTGGAAAACATCCGGCCCGTCAAGACAAGCCAGGTATATCCAACGCTGGCCCGGCTTGAAAAAATCGGACTGGTCCGGTCTGAAGAAGTTCACCAGACCAGCCGCCCGAACAAACGGATCTATTCGGTTCTGGAAAAGGGCGAGATCGTCTTGATGGACTGGGTGGGAACCGAGCCGGAACCGCCGGTCTGGAAAGATGATTTCCTGACGATGATTTATTCCGCCTGGACGAAAGACCCAGAAGATGTGCTGGCCATGTTCGAACGGCGCCTGACCTATCTGACCAGCGTCATGGAGATGATGCGGGACCTGCTGGCCGAGCATCGCAACAAATATCCCGAAGAAATATTCGATCCGCGCGACTGGCGCTTTTCACGCGATATCCTGCTGAACCGACGCCTCATGAGTTACGAGCAAGAGGTCGTCTGGAGCAAGGGCGTGATGTTTAGACTGACGGAAGCTATGAAGAACGACGCTTCCAATAAGGAGGAGTTGAAACATGAATGAACCGGTATCGGGCTGCCCCATGTCGGGCGCCACATCCGAGGGATGGGACCATTTCCGCCCGTTTGAACATATCGGCATGACCGAGTTTTTCGCAGGCAAACGGGCGGAACAGCCTGTGTTCTGGGACGATGGCCTGCAATGCTGGATCGTGACCCGCCGCGATGACGTGCGTGAGGTGTTGTCCAACGCAGATCGGTTTTCGGCGGAAAACGTGCATGATCCGATCACGCCGTTTCCGCCCGAATTGGTCGCCTATCTAAGCCAGAACCGCTTTACCCGCGAAAAGACCCAGGCCAATTGCGACCGCCCCAAGCACACGCGCATCCGTAAATCGGCGCAGGCGTTTCTCAACATGCGCAATTTCCGCGCGCTTGAGCCGCGCGTTCGTGAATTGACCCTTGTTGCGATTGACCAGATCAAGGGCAAGCCCCGCGTCGATCTGGTTGACGATTTTGCGTACGAACTGCCCGCTCGCGTGATCTTTCAGCTTCTGGGTGTGCCAGAGATTGAAGCCCGCCAGATCAAGGTCTGGGCGGACAGCCGTTTCAACATGATCTCGGGCACAGCGACCTTTGAGGAAAAGATGGAGGCCGGTCGTCAGATGATCGACTTCTGGACGTTCTGCGAAAACATCGTCGCTGAACGGTTGGAAAATCCCGGTGAAGACTACCCAAGCCACCTGCTGGCAATCCACAAGCAAGACCCCGACGTGCTGTCGATCAATGAGATTAAGAACCTGATCTTCGGCATTCTACTGGCCGGTCACGAGACGACGACAAACTCCATCGGCACCACGATGCATTTCCTGCTCACGAACCGCGATCAATGGCAACAGATCGTCGATGACCCCTCGCTGATCCCCAATGCGGTAGAGGAGGGGCTGCGTATTGGCCCGCCGGTGGTCGCATGGCGGCGCAAGGCCAAGGAAGACGTGGAACTGGGTGGCGTCAGCATCCCCGCAGGCGCACCTTTGCTGATGTCAATTGCATCCGCCAACCGCGACGAGGGCCATTATGACGGCCCTGACGCGTTCGATGTGACCCGCGAAAATGCCCGTGATCATGTCAGCTTTGGCTATGGGTGGCACTTCTGTCTAGGCGCGCCATTGGCACGGCTGGAACTGAAGGTTGTGTTGGAAGAGCTGACCCGCGCCTTTCCCAACATGGCCTTGGTTCCGGATCAGGACCCGTCATGGCAAAAAACCATTCTGGTGCGCGGCCCCGGTACATTGCTTGTCGATCTGAACGAGGGGGCCTAAGCCCCCGCGTCTCATCACATCAGGTGTTCGCTGAACCAGCGTTGCGCAGCGGACGAGGTTTCGGCAAAGGCCTCGACATAGGCCGCGAAATGCCCGCCATCAATCTCCAGAAGCTGCTTGACATCTGGCGCAGTGGCGTAGGCCGCGAGGGCCAGATCGGCAGGTGTCACCACATCCTCGCGCGCCACGATCATCAAGAGTGGACAGTCCGAGATCAGTGGCACCCAGGCGCCTGGCTCATAAGCCCGGCTGTATTCGATTGAACGCAGCGTGACGCGGTTTTCCCAATGTCCACCGCGCTTTGCGGCGCTCTGATACCAGTCCACCGCCTCGGCTGCGGCATAGACCGGGGCGTCGGCAGGATCGTGGCTGACCAGCGTGCGCATCTCGGGGCCTGCGCCGTCCATCCGGGCCTTCCTGTCGCGGTGAAACGCCTCAAGCAGCGGTGCCAGTGTTTCGGGCGTGAAGCGCCGCTTGCCGACAGCGTTTCCGCTGATCGTGGGCACTTGAGAAACCACGCATTTCACCCGTGGGTCGGTCGCGGCCAGCACAAGGACATGCCCGCCGCTATAGCTTGTGCCCCACAGGCCGATACGCTTGGCATCGACATCGGGTTGCGCGCTCATCCACGAAATTGCGTTGCGATAATCCTCGATCTGGGCGGCAGGGTCTATTTCCTGACGCGGCGTGCCGTCGCTGGCCCCAAGCCTGCGATAGTCAAACACCAGAACTGCGAAACCGGCGGCGGCGAAGGTTTCGGCGTAGCGGTCCAGATACATCTCTTTCACCGCGCCAAAGCCATGCGCCATGATGATCGCGGGGCAGGGCGCGTGTGATCCTTCGCCCGGATAGAACCAGCCGCGTACGGCATCGCCTTCGGAACTGAACTCGATGTCACGGCGGGAAGGGGTCACGGCCTGTCCTTTGTCTTTTGGCTCATCCAGGCATTTCGGGCACCTGCACAACCTGTGCCTCCATATGCGCCTTGAGGCCCAGTATGGATTTCGCCCGTCCGATACCAGACGTTTTGACGCCGCCAAAGGGAAAGTCCACGGCCAGCCCAAGATGATGATTGACCCACGCCACCCCGGTCTCCATCCGCTGGGCCAGCGCTGTGCCGCGCGCGATGTCGGCAGTCCAGACCGACCCGCCAAGACCGAAGGGGCTGTCATTGGCCCGCATCAGCGCATCTTCGGCAGAGGCGCATCGGATCACTGGCAGGATCGGGCCGAATTGTTCTTCATCCACCAACCGCGTACCCTCTGCGATGTCGGCGACTATGGTGGGCGCGATGAAATATCCCGCGCGGTTCAGCGCATGGCCACCCGTCGTGATCCGCACTTCCGGCAGGGCGCGGGTTTCGTCTTGAAGTGCTTTGAGCCGGTCAAACTGCATCTGGTTCTGGATCGGGCCGATATCGACGCCGGGTTCTGTCCCCGCGCCGATTTTCAAGGCCTCGGTCGCTTTGGTCAGCGCCGCGACCATCGGTTCGTAAATCGCGTCCTCGACATAAAGCCGCTTGATCGCCTGACAGATCTGGCCGCTGTTCTTGAAGGCGGCATTGATCAGACGCGGGGCAAACGCGTCGATATCCGCATCGGCCAGCACGATGGCCGCATCATTGCCGCCAAGCTCTAGCGTCAGCCGTTTGAGCGTCGGCGCGGCAGAGGCCATGATCTTTTGTCCGGTCGCGACAGAGCCGGTAAAGTTGATCTTGGCAATCCCCGGATGGGTGCTCATCCACGCGCCGAAATCGGCCTCGCCCGCGATGATATTGACGATCCCCGGCGGAAAGATCTCTGCCGCGATTTCGCCCAGAAGCAGCGTTGTCAGGGGCGTCAACGGCGAGGGTTTGAGCACAATGGCATTGCCGCAATAGAGCGCTGACACAAGTTTGGGGATCGCAAGAAGGAACGGCACATTCCAGAGCGTGATCGCCCCGATGACGCCAAGCGGGCGATAGACAAGTTCGGTGCGCTTGTCCCCCGAGACGTCCAGCAGTTCAGGCTCAATCTTGAGCGCGGTCATCTTCGCGATGGCCTCGGCCCCGCGGGTGATCTCGTCGCGCGCCTGTACCAGCGGCTTACCCTGTTCGGCGGTCAGGAGGGTGGCAAGATCTTCGGCCCGCGCCTCGATCGCGGCCTTGAGCGTCAGAAGTGCGTCGCGCCGCGCGTCAAAACCCTGTGCTTGCCAACCGGGCAGGGCGGCCTGCGCTGCCGCGACCGCACGGTCCAACATGATGTGATCCGCGCCCGGTGCATCCGCCAGATTCGTGCCGGTGGCTGGATTGATCACCGGATAGACATGCGTCCCGGCAACAAGCTCTCCGGCGATCAGGTGCCGGAACGTGTGACCTGCCCAATGTGTCGCGCCGGTCATGTCGCGTCGCGCGTCACGATCAGCGCGTCGACCGCTGTGACACCATCGGCGCGGGCAAAGATCGGATTGACGTCAATCTCTTCGATTTCGGGGCGCGACAGGATCAACTGGCCGATCTTTGACGCGGTTTCGGCGATGGAGCGCAGATCGACGGCGGGCATGCCCCGGAAACCATCGAACATCTTGGCCATCCGCAAGCAGCGCAGTTCGGCCTCGATATCCTCAATCGCCGCGTCGGGCGCGATCAGTCGCACATCGCCCAGAGCCTCGACCAAGATACCGCCCATACCCACCAGAACCACCGGCCCCCAGTTCGGATCACGCTTTGCGCCGATCACGATTTCCAGCCCCGGTTCCGCCATTTTCTCGACGAGGATTCCGTCCAGTGCCGTGCCGGGCTGTGCAGCCTCGACATTGGTGTGCAGGGTTGTCCACGCTTCAATGACCCCGTCTGCATCGTGAATATTGAGCAGCACCGCCCCCGCCTCGGTCTTGTGCGCCAGCGCACCCGCCTGCGCCTTCATCACCACCGGAAAACCAATCTGCGCGGCGATGTCCTGCGCTTGCGTAAGGTCTGTCGCCAGCCCGCCTTCGGGAACCGCAACACCGACTGTGCGCAGAACCTGCTTGCCCAGCCATTCCGGCTGTGGTCCCGACGAAAGCGGGGGCAATTCTCCGAAGCTTTGTGCAGAGGCGCTGCGAGCAGAGATTTCGATCTGACGGCCATAGTCCGTCACCAATTTCATCGCCCTCAGCGCCCGATCAACCGAGCGCGAGACGATCATGCCCGCGCTTCGCGCCAGTTCGTCAAACACCGGGGCCAGGGGCGTGCGGTCTCCCAAAACCGTAAAGGCGACAGGTTTGTCGCTGTCCTTCACCGCGTCGATCACGCCCTGCATATAGGCGCGCGCGTGGCGTTCGCTGCTGATCGGCACCGAAAGCACGAGAGAGCCGAGGTTTGCATCCTCAATCATCGCCTTGGGACCGGTATGCATCAATTCGGGCTTGAACGCGGGCACGGTGGCAAGGTCCAGCGGGTTGCGCGGGGTCAGAAAGTCAGGCAATTCGGCGCGCATCGTTTCTTCGGTCGCTGCCGACAAAGGTGGAAGATCCAGATCAATATCTTCGCAGAAATCATGCGCAATGGCGCAATACGCGCCCGAGAATGTCACCACGCCGGGGCCTTTCACTGCGCCACGCGGGTAGCGGGCAAGGATCTCGGCCGTGTCGATCAGTTCGTCCATGGTTTCCGCCAGAACAACACCTGCGCGTGACACTTGCGTCTTCATGACCGCGTAGTCGCCTGCAAGTGCGCCGGTATGCGAACTGGTGGCTGCTTGTGCCCGGGCGCTGCGACCCGGATGCAGCATGATCACCGGCTTTCCAGCGTCGCGCGCCCGCGCAGCGGCGGCAAGAAAGTCGGGTGCGTTGCGGACCTGTTCGGCGTAAATGACGATGGCCGACGTGCCGGGATCGCCCGCCAGAAAATCAACGAAATCCGACAGCGTCAGCCCGGCCTCGTTGCCGGTGGATATCGAATAGGAAAGCTGCAAACCTCGCCCGGTAAAGCTGTTGCGGAAATGGGCCAGCAGTCCGCCGCTTTGTGACACGATGGCAACTGCCGGATCGCCGCTCGTGTCGAACGGGGCAAGCTCTTGCGCGTTGACGAAATTGATGCGGAGCCGCGTGATGTGATTGACGAAGCCAAGGCAATTCGGCCCCAAAAGCGCCAGCCCACCTGCGCGGGCCTTTTCGGTGATGCGATCCTGCAAGGCCTCTTCGCCGACCTCGGCAAAGCCCGACGCATAGATGACCGCCGCCTTGACGCCACGGCGTACACAGCCCTCAACGGCCTCTTCGATCCCGGCGGCGGGCAGCGCGAAGATGGCAAGGTCAACACCTTCGGGCAGCGCATCAATGCTGTCCAGAACGGGGCGGCCATCAATCTCGCCCGCCTGGCGGCCCACCAGATGAATGTCGCCCGCAAAACCATTGGCATCGAGGTTTTGCAGAATGCGGCGACTGGGTGACACCTCGCGCGAGGACATGCCGATGATGGCAATGGAACCGGGCGTGAGCAACGCTTTCATATCAGCAGAGAGGGTCATGGCATATCCTTTGCGGGCGCGCCAAAGCGGCACGGGTCAATCGGTGGCAGGCTTGAAGATGGGTAGATGTGTGCCGTCGGGCAGCGGGCACCAGTCCAGCGTCACGGCCATTCCGATAGCAACGTCTTCTGGCGCGCAGCCGACAAGATTGGCCATCACATTCACGCCTTCCTCCAACGTGATCAGCGCGATGGTGAAGGGCGTTGCGTCGTTGAACGGGCCACGGCTGCGGCGGGCGATTGTGTGGCTGAATACCGTCCCACGCCCGCTGGCTTCGCGCCAATCCAGATCGCGGGCACCGTCTGACAGGGCGGCCGCACGGGGGAAGAACTGGAACCGCTCGGCGCGCTTGTCATATTGCAGCAGGAAGCGGCGTTCGCGTGTTGCGTCCCAAAAGGGTTGGGAGAAACTGCGCGGGGCAGAGGGCTTGCGTTCGAGATCAAGGAAATCCACCATCGTCTACCCCTCACCGCTTAGGATCAGCGCATTGCTGGACGCCCAGTTGCGGCCATAAGGAATGCCGCCGATGCCGGTCACCAGCGCATGACGCGTATCGCGCACCTGCCTTTTGTCGCCTTCGCCGAAAATCTGGCGAACCGCTTCGACCAGATTGGTGCCACCACCGGCAAGCCCGACCTGACCAGCAGAAATCTGACCACCGCCGGTGTTCAGAGGCAGGTCGCCGTCGAAATGAAAATCACGCTCTGCAATGAAATCGCAGCCCTGACCCTGTTTGCAGAAGCCCAGCATTTCCATCTGGATCATCATGGCGATGATGAAATCGTCATAAAGATGGAGTGATCCCATATCCGCAGGGGTCAACCCCGCCTGAGCAAAAGCCCGCGCCCCGGCGATGCGATGCCCGGTGTCCGTCGGATCCACGATGGGGTCTGTCGCGCGGTAATTGGTGCGTTCGCCGTAACCCACCGGAACGGCCATACGCGTCACACCGCGCCGTTCTGCCGATTTGCGGCTGGTGACAAGCACTCCGCTGCCACCGTCGCAGGCCATGACGCAATCCAAAAGGCGCACCGGGTCCGAGATCATGCGTGACGACAGATAGTCATCCAACGTGATCGGTTTTTGCAGCGTCGGCACTGCATTGGGGTTCAAAAGCGCATGGGCGCGCTGGGTCACCGCCAGCTTCCCAAGGCAGGCCGGGTCCAGCCCAAACTGGTGCGCGTAGCGGGTCGAGAGCAGGCCAAAAGCCGTCACCGGTCCAAGATAGCCTAGCGGGTTCGTCCATTCATCGGCAAAGGCGCGCATCTTGCGATTGTCTTCGGCCACCTGCGTGTCCGTAAACAGGCACAGCACCGTTTCACAAAGCCCCGCATCTATCGCCATGGACGCCCGCGCAATCGACGCCACAGGAGAGCACCCACCAATATCGACGCTTTGGCAGAAATCCAGCTCCAGCCCCAACTGATCCGCAGTGGTCTGGGACCAGAAGATATTGCCCGCCCCGGTGGAGCAGGAAGACAGGATCATGCCGTCGATCTGGGCCTTTTCAACACCTGTCGAGGCGATCAGGCTTTCAACGATCTCTGCGCCGATGTCCCAGACATCGCGGGTGCTGCGCCGCACTGTCGGCACTTCGGCATATCCGATGATGGCGCTGTCATGCAGGGCCATGGGTCAGTTTTCTTTCGGCTTCACGCGGTCGACCTTTTTCTCGACGAAGTCTATGACGCGCGACTTGTCTTCGTTGACCGCGATCGAGGCACCGATCAGGCTTTCGATGAACAACCCGTCCTCGTGGCTGACATCGTTGACACGGGGCAGACCCGCACAGATGGCCCAATTGACCAGCCCCGCATTTTTCGCAATGCGTTCCGCCAGTTCAACCGCTTTGCTAAGGCTTTCCCCTTCTTCCACAACATACTGGCACAGGTTGGCGCGCTCGCCTTCGTCAGCGTTAAGCACACGGCCCGTGAGCATCATGTCCGCCATCCGCGCGTATCCCATCAGCCGCTGGGTGCGCACCGCACCGCCCCCGCCCACAAAGATGCCGCGGGTGGCTTCCGGCAGGGCGAAAAAGGTCGTCTTGTCAGCCACACGGATCTGCGCGGCAGAGGCAAGCTCCAACCCGCCGCCGATACACGCGCCGTTAAGCGCCGCAACGAAAGGCACCTCGCTGCGCGCGATCATCTCGAACGTTGGATGCCAGGAACCGCGTTTGCGCCGCTCGCCGCGCTTCATCTTTTCGGCCAGCTGCGCCAGATCTAGACCGGCGCAGAAATGGTCGCTGGTGCTGTGGATCACGCCCGCCTTGGCCTCCTGATGTGCCTGCGTTACGGCCGCGTTCAATTGACGGATCAAGGGGTCACTCAGCGCATTGCGCTTTGTAGGCCGGTCCAGCCCGATAATCGCCACATCGTTCTTGAGTTCATAGGTTACGAGTGTCTCGGTCATGGGGTGTTCTCCCGGTCAGTGAATTTCGAAAATCAGGTCAGGTGATAGCGGCTGTCCCCGAACATGCTGCGCCCGGCGGTGAGCCTGCGAAACAATAGCCCGATGCGGTGTTCTTCGGTGATGCCAATTGCGCCGTGCAATTGCACAGCACCTTCGCCGACAATCAATGCGGCCTTGTCTGACAGGACTTTCGCGGCAGACACCGAGGCCGGGTCAGGCGCATCCAATGCGGCCATCAACCCAGAACGGGCCTGTTCCAATGCGATGGCCATATCGGCACAGCGGGCTTGCAGAACCTGAAACTTGGACAGCGGTTTGCCGAATTGATGCCGCGTCTTCAGATGCTCGATGGTTATGTCAAGCGCGGCAGTCATGATGCCTTGCGCCTCGCTTGCGACGGCCAGCGCGCCCCGATCTGCTGCATCCCGGATCTGAGCAGCCGCATCCAGGTCCAGCCGCTCTGCAACCGCGGTCTCAAAACGGATATCCGCCGCGCCGCGCGCGTCGGTCATGGCGTAGCTGTGCCGGGTGAGGCCGGGTGCCGTCGCAGACAGAAGAAAAAGGGCAGGTGCTCCAATCTCGTCGCATGCCGTGACAATGAAATCGCTGGCGTCATCGCCCCCGATGACCGCGCATTTTGAGCCGCTCAGGGTTGTGCCTTCCGCCCGCACGGCTTCGGGCGTCGTTTGGTAGCCGTGACCCGGCTCATATAAGGCAAAGGCGACATGCCGTGTGCCTGCAATAATGCCGTCCAGCAGATCAGCGCGACCCGCCGCTTCCAACAGCGGCGCGCAGATCACCGCGTTCAGAACGGTGGTTTCGCACACATCGCCGCGTCCGAACTCTTCCAGAATGACGGACGCATCGGCCATATCGCCGCCAAAGCCACTGTGCTTTTCCGAAACGGTCACGGCGCGAAAGCCTGCGTCATGTATGGCGTGGTCAAGCGCATCGCCGTGCTGCGCTGCTTTTGCAAGGCGGCTGGCGGAATGGGCCAGCATGGCCTGTGTCTCTGTCGGTTCAAATCGCATCGGTCATCTACATCCCAAGCGCGCGCGCAAGGATGCCGCGCTGGATTTCATCGCTGCCGCCAAGGATCGACGCGCTGCGGGAAAACAGGTAGTTTGACGCCGGAGCGCCTGCCGCTTCGGGCAAGCTGTGATCACCCGCAAAAGCCAACCCCTCCGGTCCCATCACGTCAAGCAAGCGTCGGGCGATACGCTGTTGAATCTCATTGCCGCGCAGCTTGAGAAGGTTTGGACCGGTCCGCGCAAATCGTTTGTCGCCGTTCAGATGCCGCAAAACTGACACTTCAAGCGCGCGCAATTCGATCTCGATGCTGGCGATGTCCATGTCAGACCCGGCAAGCGCCTTGAGACGTGCCAGTTCACGGCGCGATTGCCCGATCCGCGCATGGCCCGCACGTTCATGGCCAAGCAAGAGCCTTGCATACTCCCAGCCTTTGTTCGCTTCCCCAATCAACGCGTCGCCTGCGATGCGCACGTTGTCAAAGATCACCTCATTGAATACCGCGCCGCCATCAATCGTGCGGATCGGGCGGACAGTGATGCCCGGCAGGTCCATTGGGAAGACAAACATCGAAATGCCTGCCTGTTTGCGTTCGGCTGTCGGATCGGTCCGCAGCAGGCAGAAGATCATGTTGGCAAGATGGGCCGAGGTGGTCCAGATCTTCGCGCCATTGACGACCCACCCATCACCATCGGGCACCGCACGAGAGGTCAGCGCAGCAAGGTCAGACCCGGCACCCGGTTCTGAGAACCCCTGGCAAAACCACGCATCAAGCGTGCGAATGCGCGGCAGCCACGCGGTCTTTTGCGCTTTGGTGCCAATCTCGAACAGGATCGGTGCAATCATATCCTCGCCAAACCGGATCGCGGGCGGCGCGCCTTCTTCGGCACTCACCACGTCAAAGATATGACGTTGCATCGGCGTCCAGCCGGGACCGCCATGTTCAGACGGCCAGCCCGGACAGGCATAGCCCGCGCGCACCAGTTTTGACTGCCATGCGATCTGTGCGTCGCGTCCAATCCGGCCATGCGCCATCACTGTCTGCCGCGTCTCGCGTGGGATCTCGGCTCGCATGAAGCTCCGCAATTCGGCCTCGAACTCCGCGTCTGCGGGGTCGGGACTGATCATTGAAAGCTCGGCAGACATGTCAGTATTCCCAGTGTGTCGTTTAACGGAACATATGTTCCATAAAACAAGATGATGGCATTTCACTGTCTGGCTGTCAACGCGCGTGGTAGGGGTCTGCCATTGTCTTGCCTCGGTTCATGAGATGTGACACGTTTCGCCCAACGAAATTCAGGTTGCGTAAGGCGAAACGATATGGCGCCAACATCTCGAAACCCGCTTTCCAAGGCGCTTGGCATTCTTCGGTGGTTGCTCGACAGCGGCGTGGACTCCTTTGGCGTGCGTGAAGTCGCCGCCGCGCTCAACATGACCCCTAGCGCCGCCCACCGTGCCATATCCGCCTTGGTGGAGGAAGGGATCCTGCGCCGCATGCCCGACAGCAGCCGATATGGTCTGGGGCTTGAGCTGTTTCGACTGGTCAATCAGGCTGCGGACAAATTCCCGATACGCCAACTGGCCATGCCCCCCATGGAGCGGTTGCGGGATCTGTGCGGCGAGGCGGTGTTTCTCAACCTCTATGACCCTGACCGGCAAGAGATCATCGGCGTCGCGGCAGCGGAATCGAAACAGCCGCTGCGCTATGTCGTTGTGCTTCAGGAATGGAAATCCCTGCACTCCGGTGCATCTGGTCAGGCCGTCCTTGCCTTTCTGCCGCCAGCGGACCGAGAGGCGGTCTACGCAAAAACCGGCCTTCGGGCCGAAACCGCGGCAACCATCACCGATCGTGCCCAGATGGAAGCGCAGTTGGAACAGATCCGCACCGATGGATATGCCCTGACCAAGGGCCAGCGGATTACCGGTGCAATTGGCATGGCGGCCCCCATCCGTGGCGCAGGCGGTGGCTTGATCGGCTCGCTGGGTATCTCCATTCCCGAACCCCGTTACCAAGAAAGCTTTGCCGAAACCTACGCCGCGCAGCTGTGTGCAACAGCGGCCGAAATCAGCCTCATCGCAGGCGCACCCCGCCAAGAACCATCGTAAGACAGGAGGCGGAGATAGTGACGGGTGCCGTTCTGGTGAGCGCTTGTCGTGCTTTCGAAGTGTCGTTTGATGATTTGGTGCGCGAGCCTGAGTTCCTGAGTGGCAAACACACTTTGTCGTTCTTACTCTTGCGCCGCGCTCGGCTGCTGCCGTGGCCAGATATCCTCGAGTACGGCATAGAAACTAGACAGAATCACGTTGTTCCCAATGACCCCCACGACCCCCACGCGCGGGGCCACCTCGACCAGTGAAGGCATCGCGATGTTGAAGTCCGTTAAGGCAACACGTCAGATGACGCCCAGAAATGCCAGCGAGATGGTGATCATCCCGAACAGCGGTTCAAGACAGCTGCGGAGCTGAAAACCAACGACGAAATGCATATCGGACAACCTGATCAGCAATCCAGAAGGTGGAGCCGTCTTTCCGCCTCGGCTTGATAATGTTACCCAACGGGTCACAACACGAGGCCTGTTTTAAAACAACTGTTCTAAACCATGCCAAAGAATGGGCGCGAATTACAGCTCATGAGACAAGGACGGGACTGATCGCTGGGTAGAAAATGGCGGATAAAGAAAAAAGACTTCATGCTATGAACGCGTCCCGATTGTCCGTCGCCCCCATGATGGACTGGACCGACCGTCACTGCCGCTTTTTCCACCGGCAGATCAGTCGTCATGCGCTGCTCTATACCGAGATGGTGACATCCCCCGCGCTGGTGCGGGGTGGGGCGCAGCATTTGTTGGCGTATTCCGATGAAGAACACCCCGTCGCCCTGCAGCTTGGCGGCTCTGACCCCGAAGAGCTGGCCGAAGCCGCGCGGATGGGGGCGGCTGCGGGGTACGACGAGATCAACCTGAATGTCGGGTGTCCATCGGACCGGGTGCAATCGGGGACATTTGGCGCGGTTTTGATGAAATCGCCGGATCTCGTGGCCTGCTGCGTGGCGGCGATGAAGCGGGTGGTGGACGTGCCTGTCACGGTCAAATGCCGGATCGGGGTTGATGATCAGGAGCCGGAAAAGATCCTGCCGGATTTCATCACCCGGGTATCCGAGGCTGGCTGCGATTACCTGATTATCCATGCGCGAAAGGCGTGGCTTCAGGGGCTGTCGCCGAAAGAGAACCGCGATATCCCGCCGCTGGATTATGGACTGGTGCAGGACATGAAAGCCCGGTTTCCGGCGCTGGGCATTTCAATCAATGGCGGTGTCGAGACGCTGGCCGAGGCCGAAGCGCTGATTGCCCAAGGATTGGACGGCGTGATGATCGGGCGCGCGGCCTATCACCGGCCGTGGGACATCCTATCGGAGGTGGATGTCCGGCTGTTTGGTGCGTCCCCGGCGGCGTCCAGCCGTGCGCAGGTCCTGGATGCGATGCGCCCCTATATCGCGGCCCATGTCGCCGAGGGTGGCAAGGTGCATCACGTCACGCGCCACATGCTGGGGCTGTATGCAGGCCAACCGGGCGCGCGGCTGTGGCGCCGCGTGTTGTCTGAACGGGCCAACCAGCCTGGTGTCGGGGCAGAGCTGATCGACGAGGCGCTTGAGGCCATGGACCAGCCAGACCGGCTGGCGGGCTGATCCCGTGGCGATCACATGGCCTGACGCGGGATATATCAGATATCCGTGGACCCCTGACACGTACCGTTGGTCACAAACGGCCCGCGCCATCGGGCGTGACGTTGCGCGCGATCCGGAGATGGTCAAGACCTGGCTGCAATGCGAGGGCACGTGGTTTGTCGGGGTCGATGCGCTGCCCACCGATCCGGAAGGCACAATTGGCGGCGTGCCATTGCAAGGCCCCTTCACCGACGCCATCGGACCGCGCGACGACCTGCATCCGGCGCAATTGTCGATCACCTTTCCCGGGTATCCGCGTCCCCGTGCGGGTGAAACAGACGCGGCATTCCGCTATCGCCAACGGCGCGACGCGGCTCATATGGACGGAGTCCGGGCCGAAGGCTCTCCCAAACGTCGGTTCTTTCAGGAACGCCACGACTGGATCCTGGGGCTGCCGCTGACCGAAACCAGCCCGGGGGCCAGCCCGCTGGTGGTGTGGGAGGGGAGCCATCATATCCTGCAAGCGGCCATGTCGCAGGCGCTGTCGCCGCATCCAAAAGACACCTGGCACAAGATCGACGTCACCGAGGTGTATGTCGCCGCGCGTAAGACCGTGTTCGAGACCTGCGCCCGCGTTCCGGTATTTGCGCGCCCGGGAGAGGCGATCCTGCTGCATCCCTACCTGTTGCATGGCGTGGCCCCCTGGCAGGCCGCTGCATCTGCCCCGAAAGACGGTCGTATGATCGCGTATTTCCGACCAGAATCAACCGAGTCGGACGCCTTTATAACAAGGCAAAAATAAGGCACCGCCACATTCCACTTGCAAGTTTGCGACAATGCCGGGCCTGCAAATTCGACTGTTCTGCAATTGCGGACAATACAGCGAAAATTGTCGATTTCTTTATGAACCCGCACCACGCCAACGGTACTTTAGCGTCTGTTCGGTACTTTTGGGATCAGGTGTGATGGAATATGCAGCGCTTTTGGCACTAACTCTTTTGGGGATTACCGCGAGCATTTTCGTGGACTCCGACGATGACGACGACTCCGACAGCGGTGACGATACCGTAGATGTCGGTGATGGCGGTGACGACGGCGCTGGCGGTGGTTCCGGTGATGACGGTGCTGACGGTGGCACAGATGGCGGAACAGGTGGCACCGACGGCGGAACGGGTGGCACGGACGGATCAGACGGCGGCACTGGTGGTGACACCGGTGGTGGCGATGGACCGACCATGTCTGACGGTGTCCTGTTTGGCACCGACGGCGCAGATAACCTGACCGGGACCGAAGGGGTCGACACGATTGTCGGCGCTGGTGGCGATGATGTGATCGACGGCCTTGGCGGTTCGGACATCCTCGATGGTCAACTTGGAAATGATACCGTTACCGGGGGTGCCGACAGCGATCAGGTCTTCGGCAGTGCTGGTGACGACAGCGTCAGCGGCGGCGGTGGCAATGATCTTGCCGCTGGCGGTGCCGGGGCTGATACGGTGTCCGGCGGCGATGGCGATGACTCGCTGTTCGGTGACGCGGGCAATGACTTGATCCGCGGTGACGGCGGTGCCGACCAGATTGTTGGTGGAGAAGGCGACGATACATTGGGCGGCGGCGCGGGGGATGACTCGCTCTTCGGCAATGACGGCGCAGACGAACTGACAGGCGACGAAGGTGCCGACACGCTGGTTGGTCAAGGCGGTGCTGACACCTTGGATGGCGGTGCCGGCAATGACCAGCTCTTCGGGATCTACAACGGCACCAGCAGCAATGTGATAGCGGATCAGGATGAGAATGATCCCGACATGCTGATCGGTGGCGCAGGTGCGGACGATATCCAGCTGGGCACTGGCGACATGGCCTTTGGCGGTGAAGGATCCGATGTGTTCCTGACCGGCACATGGGTCGATCCGTCCGCAGCACCTGTCATATTTGATCTGGAAGCAGATGAAGTGGTGATCGTGTCTGTGCCCGAAGGGACGTCTTCGGATACGACGATCACGGTGGAAACGGATGGTGCCACGGGCGACTCGCTTGTTCAGGCAAATGGCCAGACAGTTGCTGTGGTGGCGGCCGGAACAGGCTCCGTGTCTGTCGATCAGATCATTCTGGTTGAAAGCATTGACGGGTCCGCCGCAATGACACCTGCCGATGTTAATGGCGACGATGGCGGAAGCGCATCTCCCGAAATCGCTGAAGAGGGTAATGACGTTGTAGCCGACGAGGGCGATGATGTTGTGGCCGACGAAGACGACGATGTTGTTGCTGACGAAGGTGGGGATGTCGGGTCCGAGGACGACATGATCGTTTCTGACGAGGCGGTCGATGACGAGGAAACACCTGTCGCTGTCGCATAAAACGCTATGAAAATGCGCGCTGCACTGAAACACTGAAGACGTGCAGCACGCATATGGTAACGACGTCCGCAAAGTATCGCGGTCCCATAAGGGGAAAAACATGAAACTTGCCCTGCTTATATTTGCTTTGATCGCGACACCCGCGCTGGCACGAGATTTGCCACCGGATGAGCCGACATACGAAAAGCCGGAATTCGAGAAACCCGACGAGCCTACACCGCCCGAGCCACCTGAGCCGCCAACACCCCCGGAGCCGCCGGTGACTCCACCGGAGCCACCGAAGCCGCCGCAGCCACCGGAAGAGGAGCGCGAGCGCCCGATCCCTCCGGTTGTGGTTGCACCGCCCAAGGTGTCTGAACCGGGTCTGCGCTGCTACTTTGACGAAGACGGTGTGCGCAAGGTGAGCTTCAACAAGCTGGTCGATCCCGAGTTCTACAAGATGGGTCGCAAGTTCTGCGCGAAGGTGCCGTACAAGGTCATGGATGTGTCGGTGCATTGCGTCGAGAAGAACGGCAAATACCAGGTCCAGTTCTCGCAGCACCTGCACAGCAAAAAGGCCGTCAAGCGCGGACAAGAGTTCTGCATTTGCGTGTTTGGTCTGGACTGATCACACCAAAACGATCGAATAGAAAAGCCGGGGCCTCACGCCCCGGCTTTTTGCTGTTGGTTGGCCCTTTCTACGGGTTCACGATCGAAAGATCGTCGTTTGTCAAAGTCGATTGGAACGCGTCTTTTGGCAACAACTGGAAATGCGGTCCTGTCAATCTTGCCGCAAGTATTCGGTCGCAGCGAAACGTCCTTGGGCTTTTCCTAAGCTGTCCCATTGGCGCTGACGTCAGACACGATGCGACACACCACTGGTGTCAAACGTCGCAACATCCGGTTCAGGATCATCATGACCGCTGCAACCGGGCCGCGCGGCCGCCGCGGCGTTTGGTCAGCTGACCTTGGCGCGCGGGCAATTCCGCCATCACGACGCGCCGCGCCTCGGGGGACATCTTGGACCACGCGCCGATCTCGTCAATTGTGCGCAGGCAGCCGGTGCACAGACGGCTTTCGGGATGCACGACACAGATCTTTACGCAGGGGCTTTCGATCTCGTCGCGGCTCCAAATGTCGTCTTTCATAAAGGTCTCACCCGGTTTGAAGATGGCGCAGGCGATCCAGCGCCCCTTGCAGGATATAGGACGCCGCCACGTGGTCGATCACCTCTGCGCGACGCTTTCGGGTCGTATCCGCCTCCAATAGTGCTCTTTCTGCCGCAACCGTGGACAGACGTTCATCCCAGAACCCGATCGGGCCACCCCACAAGGCGCTGAAATTGCGTGCAAAGGCGCGGGTCGACTGGCAGCGGGGGCCTTCGCTGCCATCCATGTTGCGCGGAAGACCCAGAACAAGGCCCGCAATATCGCGGTTTTTCAGGATCGCCAGCAGCGCCTCTGCATCCTGTCCGAACTTGCGCCGCTTGATGGTCTCCAGCGGCGTGGCGACGGATCGCAACCCGTCGGACACGGCAACGCCGATGGTCTTGGTGCCCAGATCGAGCCCAGCCACGGCCCGCATCGGGGGCAGGGCCGTGTGAAAATCAGAGATATCGTCGTAAATCAAAGCCTTACAACACCAGGCCTGCGGCGCGGGCGCCATCCCGCACGATCTCAAGCGCGTCGGGGTTGTCGGCAAACACTTCTTGCGCGTTGTTCCAGATCGCGATGGCCTGCGCCTCGTCCCCCAGCACGCCGAGCGACGAAATCAGACGCGCCCAATCCTCGGGCGGGCCGCCTTCAGTGGCCAGACGGTCAGACAGCCGCGCCACCATGCCCCGGATCATCTCCTGCCGCTCTTCGGCGCTTAGCTCTCCGGCCGCCTCGACATCCTCGGCGCTGGGGCCCGGCAATCCTTCGATCTGCGGCACCTGATAGTCACCAACCCCAGCGCGGAACGCCATTTCCTCGATCTGCGCCAGGATCGGCGGCAACCAGACCGAGTCCGGTGGGCTTTGCCGCAGCAAACGGTCCCACAACCGGAACGCAATGTCGGGACGCCCGGTCTGGGCCAGCATCAGACCCATGTAATATTGCGCCACGCCGTTTTGAGGATCCCGGTTCAGCGTCGCTTCCAGCACGCGCTCGGCTTCCGGGGACACGTAGCCACCAGCCGCAAGCACCATCATATCTGCCAGATCCGCGTAATCCTTGGCCGTTGCCGCATCGCCCTTGAGCGACAGAACCCGTTCCTGCGCCTTGTAGGCCGCGATGTAATTTCCCAGCCCGGCTTCTGACCGCACCAGCAGGATATGCCCCTGAAGATCATCTGGGCGTTCGGCCACGGCAGCGCGCAGTCGCTGCACCAGATCTTCGTATTCCTGCGCAATGGCCGGATCACTCGCGGTGGGCAGCTGGCTTTCGGCTTCGGCCTGTGACGGGCGCGACTCGCGGGCCTGTTCGGCCATTTCCATCCGGGTCTTCAGACCCAGATCGCCGTACCCCGGCGCACCAAGGGCCGAGTAGAACCAGAACGTCCCCCCAATCAGCGTCACCGCAATGACCGCTGCCATTGCCAGCCCCAACGCTTTCGGCTGGTCGCTGCCTGCACCGCTGTCCTGCATCTTGGCGTCCGCTGCCAAAATGCGGCGCGAAATCTCGGTGCGCAACCGGGTGGCGTCGTCTTCGGAAATCACACCGCGTTGCAGGTCACGGTCCACCTCGGTCAACTGATCGCGGTAGACCTGCACGTCGAACACTTCGGACGGGCCGGTATGCCGGTGTCCCCGCAAAAGGGCCAGAACCAAAAGCCCCGTCATGGCCACTGCCAACACGCCGGTCGCAATCCAGAAAAGCGTCATTATCCGCATCATCCATTCGCTGTTTGGGAACATGTATAGCCGCGACCGCCCTGAAAAAAGGGCAAACACCCGTGACAAACCGCCATGTCGCAAATTCACGAAAATATGACGTTGTCACGCCCTCGGCGGATGCGCATTCTGGTCGAATATCTTTCAGATCACCCCTAGTCCGAGTCGCATCCATGAAACGCTATTCTGCCTTTGCCGTTGCCCGTGAAGCGGTCCGATACCACACCGGTTGGGAGCGCGCTTGGCGCAAAGCGCAGCCGCGGAAGAAATACGACGTTGTCATCGTGGGGGCAGGCGGGCATGGCCTTGCGACGGCCTATTACCTTGGCAAGAACTTTGGCATCACCAATGTCGCGGTGATCGAAAAAGGCTGGCTGGGCGGCGGCAACACCGGGCGCAACACCACCATCATCCGGTCGAACTACCTGCAGGATCCCTCTGCCGCGATCTACGAAAAGGCGCGCTCGCTCTACGAAGACCTGAGCCAGGACTTCAACTACAACGTCATGTTCAGCCCGCGTGGCGTGATGATGCTGGCGCAGACCGAACACGAGGTCCGGGGCTACCAGCGCACCGCCCATGCCAACAGCCTGCAAGGCGTCGAGACCCGCTTCATCGGTCCCGCCGAGGTCAAGAAACTCTGCCCGATCATGGAGATCAACGGACCGCGCTATCCCGTTCTGGGCGCGCTCTGGCAGGAACGCGGCGGCACCGCGCGACACGATGCCGTGGCCTGGGGCTATGCGCGGGCGTGCTCGGACATGGGCATGGACATCATCCAGAAATGCGAAGTCACCGCCGTGCGCCAAAACGCGGGCAAAGTCACGGGTGTCACCACCACGATGGGCGACATCGACTGTGACAAACTGGGGATTGTCGTTGCAGGCCATTCCGGCGTGTTGGCCGAGATGGCGGGCTTCCGTCTGCCGATTGAATCCGTGGCGCTACAGGCGCTGGTGTCCGAGCCGATCAAACCCTGCATGGACGTGGTTGTGATGGCCAACACCGTGCACGGCTACATGAGCCAGTCCGACAAGGGCGAAATGGTCATCGGCGGCGGCACAGACGGCTACAACAATTACACACAGCGCGGGTCCTTCCACCATATCGAGGAAACGGTCCGCGCGCTGATCGAAACCTTCCCGATGATCTCCCGTCTCAAGATGCTGCGCCAATGGGGCGGCATCGTGGACGTGACCGGGGACCGCTCTCCGATCCTGTCCAAAACGCCACTGGAAAACTGCTTCATCAACTGCGGCTGGGGCACCGGCGGCTTCAAGGCGATCCCCGGCTCGGGCTGGGGCATGGCGGAACTGATGGCCAAGGGGCACTCTCCGCTGACGGCCGAGTTCGGATTGGACCGGTTTGTTGAAGGGCGGTTCATTGATGAGAGCGTCGCAGCGGGGGTGGCGCATTGAAAAAGGTCAATCAACTGTCACGCCCGGCGGCACGCCGGGCAGCCCCCGACCGCCCCCATGGGCGGGGGCTTCACCCCCACCCGCGGTCGGCGGCTGCCCGAGGCACATCCATGCAACCATCAATCAACACATTTGCGGAGGCTACGCCATGCTCCTCCTGACCTGCCCCTATTGCGGCGTCGCCGCTGAAGAAACCGAACTGCACGGCGGTGGCGAGGCGCATCTGAAGCGCTTTGGCCCCGGCTCCAGTGATGACGATTTCTCGGAATACCTGTTCCACCGCGAAAACCCGCGTGGCGTGCATTTCGAACGCTGGCGGCACGTGAATGGCTGCGGCAAGTGGTTCCACGCGGCGCGTTGCACCAATACGCTTGAAGTGTTCGGCACCTACAGCGCGCAAACAACCGAACCGCCGAACGACCTGCTCGACACCATCCGCGCCAAACGCCCCGGCTTTAGCTGGAGAAACCTCGCATGACCCGTCCTCTTGCCAAAAATACCTCCGCGGGCTCCAACGCCGCCACACGCCCCGAGGTCCACCCATGAGCGCCCGCATCGCAACCCAAGGCCGCCTGATCAACCGCGACACGTCGGTTCAGTTCAAGTTCAACGGCAAGCTGATGTCCGGGGTCCGGGGCGATACGCTGGCCTCGGCACTGCTGGCCAATGGGCAAACCCTGATGGGGCGCAGCTTCAAATACCACCGCCCGCGCGGCGTGGTTGCCAGCGGTGCAGAGGAACCCAACGCGCTCGTCAATCTGGGTGAGGGCGACCGCGTCGAACCCAACCAGCGCGCCACCACAACCGAGATTTTCCACGGCCTCAGCGCCACCAGCCAGAACCATTTCCCATCGCTTGAATATGACGTGGGTGTGGTCAACAACGTGCTGTCGCGGTTCCTGCCTGCGGGCTTTTACTACAAGATGTTTATCCATCCGCGGCCGTTCTGGAAACATGTCTACGAACCCTTCATCCGGCAATCCGCCGGTCTGGGCAAAGCCCCCGACACCGAAGCGCGAGACCCGGACCGCTATGAACATTTCTACGCCTTCACCGATGTTCTGATCATTGGTGGTGGCGTCGCGGGCCTGCAGGCGGCGCTGACAGCCGGGCAATCCGGGGCCAAGGTTCTGCTGCTGGAACAGACCGCCCATTGGGGCGGGCGCGCGCCAGTGGATGGCGGCACCATCGACGGTCTTGATCCGGAAAGCTGGGTTGACCGGACCGTGGCCGCGCTGCAAGCGATGCCCAATGTCACCCTGCGCAATCGCTGCATGGGGGCAGGGGTCTATGACCACGGCTATGTGCTGGGCTATGAGCGCCTGACTGACCACACCCCCGACACCCCCGGCCCGCGCCACCGCCTGTGGCGCATCCGTGCGGCCCAAACGATCACGGCCACCGGCGCCATCGAACGCCCGTTGTCCTTTGCGGGAAACGATATTCCCGGCGTGATGCTGGCCTCGGCGGTGCGGGACTATCTGGTGAATTACGGCGTCAGCCCGGGCGACCGCACGGTTGTTGTCACCAACAATGACGACGCTTACCGCACAGCGATTGCCTTGGTGCAGGCGGGTCTCAAAGTGCCCGCGATCCTTGATGCCCGCCCGGACGGCGGCGGCGCGTTGATGGACGAGGCCAAGGCGCTGGGCATCTCCGTTCAGACCGGCGCGGCGGTTGCCAAGGTCAAAGGCTCCAAGGAAGTACATTCCGTGCTGTTCACCGCGCAGGACAGCGACGGGTCCGAGACAACCGAGATCTTCTGCGACGCGGTCGCCATGTCCGGTGGCTGGTCTCCGGTGGTGCACCTGTGGTCGCACTGCGGAGGCAAGCTGCAATGGGACGAGGCGCAGGCGGCGTTTGTCCCGGACCCGGATCGCGCGCCCGTCGGTCATGACGGCACCGCGTTCGTGGCAACCGCAGGCGCGGCGTCCGGTATGATGACACTGCAAGAGGCCCTGATGGACGCCACGCAGATCGGCATGACCGTCGTCAAACGGCTGGGCCATGATGTGACAGCCACCGAACCCGATGTCGTGCAGGTGGACGAGGCGCAATTGATGCCGGTCTGGATGATGCCCGCGCACGCGCCCAAGAAACTGCGCATGAAGGCATGGCTGGATTACCAGAACGACGTGAAAGTGTCGGACGTGCAGCTGGCCGCGCAGGAAGGGTTCGAAAGTGTCGAACACACCAAGCGGTACACCACGCTGGGCATGGCAACGGATCAGGGGAAATTGAGCAATATCAACGGCCTTGCGACCCTTGCGACAGCGTTGGGTGAAGACATCCCGCAGGTCGGCACCACCACGTTCCGCCCGCCTTACACGCCGATCTCGCTGGCCGCGATTGCAGGCGAAGCGCGCGGCGACCTGTTCCAGCCGATTCGCAAGACCCCGATGCATGACTGGCACGACGCCAATGGCGCGCATTGGGAGCCGGTCGGCCACTGGCGGCGGCCCTACACGTTCCAGAAACCCGGCGAGAGCGTCAAGGACGCGGTCCACCGCGAAGTGCGGGCCACGCGCAACAGCCTTGGCTTGCTCGACGCCTCCACTCTGGGCAAGATCATCGTCAACGGCCCGGACGCGGGCAAGTTTCTCGACATGCTCTACACCAATATGATGAGCACCCTGAAACCGGGCAAATGCCGCTACGGGCTGATGTGCACCGAAAACGGGTTCCTGACCGATGACGGCGTGGTGGCGCGGATCGACGAGGACACGTTCCTCTGCCACACCACAACCGGCGGCGCGGATCGCATCCATGCGCATATGGAAGAGTGGCTGCAAACCGAATGGTGGGACTGGAAGGTCTGGACCGTCAACGCAACCGAACAATTCGCGCAGGTCGCGGTGGTGGGCCCGAATGCCCGCAAGCTGCTGGAAAAGCTGGGCGGCATGGATGTCAGCAAAGATACTTTGCCCTTCATGGGTTGGGCCGATGGCGAACTGGACGGTTTCCCGGTGCGGGTCTACCGGATTTCGTTCTCGGGTGAGCTGAGCTTTGAAATCTCGACCCCGGCCAATCGCGGCCGGGCGTTCTGGGATGCGTTGCTGGAAGCTGGCAAGGAGTGGGACATCACCCCCTACGGCACCGAAGCGCTGCACATCATGCGCGCCGAAAAGGGCTTCATCATGATCGGCGATGAAACCGACGGAACGGTGATTCCGCAGGACCTTGGCCTCAATTGGGCGATTTCGAAGAAGAAAGAGGATTACATCGGCAAGCGCGCACAGGCGCGGTCGCACATGACCGATCCCAGCCGCTGGAAACTGGTGGGTCTGGAAACGCTGGACGGGTCGGTCCTCAAGGATGGGGCCTATGCCGTGGCCGATGGCGAAAACGAAAACGGCCAGCGCAACACCCAGGGCCGCGTGACCTCGACCTATATGAGCCCGACGCTGGGCAAGGGGATTGCGATGGGTCTGGTGCTGAACGGTCCGGACCGCATGGGCGAGGTGATCACCTTCACCAATAGCGGCGACGGCGCAAAGAAGGCGCGGATCGTGGATCCGGTGTTCTTTGACCCGGAGGGGGAGAAGCAGAATGTCTGATGTTCAACTGGCCCTCGGCGGCGCGTCCTTTCAGGGGCTTGCCAAGATCGAAGAACTGCCCGGTCAGGGCATGGTAACGCTACGCGCCGATCTGGATGACAAGGCTGTCGTAGCGGCGGTCAAGGACGTCTTTGACGTCGATATGCCCGGATTGCGCGGCACGTCGCTGGACGGTGCCAATGGCGCGCTGTGGATGTCGCCTGACGAAGCCCTGCTTCTGTGCAGCTATGACGAGGCCCAGGCCAAGGCGGATGCGCTGGCCGACAAGCTGTCCGGCGCGCATGCGCTTGTGGTCAACGTGTCGGACGCGCGGTCCGTGTTCAAACTGACCGGCGGGTTGCTGCGCGAAGTGCTGGCCAAGCTGGCCCCGGTGGACATGGCACCCGGTGCATTCGAGCCGGGGCAGGTGCGCCGGACACGACTGGCACAGGTTGCCGCCGCGTTCTGGATGGATGACGCCTATTCCGCGCGGGTTGTGTGCTTCCGCTCGGTGGCCGACTACATGTTCGGCATCCTCAGCAATGCGGCAGATGAAAACGCACAGGTCCGCTATTTCTGATGCCGTGCGCGCCGCGTGACGCGCCGCGGCGTTAACCAAGGTTAACGAAACATACCCAATTCGACGCGTCTTCAGATGAAATTTGCGTCGAATTTGACTAAACTCCTTCGCGTGGGGCGGCACCTGCGGGTGCGGTTTAGGGAGTAAGGGTATGTGGTACGGTCTTCGCAGGTTGGCGGGTGTTCTGGGTGTTGGAATGATGGTTGCAGGCAGTGCAGCGGCGCAGGTGACATATACCTGTGAACTCACGTCACCCCAGCGCAAGGCATGGATTCCGGACATTCTGTTCATCGGGCACGATGCTGAAAAGGGCAGGGTGGTGATCTCGGACCCGATCGTGCTGCACTTCAATGACCGTCGCCCCATCGAAGGCCGGGTGTCCATCGACAATGCCAAGCGCATTACGTTCGCGTGGAATTACACGGCCACAGATTCAAAAGGCAAACGCGCGAAAATGCTGTTTCGGGCCACCTGGCTCAAGGCTGATCAGGAAATGCGCATCACCGCCATGCCCGCCGGGTATCACACGGGTTTCAATGGGGTTGGAACCTGTGACCGGCAGCAGCGTTAAACTGATACGTGATCACAGCGCCAACACCGAACCGGCGCTTTTCTGAGCATTCGCAGGGTGCCAAGCCTTGACCTTAGGGTCCACTGGCATCAGGTAGTGCTGTGTATAAATTGCCGCACCTACTACGAGGGGACCACCATGGCTTTCGAACTTCCCGATCTTCCCTACGCCCACGACGCGCTTGCCTCCAAGGGCATGTCCAAGGAAACGTTGGAATATCACCACGATCTTCACCATAGGGCCTATGTCGACAACGGCAACAAGGCGATTGCCGGCACCGAATGGGAGGGCAAGTCCCTTGAGGAGATCATCAAGGGCACCTACGACGCCAACGCCGTCGCGCAAAGCGGGATCTTCAACAACATCAGCCAGCTTTGGAACCACAACCAGTTCTGGGAAATGATGGGCCCGGGCGACAATTCCATGCCGGGTGAACTGGAATCCCGCATCAAGGACGCGTTCGGAACCGTTGAAAAGTTCAAGGACGACTTCAGCGCTGCAGGCGCGGGTCAGTTCGGCTCGGGCTGGGCATGGCTGGTTGTCGACACCGATGGCACGCTCAAGGTTACCAAGACCGAAAACGGCGTGAACCCGGTCTGCTTTGGTCAGACAGCGCTGCTGGGCTGCGATGTGTGGGAGCATTCCTACTACATCGACTTCCGCAACAAGCGTCCGGCCTACCTGGCCAACTTCCTCGACAATCTGGTCAACTGGGAAAACGTGGCAGAGCGTCTGTCGAACGCCTGATCACCGCGCAGTTTTTTCGGAAAAGCCTCGCCATCTGGCGGGGCTTTTTTCATGTCTGGCGTCCGGGGCGCTGCGCGGTCGCTTCAGGGATCGCGGTCATTTGTCGTCCCGTCTGGCAGTTGGTCATGCCTTGCCCTTGCCGGTGCGTCCCGCTACCGCTGCGGGTGAAGGAGCCACCATGACTGACACCCGCAAAGGCGTATTGGCGCTGCTTGCCGCCTGTACCATCTGGGGGCTGTCGCCGCTGTTTTACAAAGCACTCAGCGCCGTTCCCCCCGCCGAAGTGCTGGCGCATCGCACGGTCTGGTCGCTGGTGTTCTTTGCCACACTGCTTGCGGTTCAGAAACGCCTGCCGGTGCTCTGGGGGGCCGTGACCCGCTGGGCGTCCGTGCGGGTGATCCTGTTCGCCGCGTCGATGATTTCGGTGAACTGGTTTCTGTTTATCTGGGCCATTCAAGTGGGCCGCGCCACCGAAGCGTCGATGGGCTACTACATCTTCCCGCTGGTGGCTGTCCTGATTGGCCGGCTGCTGCTGGGGGAAAAGCTGTCGACCGCCCAGTGGAGCGCCGTGGCCATGGCCGGGTTTGCGGTGGTGTCCCTGACCATCGGTCTGCAGATCCTGCCGTGGATCCCGCTGGTGCTGGCCACCACCTTTGGCATTTACGGGCTGGTGAAAAAGCAGCTGGACCTTGGGCCCGTGGTGTCGGTCACGGCCGAGGTGCTGATGCTGACGCCTCTGGCGGTGGCGTGGCTGCTATATCTGCACACCGGATCGGGCGGTGCGTTTGGTGACGAGATCGGGCAAAGCCTCTTTCTGATTGCCGCAGGACCCATGACCGCCATGCCGCTGATCCTGTTTTCCTATGGCGCACGGCGGCTCACCATGTCGACGGTGGGGATCGTGCAATACCTGAACCCGACGCTGCAATTCCTGTGCGCGGTGGTGATTTTTGGCGAACCGTTCGGACCGGTGCACCTGTTTGCCTTTGCCCTGATCTGGACCGCGCTGGCGGTGTATTCCACCAGCGCCCTGCGTCAGGACAAGGCCCGCCGCAACGCCAGGATCGTGTCCGAGGCCGACGTGGTGGTTTCGACAAAGTCGAGCAAGGACTGATCGGCGAACCCGTCCGCCACCACATGTGACATCAGAGCGGTCAGCGGGGCCCAGTAGTCTTCAACGCTGAGCAGGAAAATCGGCTTGTCATGCAGGCCAAGCTGCCGCCAGGTGAGTGCCTCGAAGAATTCGTCCAGCGATCCGGCCCCGCCGGGCAGAACGACAATCGCGTCGGCATTCATCACCATGACCTTTTTGCGTTCATGCATCGTTTCGGTGACGATGAAGCGGGTGAGGTCGGTCTTGCCCACTTCGAGGTCAAGCAGATGGGTCGGGATCACCCCGAACGTGTCGCCGCCCGCGTCCTGTGCCGCGCGCGCGGTCAGGCCCATCAGCCCCACATCGCCCGCACCATAGACCAGCCGCCAGCCCGCATCGGCGATCCCGCGCCCCAGCGCATCCGCCTCGCGGGCATAGGCGGGGTTCTGACCGGCACGTGCGCCGCAATAGACACAGATTGATTTGGTGTTCATAAGGGACGTCCTTCGCAAGGGCATGTGAGTTGCCTCGTGATACCTGCGTTGATAGATACGCTCAACTGCAGCAATGGCGATGGACCAGCTCTTGCAAACACTTGGGGAACGATGGGCAAATTTGCTTTGACACAAGGCGCGTCCGGTCTCGCTCTGGGGGGCGCGGCAGCGGTCGCGGCCGTTGTGATTGGCCTCTATGCCAGCGGGTCCCTGTTCCCGAGTTCCGAACCCGAAGCGGCCGGTGCAGAACGACCCGCACCAGCGGCAGACCCTGTCGTCGAAACACCCGACACGCAGGTCGCAGTCCTGCCCGATCCGGTAAGCGAACCGTCCCAACCAAATGCGCCGGCCCCCGACGTTCCGGAAACCCCGGACGCGGCGGCCCCGTCAGATGTCGATGACGCCGACAGGGCCGCGCCCGAAAACACCGACGCCGCGACCACCGAACCCGAAGCACCTGTGCCGGATGTGGCCGCGCCCGATCCGGTGCCGCCCGCGTTTGACATCGTGCGCGTGGCTCCGGACGGTCAGACATTGGTGGCCGGGTCCGCCCCCGGCGCGCGCGACGTGCGCGTGCTGGTTGATGGGGTCGAAGCCGGGTCTGCGGTGGTTGACCGCACCGGCAAGTTCGTCGCGTTCCTTGATCTGCCACCCAGCGCCACGCCGCGCGTGGTCGGGCTGGTGGCCGAGGGGGATGCCGGACGCATCGAAAGCCCCGATCAGGTGATCCTTGCCCCGTCGGTGCAAATCGCCGAAGCCCCGGTGCCGGACGTGCCAGAGGCCACGTCGACCGACTTGGCCGCAGCCCCCGAAACACCGCAATCCGACCCCGCGTCGGATGCCGGGCCTGTGAAAAAACCGGACGTCACCAGCGACACAGAGGTGGAAGAGCGCGCGCCGGAGGACACGGAAACTGAAGTGGTCGCCGACACGCAGCCCGAGACGCCGACTGCACAAGTGGAGGTCGCCGAGGCGACTGCTGACCCGGTGCAACAGCCGATCACGACTGCCGACCCGGTCGAAACAAGTGCCGCAGCGTCAGCACCCGTCGCCGAAACCATTGCAGAGACACCAAGCGCCCCGGCGGTGATCCTGTCAACGCAAGCGGGGGTCGAGGTGCTCCAGCCATCCGGCCAGACGCCTGACGTGCTGGACCAGATCGCGCTGGATGCCATCACCTATGAAACAGCCGGGGACGTGGCCCTGTCCGGGCGCGGCACCGTGGATGAATTTGTGCGGGTGTATATCGACAACGAGCCGGTTCTGACCACCGAGGTCGGTGAAGACGGCCGCTGGCGCGCGGACCTGCCCGAGATCGACAGCGGGACCTACACCTTGCGTGTCGATGCGGTGGACGTAACGGGTGAGGTTGTATCGCGGGTCGAAAGCCCGTTCCGGCGTGAAGACCCTGCGGCCCTGGCTGCCGTGGTCGTTGACGCGCCCGGAGCCTCTGTCGTCAAAGTGGTGACGGTCCAGCCGGGCAACACGCTTTGGGCCATCGCACGGGACCGCTACGGCGAAGGCCCGGCCTATGTGAAGGTGTTTGAAGCCAACCGCGACCGCATCCGCAATCCGGACCTGATCTATCCCGGTCAGGTCTTTGCGATCCCCGACTGATCACGCGCTGCCAGCCTGCCCATCATGCGACGTTTGTCTGCGGCGACCAGTGCACATTTGGGGGGGTTGCCGATCAAGATCACCGAGATATAGTGCTGATACTTGATCGGGGCGGGCTCCCGTCCTGGTGCTGAATAGAGGCAGACTGGGCAGGAGACGAGTCCCCCGATGGATGGCACTTTCAGAACAGCTTTTGTACGCGAACCGGGCGCGTTGCGACATCACCCGGCACTGGTGCTGAATGCCGATTATCGGCCGCTCAGCTATTACCCGCTGTCGCTGTGGTCCTGGCAGGATGCGGTCAAGGCGGCGTTTCTCGACAGGGTGGATATCGTGGCCGAATATGACGAGGTGGTCCGCAGCCCGTCGATGACGCTTCGAATACCGAGCGTCGTGGTGCTCAAAGACTATGTCAAACCGCAAAAGCGCGTGGCCTTCACGCGCTTTAATCTTTTTTTAAGGGACGAATTCCGCTGCCAGTATTGCGGGGCCAAGGGCGATCTGACCTTTGACCACGTGGTGCCACGCGCCTCTGGCGGCATCACGTCCTGGGAAAACGTGGTTGCGGCCTGTGCGCCGTGCAACCTGCGCAAGGGATCGAAAAGCCTGCGTCAGGTTGGGTTGTCGCTGCGCAAGCCGCCCCGACAGCCGGGCGCGCAGGAGCTGTTGAACATGGGCCGCAAGTTCCCGCCCAATCACCTGCACGACAGCTGGATGGACTTCCTCTACTGGGATGCAGAGCTGGAGGCGTAAGCCACCGGCCCTCAGGTCTATGCGACCGAACACGCGCGTCGCAGAGCGAAGCCGTCCCGTACCCGACGGCTATCGCGCTTTCGCAGCTGGAAGCCAATCCAGTGTCTCACCCGTCGGCGCGGTGGACTTGTATTCTGCCCCTAGGGGTGCCGTGTACCCCAAGGTGGCGATATGGCGGAAGATGTGGTCATAGTTAACCTCGCCAGCACCGGGCGGTCCGCGCTCGGGCACTGACGCGAACTGGAAGTGCCCGATCTGCGGAAGAAGGGACGTGATCCGATGGGTCAGGTCGCCCTCCATCAACTGAACATGATAGCAATCGAACATCAGTTTGAGGTTCGGCGCATCCACCTCGGTCATCAACCCCAGCGCCTGTGTTGTCGTGCTCAGAAAATAACCCGGCGCGTCATACCGGTTGAGCGGTTCGATCAGGATCGTGATGTCGTGGGGGGCGGCTTTGGCACAGGCGTAGGTCAGATTTGCGACAAAGGTGTCGTGCGCGTCTGTCCCATCGGAAAATCCCGCCATGACATGCACGGATCTGCACCCGATTGCGCGGGCATAATCAATGGCTTCGTCAATCGCCGCGCGCGCCTCTGCGGTGCGGTCGGGCAGGGCGGCAAGGCCGTTGTCGCCCGCCGCCACATCGCCGCGACGGGTGTTCAGGCCCAGCATGGCAAGGCCCGTGTCCTCCAATGCCGCCACAACATCACCTGTCGGCGTGTCATAAGGCCAATGGCATTCCACCGCATCGAAACCCGCCGCCTTGGCCGCGCGAATGGCGTCGGGCAGCGGTCGGTCCGTCCACAGAAACCCAAGGTTGGCCGAAAACTTCATGCGTCCCACTCCACGTTAAAGGTTGTGATCAGGCGGTGCACGTCCGTGTCTGACAATCCGCGCGGGGACATCCCCCGTGTCATCATCGCCAGCCGTGCCGTATCTTCAAGCTCTTCAATGGCGTTACACGCGGCTTCGATATCCGCGCCCGCAACGACGGGACCGTGATTGGCAAGCATGACCGCAGATCGTTTGCCGGCCAATCCCCGCACCGCGTCGCCCATGGCCGGATCGCCGGGCAGGAAGAACGGCAGCAGTTTCACACGGCCCAGCTTCATGATGGCATAGGGCGTCAGGCGGGGAAGAAAATCATCGTCGTTCGCGTCGGGCATCATCGACAGGGCGACCGAATGGCAGGAGTGCAAATGCACCACGGCGCCAGCGGTTGACCGCGTGTCATAAAAGGCCGTGTGCAGCGGCATCTCCTTGGTGGGCGGATCCCCGTCGATCAAGGTGCCCTGCGTGTCAAACCGGCTCAGCCGGGCCGGATCCAACCGACCGAAACTCGTGCCGGTGGGACTCACCAGCAGCCCGCCATCCGGGGTGCGGGCAGAAATGTTGCCTGTGCTGCCCCCGGTCAAGCCGCGATCAAACATCGACTTGGCAAGCAGGCAGATCAGCTCACGCAGTTCGGCTTCAGCGCTCATGGCGTTTCCAATTGTGTTTGCGCGCGTGTGAAAAAATCCTCGGACCCGAAATTGCCCGACTTCAGGGCAAGGGCAATCTGGTGGCCCTCCGACTTGCAATAGGTCCACGGCACGCCGGGTACGATTTCCGCACCGATATCAAGCTGCGCAACGGAAAGCGCCTTGGTCACGGCCCCGGACGTTTCACCACCCGCCACAATGACCCGCCGTGCCCCGGCATCGCGCGCGCCAAGGGCACAGGCCGCAAGGGTGTCTTCAATCAACGCGCCGGTTTCGGCGACGCCAAGTTTCTTCTGTGCGGCTTTGACACTGGCCGGGTCGGCCGTCGCGTAAATCAGTGGCGCCTGTGCCAGATCCTGCGCCGCCAACCATTCAAGAACCGGCGCTTGGCCGGTGTTGACGAGCGTCAGCGGATCAAGCTGATAACACGGCGCGCCCGTGGCCCGGTAGGCTGCGACCTGCGCATTGGTCATGGCAGAGCAACTGCCCGACAGGATGATCGTGTCGGCGGCTGTCTGCGGAGCGGTCATCCTTGGTGCATCCGCCGTTAACAGCCCGTCAGACTGGTAAAGCGCCGGCAACGGCATGGCGACCGCAGACCCACCGGTCATCAGCGGCAGGTCCCGGCAGGCCGCAGCGATGTCCCGAAGATCCTCGTTGGCAACGGCGTCGACGACGATATGGGCGTTGCCTTGTGATGTGTGTTCTGCCAGGGCCGCGCGGATCGCGTCCGGGCCTTTGGCAACGCTCAAACGGTCAATCAGGCCAACCGGGCGTGTGACCTGCGGGGTCAGCAATCGCATCAGATTGCTGTCGCGCATGGGTGTCAGGGGGTGATCCTTCATCGGGCTTTCGGCAAGCGGCTGTTGCCCCACGAAAAGATTGCCCATGAAGATCGACCGCCCATTTTCCGGGAAGGCCGGGCAGTAGATCGTCTGGTCTGCGCCTAGAGCGTCCATCAAGGCCTCGGCGACCGGTCCGATATTGCCCTCTGCGGTGCAGTCAAAGGTGGAGCAATATTTCCAGAAAAAACGGGTGGCACCTGCGGCTTGCAGCCAGCGCAGGGCAGACAGGGCTTGCGCGACCGCATCCTCCACCGGGGCGGTGCGTGATTTCAGGGCGATGACCTCGAACGGGCTGGTGTCCGACGGGGGTGCTTGCGGCATGCCGATGCGCAACGAAACGCGCACTCCACTGCGTGCAAGAAGCCCTGCAAGGTCGGTTGCGCCGGTAAAATCATCTGCGATGCAGCCAAGACGTGTTCCGGTCATGTGCGTGCCTTTTCAAACTCGCCCCAAAGGCGTTCGAAGGTTTCGAAATCGGTTGAACCGGTCTTGAGCGGCTCCAGGACAATGGCTTCGGCGGCAAACAGGCGATCAAGTGCGGCGTTCAGATGCGGGATCACATCGGGCGGGATGCAGACAGCGCCGTGGCGATCGGCGTGGATCAGGTCACCTTGCGCAACCGTCATGCCAAAGATCGTGACCGGGGTGCCGATATCATGCACATGGACAAAGCCATGGCTTGGGCCAACAGAGCCTGCAAGCACGGGAAAGCCCTCGGGCATATCGCCCAGATCACGGACCACCCCGTTGGTCACCGCGCCGTTCATTCCAAACACGTTTTTGTGGACCTGCGCGTGGACTTCGCCCCACCACGCCCCAAGGGCGGCGTCTCCATCAATGTCCTCGATCACCGCAACGCCGGGGCGGGGGCCATCGGCCATGGCACGAAAATAGGCCATCCGGCGCGCGCGGATCTCCTCCGCAGGGTCCGTCGGCGGCGTGCGGCCTGCGATACGCGCGGTGCGGGCAAAGCCGACCATGCGCGCGTCCGGCGATCCGGCCCATTGCATGGTCTGTTGCGTGAATCCGGAAAACCCGCGCCGCCCCTGGGCGACTTCGATGGCATTGCACACCGTCGGCGTGTCACAGCCGCGCAGGCGGTCAAGCAGGTGTTCAAGTTGGGATGGGGTCATGGATGGCATCATTCATTCTGGTCAGGGCAATGGCGCAGGCCTTGGGATCTTCGAGAAGCGCGAAATGCCCAAGTCCGGCAAGGGGTAAAAACTGTCCATTCGGCGCGGCATCCGCAGCAGCACGCCCTTGGGCGGGTGGTGCTGCGATATCTTCGGCCCCGGTGAGCGACAGCACCGGCATTCGCGCCTGTGACAACGCCTTAAGCGCCCCCGGCCTGCTGAGCGCGAGTTGGGTCTGGGCATCAATCATATGAGCGGTTTGATCGGCCATTTCGAGGATCGCTTCCCGCGCAACGTCAGGCGTCGCGCCCGACAAAGGCGGAAGACGAGACCCCATCGCCACGGCACCCCCCCGCGTTGCCACGTCGTGGGCCAGATCATGCCGGCCTTTTGCTTTGGACGGGTCATCCGCAAACGGATTGAGGCCAAACAGAACAAGCCGATGGGCCGTCAGGCGATCCGCCCAATGGGCCGCGAGGATAGCGCCAAGGGAAAACCCGCACACCACCGTGTCGGGCCCGGAACGGGCGCAGATGTCATCGTAATCGCGCACATCCGGCCGATCCGGTAAAAGGGTCCGGCACTGGTCTGGCCCAACGCCCAAAGCCTCCAGCACCCCGTCGAACACCATGGATGTGCAAAGCGTGCCGGGCAACAAAAGCCACGGCCTGCCTGCCAGATCGTCAGTAGCCATGCTTTGTTGCAACTTCGATGGCGCTGTCATCCAACGTGATCCGCACCGCGTCCTTCATGCTGCGGGTCAGGTGGGCAAAGTCATTGCCGGGGGTCACCAAACGGAATCCCTGTTCGATCCGCTTGCGGGCCTCTTCGCCCGAGCTGCAGAAAATGCCGGCCGGAATGCCCCGCCGCGTGGCCGCATGAAGCACATCCAGAATGGCGGCTTCGGACTTGGGGCGTGGGAACCCGGAGGAGCCATCCAGTTCGAACGCCAAATCATTTGGTCCGACATAGATCATGTCGACGCCGTCAACCTGCAGGATGGCTTCAATGTTTTCAACAGCTTGTGCCGTTTCGATCATCGGGATGGCCATCACGGTGGCGTCTGCCTGCGCCACATAATCGGCACCGCCATAGAGCAACCCGCGCGACGGTCCGAAACTGCGCGTGCCGGTCGGCGGGTAGCGACATGCGGAAACCAGGGCCGCCGCTTGGTCAGGGGTCGAGATCATCGGGCAGATGACGCCATAGGCGCCCGCGTCCAACAGATGCATGATCTGGGCCGCGTCCAGACCGGGCACGCGCACCATCGGGGTAGCGGGCGTTGCCGAAATGGCCTGCATCATCGCAAGCGCGTCGGAAAATCCCAGCATGCCATGCTGTAGATCAACGGTGACGGCATGGACCCCGCTATGCCCGACGCCTTCGGCGGAATAGGTCGAGGCGATGGACAACCATCCGTTTACAACCACTTCAGAGGCCGCAAGGCGCGTTCGGATTGCGTTCGGGCGCATCAGCCCGCCCGCCGGTAGCTGGGCAACAGCGACGCCTTGGCCACGAAGCCGCCCGCATCAAGGCCAAGCCCTGCATCTTTTGCCGCAGCGATGATGTCAGGCGCAAAGGTCGGGCGCTTGCGGTGATCGCCGCTAAGCACCACAAGAACCTCGACATCCGCATCGCCCGATGCGGTCACCGTGCGCATCGCCCCGGCAGGGACGGAATAGGTGTCCCATGCGTTCACATCAACAGAGGCACCCCCGTCTGCATAGTCGATCCGGGCGCGGCCCTTGTGCATCATCATCACCATCTTTTCGTCCGTTGCGAAGGGCCCGACGGACTGGCCGGGCGACAGCCGCAGCCATTCGGCGGAAAATCCGTGCGGGTTGGTGATGGGGGCCACATGTGTGCGGTTCTGGGTCATGCCAAAGCCAATGACCGGCGCAATCTGTGCGCCGCCACCGGGCAGGGCCTGATCGATAAAGGCTGGTTTGAAGTCGCGATCTTCGGCCTTCACCAGCCGCGACATCATTTCCCCGCGCGACACCTCGCGCAGCTCGGCCACATCCGCATCCGGCATGGGTGGAATGCGACCCTCTTCGGGGGGCACCTCGTCACCACGCGACACGTCAATCAGACGGTTGTCTGATGAAATATAAAGCCCATAATCCGCCGCTTCCCGGATAATATCGGGGTGGAAGATCACGCCGCCGGTGTTGTCGCCCCCAAGGATGGTGAAAAGCCAGCCGTCATCAGGCCCCGCGTTGGTGAAACCCCGGAAGATCCATGTCGGCACCGAAATGATGTCGCCTTCCTTGCCTGTCGCTTCGTTCTCGCCGTTGGACCCCCAGCGAAAAGTCCATTCCCCCTTCTGGACGATGAACACCTCGGCAGTGAAGTGGATATGCAGGTTGTTGGTGATGCCGTTTGGCATAGCAGCCGCGCCGATATTGAACCCATGCGGCTCGGGCAGGTTGATCACCTGATCATCCGATGACGTCACGCCGGGGCCGATGATGGAGTAGTTTTCCTTTTGGTCGGAACCGGGCTTTTTGCAGTCGATGAACGCCACCGTGCAGGAGACATAGTCTTCGCGTTTGATGTGGCGTGCCTCTGCGATCTCTTGAGTGATCTTGGTCATGTCTTGGTCCTTCACTGGTTTACCCGAGCCTTTCGCCGGACGCGCGGTCGAAAAGGTGGATCCTTGCACCGTCTTTCGGCGAAAGGTGGCAGGGAGAGTCGATATCGGCCTCGAAATCCGCGTGTCCCCGGGCACAGGCGGACGTTGTCCCGTTGCGCAGCGTGACCAGCGTGCTTTCCCCGGTCAGTTCCAGCGCATAGAGCTTGCCGGAAATTGCCGCGCTGGCGTCCTGCGTGATCGCTAGCTCTTCGGGCCGGATACCAAGCACAACGCCTTTGCGGTCTTCCAGCGTCACCGGGATTTCAACACCATCGGCGCGGAACACGCCGCCCGACACTTCCCCGTCAATCAGGTTCATGGACGGCGAGCCGATAAAGCCCGCAACGAACAGGTCTGCCGGTTCGGCGTAGATTTTCTTGGGTGTGTCAAGCTGTACGATTTTGCCTTCACGCATCACCGCAACGCGGTTGGCAAGGGTCATCGCCTCCATCTGGTCGTGGGTGACGTAAACCGTGGTCACGCCCAGTTCGTGATGCAGGTGTTTGAGTTCCGCGCGCATGGTCACACGCAGTTTGGCGTCGAGGTTTGACAGCGGTTCGTCCATCAGAAAGATCGACGGGGTGCGCACAATGGCACGGGCCAGCGCGACGCGTTGCCGTTGTCCGCCGGACAGTTCGGACGGGCGGCGTTCAAGCAGTGCGCCCAGCTCGACCTTGTCGGCCGTTTCCTGCACCCGGGTCTTACGGTCTGCGCGACTGACCCCCCGCAGTTTCAGCGGATATTCGATGTTCTGCCGCACCGTCATGTGGGGATAAAGCCCGTAGTTCTGGAACACCATCGCGATGTCGCGGTCCTTGGGCGGCTTGTCGTTGATCCGCTCTCCCTTGATCAGAATGTCCCCCGAGGTGATGTCCTCAAGCCCGGCGATCATGCGCATGGTTGTGGTCTTGCCACAGCCGGACGGGCCAAGCAGCACCAGAAACTCGCCATCATGGATGGTCAGGCTTTGTTTCGGGACGGCAAGAAAATTGCCGTATTTCTTTTCGATATCGACAAGACGGACTTCGGCCATTTTGATATTCCTCTTATTTGACCGCGCCGGCCGTCATGCCGCGCGTAAAGTGTTTCTGGATGAACAGGGCCATGATGAAGATCGGAACCGTAATCATCACGCCCGCCGCGCTCATCAATTCCCAAAGATCGCCACGCTCGGTGCGGAAACTGACTAGGCCCACGGGCAAGGTGACCGCGTCGCGGCGCGACAGGATCAGGGCGAATAGAAACTCGTTCCACGTTAGGATGAAGCAAAAGATCGACGAGGTCAGGATCCCCGGTGCCGCCATCGGCAGGACAATGTCCTTGATCACCCGCAAGCGCGAGGCCCCGTCGATCATCGCCGCTTCCTCGCTGTCGGTGGGGATCGCGTCGATGAAGCCTTTGATCATCCAGATCACGAAAGGCGTGACGATGGCCAGATTGACGATGATCAGCGCGATGCGCGTATCAAGCAGGTCAAGCTGGCGGAACATCAGGAAGAACGGCAACACGATCACCACGGCGGGGATGAACTGCGTAGACAGGATGAGGAAGAACAAGAACTTGCGCCCCTTCACCCGGAACCGGGAAAACGAATAGGCGGCAAGCGCGGCACAGGGCACGGCGATGGCCACGGTGACGGTCGCCACAATCACCGAATTCATCACCATGCTGCCAAGGTTCCACGGCTCCGAGAAGACGGTGACAAAGTTCTGCAGGGTCGGTTCGAAGTTCAGCGACAGCGAATAGGCATCGCGCGGCTGTTTGAACGCGGTAAGAAACATCCAGGCGATCGGAAACAGCACGATCACCGAGATCAGAACCAGAAGGGCGCGTTCGCCGAAATATGCGAGAGAGCGTTTCATGCGGTTGCCATCTTTCTTTCGCTGAGCAGCATGCGGACATACCAGATTGAGATGAACATCATGATTGCCGTCAGGATCCACGCCAGTGCCGACGCATAGCCCATGTCAAACCAGCGGAAGCCGACGTTGAAGATGAAATACGCCAGCGTTTCGGTGGATGTGCCCGGTCCGCCGCCCGTCAGGGTGACCACCTGGTCAAACATCTTGAGTGCGAAGATCGTCTTGAGCACGGCCATCACAAGGATCACGCCGCGCATCTGGGGCAGGATAATGCCAAAAACGATGCGCAGGTTGGACGCCCCGTCAATACGCGCGGCCTCTTCGGTTTCACGCGGGATCGAGGCAAGACCACCGAGGCACATGAAGGTCATGTAGGGGGTCCAGTGCCAGACATCTGTCAGCACAAGAATACCCATCGCAAGCTGTGGATCGGCCAGCCATGGCACGCCTTGCAACGCCGGGAACACCGCGCCGATGCCCTTGGCCAGCACCCCGAATTCCGGGTTGAACATGAACCGGTAGCTGACGCCGATCAGGGCCGGGCTCATTGCGAAGGGCAGGATCAGGATGATGCGGGTGAAGGTGTGCATCGGGCCCTTGCGGCGCAGCAGCAAGGCCAGCGCCATAGCAAGGATCACGGTCAGCACGACGCTGGTGATCACGAAGACAAACGTCACCCACAGGGAATTCAGGAACGCGCTTTCGGACGCGGCGTAGACGTAGTTGTCGATCCCGACAAAATCGCCGGGCCTGCGGCTTTTGGTAAGATCCCACGCGCGAAACGAGGTGATGAACGAATAGGCGAGCGGGTAGATGGTTGTCGCCAGCACGATAACGAACGCGGGGATCAGCAACCAGTACGGAAGCAGCCGGTCTTGCACGGGGACACCTCGGATGTTTGGAAAAACAGAGACGGTGGGTCGGACGGCAAAACCGTCCGACCCGAGAGTGATTAGCGGATGGCGGCGATGTCTTCGGCGGCCTTGTCCAAGGCGGCCTGCACATCGGTTCCTTCGCCGGACGCAAGGCTGGAAATCGCTGTTTCAAGGATCAGCGCGATGCGGGGCCAGTTGTCCCCGAATTCCATACCTTCCGCCGTGGCCAGCGCGTCGGCTGCAGCCTGGTGCATCCCGCCCCAGCGTGCATTGACTTCGGCGTCGGTCAGGTTGGACATGTGGACTGCCACAACTTCGGACAGGTCCGGATCCATCAGCACGTCGCGTTCCAGCGCGGGGTCAGTCAACCACCCCAGGAATTCTGCCGCAGCGCCCTTGTTGTCGGATTCCTGCGTCACGCCGAAGATCCAGGTGTTGGTAAAGGTCGTACGGTCTGCACCATCAACTGCGGGCAGGGCGGTGAACCCAACCTGATCTGCGGTCAGCGTGGACTGTTCGGGATCAGTCAATTGCGACCGGACCCACCACCAGACGGGCAGCATCGCGGAATTGCCCTGCTTGAAGCTGTTCACCGCGTCCTGTTCGACAAACACAGCCGAACCGGCAGGCACGATCTCTTCGGCGAGATAGCTGATATAGGTTTCCGTCGCCGCAACACCGGCAGCCGAGTTGAACACCGGGTTGCCATCGGCGTCAAAAAGATCGCCGCCATTGCCCCAGAGCAGGTTCATCCAGACCATCAGGTTCTGACCGTTCAGCTTGCCATAGGGCAGGGCGATGCCCGCCGCGTCGGTGCTGTCCTGGATCGCCTTGGCGGTTGTGACCATCTCTTCCCAGGTCGTGGGCGGGGTCACGCCAGCGGCGTCAAGAAGGTCCTTGCGGTAGAACAGCAATTGCACGTGGCCACGAACCGGCAGGCCAATCAATTCGCCGTTCAGCATGCCGTGGCGCATGTGGGCCGCTGGAAAATCGCTCAGGTCAGTGCCCTGGGCTTCGATTTCGGCACCGATGGGGGCCATGAGCATTTGAAGCGATGTGACCCACTGGTCCATCACGGACACAACGTCATAGTCGCCGCCTGCCACCATCTCGGTGGTCAGCGCTTCTTTCATGTTCGGGAACGGCACGTAGTCGTAGACGACGTCGATGCCTGTTGCCTCTTCGAATTCGGCAAGCCGGGCTTCGTGCGCTTCGAATTGGCTCGATTTCACGGCAAGCACATTCACGGTTTGCCCGTCGAACGGCCGCCCCTCTGTTGCCTCCCATGCGAACGCCTGCGCGCCAAAGAGTGAAGCTGCGATCGCGATCGCACTGGTTAGATGTTTCATGAGTTCCTCCCTTGATTGGCTGACCGTAAACCCAGCGCAACAGTTTCGTCAATAAAATTATCAATAATTTGGAATGGACAGAATCCGAGGACATGGTAAGTTGATTTCATAGGCGGAAACGGATCAGCGATCATGCAGGACAAGCTCACAACCGACTTGGAGAACGATGTCATTTTTGGCGTCTACACGCCGGGCAGCCGAATCATCGAAGACCGGGTGATGGAGCGGTACAACGCCAAAAGGCATGCCGTTCGGAACGCCTTTTCCGAACTGGAAGCGCGTGGCCTGCTGGTGCGCCGCCCCAACCGGGGTGTGGAAGTTGTCGACTTCACCCCTGACGAGGTCGACGATCTTTACGATGTGCGGATCATTCTTGAAACGGCAGCCGCGGACCGCACGCCTTTGCCTTGTGACCCAGAGGTTATTCTCAGGTTAGAAGACATCGCGCGTCGCCACGAAAAGGCGGTTCAGGATCAGGATTTCCGGGCCGTGTTCTGGCTCAACCAGGAATTTCACGAAGTCCAGTATTCATCCTGCGGCAATTCAAGACTGGCAGAACTGATCGGCAAACACGCCCGCGCGGCCCAGCCCATCCGAGTTGTGAAGTATGACGATGCCGAACACATGCGCACTGTGGTGGCGCAGCACTTTGACATCATTTCCGCGATGCGCGGCGAGTCGCGTGAGGCTTTGGTCGCAGCGGTGCGGGCGCACCTTCCGGCGTCGGCAGAGGCATACCGCGCGATGTACAACCGCCGGTTCGGCTCGCGCGTTCAAACGGCGTGACCCGCGCGTAGCGAAATTGAAATCCTCGAACAGTGTCGGATTAAGACATGCACGGACCGCCGTTGTGAAACCTCTGCAAACGCAGGGACACAACGCAGGTCTGAACACACCGTGCCGGGATGCGGCAGGGTGGTGATGTGCAAGTGTTCCAGCGCTTGCGGGAACACCTTGTCGGTTATGAAAAGAGGTGACGTCACCTGAGTTGGGTGGACATCCTGTCCCCCGTCCACAGCGGCTTTCGAAAGCCGCTGCGAACCTGTGCCCCGGAGGGCCTGATAAGACGCGTCTCTCATGGTCTGAACGCACATGGAGCGTCCGCAGAGAGAGGGTGGTCACTTGGGGTGTTGCGCCAAAAGGCGCAACGGATGTCGGATCCGATGGCAGAGGTATCCGACGGATTTGTTAACGCGGTTCAAATGCAGCGTGCGGCAGGCGTTTTCGAAAACGCCTGCACTTGCGGATCGAACTGCCGTGCCGGCCCGGTCAGCGTGGCAGTCGGGAGGCTTCGCGCGCCAGGGCTTCGATGCCGGCCCAGTCGCGGTTTGCGATCAGGTCTTTCGGCGCGACCCAGGACCCGCCCGCGCAGAGCGTGTTGGGCAGGCTGAGATAGTCCGCCGCGTTCTTGAGCGACACGCCCCCGGTGGGGCAGAACCGCACCTGCGGGATCGGTGCGCCGATGGCCTTGAGCGCGGCGGCGCCGCCATTCGCCTCAGCTGGGAAGAATTTCTGCACCGTGTAGCCGCGTTCCAGAAGCGCCATCGCCTCAGAGGCGGTGGCAGCCCCGGGCAGGAGCGGCAGGTCCGCCGCTTCGCATGCGTCGAGAATGCGATCCGTGGCCCCCGGAGAGACGCCAAACCGCGCGCCGGCGTCGACTGCATTGGTCACATCTTCCGGCGTCAGCAGCGTGCCCGCGCCCACGACGCCACCGTCGACCTTGGCCATCTCGCGGATCACGTCCAGCGCGGCATCGGTGCGCAGGGTCACTTCCAGCACCGGCAAACCGCCCGCAACCAAAGCTTCGGCGAGGGGGCGTGCGATGCTGGCATCGTCGACAACCAGCACCGGGATAATCGGCGCAAGACGGCAGAGTTTTTCGGTGTCTGCGCTGGCCTGAAAGGCGGTAATCATAAGGTTTCCAATTGCATGTCAGTCAGTTTCAGGAGGATGGGTCACACAACCACGCCCGCGCCGGTTTCCGCCAGCCCGACATTTGCGCGGAACGCGGCGAACAATTCGCGCCCGACGCCATGGCCATTGCCGCTCAGATCGGCGGTGACGGGTTCGCGTGTGTCAAAGTCTGCGGCAAGGCAGTCGATCTTGCCCGACACCGCATCGACGCGCACCAGATCACCGTCGCGCACCCGGGCCAAAGGTCCGCCATGGGCGGCTTCGGGGCTGACATGGATGGCGGCGGGGACTTTGCCGGACGCACCCGACATCCGCCCATCGGTCACCAGCGCCACGTTCAGGCCACGGTCCTGCAGGACGGCAAGGGTGGGGGTCAGGCTGTGCAGTTCCGGCATCCCGTTCGAGCTTGGGCCCTGGAAGCGCACGACGACAATCGTATCTTCGGTGAATTCGCCCTTCTTGAACGCGGTTTTGACATCTTCCTGATCGTGGAAGATCCGCGCCTTGGCTTCGATCACGTGGCGTTCCGGGGCCACGGCCGAGGTTTTCATCATGCCTTTGCCCAGATTGCCCTCCAGCTGTTTGAGCCCACCGGTGGGCTGGAACGGATCGGTCGCGGGGCGCAGGATCCGGTCGTTCTGGGTTTCGCCCGCGCCGGGGCCATAGACAACGCGACCGTCGGCGATTTTCGGCTCCTGCGCATAAAGGCTCAGCCCGTCGCCCGCGACGGTTTTGACCTCTTCGTGCAAAAGGCCCGATTTCAGCAATTCGCCGATCATGAACCCCAACCCGCCAGCGGCGTGGAAATGGTTCACGTCGGCCAGCCCGTTTGGATAGACCTTGGCCATCAGGGGCGTGACCGAGGAGATGTCGTCAAAATCCTCCAGCCGCAGTTCAACACCCGCGGCCCGCGCCATTGCGGGCAGGTGCAGCACAAGGTTGGTCGACCCCCCCGTGGCCATCAGGCCCACGATGCCGTTCACAAAGGCCCGTTCGTCAAGGATATCGCAGACCGGACGGTAATCATTGCCAAGCTGGGTGATCTCAAGCGCGCGTTCCGTGCCCGCCACGGTCAGCGCGTCGCGCAACGGGGTTCCGGGGTTTACAAAGGACGCGCCGGGCAGGTGCAGGCCCATGAATTCCATCAGCATCTGGTTGCTGTTGGCGGTGCCGTAGAACGTACAGGTGCCGGGTGAATGATACGAGGCCATTTCGGCTTTCATCAATTCCTCACGCCCGACTTTGCCTGCCGCAAATTGCTGGCGCACCTTGGCTTTTTCATCATTGGGCAGGCCAGAGGGCATGGGACCCGCCGGGATGAACAGGCCCGGCAGATACCCGAAGGTTCCGGCCGCGATCACCAGACCGGGAACGATCTTGTCGCAGACGCCCAGATAAAGCGCCGAATCGAACGTGTTGTGGCTGAGCGCGACACCCGCCGCCAAGGCGATGACATCACGCGAAAAAAGCGACAGTTCCATCCCGACCTGGCCCTGTGTCACGCCATCGCACATGGCGGGCACGCCGCCTGCAACCTGTGCCGTGCCCCCGGCGGCGCGGGCGGCGGTGCGGATGATGTCGGGGAACCGTTCGAACGGCTGATGCGCGGACAGCATGTCGTTATAGGCGGTCACGATCCCGATATTCGGCGCGCGTTCGGTGGCCAGCTTGTCCTGATCCTGTCCCATCGCCGCATAGGCGTGGGCCTGGTTGCCACAGCTCAGATGCGCGCGACGCGGACCTTCGGCCGCCGCCTGACGCATCCGCTCCAGGTAACGGCCGCGCGACGGCGCTGAGCGTTCCTGGATGCGTTCGGTGACCTTCTTGATCGTGTCGTTCAGGGACTGTGCCATGTTGCCTCCGCACAAACAGACGTGTTCTCGACGGTCATGTAGTAAAGTTAGCGCTAACAGTAAAGGCCCTTCTGCCACGCGAGTGATGCGACCATTTTCGGCAAATTGTACCGATTTCGCCTTCAAGGCGCCCATTTTCCCCATGATTGTCTACGCCAAGGACAAAGAGCAACGCTCCGAAAAGGAGGCAGACCATGAAAACCCTGTTTAAATCCGCCGTAGCCGTCGCGCTGGCGCTGTCGCTGAGCGCATGTGCCAGCACGCAATCCGCCAGCCGGGCCGCGATGCCCGACGACACGATGATGGGGCTGATCCAGCCGGATTACACCATCGACAGCTTTACCGTGTCGGTGCCGAAATCGCTGACCGTCAACGAGCGCAACACCTATTATCCGCGTGGCGATATCGTCTGGCGCGGTGATGCGCTTGGGGATCGGCACGCGCAGGTCAAGGCGATGTTTGAAACATCGCTGCGCGCCGCGGCCCCGCGTGTGCAGGGAAGTCGCCCGGTGCGCGTGGACATCCAGGTGACCCGATTCCATGCCTTGTCGGAAAAGGCGCGGTACACCGTGGGCGGGGTTCACGACATATCGTTCCTGCTGCGCCTGGTGGATGCGGAAACCGGTCTGCAAATCGGGCGGACGAAAGATGTGAGTGCTGATCTTGCCGGATTGGACGGACAGGCCGCGATTGCCGCCGATGCCCGTGGCGACACGCAAAAGAATCGCCTGACGACCCATCTGACCAATGTGTTGATCGAAGAACTGACCGTGCCGGGCGGGCACCGGAACGCAGATCTGGGGCTCTTGCAGCGCATCAACAACCTCTGACGGATTGTAAGGCTTCCCCCTTGGGAGCGAGGGGCGTAAAGGGGACGGTATGACACCGTCCCCTTTGCCCGTACTTCGCCTGAAACCCAAAACCAAGCCGCAGGCGATCCGCCGCGGATATCCCTGGGTCTATGCCAACGAGGTGGTCACCGACCGCCGAACCCGCGCCATGGTGCCCGGAACCATCGCTGTTCTGGAAGATGCCGAACGTCAGCCGCTTGCCTTGGTGGGGGTCAACCCGAATTCCAAGATCATCGGACGCGTTCTGGATCATGCCGACGCGACGGCCCCGGATCAGGCCTGGTTTGCCGCACGGTTGCGCAAGGCGCTGGCCCTGCGGGAGCGGTTGTTTCCGGCCCCCTATTACCGGTTGATACATGCCGAGGCGGATGGGTTGCCCGGGGTGATCATTGACCGGTTCGGCGATATCGCCGTGGTTCAACCAAACGCGGCATGGGCCGAGGGGTTGTTGCCAGAGCTTGCCGCCGCACTGGCCGAGGTCACCGGCGTGACCACGATCCTCAAGAACGCCGGTGGACGCGGTCGCACGCTGGAGGGCTTGGACTCGGACGACGCGGTTCTGCTGGGGCAGGCGCCGACAGCGCCGGTTGCGGTTGAGATGAACGATGCGACCTATATGGCCGATCTGGTCAGTGGCCAGAAAACAGGCCTGTTTTATGACCAACGCCCGAACCACGCCTTCACGGCACGACTGGCCCAAGCGGCGCGGGTTCTGGACGTGTTTTCCCATGTCGGTGGGTTTGGACTGGCGGCACTGGCCGGCGGGGCAGAGCATGTGCACTGCGTGGACGGGTCAGAGGCGGCACTTGGATTGGCGCGGGACGGTGCCGCGCGGATGGGCGCGTCGGACAGGCTCTCCACGACACGCGGTGACGCGTTCGAGGTGCTGACAGGCTTGTCAGAGCACCCGGACCGGTTCGAATTGGTGATCTGTGATCCACCGGCCTTTGCGCCCTCGCACAAGGCCAGAGAGGCCGGGTTGCGCGCCTATGAGCGGATTGCGCGGCTGGCAGCACCTTTGGTGTCAGAAGACGGGTATCTGGTGCTGTGCTCCTGTTCACATGCCGCCGATCTGTCCGCCTTTACCGGGGCCTGCCTGCGCGGCATTGGCCGTGCCGGACGACGTGCGCAGCTCATTCACACCGGTCAGGCCGGACCGGACCATCCCTTGATGCCGCAGCTGGCGGAATCGGGCTATCTCAAAGCGCTGTTCTTTCGCTTGTGAAAGTCCTGCTCGACACGTGCGTGCTTTATCCCACCGTGATGCGCGAAATGGTGTTGGGGGTGGCGGCAGAAGGCCTGTTTCAGCCACTTTGGTCACAGCGCATTCTTGACGAATGGTCTCGCGCCGCGACCAAGCTGGGCCCGCAGGGACAGGTGCAGGCCGATGCCGAAATCGCCATGGTCTCGGCGCGCTGGCCGGATGCGCGGGTGAGCTTCAAACCCTCTGTGTTCGACCGGCTCTGGTTGCCGGACAAGAACGATATCCATGTTCTGGCAGCGGCGATCTGCGGGCATGCCGATCTTATTCTGACGATGAATGCCAAGGATTTTCCACGCAATATCCTTGCCGAAGAAGGGCTGTCGCGGTCAGATCCGGACGGGTTCCTGGTGGGGCTGTATGCGAGTGCGCCGCAGGTCGTGGAATGTGTGGTCAATGCGGTTCATGCCGATGCCAACCGGCTGTCAGATCAACAATGGGAGCGACACCGCTTGCTCAAGAAAGCGCGTCTTCCCCGCCTTGGCAAAAAGTTTACTGGGGGCTGACCAGATTATTCGTACGAATAATCTGGAACCCGTGAAGAAAAAATTAAGTTCAGCGCAGGTAATCCATCGGATCGACGCTGTCGAACCCCTTGCGCACTTCGAAATGCACCCGCGCCGGATCGAATTTCGCAACTTTTGCAATGGCTTGACCCCGGCTGACCGCATCGCCCTTTTTGACGGAAATGCCATCGACATGCGTGTAGACCGACAAGAGGTTGTCAGGATGCCGTATCACCAGAATATTTATCCCGTCGGTGTTGGTCGTGATCGCCGCCACCTGTCCGCTGGCCGCCGCCTTGACGGACGTGCCCACCGGCGCGCCGATATCAATCCCGTCATTGCGGCCCTTGGCATAGGCGCGGATGATGTTGCCCTGCACCGGGAAACTCATCGCGGTGTCCGAAGCGCTTGCCGCTGTTTGACGGCCCACATCGACACTGGGTGCCGCTGTTGCGGCGGCGGCCGGGGCCGGGGTTTCATCCGGCAACGGTTGGGAGGCCGAGGGTGGCTCTGGCGTGGGGGAACCCCGGCCCGGGGCCTGTGGTTCGCTGGAGCGCGGCGGGGCCTGTGTGGCAACCGGGATCAGCAGGAACTGACCCTCGCGCAGCGAGAAATTGCTGTCCAGCCCGTTCCACTCTGCCAGGGCGCGCACCGACACATTGTAAAGTCGGGAGATGGTAAAGGCGGTTTCACCGCGTTTGACCTGGTGGCGCACCGGCTCTGCCCCGGTTTGTGGGGCAGGTGCGGCCGCCGGGGTTGGCGCGGATCGTTCGATGGCGTCGCTGGCCAGCGACGTGATGTCCACCTCCGACGGTGGACGGATCGGTCCTGTGGTGACGGCACCGGTTGCGGGTGATGGTTCAGCCACCCGGCGGGGCAGGGCGATAATCTCTCCCGGGCGCAACGTGTCGCCTGTCTGCACACCGTTGAACCGCGCAAGTTCGTCCGGGGGCAATCCGACGCGGCGGGCGAGTGTGGCCAGCGTGTCGCCTCTTTGCGCCACGGCCACCTGGTAATTGGGATAGGAAATGACGCCCCGATTGTCGGGTTCCGGACGGCTGGCCGTGGCGGCACGCGCCGCATCGGCGGTGTTGAAGCCGCCATTCATCAGGCCGCGCATGTCCAGATCAAGCGGCTCAGAGCACGCCGACACGAAGGCCAGCACCGACAACGAGACGCTCAGCCGAAATATGGGACGGTGATTTGCCGTAGAAAGAACCATGTCGATTTCCTCATATGCGCCGGTTGTGTCCCCGGTCGTCATGTCACGCAGTATGCCCGCTTTAGGCGTCGCGGGCCACCCCTTCGACCAATGGCACAAACCGAACCGGTCGTAACTCGTCATAATCCAGCCCGTCTTCGGTGCGGCGGACCCGGATCAGATGCTGCACCGCATCCGATTGCCCCACCGGAAGCACCATGATCCCGCCCACCTTGAGCTGCGCCAAGAGCGGACCCGGCGGATCTTCGGCGGCGGCCGTGACAAGGATCCTGTCAAACGGGGCCTGATCGGGCAGGCCGAAACTGCCATCGGCGGTGAAGGCCGTCACATTGGTCAGCCCCAGCGCCTCGAACACCTCGCGCGCCTCGCGAACCAGACGTCTGTGCCGGTCGACCGTATACACACGCCGCGCCAGCTGGCTGAGAATGGCGGCCTGGTAGCCGGATCCCGTGCCCACTTCGAGCACCGTGTCCCGCGCCGTCACCTCAAGCGCCTGCGTCATCAGACCCACCACCGAGGGCTGGCTGATCGTTTGGCCGCAGGCAATCGGTAACGGCATGTCCTCATAGGCGCGTTCGGCGAAATATCCCTTGATAAACGGGGCGCGGTCGACGCGTTCCATCGCGGTGAGCACCGCCGCGTTGGTCACGCCCCGGGACCTCAGAGCATAGAGGAACTGCATCTTGAGTTCCGCGTCGTCCATCACGCAAAGGCGTCCCGGAGCGTCGCCAACTGATCCGCCGCCGTCAGGTCGGCGCGCATGGGCGTGACACTGATATAACCCGCCAGGTTTTCATGCGCGTCGCTGCCCGGGTCGGTTGGCGCACGCTGATCGCCGCCCTTGATCCACAAAAAGCGCCGCCCCGACGGAGAGCTGTGGGGTTCGACCGAAAAATGGGTGCCCTTGCGCAGGCCTTGCGGGGTCACGCGGGTGCCTTTGACATCTGCGGCCGGCACCGGGGGGAAGTTCACATTGTAGAACAGACGATAGCCGGTTTGGTCCGCAGGATCAGCGGCAAGAATGCGCCGAACCACCTCGGTTCCGTGGACGCGCGCGGCTTCGAATGGGTCTTCCGCATTCAGATTGTCGGGGCCGTAATACTGCGACAGGGCAATGGCTGGAATGCCTTGCAATGCCGCCTCCATCGCCCCCCCCAGCGTTCCTGAATAGAGCGCGTTTTCGGCCGAATTGTTCCCCCGGTTCACACCGGACAAAACCAGATCAGGCGGGCCGCCATCCAGAACGTCATGCAATCCCGCCAGCACGCAATCCGCCGGGCTGCCTTCGGCGGCATAGCGGTTTTCGCCGCGCATCTGGCTGACCATCATCGGATGGGTATAGCTGATGCAATGGCCAACGCCGGATTGTTCGAATGCCGGGGCCACGGTCCAGACCTCGCCATCGGGGCCGGCCACGGCGGTTGCGATCTCGGACAGGACCTTCAGCCCCGGTGCACTGATTCCGTCGTCATTTGTAATAAGAATGCGCATCTGCTCTGCCTTGCTTTTTTCCTGCATAGGGCAAGCCCCGGCTTGCGGCAAGCGTCCGCCCCTTTGCCGGGGGTGTCATTTTCCAATCTGGAAAATCCCGGATGCGGGGCGCATCCGTCCCGCGCCTAGGCAGACAGGATCTGCGGCAAAAGGCGCTGTGCCTCATCGCGCGGCGCGGCCAGCACATCCCGATCTTCGCCGGGAAAGAACCGCGCGCGCAGCGCGGTGGCCATCGGGTGCGGCGACAGGATCTGAACCTTGGGCCCGGTTGTCACGGTTTCGGCCTGCCAGGATTGCGCCAGCGAAATCTGCGCGCCTTTTGTCGTGCCATAATGGCCAAAGAACTTTTCACCGGCATGGGTGTCGTCAAAGAAGACGGCGCGGCCTTCAGCGGGCAAAAGCGGCGCGATGTAGGGGATCAGGTGCGACAGCGCATCCAGATTGGTGGACAGCGATTTTTGCCAGTCCTTGGCGTCCAGATGGCTGGTCGGAGTCAGCGGCGCTGCATGCACAGCAGTGTGGACCCACAGGTCAATCTGCCCCCAGCGGTCATGGATCGACCGGCACAGCTGTGCCATCGCATCGGCCTTGGTGATGTCCATCGGCGCCAGCGTCGCTGAACCGCCCTTGCCCTGAATGCGGTCGTCAAGATCTTCGAGCCCGCCAACCGTGCGCGCCACGGCAACAACGTGATGGGTGTCAGCCAGCGCCTCGGCTAGGGCGAAACCAAGACCGCGGGAGGCACCGGTGACCAGCGCTACGGGGAGTGTCGTGTCTGTCATATCCTGTCACATGCCTTTTTGCAGACGCCATCGCAAGGGGGAGTGCTTGACTTGATGCTGCAATTGCAGAAATAACAAGGCAACCCATGGGACAGACAAAGGAAACAGTATCATGACGCTTACGCAAGCTGCTCTTGGCAAAACCACATTGACGCGGCAGGTGCTGATGGCGCTTGGCGGCGCGGCTTTTATCGCGATCGCCACGCAAATCTCTGTTCCGTTCTTCCCGGTGCCGATGACCTTGCAGACGCTGGCCATTCTGATCGTCGGCCTGAGCTTTGGCGCGCGGCTAGGGACGGCGACGCTGCTGACCTATCTGGGCTATGGCGCGATGGGCTTGCCGGTCTTTGCCAATGGCATGAACGGTCTGGCCTTTGTTGGCCCAACCGCGGGCTTCCTGTTTGGCTTTGTTCTGATGGCGGGTCTCGCCGGTCTGGCCGCAGATCGCGGGCTGACCAAGGGCGTTGTGTCCACCGCGGCTGTGACGCTGGCCTTGTCGGCGCTGCTGTACCTGCCGGGCATTGCATGGCCGATGGCTGTTGCGTCCGCCACCGGTGTTGAGGCCGGATGGGTTGGTCAGGGTCTTGGCTACTACTGGACGTATTTCACATCGCCCTTCCTGATCGGCGACGCGGTCAAAGCCATTCTGGCGGCGCTGGTGGTGACCGGTGCCTGGAAAGCGCTGAAAGCGCGCCAGTCCTGAAACCTGACCATCTGGTAAAATTGCAAAACCCCCGCCGATGCGGGGGTTTTTCTTTTTTGAGGGTAAGGTGGGGGCGCTGCCCCCGTCCGCCTTTGGCGGACTCCCCCGAGGTATTTTTGAAACAGAGACGAGCAGGCCCCGGTTATTCGGCCGCTTTCATCTGGAAACCTTTTTGCAGCATGTCCGAGGGTTCCACCGGGTATTCGCCCGAGAAACAGGCGTCGCAATATTGTGGCGCGGCCGGGTTGCGGCCCTGTGCTTCGCCGACAGCGCGGTAAAGACCATCGAGGCTGATGAATTTGAGGCTGTCCACACCGAGGTGGCTGCGCATTTCGTCCTCGGACATGGTGGCGGCCAGGAGCTTTTCGCGCTGTGGCGTGTCGACGCCGTAAAAACACGGCCAGGCTGTGGGGGGCGATGCGATGCGGAAATGCACTTCGGCAGCACCGGCATCCAGGATCATTTCCTTGATCTTGCGGCTGGTGGTGCCGCGCACAACGGAATCGTCGACAAGGATCACCCGTTTGCCACGGATCAGCGCGCGGTTGACGTTGAGCTTGAGGCGCACGCCCATGTTGCGGATCTGCTCGGTCGGCTCAATAAACGTCCGGCCCATATACTGGTTGCGGATGATGCCCATGCCGTAAGGGATGCCCGACTCGTGCGCGTAGCCGATCGCCGCCGGTGTGCCGCTGTCGGGTACGGGGCAGACGAGGTCGGCATCCACCGGGTTTTCGCGCGCCAGTTCGACGCCGATCTGGCGGCGCGTTTCATAGACGGACTGGCCGCCGATGATGCTGTCAGGCCGCGAGAAATAGACGTGTTCAAAGATGCAGAAGCGCGATTTCTGCGGGCGGAACGGGCGGATCGAATCGACGCCGTTCTTGGTGATTACCACCATTTCGCCGGGTTCGATTTCGCGCACGAACTCTGCGCCGATGATGTCGAGCGCGCAGGTTTCCGAGCTGAGCGCCCAGCCGTCCCCGACTTTGCCCAGAACCAGCGGCCGGACCCCTAATGGGTCGCGCACGCCGATCAGCTTGGTGCGGGTCATGGCCACGACCGAAAACGCGCCTTCGACGCGGCGCAGCGCGTCTTCCATGCGTTCGGGGATGTTGCGCTGCAGGGACCGCGCCATCAGGTGGATGATGCATTCGCTGTCGCTTGAGCTTTGGAAGATCGAGCCGCGCTCGATCAGTTCTTTGCGCAGGGCGTCGGCATTGGTGATGTTGCCATTATGGGCAATCGCCGCGCCGCCCATGGAGAATTCGCCGAAGAAGGGCTGCACGTCGCGGATCTGCGTCTGGCCTTTCGATCCGGTGGTGGAATAGCGCACATGGCCGATGGACAGTTCGCCGGGCAGGGTCTCCATCAGCTTTTGCGAGGTGAAATTGTCGCGCACATAGCCGAAGCGGCGGGCAGAGTTGAACCCACCGTGATCGGGATCATAGGCGACGATGCCGCCGGCTTCCTGACCGCGATGTTGCAGGGCGTGTAACCCGAGGGCCACGAAATTGGCGGCGTCGGTCACGCCGATCACGCCGAATATGCCGCATTCCTCCTTTAACTTGTCATCATCAAAGGGATGGGCGGGAGGCATCTGAGTATCGGACAAACCGGGGCTCCGAATCCGTGGCAGCAGAGATCGCCCTCTCCATAGGCGGTTGTTCCGCGCCTGTCACGTCACGATCCTGGATTGACGCCGCCTTGTGACGGAAAGAGCGCCCTTTGATCGGTGACCCGGCGACCGGAGAAACCAACTGGCTTTTCGGTCACCGGGCCGGAATTGCCTCCGGAGGCAATCGGAATCGCTGTCAACCAAAGAGCCGCTGCAGCAACGTCGGGGATTTGCGCCGGTCGGCGGGGAGGGGGTGCAGCATCGCGTGGGCCTGCTGGCTGCGCAGCTTGCGACCGCGGTCCATGTAATAGCCGGTGTCGATGGAGCCATCTGGGCGGGTGCGGATTTTGCTGTCCATGTCTGTTGTCCTTCCTTGGTGTTGAAGCAAGTGTGCCTGACGCGATGGGCAGGCGCTTGAAGGTGGTCTTGAGAGACCCTTGTGATTTGCCGGGGATTCCCTTGCGTTTGCTGAATTGTCTTGAGTGGACGCCGTTCCGGGCTCAGCATGCGAGTGTGATTTACAGTTTTGCAGACAGTGAGATCGACGTGGACGCCCATACGCTTCGGCGCGGCGGGCAGGAGGTTCATGTCGAGCCGCAGGTGTTTGATGTATTGCACCTGCTGGTGTCACATGCCGGTGACATGGTGAGCTATGATACCCTGATTGACGTGGTCTGGGACGGGCGCATCGTGTCTGACGCTACGGTGGCCGCCCGGATCAGTGCGGCGCGTGCGGCGGTTGGCGACACCGGGCGGACGCAGGACATCATTCAGACCATCGCGCGGCGCGGGATCAAACTGATTGTGCCGGTTCATGCGCATGATACGGATCCGCAGAACAGCCCCACAACCGGTGTCCCGACGCAAACCATCCGGATGACCACGTCGCAGGACGGCAGTGTCCTTGCGTGGTCGTCGCTTGGCAAGGGAACGCCGCTTTTGCGGGCCGGGCATTGGCTGACTCATCTGGAAAAGGATCTGACAAGCAGCATCTGGGGTCCGTGGATTGACCGATTGTCCAGCCGTCACCAGTTGGTGCGCTATGATCCGCGCGGGACCGGTATGTCTGCCCGGGACTGCGGCGCCATCAGCGTGCGAAACGGTGTGGAGGACATGCTTGCGGTTGCGGATGCTGCGCGGCTGGAGCGGTTTTCGATACTGGCGTCGTCGCAAAGCGCGGCGATTGCGTTTCATTTTGCGGCCCGGTTTCCCGACCGTGTCGATAAGATCGTCACCTGCGGGGCATTTATCCAAGGATCCTGCGTGCGCGATCCGGCATCGGGCAACGTGATGACGGATGCCTTGGCGGTGATGATCAAGGAAGGGTGGGGGAACCCCGACAGCGGGTACATGCGGTCGGTCGGCACGTTGTTCATGCCAAGCGCCACGGATGGTGAGCTGTCGGATATCCTTGAGCTTCAGGCGGCATCCGCCAGTTCAGAGCGGGCTATCGAAATCAGAACGTGCTGTGCCTATTATGACGAAATTCCGGTTCTGGCGCGTGTGGGGGTGCCGGTGCTGGTTGCGCATGCCATTAATGACAGCGTCCACCCGTTTGGTCAGGCCCAGCTGATTGCCAGCCATTTACCGGATGCCCGGCTTTTGCCGCTGGAGACAACCAATCACCTGATGTCGCCCCGTGAAGCGGCGTTTGATGTGTTTATGACTGCGCTGGAGGCGTTTCTGGAATGATCAGGCGTCGTTGGCGCCCGGTGCGTCACACACGCCGACCAGGGCTTCGTATTGTGCGGTGATCCAGCCCAGCGCCTGTTCGGGGTTCTGGTCTTCGATCTGGCCGGTGAAGCGGCTGAAGACGACGGCAGAGCGGCTGTCGTCGATCATGGCGATGTCCTGTGTGGTGATGACCACTTCGTACACAAAGAACGCCACAGCCACGAGCAGAACGCCGCGCGCGACGCCGAAGAGGAAGCCGAGCGCCTGATCCAGCCCGCCAAGCGCCGAGCGTTGCACGAGGGTTGAAAAGAGCGGTGTGAAGAAAGACATGATCACCAGCGCGATGGTGAACACGGTGGCAAAGCCGCCAATCACGCTGAGTTCGCAACTGCCGGTCATGAATTCGCCAATCACCGGGATTTCGGTCATCAGGGGGCGCAGTTGCGGGCCGAACATGAAGCCCAGAACAGCCGCTGCGATCCAGCCGAGGATCGCCATGCCTTCGCGGACGACGCCGCGCGAATAGGCAAGCAGCGCCGAGAGCACGATGACGACAGCGACAACGCCGTCAATAATGGTAAACCCTTCCATCGGCCTCTTGCCCTTCTCTTATCCTGTGGCGCTACCCTGCGCCGAACACATCACCAACAAAACTTGCCAAAGCGTCAATCTCGGTGGCCTTGAACCCGTCACGGGGCACCGATTTGCCCCCCTTTGGCACAATCGCGGCGGTAAAACCAAGTTTTTGTGCTTCTTTCAACCGATTTTCGGTCTGCCCGACAGGACGCAGCGCGCCAGACAGGCTGATTTCGCCGAAGACAACGGTCTCGGGTGGCAGGGCGATGTCTTCGCGGGCGGACAAAAGCGCGGCTGCAACCGCAAGGTCGGCTGCGGGTTCGCTGATCTTCATGCCGCCTGCAACGTTGAGATAAACGTCCATTCCGGTGAACGGGATGCCACAGCGGGCTTCGAGCACCGCCAAAATCATGGCCAGCCGCCCGCCATCCCAGCCGACAACGGTCCGACGCGGTTGGCTGTGTGGCGTGGGGGCCACAAGCGCTTGAAATTCAACGAGGACCGGGCGCGTGCCTTCGATCCCGGCAAACACCGCAGAGCCGGGAGAGGGATCACCGCGTTCGCTGAGGAACAGGGCCGAGGGATTCGTGACCTCGGACAGGCCCTGACCGGTCATTTCGAACACGCCGATTTCATCCGCCGGGCCAAAGCGGTTCTTGACGGCGCGCAGGATGCGGAACTGGTGACCGCGTTCGCCTTCGAAATAGAGCACCGTGTCGACCATATGTTCGACGACGCGGGGGCCTGCGATCTGGCCGTCCTTGGTGACGTGGCCGACCATCACGATGGAGGTGCCGCGCCGTTTGGCAAAGCTGGTCAGCTCATGCGCGGAGGCGCGGACCTGGGCGACGCTGCCGGGGGCAGAGGTCACGTTGTCGGCCCACATGGTCTGGATCGAGTCGATGATCGCGAGATCGGGCTTTTCGTTTTCCAGCGTCGTAAGGATGTCGCGCAGATTGGTTTCGGTGGCGAGTTTCACAGGGGCTTCGCGCAAGCCAAGCCGCGCGGCGCGCATGCGGACCTGTGCGCTGGCTTCCTCGCCCGAGATGTAGATGACCTTGAGGCCCGCATTGGCGAAAGCGGCGGCGGCTTGCAGCAGTAGCGTGGATTTCCCGATGCCGGGATCGCCGCCGACCAAGAGGGCTGAGGCGGGAACCAATCCGCCGCCCAAGACACGGTCAAGCTCGGCCAGTTTGGACGTTGTGCGGGGCGGGGGCGCTTCATCGCCGGACAGATCGCTGAGCGGCAGGGACCGGCCTTTGGATGCGCCCAACGTCTTGGAGGCCGGGCCAGCGGCAAGCGGGACCTCTTCAACAATGGAGTTCCATTCGCCACAGGCATCGCACCGCCCCGACCATTTGGTCGTGGTGTTGCCGCAGCTTTGACAGACAAAGGTTGCTGATGCTTTCGCCATGCCGCGCTTGTGGCGCAAGCCGTGGAGCGCTGCAAGCGGCGGTTTTCCGGTATGGGCTATTCGGCGGCGCGACGCGCGAGCAGGGCCACGATCCGGTTGTCGTCATTGTCGGGGAACTCCGCGGCATCATCCCAGTTGTTCGCGGTATCCGGTGACTGTGTGGATTGCGCCGGGGCCGATCTGGGGGGAATGCTGGGGGCGGCATCGGAGTTGTGCAGTTCGGGCAGGATCGTCGACAGCTCCTCGTTCAGACGGTCCAACTGCGCCTGTGCCACGCTTTCCTCCAGATCGACCTTGTCGGCCCAGACGCGCATTTCGGCAGCGGTGGCCTTGGCTTCGGCAAGACGGGCGTTGAACTCTTCGATCTCTTGCTGGCGCTGGATCAGGAAATCGCGGGCGCGGTTCACGCTGGCATCGGAATAGGTGTCGGCCAGATCGCGCGAGACGTGGCTCATCTGGCTGGCAATTTCGAGAACCGAGGGTTCGAGTTCCGCCAGATCCGGGTGATCGCGCAGATAGGCCATGCGTTCGCGGACCGAATCAAATTCGGATTTCATCTTGAACACCCCGTCGCGGTCCGAGGCGTGCGAAAAGCGATAGGCGCGGGCGACGTCTTCCATCGTGATGTGGAATTTCCGATGTGACGTTTCGAGCGCCATGATCCGGGCGTTGGCGGGCAGGAAAACACACAGCCCGACCAACAGGGCTGTCAAACCAATCTGTACCACCTGTCCGGCCTCCGGATAGGCGATACCCCCAAATGTTGCGGTCATCTCTAGCCACGGCGCGTATCCAAAGGCGCAGGCAAGCGTGTATGCCAGCGACCCAAGACCCAATAGCGCAACCGAAGCAAACATCAGCCGTTGAACAAGCCATCCCGTGGCCACCACGAGCGAACGCGCAGCTGCAATCATTAAAACCCCCAACACCTGTCAAAAACAAAAGGCAACAGCGGCGATATTATGCCGATGGTAAGGGGCGACCTACTGTTTTTTAACGTTTTTTCAAACTCTGCTGAAAGACGTGAACAATCGTTATTGGTGTGGCTGATTGTTTCATTTCTGTGATCAATCCGATGGGCGACGGCTTTCTGCGATGCTGACAGCCACGGATATCAGGATGCAGGCGGTAAACAGGTAAAGCCCCCAGGCGGTTTCAATCCGGCCGATGCCGATGCCTTTGACGATAGAGATATACAGCGCGATCAGGAAGATATCGGCCATCGCCAGCTTGCCCAGCAGTGACAACATCGGAAGGGCCGTGCGGCGCAGCAATCCAAACTGCACGAGGGCCAACCCGATGGTTTTCACATAGGGCGCAAAAAGCGCAAAGACTGTCACGACAAGGGCAAGGAACACGTCCGTGCCCCAGAGCGATTGCAGCCCCGTCAGCACGCTGATCTCGCTCAGACCGAACAGCGGCAGCAATCCCGCGCGCATCAGTGGCGCAACCCATGAGATGGGATAAAGCACCAGCAGAGACAGGTTGATCCATTTCAGGACGGGTGTGACTTTAGACACGTGTGAAGGCCCAGAGCCCCAGAAAGGCAATCATGCCAACGCAATGCACCGCGTCGATCCAGCGCCATCTCCGCATTGGCAGCAGTAGGCTGACTGCAAAGATGGCTGATGTCAGCACCGGCAGAACCATGCCGCCACCCAGCGCCAGAAGGCGGGCCAGAGGGGGGTAGAGCGCCAGCGATTGAAGGTTGAGCGCAGGCGCGAAGGTTGTGAACACCGCAACCGCGCAGAGTGTCAGCGTCACCGCCGCCGGGATCCGGGCCGAGCCCTGACCGACAATCACCCGCAACAATGCCAGAAGTCCCAGAACTTCGAAAAACACGAAGCGCTGCACAAAAATGAAGGCCAGAAACACCGGCGAGGGTTCGAAAAAGCTCATGTCAGATCGTCAATGGATCGCGGCTATGGGTCAAGATATGTCCGCGCGTAGCGGTTCCCGAGGGAGGTGAGGATTTCGTATCCAATGGTGCCGGCGGCTTCGGCAAGGCTGTCGACCGATTGGTGCCGCCCCAGCAGTTCGACCGTGACGGGGGTTTCGGCGACATTGCCGACGTCAACGCCGATCAGGTCCATCGAGATGCGCCCAACGATCTTGCACCGGGTTTCCGCGGCCCAGACATGCGCCTTGGGACCCATCGCGCGGATGATGCCATCGGCGTACCCTGCGGATATGGTGGCGATCTTGCTGGGCACGCGAGCGACCCAACTGTTGCCATAGCCCACGGATTCGCCCGGATGTACGTCGCGCACCTGGATCACCGGGATCGACAGGGACACCGCTGGCAGCGCATCCACGAAGGGCAAGCCGCCATAAAGCCCGATGCCGGGGCGGGTCATGTCGAAATGGTAGTCCGGGCCCAGCAAGGTGCCGCCCGTGGCCGACAGGGATCGGGGCGCGTCGATGCCGTCTGTCATCTGGCGGAAGGTCTGAAGCTGAAACGCGTTCATGCCGTGGGCGGGTTCATCGGCGCAGGCCAGATGGCTCATCACCAGAACCGGGTTCTGGCTCAGGGCGATGTCGCGCAGGGCGGACCATTCGGCGGGTTCCATTCCCAGCCGGTTCATGCCGCTGTCAAGCTGGATGCCAAAGGGGTGACCGGGCAGCGCTTCGACATGGCGCAGCATCTGGTCGATGGAGTTGATCATCGGCGTCAGGTTGGCGTCCCGGATCAGCGATGCGTCACCCTCCATATGTCCACCAAAGACACAGATACGCGGGCCGGGGCCAAGCGCGTCGCGCACTGCGACACCCTCTTCGGCCTGCGCCACGAAGAACGTCCGCGCCCCGGCCTTGGCCAGGACTGTCGACACGCGGTCGGCGCCAAGCCCATACGCGTTGGCTTTCACCACGGCGGCGGTTTCCCCGGCGGACATACGCGCAAGGGACTGCCAGTTTGTGCAAATCGCACCAAGATCAATCGTTAAAACAGACTGTGCCATGGCGGGGTGTTTGGCATGTCTGTGCGGTGGGTCAAGCACGAAAACCTCAGGCGCGACGCTTGGAGACGGGAACGGTCGGATTTCGAGTTGTCGTGGCCGGGGGGCAAAGCTAGTCAGGCGGTATGACAGATACTGATTTCGAAACCGCGCTGGCCGCGAAGATCGACACCAAGACCAAGCCTCTGGGCGCGTTGGGGCGGATCGAATCCCTTGCCGCGCAGGTGGCGCGCGTTCAGGGCACCCTGACCCCGCGCATGCAGACCTGCCAATTGACGATTTTTGCGGCGGATCATGGCATTGCCCGGTCCGGTGTGTCGGCATTCCCGCCCGAAGTCACGCGCCAGATGGTGCTCAATTTTGCCAGCGGCGGAGCGGCGGCAAACGTGTTTTCGGCCACCAACGGGGTTGATCTGCGGGTGGTGAATGCCGGTGTGCTGGGCGGGCCGTTCGATGTGGACGGTGTGCTGGATCATCCAATTGCAGAGAGCACGGCCAACAGCCTCGACGGGCCGGCCATGACTGTGTCGCAGCGCGATCAGGCGCTGGAGACGGGGCGCAGGCTGGGGCAGGACGGGGCCTGCGATGCGGTGGCCTTCGGCGAGATGGGGATCGGCAACACATCTGCCGCGACGCTGATCGCGCATTTCCTGACGGGCGAAGACGTTGTGACCCTCACCGGGCGGGGCACCGGGTTGGATGATGACGGGCTGAGCGAAAAGCAAACGACCCTGATGGCCGCGGCACAGCGGTGCAGCGGTCTGAGCGATCCGGCAACGGTGCTGGCGGAATATGGCGGATTTGAAATCGCGATGATTGCCGGTGCGATCCTGGGTGCAGCCGAGGCCAAACGTGTGGTGCTTGTCGACGGGTTTATCGCCAGCGCGGCGGCGCTTGTTGCGGCACGGATGGTGCCGACGGTCCGCGATGCGATGGTGTTTGCCCATCGGTCGGCGGAACCGGGGCATGTGGCGATCCTGAACGCGTTGGAGGCAGACCCGCTGCTTGATCTGGACATGCGACTGGGCGAAGGCACGGGGGCGGTTCTGGCCTGGCCCTTGATGAAATCGGCGGTGGCGATGCTGAATGACATGGCCAGCTTTGAAAGCGCGGGCGTGTCGGGCAAAGCATGACCAGCCGCGCGCAGGATGAATGGCACGTCTTTCTGACGGCGGTGCAGTTCCTGACGCGGTTGCCCGTGCCCAAGGACCTGCCGTTTTCCGAAGACCTGATGCTGCGCGCGACGCGCTATTACCCGCTGGTTGGGGGCGTGATTGGCGTGATTGGCGCGGCTGTACTGTGGGCGGCGTCGCTGGCGCTGCCGATGGCGGTTGCGGTGCTTTTGTCGATGGCGGCCACGATCTTTGCAACCGGAGCCTTTCACGAAGACGGGATGGCCGACGCAGCCGATGGGCTGGGGGGCGGCATGACCCGGGACCGCGCGCTTGAGATCATGCGCGACAGCCGCATCGGCACCTATGGCACCGTCGCGCTGGGCATGGTGCTGGCGCTGAAAGCGACGGTGCTGACCAGCCTTGCGGTCTCTGACGCGGTGGTCGCTGTGATCCTGGCCCATATCGTCAGCCGCGCGGCGACGGTTCAGATCGTGTCCATGGATTCCTATGCCCGCGAAGTGGGGGCCAAGTTTGTGACGCCGACCGTGGTGCCCGGCGCGTATCGCTTTGCGATGCTGACGGGGGCGCTGACCCTGTTGGTCGGCGCGGTCTGGTTCGGGATCGGTGCAATGCTGGTGGCGGTCGCTGTGGCGGGTGTCGCAGCCGGTGTGTTCCGGGCGATGATGCTGCGCAAAGTGCAGGGCTACACGGGGGATTGCCTTGGCGCGATCCAGCAACTGAGCGAACTGGGCCTTTATCTGGGGCTGGCGCTTTGGCTGTAACCCTGATCCGACATACAACGCCGGACGTGACCAAGGGCACCTGCTACGGGCGGACCGATCTGGCTTTGGCCGACAGCTTTGCCGAGGAGGCAGCGCAGGTCCTTGCCGGTCTTCCCGAGGCGCGTCATGTGCTGACATCGCCGTTGACGCGTTGCCATCGTCTGGCACATCATATCGCACCTCATTTGATGGGTGAGATACAGGTTGCAAACCATTGGATAGAAATGGATTTCGGGAACTGGGAAGGCGTTCCTTGGTCCGATATTCCCAGAGACCAGCTAGATGCGTGGGCAGACGACTTTCACCGTTTCGCAGGTCATGGCGGCGAAAGCGTCGCCATGTTGGAACGCCGGGTGCGTCAGGGGTTGGACGCCACACCTGACGGCGCAATCGTGGTCACCCATGCAGGATGCATCAAAGCGGCCTGCGCGATCTTTGACCTTGAAAACGGATGGGACACCGAGGTGCCGTTTGGCGGAATGATCACGCTGCCGTAGGCGCGATCACATATCCTCTGCGCCCTGTTGCCAGGGCTTGATGAGATTGCCAAAGCGGGTGAATCGGCCCTCAAAGCTGAGCTCGACCGTGCCGATGGGGCCGTGACGCTGCTTGCCGATGATGACCTCGGCCTTGCCGTGCAGCCGTTCCATCTCGTCTTGCCACGCGGCCATTTTTTCCAGATCATGATCGCCGGGTTTTTCGCGTTCTTTGTAATATTCCTCGCGGAACACAAACATCACCACGTCGGCGTCCTGTTCGATGGAGCCGGATTCGCGCAGGTCCGACAGTTGCGGGCGTTTGTCTTCGCGGCTTTCGACCTGACGGGACAGCTGGGATAGGGCCACCACCGGGATATCAAGTTCCTTGGCGATGGCTTTCAAACCTTGGGTGATCTCGGACACCTCGTTGACGCGATTGTCGCCCTTGCCGGTGCCTTTGACCAGCTGCAGATAGTCGACCATCAACACGTCCAGACCATGCGTCCGCTTCAGACGGCGGGCGCGGGCGGCCAATTGGCTGATCGGCAGGGCCGGGGTGTCGTCGATGTAAAGCGGGCAGGCCTCAAGCGATTTGGCGGCGTCCACAAAGCGGCGGAATTCGGTTTCGGTCATGTCGCCGCGGCGGATCTGTTCGGAGGGCACTTCGGACGCCTCGGACAGGATACGCGCGGCCAACTGTTCGGCGCTCATTTCCAGCGAGTAAAAGCCCACGACGCCGCCTTCGACGGTGCCTTCGGTGCCATCGGGGCGGATGCCCTTGCGATAAGCCTTGGCGATGTTGAAGGCAACGTTTGTGGCCAGAGAGGTTTTGCCCATCGACGGACGACCGGCAAGGATCAACAGGTCGGACTTGTGCAATCCGCCAAGCTTGCGGTCCATATCGGTGAGGCCAGTGGAAATACCGGCCAGCCCGCCTTCGCGTTGGTAGGCCGCGTTGGCAACATTCACCGCGTCCGTTACCGCTTTGAGAAAGCTTTGAAATCCGCTTTCGCTGCGGCCCTGTTCGGCCAGCTTGTAAAGCGCCTGTTCGGCTTCGACGATCTGTTCACGGGGTTCAGAGGCGACATCGACCTTGGCGGCCTTGCTGGAGATGTCGCGTCCCAGCGAAATGAGATCGCGACGCACGGCAAGGTCATAGATCATCTGGGCGTAGTCGCGCACCGCAAACGAGCTGATCGCCGCCCCGGCCAGACGGGCAAGGTAGGCGGGTCCGCCGAGTTCTTTGAGCCCTTCATCGTCTTCCATGAACGCCTTGAGCGTCACCGGGGAGGCGAGGTTGTTCTTGGCGATGCGGGCAGAGGCAATTTCGAAGATGCGCGCGTGGACCGGGTCGTAGAAATGCTGCGGGCCGATGATCGACGCGACGCGATCAAACACGTCGTTGTTGGTCAGGATCGCGCCCAGAAGTTGCTGTTCGGCTTCGACCGAATGCGGCATCGTTTCAGGGTTCTGGATCTCCGCACCGGTCGGATTGAAAGTCGTAATCTCGTTCATGTGCGATCCCCCTAAGTTCCCGCTGTCGAGGTACCCCCTCAGCCCGGGAAGGGCAAAATGTATAAGCTGTGGAAAAGGTGTGTGTGGACTTCCACTGCTTCATCTTGCGCCATAGTACGGGGTGCGGTCAACATATTGTGTTTCCTCTGAGTCGCTGTGACGCAAAGGGCACGGGGCAAGATGACTTTGAAACTGCCGCCGGTTTTTTTTCCGCAGAGCCATCGCAAGGTGACGTCTACGTCACCCTGCGCAACGGCGCGCGTGTGGCGCGATTGATTCTGAACGCGGTGGTTGCGGCGGGGATAAGCCGCGTTCAGGACCGCGCGTCCTGCCAGTCGCGGGGCGCTTTGAGGAAGGCTTCAACCTCGGCCAGAGTCGCGTCGTCAAAGGCCTTCTGCGCACGGGCTTCGGCCAGAACGTCCCACCATGTGCACAGGTGATGCAGCGTGACGCCGTGATCGCCCAGCGTTTTGGTCGTTTCGGGGAAGATGTCGTAGTAGAAAATCACCGCCGTGTGGCCACACGTGGCCCCGGTTTCGCGGATCGCATCCACGAAGCTGAGCTTTGATCCGCCATCGGTGGTCAGATCCTCGACCAGCAGCACGCGCTGGCCTTCGGTCATGGCCCCTTCGATGCGGGCGTTGCGGCCGTAGCCCTTGGGCTTTTTGCGCACATAGGTCATCGGCAGGGCCATGCGTTCGGCCACCAGTGCGGCGAACGGGATGCCCGCGGTTTCGCCGCCTGCGATGTTGTCAAATGCTTCGAACCCGGCGTCGCGCATGACGGTGATCGTCAGGAAATCCATCAGGGTCGACCGGATGCGCGGGAAAGAGATCAGTTTGCGACAGTCGATATAGGTGGCCGATGGTTTGCCCGAGGCCAGGATAAATGGGTCTTCCGGCCGGAAGTTCACAGCGCCGATTTCCAACAACATCCGGGCCGTCAGCCGGGCGATTTCGTCTTTGGAGGGAAAGGATGTCGGGATCATGGCGCGCCTCTTGGATCATTCGCCGCCGCAATACGCTATCCGCCCCACGGATTGAAGCCGTGGCAGGGCATTTTCGAACAGGGGGTAGGTTGGCTTGCAAAAAAGAGCATCCGCGCGGGATGCTCTTTTCAGCGGCCGGGTATGGACCTAGCGGCGCTTGATTGTCTCAAGCCCCAGCATTTTCGAGAAGGAAAAGCCCTTGGCGTCGGAGCCCGTCTTTGTGCCCGCATGTCGGATCGTGAGCGGTAAGAGCATGTCCGCCATGCGCCCGTGACGCGAGATGATCGAGCCGGTGAAGGGCTTGCGACGGCTGATCAGGCTGATCGGGAAATTCGCCATGCGCATGTGGCGCGGGAAGGCGGATTTGTCGAACGGTTTGCGATCGCTGAGCAGCGGGATCGGAAAGTTCGCCATGCGGGGGCCGCCGGGGATCAGCGCGTTTGTGTGTTCTTCGCCATCAATCAGATGCGGGAAGGGCCAGTTGGCCATGCGCATATGCCGGGGAAAGGCGAATTTGTCGTAGGGCTTACGACGGCTGATCAGCGGAAGCGGGAAATTCGCCATGCGCGCGTGACGCGGGATGATTGAGCCGGTGAACGGCTTGCGCCGGCTGATGAGCGGGATTGGAAACGCCGCCATGCGCGCGTGGCGCGGGAAGATCGACGCGGTGTTCGGTTTGCGGCGGCTGATCAGCGGGATCGGGAAATTGGCCATCCGGCCATGCCGTGGAATGGCGCTTTCATTGTAGGGTTTGCGACGGCTGATCAGGGGGATGGGCCAGTCTGCCATATGGTGCCGGTCGCCTTTCTTGCCGGGCGGACGGCTTAGCATGTAGGGATGTTCGGTCAGGACTTTCAGGCTGCGTTTGCGGGTGTCCTTGAAAAAGACGGTTTCGTTTAGGCCGCCCATGTCCACCGCGCCCATCCGCGTGGCGGTTTCGCGGGTGATCTTGGCCACCCCCAGCGGTTTGTACCCCGCGCGGACAAGCAGCACCGAACCGCCTTTTTTCATGTTGTCGGCGTAGGCTTTCGCCGTGTCTTCGGCAACATGTTCGGCCATCAGCGTCGCGGTCAGGCCGTCTGCCTTGGTGTAGGTGCTGACAATGGCCGGAGAAAATCGCTGGCCGTAGACAAGCTCGGACTTGACCGCCTCTGCTTGGCCTGCGTCTTCAAAGTACCGTGTGATTATCGTTGTCATGGTGCCTCCACCGGGTTGGATTGCGAAGATGCCGCGACGTGAGCGGCACGGGACGTGCCCCGCCGCGCCGCCAGCGGGATGGCGATGAGGACAGCCAGAACAAGAAAGACGGTGTCCAGTGAGAATACTGCTAGATAGGGCGTTTCGACCGAGCGCCCAGCGTCAGAGGGCAGAGCGACAATGATGTCCCGGATCCAACCGGCCAGCGCCATACCAATACCGGCAGCCGTGGCCTGAACGCTGCCCCACGCCCCAAGCGCGAGCCCGACCTTGTCTTCGGGCGCGGCGCGCATGGTGGCCGTCAGTGTGGCATGGCCAAACAGCCCTGCACCGATGCCGATCAGAAGCGTTCCCGCAAGAAACGCCGCCGTGCCGCCGCCATAGGCGGAGAAGATGATGGATACAAATCCGGGAATGCCGATCAAAGCCCCGTTCAACGTGGTCGAGGACGGTCGACCACCCTGGCTTAACACGCGGGAGGCCACGCCAAATCCGATCAATGTGCCCCCGGCCAGAAGGGCAGTGAGTTTCGTCGTGCTGGCCACCGACAGCCCGAGCGCTTCGCCGCCGTAGGGTTCGAGCAGAACATCCGCCATGCCGAACCCGAATGTTCCCAGTGCGATCACAACAAGCAGTCGAAGCATTCCGGCGTTTTGCATCAGATCCTGCCAGGCGGACCGGAATGATACCGGGGCGGCCACAGCCATCGCCTGCGCACGCACCCGGTCGCGGGCTTCTTGCTTCCACATGGCTGTGAAATTCAGCACCACGGTGACGACAGCCGTGCCTTGTATCACCTGGATCAGACGGCCGGGGCTGTAGGTTTCAAGCAGGACACCATAAAGCATTGCGCTGATCACCATGCCGAAGAGAAGCATCACATACATCAGCCCAACCACCTTGGGTTGGTCGTCTTCGTCCACCAGATCTGTGGCAAGGGCGAGCCCTACGGTTTGCACCATATGGATGCCAGCCCCCACCAGCAGAAACGCCAGGGCGGCAGAACTGTAGCCGACCCAGCGGGGGGTATCGAAGGATTCGCCATAGCCAGACAGCACCAATAGGGCGAACGGCATGACGGCAAACCCGCCGAACTGGTACAGCGTACCTTTCCAGATATAGGGAAGCCGACGCAGACCCAGTGCCGATTTGTGCATGTCGGATTTGAACCCGATCAGCGCGCGGAATGGGGCAAACACGATGGGCAACGCCAGCATCGTGCCCACAAGGCTGGCGGGAACGGATAATTCAACGATCATCACGCGGTTCAGCGTGCCCACCATCAGCACAAGCGCCATGCCGACGGTCACCTGAAACAGAGCCAGACGCAGCAGGCGGGACAGCGGCACGTCTTTGGTCGCCACATCTGCAAAGGGCAGGTAACGCGGACCAAGTGTCGCGAGACGGTGTAGTACGATGCGACGGTAATCGAGCATGCGGACCACCTGACTTGAACGCCCTGACGCACCCCAATCGGGGGTCAGCGCGGGCTGAATACGGAAACTGCAGGCCGGATCACATCAAGATTGGCCTGCAGCAGGGAACGTTTACAACTCTGGCTGGAGTTGCGGCGCTTGAATCAGCGCGGTCGTCGACGTTCCGTCCGGGAGGATCAGGGTCACTTCCAGGCTGCCGTCCGACTGTGGGACAACATAGCTGGCTTTTGCGGTATTCGCTTCGGGAGCGATCATCGCGGCGGCCGCCACATCACCCGAGCCCAGTTCCTGACCTGACAAGAAGTCAGCGACCCAGGATGTGTTGCTCAGAACGGCGACGTGTACAGCGAAAGATCCAACGGCAACCGCGCCCAAAAAGACCGGTACACCGACTGCGGGTGGCACAACGAGCCACATTTTTGCATTATTCATTCTGTGTCCCCCTTAGCCCAGCCACGGCGTGGCAGCGGCAACAAGGAAATGCGCCAGCAGTGCAATCGCACCGAACACGCGTGTCCCGTCGATCAGGTAGCTGTGGACTTCTTCAGCTTCCTTCAACGTCAGGCCTGTCGGCCAGACTTTGTCTTCATCGTCTGTAGACATGATTGAAATCCTCCTCAGGATCAGTCGTTTGGTCGCGGAGCGCCGTAAAGAATGGGCGATGCCCCAAGACATCCGGCTGCGCTCCAAAGTCACCGGTGTCTAGATTCTCGGACCTTGGCGAGGAGATTGTCATATAATTCTGACATAATCAATTGTCAGGCTGAGTTTACACATGCAATATGTGTCGGAAAACCGTCAGGCACGGACTTTAAATTACTTTATAACAGCTGCTTGCGCGCTTCTTCTGTTGCAGAAATACGGTGGATTATTCCCGGATTCAAAATGCGCGGTGCGGCATTCTGGCATGATTTCGGTCCGAAATGCCAATGTCACGGCTTATATCGCACGCGGTGCGCACCTGCATGGACGCGCAACGCACTGCGCCTGCGGGGCGCGGTTTTCCGTCTTTGACTGACTGTCAGTGGGTGGCGATACGCGCCGCCTGCGTGCGCGGGGATCAGGTTGTCACGCGCCAGTGCAAGGGCATCATCGGGTCAAACACGGTCACCGGGCCATCCGTTGTTTCGATCTGGTCCGGATATTTCACCGGATCCCCCTTAGTCAGGGTGATCGTGTCGGTATTGGCGGGCAAGCCATAAAAGCGCGGACCGTTGAGGGACGTAAACGCCTCCAACTTGTCCAGTGCATTGTCCTGTTCGAACACTTCCGCCAAAATCGACAGCGTGTTGGTCGCTGTAAAACACCCGGCGCATCCGCAAGGCAGCAGCTTGTTGGCATCCGTATGCGGCGCGCTGTCAGTGCCGAGGAAATAACTTGGATCACCGCTTGTGGCAGCTTTGCGCAGGGCCAGCCGGTGTTCTTCGCGTTTGGCGACGGGCAGACAGTAATAATGCGGTTTGATCCCACCTGCGAGAATGTGATTGCGATTGATGACAAGGTGGTGGGTCGTGATGGTCGCGCCAAGCGACGCACCGCCTTCTGCGGCGTAATCCACACCCTGTTTGGTCGTGATATGCTCCATCACCACGCGCAGATCGGGGGTGGCGCGGCGGATCGGGTCCAGAACACGGTCAATGAACACCGCCTCGCGGTCAAAGATATCGACATCGCTGTCCACAACTTCGCCATGCACACAAAGCGGGCAGCCAATCTCGGCCATCCGCTCAAGCACCGGGCGCACCTTGTCGAAATCGGCGACGCCACTGGCGGAATTGGTCGTGGCCCCCGCCGGGTACAGTTTGACCGCCATGATCAGCCCGTCCGCATGGGCTTTGGCCAGATCATCCGGATTGGTGTCTTCGGTCAGATACAGCGTCATCAGCGGCTGAAAGGACGTGCCGTCTGGCAAGGCTGCCAGAATCCGCTCGCGATAGGCCGCCGCCTGCGCGCCGGTGACAACCGGGGGCACAAGGTTCGGCATGATGATGGCACGGGCAAAATGGCGGGCCGTTTCCGGGGCCACAGCGCGCAACATGGCGCCATCGCGCAGGTGAAGATGCCAGTCGTCGGGAGAGCGGAGCGTCAGCGTATCAGTCATGCGACGGCGCGTACCACGCCCCGCGCAATGATGCTAGTCGTTGTCCAGATCGTCCTCGGGTGGCTGTTGCCGTGCCTCGCGCAGAGATTTGAGTTTGCGCCGGTAGCGGGGGCCGCCAAACTGTTCGACGATATAGGCGCAGACGGCCTCTTCGGCATAGGGGCGGTCGAGTTTTTGCACCTCACCGAACAAGCGCTTGCAGTACGGCACGTTGCCCCGTCGTTTGCGATAGAGTTGCGCATACAGCTTGTCATCCAGCGTCCCGTCCGCCGCGCTTTCGATCAGCGGTTGCAGGATGCCCATTTGATCGAACAGCGATTGCATGCCGCCCGCGAAATGCCGCGCGCGGAACCGCGTGATGCCGTTGCGGGCAAACAGGGCCGCATGCATGGCATCCAGCGGGCTGTGCGGGTCATAGACGACATAGGCGTGTTTCGCGGCTTCCAGCATGTCCGGGGCAAAGCCATACCGATCCGTAAAGTTGAGACGCCGCATTTCGACAAAGCGGTCGTCCCATTCGGTCACCCGCGGATCAAGCGTGGCTTGCGGTTCCAGCGCGACAACCGTTGCCCCGGGGGAGGCCACGGAATAGGCGCAGGCCGCGTATCCGCAGGGGCCAGCCCCGAAAAAGATCACGCGGTCGAAATCTTCGAAAAACCCGTCATCGGTCATCTGGTCGAAAAAGCCGTAAACCTCGTTCTCGCGGAACCACGTGTCGCGCGCGCTGATCACCGACAGGCAGGACCAGCCTTGCGCTGCCGCCAGATCAAACCCGACAGGGCGCGCGTTTTCCGTCAGCGCCTGAATGGCAGGCAGGGATTCGAAAGTCACCAACAGCGTGTCGCCCTTTTCGACGAACACCGCATTGTGGTGCTTGCCCAACGGTTCAAAGAACCCGCAGGCATCGCCCAAATCCTTGATTTCATGCACCCATTGCGTCGGGCGCAGGTCGGTCAGGGAAACGTTATATGGCTCGGTCTTGTCCTGCATTCTCTATGCATCCTCGTTACGTCACGCCCGCTGTCAGGTCATTTACTTGCGCCGACGCTAGTCCCGGATTTGGGCAGAATTGGGCCGAAATGCGGGGGACAGTAAGGAGTTTGCGCTATGCCTTGGACGGGGAGGTCGCGGCCTTGAGCGCAATTTGCGTCAACCGCTGCGCCTCGGCGTCCGGCAACGGCCGCGAGGGGGGGGTCATCAACAGCCGACCATAGAGGTCGCGCCCTGCATCCGTTTCAAGCAAGGCGGCAATCCGGGATTTGCGCCATGCGACCGCTGCGTCATGCAGCTTTGACAGGTGGCGATCCGCAGCATAGGCGGCGCGGATCGGGGCGGCACGCTCCCACAGCGGCAGGGCGCTTGTGTCCGCCTCGGTCGCCAGATTGCGCTCGACCCAGTAATCCAGCCCCAGCTTGTCGTCACGATGAACCGCCCGGCCGCGATCGGCCTTGAGCACGTAGCTTTCCACCGATCCCAGCGGATAATGGTTGAGCTGAACCAGATCATGCTGCGCAAGCCGGTAATCCGAGAACACGCGCCCGGTGGACATCCCAGGCCCCAGCGCACGTCCCGATCCATCGTACCACCGCGCATCCTGCAGCCTGGAATCGACTGGGTTGCGGGGGCGGTGGACACCCAGATTGCGATAGGTTTTATCGTTGCGGAACAACGTCTTGAACATGGCCGCCCGCCACGGCCAGGGCAATGGGCGCGGTCCGGCGCGGGTGAATTGCAGCGGCACGGGTCTGTCCTCATAGGCCAATACCCCCGCATTGCCGAAATTGCGCCATGTCAGCGTGATCGCTGTGGCGTTGGGCAGCGCGGCGATCAGGGCCGGAAGGGTGCGATCACCGATATGCACAGTCACGAATTCGTCGATATCAAGCACCAGAAGCCAATCTGCCGATGCCACCGCCTGCGCCTTGTTGGCCAGCTTCAGCCCGCTGAACTGGATGCCGCCTTTGCCATAGGGCGGCGCATTTCGGATATGCGTCAGGCCGCCCAAGCCCTGCAGGTGATCCAGCAGCACATCGGTGCCGTCGTCACATTCGTTTGACACAACCACGAATTCGGTGACGCCAACGCTGCGGTGCCAGGCCAGCCAATCCAAAAGGAACGCGGCTTCGTTGCGGACGCAAAGGATGGCGGTGATCTTCACAAGTGGCTTTCACAACGGGCTATCGTTCGGACGCTGACCTTGTCAGCCCAGCGGCGTCGCGTCAATTCCGGGGTGGGCTTTGCGACTATGGCGCTATTGCCATCCGGCCATGCGCAGGGCAGCAAGGCCTGTAAGAAGGAGAGCTGGATGCACACACCCGACAGTATCGACGCCGTACAATCCCTGCTGGCCGAGACCGGTTATGTCTGCGGACGCGCGCTGGCCACGGTGGTGTTCTTGTCCCTGAAGCTGGGCCGCCCGCTTTTTCTGGAAGGCGAGGCCGGGGTTGGCAAAACCGAGATCGCCAAGGCGCTCGCCGCCAGCCTGGGGCGCAAACTGATCCGGTTGCAATGCTATGAAGGGCTGGATGCCTCCAGCGCGGTGTATGAATGGAATTTCCCGGCGCAGATGATCGCGATCCGCACCGCCGAGGCCGCGGGCAATGCCGACCGGGAGATGCTGCAACGCGAGCTGTTCGGCCCGGATTTCCTGGTCGAGCGCCCCTTGCTGGAAGCCATGCGCCCCGATGCCAATGGCCCACCTGTGCTGCTGATCGACGAATTGGACCGCACGGATGAACCGTTCGAAGCCTTCCTGCTGGAAGCTTTGTCGGATTTTCAGGTCACCATCCCTGAAATGGGCACGATCAAAGCGCCCGAACCGCCAATTGTCATCCTGACCTCCAACCGCACCCGCGAGGTGCATGACGCTCTGAAACGCCGGTGTCTCTATCATTGGGTGGACTACCCGGATTTCGACCGCGAGCTTGAAATCCTGCACGCCCGCGCACCCGAGGCCGCAGAAACACTCAGCCGCGAAATCGTCGCCTTCGTGCAGCGCTTGCGGACCGAAGATATTTTCAAGAAACCGGGTGTGGCCGAAACCATCGACTGGGCCAAATGCCTGCTGGCGCTCGATGTGATAGACCTAAGCCCCGAGGTGATTTCAGACACGCTGGGCGCGATCCTGAAGTACCAGGACGATATCCAGAAACTGCATGGCTCCGAAGCCAAACGGCTTCTGGATGACGCCAGGGCCTCGCTCGAACCGGTCTGATGCTTCTTTGGTTCAGAAATACCTCGGGGGGCCGGGGGCAGCGCCCCCGGTCGGGCATCTAGATGCCCGAATATCTTCCTCTGGACCTGCCCGACTCTCCGCGTCTGGCCCAGAACATCATCCATTTCGCCCGCGCGCTGCGGCGTGCGGGCCTGCCCATCGGCCCGGGCCGCGTGATCGACGCCATCCGCGCGGTCGAAGCCGCCGGATTCACCGAACGGATGGATTTTTTCTGGACGTTGCACGCCTGTTTCGTGAACCGCCCCGAACACCGGGTGATTTTTGCGCAGGTCTTCCGCTTGTATTGGCGCGACCCGCAATATCTGGAACACATGATGTCGTTCATGATGCCCGCCATCCGCGGCGTGCAGGAAGACAAGGCGGCGCAAGCCGGGGAAAAGCGGGCCGCACAGGCGCTGCTGGACGATCTATTGCCCGAGGTGCCCGAAAACGAGCAATCCGAGGAGGGCACCGAGATCGAGGTCAAATCGACCCTGACGATGAGCGCCGAGGAAAAACTGCGGACGCTGGATTTCGAACAGATGTCGACCGCCGAGATGGTCGAAGCCAAACGAATGCTGGCCAAGATGAGTCTTCCGGTCAAGCCGATCCCATCGCGGCGGGGCAAGGCGGCGCTGTTGGGGGCGCGGATGGATTTTCGAAAGACGCTGCGCAACGCGATGCGGCAGGGCGGAGAAATGCGGTCGGTCGCGCGCCAGACACCACGTCCGCGCTGGCCCAATCTCGTGGTGCTGTGCGATATTTCCGGCTCGATGAGCCAGTATTCCCGGATGGTTCTACATTTCCTGCATGCGGTGGCGAATGAAAAAGGCGCGGGCTGGGCCAAGGTGCATGCTTTTACCTTTGGCACGCGGCTGACCAACATCACCCGGCATCTGGCCACCCGCGACGTGGATGCGGCGTTGAAAGCCGCCGGTGCCGAGGCGCAGGACTGGGAAGGCGGGACGCGGATCGGCGAAAGCCTGCACAGTTTTAACCGCGACTGGTCACGTCGGGTGATGGGGCAGGGCGCGGTTGTGCTCTTGATCACCGACGGCTTGGATCGCGACGTCTCTGGCGCGCTGGAAAAAGAGATGGAGCGCCTGCACCTGTCGTCGCGCCGTCTGATCTGGCTCAACCCGCTGCTGCGATGGGACGGGTTTGCCCCCAAAGCTGCGGGTATTCGCGCCATGCTGCCCCATGTCGACAGCTTTCGCGCGGGTCATTCGATCCAGACGCTGGAAGACCTGGCGGCAGCGATTTCGCGTCAGGACGATCCGGGCGAAAAGGCCCGGCTGATGGCCATGCTTTAGGGGGGCGGCTTTCCGTCAACGGAAAGCCCACACGCGTTGACGCGTGTGCCGCCTAGCCGACCTGCAGGTGCACTTCGATCACGTTGCCTTCGGGGTCCTGAAAGAACACCTGATGCCATTCCTTGGCAAAAGCCGTGCCGTAGTCGGAATACGGGATGCCGTTGGCGTCTAGGATCTTCAGAAACGCCGCCAGATCATCGGTGCGAAAGGCGATGTGGCCCCTGTCGACCGGGTTGATCACCTGACCGTTTTTGAATGCGACATCCAAGGCGCGTTCGGCCAGATGCATCTGCATATAGCCGTCTGTGGCAAAACGGATCTTGCCATTGAACCCGCTGTTCTCGGTTGCCTGTGTCCGGGGGAAATTGTCTTGCGGGATATCATCAAGACCCAGCACCTGAGTATAGAAATCATGCATGCCATCAACGTCTTTGGAGACGAAGTTGATGTGATGGAACTCAAGCTTCATGGCGCGTCTCCCGTGAAGGGGGCTGGACGATGACGTCCAGCCTGCAGGGTCATGCGAAATGCTGCGAAAACGCCGAACGGTGCAGCGCCACAAGCTCTGACAGCGGGGCGTCGACGCCGCCGATCTTGACGCTGTCGCCGGTGAACCGGCCAACCGACGCCACCGACACACCGTCTTGTCCGGCGGCAATCATCAAGGCTTCGGCCTGATCAAAGTTGCACGCCACCAGATAGCGCGCCTGATCTTCGCCGAAGAGCAGCGCCTGATCGGTTTCGTCGATCTGCACCCCAACACCGGAGCCGGCGGCCATCTCGAAGGCGGTCAGCGCGAGACCGCCATCGCTCAGATCGGTACAGGATTTGATCAGGTCCCGGTTGTTGCGGATGAACTCTCCGTTGCGACGTTCGGCGGCCAGATCGACATGCGGCGCGTCCCCGTCTTCGCGGTTGAAGACCTCGGCCAGCAAGGCAGATTGCCCCAGGTGGCCCTGCGTGTCGCCGATCAGCAGCGCGACATGGCCGTCGCGGGCGCGGTCAAGGATCGGGTCTTCACCTGCACCCAAGAGCCCAACAGCGCCGATGGTCGGTGTGGGCAGGATGCCCTGACCGTCGGTTTCGTTGTAGAGCGAGACGTTGCCCGACACGATGGGCATGTCGAGCGCCGAACAGGCTTGTCCGATGCCGTCCAGCGCGCCGACGAACTGGCCCATGATCTCGGGCTTTTCGGGGTTGCCGAAATTCAGATTGTCAGTTGTGGCCAGAGGCTTGGCACCCACGGCGCACAGATTGCGGTAGGCCTCGGCCACCGCCTGTTTGCCACCTTCGACCGGGTTGGCCTTGACGTAGCGCGGGGTCACGTCTGACGTGAACGCCAGTTTTTTGTCGGTGCCATGGACGCGCAACACGCCAGCGCCCCAGCCGGGGCCTTCGACGGTGTCGGCCATGACCATGCTGTCGTACTGTTCGAACACCCAATCCCGCGCGCAGTAATTGGGGCTGGTGATCAGCGCCTTGAGCGCGTCGATGGGATCAACCCCAGGCACGTCCTCCATTTCGGCTGCGGGTTCGGTTGGTTCCCACGGACGGTCATATTCCGGTGCCGAGGAGCTGAGTTTGCTCAGCGGCATGTCGGCCTTGACCTCACCGTTGTGCATGATCAGGAACCGGTCTTCGGCGATGGTTTCGCCGACAATCGCAAAGTCGAGATCCCATTTTTCGAACACCGCGCGGGCGGCGTCTTCTTTTTCGGAGTCCAGAACCATGAGCATGCGTTCCTGGGATTCGGACAGCATCATCTCGTAGGCGGTCATGTTCTCTTCGCGCTGCGGGACTTTTTCGAGGTCCAGCCGGATGCCCAGCTTGCCCTTGTCGCCCATTTCCACGGCAGAGCAGGTGAGGCCTGCGGCCCCCATATCCTGAATGGAGATCACCGCGCCCGTCTGCATCAGTTCAAGCGTGGCTTCCATCAGGCGTTTTTCGGTAAAGGGGTCACCAACCTGAACGGTGGGGCGCTTTTCTTCGATGGTGTCGTCAAATTCGGCAGAGGCCATGGTTGCGCCGCCGACGCCGTCGCGGCCGGTTTTTGCGCCAAGGTACACAACCGGGCGTCCGACGCCGCTGGCGGCCGAGTAGAAAATCTTGTCCGCGTCCGCGAGGCCCGCCGCAAAGGCGTTCACAAGGCAGTTGCCGTTGTAAGCCGGGTGAAAGCGCACTTCGCCGCCCACGGTTGGCACGCCGAAACAGTTGCCGTAGCCGCCGACGCCTTCCACGACGCCATGCACAAGCTGGCGTGTTTTCGGGTGGTCCTTTTCGCCAAAGCTGAGCGCATTCATCGCCGCAATCGGGCGTGCGCCCATGGTGAAGACGTCACGTAGGATGCCGCCCACACCGGTGGCGGCACCCTGATAGGGCTCGATGTAGGACGGATGGTTGTGGCTTTCCATCTTGAAGACCACGGCCTGACCATCGCCGATATCAACCACACCGGCATTTTCACCGGGGCCGCAGATCACCTGTGGGCCTTCGGTTGGCAGGGTGCGCAGCCATTTCTTGGAAGACTTGTAGGAGCAATGCTCGTTCCACATCGCCGAGAAAATCCCGAGTTCGGTGAAGGTCGGCTCGCGCCCCATGATATTGAGGATTTCCGCGTATTCCTCGGCATTGATGCCGTGCGCGGCAATGAGGTCTTCGGTGATGGCTGGGTCTTGCATCGTCTGTCCCTGAGCTAGGCACGCGGTGTTTATGACACCCGGGCGGTGGTGGAAAGACCTGTGTTGCGCTTGTGTCGGTGGAAATCAGGGGCGCGATGTCGGCGGTCAGCCGGGCCGGGCCGCGTTGCGTTCGCGTTTTGACAGGACGCGGGGTGTCACCACCGGGGCCTTGTCCGGCCCAAAGAACGGGCTTGCGCGTTTGCCGCCGGGCAGGCAGGCCCGCAGGATCCGGCCGATGATCGACAGTTGTGCCGCAAGTACCCCGGTTTCCTTGATGTGCGGGGCGGTGCCGACTGTGCTGATGAAGGCGGTGATGGGGCCGTACCCATCGGTGCCGGGTGGCAGCACGGCCCCGACAAACGGCAGGCCCGGTCCGGGAAGCGTGTTGGCAACCGGCGTGCCGCAACACCCCGCGTACCATCGCAGGATACCCTTGGGGCCAAGGCGTAGCACCGCCAAATGGTTTTTGCCGGCCAAAAAGGTGAAATGTGCAGGCAAGGTCTGAAAGATCTCTGTGCCGCCATCGGAATCCACACGGCACGCGCCATTGTCCAGCGTATTGGCGTAGGTTTGGCAATCGGCGCAGTAACACACAAGATGCGTGCCCTTGGCTTTTTCCGCGATGCGCCACGTCATCTGGCCACAGGTGCAGGTATGGGTTCGGGGCTCTGGCATCGCATTCTCCGCTTTGGACCAGTTCAGCCAAAAAAAAGGCCGAGCGCAAGCTCGGCCGAAGTCCAACAGGGAGGTATGATGATGATGCCCAATTGGGCGTGTCACCGTCATGAGCCAAATATGTCATCAGCGACGATCATAGCAAGGTATATGTGCCTTCTTTGTATGCATTCCCGCTATGCGTGAGGCGCAATGGTCACACCTTGAAATGGGCTATTCAGCCTCTAGCGCCTTGCGCAATTGGCGCTGTGCGACGATTTCCTCTTGCACGAAATCCCGGAACGCGGCGATCCGTTTCGACTGCCGCAGCTCTTCCGGGTATGCAAGAAAAACAGGCACCTCGTTTGACTCGACTTCGGGCAAAACCCGCTGAACGCTTGGAAAATCAGCAATGATATAATCAGGCAATACGCCGATCCCGAGCCCGGAGAGCACGCTTTGCAGCACGCCAAAGTAGTTGTTCACGGTCAGGGTGGAGTGAATGTCATGTGCAAGAAGCTGCTGAACCAGCATCATGCCCGCGCTGACCTGTGCCGCGCGCGGGTTCTGGCAGATCAGTCGATGGCTCGACATGTCTTCGATGGTTTCGGGCGCGCCGTTCTTTGACAGGTATTCGGGCGACGCATAGAGGCGCATGCGGATCGCCATCAGCTTTTTGCGGATCAGGTCGGCCTGGCTGGGTTCCTTCATCCGGACCGCAACATCGGCTTCGCGCATCGGCAGGTCGAGCACCCGTTCTTCCAGCATCAGGTCGATATTGAGGTCAGGGTACTTTTCGTAAAGTTTCGGCAGGCGCGGGGCCAGCCAAAGCGATCCAAAGCCGATCGTGGTGGTCACGCGCAATTCGCCGAACACCTCTTCCTCGCTGTCGCGGATGCGGGCTGTTGCGGCTTCAATCCGTTTGTTCATCGACCGTGTGGCGTCAAACAGCAATTCGCCCTGTTCGGTCAGAATCAGTCCACGGGCGTGGCGGTGAAACAAAACGGTGTTGAGCGATTCTTCGAGCGCGCGCACCTGTCGTGACACTGCCGATTGGGACAGATGCAGGGTGTCACCGGCATGGGTTAAGCTTCCCGCGTCCGCGACAGCGTGAAATATTCTGAGTTTATCCCAGTCCATGGCGCATACTTTCCATCGTTAGACACCGTCTACATGACATATTGGAATATATGAACGACAACTTTCGGGATCACTGAAAAATCACAAAAAAATATGTGGAAAGGTCAGTGTTTATGACCTAAAATCATGATAAGCTTACACCACATTTCTCGCGGGGAGGCGGCAAATGACCAAGGCGGAAATCTCACTCACGGACCGGTTCGATCTGACCAAATCGCCGGTGCTTTTGAATGGCACGCAAGCGCTGGTCCGGCTCATGCTGATGCAGAAGGCCCGGGATACGGCTGCGGGGCTGAACACCGCCGGGTATGTTACGGGATATAGGGGGTCGCCGCTTGGAGCGGTCGACCTGCAGATGCAGCGGGCGGAGAAATACCTGCGTGCCGGCGATGTGACGTTTCAGGAAGGTCTGAACGAAGATCTGGCCGTGACCGCGATCTGGGGCGCGCAACAGGCAGAGCTGCGGGGCGAAGGCACCCATGATGGCGTGTTCGGCCTGTGGTACGGCAAGGGGCCAGGCGTCGACCGGTCCGGTGACGCGATGCGACATGCCAACATGGCTGGATCGTCGAAATATGGCGGTGTGATCATGGCGATGGGGGATGACCATACGGGTGAATCCTCGACCGTGCTGCACCAGTCCGAATTTGCCATGGTCGATGCCTATATGCCGGTGGTGTCCCCGGCGGGTGTACAGGAAATTCTGGATTACGGGCTTTATGGCTATGCCCTGTCGCGGTTTTCGGGGCTTTGGGTGGGCCTGAAGACGATGAAGGACACGGTCGAGGCCACCGCCGTGGTGGATGGGCGTCCGGACCGGATGTCCTTTGTGACGCCCCGGTTCGACATGCCGGACGGCGGATTGAACATCCGCCTTGCCGACACGCCCCACGCGCAAGAAGCCCGGATGATTGACTACAAGCGCTTTGCGGCAGAGGCGTTCAGCCATGCCAACAAGATGGACAAGCGCGTCTGGGGCAAGCCGGGTGCGAAGATCGGTTTCGTCGCGGCGGGCAAGAACTGGCTTGATCTGGTTCATGCGCTGAACCTGCTGGGCATTGATGCCAAGGAAGCGAACCGTCTGGGGATCACAACCTACAAGGTCGGCCAGACCTGGCCGCTAGACATGGAAGGGTTCCACGACTGGGCGGAAGGGCTGGAGCTGATCGTCGTGGTCGAGGAAAAGCGCAAACTGATCGAGGTGCAGATCAAGGAAGCCATCTTTGACGACCGGCGCGGGCGGCGGGTGTATGGCTGGTACAAGGGCGGCGCAGGCGGGATGCATCGGGACGAATTGTTCCCGACCCGCGGCGCGCTGGATCCGGTGATGATCGCGGAAAAGCTGGGGGGCATCCTGATCGAGGAAGGACGCGGCACGGATCGCATCAGGGCTGGTCTGCAAGCCATTGATGATGCGAAGAAAGCCGATAACGCACAAGAGATCGCATCGCGGTTGCCATATTTCTGTTCCGGCTGTCCGCATAACAGTTCAACCAAGCTGCCCGACGGCAGCCGCGCCTATGCGGGCATCGGCTGTCATTACATGGTGCAGTGGATGGACCGCGAAACCTTAGGCTTTACCCATATGGGGGCGGAAGGCGCGAACTGGATCGGTGAATCGCAGTTTTCCCAAACAAGCCATGTTTTTCAGAACCTTGGCGACGGAACTTACAACCATTCCGGCGTGCAGGCGATCCGTGCGGCGCTCGCTGCGGGGACGACCATCACCTACAAGATCCTGTTCAACGATGCCGTCGCCATGACCGGCGGGCAAAAGAACGAAGGCGGGCTGACGCCGCAGAGGATCGCGGCCGAACTGCGGGCGATGGGGGTTGAAAACGTGGCCGTCGTCTATGACGAAAAAGAGGATGTTGACTTCAATGCCTTTCCGCAAGGTATTGAAATGAAAGAGCGGGCGGAATTGCAAACCGTTCAGGAGAAGTTTGCAAACACGCCCGGCGTAAGTGCCATCATCTACATCCAGACCTGTGCCGCCGAAAAGCGCCGCCGCCGCAAGCGGGGGCAGTTTCCCGATCCGGACAAGCGCGTGTTTATCAACACTGATGTTTGTGAAGGCTGCGGCGATTGCGGGGTGCAGTCGAACTGTGTGTCGATTGTCCCGAAAGAGACGGAATTGGGCCGCAAGCGGGCGATTGATCAGTCGTCCTGCAACAAGGATTTTTCCTGCCTCAAAGGGTTTTGCCCGTCATTCGTGACCTTGGAAGGCGCGCAGGTGAAAAAGGCAGCGACCACGGCGCTTGATCTGCCAGACCTGCCCGACCCGGTTCTGCCGAGAATTGACGGGACGTGGAACGTGGTCGTCACGGGCGTTGGTGGCACCGGTGTGGTGACTATCGGTGCGGTGTTGGCGCAGGCGGCGCAGATCGACGGCAAGGGTGCCGGCATGATGGAGATGGCGGGGCTTGCCCAAAAGGGCGGTGCGGTTCACATCCATCTGCGGCTTGCTGAACGCCCCGAAGATATCAGTGCCATTCGCGTCGCCACCGGCGAGATGGACGCGCTGATCGGCGGCGATCTGGTGGTCAGTGCCGGGGCCAAGACCCTTGGCCTGATGAAAACCGGGCGCACGGGGGCCGTGGTGAACAGCCATGAGATCATCACCGGTGACTTCACCCGCAACACCGAATTTTCATTGCCATCTGACCAGTTACAGCTTGCACTTGAAGCACGGCTGCAAGAGCGGTTGGACCTGTTTGATGCGTCTGACCTGGCCAAGGCCGTGTTGGGGGATTCGATCTTTTCCAACATGATGGTGCTTGGCGCGGCGTGGCAGAAAGGGCTGGTGCCTTTGACGCGCGACGCGATCCTGAAAGCGGTTCAGTTGAATGGTGCCGCTGCGGAACGCAACATCCGCGCGTTCGAAGTGGGCCGCTGGGCGGTGCTATACCCAGAGGACGCGGCGCGAGTGATCCAGCCGAATGTGGTGGCCTTGCCAAAGACACTCGACGACAAGATCGCGTTCAGATTTGACCATTTGGTAAAATATCAGTCCAAGCGCTATGCGAAACGCTATCGCAAGCTGGTGGAGTCCGTGTCTGATCCCCGGCTGAAAGAGGCGGTGGCGAAGGGCTATCACAAGCTGCTGGCCTATAAGGACGAATACGAAGTGGCGCGGCTGCATCTGGAAACCCGTGACAAGGCGAAGGAACAGTTTGATGGCGACTTCAAGATGTCCTTCCATCTGGCCCCACCGATGCTGAGCAAAGACGGGCCGGACGGACGTCCGATGAAAAAGCAATATGGTGAAGGGATGCTGACGCTGTTTGGTCTCTTGGCAAAGTTCAAGGCTCTGCGCGGCACCCCGTTTGACCCGTTTGGCCGGACGGCAGAACGCAGGATGGAGCGCGCCCTGATTGCGCAGTATGAGGCCGACATGGCGGAATGGGTGCCGAAAGCCGCGCCGGAAACCCAGGATGCGCTTGTTGCGCTTGCGGAATTGCCACTGCAGATCAAGGGTTTTGGTCCGGTAAAAGCGGCCCATGAGGCGAAAGCGGCGAAGCGGCGGGAAGAGCTTCTTGCGGTGTTGCGCGCCGGCGGGAACGGGTTCCGGCAAGCGGCGGAGTGATGCGGCATAAAGCCGTTGCACGGGCGTTGCGCCTTTGCGCGCGGCGCATCGGTCGGTAGTAGAGCGCTGTACTTGTCCGCCCGGAGCTGCGCCTGTGCCCGCATCTGCTGCCCGCGATATCTCTTACGCGCATGTCGCCCGGTCACGACCGGAACGCGCGCTGATCCGGTTGATGGAAAACGCAACGGGGCGGATCGGCTTGATCCGGCGTGCGGCGGGCTATGACCGGGACGTGGCGCAGGGGCGGGACTTCTGGCAGGTGATGGTCGACCGCTACGGGTTGGAGCTGGACGTGGTCCGGGGGCGTTTGGCAAATGTGCCATCAACCGGGCCGCTGATCGTGATCGCCAATCATCCTTACGGCATTTTGGACGGGCTGGTGCTGGGGCATATCCTGTCCCGGACGCGGGGCGATTTTAGGGTGCTGGCGCATTCGGTGTTTTGCAAGGCTGCCGCGCTGGATCGCGTTGTTCTGCCGGTCGATTTTGGATCGACCAAAGCGGCGGTGGCGCGAAATCTTGAGACGCGGCGCGCGGCGTTGGACTATCTGAGGCTGGGGGGCTGTATCGGCGTGTTTCCGGGCGGCACCGTATCAACGGCCCGACATCCGTTTCACACGCCGATGGATCCGGTCTGGCGCGGGTTTACTGCGCGGATGATTGTCAAATCGGGCGCCACGGTTCTGCCGATCCATTTCGGTGGCCACACCAGCCGGATGTTCCAGATCGCCAGCCATCTTCACAGCACGCTGCGCATGGGGCTGTTGATCAAGGAATTCAGATCCCGCGTCGACACGCCGGTATCGGTGTCCATTGGCGATCCGATCCCTGCGCACGAGATTGCCACACGACAGAAAGATGCGCGCAAGCTCATGGATTTTCTGCGCGAAGCGACGTATGAGCTGTCTCCGACTCCGGTTTCATCGCTGGAATACGGGTTTGATTTTGAAGACAGGGATCGGGTGCCCCGCTGACGCAATTGCCCGCAAAGGATCGTGACAATGGCCGTTGGCATTTTTGACAGTGGATTGGGTGGTTTGACCGTGCTTGACGCGGTGGCCAAACGCTTGCCGGATGTGCCGTTTGTGTATCTGGGCGACAATGCCCATGCGCCTTACGGTGTGCGGGACGCGGATGACGTGTATGCGCTGACCTGTGCCGCGACCGAACGGTTGTGGGATGCAGGGTGTGACCTTGTTATTCTGGCCTGCAACACGGCCTCGGCGGCGGCGTTGCGGCGGATGCAGGAAAGCTGGATTCCCGCGGACAAGCGCGTGCTGGGTGTGTTTGTGCCCCTGATCGAAGCGCTGACAGAGCGGCAGTGGGGTGACAATTCCCCGCCGCGCGAAGTGGCCGTTCAACATGTGGCTCTATTTGCCACCCCGGCCACAGTGCGCAGCCGCGCGTTCCAGCGGGAACTGGCGTTCCGGGCCATCGGCGTGGATGTCGAGGCACAGGCCTGCGGTGGCCTTGTCGATGCCATCGAAGAGGGTGACATGATTCTTGCAGAAGCGCTGGTGCGCAGCCATGTGGATGCGCTGAAACGCAAAATGCCGACGCCTGAGGCGGCTATCCTTGGCTGTACGCATTATCCGCTGATGCAGGAGGTGTTCCAGGACGCTCTGGGAGACGGCGTGGCGGTTTATTCGCAGGCCAACCTCGTGGCCGAGTCGCTGGCCGATTACCTTGAGCGTCACCCGACGATGCAGGGCGCGGGCGAGACGTCGCTGTTCCTGACCACCGGGGATGCCAAACGCGTGTCGGATCACGCGACACAGTTCTTGCGACGACAGATCACCTTTGAACCGGCCTGAGCCGGCCCCCAAACCCCTGATCTGCAACGTGCGTCCAAAAGGAGGTTCGCATGCCATTCCAAATCGCCATCATCGGTGCCAGCGGCTATACCGGAGCCGAATTGCTGCGCCTTATTGCAACCCATCCAGAGATGGAGATCGCCGCGCTGGCTGCCAATTCCAAGGCGGGGCAAAGCGTGGCCCAGGTGTTCCCGCATCTGCGCCATTTGAAGCTGCCACAGCTTGTGACATGGGAAGACATTGATTTTTCGAAGATTGATCTGTGTTTCTGTGCCTTGCCGCACAAGACAAGCCAGGAGGTGATCTCGAAGCTTCCCAAGACGCTGAAGATCGTCGATCTCTCTGCCGATTTCCGTCTGCGGGATCCGGCGGACTATGAAAAATGGTACGGCAATCCGCACGCCGCGGTCGAAATGCAGGGTGAGGCCGTTTACGGGCTGACCGAGTTTTACCGGGAGGCGTTGCGTTCAGCGCGACTGGTGGCTGGCACCGGGTGCAATGCGGCAACCGGGCAGTACATTCTGCGGCCTTTGATTGCCGACCGGGTGATCGGGCTCAAGGACATCATTCTGGACCTCAAATGTGCGGTGTCCGGGGCGGGGCGGTCATTGAAGGAGAACCTGCTGCATGCCGAGCTTTCGGAGGGGTACAACGCCTATGCGGTTGGCGGCACCCACCGGCACCTGGGCGAGTTTGATCAAGAGTTCACGGCGCTTGCGGGCGAAGAAGTGCGCGTGCAGTTCACGCCGCATCTGATCCCGGCGAACCGGGGGATCCTGGCGACCTGCTATGTGAGTGGGGACGCGCAGGCGGTGTACCGGTCGTTGCAGACCGCTTACGCGGATGAGCCGTTTATCGACGTGTTGCCCTTTGGCGAAACCCCGTCGACGCATCACGTGCGCGGGTCGAATTTCTGTCATATCGGGGTGACCGGGGACCGGATTGACGGGCGCGCGATTGTGGTCGCTGCCTTGGACAACTTGACGAAAGGTTCTTCTGGTCAGGCACTGCAGAATGCGAATTTGATGCTGGGGATCGAAGAGACAATTGGGCTGATGCTGGCACCGTGTTTTCCGTAGCTTTTATCGGTGCTGAGATTCTTCGTACGAAGAATCTTGGGCCACCGCTTAAAATCTGATGAAATTGAGTTGCGGCATTTTGATCTGGCGCATTTTCTCGACGGACTTTCGTGCTTATATTTCGTCGTGTTGGTGAAGAGGATGCCATGGCTTTGAAATCGCTTAAGAAGCAACGACGCATTCAGGTGATTGCGCTTGCGACGGTCGCTCTTGTCTTGTCCACGGCCTTGATCGGCTATGGCATGCGCGACGGAATCAATTTCTTCCGGTCACCCAGCCAGATCGCGGAAGAACCGCCCGCGCCGAACGAGGTGTTTCGCATCGGCGGATTGGTTGCGGAAGGGTCGATTGTCAGAGGGCAGGGATCGTCCGTCACCTTTAGCGTGACCGATGGCGGTGCCACAGTGCCGGTGGTCTATACCGGGGTTCTGCCAGACCTGTTTTCAGAGAATGAGGGCATGGTGGGCACGGGCCGTTTGGTGAACGGGGTGTTCGAGGCGACCGAAATTCTGGCCAAGCATGACGAGGAATACATGCCGGCCGAAGTGGTGGACGCGCTGAAAGAACAGGGCGTTTACAAGGAACCGGACGCCGAAAGCTAAGGGCGATTTAATACACACGCATGGAAAAGGCCGCGCGGGTGTTGCGCGGCCTTTTCTGTATGTGGGCTGGAGTTCAGCGCTTGAGAATGGAGCGGCCTGCGTATTCGGCGGTTTCGGCCAGCATTTCTTCGATGCGGATCAACTGGTTGTATTTCGCCAACCGGTCCGAGCGCGCCAGCGAGCCGGTTTTGATCTGACCGCAATTGGTGGCAACGGCCAGGTCGGCGATGGTGGCGTCCTCGGTTTCGCCCGAACGGTGGCTCATGACATTGGTAAAGCGCGCGCGGTAGGCCATGTCGACTGCCTTGAGCGTTTCGGTCAGGGTGCCGATCTGGTTCACTTTGACCAGCATGGAGTTGGCGCATCCCTTGGCGATGCCATCTGCCAGGCGGGTCGGGTTGGTCACAAACAGGTCGTCGCCGACCAGTTGCACGCGGTCGCCCAAGGCATCGGTGAGGGCCTTCCAGCCGTCCCAATCGTCTTCCGACATGCCGTCTTCGATCGAGATGATCGGATAGTCGTTCACCAGCGCTTCGAGATACGCGACGTTTTCATCGGATGACAGGGTCTTTCCTTCTCCGGCAAAGACATACTTGCCGTCCTTGAAGTATTCTGTTGCCGCGCAATCGAGGGCGAGCATGATGTCATCCCCCGGAGTGTAGCCCGCTTTTTCGATGGATTTCAGAATGAAGTCGAGCGCATCGCGGGTCGAGCCCAATTCGGGCGCAAAGCCGCCCTCGTCACCCAGCCCGGTGGACATGTCGGCAGCGGACAGCTCTTTCTTGAGCGTGTGGAAGATCTCGGAGCCCATGCGCACCGCGTCGCGGATGTTGTCGGCGGCGACCGGCATGATCATGAATTCCTGAATGTCGATCGGGTTGTCCGCGTGTTCGCCGCCATTGATGATGTTCATCATCGGGACCGGCAGGATACGGGCCGAGGTGCCGCCGACATAGCGGTAGAGCGGCTGGGCCGAGAAATCGGCAGCAGCCTTGGCCACCGCCAGGCTGACGCCAAGGATCGCGTTGGCCCCCAAACGGCTTTTGTTTTCGGTGCCGTCGAGTTCGATCATGCCAAGGTCAATGGCCACCTGTTCGGTCGCGTCCATCCCGACGATATCGTCGGCAATCTCTCCGTTCACGGCGGCGACGGCGTCCAGAACGCCTTTGCCCATGTAGCGGGCTTTGTCGCCATCGCGCTTTTCGACGGCTTCATATGCGCCGGTTGACGCACCGGAGGGAACGGCCGCGCGGCCGATGGTGCCGTCTTCCAGAAGAACGTCGACTTCGACGGTCGGGTTGCCCCGGCTGTCAAGGATTTCGCGGGCGTGAATGTCGATGATGGTGCTCATGGGCGGATCGTCCTGACTGGCTTTTGTTGCGGGCGGTATAGCAGGGCGCGGCGCAAAGTAAACCGGCTGTGATAGCGCTAACGGTCGTCTTGAACACAGGTGGGGGCCGTCGCCAATTCGATGCGGTGCAGCTTGCGTTCGCGCAAAACGGTGTAGATGCCGGACGCCACGATCAGGGCTCCGCCAACCAGCATCCAGATGTCGATACTCTCACTAAACAGTGTCACCCCAAGCACGACGCCGAACAAAAGCCGGGAATACCGAAACGGTGTGACAACCGAGATGTCACCAATGCGCATTGACGCCGTGATCGCGTAGTACCCCGCGATCGTGGGGAGGATGACCAGCGCAAACAATCCCCACTCGCGCGTGTCCGGAATGGACCACGGGTCTGTAAACGGGATCAGCATGAGCGCAGAGACAAGGAAGGACGCAAAGCCGACTGTCGCAAGCTGCAGGTTGCTCAGCGTTTTGGGCGCGGCGCGGGTTGCCAGATCGCGGGCGGCAAGGGCGAGCATTGCGCCGACCGCCAGCAAGGCAAAGACGTCAAATCCCTCCGTGCCGGGGCGCAGAATGATCATCACACCTGTCAGCCCGGCAAAGATCGCACACCAGCGCCGCCATCCGACCTGTTCCTTGAACAGGACGACCGCGCCTAGCGCGACCACCAACGGACCCGCTTGTGTGACGCTTGTCACAAGCGACAGGGGCGACACGGCCAGCGCGTTGATCATGAAAAGGGCTGCGATCACGTCAGATGCGCCACGGATCAGAACCGCGGGATGGCGCATGTCGCGGGTCAGGATGGGTTGCCGTTTGGACAGGCTCAGCAGGACAAACGCGCCTGTGCCGATGACCCCCATCGTCATCAGGATCTGGCTGAGTGACAGGCCGTCGGACAGAAACTTGATGCCGGTATCGCCAAGCGCAAATCCCGCCATGGCGAGGATCATAAGGGTGATGCCTTGAAGGTTCTGCATCCCCTGCAGCTACGCGGGTTTGCCTGCAGACACCAGAGACCGCATCCCGCATTTTTTGGCTGGGCTTCGCGCGCCGGGCCGGGCTTCGCGCGCCGGGCCGGGCGCGGATTATTTCTTGACCGGCACGCCGTAGAGCTCAAGTTTGTGGCCCTTGAGCCGATACCCCAGCTTGGCCGCGATTTTTTCCTGTAGGGCTTCGATCTCGGGATCAACAAACTCGATCACTTTGCCGGTTTGAAGATCAATCAGGTGATCGTGGTGATCGCGCTCTGCATCTTCGTACCGCGCGCGTCCATCACCAAAATCCACTTTTTCCAGAATGCCGGATTCTTCGAACAGCTTGACGGTTCGGTAGACGGTCGCAATCGAGATATTGGGGTCCAGTCCGGACGCGCGGGCATAGAGTTCTTCGACATCGGGATGATCGTCGGAATCCTGAAGGACCGTGGCGATGGTCCGGCGTTGGTCGGTCAGTCGCAACCCTCTGGCTTCGCAACGCGAGATGATGGTGTCGGACATTCCGGACCCCTAATTGCTCGTCGCGCGTGGTTTATCGCGCTGTGTCGTGCAATGCCAGAAGCTGGTTTGAAAAATTACGCGGCACGGCGCAGGTGAACAAGGTAGAGCGCCAGTGTTCCGACGACGATGGCACCGCCCAGAAGCATGCGGAATGTGGGGGATTCGTCGATCACAACCCAGACCCAGATCGGTGCAAGCACGGTTTCCAGAAGCAGGACCAGACTGACATTGACCGATGCGGTATGACGGGATGCCTCGGACATGAGGAAGAATGACACGGGCAGGACAAACACACTTGCCAGCGCAATGGCCCATGTGGTGCCGGCCAGCATCGCTGCGGGCGTGGTGAGCGCGAACGCACTGGTTCCCGCCAGAAGCGCACCGATCCCGACCGCCGACAGCATCGGCATGTCCGGGTTGTGCCGGAGCAAGGTAAAGCTGAGCGCGAGACTGATGGCCACGCCAAAACCGCAGGCGATCCCGGGAAGGGTGCTTGCAGAAAAGGACACATCGCCTTTGCCCGAAATGGCAAGCGCGATGCCGATGCTGACCACAACGATGGTGGCCCAGGTCGCAGGTCCTGTGGGTTGGCGATACAGCGCCCATGACAAGAGCGCCGCCCAGATCGGCACGGTTGCCACGGCGATCAGCACCACCGCCACCGGTGCCAGCGAAATCGCCGTCGCAAAAAGCGATGCGTTTGCCCATTGCGCAAGGATCAGGGTGACCCCGACACCGCAGGCCAGCCTTGGGATATGGCGCAGCTGGCCGATCAGCGCAGCCGCGATCAAGAAAAGTGTGCCCATCGCAAGGCCGCGCCACGCCACAAGAGGCGCGGCGCCGAGATCAGAGAGACGGATCAACAAGGCGTCCGGCGTCAGGATCAGGACGCCGAGCACCGCCAGCAGGATGCCTTTCATTCAGGTGTCAGCTGTAAAGCGGCTGAACCCCCATCTGCATGTGCAGGGCGTTGACGGTGGGTTGATCCAACTCCATCGCACGGGCCAGCGCATCAAGGTATTGCGCTTCGGGTTGGGTATCGAGACGGATAGTCATCAGCGACGCCGAATAGACCTGCGCGCGCAATGGGGCGGGCGTGTCCTTGGCCAACCCTTCGACATCAATCGGTGCGGCCAGTTGTTCCTGCACAAAGGCGATATCGTCTGCATCCGCATCGTCGCCAACGGTGTCGATGATCTTGGCGCGTTCGGCGTCGTCGATGCCGCCATCCGATTTCGCCGCCTGGATCATGGCGCGCAGCATGAGGGCTGCGGTTTGTTCGGCCTCGGGGGCCGCTGCGCCGGAACTGGCGAATTGATCTAGCATGCCGCCCATGTTCTTGCCCCCCATGGCTGCCATGCCACCGGCGGCGGCCAGCAACCCGGCCAGACCTGCGCCACCCGCGCCGCCCATCTGGGACAGCAAGCCACCCTTGTCACCGGAATCGGGCGCGGCTGCACCGCCGCCCATCATGGACGACAGGTCCAGACCCCCCGATTGCAGCTTTTCCATGATCCCGGCGAGCGGGTTGTCGCCGCCTGCGCCGCCTATCATCTGACCCATCTGGGCCTGAATTTGTGCCATCGGGTTGTCGCCCGGCACTTGTGCGCCGCCCATGAGGCCGCCCAGTCCCTTGCCACCAGAGAGGTGATCCACGCCTCGCGCGGTTGCATATCCGATGGCGACTTTCGCCAGTGTTCCCATGAGGCTCATTGATCATCTCCAACTAACTTATTCTGGCACGATGACAGATTCGGTCGGCACTGGCGACCGGTCTGTCACTGCGTGGCCGTTGAGATATGGGCGCTTGTGGGTTCAGGTTCCGCAGAACGTGGCGCGTACGACTTCGGAGTCTGTCGGCGGGCGGCGCAGGTCTTCGGTGTCCGGTGAGGGGCGATAGGGATCTGCGTAAGCGGCCATCAAGCGCTGGAACGGGCCGTCATCCCCCTCGGTCGCGGCTGTGATCATTGCCTCAATCCGGTGATTGCGCGGGATCAGCACCGGATTGGCCGCCTCCATGACTGCAATCGGGTTGTCTTCGTCGTCGATCCGCGCCTTCCATGTGTCCGCCCAGACGTCAAATTCCATCGGATCCAAAAAGTGATCCCGCGCCGTGCCGTCGATCAGGCCTCGGAACGTGTTGGTGAAATCGGCCTTCGCGGATTCCATCGCGCCGAGCAAATCGCTGATCAGTTTTGCATCTTCGGGCTTGGGGTCTGCCAGTCCGATTTTTGCCCCGAAGCGTTTGAGCCATTCGGCGCGGATCATCTCTGGCATCTTGTGGATTTGTGCGGTGAACGGTTCTACTGCGGCTTCCGGGTCGGGCATCAGGGGGAGGAGGGCCGTCGCCAGTTGGGCCATGTTCCAGACGATGATGTCGGCCTGCGCGGCATAGCTGTACCGCCCATAGCGGTCGATGGACGAAAACACCGTCTCAGGATGGTAGCTGTCCATGAAGGCGCAGGGACCGTAATCAATGGTTTCGCCTGCGATGCTGCAATTGTCGGTGTTCATGACGCCGTGGATGAACCCGATGCTCAGCCAGTGCGCGACAAGCGCCGCCTGTTTGCGCATCACCGCATCCAGAAACAGCGCCGGGTCGGTGGCGTCGGGGGTGTGGCGGGCAACCGCGTAATCAAAAAGCGTTTGAAGCGCCTGCGTGTCGCCGCGCGCGGCAAAGACCTGGAAGGTGCCGACGCGGATGTGGCTTTGTGCAACGCGCGTCAGCACTGCTCCGGGTAGCGGGCGTTCGCGGATCACCGCCTCGCCGGTGCGCACGGCGGCCAAAGCGCGGGTGGTTGGGACGCCAAGCGCGTGCATGGCTTCGCTGACCACGTATTCCCGCAGAACCGGGCCAAGCCATGCGCGCCCGTCGCCCATGCGGGAAAACGGCGTCTGGCCTGATCCCTTGAGCTGGATATCCCAGCGTATGCCATCCGCGCCAATGGTTTCACCCAAAAGGACCGCGCGCCCATCGCCAAGCTGGGGATTGTACTGGCCGAACTGGTGACCCGCGTAAAGCTGCGCCAAGGGGCTTGCCCCGTTTGGCACCATGTTGCCGGCAAAGATGGCGGCCATGTCGGGATCATCCAGCCCGTCGATGCCAAGCTCGCGCGCCAAGTCGGTGTTGAACGCAATCAGCGATGGGTCTTTGACAGGGGTGGGTTTGACCCGGGCAAAGAAACCTTCGGGCAGGGTGGCGTAGCTGTTGTCGAACGGGATGTGTAAAGTCATGCCGCTGATATAGGTGTTGAGGGGCGCGCGTGCCAGTGACGTGTCGGTCTACAACACGCGCGACATCAGCACGTAGTCGTCCCGCGATTGGAACCGGGCGCGTGCATAGAATTTGTGAAGCGTGTCGTCAGACCGCTTGGCCTCAAGATGCAAGGCGCGGATGCCGCCCTCTTTCAGCGCTTTGGCCAGCCCGTCCAGTGCCTCGCTGCCCATGCCCCGGTTGCGCACGGCGCTGCGGATGAAAAGCTCGTCCACCATGGCGTCCAGACCGCCAAATTCGACCGACCAGCCAAAGGACACCACGACATAGCCCACCGGCGCGCGGCGCGGGCCAATCAGCCAGACAGCCCCGTGCGGGCTGCCTTCCAAGAGCGGAAGGATCGCGTTTTGCTGGTGCTCTTCGGTTGTGTCGAACCCTTGATGGGCGTGAAACGACGCCACCAGCGGCAGGAGTTTTGGCAGGTCTTCCGCGGTGGCCAGGTGTAGCGATCTCATAGTCGGGCCAGACGCTCTGTGAGCAGAGCAAAGAACCCGTCGGCGTCGATGTCCCCGATGAAGGTCGCGTTGGCCGGGCGGTCCGTCACGCCCCACCAGTCGGCGACGGTCATGCCAAGGGTCAGGTCCGACGCGGTTTCGATCTCGACATTGATGTGACGCCCGGTGAACAGATCGGGGTTGATCAGGTACGCTGTCACGCAGGGGTCGTGCAGGGGCGCGCCATCGCTGCCATATTTCTCCTTGTCGAACCGTTCGAAGAAATCCGTCATTTCGGCCACGGCCTCACCCACCGGTGTGCCGATGGCGCGGAACGCGTCATTGCGGGGCGGGGTGACCAGCGCTTTGTGGGTGACATCCAGCGGCATCACGGTGATCGGTGCGCCGCAGGCAAACACGATCTTGGCGGCTTCGGGATCGACATAGATGTTGAACTCGGCTGCCGGTGTGATGTTGCCCACTTCGAAATAGGCCCCACCCATCAACACGATTTCCTGAATGCGGTCCGCGATGTCCGGCGCGCGTTCCAGCGCGGTGGCGATATTGGTCAGCGGGCCGAGCGGGCACAGCGTCACGGTGCCCGGTGCCTCGGTGCGCAGCGTGTCGATGATGAAATCGACCGCGTGCTGATCCTGCAGCGGCATGGTCGGGTCGGGCAGGGTGGGGCCGTCCAGCCCGGTTTTGCCATGCACATGTTCGGCGGTGACCAGCTTGCGCGCCAAAGGTGCATCACATCCCGAGAACACCTTTGTGTCCGGCTTGCTTGCCAGTTCACAGACAATGCGCGCGTTTTTCTCTGTCAAAGGCAGCGGCACATTGCCCGCAACCGCCGTGATCCCAAGCACGTCCATGTCCTCGGGCGAGGCCAAGGCCAGCAGGATTGCCACCGCATCGTCTTGTCCGGGGTCTGTGTCGATGATGATCTTGCGCGGTGCCATGGTCGTCTCCTGTCGTTGCGGAGGTGGTGACATGGGACCACCGCAGGTTCAAGCGGGATCATATGCGCGGGCGAGGCTTTGCCGTTGCGACGTGCAACGCAATTGCACGGCAACACAGGCATGGTAGTCTGGGGCCTTCAGGTGCGAAATCAGTTTACATTATCTGCGTTAGCGCTAACAAAGCGCCAAACGAATTAGAATCGGAAGGCCTTCCCTATGGTGTCCCGCGTTATTCCCGTTGAGCCCTTTGACCTGGTTATCTTTGGCGGAACCGGCGATCTGGCCCGTCGCAAGATCCTGCCGGGGTTGTTCCGACGGTTCTGTGCCGGTCAGATGCCCGAAGGATCACAGATCATCGGCGCGGCGCGCTCTGACATGGACGATGCCGGGTACCGGAAAGTGGTGGCCGACGCGGTTGGGGAATTTGGCGGTGGGCGCGACTGTGAAAGCGGCACGCTGGACGCGTTTCTGAACACCATCCACTACGTCACCACGGACGCCATGGGAGACGGCGGCTGGGAAACGCTGAACGGCAAGATGCGTGATGGGCATGTGCGGGCGTTCTACTTTTCGGTTGGGCCGTCGCTCTTCGGGCACCTGGCGGAACGGTTGCATCGGTTTGGGCTGGCCACGCCGGACAGCCGCATCGTGGTTGAAAAACCCTTTGGTCACGATCTGGAAACCGCCAAGGCGCTGAACGCCACACTGGCCGAGCATTTTGATGAAACCCAGATATACCGGATCGACCATTATCTGGGCAAAGAAACCGTGCAGAACCTGATGGCCGTCCGGTTTGGCAATATGCTGTTCGAGCCTTTGTGGAATTCGCAATATGTCGATCACATCCAGATCACGGTGGCGGAAACCGTGGGTGTCGGGGGGCGCGGCGGGTATTACGACAAGTCCGGCGCGATGCGGGACATGGTTCAGAACCATTTGATGCAGCTGTTGTGCCTGATCGCGATGGAGCCACCGGCAAAGTTTGATCCGGACGCAGTACGGGATGAAAAGCTCAAGGTGATCCGCGCGCTGGAGCCGGTGGACTGGCACCATATCGTGCGTGGGCAATACGCGGCGACAGAGGATGAACCGGGTTACCGCGACGATGTCGAAAACCCCAAATCGCGGACCGAGAGTTTTGTGGCGATGAAGTGCCATATCTCGAACTGGCGCTGGGCGGGCACGCCGTTTTACCTGCGCACCGGCAAGCGGCTCAAGGCGCGTGCGTCCGAGATTGCGGTGGTGTTCAAGGATGCGCCCCATTCGATCTTTGGCGCGGATGCGGGACGGCATCGCAACGTGCTGGCCATCCGCTTGCAGCCCAATGAAGGCATGACGCTGGATGTGACAATCAAGGAACCGGGTCCGGGCGGGATGCGCCTTTTGGATGTGCCTTTGGACATGAGCTTTGCCGATGCGTTGGGGCCGGATGCCGAAGAAGCGCCGGATGCGTATGAGCGACTGATCATGGACGTGATCCGGGGCAACCAGACGCTGTTCATGCGCGGTGACGAGGTCGAGGCCGCCTGGGCGTGGACCGATCCCTTGATCGAAGGCTGGCAGACGCGCAATGATGTGCCCAAGGTCTATGACGCCGGAAGCTCTGGCCCCGAAGATGCATTGATGCTGATGCACCGGGACGGACGCAAGTGGCGGGAGATCAAGGCATGAGTTACGACTTCCAATCCTATCCCGACCGGGAAATGCTGGCGATTGATCTGGCCAACAAGCTGGCTGGTGATCTGCGCAGCATCCTGCGGCATGAAGAGCGTGTGGTTCTGGCGGTACCGGGCGGCACGTCTCCGGGACCTGTCTTTGACGACCTGTGCGCGGCTGATCTGGATTGGTCGCGCGTGGATGTGATGCTGACCGATGAACGCTGGGTGCCCGAAGACAGCGAACGGTCCAATACGCGGCTGATCCGTGAGCGGCTGCTGGTGAACCGGGCCGCCGACGCGCGGTTGCTGCCGCTTTACGTGCCCGCCCATGAACCCGAAGAGGTGCTGGCCGAGATCGAAGCGCAGATTGCCAACGAACTTCCCTTGGCGGTGGTGCTGCTGGGGATGGGCGCGGACATGCATACCGCGTCGATTTTCCCGGGGGCAGATCAGTTGACCACTGCCTTGGCACCGGATGCCCCGATCCTTGTGCCAATGCGCGCGCCCGGCGCGCCCGAGCCGCGCATCACGCTGAGCGCGCGTGTCTTGAACGAGGCGATCCGCAAGCACGTTTTGATCTACGGCACGGACAAACGCATCGCGTTGGAGCAGGCCATGCATCTGCCGCCGGAAGATGCGCCAATCAAAGCCGTGATCAGCGGCGCAATTGTGCATTGGGCGGAGTAAAGACATGTGGACAGACCTGAAAACCGCGGCTGAGGCCGCCACAACCCGTTCGATCATGGACCTGTTCCAGGCAGACCCAGATCGCGCAGAGACATTCAGCCTGGCAGCATTTGACATGCTGTTCGACTATTCCAAAACCCAGATTGATGCGGCGTCGCTGGAGGTGCTGCTTGGCCTTGCAAAAGACGCAGGTGTCGCCGAACGGCGCGATGCGATGTTTGCAGGCGCGCGGATCAACGAAACCGAAGATCGCGCCGTGTTGCACACCGCGCTGCGCAATCTGGATGGCGATGCTGTTCTTGTGGACGGTCAGGACGTGATGCCCGATGTGCTGGACACGCTGGCGCGGATGGAGACGCTGGCGGGCGAGGTGCGTGCCTCTGACGTGACCGATGTGGTGAATATCGGGATCGGTGGGTCGGACCTTGGCCCTGCGATGGCGTATCTGGCTTTGGCCCCCTATTGCGACGGGCCGCGCTGCCATTTCGTATCGAACGTGGATGCTGCGGATATCGCGGATACGTTGCGCGGATGTGATCCGGAAAAGACGTTGTTCATCGTGGCGTCCAAGACCTTTACCACCATTGAAACCATGACCAACGCGCGCACCGCGCGGGCGTGGTTGCAGGACAACGGGGTGTCCACAGACGGGCGCTTTATCGCGCTGTCGTCCAATGCAGACGCGGCGGCGGAGTGGGGGATCCCGTCCGAACGTGTGCTTGGGTTCGAAGACTGGGTCGGCGGGCGTTATTCGATGTGGGGTCCGATTGGCCTGTCGCTGATGATCGCCATCGGGGCGGAGGGCTTCAAAGCCTTCCTGCGCGGCGGTCAGGCCATGGATCGGAATTTCCAGTCCGCAGACCTGTATGAAAACATGCCGGTGCTGTTGGCACTGGTGGGCATCTGGCACAATCAGGGGCTAGGTCACGCCACCCGAGCGGTGCTGCCTTATGACAACCGGCTGTCGCGCTTGCCCGCCTATCTGCAACAGCTTGAAATGGAATCGAACGGCAAGTCGGTTGCGATGGACGGCACGGCCTTGCCGGTCAATTCCGGGCCGGTGGTCTGGGGGGAACCCGGCACCAACGGCCAGCACGCGTTTTACCAGTTGATCCATCAGGGCACGCGCGTTGTGCCGTGCGAATTTATCGTGGCCGCCGAAGGGCATGAGAGCGATCTGCGACATCACCACGAGCTTTTGATCGCCAATTGTCTGGCGCAATCCGAAGCGCTGATGCGGGGGCGGTCGCTGGACGAGGCGCGGGTAATCATGGCGGCCAAGGGGCTGACGGGTGACGAACTGGACCGGCAGGCCCGCCATCGGGTGTTCCCGGGCAACCGTCCGTCCACAACGCTGATGGTGCCGAAAGTCACGCCCGAGGTGCTGGGCCAGATCATTGCGCTCTATGAACACCGGGTGTTTGTCGAAGGGGTGATCCTGGGGATCAATTCCTTCGATCAATGGGGTGTTGAGCTTGGCAAGGAGCTGGCGACATCGCTTGGGCCGCTTGTCAGCGGTGATGCACCGGCGGATGGCAAGGACCCTAGCACCCAAGGCCTGCTGGCCTATGTGAAGCGTTATTCCTGAGCGACGGGCACGCCGTCGACAGTGTGAAAATGTGCCTTCAACGGCTCGGGCAACGGGAAACGGCCAGAGCCATCGGGTTGCAACAACACGATTACACAGGTGAAGGCGGCGCGCTTGGTGCCGCCTGACCAGATTTCCTGGTGCATGGTGAAGCTGGTGTTCCGATAGGCGATTGTCTTGGAGACGATGACGTAATCCTCGTCCGCGCGCATTTCCTGCAACCACTCCATTTCGCCATGCCGGATGACGATGCGTGGTTCAACGGCCGCGTTCTTGTAGGCGGACAGGTTGATTTGCTTGAAGTAACTCACCCGCGCGGTTTCGAACCAAATCAGGTAGGCCACGTTGTTGACGTGGTTCAGCGGGTCAAGCTCGGAAAACCGAACGCGGTCGGCGAGGGCCAGCGGCCAGATCTCTGGCAAGCCGGCGGCGCGTTGTTCCGCGTCAGAGAGCGGCGTGAGGTAGGGGATCTGTGTCATGGCGCATGGGTGTCAATCCGCGCGGGGAATGTCAAACCCTGGCGGTGCCAACTCGAACCCTTCGAATTGAAACGCTGGGCTCACCGTGCAGCCCACCAGCGTCCAATCGCCCGTTGACCGTGCCGCCTGCCAGTGGTGGCTTGGAACGATGATCTGCGGCGATTGTCCGGCAAAGATGTTGGGTCCCAATTCCTGATCTGTTGCCGGGCCAGTCGCTGAGGCGGCCAGTGACAAGATCAATGGTGCGCCTGCGTAGTAGTGCCAGATCTCGGCAGCATCGACGCGGTGCCAATGGCTGTGTTCCCCGGCGCACAGCAGGAAATAGATGCAGGTGCCAGCGGGTCGGCCTGGACCGTCGGCGCTCCATGTCTGACGGTAATGCCCACCTTCGGGATGCGGTTTCAGATCGAGATGCCGGATGATGTCACCGGCGGATTGTAATGTCATTTCATATACCTGCCTGTTTGTGCGTCGCGCAACGCCCGCGCCGTTGGGTCTTCGTTAAGGCCAGCTTTGCAGTGTTTGGCCAGCAGGGCAATCGGAGGTGGACATGGGACGGTCGGACCAGAGCGTGCGGCAGATCGCACAGGACATCGTGCGCCGCGAAGGGGGATATGTGAATGACCCCGATGATCGGGGCGGGGCCACCAACTATGGCGTGACGATTCACACGATGCGCCGGTTGGGGCTGGATCTGACGGGCGATGGCGCTGTGACATCTGCGGATGTGCGCCGCCTGACCGCAGCGCAGGCGACCGACATTTTTGTCGAGCATTATTTCACCCGCCCGCGGATTTCCGAACTTCCGGTCGATCTGCACGCCACGGTTTTTGACATGTATGTCAATGCGGGGCGCAACGCGGTCACGATCCTGCAACGTCTGTTGATCAAGATGGGATTTGTCGTGCGGGTCGATGGCATCATCGGTCCCAAAACGATTGCGGCAACGGCGCGGGCCATGGCCGCAGCGCCGGATCATCTTGTTGACGCCTACGGGATTGAACGGCGGACCTATTACTTTGCGCTGGCAGACCGCCGCCCGAGCAATCGCAAATATGCCCGCACGCGGGCTGGCGGCAAGGGGGGCTGGATCACCCGTGCGGAAAGCTTCATCGCCCGCCGATATCACATGAGCCAAGTGGCATTCGAACAAAGGACAGCAGCATGGGATTGATTGAACAGGTGTTTTCCCTGGTCTTCGGCTCGGGCCGCAACGCGATCAAGGAAACAGCAGAGGTGTTCCGCCCCAATGCCGAGGCGCAGGCGGAACGTGATCACGGATTGCACAGCGCGGCGCTGCGGCAGTTCGGGATCGAGTTTCTGACTTCCCGGCGCGGGGGGTTTGACCGATTCATGGACGGTCTGAACCGGGTGCCCCGTCCGGCGTTGGCGCTGGGCACGCTGGGCCTGTTCGTGGCGGCGATGGTTGATCCTGTCTGGTTTGCGGCGCGCATGGCGGGCATTGCCCTTGTGCCAGAGCCCTTGTGGTGGTTGCTGGGAGCGATTGTCAGCTTTTACTTCGGTGCCCGGCATCAGGCCAAAGGGCAGGATTTCCAGCGCGATCTGACGGCCCGGATGGGTGCCGCGCTGCCGGAGGTGTTGCGCCAGATCGAGACGGTTGAAACGTCAACCCCCGAACCCGCCACGGTTCAGACCGAAGGCAATGCCGCACTTGATGAGTGGGCGGCGCGTCGTCGCGACGGATAGCCCTGCGGTCGTTGCGACAATGTGAACCGATATCCAAGCCAAATGTTATTGGTCGCCAGACCTGCGACGCCTATACTGATCGACATGGTTACAGAGCTTGGTCACTTCGCCCTCATCCTCGCGTTTCTTGTCGCGATCGTGCAATCCATTGTCCCGCTTGTCGGGGCGCATAAACGCTGGCCGGGATGGATGGCCGTGGCCGAACCTGCGGCGACGGTGCAGTTCCTGCTGACGGCCTTCAGTTTTGCAGCGCTGACCTATGCGTTTGTGATCTCCGACTTCTCGCTTCGGCTGGTGTGGCTCAACAGTCATTCGGCCAAGCCGATGCTGTATAAAATCAGCGGTGTCTGGGGCAATCACGAAGGATCCATGTTGCTTTGGGTGCTGATCCTGACCCTGTTCGGCGCGATGGCGGCGTGGTTCGGCAAGGGTCTGCCCCCAACATTGCGCGCCCGCGTGCTGGCGGTGCAATCGGCCGTGGCTGTCGCGTTCTTTGCCTTTATCCTCTTTACCTCCAACCCGTTCCTGCGCCTTGCGGTGCCGCCGTTTGACGGGCAGGACCTGAACCCGCTGCTTCAAGACCCGGGCTTGGCCTTCCATCCGCCGTTTCTTTATCTGGGCTATGTGGGCCTGAGCATCTGCTTCAGCTTTGCCGTTGCTGCCCTGATCGAAGGGCGTGTCGATGCCGCGTGGGGCCGTTGGGTGCGCCCGTGGACATTGGCTGCGTGGACCTTCCTGACCATCGGCATCGCGCTGGGGTCGTGGTGGGCGTATTACGAACTTGGCTGGGGTGGGTTCTGGTTCTGGGATCCGGTGGAAAACGCGTCCTTCATGCCATGGCTCTTGGCGGCAGCGCTTTTGCACTCTGCCATCGTGGTGGAAAAACGCGAGGCGTTGAAAAGCTGGACGATTTTGTTGGCGATCCTTGCCTTTGGGTTCTCTCTGATCGGGACATTTATCGTCCGGTCCGGCCTTCTGACATCGGTTCATGCCTTTGCGAATGATCCGGAACGTGGCGTGTTTATCCTGATGATCATGGTGTTCTTCACCGGTGGCGCGCTGACGTTGTTTGCCTGGCGGGCCAGCGTGATGGAGGCCAAGGGCATCTTTGGTGTCGCCAGCCGCGAAAGTGCCATCGTGGCCAATAACGTGTTACTGGCGGTCAGTTGTTTCGTGGTCTTCGTTGGCACCATGTGGCCCGTCGTGGCGGAAATGTTCTTTGACACCAAGCTCAGCGTTGGGGCGCCGTTCTTTAACATGGCGTTTACGCCGTTCATGGTTTTGCTGGGCCTGTTATTGCCGATTGGGTCGATGCTCAGCTGGAAGCGCGCCAAGGTGGGGCGGACGATCCGGCAGCTGGTTCCTGCGTTTATCCTTGGTGTTCTGATCCTTGGGCTGTTCTGGACCATGCAAACCGGCAAGAGCCTGCTGGGCCCGGTGGGAATGTTCCTTGGCGTTTGGTTGCTGGCCGGGGCGGTCATCGATCTGCTGAACCGCACAGGTCAAAAGCGTGACCTGTCGCGGCTGTGGCGGCTTCCGCGGGCGGATTGGGGCAAGGCCACTGCGCATATCGGTTTGGGCGTCACCATGGTGGGTATTGCCGGGCTGATGGCCTGGCAGGAAGAAGACATCCGCGTGGCCAAGGTGGGGGAACCCTTTACCGTGGGCAGCTTTGAACTGGAACTGATGGGCGTGAATGACGTGCGCGGCCCGAACTACTATTCGACCATGGGTGACGTGATCGTGCGCCGTGATGGCGAACAGATTGCGTTCCTGCAGCCTGAAAAACGCGACTATCCGGTAGCACAAATGCCAACCACCGAAGCGGCGATTGATTACCGGTTCCTGCGCGACATCTACGTGGTGATCGGGGATGAGCAGGCGGATGGCGGCTGGGTCATCCGGACCTATATCAAGCCGCTAGCGAACTGGATCTGGGCGGGGTCCATCCTGATGGCGCTTGGCGGTTTCCTGTCGCTGTCGGATCGGCGCTACCGGGTTGCTGCGGGTGAAAAGAAGGTCCGCGCTCCGCAAGGTGTGCCTGCGGAATGACCAAAGCGTTGACCATGCTCAAGGCGGGGCTGCTGGTCCTGATGATGGCCACGATGGCTGTGCCCGTGATGGCGGTGCAGCCGGACGAAGTGCTGGAAGATCCCGCGCTGGAAGATCGGGCGCGGGAGTTGTCCAAGGGGCTGCGGTGCCTGGTGTGCCAGAACGAGAGCATTGACGAATCAAACGCGCCTCTTGCCCGCGAACTGCGTATCGTCGTGCGGGAACGGTTGGTCGAAGGTGACAGCGATGACGAGGTGATGGACTATCTTGTCGAACGGTACGGCGAATTTGTGCTGCTGAAACCGCGCACTGATGGGTGGAACATGATCCTCTGGCTGTCCGGCCCGGCGCTGTTCCTGATCGCCCTTGGTGTTGGCGCAAGCTATATCCGGTCGCGGTCCAAGGCCGCCGCCCCAACTGAGGCCGCGTTGTCAGACGACGAAAAGAAGCGGCTGGAAGAGTTGCTGAACGAATAATCCGGGCGTTCGTGACGCCGCGTTGGGCTTTGCCAATCGCTGTGCTTCGGTGTTTGATGCGCGCGATTGAATTCAGGAGTGCCCCGCGCATGCAATACGACACCATCGCCTTTGACATCACCGACGATATCGCCACGGTCAAACTGAACCGTCCCGAAGTGATGAATGCGCTCAATACCCAGATGCGAGCCGAAATCACGGATGCGGTTCTCGAAGCGGGCAAATCGGCCCGCGTGGTGGTTCTGACGGGGGAAGGGCGATCCTTTTGTTCCGGACAGGATCTGGGTGATCGCGCCAATGCCGCCAACCTGGACCTGGAACGCACGCTGCGGGACGAATACGTGCCGATGCTGCGGGCCATCTTTGATTGCCCGGTGCCGACGATTTCGGCGGTGAACGGGGCTGCGGCAGGGGCGGGGGCGAACCTTGCGCTGGCCGCGGATGTCGTAATTGCCACTGAATCGGCGTTCTTTTTGCAGGCGTTCACCCGTATTGGCCTGATCCCGGACGCCGGGGGCACCTATTACCTGCCGCGTCAGATGGGGCTGGCCAAGGCCATGGGCGCGGCGCTGTTTGCCGACAAGATCTCGGCCAAGCAGGCGGATGACTGGGGTATGATCTGGGAAGCCGTCCCGGATGCCGGTTTTCAAGAGCACTGGAAATCCCGGGCGGCGCATTTGGCCAAGGGGCCAACCGCAGCATACCAGCGCGTCAAGCAATCCATCCGGGGATCGTTCGACAATGATCTTGAGGAGCAGTTGGCCCTCGAAGCAAAACTGCAGGGCCAGTGCGGCAAGACGCGCGATTTCAAGGAAGGCGTTGTCGCGTTTCTTGAGAAACGCCCGGCGCAGTACGAAGGACGTTAATGCGCTCAGGGGGCTTTCGGGGCGGTGAGTTTGAAATACACGCTGTCAGACCATTCACCATTGACGAAGTAGGTGTTCTTGGCCTCACCGGTCTGCACAAACCCGGCCTTGCGCAAAGTCGCGACTGACGCGGCGTTGCGGGGGTCAGCGTCTGCCGTCAGTTGCGGGTAGTGCAGATCGTCGAAGAAGTAGGGGATCATGGCCCCAAGCGCTTCGGTCATGATTCCTTGCCGCCAATGCGCGGCGCCCAGGATAAACCCGATCTCGTCGCCTTCATGCACGCCGCCACAGCCGATGGCATGCCCGTCCCGTTCCAGCACGAAGTATGTCAGAACGGACTGTGACGCAGAGATATGGCGCTTGACCATAGCCTCGGTCTCTCGCCTGTCCGCATGCGGTGGCGTGGACCAATGGCGCATGACCTCGGGATCGCCATAGACCGCAAACAGATCATCAACGTCGCCCATCTTCGGGCCGCGGAGCAAAAGGCGGTGTGTTTTCAGTTCAACCATACAAAGCAGGCCGCCCGAAGGCGGCCTGATTGTCAAACAGTTTCGTGGTCCGGCGCGTCAGCGCTTTTCGATATCCACGTAGTCGCGTTCCGTCGGCCCCTGATAGAGCTGACGCGGGCGGCCAATCTTCATCTGTGGATCTGCCAATTGCTCTTTCCACTGCGAAATCCAGCCAACTGTCCGGCTGAGCGCAAAGATCGGCGTGAACATGGAGGTCGGGAAGCCCATCGCTTCGAGGATGATGCCGGAATAGAAATCGACATTCGGGAACAGCTTCTTTTCGGCAAAATAGGGATCGGCCAGCGCGGCGCGTTCCAGTTCTTTGGCCGTCGCAAGGACCGGGTTGTCTTCGACACCCAGCATGTCCAGGATTTCGTCCGCAGACTGCTTCATCACGGTCGCGCGCGGATCGAAGTTCTTGTAGACGCGGTGGCCAAAGCCCATCAGACGGAACGGATCATCCTTGTCCTTGGCGCGGGCGATGTATTCCGGAATACGGTCCGGTGTGCCGATTTCCTTGAGCATCTCAAGGCAGGCCTGGTTTGCCCCACCATGCGCCGGACCCCAAAGACAGGCGATGCCCGCCGCGATGCAGGCAAACGGGTTGGCCCCGGAGGACGACGCCAGTCGCACTGTCGATGTCGACGCGTTCTGTTCGTGATCGGCATGCAGGGTAAAGATCCGGTCCATGGCGCGGGCCATGATCGGGTTGACCACATATTCCTCGGCCGGGACGGCGAAACACATGTGCAGGAAGTTCGCCGCGTAATCGAGATCGTTGCGCGGGTACACAAATGGCTGACCAATGGAATACTTGTACGCCATTGCCGCAATCGTGGGCATCTTGGCAATCAACCGGTGCGACGCGATCTCGCGCTGGCGTTCGTCGGAAATATCGGTGCTGTCATGGTAGAAGGCGGACATCGCGCCAACCACACCCACCATCGTGGCCATCGGATGCGCATCGCGGCGGAACCCACGGAAGAAGTTGTGCATCTGCTCGTGGATCATCGTGTGATTGGTGATCGTCGTCTCGAAATGCTCAAGCTCTTTCGCCGAGGGCAATTCGCCGTACAGCAGCAGGTAGCAGACCTCTAGATAGTGCGATTTGCTGGCCAGTTGATCAATCGGATACCCCCGGTGCAGCAATTCGCCCTTGCCACCGTCGATAAAGGTGATGGTGCTGTCGCAGGCCGCGGTCGACGTGAAGCCGGGGTCGTAAGTGAAAACACCCGCAGACCCGTAAAGTTTGCGAATATCAATGACGTCTGGCCCCGCAGTTGGTGAATAGATCGGCAGATCATAGGTTTCACCATCAATGGTCAGCGTCGCAGTTTTAGAGGTGTCAGACATACGTGGTCCCTTCGTCTCAATGCTTTGAACGGGGGTTCAAAGCCAACAATTCTGAAGCTGCGAACGACTTCTGAACACGTGTCAGGAGCCCTCGTCAGCAGATGCATCCGCCAAACGCGCAATGGTTTCATCGCGCCCCAGTACCAGCATCATATCGAACACACTCGGCGTCACAGCTCGGCCTGCGAGCGCCGCCCGCATCGGGCCCGCCAGCTTACCAAATTTGGTCCCGTGCTCTTCTGCAAATCGGGATGTGACGGCTTCAAGCTCGTCGCGGGTCCAGCTAGCATTTTGCAGCTGCGGCGTCAACGATTGCAGTATACCACGGGATACCGTATCCAGCTGCTTTGCCGCTTTCTCGTCCTGCGAAATCGGCCGAGACGCGAGAACAAATTCAGCCTTTTCAAGAAGTTCGGGGAACGTTCGGGCCCGCTCCTTGAGGCAATACATCGCACGGGCCATCCCATCTTCCTGCGCGTCACTCAGCGCGGGTTTGTCCGCTGCTGCCAGATACGACTTTAGTTCATGCAGCAGCGCAGCATCGTCCCCGGCGGCAATGTGCTGCCCGGTCAGATTCTCCAGTTTCTTGAAATCAAGCCGCGCGGGCGACTTGCCGATTCCGGTCAGATCGAACCACTCTTTTGCCTGATCATCGGTAAAGAATTCGTCATCGCCGTGGCTCCAGCCAAGCCGGGCAAGGTAATTGCGCATGCCCGCCGCCGGATAGCCCATGACCTGATACTCTTCGACACCCAACGCGCCATGACGTTTGGACAGTTTCTTGCCATCAGGCCCGTGAATGAGTGGGATATGCGCCCAGACCGGCACGTCCCACTCCATCGCGGTGTAAATCCCCATCTGACGGGCGGCGTTGTTCAGATGATCGTCGCCTCGGATCACGTGTGTCACGCCCATGTCGTGATCGTCGACCACCACCGCCAGCATGTAGACCGGCGTCCCGTCCGAGCGCAGCAGCACCATATCGTCCAACTGATCGTTGCGGATGGTCACGTCGCCCTGCACCTGATCCTTGATCACGGTATTGCCGTCCTGCGGAGTCTTCAGGCGAATGACATATGGCGCGTCAGGATGCGTGCTTGCATCGGCATCGCGCCACGGGCTTTGGAACAGGGTGCTCTTTCCCGCTTCGCGAGCCTTTTCGCGGAAGGCTTCAATCTCGTCCTGGGTCGAGAAACACTTATACGCCGCGCTCTTGGCCAAGAGCTCATGCGCCACTTCGGCGTGACGGTCTGCGCGGTCGAATTGGCTGACCACCTCGCCATCATGGTCGAGCCCAAGCCAGTCCAGCCCCTTGAGAATGGCCTCGGTGGCTTTGGGGGTCGAGCGCGCGCGGTCGGTGTCTTCGATGCGCAGCAGGAACTTGCCGCCACGCCCGCGCGCATACAGCCAGTTGAACAACGCCGTGCGCGCGCCACCGATATGCAGGAAACCGGTGGGCGACGGAGCGAAACGGGTGACGATCTGGCCGGACATGGGCGCGTTTACCTTTCATTCACCATAGGGGAGATATCTTACCGGTCTCTTAACCAGCACCTTGAACGGGGGCAAGCATGGCGCGGGTCTTGTCGGGGATGGCCAACCTCCTTTTGGCGCAGAGCGGTGGCCTGTTTCCCTTTGTTCCGGTGTTTCTCGGCTGTGGCATTTGCCTGTATTTTGCGCTGCTGATTGAGCCGCCCATCACGGCGCTGATCCTGTGCGGGTGCATCGGCGCGCTGCTTCTTGGTGGGTATGCGGTCAGCCGATCCGCGTTTTCGCCCCTGCTTTGCGCCTGCGCGATGGTGTTTCTGGGGATCACCCTTGCCGGGATGCGATCTCATATCGTTGCCGGGCCGGTCATCGACTGGCGTTATTACGGGCCGGTGACGGGCCGCGTAGTGGCGATGGATCGCTCGGCCTCGGACGCGGTGCGCATCACGCTGGACCACGTCTGGCTGCGGGATGTGCCCTTGACGGAAACGCCCAGACGCGTGCGCCTGTCGCTGCACGCAAAAGACCCGGGTGCCGTGCCGGAGCCGGGGATGATCGTGATGACAACCGGCCATCTGGGTCCACCCGGCGGCGCGGTTGAACCGGGTGGCTTCGATTTCCGCCGCCACGCATGGTTCCTGCGTCTTGGGGCGGTCGGCTATAGCCGCGTCCCGCTCGTGGTGTGGGACGCGCCCACGGGCGGCCAGTGGGTGTTTCGCACCCGTATGGCCCTGTCCGCGCGCATTCAGGACACGTTGACCGGTGCATCCGGGGCCTTTGCCGCCGCCATCGTAACCGGGGATCGCAGCGCCATCCCGCAGGACGTGTTGCAAGCGCTGCGCGACACCAATCTGGCGCATCTTCTGGCGATCTCGGGCCTGCATATGGGATTGGTCAGCGCATTTGTCTTTGCTGTCCTGCGACTTGGCCTGTTGCTGACGCCTGTCGGGTTGCGGTGGCCGGTCAAGAAAATCGCAGCGCTTGGGGCCTTGTGTATCGCGGCGTTCTATCTGGCGCTGTCCGGGGCCAATGTCGCGACCGAGCGGGCGTTTGTGATGGTGTCCGTGATGCTTGTTGCGGTCATGTGCAACCGCCGCGCCATTTCGCTGCGCGCCGTGGCGCTGGCGGCCATCATTATTCTGGCGATGCATCCCGAAGCGGTGCTGGGTCCCGGATTTCAGATGTCCTTTGCGGCAACAACCGCCCTTGTCGCGGTGTTCGGGGCGCTGCGCGACAGTGCAACGCGCCTGCCACGGCACCGTGTCCTGCGTGGCATCGCGTCCGTAGCGCTGTCATCGGCCATCGCGGGGGCGGCTACCGCACCTTTTGCGATGGCGCATTTCAATCAGGTCGCGCAATACGGCCTACTGGCCAACCTGGCGACGGTCCCGCTGATGGGGCTTTTGGTGATTCCGTCTGCGGTGACCGCCATTTGCCTGATGCCGGTCGGGCTTGAGGTGATTGGCCTTGTTCCGATGGGGTGGGGGGTGGATTGGATTCTCTACGTGGCCCAAAGCGTTGCCGATTGGGACGGCGCGGTCCGCCCCGTGGTCACGCCGCAGCCCAGTGTCTTGCCGCTGATCGCGCTTGGCGCGTTGGGCGTGGTGATCTGGCGTGGTCGCGCAAGCTGGCTTGGGTTTGCTCCGATTCTTTGTGCGTTTTGGCTTTGGTCGCAGGCCGACCGGCCGCAGATCCTCGTGGCAGAGGGCGGAACGCTGGTAGGGGTTATGACGCCCGAAGGGCGCGCCCTGTCGCGGCCCAAAGGCACAGGCTTTGTCGCCGGTGTCTGGCTTGAAAATGACGGGCAGGGGGCGGATCAGGAAACCGCCGCCGCGCTTTGGCCTGGCCGTGCGTCGGTGAACATTCACCACCTGCATGGCAAACGCGCAGCGGCGGGGTTTGACGGATGTGACACCGGCGACGTGATCATCGCCAGTGCGGATTTGCCGACCGTTGCCAATGCCAACTGCCTGATCCTGCAGCGCAAAGACTTCAAATCCACCGGAAGCCTTGCGATCTCAATCGACGCAAGCGGGGCCTACCGGATCGAAAAAGCGCGCGACCGTGCGGGCGCGCGCCTTTGGAATGACAAAACCGTCCGGCAAGGTCAGTAGGTACGGATCAGCCCCACCAAACGGCCCTGAACCTTCACATCCCCCACTGGAAGAATGCGCGGCTCATAGGCCGGGTTTGCCGCTTCAAGGATGATGCTTTCGCCTTTGCGTTTGAACCGCTTGAGCGTTGCCTCGTACCCTTCGACCTGCGCCACAACGATATCGCCGTTTTCCGCGCTTGAGGTTTCGCGGATCACCACGACGTCGCCATGATTGATCCCGGCGTCGATCATCGAATCGCCTTTGACCTCAAGCGCATAATGCTTGCCGCTGCCACTCAGCATGGCACCGGGAACGGTGACCCGGGGCGGCACATCGTTGATTTCCTGAATGGGAACCCCGGCGGCAATCCGGCCCATCAGGTCCAGATCCACCGCATCCGCTGTCTGCACCGGCATCGCATCTGACGGGGTAGGTGCGTCCGGTACATCCCCGTCAATCACCACAGGCCGGAACCCGGGCTGTTTGGCGGCAAGCGTGTCGGGCAGTTTCACGATCTCGATCGCGCGCGCCCGGTGCGCCAGTCGCCGGATAAAGCCACGCTCCTCCAGCGCGGTGATCAGGCGGTGAATGCCCGATTTTGAGCGCAGATCCAGCGCCTCTTTCATCTCGTCAAAACTGGGCGGCACCCCGTCGCGGGCCACCCGTTTGTTTATAAATTCCAGCAAGTCCAATTGTTTTTTCGTCAGCATGTTCTGCCTCCGCTCGCGTGATCCTCGCCTTTTGTTCTACGGATGTTCTTGTTTTGTGTCAAGAATCACAATGATCCACCAGATTTAGCGGATCGGCAGGTACTCAACACGGTCGCCAGCGGCGCGTGCAGCGTCGTTCGGAGGCCGGACAATGAGCGCATCCGCCTGGCCCAGAATGCTGAGCAAAGAGCTGTCCTGCGACCCGAACGCAACCAGCCCGCCATGGTCGAACCTCGCCCGCATGTAGTGTTCGCGGGTCCCGTTGGCGGGCAATTCCTTGGCCAGCGCTGCGCTGCGACGGGGGGCAGGTTCTGCCGCAAGCCCCAGAAGGGCGCGCACCACGGGCGCGATAAACACATGTCCGCATACCATGGCCGAAACTGGGTTTCCCGGCAGTCCGATCATCATCGCCGTACCAAACCGCCCCGCCATCAGCGGTTTGCCGGGGCGCATCGCCACTTTGTAGAACGTCTGGTCAAAGCCAAGCTGCGGCGCAAGGTTGGCCACGACATCATGGTCCCCCACCGAGGCACCCCCGATGGTGATGATCAAATCCGCGCCCGCCGCCAGATCAAAGGCGGTTTTCAACGACGCCTCATTGTCCCGCGCAATCGGCAACAGGCGTGGCACCGCTCCCAGATCGCGCATCAGTGCGTGCAGGCCCATCGTGTTCGAGGCAATGATCTGGTCCGGTCCGGGCGTTTCACCGGGCATGACCAATTCATCCCCGGTCGAAATCAGCGCCACAACCGGACGCCGTGTGACCGGCACTTCGGCGATGTTCATTGCGGCCATCAGGGCAATGTCATTCGGCCCCAGAACGCGCCCGGCGGTGATACGGTCCCCAACCCGGAAATCGCCACCTGCCGGACGGATATAGGGATTGTCCTCCAGCCTGTCGCCAAGGGTGACCTCGTCACCGTCGCGGGTGACGTCTTCCTGAATGACGATCCGAGTCGCCCCTTTTGGCACCGGCGCGCCGGTAAAGATCCGAACCGCCTCGCCATCGCCAACCGTTCCGTCAAACCCGTGCCCCGCAGCGGCTTCGCCCACCACCGTCAATGTCAGACCGGGGGCGGCGTCGCGCACCGCATAGCCATCCATGGCCGAACCATCAAACGGCGGCTGGTCGCGGGTGGCCGCCACATCTTCGACCAGCACACGCCCATGCGCCTCAAGCAGCGGCACGGTCTCGGACCCGAGCGGAGTCGCCAGCCCGAACAGATGCTCCAGCGCCTCGGCGACCGAAATCATGACGCCTCAAAGCGTCCGGATTTGCCGCCATCCTTGAGGATCACGCGAATGCCGGTGATCTCCATCGCCTTGTCCACGGCTTTGGCCATGTCATAGACGGTCAGCGCGGCGGTCGACACGGCGGTCAGCGCTTCCATTTCAACCCCGGTCTGCCCTGTGGTCTTGACCGTCGCTTCCACCCGCAGGCCCGGCAGGTCCGGCTCAGGGGTCAGTTCCACGGCGACCTTGGTGATAGGCAGGGGATGGCACAGCGGGATCAGCTCCGGCGTTTTCTTCGCGCCCATGATCCCCGCCAATCGCGCCACACCAATCACGTCGCCTTTCTTGGCACGGCCTTCGGTGATGATCTCAAACGTCTCCTGCGCCATCCGGACATAGCCTTCGGCCACCGCCACGCGTGAGGTCACAGCCTTGTCCGACACGTCCACCATATGGGCGTCGCCCTTGGCGTCGAAATGGGTCAGGCCGCTCATGCCGCCACCGGATCGACCAACAGGCTGCGCGTTGCTTGGGTGACATCCTCTTGTCGCATCAGACTTTCTCCGATCAGGAAACTGCGCGCCCCGCAGGAGGCCATATCGGCCAGATCGGCGGGTGTGAACAGACCGGATTCTGAAATCAGCATCCGGTCCGCCGGGACATGGCGCGACAGCTCCCGCGTGGTTTCAAGCGTGGTTTCGAATGTGTTGAGATTGCGGTTGTTGATGCCAATCAGCGGCGATGTCAGCTTCAGCGCTCGGTCCAGTTCCGCGCGGCCATGCACCTCGATCAAAGCATCCATCCCCCAGTCAAACGCTGCCGCTTCCAGTTCTGCCGCCTGTGCGTCGCTGACGCTGGCCATGATGATCAGAATGCAATCGGCCCCAAGGCTGCGGGCTTCGGCCACTTGGTAGACGTCATACATGAAATCCTTGCGCAGCGCGGGCAGGGTGGTTGCGCCGCGCGCGGCCACCAGAAACTCTTTCGCGCCCTGAAAACTGGGGGTGTCGGTCAGAACCGACAGACAGGTCGCACCCCCCGCCTCATAGGCCCGGGCCAAAGCTGCGGGATCGAAATCCGCGCGGATCAACCCCTTGGAGGGTGAAGCTTTCTTGATCTCGGCAATCAATCCATAACCGTCTGTCTGCGCAGCCTTCAAGGCCGCGCCGAACGGGCGTACAGCCGAGGCGGCCTTGGCGGCGGCTTCGACCTCTGCATAGGGCGTCTTGGCCTTGTCGGCGGCAACTTCGTCCAGCTTGTAGGCCTTGATCTTGTCAAGAATGGTGGGGCTCATGGTGTTGTCCAGTTGATCGCGGGTTGGCCCTGATCTGTAAGCCAAGCGTTCACGGTGGAAAAGGGGCGGGAGCCGAAAAACCCGCGCCGGGCCGACAGGGGCGAGGGATGCGCGCTTTGCACCACCAGATGCCCGTGCCCGGCCAGACGCGGCGCATGGGCGCGCGCATCATTTCCCCACAGGACAAACGCGCGGGGTCGGTCGGACAGATCGTCCAGCACCTGAGGCACCAGCGTTTGCCAGCCCAAACGCCGATGCCCACGGGCCTCCCCGGCGGGCACGGTCAGTACATCGTTCAGCAACAACACCCCCTGATCGGCCCAGAACCGCAGGTCGCCATTGGGCGGCACATCCCCCAGATCCGCGCGCAACTCCTTGAAAATATTCCCCAAAGAGCGTGGCAACGGCGTGACGTCCGGAGCCACGGAAAAGGCAAACCCCTGCGCATGGCCTGGTGTCGGGTAGGGGTCCTGTCCAAGGATCACCACCCGCACATCGGCAGGGGCACAGGCCTCCAACGCGGCAAAGACCCGGTCCGCAGGCGGCAGAACCTCCCGATCCTCTGCCAGAAGCGCGTCCTCGATCCCCGGGAACGCCTCGGCGAAAAACGGCAGATGCGCCCAGGCATCAGGAACCCGCGTCATCACCCGCACCCAGCCTGCAACATCTCTGTTTCCAAAATACCTCGGGGGAGCGCCAAAGGCGCGGGGGCAGCGCCCCCAATGTCCGTCAATGGACATGCAACGCGGCGTCGACGCCGCGTCCGCGCGCTTCCCAAAACGCGTCTCACGCGGCTTGGGTGATCCGCGCCAGCGCCTCGACCCGCGCCTTGGCGGCGCCGCTGTCGATGCTCTCGGCGGCCATCGCGGCCCCGTCTTTCAGGGTGCTGACCTTGTCTGCCACGATCAGCGCCGCTGCCGCGTTCAACAAGACAGCATCACGATAAGCGTTCTTGGCCCCGTCCATCACGGCCCGGAACGCCTGCGCATTTTCAGACGGTGTGCCCCCCAGAATATCGCGGAACGGATGGGCCGGCAGGCTGGCATCCTCGGGGTGCACTTCGATCCCGGTGATCTTGCCCTGATCCAGCACCGCCACCTGCGTTGGTTCGGAAATCGAGATTTCGTCCGTGCCGTCGCCGCCATGCACCAGCCAGGCCTTTTCCGATCCCAGTTCCTTCAGCGTCTCGGCCATCGGGAAAATCAGGTCGATGGCAAAGGCCCCGGTCAGCTGACGCTTCACCCCGGCAGGGTTGGTGAGCGGGCCAAGGATGTTGAAGATTGTTTTCGATCCCAACTCCTGTCGCACCGGCATCACATGTTTCATCGCCGGGTGGTGCATCGGGGCCATCATGAACCCGATCCCGGCTTCGGCCAGACCGCGCTCGACCACCTCGGGGCCGACCATCACGTTGATCCCCATCTCACCCAACGCATCTGCCGCCCCGGATTTCGAGGACAGGTTGCGGTTGCCATGTTTGGCCACGGGCACGCCAGCCCCGGCCACCACGAAGGCCGTCGCGGTCGAGATGTTCAGCGTGCCCATGCCGTCGCCCCCGGTGCCGACAATGTCCATCGCGCCCTCGGGGGCGGTCACGGGCGTGCATTTGGCGCGCATGACGGCGGCGGCGGCGGCATATTCCGACACCGCTTCGCCGCGCGCACGCAATGCCATCAGAAAACCGCCGATCTGCGCCGGGGTGGCGTCGCCGTTGAACAGGATCTCGAACGCCTGCTCCGCCTGTGACCGGCTTAACGGTCCCTCCGACGCCGCATAGATCAGGGGTTTCATTGCATCGCTCATGCCGGCACCTTCAGTTCGTTAACAAAGTTCCGGAGCAGCGCGTGACCGTGCTCCGAGGCAATGGATTCGGGGTGAAACTGCACGCCGTGGATTGGCAGGTCCCGGTGGCGCAACCCCATGATCGTGCCATCCTCCAGCCACGCGTTGATCTTCAGGCATTCAGGCAGGCTGTCCCGGTCGACCACCAGCGAATGATACCGCGTGGCCTCGAAGGGTGATGGCAGCCCGGCAAAGACGCCGGTGCTGTCATGCTGCATCTGGCCCATCTTGCCGTGTACAATTTCCGAATGCCGCACCACGTTGCCGCCGAACGCCTGACCGATGGTCTGATGGCCCAGGCAGACCCCCATCAGGGGCATCTTTTGATCCGCGGCGGCCTTGGTCAGAGCCAGGCAGATCCCGGCCTGATCCGGATCACACGGCCCGGGGGACAACAGGATCCCGGAAGGGGCCATGGCCATGGCCTCTTCGACCGTGACGGCGTCGTTTCGCACTACTTTGACCTCGGTTTCCAGTTCGCCAAGGTAGTGGACAAGATTATAGGTAAAGCTGTCGTAGTTATCGATGAGCAGCAGCATGGGTGTTTCTTCTCTGACGGGGCTGGCGGGGTAGGGGTCAATCGCGATATACATGCGCAGGCAGACCAAGGCGCGTCAAGGGCGCGGATGGGTTAACCGACACATGCAGATGTCGGGTGTGCGGAAGAGGGCAAGGCGAGGGCAAAGAGCATGGCACGAGGGTTTCTGTCAGGGGCGATCTGGGGCACGGTGTTGTCCGTGGGGGCGTTGGGCACGCTGTCTGTACTGGACACCGACCAGGTCGATCAACGTGACAGCCTTGCCGAGGCAGTGCGCGACCTGACCCGACAAGCGCAGCAGGAGGCCGACGCTCAGGTCGACCCGACCGAGGCAGAGGGGGGCGAGGCGCAGTCACCTGACACAGCAACGGATGATCCTGCCGAGACCGAGGAGGTCAGCGAGAGTGAAGCGCCGACTTCTGTTGCCGAGACAGACGCCGGTGAGGCTGACACAGCACCCGAGACCGCCGAAATGGCAGAGGTGCAGACCGGGGAGGCGGCAGAAGCGCCGGTGGAACCGGAGGAAGCCCCAACCGACACCAGCCCCACCGAAACAGCCACCGCCGAGACAGCTCCCGTCGCGCAAGGCACGTCCGAGCCTGCGCGCCGTCCCACGGCTGTTGATGATGTCACCGCTGACACCACCACACCGGTGCTGGACACACCCACAGCAACCGATGACACGGCGCCTGATGATGTGGTTGCAGCGCCCAAACCCAAACCTGAAACGGGGGATGTCGTGGCGGCACTCGATGCGCCTTCCACCGGGGCTGCCCCCGAGATCTCCGGCCCGTCTGGCTCTGACACCGCGCCGGATGCGGCCTCTGCGCCATCGCTGACCGTACCGGACGGTGAAACCGGGCTCAGCATTTCGACGGAGCCTGCGCAACCTCCGGCCCCGCCTGTGCCAGCCGCCGACAGTGCGCTGGAACCGGAAGCGGATGCGCCCGCTGACGCCGAAGCGCCCGATGCGCAAGCCCCAGCCGAGCCGGACGCCGAACCCGCCCCATCACGTCCCACCGTGCGCGTGTTGGTGCCGGACACCCCTGAACCCGATACCGACGTGGCAGAAACCGATGCCGCTGCGAACCGTCCGACAATCGGTCGGCCTGCCGGATCGCTGATCGACCGCGACAGCGGATCCGCCCGCTTGCCGACCATTGGCGCAACCGCTGCGCCAGACCCGCAGGACACCGCAGAGACCCCCAGCGCGACGGACACCCGCCCGGCGCTGGAACGCTATGCTGCGTCATCGGCAAGCGATCCCGCCCTGCCGAAAATGGCCATCGTCCTGATCGACGATGGCACAGGCCCGTTGGGACCGGAGTCGCTTGATAACTTCCCGTTCCCGGTCACCTTCGCGCTTGATCCCGGAAACCCTGAATCCGCGCAACGCATGGCGGCCTACCGCGCCCTGGGGTACGAGGTGGCCACGCTGGTGGATGTGCCAGAGGCGGCCCAGCCCACCGATGTCGAACAGATTCTTGCCGGAGCTATTGCGATGCTGCCGGAAACCGTGGCCCTGATCGAAGCGCCGGGCGGCGGGCTGCAAAGCGCGCGCAGCAGCACCGAACAGGCGACCAGCTTCGCCGCGGACAGCGGTCACGGTCTGGTTTTTCTACCCAACGGGCTGAACACCGCGCAGGCGATTGCGCAGCGCGCCGATGTGCCGTCAACCAGCATCCTGCGCGACTTTGACGGGGACGGGCAGGATGCCCGCACCAAACGCCGGTTCTTGGACGGGGCGGCGTTCCGCGCCCGGCAGGACGGCGCGGCGGTGATGTTGGGGCGTCTGACACCGGACACCGTGTCGGCGCTTTTGCTGTGGTCGTTGCAGGACAGGGCCTCAAGCGTGTCGATGGTGCCGGTCTCGACCATTCTGATGGCCCCGCAGGGCTAGGCGGCGGACGCGGCGACGCGTCCGAAATGCTCCGTCGTCGGAACATCCACCGATCACGCTTGGGTCAGCCTTTGGCCCATCCCGCTAGATGCGTGGCAAGATCGCCGTAACCGGTGAAACGCCGCTCAAAGGCCAGCCCCAATCGGTCGGCGCAGGCTTTGGCGGTTGCGGTCAGAGCGGGGTCATCGGTCTGTGCCTGATACACCAGTTTCTCGTAATGCGCGAAATACATGTCGCGCAGGTCTGGATGGCGGTCCAGCCCGAGCGGTTTCCAGACAAAGGCGTCGAATTGACGGACCAGAAAGTCGGTCAGGTAAAAGGCGGTGATTTCATCGCGAGCGGCAAATGTATCGTTGCCTTCGAAAAAGCTGTAGCAATGCGGCCCCGCGATCATCTCAACCTTCAGGTCGCGGCAGGTGGCTTCAAGCGCGCCGCCGGTGCCGCAATCGCCGTAGGCTACAAAGATGTCCTTGTACGTGTCGCGGTGTTTCGCAACCGCCTCCCGCACGGCGGTGTCGATGCGGTCCGGGTGGTTGTGAAGAATGGCCGGAAGACAGGTCAGGTCCAGATGATCCCACCCGTTTTGATCCCGCAGCGCCAGAACTTCCCGCGCAAGCGCGCCGCAGGCAATCACCAGCAGACGGCCTGTGCCGCGTGCCTGCAATCCAATGTCGGTCAGCGTGGTGTCGTCAGGCAGGCTCGTCATCGCCGGGCACATGCGTCAGGCCCCACCGGACCAGAAGCCCCACGGCGATCAAAGCGGGAAGCACTTTCAAGACCCCGAATTCGGCCATGGCCCAGACGGTCATTCCCGATGCCGCGATCACGGCGAGTATCATAGACACGAAGGTGGTCACTGGCATGTTGAACTCCTTGTCCTGAAAATATGGGACAGATTCGTTCATAAGAAAAGGCCTCGCCGACAGGCGAGGCCGAAAAAGCTGTAGAATCCACAAATTGACCCTGCGTTAACCGGCGGCAAGCTGATTGTGCTTGCGCGCAACAAAGGTCTTGGCGGTTTCCACCGCCACAGCCGCATCCCGGCAATAGGCATCTGCGCCGATGGCCTTGCCGAACTCTTCGTTGAGCGGCGCACCTCCGACCAGGACGATATAGTCGTCGCGCATGCCTTTCTCGACCATCGTGTCGATCACCACCTTCATGTAGGGCATGGTGGTGGTGAGCAGCGCCGACATACCCAGGATGTCCGGCTCTTCGGTGGCGATGGCGTCCAGGTAGTTTTCAACCGGGTTGTTGATGCCCAGATCCACAACCTCGAAACCTGCGCCTTCCATCATCATCGACACAAGGTTCTTGCCGATGTCGTGGATGTCGCCCTTGACGGTGCCAATGACCATCTTGCCGACACGCGGCGCACCGGTTTCGGCCAGTAATGGCTTGAGGATGAACATCCCGCCCTTCATCGCATTCGCCGCCAGCAGCACTTCGGGCACAAACAGGATGCCGTCGCGGAAGTCATGGCCCACGATGGTCATACCGCCGACCAGCGCTTTGGTCAGGATATCGTAGGGCTGCCATCCGCGATCCAGCAGGATGTGCACCGCCTCTTCGATCTCTTCCTTTAGACCGTCATAGAGGTCATCGAACATCTGTTCGACAAGTTCGTCGTCATTCAGTTCTGACAGGATGATGTCGTCTTCTTCGTCAGCCATTCACGTATCTCCAGACGCTGGCGGTGCCGCCAAGGGTGTTTTCCTGACTATTCGGGGTTTTATGTTGCATCGACTTGGTGAAATCCGACATGCGCGCAGACGCAACCGACGCATGCGACGGTCTATACCCCCCGTTGCGACAGATTCTTGTGTTTGTTCTTATTTTGTTCTAATTCGATTGGATGACAGAGTCAGACCGCTACGTTTCGCCAGACCGCCGCAAGGGACGGGGGGCCGCAAGCCGGGACACCGGGCGCTATGAAGCAACGCGCCGTGTGGATGTGTCAGATGGATGGGACATGCCCGAAGACATGTCGGCCCTACGGACCGAAGTGAGCGAAGAGCGCCCCCGAAGCCTGATCAACTACATCTCATCCCCCGATCTGTCCTTTGACCGGACGATCAACCCCTATCGCGGTTGCGAACACGGGTGCATCTATTGCTTTGCCCGGCCCACCCATGCGTGGCTGGGGCTGTCGCCGGGGCTGGATTTCGAAACCAAACTTGTGGCGCGGCCCGATGCCCCGGCGCTTCTGGCCAAAGAGTTGCGGGCCAAACGCTATGCCGTGGCCCCGATTGCGATTGGCACCAACACCGATCCGTATCAGCCCATTGAACGGGATCGCGCGATCATGCGCGCCTGTCTTAAGGTGCTGCGTGATTTTCGGCACCCGGTTGTGATTGCCACCAAAGGCACGCTGATCGAACGCGACATCGACATCATGTCTGACATGGCGGCGCGGAACCTTGTGCGTGTCGGCATCACCCTGACCACCCTGGACGCCGATCTGAACCGCCGGATGGAGCCGCGCGTGCCCAGCCCAAAGCGGCGTCTGGCCACGATCCAACGTTTGTCAGGGGCAGGCATCCCGGTGCGGGTGATGGTGTCGCCGATCATTCCGGGGCTGACCGATTCCGAGATTGAAACGATCCTGACGTCTGCGAAAGACGCCGGTGCGGTGGCCGCGACATGGGCGATGCTGCGCCTGCCGCTGGAAGTGGCGCCCCTGTGGGAGGCGTGGATGGACGAACACTACCCGAACCGCAAAGCGCGGGTGATGTCCAAGCTGAAAGAGATGCATGGCGGCAAGGTGTATGACGCGCAGTTTTTCAAACGTGTGCGCGGGGAGGGGGCTTTTGCCCAATTGATCGCGCAGCGGTTCACCAAAGCCCGCAAGCGGCTGGGGCTGGATGCCCAGCTTCCCGATCTCGAGTGCACAAGTTTTCGACCGCCGCCGCAGACCGGGGATCAACTGACATTGTTCTGACCGTCAGGCCCGCCGCCGTCCGCGCCGTTCGCGTTTCGGAGCCGCAGATTGGTCACCAGTGCCGTCACTGTCTGAACTGAAGGGCCCGATCTCTGCCGCGATGACGTCCAGCATCGGGGCCGCACCCTTGGGTGTGGACTCCAGCGCTTCGCGCATGGCGCGCAAGTGTTCCGGCATCGTGCCGCAGCACCCGCCGATGATCCGCGCACCACAGTCGCGCGCCAAGACGGCGTATTTCGCCATCAGCTCTGGCGTGCCGTCATAGTGGATATGACCGTCGACATATTTCGGGATCCCGGCATTGCCCTTGGCGATCAGTGCGCGGTCGGTGCCCGTGGCGGCAAAGCCCAGAACCGTGCGCAGCAGGTCTGACGCCCCGGTTCCGCAATTGGCCCCGAAAGCCAGCGGCGGGTTCGGCAGGCTGTCCACCAGGTCGACCATCGCGAACGAGGTGACGCCCATCATCGTGCGGCCCGCGGTGTCAAAGCTCATCGTGCCGCACCACGGCATGTCGGCCAGTGCAAAGGCTTCGGCGGCGGCGCGGAATTCTTCAGGGGCGCTGATGGTTTCGACCCAGAGCACATCCGCGCCGCCCTCTTTCAAGCCTTCGGCCTGTTCGTGAAACATCTCCACCGCGTTGCTGTGTGACATTGTGCCGACAGGCTCCATGATCTCTCCGGTCGGACCGACCGACCCGGCCACCACAACCGGACGTCCGGCTTGATCCGCCACCTCGCGCGCCAGTTCGGCCCCGATCCGCGACAATTCCCGGGCGCGGTGACCGGCATTGTGCAGCTTGAGGCGGGATGCGTTGGACCCGAACGTGTTGGTCAGAAACAGATCGCTGCCCGCATCGACCGCACCGGAATAGAGTTTGCGGATATTGTCCGGTTTGGTCTCGTTCCAGAACTCGGGTGGATCGCCGCTTTCCAGACCCATGTTGAACAGGTTCGTGCCCGTCGCGCCATCAGCCAAAAGCCAGTCGCGCTCGGTCAGAAGGGTTTGCAGGAGTTGTGTCATGGAGCACCTGTCCGGTGGTGAGATTTGCGTCTCCCTGACACGACAGCGCGCATGAAGCAAAGTCATAATGTTCATGACGTTTATGAGAAGCGCGCAGGCGCTGCTGTAGCGGGGCCAATTGACCCCGCCACAAACTAGACCAGCTCGGTTTCCACCTTGGACGAGGCTTCGAGTGTCCGGTGAACCGGGCATTTATCCGCAATCTCCAGCAATTTCTGGCGCTGAGCGTCGTTCAAATCGCCGGTCAGCGAAATTCGCCTGCGGAAGAGGTCGATATTGTTGGTTGTCGGCATGCCCGCGTCCTGCGCGTGCACCTTGTCGTGGCTCACATCGACCGACACATGGGTCAGCGGCCAGCCTTTGCGCCGTGCATACATGCGCAGCGTCATGGACGTGCAGGCCCCAAGCCCGGCAGACAGAAACCCGTAGGGCGATGGCCCGCGATTGGTGCCGCCATAGGCCAGCGGTTCATCGGCCAGGAAATGATGCGGGCCTGCCTGCACATCCTGTAGAAACCCGTCTGTATCGGCCTCGGACACGCGCACAATCCCTTCGGGTGCGCCAATGGGAGGGGCAGGGGGCGTCAGTTCAAGGTAGCGCCCAACCCATGCCGTGATCACATCTGCGGCGTATTCGGCATCTTCGGCCCGGGTGACAAGGTGATCGGCGTCATCCAGCGTGACAAAGCTTTTGGGGTGTTTGGCGGCGACAAAGATGTTCGTCGCGTTTTCCACGCCAACGACGGAGTCGAGCGGCGCATGCATCACCAGCAACGCGGCCTTGAGCTTGGCAATCGCCGGGGCAAGGGCCTGTGCCTTGACGTCCTCGACAAAGGCCTTGCCGATGGTGAAAGGGCGCCCCCCCAGATCAACCTCGGCCTGGCCGTTGGTGCGGATGTCATCCAGCGCACCGGCAAAGTTATGCGTGACATGTTCGGGATCAAACGGCGCGCCAATGGTGACCACCGCATTGATCTCGGGCATCTCGCTGGCCGCCCGCAAAACCGCTGCCCCGCCCAGCGAATGTCCGATCAGCATCGCCGGTGCCATAATACGCCCGCGCAGATAGTCGGCAGCGGCATGCAGGTCCGACACGTTCGAGGTGAAGGTGGTATTGGAAAACTCGCCCTTGGAATGGCCCAGCCCGGTGAAGTCGAAGCGCAGCACGGCGATCCCCATGGCGGACAATCGCGCAGCTATGCGGCGCGCCGCCGGAATGTCCTTGGAACAGGTGAAGCAATGCGCAAAAAGGGCGGTGGCCAGATGTGGCCCTTCGGGTAAATCAAGCCGCGCTGACAGGGTGTCGCCGGAATGGCCAGGAAATGTGATGCGTTCGGTGGTCATTGTTGTGTCCTTCGGGCCGGGGCGGGGTGACCCTGCGGCGTTTCGTTGGGATTGAGAGTGTGGGCTGTGTGGCCTTTTAGCAAGCAATGTGTCGGAGGCGTCACAGGATGGTGAGAGCAATGCGATGGGCGGTGAAGAGTGTTGCAGCCGTGTTGGCCGCCGGATTTTTCGGCAGCTTTGCAGGCGCGCTGCATCCGCTGGGGGACAGCCTAGCGGTGTTCCGCCTGCCGATTGCCGTGCTGTTTGCGCTTTGGGTGATCTGGTCGCCCTGGCCCTATTGGATTCGCTGGTCTGTGGCGGTGCTGTGCCTTGGTGCGATGGGTCAGATCGTGGCGTTGAAATACGTCTCCCCACCGGCAGGACCGGTGGTGGTCTATCAGAAAAACCTTCTGTTCCAGAACGATCAGGTGGCCGCACTGGTGGCGGATATCCGGTCCGCCAATCCAGACATCGTGGCGCTTCAGGAACTGACGTCCCGCAATGCGGATGTGGTGCGCACCCTGCGCCCGGATTATCCGCATCAGGCCAGCTGCGCGCTGACCAGTTGGGCGCGGGTAGCCATCCTGTCAAAATGGCCCGTCGAAGGGGAAATCTGTATTGAGGATCAGGGCCTTGTCGGGATCCAAATCGCGTCACCCGATGGTACGTTCTGGGCCTTCAGCCTGCACGCGTTCTGGCCCTGGCCACATGGGCAAGACAGACAGCTTGCCCAGCTTTTGCCGGTCCTTGAAGGGTTGGAAGACCCGATCGTGCTGGCCGGGGATTTCAACATGGTGCCGTGGTCTTTTGCCCTGAACCAGATCGCGCGCACGACGCAAACCACCCGGGCCGGACCGCTGTTTCCCACCCTGATCAAGATGGGCGCGCCGCTGCCCATTGATCACGTCTACGCCCCGGGCGGGGGCCGCGCCTCGCAACGGGATCTTCTGGGATCAGACCATTCCGGTGTGCTGGCCGAAGTGGTGGTGTTCGAATAGGCTCAGCGCCCCATCAGCGCATCATCAAACGGGTATTTCGTCAGGTTCTCGTACCCATCTTCGGTAATCAGGACCTGATCTTCCAATTTGATCGAAAAATCCCCGCCTTCGGGGCTGATGAGGGCTTCGACGCACAGGGTCATGCCCGCCTCGAGCGGATGATCAAACGCGCCCGGAATTGCCTGGTCGGGATAGGCCACAAGCGGCCACTCATCACACAATCCCACGCCATGCATCAGGCAGCTATACTTGCCTTTCTGGTATTCGGGCCGCAGCACATGGGTGTTGGCCGTCAGCTCCGGGATCATCACGCCGGGTTTGAGCATCTCCATATTGGTCATGATATGCTCAACGCCGTGCTGCATGGCGGAAATCATGTCGGGACGGGGTTTCTGATCACCGATCCACCAAGTCCGGCTGATGTCGATACAGATGCCGTAGCTGCCAATCAGATCTGTGTCGAAGGCGACGATTTCGTTGTTCTGCACGATCCGCCCTCCGCATTCCTGAAACCATGGGTTGGAGCGTGGACCAGAGGCGAGAAGACGGGTCTCGATCCATTCGCCCCCGCGTTTGATGTTTTCGGCATGCAGCACCGACCAGATGTCGTCTTCGGTGATGCCGCCCAGCGGTACTCGTGTCCGAGCGAACTCCTCCATGCGGGCAACCGCAATCTCGCAGGCCTCTGACGCACAGCGCATCGCCTTAATCTCGTCCGGGCCTTTGACCGCACGGGCGCGTTCGGTGACTTCTTCGCCCTCCATCACCTCGAACCCGGCGGCGGTCAGCGCGCGGTAGCCCGCCACCATGATCTTGTCGACAGCGAGGCGTTTTTCGCCGCCGCCATGTTCTGACATGATCTCGGACACTTCGCCAACAAAGTCCTTGGCCGCTGCGTCGCCGCGATCCCCGGTGGCGAAATAGAACATGGATGCGCCAGAGCGTTGTTCACGCACCAACGGGTTGAACGTGCTCAGAAATGGTGCGTTCTTGTAGTCCCAGATCACCATGTACCCATCGGCACAAAGCAAAACCGCGCGGAACGGGTTGTGGCTGTTCCATAGCTGCATGTTGGTGCTGTCGGTGGCGTAGCGGATGTTGAGCGGATCAAACATCAAAAGCCCGCCATAGCCCCGATCCACGATGTGTCGGGTCAATCGCTCCCAGCGGAACCGGCGCATCTCCTGAAGGTCGGGCAGGTCCAGCCCGGCGGCGTCCCATTCGCGGTAGGCCAGAGGTGTGGGGCCAATCTCGATCCGGTCCTGATCGTTGGGGGTATTGTCCCCGGTCCGCGCGCCGCGGGTCGGGTCGATCTTGCGCGTGTCCCGAAAATGCGTGTTCATGTCCGGCCTCCCGTTGATGGGGTCAGCGTGACGCCGTGTTCCCGAAGCCTCATGCCCGTTTGCGACAAGATCCAGTACCGGAAGCGCCGTTTCGTTTGCGCAACAGGCTTGCTAGGAGGGGGCATGATCTTTCAGTCGCGCCTCCCGTATGATGTGTTCCAGCCCCGCGCGTTGCCGGGCATTCTTCCGCTGGGCGATTTGCCGTGGTTGATGGTCGATGACGCCTATGCCCCGCAAATGGCGCATCGCCGGACCCTGACGGCCAAGCATCCCGACCGCGTTCTGGCAACCGCTGATCCCAGCACAGACGCCACGCAGGATATGCTGGACGAGATCCTGTCCCATCTGCCCGACGGCTTTGACGCAACCGAGACCCAAGTGACCTGTCCGGATGGGGTCACGGTCCCGGTGAACCGGTCAGAGCCGTTCCACACTCTGAGCAACATATTACAGGAAGACGTCTGTCTGCTGGAAAAACGCGGGAAGGAACATGTGCTGACCGGAGCGTCGCTGTGTTTCCCGGCCAGTTGGCGTCTGGCGGAAAAGATCGGCCACCCGCTGACCCATATCCATGATCCGGTTGATGACTACACCGATGAATTGGCGAAACGGGTGCAGCGTCTGTTCGACGGCGTGCGGGCAGGCCGCGCGATCTGGCGGTTTAATGCGCTTTGGTACGAAGACCCGGAACTGCACCAGCCCCGATCTGCGGCGAACCCCCGTCCTTTGACCGAAGCGGGGGAAACGCCCTATTTGCGTAGTGAACGACAGGTGATCTGGCGATTGCCAAAGTCCAATGCCGTGCTGTTCACGAACCACACCTATGTGATCCCACGCGACAGGGTCAAAGAGCCGTTTCGGTTGACCGAAACGGCCTGATGCGTGGACGCATCAGGCGCCGCTCAGGTGCCTGCGCGTTGGGCGGAATAGACAATCGCACGCAGGTAATTGCCGCTGTCATTCCAGACCGACAGAACATTGAAGTTCCGTGTGCCTTCGCCGAACGGTTGTCCCGGCTGCCACCCGTTCTGGCGCAGCATATTGGCGGCAGTGGCAAGCGCATCCACCGCGTTGTAGGGATCGGCCCGACCATCGCCATTGGCGTCAACGCGGTACTTCATCCAGTTGCCCGCGAGAAACTGCATATGGCCCAGTTCTCCCGACGGACCGCCCTTGGTCGAAGGCGACAGGATGCCCGCATCCACCATGCGCAGCGCGGCAATGGCGTGTGGTTCAAACCGGGGATGGCGACGACAGTAAGACGACAGCGTGACCGCGCCGCTTACAATCGGGGTGCCGCCCAGATAGCCGCCCCAGCTTGTCTCCAGCCCCCAGATGGTTGCCAGGATCGACGCCGGGACGCCATAGGACCGCTCGATCGACGCAAAGGTGTTCGGGTTGCGCGCGATCTTGTTGCGGGTCTGATTGATAAAACTTTCGGCGGAACTGCCCGACCGTTTGGCCAGGAACCGCGCTGGGTCGCTTTGCAGCGTGCCGGTCTGGTTGCGCGGGTTCGATTCGAACTTCCAGGTGATGTTCGACAAGGCGGCCGATTGCAGCGCGGCAAGGCCCCGCTGACCGACACCCGCAGACGCGGCCTGTTTTGCCAGCGTCTGCTTGTATTGGTTAAAAGCCCCTTTGTTCGTAATGCATTCCGCGGCATAGGCGGGCAGGGCCGTGCATACCGTCAGGCAGGCGGCTGCTAGAAAACGACGCATCTGTTAACTCTCCAACTCAAAACAGTTGAGGTGACGTTAACAAACGTGTCGTGATCAGCAAGCATTCCTGTCAGGGTGCCATGTGGTCCGGATGGTGCGGATTACAGAAATTCTGCCAGCCCGGGGACCATGCCGGTCTGTGCCAGGGTGGCATAGAACCCCGCAACACCCAAGGCCAGCGCCCCGGACTTGACGTCCTCCCCCCGGACCAGATTGTGGACCATGAGCGGGATCGCAAGGGGCGTTGCCAGCAAGGCGGTTGCGATGGACAGAACCCAGGCGGACAGGCGCATCGGCGCGGTTTTGGCGCGGCGTTCTTCGTTTTCCATCATCTCGATCTCGCCGGGATCAATGCTCAGGACATGGGCGCGCATGGCCTGAAGCAACCAGTGATCCAGCTGTGCGGTTTTCGCCCGGCGCGTTTTGCGGGGCGATCCGCCACGCAGATGCACTTTGCGCGGTACCACCAATTCGTCAGCAACACCTGGCACCAACGTTTGACACCCGTCCTGCAGGAAATCCCGTGCCGCGATCGGAACATCCGACCCGTTCCAGAACACCGTGTGGACATCGTAATCGCGCACCAGATCCGTCGCGATATTGGCAAGTCGTGCGGCACATAACGCCGGGTCTTGTCCGCGCGTCGCCACCAGAATGATGCAGGCCCCTTTGACCTCGTCCAGCGCCACGGTCAGCTGATCGGTGTCATTCATCACCCAGTCGACATAATCGCGCGTCAGCGGCAAGCGCTGATACGCCACACATTGGTTGGCCATCGCCCGACTGACATAGGGAATGACTGTTCGGCACACATCGTCGCGCCGCAGTTTCGTTACCAAGCTTATTGCAGTTACGTCTGCCTCACACATACCAAACCTCCTCACTTCTTTGTTGAAGGATTTGCAGTGCTCATATGGTGCGCATGGAATGTGTTCGAAGTTGGTTCGAACCGTGATCAAACAGGAACAAATCGAGGGGATTGTTCCGGTTTTCGGGCAGTGCGACGGGGGTGGACAGGGGGCGTGTTTCAAGGGCGCAAACAATCGCAGCACGCGACACGAATTGTTTTCGATTAGCGAACAGGTGTCGCTTGGCCGAATCGCTGCACGACATCGGGCGCCCCAATGGGACGCCCGAGCTAATGTTCAGATCCGTGCGGATCAGCAGCTGTAGTACATGCCAAACTCAACCGGGTGCGGCGTGTGCTCGTACAGCTCGACCTCTTCCATCTTCAGCTCGATATAGCCGTCGATCTGGTCCTTGGTGAACACATCCCCGGCCAGCAGGAAGTCGTGATCCGCCTTCAGGCTGTCCAGCGCTTCACGCAGGCTGCCACAGACCGTTGGGATGCCTTCCAGCTCTTCTGCTGGCAGGTCATAGAGGTTCTTGTCCATCGCCTCGCCCGGATCGATCTTGTTCTTGATGCCGTCAAGACCGGCCATCAGCAGTGCCGCGAAGCACAGGTAGGGGTTTGCCGACGGATCGGGGAAACGGGCCTCAACGCGCTTGGCTTTCGGGCTTTCAGTCCACGGAATACGTACGCACCCCGACCGGTTGCGGGCCGAATAGGCGCGCAGAACGGGGGCTTCAAAGCCCGGGATCAGACGCTTGTAGCTGTTGGTCGACGGGTTGGTGAAGGCATTCAGCGTTTTCGCGTGCTTCAGGATGCCGCCGATGAAGTAGAGCGCTTCCTGAGACAGGTCCGCATACTTGTCGCCCGCGAACAGCGGCTTGCCGTCTTTCCAGATCGACATGTTCACATGCATGCCGGTGCCGTTGTCGCCATAAATCGGCTTGGGCATGAAGGTCGCCGACTTGCCATAGGCCTGTGCGACGTTGTGGATGACGTATTTGTATTTCTGAAGCTCGTCGGCCTGTTTGGTCAGGCTGTCAAAGATCAGGCCCAGCTCGTGCTGGCAGGACGCCACCTCGTGGTGGTGCTTGTCCGTTTTCATGCCCAGACGCTTCATTGTCGACAGCATTTCCGAGCGGATATCCTGTGCATCGTCGATTGGGTTCACAGGGAAATACCCGCCCTTGATGCCCGGACGGTGGCCGGTGTTGCCCATTTCGTATTCGGTGTCGGTGTTCCAGGACGCATCGAGCGCGTCGACTTCATAGGACACTTTGTTGATCGAGTTCGAGAACCGCACGTCGTCGAACAGGAAGAACTCGGCTTCCGGACCCATATATGCGACGTCACCGATTCCCGAGGATTTCAGATAGGACTCGGCTTTCTGCGCAGTGCCGCGCGGGTCGCGCTCATAGGCTTCTCCGGTGTCGGGTTCGACAATCGAACAATGCACGCAGATCGTCTTTTCCGCGTAGAACGGATCGACATAGGCGCTGGCCGTGTCGGGCATCAGCTTCATGTCGGAGTTTTCAATCGACTTCCAACCGGCAATCGAGGAACCGTCAAACATGAACCCTTCCTCAAGGAAGTCTTCGTCAACAAGATCGACGTCAACCGTCACATGCTGAAGTTTGCCGCGCGTGTCGGTGAACCGGATGTCCACGTACGCGGCATCTTCGTCCTTGATCATGTTGAGGAGCGCTTCTGTGCTCATTCTCTTTTCCCTTTCAATGATATTTTGGGGGGTGTTCTGTGTGTCGTCTGTCTGGTGTCGGATCAGAGCGCGTCGGATCCGGTTTCACCTGTACGGATGCGAATGGCTTGCTCGACCGGCGAGACGAAGATCTTGCCATCGCCGATCTTGTCGGTTTTCGCGGCGTCAACGATCGCTTGAATGGCGCCGTCCACCTGGTCGTCATCAAGAACAACCTCGATCTTCACCTTCGGCAGAAAATCCACGACGTATTCGGCACCGCGATACAGTTCGGTGTGGCCTTTCTGACGGCCAAAACCTTTCACTTCCACCACGCTCAGGCCCTGGATGCCGGCGTCTTGAAGCGCTTCTTTCACTTCGTCGAGTTTGAATGGCTTGATGATGGCTTCGATCTTTTTCATGGCGGGTCCCTCACTCCGGTGTTGAGCCGGTCAGACCACTTCTCTTGCGGCGCGACAATTGACTATACTTGCAGCAGGGGGGCGGTTCGGATGGAATGAAACCAGAACGCCTAAAAATTGTGCAGTATGCTTAAGGCCTGTGCAGAATTGAATCGGAACGAGGGGGTGCCATGACAGAATTGCTCACCGCAGCGCAGATGCGCGCTGTGGAACAGACAGCGATCGAGTCGGGTGTGGTGACCGGTTTGCAATTGATGGAACGCGCCGGTCGCGGCGCGGTGGCAGCCGCCTTGCGGGAATGGCCCGACCTTGCCGACGCCGCGAAACGGGCGATGGTCCTGTGCGGCCCGGGCAACAATGGCGGAGACGGGTTTGTCATCGCGCGGCTGTTGCAGGGCAAGGGCTGGGACGTTGATGTTTTTCTTTACGGCGATCCCGAAACGCTGCCGCCGGATGCAAAAGCCAATCACGACCTTTGGTTGGCGCAAGGGCGCGTTCGGGCGTGTGATCCAGCGCAGATACAAGCATGTGACCGGCCTGACCTGTTTGTCGATGCGGTGTTTGGCACGGGCTTGACCCGACCTCTGCCGGATCAACTGGCCAAGGTGCTGGACGTCCGGATGCTGCAACACTGGCCGCGCGCGCATGCAATCCGGCGTCTGGCCATCGATTGTCCCTCGGGGTTGAACCTCGACAATGGGATAATCCCGCGTAAGGAACGGGTTGAAGATACGGACGATGTCTGGCCGCAACATCTGAACTCCGCGCAGCTGACTGTTTCGTTTCACACTTTGAAACTCGGACACAAGATCGGACTTGGCCCGACTTTGTGTGGGCGGGTTCAGGTCGTCGATATCGGACTGTCCGGCCCGCAGGCCCAGGAGCGCGGCACAATCGGAATGCCGCCAGACAGCGATAGAGTTCGCCTGATCGAGCCGGTATCGCATGGACAATCGATGCCTCTGACCATCTGGCCAGGCATGGCGATTCCCAAGCTGCGGGGCGGCGGTCACAAATATGATTATGGGCACGTCATGGTACTGTCGGGGCGTGTCGGCCGGGGCGGGGCGGCGCGTATGGCCGCGCGCACGGCGCTGCGATCGGGCGCTGGACTGGTGACGCTGCTATGCCCTCCGGCCGCCGTGCAGGAAAACGCCTGTCATGTTGATGCAGTGATGCTGCGGTCCTGCGCCGATGCCGAGGCGTTTGACCGGATCGCCGATGACCGTGTGTCGGCTCTGTGCCTTGGGCCCGGGCTTGGCGTCGGCGCGCGAACCCGGTCGCTCGTTCTGGCGGCGCTGGATCATGACAGGGGCGACCGGGCCTCTCGTGAAACGGCGGTGGTGCTGGATGCCGATGCGCTGACGACGTTCGAGGAAGACCCCGCGACCCTGTTCGCCAAGACTCATCCGCGCACAGTTTTGACCCCGCATGAGGGCGAGTTTGCGCGGCTCTTCCCCGATTTGTCGCAATCCGAACGCGGTGACATGTCCAAGGTAGATGTGGTGCGAGAGGCGGCGGATCGGGCCGGGTGTATTGTGTTGCTCAAGGGCGAAGATACGGTGATCGCCCAGCCGGGTGGCGGCGCCAGCGTGCACTGCGCCACCGGAGATCGCGCCGTGCCATGGCTGGCAACAGCCGGGGCGGGGGATGTTCTGGCGGGCCTGATCGCGGGTTTGGCGGCTCCCGCACGTGGGCCCGACCTCTTCTGCATCGTGGAGGCCGCTGTCTGGCTGCATTGTGAAGCCGCGCGCCAGTTTGGTCCCGGTTTGATCGCCGAAGACCTGCCCGAGATGCTTCCTAAAGTTTTCTCAACGCTTAGCGCTTAATAAACTTCGTATGAAGTTTCTTGGCCGCCGACAGTAAATTCTGGGCAAGAATCCTCTCGCCACTGCGCAACAGGTTTGCTAGAGACGCGCGGACTGCGGGTGTGGCGGAATTGGTAGACGCACCAGATTTAGGTTCTGGCGCCTTTGGCGTGGGGGTTCGAGTCCCTTCACCCGCACCATCTTTCCAGCTTGACCAGATGAAATGGGCACACTGTGCAGGCCGTGACCATCGCGTGTTGAAGGCATTTCCATTCTGGCCTCAAGCCGCATAGCCTGCTGGCAGTGACATACATACCAGCAAAGACAAGGCGGACGAGTGCGAACCACTTTGAACCTCGGTCGCTACCGGGCGCTATGACCCCCAGCTTTAACCGCGAAACCGCGGCGCGGCTGTGCTACAGCTATTTTACGCGCATCGGCTCTTCTGCAGGGGCGGGGGCGCTCACCACCGCCTTGATCCCAACTATTGGGTATTAACGCGTCAAATAATTTGCGCTATACGCGCAATTGGTAAGGTTCTTTTACCAAAATGATCCGAGGGGGATCATATAAAATCTGGGAGGATTAACATGACGATTCGCACGTTTGCTTCGGCCGCTGCCGCAAGCATTGCACTGACCGGTGCCGCAAGCGCTCAAGAAACCTTTGAAATGACTTCGGCCTTCGGGAAAAACCTGCCGATCCTTGGTACGGCAGCCGTCAATTTTGCCGAAAAGATCAACTCGATCTCGACCGAGGTTGAATTCGAACAGTTCGATCCGGGTGAGCTTGTACCAGCGCTCGAAGCGCTTGACGCGGTGTCCAACGGATCGGTCGATGCGGCCTATACCACGTCCGGGTATTGGCAGGGCAAGATCCCCGCAGCCTCGCTGTTTGCCGCGGTGCCCTTTGGTCCTGAAGCGGGCGAATTCCTGGCCTGGATGATGTATGACGACGGGGCAGAGATGTTCCAGCGCATGTATGACGACAATGGCTACAACGTCCACGTGATCCCCTGTGGTCTGATCGCGCCGGAAACATCCGGCTGGTTCAAGAACGAAATCAACAGCGTGGAAGACCTCGAAGGGCTCAACATGCGCTTCTTCGGCCTTGGGGCGGAAGTCATGCAGCGTCTGGGTGTATCGACGTCGCTTCTTGCCGGTGGTGACATCTTCCCGGCACTGGAACGCGGTGCGATTGACGCGACCGAATTCTCGATGCCCCGCATCGATGCGCGGCTTGGGTTCCACAATATTGCCAAGTACAACTACTTCCCCGGCTGGCACCAGCCTGCGACCCTGTTCGAGCTGCTGATCAACAAGGATCGCTGGGAAGATCTTGATGACATCAGCCAGAACCAGATCGAAATCGCGTGTATGGCCAACATCACCGACAACTACGCCGAAGGCGAAGCCACGAACTTTGAAGCGATGAAGGACAACGTCGACAACAACGGTGTGACCATCAAGCAGTGGTCTCCGGAGATGCTCGAAGCGTTCGAAAACGCGTGGAACGACGTCGCGGGCGAACTGGCTGCCGAAGACGCGTATTTCAAGGAAGTCTGGGACGACCTGCAGGAATTCCGCGCTGGTTATAAAGTGTGGAACGACAACATCTACCTGCCGCGTCCGCGCAACTGATCGTTCTGATCACAACACCACAAGACGCGACCGGGGCAGCGATCATGCCTGCCCCGGTCTTCGTTTGCACCGGTCGGGGAGGGTCGGTGCATCTGTCAAGACACGTGTGAGGAGACCGTGACGATGGAGTCCGAAGAGACGATCGCTGCTGTAACTGACCCCGGAAAGGTCGGCAAAGAGCATCACAACACAGGTGACAGGATCACCATCGCCATTTCGAACTTCTTTGCATGGCTGTTCCCGATCCTGATGATCATCATTTGCACGCAAGTGGTACTGCGCACGCTGGGGCGGGCCAATATCGGACCGGGCAATCAGGCGTGGATGGATGATCTTCAATGGTGGCTATACGGCGCGGCGGTGCTGGTGGGGATCGGCTATGCGGTGACCACCAACAGCCATGTGCGTGTCGACATTTTCTACGATGGGTTCAAAGACCGCAAGAAGCGCAAATATGACATCATTTCGCTGGCGTGGTTGTTCTTGCCTTTCGTCATCCTCTGCTGGGACGTGACGCTGGGATACGCGATTGCCTCCGTGGTGTCCGATGAAGGCTCCAGCAGCCCCAACGGTCTGCACAACCTGTGGATCCTCAAGGTCTTTATGAATGTGGCCTTCGTGATGATCGCGTTTGCCGCATGGTCCGCCTATGTACGCAACCTGTCGCAATTGACCGAACCAACCCTGTTCAAAAAGCTTTTCTTCGCCTTTCCCAGCACCATGTTCGTGGTCAATCTGGTGGTCTACTACGTGTTGTGGTGGGGCGTGTATCTGACCAGCCCGGCGGACACGACCACCCGCGACGTGGGACGGCATGTGCTGTTCGACGAATTCGATCTGGGCCCGTGGGAAATCAAATACACGATTTTGATCACGCTGGTCGCGACAGCCCTGTTGCTGGGCGTGGCCAAATTGCTGGAGCGCAATCGCGCCTCCGATAGCGCCGCATAAGGATACTGGACCATGCTTAGCTTTTTCGGTCAGTTCCTGACACTCAACGAGATTGCCGTCATCGTGATGTTCGGCACCTTTATCTGGATGCTCTTCCGGGGCATCCCCGTGGCGATGGCGCTTGTCGGCGTCAGCCTTGTTTTCGTTCTTATCGCCGAATTCTTTCTTGATCCGTTCCGCGGATCATTCCGTGACATCATCGAGTTTGACCGCACCGGCATCAGCTATCAGCGTCTGCAAGCCCTCTCGGCTCGTTTGTTCGGAAATATCGTGCAGAACCCGGTGCTGGTAGCGCTGCCGATGTTCATCTTCATGGGCCTGATGCTGGACCAGTCCGGCGTGGCGCAGCGGATGATGCATTCGATGCAAAAGCTGTTTGGCGGTCTGCGCGGCGGTCTGTCGCTGACGGTTCTTCTGATCGGCATCATCCTTGCCGCCTCAACCGGCGTGATCGGGGCGTCGGTGACATTGCTTGGGGTGATGGCCCTGCCGGCAATGATGAAGCAGAACTACTCCAAACCCATCGCCACCGGCACGATCGCAAGTGCGGGCACTTTGGGCATCCTGATCCCGCCCTCGATCATGCTTGTGATCATGTCGGACCAGCTGGCGATCAGCCTTGGTGATCTCTTTATGGGGGCCTTGTTTCCGGGGCTGATCCTTGGCGCACTCTACATCATCTTCATCGTGATCTATGGCCTGATCAATCCGAACGCGATGCCCGCGCCGGAACGCACCGAGGCCGTGGGGTGGGCCGAGGTCAAAGAGGTGTTGCTTGCGGTTGTACCGCCGATGTTCCTTATCCTGCTGGTGCTCGGGTCGATCTTTGCAGGCTACGCCACGCCGACCGAAGCCTCGGGCCTCGGAGCCATGGGAGCGACGGTGCTTGCCTTGGCCAATGGCAAGCTGAACTGGGCCGTGCTGCGGGATGTAAGCCGGTCTACCATGAACACGGCGGGGTACATCGTCGGCATCTTCCTGGCGGCCAATTTCTTTGCGCTGGTCCTGCGCCGCTATGGCGGGGACGAGATCGTGCAGAACCTTGTCCTGAACGCGTTTGACGGGCACCCGTATTGGACGGTGGCGTTTATCCTGTTCATCGTGTTCCTGCTGGGCTTCCTGCTCGACTGGATTGAGATCACGATCATCATCATGCCGTTGATGCTGCCGATCATCCTCGCGCTGGATCTCGCGGTTCCCGGATTTGATCAGGTCCGCGACCCATCGGTGGTCTGGTTTGCGATCCTTGTGGCGGTGACCTTACAAACGTCGTTCCTGACCCCGCCGGTTGGATTTGCGCTGTTCTACCTCAAAGGGGTGTGTCCTCCGGGCGTGTCGCTCAAACATATCTATCAGGGCGTGATCCCGTTTGTGATGCTCCAGATTCTGGGCCTCGTGATCGTCTTCAATTTCCCGTCGCTGACAACCTGGCTGCCGTCGGTGGCCTACGGAAACTGACGTCAAACACTGTCTGATTGCGGGGCAGGGCAGATCGCCTTGCCCCGTTGGCGTTTGGCACGCGGAAATGATCATTTCCCGCTTGCACCACCCATGCACCGCCTCTAAGACGCCATGGATTTTGACCGCCGCGGACGCCTCCGCGGCCCCTATGCAATGGATAAGGACGACATGCAGGTCACCGAAACCCTCAATGAGGGCCTCAAGCGCGCTTACTCGATCACCGTCTCGGCAGACGAGTTGGACGCAAAAGTTAACGAAAAGCTGAAAGAAGCGCAGCCCGAAGTCGAAATGAAAGGCTTCCGCAAAGGCAAAGTGCCGATGCCGCTTCTGAAAAAGCAGTTTGGCCAGCGTCTGCTGGGCGAAGCGATGCAGGAAACCATCGACGGCGCGATGTCCAAGCATTTTGAAGACAGCGGCGATCGCCCTGCGCTTCAGCCCGAGGTCAAGATGACCAACGAGGACTGGAAAGAGGGCGACGACATTCAGGTCGACATGTCTTACGAAAAGCTTCCCGAGATGCCGGAGGTTGATCTGACGTCGCTCAAGCTTGAGCGAATGGTCGTCAAAGCCGGTGACGAGGAAGTGGACGAAGCGCTGTCCAACCTCGCCGAAACCGCGCAGGACTTCAAAGATCGCAAGAAAGGCTCCAAGGCCAAAGACGGCGATCAGGTTGTCATGGACTTCCTTGGTAAAGTCGACGGCGAAGCCTTTGACGGCGGCGCGGCCGAAGATTACCCGCTGGTTCTGGGCTCCGGATCTTTCATTCCCGGCTTCGAAGAGCAGCTTGTCGGCGTGAAGGCCGGTGAAGAAAAGAACGTCGAAGTGTCGTTCCCCGACGATTACGGCTCGGAAGCGCTGGCTGGCAAAGCGGCTGTGTTTGAATGCACCATCAAAGCTGTGAAAGAACCGGTTGCGGCAGAGATCAATGACGAGCTGGCCACCAAGTTCGGAGCCGAAGATCTTGCCGCGCTGAAAACCCAGATCGCGGAACGTCTTGAGGCCGAATATGCCGGTGCCGCACGTCAGGTGATGAAGCGGGATCTGCTGGATCAGCTGGACGCCAAGGTTGACGTGGACCTGCCGCCATCGCTGGTCGATGCCGAAGCCAAGCAGATCGCGCATCAGCTGTGGCACGAGGAAAACCCAGAGGTGGAAGGCCACGACCACCCCGAGATCGAAACCACGGACGAGCACACTAAGCTGGCCGTGCGCCGCGTGAAGCTGGGTCTGTTGCTGGCCGAACTGGGCCAGAAGGCAGAGCTGGAAGTGACCGACGCGGAGATGACGCAGGCGATCATGAACCAGGCACGTCAGTACCCGGGTCAGGAACGCGCGTTCTTTGATTTCGTGCGCCAGAACCCACAGATGCAGCAGCAACTGCGCGCGCCGATCTTTGAAGACAAGGTTGTCGATCACGTGGCCGAACAGGCGACTGTGAACGAAAAAGAGGTCTCCAAGGACGATCTGCAAAAGGCCGTTGAAGCGCTCGACGAAGAATAAGCGTCAGGCGTTTGAATTTTGGAAAGGCCGTCCGGCTCGGGCGGCCTTTTTTCGTTCAGCCGTCCGCTTATTAGGTATGGTGCTCGGGCCGGACCTCAGCGTGTCAATTGCGGTCCGCGTTGCAGAAGTCGCGAAGCTGACGCACGTCTTTGATAATCGCCTGATTGCGCTGAATGCTGACGCCGATGCCTTTCAATTTCTGAAACACCCGCGACAGGCTTTCGGGCTTCATACCCAGACGGCCCGCGATCAGCACCTTGTCGTATGGCAATTGTACCGCGCAGGCACCGTCTTCGGTCGTACACAGCTCGAGCAGAAATTCCGCAACCCGTTGCGCGCCGGTCCGGGCTTTCAACTGCTCGACCTGGCCCACCAGTTCGTGCAGATGACGGAAGGTGGACGCCACCAGCGCCAGTGCCAGCTCCGGCTGGCTGGTGATCCGTTGGGTGAATTGCCGCGCTGAAAATTGCGCGACCGTGGCCTGAGTGACGGCTTCGGCAGACACCGGGTAGGCCCCTGCGGACAGGGCCACAGCCTCCCCGAAACTCTGGCTTTTGGAAAAGACGCTCACCACCGCTTCCTGGCCGTTTTCATCAACGCGGTACAGCTTGAGCCACCCGTCCAGCACGATGAAAAGGTGATCGGCAATGTCGCCTTGCAGGAAAAGCGTTTCGCCATTCCGCAACTTGTGCAGACTGGCGTCATCCAGCATCGCTTGCGCTTCGGTTTTCGGCAGGGACCGCAGCAGGACAGAATCCAGTGCAAGCTTCCGATTGTATTCTGAAAGCATGTCAGCCTCTCTTGCCTGTTGCGCGCAGGATGGTGAAAGCCGCGGGGATGAGCAACCCTTTCCCATACTCTTTCGCATGGGTGCGTGGCGTCACTCTGTCTGGCCTTGGTCCGCGGGCATCAGAATTGCCGTGCTTGCGGTCCATACGGACGCGCCACATATGCGACAAGGCAGGGTAAGGCATGGACCGGTCAAACACGGTCCATGCCAAGGGGATGGTGTCAGAGCTGCATCCGGAACAGCGCGAAACCGTCGTCGTTTGTGCCTGCCTCTTCCAGCGTCATGCCTTCCAGTTCGCTGGCGTATTTCGCGCCCGCCGGTCCGGTTTCAAAGATCACCGACGTGCCCTCCATCGGCTTGAACCGCCAGTTGAAATCCGCACGCGGGCTGACCGTGCCTTGCTCCACGATGTAGCGCACAATCACGTCGCGGTTGGTGTCCGGACCTTCGAACACGATCGTATCGCCGGTGCCGGGGAAACTTCCCCCGCCGCCCGCGCGGTAGTTGTTGGTGGCGATGATGAACTCTGCGTTCGGATCAATCGGCGCGCCATTGTAAGCAAGGTTCACGATGCGGTTGGCATCCGCATTGATCACCGCCCCGTCGCGGTCAAATTTTGACGGTTGGCTGAGGTCGATCTGGTAGGTGACCCCGTCGATCACGTCGAAATTGTAGCTGGGGAAGTTGGGGTTCAGCAGCGGCGCATCCGACGCCCCGGCCTCGACCTGGTTGAACATACCCGCCGAGCGTTCCAGCCAGTCCTTCACCTGCGCCCCGGTCACCCGCACCGCGCGCACCGTGTTGGGGTAGAGGTAGAGGTCGGCCACGTTCTTGATCGCCACATCGCCGACAGGCACGTCAGTATAGTAGTCCGCGCCGCCACGGCCCCCCGCCTTGAACGGCGCGGCAGCGGACAGGATGGGCAGGCCTTCATGTGCCGTGCCCTGCATCATCTGTTCGATATACCAGCGTTGCGCGTTGGACACGATCTGGACCGATGGGTCATCGGCAACCAAAGCGAAATAGCTGTGCAGGGCGGCATCCGTCTTGCCCACCGCGCGGCGCACATAGGCCAGCGTTTCCTCGTGGTCCTTCATCGTCGCATCAAGCACAGGCTGGTAATCCTCCGCCAGGGCGGTGATCGACCGGTCCTCGTTGCGCTTGTAGATCGGGCGCGCTTCTGACGTGTGGCTGACCACGCGCCAGCCAGACCCGTCGCGTTCCAGCATCAGGTCCACCAGCCCCATATGGCTGCCCCAGAAGCCGCCCATGACACCGGGTTTGCCGTTGATGGTGCCCGCTTCCACGTCCAGCCCCGGCGTTTCGGCATAGGTGGAAGACGGAAAGACAAGGTGCGAATGCCCGGTCAGGATCACGTCGATCCCGTCGACACCGGCGAGCGGGATAGAGGCGTTTTCCATCATGTCTTCTTCGTTGGCCCCACCGATCCCGGTATGGGCCAGCGCAATGACGATGTCCGCGCCTTCCTCGCGCAGTTGTGGCACCCAGGCCTTGGCGGCCTCGATGATGTCCCGCGCTTCGACATTGCCTTCAAGGTGACGGCGGTCCCATGTCATGATCTGCGGCGGGACAAAGCCGATAAGGCCGATTTTGATATCATGTTCGGTGCCCGCACCGTCGGTGATCTTGCGATCCAGAATGGCATAGGGCGGCATCAGGGTTTCGTCTTCGCGCGGCGATGCGCCCGCTTTCTTGACCACGTTGGCGGACACCACCGGGAAGTCCGCCCCCGCCACGGCTTTGGTTAGGAAGTCGAGCCCGTAGTTGAATTCGTGATTGCCCAGGGTCGAGCCTTCAAAGCCCAGCGTGTTCATGGCGGTGACGATGGGGTGCATGTCGCCATCCTTCATGCCCCGCTCATAGGCAATATAGTCGCCCATCGGGTTGCCCTGCAGGAAATCGCCATTGTCGAAAAGGATCGAATTGCCCGCCTCGGCGCGGATGTTCTGAACAATCGACGCAACACGGCTGAGCCCGACACGATCAGTGGGGCGGTCGGCGTAGTAATCATAGGGATGGACATGCACGTGCAGATCGGTGGTTTCCATGATCCGCAAATGCGCCTGATTGGCGGCAGCCTGGAGAGCGTATGGGTGAAGTGCAATGAATCCCGCGGTAGACGCCAGGAATCCGCGGCGGTTCAGTTCAATCGGCATAATGAGTCCCCCTGTGGTTACGCCCCAAGCGTACTGCCGATCCGCCTCATCCTCATAGCGTTTTTGTCGCGCTGGCAGGAAACCGCGTTTTGAGGATGTGAACACCGTGCCTGTGAAGATGTGTTCAGGTTCTGCTGATACAAATTGAATACTGTGCGTTGGACGTTGACCGTGCCTCAATCAAACAGACGAAAATGCGCGCCGTATTGGCCGACAGTCTTCAACACAGGTGTTTGAAGAATGCCTTTACGGACTTGCCCACGTGTTCTGGATATTCCGAGCTGTCTGCGCAGAGATCACCAAGGGCGGCATATGGACGTAACGGCCCCCTGATCTGACGCTCACGCGGTCGTCACTTGCGGTTCCACCGCGTGTTGCGCTTGGCGTGCCGTGAAAGGCCAAGTCGCCATGATCGCTATTATGCAAGCCGCAACAATGAATGAGCTCGTGGAATGCGATCACCAACCTGACCGGACGACCTAACGCTCTGGTTTGTGCGTATTGGCCGGGAGTTGCCGGAAGAAACACATGTGCCATCTCATTTTTGTCCGCAATCGAGTAAAGCGATGTGTGCCCTGCGCTTGCGTTTCCGGGGAGGTTGATCTGATACGTTGTGCCTCGGAAAACCGTGGAGTGTGCGCCCGACACAGTCCATACAACCACGTTGGCCTGATCCTGGTCTGCTTCGTCCGTAAAGGTGACCCCTAAGCTTTGGCGCGTACTGATCGCGTTGAAGGCCGTGATGGCATCGGACACCACATTTTGCCAATCTCCCACCATCTGTTGCGTGCAGTGAATTCGAAGCGTGCCACTTGCGCGGACAGTGTCGTTCCAAGGTCTTGGCATGGCAACATCTCCGGTGAATTCGGAAGAAGTCTAACACCAAACCTTCGATTCACCGATTCAGCCGCGCAGAAAATTGGCTGCCTCGAAATTTCGCCAGTCAGAAAACGCCACAAAAAAAGCCCCGCCAAAAGGGCAGGGCTTTCGTCGTGTCAGGTCGATGAGACTTAGTCTTCCGACTTCGGCTCTTCGTCAGACGTGTCTTCGACGGCTTCGGCCAAATCGTCGTCTTCGGAGGTTGCGGCGCCGATATCGTCGAACAGTTCGGCGATTTCGAATTCTGCTTGCGCTTCTTCTTCCGCCGCCAGTTCCTGGATGGATTTGCCGGAGGCCTGAAGTTCCGCTTCTTCGGGCGAACGGGCAACGTTCAGCTCGATTGTCACGGTGACTTCGGGGTGAAGCGTCACTTCAACCTCGTGCAGGCCCAGCACCTTGATCGGGGTGCGGATGATGACCTGCTTGCGGTCGATGGTGAAGCCTTCCTCGGTGGCCACGTCTGCGGCGTCACGGGTTGTAACCGAGCCGTAGAGGTTGCCGCCGTCAGAGGCCTGACGAATCACGATGAACTGCTGGCCACCCAGCTTGTCACCAAGCGCTTCGGCTTCTTTCTTGGTTTCCAGGTTGTGCGCTTCAAGCTGCGCTTTCTGGTTTTCAAACGACGCGATGTTCTCTTTCGAGGCGGTCAGCGCCTTGCCCTGCAGCAGCAGGTAGTTGCGCGCATAGCCCGGCTTGACGTCAACGACGTCGCCCATTTGGCCCAGCTTGGCCACGCGTTCCAAAAGGATAACTTGCATGTCAGGTTCTCCTTATTTCACTGCGTAGGGCAGCAGGGCGAGGAAACGGGCACGCTTGATTGCACGGGCCAGCTCACGCTGTTTCTTGGCAGACACTGCGGTGATGCGGCTTGGCACGATCTTGCCGCGCTCAGAGATGTAGCGCTGCAGCAGCTTGGTGTCTTTGTAGTCGATCTTGGGTGCGTTGTCGCCCGAGAAGGGGCAGACTTTACGACGGCGGAAAAATGGTTTTGCAGCCATGTCTTATGTCCTCTTCTTCAAGCTTTAGTTGCGGCGTTCGCGGCGGTCGCCACGGTCGTCACGCTTCTGCATCTGAACCGAGGGGCCTTCCTCGTGTGCGTCGACCTTGATGGTCAGGATCCGCATCACGTCGTCATGCAGACGCATCAGGCGTTCCATTTCCTGCACGGCTGTGGCCGGTGCATCGGTGCGCAGATAGGCGTAGTGGCCCTTGCGGTTCTTGTTGATCTTGTAGGCCATCGTTTTGACGCCCCAGTACTCTTGCTCAACCAGCTTACCGCCGTTGTCTGCAAGGACCGTGCCGAAATGTTCGATGAGGCCTTCAGCCTGCGCGTTGGACAAGTCCTGACGCGAGATAAAAACATGCTCGTATAGCGGCATGTGCACTCCGTTTCTGTTCTGGCGCATTTCAAAGGACAGGCTCTGAGTCCTTTCGCACCTGCCCACGAGAGACTGCGCGGTAAATCGATCCGCGAAAGGAAGCGTCCGTATACACGGAAACCGGGGGGGATCAAGTCGTCCGCGCCTTGCCGGGGCGCATCGTCACAATCCTGCCCGAAACCTGCCGTGCCGTTGCACCGGATGCGCCCTCAATTCGGCAGATTCGCACAACAGAGTGTTTCCAGAACGTAAACAGTTTGGCCGTCCGCACCGGTTCGGCAAAAGGAGGATCCCACATGGTCCATTACGAGGACACCTACACGCGCAGCACTCCGTCTGTCGGACGGCTTTTCAAACGGCTGCTGGGGATTGCCTGCCTTCTTTCCGTGCCGGGGATCTGGTTCGCCGTGAACGGCGCGCTGCCCGAAGCGCGGATCATGGGATTGTCCCTGTCGGTCGTGCTGATGGGGTTGGCCGGTATTTGTCTGTTCGAGCGCAAATAGATGCGGTTTCGCAAGATTGTGCTCAAGCTGGCCATAATGGGTGGCCTCTGGGCCGTGGGGCCGACGCTGGCGGTGCTGGCGCACAGCCTGATCGCACCGGATCGGGTGGGCGTGTTCGAGGAAACCGAACTGGATCTGCCGCTCTTGGCGCGTCAGGGGACGAATGAGGCGGTTCAGCCGGAGATCGGCAACGCGCATGTGTTCGAAACTGGCCCGGTGATGGGCTTTGGCACGCCTGAACCTCGGCGCTGGTTTGGGCTTGGCGTGCGGTCGGGCACTCCCCGGCCGATTGTAGTGCTGCTGCACCCGTCGGGGCAGGATGGGCAGTCCGTGCTGGCGCTTTGGCAGGGCGTTGCGAAAAAGCGGGACATTGTTCTGGTTGCGCCGGAGGCGCGTGGCGACACGTGGTCGATGATCTCGGATGGGCCGATGTTCCTCGCCGCGCTGCTGAAAGAGGTGGGCGTGAATTATCCAATGGCGTCGGACTGGATTTTCCTGGTCGGCTATGGTGAGGGCGCGGCGCATGCGATGCGTATTGCCAATTTGGGGGGCGGACCGTTCGGCGCAGTGGCTGCCGTGTCAGGTCAGTCGCCCCGGTTTCGCATGCTTCCTGCGCTGACACCTGTGCCCGTTTTGGGCTTTGTTGGTGATCACGACGGCGACGACGCGGTTCCGAACATGCGTGCGGCGCTGGACCGTCTGGCACAGGCGGGCCATCCAGCCACGCTGACGCGGATATCAGGGGGAACGGCGATGGATGCTGGCGCGAGCCAGGGGCTTGCGGACCACATCTGGACGCGCCTGTCCGACCGGGCCCCGGCGTCCTTGCGGGCGCAGGCTCCAGCCGACACGTCCTCTGACCCGACGGGCGTTGTTGTGCGACGCGGCACCGACACCGGATCAGGCGCGAAGTGGATTCGCGTCGGGCCCGGCGACTGATCCCCGAGATTGGCACTCTGAACACCAGAACGGCGGATTGGCCGGCGAAACGTTGCGTCAGGCCTGCGTGGGTTGTAAGGGCAGGGCAGCACAAGACTGGAGACCCGCGATGAGCCGAGCCTTTCTATTCCCCGGACAAGGGGCGCAAACCATTGGCATGGGACGGGATCTTGCCGGTGCTTATCCCGCAGCCCGCGCCGTGTTTGAAGAGGTGGACGACGCGCTGAGAGAGAAATTGAGCGATCTGATCTGGAACGGCGATCAGGACACGCTGACGCTGACGCACAACGCGCAACCGGCGTTGATGGCCACGTCCATTGCCGCGATGCGTGCATTGGAGGCGGAAGGGATCGCGGTCGGCTCTGCGGCTTATGTGGCGGGCCATTCGCTGGGTGAGTATTCGGCGCTGACGGCGGCCGGGGCGCTTTCGGTGGCCGATGCGGCGCGTTTGTTGCGCGCCCGGGGCACCGCGATGCAGGATGCCGTGCCCGTCGGCGTCGGGGCGATGGCGGCCATTCTTGGATTGTCGCTGGAACAGGTGCGTACCGTTGCGGCGGATGCGGCGCAGGGCGAGGTCTGCGCGGCGGCGAATGATAATGATCCGGGGCAGGTTGTGGTGTCGGGCCACAAGGCGGCGGTGGAACGTGCGACACTGCTGGCCAAGGACGCGGGCGCGAAGCGGGCGGTGATGCTGCCGGTCAGCGCGCCGTTCCATTGCGCCCTGATGGCCCCTGCCGCCGAGGTGATGAAAGACGCGTTGAGCGCGGTCGAGATCAAGGATCCTGTGGTTCCGGTGGTGGCCAATGTGGTGGCCGAAGCGGTGACCTCAAGCGCGCAGATCCGGAGCCTGCTGGTAGACCAAATCACCGGTGCGGTGCGCTGGCGGGAAACGGTATCGTGGATGCGGGCCAACGGCGTGGATGAGTTCTGGGAAATCGGAGCAGGCAAGGCGCTGATTGGCATGGTCCGCCGGATTGACAGATCCGCGGCAACCCGTGCCATTGGAACGGCCGCAGATGTACAGGCGGCCGTCGCGGGCTAAGATTTTTCGTACGAAAAATCTCATGGCACTGCTGAAGAAATGATGAAGAGGGACGTTCATGTTTGATCTAACAGGCAAAACAGCGCTGGTGACCGGCGCATCGGGCGGTATTGGTGGGGCGATCGCCAAAAGCCTGCACCAGGCTGGCGCAACGGTCGGCCTGTCCGGTACACGCACCGATCCGCTGGAGGCGCTTGCGGCAGAGCTGGGCGCGCGCGCGCACGTGCTGCCATGTAACCTGGGCGATGCCGAGGCTGTCACGGCCCTGCCGAAGCAGGCGGTCGAGGCGATGGGAAGCCTTGATATTCTGGTCAACAATGCCGGGATCACGCGGGACAACCTGTTCATGCGGATGTCGGACGAGGAGTGGCAGTCGGTGATTGACGTGAACCTCACGTCCACTTTCCGGCTGTGCAAGGGCGTGTTGCGCGGCATGATGAAGGCGCGCTGGGGCCGCATCGTGAACATTTCATCGGTCGTCGGCGCAACCGGGAACCCGGGTCAGGGCAATTACGCCGCTGCCAAGGCGGGCATGATCGGCATGTCCAAGTCACTGGCCTACGAGGTGGCCAGCCGTGGCATCACCGTCAACGCCGTTGCCCCCGGATTTATCGAAACCGCGATGACCGACAAGCTGACCGATGACCAGAAATCGGCGATCCTGACACAGATTCCCTGCGCGCGGATGGGCACCCCCGAAGAGATTGCCGCAGCCGTGCTTTATCTGTCCAGCCCGGAGGCGGCGTATGTCACGGGAACAACCCTGCACGTCAATGGCGGCATGGCAATGATCTGATACAAAACGCGAAAGCGCGTTCTTGCAGATGCAGAAACGGCGGGTTTTGTTGCGGGAAACTTGCACATGTCTTTGCTGTGAAAGCGTTTGCCATCCGGTTCCCATGTGCTATAGCGGCGCAGGTTTTGGGCCACGCCTTTGGGGGCGTATGTGGTCTTTCGCGTTCGACCGGGACGCAAACCTGCGCCCAATCGGGCACATCAAATATCCGCCCGGGCGAGGGCTAACCCGGCCTACAGCGCCGACGAAACTGTGAGGATGAAAACATGAGCGACGTAGCAGATCGCGTTAAGAAGATTGTTGTCGAGCACCTCGGTGTTGAAGAAGACAAAGTTGTGGAAAACGCGTCTTTCATCGACGACCTGGGCGCAGACAGCCTGGACACCGTTGAACTGGTCATGGCGTTCGAAGAAGAGTTCGGCATCGAAATCCCGGATGACGCCGCCGAAACCATCCAGACATTCGGCGACGCGGTGAAGTTCATCAACGAAGCTCAGTAAGCAGCCTCCGTTCCGAAATTCTGAAAACGCGCTCCTGTCCGGGGCGCGTTTTTTTGTGCTTGCAGACGCGCTCCGACAGGCCGTTTGTTCGGACCGTTCATGATACACCGGGCCTTTGCGCACAGTGTAAAGAGGTAACTCATATGCGGTTTTTAAGATGTGTTGGCTGCGGTATAATTGCGTAAGACCGTCGCTGCCGCGCATGACCCTGTTTGGTTTGTAAAGCGGTGTGCGACACAGCCAGGGAGAGGTCGCACGCATGCCCATTTTCAACGGAACGCCATTTGCAGACATCATACCGGGAACCCAGGCGACCTATGCCAACCTGAATGACAACACGGCCTTTGCCCAGCAGGTCTATCAGAACGTCCTGGGCCGCGCGTTCGATGCGGATGGGCTGGCCTTCTGGGTGTCTGCTTTGGACACGGGTGGTGTCAGTAAGCCAGCGTTTATCCTTGAAATGCTCAAAGGGGCCAAGGCACCGCCATCGCCCGGCGCATCACAGGATTTCATCACGCAGCAATTGATTGATCAGGAATACCTGGCCCTGAAAACCAATGTGGGGGCTGAATTCGCCGTAGAGCGCGGGATGAGCAACGTGGAAAACGCGCGAACCGTGATGAGCATCTATGATGGCAGCGCATTCAGCGTGCAAAACGCGGTTTCACAATCCGAAATCTACTTTCAGAACGAACAGTCAGAGCTGAACGGTGCGTTTCTGATCCAACTGGTGGGCGTCATCCGGTTGACACAGGACGACATCCCGCAAGCGATGTGATGGATGACGCCTAGGTTTTCTCGGCCGCTTTGGCCGCGTCCCACAGCGCATCCATTTCGTCCAATGTGCTGTCTTTGGGGGTCCGCCCATCCTTAGCCAAGGCGGCTTCGATGCGTTCGAACCTGCGTGTAAACTTGGCATTGGCGGCGCGCAAGGCGGCCTCGGGGTCGATATCCATGTGGCGGGCAAGGTTCGTGACCACGAACAACAGATCGCCGAATTCTTCGAACCGGTCTTCGGGTGTGTCGGCGTCGCGCACCTCGTGCGCCTCTTCAACGATCTTGTCGAGCACCTGATCGGTGGAGGGCCAGTCAAACCCGACGCGCGCAGCCCGGTTCTGCAGTTTGATCGCCCGGGTCAGGGCAGGCAGGCCCTTGGCGACCCCGTCGAGCACACCGGTTTCCTGTTTGCCAGCCCGCTCGGCCGCCTTGATCTTTTCCCATTCTTGCACCTGCTGTTCGGCGGATTTGTCCCGGCTTTCGTCCCCAAAGACATGCGGGTGCCGCGCCACCATCTTGTCGCTGATCGCGTTGGCCACATCGTCAAAACTGAACATGCCGGCCTCTTCGGCCATCTGCGTGTGATAGACCGATTGCAACAAAAGATCGCCCAATTCACCTTTCAGCTCGTCCCAGGCCGCGCGCTCAATGGCGTCGGCGACCTCATACGCCTCTTCAATCGTATAGGGCGCGATGGATGCGAAATCCTGTTCGATGTCCCACGGGCAGCCGGTTTCGGGGTCGCGCAGGCGGCGCATGATTTCCAGAAGTCGGGGCATGCCGCCTTTCGGGTCATGGATCAGGTCGTCGCTCATTGCGAAGGTTCCTTGTCTGGTGTCTAGTTCGAGGAATGCGGCATCAACGGATGGGAGTCCAGACATGGCCATTATCAACCGGATCGGCGATTTTGCCGAAGACATGAAGACCTGGCGGCGTCATCTGCACATGCATCCCGAACTGGGGCTGGAGTGCCACCAGACCGCGGCCTTCGTGGTGGACCGGTTGCGCGACTTCGGTGTGGACGAAATCCATGAAGGGTTCGCCAAAACCGGCATCGTGGCGTTGATCCACGGGCAGGGGGACGGCCCGGTGACCGGTCTGCGCGCCGATATGGATGCGTTGCCGATAACCGAGGAAACGGGCGCGGATCATACCAGTACCGTGCCCGGCAAAATGCACGCCTGCGGCCATGACGGGCACACCACGATGCTGCTGGGTGCCGCGCGATATCTGGCCGAGACGCGAAATTTCAACGGAACGGTGGCCCTGATCTTTCAACCGGCCGAGGAAATTCATGGTGGCGGGCGGATCATGGTGGAAGAAGGCATCATGGAGCGCTTTGGCATTCAGGAAGTCTACGCGCTGCACACCTATCCGTTTGCCGAGGCGGGCCAATTGATGACAACACCCGGACCCCTGATGGCGGCGGTGGACGAGTTTCACATCACGGTCAAAGGGGTTGGTGGGCACGGGGCCTATCCGGCGCTGTGCAAGGATCCGATGCCCTGCGCCCTGGCCATCGGTCAGGCGTTGCAAACAATCGTGTCGCGCAACACCAGCCCGCTTATGCCCTTGGTGGTGTCCCTGACCGTCATCTCGGGCGGGTCGGCGACGAATGTTATTCCCGAATCGGTGTCGCTGTCGGGCACCGTGCGCAGCTTTGATCCGGACCTTCGGGATATGGTGGAACGGCGCATTGCTGAAATCGCCCATGGTCAGGCGGCAAGCTACGATGTGAGGGCGGACGTGAATTACGTGCGCGAATATCCCGCCACGATCAACCACCCGGATCAGGCCGCCTTTGCAGGCAAGGTGGCGCAGGAGATTGTTGGTGCAGACAACACCATCACCGAACTGTCGCCTGAAATGGGGGCCGAGGACTTTGCCTACATGCTCGAAGCCCGTCCCGGCGCGTACCTCTTTCTGTCCCAGGGGGTGGGACCGTCGGTCCATCACCCAGAATTTGATTTCAACGACGACGTCGCCCCGATTGGCGCGTCCTTTTTCGCGCGTTTGATCGAAACGCGGCACGGGAGAGCGTAAATGGCCTTGGAAGACGCAAAAACCCAGATTGACCACGCCTTTACCCGCGATGATCTGAAAGGCTGCAGTTTCGAAAACAGCTTCGGTGGGGCCGCATCCTTCCTGCGGCGCAAGTACACCAAGGACCTGCGCGGGGTGGACATCGCCATCACCGGGGTGCCGTTCGATCAGGCGGTGACCAACCGCCCCGGAACGCGCCTTGGCCCGCGGGCGATCCGTGAAGCCTCGGCTTTGCAATCGCCGGATGCGCCCTTCGGTTGGGGCTACAACGTGATGGAGGAATTCGCGATTGCCGATTACGGCGATCTGGCCTTTGACTATGCCAAAACCTCGGAATTTCCCGAAACACTGAAAGCGCACATTGCCGGAATTCTGGCACAGGACACCGCCACGGTGACGCTGGGAGGCGATCATTTCATCACCCTGCCGATCCTTGAGGCCTATGCCGAAAAATACGGCCCGCTGAGCCTGTTGCAGTTCGACGCCCATACCGACACCTGGGCCGATGATGACATGGACCGGATCGACCACGGGACGTTCCTGTACAAGGCCGTCAAGCTAGGGCTGGTCGATCCGAGCCGGTCGGTTCAGGTGGGCATCCGTACAGACAATCCCGACACGCTGGGCTTCAACATCATCGACGCGCGCGAAATCGCCCGCATCGGTCCCGAGGCCGTGGCCGAACGAATCTGCGAAATCCTCAAGGATTATCCCACCTATCTGACCTTCGATATTGATTGCCTTGATCCAGCCTTTGCCCCCGGAACAGGCACGCCGGTCTGGGGCGGCCCGTCCAGTGCCGATATTGCGGGCATCCTGCGAAATATCGCCGGGATTGAACTTATGGGCGGAGATGTGGTTGAGGTCAGCCCGCCTTTCGATACAACAGGGGCCACGGCGATTGCGGGCGCGCATGTGGCAACGGAACTTCTGTGCCTCTGGGGCTGGACCCGCCGCGGATAACGTATCGTACAGGTGCTGTCGGGCAGGGTGGCCCCTTGAGGCAAGGAAAAAGGCGTCGTGAAAATGATTTTCTGGGCGATACTACTGATTGTGATTGCGGGTCTGGCGTGGATTCGCCTTGCCCCGTCGGACCCGGACGTGTGGCATGTCGACCCCAAGGTCACCGCCGATCAGGATCTGGCCGGCGGCGTGCGTCGCCGCATTCCGGCGCAAGAGGGCACCTTTGCCCAGCTCGACCGCATCATTCTCGCGACCCCGCGCACCGAAGTGCTCGCGGGCAGCGTAGAGGACGGCAAGGTCACCTATATCACCCGTTCCCAATGGATGGGGTTCCCGGACTACACCACCGTCATGGCGAATGACGACGTACTGGAACTGCACGCCCGCCTGCGGTTCGGCCAGTCCGACATGGGTGTCAACAAGGCGCGGGTGGATGACTGGTTGGCGCGTCTGGAGGACTGAGCCGGAGTCGTGTGTTGGGAGTCGGGAGTGCGGGCCTCTCCCTTCGTTCAAATTCGGCCTGAAAACCTCCGGGCTGCGCGGGCTAGTGTTCCCGATCACACAAAGCGTGGTCGGCCAAGGATGCCAACACGTAGCAATCGCCCGATACGCCGTCTCCGTCGCAGCCTTTCGATATTCGGCTGAGTTCCTGTTCAAGCGTTTTGAGGCGTTTGATTTTGGCGCGCACGTCTTCAAGTTGGGACCTGGCGATGTTTGTCGCAGCCTCGCAGGAGCGGTCGGGATGCTCTTGCAATTCGATGAGCGACGAAATCGCATCAATCGAAAACCCAAGATCGCGCGCGTGTCGGATGAAGCTAAGCCGCTCCAGTCCGGCTTTGTCATACCTGCGTTGGTTGCCGGACGTGCGCTCTGCCTCGGCCAACAAACCCATCTGTTCGTAATACCGGATGGTCGGCACCTTGACCTTTGTGCGCTTCGACAACTCGCCGATGGAAAACATGAAGAAACCTCTTGAACCTCTAGTCGCTAGAGACATTACACTCTGAGCAACAATAGATGAAAGAGGATTCAAATGGCAGGTTGCTGCGGGCATGACGCCAAGTTTGATGGCGTATCAGACGATTACAAAAGACGGCTCTGGATCGTAATCGCGCTCAACGCGACGATGTTCTTTGTTGAGATGACGGCCGGCCATTTGGCCAAGTCCCAGGCCTTGCAGGCCGACGCGCTTGATTTTGCGGGGGATGCACTGACCTATGGCATATCGCTTGCGGTCATTGGGGCCTCGCTCCGGGCCCGGACCAACGCCGCCTTGTTCAAAGGCATCAGCCTGTTCCTGATGGGCCTGTGGGTGTTCGGATCGACGGTCTACCGCGTTTTCTATGTTGGTGTCCCCACAGCCGAGATCATGGGGCTTGTCGGCTTTCTTGCCTTGCTCACCAACCTCGCAAGCGTCTTGCTGCTGGTCCGCTACAAGGATGGCGATGCTAATGTCCGGTCGGTCTGGTTGTGTTCGCGCAATGACGCCATTGGCAATGTGGCGGTGATGTTTGCCGCCCTTGGTGTATGGGGCACGGCAACGGGCTGGCCCGACCTGATCGTGGCGACAATTATGGCGGGATTGTTCCTGTCATCGGCCTTTCAGATCGTCCGCCAAGCCCTGGAAGAGCGGCGGGACATGACCGAACACGGGCCTGCAAAAGTATGATGCAAGTGGTCCTGGGCTTTCTTGGCCTTGTAATCGCGGCAGGCACCTTTGCCGCGATGCACTGGCCCATGCCGACCGGGCATCCGATCACATCGCTCTTGACCCCTCACCGCGCATCCACCAAACCCGTCTCATGATCCCAGAAGACAGACTCCACCAGATCACATCGCGGTTTGAATACCTTGAGGCCCAGATGGCCGAAGGGTCCGGCGACATTGCGGCGTTGGGCAAGGAATATGCCGATCTGCGCCCGGTGGTGGACCAGATCAACGAATGGAAGCAGGTCAGCTCCGATATCAGGGACGCCGAAGCGATGCTCGACGATCCCGAGATGCGCGAACTGGCGCAAGAGGAATTGCCCGCATTGAAAGCGCGTTTGCCCGAGGTCGAACACGCGTTGCAGCTGGCCCTTCTGCCCCGCGACAAGGCGGATGCGCGTCCGGCGATGCTGGAAATCCGGCCCGGCACGGGGGGCGACGAAGCCGCATTGTTCGCGGCCGACTTGCTGCGCATGTACCAGCGCTACTCCGAAGCGCGGGGATGGCGGTTCGAGATCATCGAGGAAACCGCAACCGAGATTGGCGGCATCAAGGAAGTCGTGGCCCATATCAAGGGCGACAACGTCTTTGCGCGCCTGAAGTTTGAATCGGGCGTGCACCGCGTCCAACGCGTGCCAGAGACGGAATCGGGTGGCCGCATCCATACCTCTGCCGCCACCGTCGCCGTGTTGCCCGAGGCCGAGGACGTGGACATCCAGATCAACGCCAATGACCTGCGGATCGACACGATGCGCAGCTCTGGGGCAGGGGGTCAGCACGTCAACACGACGGATTCGGCGGTACGGATCACCCACCTGCCCACAGGACTGATGGTCACCAGTTCGGAAAAATCCCAACACCGCAACCGCGAGATCGCAATGCAGGTGCTGCGCGCGCGGCTGTTCGATCTGGAACGGCAGAAGGTCGACGATGAACGCTCGGCCGATCGCAAAAGCCAGGTGGGGTCGGGGGATCGCTCTGAGCGTATCCGGACGTATAATTTCCCACAGGGCCGGATGACAGACCACCGGATTGGCCTGACGCTTTACAAGCTTGACGCGGTGATGGGCGGCGATCTGGATGAAATCATCGACGCGCTCACCGCTGACGCGCAGGCCACCATGCTGGCCGAGATGACGTGACCCACGATCCGAAAGACGCCCTGCACAAAGCGCGTCAACGGCTTGAGAGTGCCGGCTCTCCGAGTGCGGCGCGCGATGCGAGCGCGCTGATCAGCAAGGTGCAGGGGAATGCCTCACCCTGGACACCATTGAGCGACGCGCAGATGGCCGAGCTTGACCGTTATGTGCAGCGCCGTGCGCGCCGTGAACCGGTCAGCCAGATCGTTGGCAAACGCGCCTTCTGGATGCATGACTTCACCGTGACGCCAGAGGTGCTCGACCCGCGCCCCGAGACGGAAACGCTTGTGGATGTCGCACGGCAAGCGCCATTCTCAACGGTTCTCGATCTGGGAACCGGGTCGGGGTGCATTGTCCTGTCGCTGCTGCACGAACGGCCCGAGGCGCGGGGACTTGGCGCCGATGTGTCGGCGGCGGCGCTGGACGTGGCGCGCGGCAATGCGGATACCGTCGGTGTGGCCGACCGCGTGACATGGCAGGTGTCTGACTGGTTTGGCGAAATCAATGGGCGATTTGACATGATCGTGTCGAACCCGCCTTATATTGCGAAATCCGAAATGCCGGATCTTGCGCCGGAGCTTGGGTTTGAACCGCGCCTGGCGTTGACGGATGAGGCGGACGGTCTTGAGGCCTACCGGGCCATCACCAAAGACGCGGGGGCGCATCTCCATCCCGATGGACGCCTGATCGTGGAAATCGGCCCGACGCAAGCCGCTGATGTCCAAGCGCTCTTTGAAGCACGAGGGTTCACACAGGTGGCAACCCACACGGACCTCGATGGCCGCGACCGGGTCGTTTCCGGCGTATTCCTGCCGCAAAACACCTAATTTTCCACAGTTTTCGGCACATTTTCCGCAAATTACTCTTGTAAGCCTATCGGAGCATGGTTACTCAAGGATATCGCTGCAGTTGAGGCAGGTTGATTTCCCCTCTCGCGCGACAGTAAGCCCTTACATGGACGCACTTGCTCAAGACCCGCGCACAAAGCGCACACAGCAATGCAAAAACAGCTGAAAGAAGGCTGAAAAGTTACAGATGCGCTCTTCCAATAAACGCTCGCGGAACAAGAACAACCGCAACCGCTCGAACAACAATGTCGGCAATGTCGTCAATCGTGTCTTTGACAGCTCCGGCCCCGAAGGCAAGGTGCGTGGCACCCCTCAGCAGATCATTGACAAGTACAACCAGCTTGCGCGCGACGCACAGCTCAGCAATGACCGTGTGAACGCCGAAAACTTCCAGCAACATGCCGAACATTACATGCGCATGTTGTCCGAAGCGCAGCGCGAACAGGACGCGCGCCGCGAACAGCAGGAACGCGAAAACCGCGAACGGCAGGCGCAGCGGGATGCAGAACGCGCGGCACGGGCCGAACAGGACCAGCAGTCACAGCCGGACGATGAGCCGCGCGGCAAGCAGCCCGATCCTGCGGACGCACCGCAGCCCGACGTGATGGATGTCAGCGCTGACAGTGACAGCGGTTTGGTGGAAACCCCCGAAGCCAAGGCTGAAGAGGCCCCGCAGGACAAACCCAAGAAACCCCGCGCCCCGCGCAAACCCCGCAAGAAGCCGGAACCCAAGGCAGACGCGGCCGAAGCCCCGACGCCTGACGCGGCGGAATAAGATCGGATCAGGTGGCGCTGGCCACCGATCGCGCCAGCGCGCAAAACGCTTCCACCGACACCCGTTCGGCCCGCTCTGTCGGGGCGATGCCAACGGCGGTCAGATGATCCTCGATATTTGGTGCCACGGATTTCAACGACGCCCGCAGCATCTTGCGGCGTTGGTTGAACCCTGCCGCCACAACCCGTTCCAGCACTTTCGGATCCGCGTCGTATTTCGGTGTTGGCAGGGCGCGCAGATGCACAACGGCAGAGCTGACCTTGGGCGGCGGCGTAAACGCCTCGGGGGGCAGATGCAGCACGATCTGGGCGGTGCAGCGCCACTGGGCCAGCACCGCAAGCCGCCCGTAGGCCTTTGCACCGGGCTGCGCCACGATGCGTTCGGCAACCTCTTTCTGGAACATCAGGGTCAACGTGTCCCACACCGGCGGCCATGTCGGCGGGGTCAGCCAACGCACCAGCAACTCGGTACCGACATTGTAAGGCAGGTTGGCGCAGATCGCGATGGGCGGGGTTAAAGAGTCGAGCGGATTGATGGCCAGCGCATCGCCCTCGATCACCTCAAGCCGACCGGGATAGGCGGCGGCAATCTCGGCCAGGGCGGACAGACAGCGGGCATCTTTTTCCACGGCCAGCACCTTGCGGGCCCCTTCGGCCAGCAAGCCGCGTGTCAAACCGCCGGGGCCGGGGCCGATTTCCAGAACATCCATGCCGGTCAGATCGCCCGCCTGACGCGCGATTTTCGCGGTCAGATTGAGATCGAGCAGAAAATTCTGCCCCAGCGCTTTTCGCGCGCTCAGATCATGCGTGGCAATAACGTCGCGCAGCGGGGGGAGGGTATCAATTGCCGCCAAAACACCACCTCCCAAGAAGACCGCCCTGTCGCATCTTCTTTTTCAAAATATGCATCAACTGTCCGCTCCACCAGTGAGCCGCATGTGTTGCGCACAGGCCAATGACCACGCCATGCGCAAGGCTTCAATCGTCGAGGTCGGGTTGGCCTGACCGGTTCCGGCGATATCAAACGCGGTGCCGTGATCGGGCGATGTCCGAACGATGGGCAACCCCAGCGTGACGTTCACGCCGCGGTCGAAATCAAGCGTTTTGATCGGGATGAGGGCCTGATCGTGGTACATGCAGATCGCCGCGTCATACTGCGCGCGGGCCGCCGGATGAAACATGGTGTCTGCCGATAAGGGGCCTGCGATCACCATCCCTTCGGTGCGCAGTTCGTCCAGCACCGGGGCGATCACATCCAGTTCCTCGCGCCCCATGCGCCCGCCTTCGCCCGCATGCGGGTTGAGTCCGGCCACCGCAAGGCGCGGCGTGCCGATGCCAAACTGCGTCACCAGCGCGTCATGGGTGATCCGGATGCGGGTGCGCAACAGGTCTGCGGTGAGGGCGGTTTTGACCTCTGACAGGGGGATATGGATGGTCACCGGCACCACGCGCAACGCCGGACCGGCCAGCATCATCACCACATCCGTCTGATCGCAAAGATGCGCAAGGAACTCGGTATGCCCCGGAAAGGCAAATCCCGCGCCTTCCTGCAGCGCCTGTTTGTGAATGGGCAGCGTACACACCCCGCCAGCCTTACCGCTTGCCGCCAGTGCCACGGCCCGTTCGATGGCGGTCACCACGCCCTTGGCCTGCGCCGGTTGTGGCTGACCCGGAACGCGGTCGCCGTCAAATGGTTGCACCAGCACGGGCAATGCGGATCCGTTTGGGTCCACTTCGTCCGGGGCGGCCACTTCTGTCCAACCCGTCCCTTTCGGCAAATGGCGCGGATCCCCGATCAGGAAAAACGGCACCGTGCCGCGCAGCGCGTCAAACGCCGCCACGGCCAGTTCGGGGCCGATGCCCGCAGGCTCGCCGATCGTCAGGGCAATGGCCGGTGGCGTCATTTCTCGACGATACGCGCGTCGGCCTTGAGCTGCGCCAGATAGCTTTCGGCAAGCGATTGCAGACGTTGGTTCCGCAGACCAAGCGCAAACTGGTCGCGGTCCACTTCTTCGTTGATCTCGGCCGTGCGTCCACACAACATCAGGAACATCAGCGTCTGCCCGTTCGACCGGGTCAGCGCGGTCGACACTTCGCCGGGGTCCAGCTTGGAAAGCTCAAACGCGACATCGGTGGGAATCTCCGCAGGCGGCAGCGTCTGGCGTTCCAGCACCTCTTCCGGCTGGCCCCGTGCCACACCATAAAGATCATCGCAGCGGTCGACCTTGCTGGCCAGCACGCGGGCCTGCGCCAGCGTGGCATCGCTGCGGCCACCGGGCAGGTAATAGGCGGCATATTCGATGGCCGAATAGGTCGGGGCGGTGAAACCGGTTTCCTCGATATCGCGCAACTGGAACAGCGCGACGGCGTTGGGGATCGGCAGCGGCGCGGTCACTTCGCCCGGGGCCAGTGCCAGCACAAGCGGCCGCAGAACCGGGGGCAGGTCTTCGATGTTCTGCCAAGGCAACCGGCCTCCGGCACCCCGGGTGGCGGTTGCGGAATAGCGGCGGGCTTCCGATGAAAACGCCGCTTCGGATGTGATCTGGCTGATCCGTTCGGCCCGTTCGCGCACGGCCTCGGCCTGTGGCGGCGGGGCTGGCATGATGATTTCGGACAGCAGCACGCGGACGGATGATCCGCCCGATGCGCCCAGCGCGCGGTCAACTTCGGCTTCGGACAGGTTCACCCGCCCGGCAAACCGGGCCTGTACCAACAGACGCCAGCTCAGACCGGCGCGCACGAAGTCGCGGAAGGTCTGCGCGGCCACGCCATTGGCTTCCAGCGCCTGAATGAACTCGTCGCGGCTCAGGTTGGCGCGCGCGGCAAATTCGGTCATGCCGTCCAGCACTTCTTCGGGCGACGGGACGATCCCGGCCTGTTCGGCGGCCTGAATGCGCAGCCGGTCCTCGACCAGTTGCTCGCGCGCCAGTTCCTTGACGTTGCCGGGTGCGCGCAGAACGGTCATCATCCGTTCGCGCTGTTCGATCTCGTAGGCCGTCACAACGCTGTCATTGACCTGGATCGCCGGTGCAAACAGGTTCTGCGCCTTGCCTGGGACCGGGCCAAATGTCAGCGCAACGCCAAGCGCCAACGCGCTCAGGTGACGGAATGAAGTGCTCATCAATTGCATGAACGGCGGTACTCCTTGCCGCTGCCGCCTGTGCTGAACCCTGTCAGCGCGACGGTCAGGCCGAAATCGGTAGATGGTTCAAGATTAGTGGAAGAGGCAAAGCTGCGCGAGACCGAAAAGTCCACTGCGACGCATTCATTTCGATATTCTGCCCCGATGCCTGCGGTCAGGAACTGACCTTCGGCAATGTCATAGCGGGTGCTGCCCGTTGCCGTCCACTGGCGGTCGATATTGTAGCGCCCGTTCAGACGCCATTGGGATTGCGCATCATCGCGGTCCTCTGCCGGGTCGGTAGTCAGCAAGATGTAGGACGCCCCAAGCGAATATTTCGGTTGGGTCACGTTGGCGCGGATCTCGGCCTTGGTGAAACGCGTGTCCGCCCCATCAAAAAGCCCGCGCGCCAGAAGCTGGATACCGGTCTTGTGCGAAAACTGCCCCGCCAGAAGCCAGTCTGACGTGGTGCTGTCCATCCCGGACGAGCGCGAGAAATCGGGGTCCGCGTCGTCACGCCAGACGCGCCCTACGGTCAGCGCCGCGCGCCAGCCATCGGGATCTTCGCGCATCCAGCGCAGCCCGGCCGCACCGATCAATCCGCGTTCCCGCCGATCTGCTGCAGGAAAGCGCGACAGCGACAGCAAATTGCCCTCGTCAAACTCGACGCGGGTGCTTTCGTCATTGGGCACATCGGTGCGGTCGCCGCCGATCCACCCGACCTGCGCAATCGGCTCCAGCAACACGCGCCCGCCATTCTGGGTTTTCTTGACCAGCGGCCAACGCAGTTCCAAAGACGCAGCCGGGGTGACTTGTGTATAATCGCCCTCGGCCACGGCATCCTGCCGCACCGCGAAATGGTCAATCCAGACCTCCGTCACGGCACCGGCACGGATCCCTGCGGGCAGGGTCCAGCGATCGCGCCAGCTTAGCCCGATATTCACGCGCCCCACATCGCGCCCGTCGACCACGGTGTCGGCATCGCTGCCATCCACATCCGTATCCGAATACCGGTAATGGCTGTGCGCGGCGACACCCAGCCGCACTTCGCCGCCGATACGCTTGGGAAAGAACCGGCGGTTGTAGCGCAGATCGCCGATGATCGTGGGCTGCGTGGCGTTGTGTTCGCCATCGGTCAGGCTTTCGTAATGGATCAGCCCCGTTGAAAAGAACGTATCGCGGGTTGTGCGCGACAGGGTGATGGCACTGTCCAGCCGGTCTTTTTTGAACCTGCTGTTATAGTCGTTCAGATAGGCGTCATCGGTGACCGCTTCGATGTCAAAGGACAGGCGGAACCCCCGGTTCAACTGGAACGCGCCATCCGCGAACAGCAAGCCGCGCAGCGTGCCGCTTTCCAGCGTATCCCGACTGACCGCCGTATTCACCGTGATATCGCCATTCCTGAAGGCCTGCCGATAGCGGCCCTCAAGCGTGCGGGTGATAGGCGACAGGTAGGGCGTCAGCGTCAGGTCCGCGTGGTCGCCAATGGGGATGAAGTACGGCAGCTTGATCCCGAAGCCGAGCAGCGTTGAGGTTTTCAGTTCCGGGATCAGGAACCCCCGCGCGCGCTCCAGCGTCGGATCGGGCAGGCGCATGCGGGGGATATAGAACACCGGCACGCCCAGAACCCGCAGCTGAGCGTCGTCGAAATAGATCTGCCGCTCTTCGGCATCATGCACCACACGGCTGGCGCGGATTGCCCAAAGTGGCGGGCGGTCGCTGCCGCAAACCTGGCAGGACGTTGCCGCGACCTGGCTCATCGCCGTGTAGCGCCCATCAATCCGCGCCGCACGGGCGGACGCGATCTGAAGCTGTTCATCCAGCACAAAACGCGCGCTTTCCAGCAGCCCGTTGCGAAACCCCTGATCCAGCTGTGCTTCGGTGGCGGTCAGAATCTCGCCGGTGGGTTGGGTGATCCGGATCGGCCCCTGGATATCAAGCGTGTTGGCAACGCGATCATAAACGATGCTGCTGGCCGTCAGCCGGGTTCCGTTGTGCAAGGCTTCGACATTGCCGGTGGCCACCAGCTTGTCCCCGCCTTGTTCCACAAGAACGGAATCCGCCAGCAACACCACGTTGTCCGATTGTGCAACAGCCACGGCCGCAGTCAGGCAAAGCGACAAAAAGGACGCCATCAGGACACGCAACATCACCCGTCCTCCCGGTGCAGGATCAACCCAAGCGCCAGCAACACCGAGGCCAGCGGCGGCACCCATGCTGCCGCAAGCGGATTAAGCTGGCCGTTTTCACCCAAAATCTGCGCAAAGTTGCGAATGTAGTACAGCGTGAACCCCAGCATTACCGCCGACAGCACGGCCACCCCGGTCCCGCCCATCCGGCTGTGCCGCATGGTGAAGGCCGCGCCGATCAGGACCATCGAGATCAGGAACACCGGACGCGCCAGTTCCATCTGCAACCACACCGAATGCCGCCGAGCGGAAAATCCGGCGTCTTCCAGATCGGTGATGAAATCGCTCAGATCCCAAACGGAAATGGCCGATGGCCTGCCAAACCGGTCCTTGATGTTGTCTTCGGTCAGGCTGGACGACACGATCAACGTGTCATGCGTGGCCGCGTTCGTTTCGGGGTTTACCCCGGCCACCAGCGGCCAGACCTTGGCATCGCGCAACACCCATTGGCCGGGTTCAAGTTCAGCCTCTGCCGCCTGAATACGCCGGATCGGGCCACCGCCTTCGGCATAGGCCACGAACATCACATCAAAAAGCACCGTACCGTTCGGATTGGCGCGTGCCGCCCGGATCACGGTTTGCCCGCGCGGATCGCCCTGGCGCAGCCACAGACCTTCCGCGCCGATCGACAGCGCCGAGGTGCCGCCACTGCGATAGCTTTCGCGCAAGTCGGAATATGCTTTGGACGTCGCCGCAACAATCGGGTTGCCCATCGCCACAGCCAGCCCGCCTATGATCGCAGCCACCGTCAGGGGGCCCACCAAGGCCGCCAGCCCCGACCGCCCGGCAGCCCGCGCAACCACCAATTCGGATGACCGCGCCAGCGCGACAAACAACGCAATCGACGACAGGATCATGACCAATGGCAGGATCTGGTACATCCCTTCGGGCGTGTTCAGCAACGTCAGGCGCATGACCTCACCGAAACTGACCGAGCTGTCCAATCGCCGGATTTGCTCGACCAGATCAAGCAGAAGCTGAAACAGGAAAAACACGCCAAAGATCGCCAGAAAGGTCCAGAAGAACCGCCGCGCGAAATAGAAATGCAGGGTCATGTCGTGCCCTCCACCGCGGGTGTGCGCGACGGACGGAACGGGCGCGACGCAAGGTGCAGCACGCCTCCGGCAATCGCCAGACCAACCACCGACGGCAGGTACACCAGCGGCCAAAGCAGCGCGTTGTTGCGGGTGGGGTCGGTGACCGCACTTTCCACAAGTTTCACCACCACCAGCAAAAAAATCGCCACGATGATCTGTCGCCCGACACCGAAACGGCTGAAACTGCCGGTCATCAGCGTCGAAAACCCGATCAGCGCCGCCACCAACCCCAGCAGGGCTTGCTGAAACCGGCCGTGCAATTCTTCGTAAATCCGCGAGATCGGCACCCGCGTCAGGGTCGCCATCTCGTCTGTCCGCGTGATCATATCCCATGTTGCCAGATGCCGGGGGCGCAGGTTCATGTTCTGGCTCTGCACGATCAGATTGCTGACATCATAGGTGAAATTGTCAAAAATCGTGGTCGACAGGGCATTGGTTTCGGTGCGCAACGTTTGCGCCAAACCGCTGACCATGACCAGTCGCGGCCCTTCATCGCTTTGCACCACGTAGGCGCGGTCTGCGGTATAGGTCACTTCGCGGTCGGTCTGGCGGCGATCCGACATGTAAACATCGCGCAATTCACCTTCGGGGGTGATGTCGCGGATGAAAAACGTCACCCCGGGGCCGGGATGCAGGAACGTGCCTTCGCGCAGCAACCGGGCACTGACGGAACCTGAAATATCAACCTCACGCTGCTTGAGCTGCGCAATCGAGGCCGGCACGAGGAAATGCGTCAGGATCGACATCATCACCGCAACGATCACCCCGAACACCAGAACCGGCCGCGCCAGCCGCCACGGGCTGTAGCCGGTGGCCTGCACCACGGTCAGTTCGGAATCGCCCATCAGGCGGTTGGTGACGTAAACCGCCGCCGCAAAGGACGCCATCGGCATGACCAGCGCGATCACGCTGGGCAGGCTCAGCGCCGAGAATTCAAGGAACACACCTGCCGAATGACCGTCCGCAATCAGGCGATCAAACAGCACCACGGCGCGGTTCACCCAGTACACCGAAACAAGCACCAGAGCGAAGAACCCAAAGAGCACCATGAGTTGCGACAGCATGTATCTGTCGAATCTTGGCAAAGCGGACCCCTTCACACGACATAGAGTAGGCCTACATGACCCTACACCCTAGGGTTTGGGGGAAAACCCCGCTCTGGTCAACCGCGCGCACGAGCGCTACCCCTATGGGCAAACCAATTTACGGAGTCGAATATGGCGGATCTTCGCGCACTGACCTTTGCACCGGTCGATCTTGATGCATTGCCCACAACCCAGGGGCGGATCGCGGTCTGCGTGACACCTGACCTCAAACTGAGCGCCGGGGCACGCCGGTTGAACCGCCTGACCAAAGGCGCGCTGGCGCGGGCCACGGCATCCGAAGGTTGGGACAAGCTGTCCGAAGGCAAGGTCATGTCGGTTGCTTGGCCTGCCGGGCTTGAAGTCGAGGCGGTTGATATCCTGAAACTGCCGCGCCGTCCGGCCCCCGATCTGGCGCGCAAGGCGGGGGCTGCGCTGGCGGTCGCCGCAGGTGCGGCGCAGATGACGGTTCTGGTGGAAGGCACGACGCGGGCCGAGGAACTGGCGCTGGGGCTTGTCCTGCGCGGCTACGGGTTTGACGATCACAAGACCAAGAAAGCCGACGCCCTTGGCGCAGCGGTTCTGATGTGTGCCAAGCCGGACGAGGTTGAAGCCGCCGCGCTCCCACGACTGGCCGTCGCCGAAGGCGTACATTTCACCCGCGATCTGGTGAATGAGCCTGCCAACGTGTTGACCACCACGGAATTCGCCGCGCGTCTGGAAGGTCTGCGCGATCTGGGGGTCGAGGTCGAAATCCTGGAAGAAGACGCGCTTGAAAAGCTGGGCATGCGGGCCTTGCTGTGCGTCGGGCAGGGGTCTGACAGCCCGTCCAAAGTCGCGATCATGCGCTGGAAGGGCGGCGCAAAAGACGCAGCCCCACTGGCATTGATCGGCAAAGGGGTGGTGTTTGACACCGGGGGGATATCCCTCAAACCCGCTGCTGGCATGGAAGACATGACCATGGATATGGGCGGCGCCGGGGTTGTGGCGGGTGTGATGCATGCCGTGGCGAAGCGCAAGGCGCAGGCCAATATCGTCGGCATGGTGGGTCTTGTGGAAAACATGCCATCGGGCAGCGCCGTGCGCCCGGGCGACGTGGTGGCATCCATGAAAGGCGACACGATCGAGGTGGTGAACACCGATGCCGAAGGCCGCTTGGTGCTGTGTGATATCATGTGGCACGCGCAGGAAACGGAAAAACCGGCCGCGATGATTGATCTGGCAACCTTGACCGGGGCCTGCATTATCGCTTTGGGGCACGAAAACGCGGCGGTCTATGCCAATGACGAACCGTTGGCGCGCGCGTTTCTGAAGGCGGCAGAGACGGAACAGGAAGGTGCTTGGCGGATGCCATTGGGGCAGGCCTATGATGATTTGCTGAAATCCCCGGTTGCGGACATGAAGAATATCGGCGGTCGGGCGGCAGGATCGGTTACGGCAGCGCAGTTCTTGAAGCGTTTCGTCAAAGACGATTTGCCGTGGATTCACTTGGACATCGCGGGCGTCGCTCATGTGGCACGTGATCTGGATCTGTCACCCAAGGGGGCGACGGGCTGGGGCGTGCGCGCACTGGATCGGCTGATCTCGGACATGTTCGAAACCAAGGCGTGATCCGGTGGGGGCCGCCTATTTCTACCATCTGACGATGAAACCGCTGGAGGCGACCTTGCCCATGCTGCTGGGCAAAGCGCGCGACGCCGGGTGGCGTGTGGCGGTGCGCGGGACGGAAGCCGACCGGATGGCATGGCTGGATCAGAAGCTCTGGCTGGGCCCGGAAGAGGGGTTCCTGCCACACGGGCTTGCCGGCGGGCCACATGATGCCGCGCAGCCGATCCTCTTGACCACGGACCGGCAGGCCGCGAACACGCCACAGTGCCTGATGGCGATTGACGGGGCCGAGGTTGATCCCGATGAAGTCACGGCACTGGAACGGGTCTGTGTGCTGTTTGATGGCAACGACCCTTCGGCGGTTGAACGCGCGCGGGACCAGTGGCGGACCATCACCCATGCGGGTTGTGCGGCGCAATACTGGTCCGAAGCGTCAGGGCGGTGGGAGAAAAAGGCCGAGGCCTGATTTGTATTCCTTACCAGATGGTTAAAGGGTCACGGTGCCTGACCCATTGTTTCGCGTGCGAAACATTGGGTCCGATCTGGACCTATCCTGTCGCTCCCCATTGTCGGCCCTTGGGCTTTCGCCTACGCTTTGCAGAACCATACGCTTTTTGGGAGGAGAGCAGGCCATGAGCGAACGCTTTGACATGATTGTCATCGGGGCGGGCCCCGGTGGATACGTGGCCGCCATTCGCGGCGCGCAGCTTGGTCTGAAAGTCGCGGTTATCGAGCGCGAACATCTGGGCGGTATCTGCCTCAACTGGGGGTGCATCCCGACCAAGGCGATGTTGCGGACATCCGAGGTGTTTCACCTGATGCACCGTGCCAAGGAGTTCGGTCTGAAAGCCGAGGGCATCGGTTATGATCTTGACGCGGTGGTCAAACGCTCCCGAGGGATCGCAAAGCAACTGGCGTCGGGTGTTGGGCATCTTCTCAAGAAAAACAAGGTGACGGTGATAATGGGCGAGGCCTCGGTCCCCGCCAAGGGGCGGGTGTCCGTCACATCCGACGGCAAAACGCAAGAGTTGCAGGCCGCCAATATCGTCTTGGCCACAGGGGCCCGCGCACGTGAATTGCCGGGGTTGGAGGCGGATGGCGAGCTGGTCTGGACCTACAAACACGCGCTGGTGCCGAAGCGCATGCCGGAAAAGCTTCTGGTGATCGGCTCCGGGGCCATCGGAATTGAATTCGCCAGTTTTTACAACGCTCTGGGCGCGGACACGACGGTGGTAGAGGTGATGGACCGGATCCTTCCGGTCGAGGATGCCGAGATCAGCGCGTTCGCAAAGAAACAGTTCGAAAAGCAGGGCATGACGATCCGCGAAAAGGCGATGGTCAAACAGTTGGACCGTGGCAAGGGTACGGTGACGGCGCATATCGAGCAGGACGGGTCCGTGACCAAGGAACAGTTCGATACAGTGATTTCGGCTGTCGGGATTGTCGGGAATGTCGAAGGGCTGGGGCTGGAGGCGTTGGGCGTCAAGGTGGATCGCAGCCATGTGGTGACGGACACGCACTGCCGCACCGGAGTTGAGGGGCTGTACGCCATCGGTGACATCGCCGGTGCACCATGGCTGGCGCATAAGGCAAGCCATGAAGGCGTGATGGTCGCGGAACTGATCGCGGGTGGCCATCCACATGCTGTTTCGCCGGACAGCATTGCGGGCTGCACCTATTGTCAGCCACAGGTTGCCAGCGTCGGCCTGACAGAGGCGCAGGCGAAAGAGCAGGGATTTGACATCAAGGTCGGGCGGTTCCCGTTTATCGGTAACGGCAAGGCCATTGCGCTTGGTGAACCCGAAGGCCTTATCAAAACCGTGTTCGATGCAAAAACCGGTGCGCTCTTGGGCGCGCATATGGTGGGTGCGGAAGTGACGGAATTGATCCAAGGGTACGTGGTCGGGCGGCAGCTGGAAACGACCGAAGAAGATCTGATGCAGACCGTGTTCCCGCATCCGACGCTGTCAGAGATGATGCATGAAAGCGTTTTGGATGCCTGGGGGCGGGCGATTCATTTCTGACGTGAGGTTCCGAAAGCGGACGTTTACCCAGAATTTACTGGGCGCGTTGCAGAATCTTCGTACGAAGATTCTGGGGCCGCTCCACTATTTTCTGGTGCGTGTCAGACGTGTTGTCCGCCATTCACCTCAATTTCGGTTCCAGTGACATAACCGCTTTGACCAGAACACAGAAAGAAGATCACGTCGGCCACTTCCGCCGGTTGACCCAACCGGCGGAGCGGCAGCTTTTCGACGATTTTGTCGGTGCCTTCGCTGAGAATGCTGGTGTCCACCTCACCCGGCGCGATCGCATTCACCCGCACGCCCAGTGGGCCAAAGTCATGGGCCATTTCCCGGGTCAGCGCCGCGAGCGCTGCCTTGGATGTTGCATAAGCGGCACCTGCAAAGGGATGCACGCGCGACCCGGCAATCGAGGTGACATTTACAATCGCACCCTGCGCCTTGGCCAATTCTTCTTTTAGCCCGCGTCCCAGAACGACTGATGCGAAAAAATTGACGTGGAACACCTTGCCCCAGTCACGCAGATCGGTGTCCAGCGTGCAGAGCCGTTCGCCGTCGGGCCCTTTCGGCGAGACGCCCGCATTGTTGACCAATGCATCCAGTCGGCCGCCGTCGAGCCGTTCTTTCACCACGCGGACCGCATCCATCGTTTGTTGCGGATCGCTGAGATCGACCTGAATGTGATTGCGCTCGCCTCCGGGCCAGGGGCAATTGGGCGAAAAGGCCTGCCGCGAGCAACTGATCACGCGCCAGCCTTCTGCGGCAAATTTTTTGACGGTGGCATGGCCGATGCCCCGGCTGGCGCCGGTCAACAGGAGTGTGCGGGGAAGGTCGGTGTCTGTCATGGCGCTACCCTAGGTGAAGCGCCCGTCATGTGCGAGTTTGAAATGTTTGCCAAGAGACGCCGCGCCCCTTGGGGTGGAGGCGTTCCAAAATTCTCAGGTCTCCGGGCCTGTTATGCGGTATGCTGATCTTGCGGGCAGTTGCGGGAGGGGTGCCATGTCGTCGAATGTCATGGTGATGACCGATGCGTCGGTTGACGCGTTCGTTGACAGCGTCGCGCATCCCGGGCGCCGGGAGGATGCCCGCGTCCTGTTGGAGCTGTTTCGCGACGAGACAGGGTTTGCACCCAGGATGTGGGGGCCGTCGATCATCGGGTTCGGGTGGTATCACTACACCTATGCCAGCGGGCGGGAAGGCGATTTTCTGGCCACCGGGTTTTCGCCACGCAAGGCCAATATGTCGGTCTACATTCTGCCCGGGTATACGGATTATTCGGAAATTCTGGCCGCACTGGGGCCGCACAAACTGGGAAAATCCTGTTTGTATCTTGGGCGGTTGTCGAAAATTGATCTGACAGTCTTGCGGCGTTTGATCCGCGCGGGGCTGGATGATCTGGGCAAAACCTGGCGCGTTCATCCCACCTGAGGGTCAGCCCGGAGGCTTGATGGTGCCATCGATCCGCCCCTTGATGAAGGCGCGGGCTTTGCGTTCGGCCAAACGGACGCGAATCGCTGTGAGGTAGGCCTCTTCCAGCGTGGTTGAGGCGGCGGCCAGTTCGGACGCCACCTCCATGAAGAAGCGATCATCGTTGAGATGCTTCATGGCTTTGAGCGTGTCATCCGCAAGCTTTTCAGCGAGCTCATCGACCATCGACATTAAAAGGGCTCCTAGCGTGTGTTTTCGGTCAGGCGGCGCTTCACATAGGTGGTCACGTTGTCGATCATCGTGTCCATGTGGGGTTCTTTGAAGAAGTGGTCGGCCCCTTCGATTTCCGTGTGCGTGACCGTGATGCCTTTTTGCTCTGCCAGTTTGCCGACCAGAGACGTGGTATCTGCCGGCGGCGCGACGCGGTCGCCGGTGCCGTTGATGATCAGGCCGGATGACGGGCAGGGGGCGAGGAAGGAAAAGTCGTACATGTTGGCAGGCGGGCTGACCGAGATGAATCCGGTGATCTCGGGGCGGCGCATCAGAAGCTGCATGCCGATCCACGCGCCAAAGCTGAACCCGGCAACCCAGCAATGCTTGGAATTGTTGTTCATCGATTGCAGGTAATCGAGCGCCGAGGCGGCATCGCTGAGTTCACCCACGCCTTGATCATATTCACCCTGGCTGCGGCCGACACCCCGGAAGTTGAAGCGCAACACGGTGAAGCCCATGTTGTAAAACGCGTAATGCAGGTTGTAGACCACCTTGTTGTTCATCGTGCCACCGAACTGCGGGTGCGGGTGCAGGATGATGGCGATCGGTGCGTCGCTTTCTTTTTGCGGATGGTAGCGGCCTTCAAGGCGGCCTTCGGGTCCGGGGAAAATCACCTCTGGCATAGGCGGTGGTGGCTCCTGACTGGGCAATGGGCGCAGCGGTCGCAAAATCTTGACAGCTTCGCTCAGGCTTCTTAGAACGGTTCTAAATCCGGCTTGGACCGGATCTGGGTTATCCGCACATAGGCAATTGCCCTTGCAAGGTCAATTGCGTCGCGTGGGTGTTGTGGGAGGCGGCCATGAAGCTTAGCACAAAAGGTCGGTATGCCATGGTTGCGCTGGCCGATATTGCATTGCAGCCAGAGGGCACATTGGTGACGCTGGGGGATATTGCCCAGCGGCAGGATGTTTCGCTGCCCTATCTGGAACAGCTGTTCGTCAAGCTGCGCCGGGCCGACCTGGTGACATCGGTGCGCGGGCCGGGGGGCGGGTACCGTCTGGCTAAGCCTGCGCATGATATCCGCGTGGTGGATGTTTTGTCGGCGGTGGATGAAACCGTGGATGCGATGCACAAGGGCGCGGGCGCGTCGGGAGGGTTGTCCGGCAGCCGGGCGCAATCCATGACCAACCGGTTGTGGGAAGGGTTGTCGGCGCATGTCTACGTGTTCTTGCATCAGACGCGGTTGTCGGACGTTGTGGGCAATAGCCTTGCGCCGTGTCCGGCTGTGCCGAGCCTGTTTGCCGTGGTGGATGAGTGAGATGTCCGTGTCTCGGAGCGCAAAGCGGGACGGCGCGAAGATGCGTCGACGCATCTTGGCGTTTCCGGTGACGGAAACGATGGGGGCGCTGCCCCCGTCGCGCGGGGCGCGACTCCCCCGAGGTATTTTTGAAACAGAGATCGATCCGGGACAGCTTCGGTGAGCCGGGTGTATCTGGATTATAATGCCACCGCGCCTTTGCGCCCCGAGGCGCGCGCGGCGATGATCGCGGCCATGGATGTCGTGGGCAATCCGTCTTCGGTGCATGCCGAAGGGCGGGCGGCCAAGGCGCTGGTTGAGCGGGCGCGGGCGCAGGTGGCGGCGGCGTTCGGTGCGGACGGGGCCGATATCGTGTTTGTGTCGGGGGCCACCGAAGCTGCGGCTTTGGCCTGTGCCGGACGCGGATTGCACGGGGCCCCGGTCGAACATGACGCGGTGCGGGCCTGGATTGATCCGGTGCTGCCGGTTGATGCTTTGGGACAGGTTCAGGTGACCGACCCGGCGCAGTCGGCGGTGCAGCTGGCCAATTCGGAAACCGGGGTGGTTCAGGACCTGCCGCAGGGGCTGGCGGTGGTGGATGCCACGCAGGCCTTTGGCAAGCTGCCGGTTGCGTTCAACTGGCTGGGGTGCCAGATGGCGTTGATTTCGGCGCATAAGCTGGGCGGTCCTAAGGGGATCGGAGCGCTTGTGATGACGCGCGGCACGGATCTGGCGGCGCAGATCCGGGGCGGCGGCCAGGAGATGGGGCGGCGTTCGGGGACGGAGAACATCGTCGGGATCGCCGGATTCGGTGCTGCGGCCGTTGCGGCACAGCGGGATCTGGAGGCCGGGATCTGGGATCGGGTCGAAAAACTTAGAAACATTCTAGATTCAGCTATTGAGGCTTCTGCAAAAGAGACTATTTTTGTCGGGAAAGACGCAAAGCGCTTGCCGAACACCACTTGTCTGGCCACACCCGGCTGGAAAGGGGAAACGCAGGTGATGCAGATGGACCTGGCAGGATTTGCGATCAGCGCAGGATCGGCCTGTTCCAGCGGAAAGGTAAAGGCCAGCGCGGTACTGACCGCGATGGGGTTTGACGAGGTCACGGCAGGCAGCGCAATCCGCGTGTCGTTGGGGCCTCAAACGACCGAAGACGACGTACACCGGTTCGCGGAGACGTGGCTGGCCAAATACGACAAACACCGCGCGCGTGCCGCGTGAAAACATCGGAGAGGTGCTGACATGGCTGCTTTGGACAATGTGACCGTGAAAGAGGGCGTAGACCAGGAAACGGTTGACGCGGTGCGCGAAGTTGGTGGGGCCTACAAGTATGGCTGGGAAACCGACATCGAGATGGAGTACGCGCCGAAGGGTCTGAACCCGGACATCGTGAAGCTGATCTCGGAAAAGAACGATGAGCCCGAGTGGATGACCGAATGGCGCTTGGCGGCTTACGACCGTTGGCTTCAGAAAGAAGAGCCGAAATGGGCGATGGTGGACTACCCTGAGATCGATTTTCAGGATCAGTACTATTATGCGCGTCCCAAGAGCATGGAGGTGAAGCCGAAGTCGCTCGATGAGGTCGATCCGAAACTGCTGGCCACTTACGAAAAACTGGGCATTCCGCTGAAAGAGCAGATGATCCTTGCGGGTGTGGACGGGGCGGAGCACGCGCCCGCCGAAGGTCGCAAGGTGGCCGTGGATGCGGTGTTCGATTCGGTTTCCGTTGGCACAACTTTCCAGGCGGAGCTGAAAAAGGCGGGTGTGATCTTCTGCTCGATCTCCGAGGCGATCAAGGAACATCCCGAACTGGTGAAGAAATACCTCGGGTCCGTGGTGCCGGTGTCTGACAACTATTACGCGACGCTGAATTCTGCCGTGTTTTCGGACGGGTCGTTTGTTTACGTGCCGCCGGGGGTGCGCTGCCCGATGGAATTGAGCACCTATTTCCGGATCAATGCCGAGAATACCGGTCAGTTTGAGCGAACGTTGATCATTGCCGACAAGGGCAGCTATGTCAGCTACCTCGAAGGCTGCACCGCTCCGCAGCGGGATGTTGCGCAGTTGCATGCGGCGGTGGTCGAGATCATCATCGAAGAAGATGCCGAGGTGAAATACTCGACCGTTCAGAACTGGTATCCGGGTGATGAGAACGGCAAGGGCGGGATCTACAACTTTGTGACCAAGCGCGCCGATTGCCGGGGCGACCGGGCCAAGGTGATGTGGACGCAGGTCGAGACCGGGTCGGCTGTGACGTGGAAATACCCAAGCTGCATTCTGCGTGGCGACGACACCCAGGGCGAGTTCTATTCGATCGCGATCGCCAACAATATGCAGCAGGCCGATACCGGCACGAAGATGATCCATCTGGGCAAGAACACCAAGTCGCGGATCGTGTCGAAGGGCATCAGCGCGGGCAAGGCGCAAAACACCTATCGTGGGCTTGTGTCAATGCATCCCAAGGCCAAGAACGGGCGGAACTACACGCAGTGTGACTCGCTCCTGATCGGTGACAAGTGCGGGGCGCATACGGTTCCCTATATCGAGGTGAAGAACAACTCGTCCCGGGTGGAACACGAGGCGACCACGTCAAAGGTGGACGATGACCAGCTGTTCTACTGCCGCCAGCGCGGCATGGACGAGGAAGAAGCCGTGGCGCTTGTGGTGAACGGGTTCTGCAAAGACGTGTTGCAGGCGCTGCCGATGGAGTTTGCCATGGAGGCGCAGCAATTGGTGGCGATCTCGCTGGAAGGATCGGTTGGCTGACAATGTCCGCGTGGAAATGGTTGAGCACGCCGTCTGAGCCGAAGGGCACCTATGCCCTTCTGACAGGCCTTGGCACGTTTGTCCTGATGATCATGTCGTCCCCGCTTTGGGCGGACCATGGGTTTTTCGGGGCGCTTTTTGCGGGCGGGATCAGCGGGTTTCTTGGCGGTGTGCTGGCCAAGCTTTGGATGGAGCGACGGAAATGATTATCACGACAACACACGCAATCGAGGGTCACAAGATCCTGGAATACAAGGGCATCGTGGTGGGCGAAGCCATCATGGGAGCCAATGTGGTGCGCGATGTGTTTGCGTCGATCACGGATATCGTTGGCGGTCGGTCGGGCGCGTATGAAGCCAAGCTTCAGGATGCGCGTGACGTCGCGCTGCACGAACTTGAACAACGCGCGCTTGCGGTGGGCGGCACGGCAGTGGTTGGCGTCGACTTGGATTACGAGGTTGTCGGCAATTCGATGCTGATGGTGTCGGCGAGCGGCACAGCCGTTGTGACGGATCGGGGTTGATACCAAATGTCGGACGTGGATAGCCCTTCCGAGGTGACCGCAAATGATCTTGACCAATTTCGCATTGGCGAGGCGGTGTTTAAACTACCCAACGCACGCGTTGTGCGCACCGAAATTCATGGGCAGACGCTTTTTTTTGCCGTTGCGATCGAGCGCGATCAAATCCAGGGAAAGCACCATGGACGCGGTGTTTTCTATGAGGAAGAAGAACTCGAGATCATCCGGAAAGCGTTTCGTCCGGGCGATGTTTTTGCGGATATCGGGACAAACGTCGGCAATCACGCTTTGTTCGTTGCCAAGTTCTTGCATCCCAAAAGAATTGTGGTCGTGGAGCCAAACCCGGTGGCCTACCATGTGCTCTTGAGCAATGTGGTGCTCAACCAAATCGATGATGTCGTCGACCTAAGTTGGGTTGGTTTTGGTGTGTCGGATAGACCCAATTCCACGTTCGGGATGAGTTTCCGAGCGCGCAACGTTGGTGGTGGACGTATGGTCGAGGGTGAAGGGGACATACCGACGGTTTCTGCAGACGAGGTGTTTGCGCCCTGTATGCCCGACTTCGTGAAAATTGATGTGGAAGGCATGGAGATGCAGGTGCTGCGGTCGATGCATGCTTCCCTCGAAACTGCAAAACCGAGAATTTTTGTCGAAGTTGACCAAGAGAACTATGCCGAATTTGATGCTTGGGTAGAAGCGAACGGATATGTATCTGTGCTCCAATTCCAACGTTATCGGCGCAATAACAACCATCTTCTCATCCATAGAGACGATCAGGACTGGAGTTTTTAAAATGTTGGAAATCAAAAACCTGCACGTGCAGCTTGAGGAAGAAGATAAGCAAATCCTGAAAGGTGTGGACCTGACCGTCGAGGCGGGCAAGGTGCATGCGATCATGGGGCCGAACGGGTCGGGTAAATCGACCCTGTCCTACGTGCTGTCGGGCCGCGACGGGTACGAGGTGACCGAGGGGTCGGCGACCTTGGATGGTGAAGATATCCTTGAGATGGAGCCGGAAGAGCGCGCGGCTGCGGGCGTTTTCCTGGCGTTTCAGTATCCGGTTGAAATCCCCGGTGTGGGCAACATGACGTTCCTGCGCACGGCGGTGAACGCACAACGCAAGGCGCGCGGGCAGGACGAGATGTCGGCGACGGATTTTCTCAAGGAAATCAGAGCCAAGGCCAAAGACCTTAAGATCGATGCGGATATGCTGAAGCGTCCGGTCAATGTGGGCTTTTCGGGCGGTGAAAAGAAGCGCAACGAGATCCTGCAGATGGCGATGCTTGAGCCGAAGATGTGCATTCTGGACGAAACCGACTCGGGTCTGGACGTGGACGCGATGAAACTGGTGGCCGACGGTGTGAACGCGCTGCGTGACGAGGGGCGTGGGTTCCTTGTGATCACGCACTACCAGCGTCTTTTGGACCACATCAAACCGGACGTGGTGCATATCATGGCGGATGGTCGGATCGTCAAAACCGGTGGGCCAGAGCTGGCGCTGGAAGTTGAAAACAACGGCTACGCAGACATTCTGGCGGAGGTGGCGTAATGGCGCTTCCTCAGGTCAAACTGGATGCCACAGACGCGCGTCTGGCTGCGATGAGCCTGCCGGATGGCGGGTGGAGCGACGCGGCGCGCAAGGATGCTTTGGCGCGCCTCCGGGCGATGGGTCTGCCGTCCGGCCGCGATGAATACTGGAAGTACACCAAGCCCGACACGCTGGTGCAGCCGGACGCGCCGCATGCGGCTCTGTTCGATGGCGATACGACCCCGGTCTTCAGCGACACCGATCGTCTGAGAATTGTGTTCGTGGATGGTGTGTTTGATGCGGACGCGTCTGACGATTTGACGATGGAGAATGTGTCCATTGAACGTCTCGCAGACGCGCCGGATATTCACTGGGCCCGCGACCTTTATGGCGTGCTTGAAGCGAAGGGTCAGACACCGGTTGAACGGCCGCTTGCGGCGCTGAACACCGCCTTTGCAACCGACGGCGTTCTGATCCATGTCACGGGGCCGGTGGCGCGTCCGATCAACCTGGTTTATCGTCATAAATCAGAGCATTCTGACGCGATCCTGCACCATGTTGTGAAGGTCGACAGCGGTGCGGAAGTGACCATTCTGGAAAACGGTCCTGCCGCGGCGCGGTTCAACAAATGCATGGAGATCGACATCGCGGATGGCGGAACCCTGCACCACGTGCGCGCGCAGGGGCGCGATCACGAACGGCGCGCGGCGACCGCGATGTTTGCCCGTTTGGGTGCGGAATCGGTGTTCAAGTCTTTCACGCTGACCGCGAATGGCGTGTTGACCCGCAACGAGATGGTGGTTGAGCTGACCGGCGACGACGCCGTGGCCCATGTCGCGGGAGCCTGCGTCGGTGACGGCGATTTCCACCATGACGACACGGTGTTCATCACCCATGACGCGGTGAACTGCGAAAGCCGCCAGGTGTTCAAGAAGGTTCTGCGCAATGGTGCGACGGGTGTCTTCCAGGGCAAGATCCTTGTGAAGGAAGGGGCCCAGAAAACCGATGGCTACCAGATCAGCCAATCGCTGCTTCTGGACGATGACAGCCAGTTCCTGGCCAAGCCTGAGCTTGAAATCTATGCCGATGATGTCGCCTGTTCGCATGGCAGCACGTCCGGTGCGATTGACGAGGAAGGCCTGTTCTACCTGCGGTCGCGCGGAATCGAAGAGGGGGTGGCAACGGACCTGTTGACCATCGCGTTCCTTGCCGAAGCCGTTATGGAGATCGAGGACCAAGCGCTTCAGGACGAGATCAACAGCCGCGTGGACGCGTGGCTGTCGCGTCGGCGCGGCTAAGAGGGCGGATGCCGTTCACGCGGGATATCGCGGCCACGTATCGGGGGCCGGGCAAGGTTGTGCAACGGCTGTTGCAGGCCGGTCCGCGCGAGGACCGTGCGCTGGCGATTCTCATGGGCGCGTGCGGTGTTCTTTTCATCGCACGCTGGCCCGCCTTGGCCCGTCAGGCGCATCTTGAGGGTGTGGAACTGAACATGCTTCTGGGCGGCACCTTGATGGCGACGATTTTTCTTGCGCCACTGCTGTTCTACGGCATCGCCTTGGTGGCGCATTGGGTCGCCCGTGCGTTACGGGGCCAGGGCGAGTCGTACAACGCGCGCCTGTCGCTGTTCTGGAGCCTTCTGGCCTCAAGCCCATTGATCCTGCTGAATGGTTTGGTGGCGGGCTTTATCGGCCCGGGCATCGAGTTGACGATCGTCGGGCTGCTTTGGTTCGCCGTGTTTATGTGGTTCTGGCTGGCCAGTATGGTAGCCGTGTACCGAAAGGCGGATGCGTGACCTTTGATGGCTTTTTCCGCCTTGCCGTGAACACGGTCACGGCCCCCCGCGACGTCGCCGCCTTGCTGTTGTCGCTGAACCTGTCGCGTCAGGCGCTGTGGCTGGCCTTTGCGCTGGTCGTGGTTCTGAACACGTTGATGTTTGGCTTGACGACACTGACATCGCCTGCCAGCGATCTGATCGGGCCGTTTTTGGGCGGGCCTGCCATCTTTGGCGTGATGCTAGGCGTGTCCGTGGCGGCGCTGATCGTTGCCGTCACTCTTTGTGGGCGGCCCTTGGGGGGTGTGGCCCGGTTTGACGACATCGCGGTGCTGGTGATCTGGTTGCAGGCCCTGCGGGTGGTGCTTCAGGCGGTGGTCGTCCTTCTGGGTCCGGTGAGCCTGTTTCTGTCCGGCGTTGTTGTCAGCGCCGGATCGGTGATTGGCATCTGGATCTTTGTGAACTTTATTGACGTCGCGCATGAGACAGGGGGGCTGCTCAAGGCGGGCTTTGTCTTGCTGTTGGCGGTTGTGGGTATGATGCTGGGTTTGAGCGTGATTTTCAGCCTGTTAGGCGTCCAGACCGGAGGAATCCCTGGATATGTATGATGTTGAAACCATCCGCGCGGATTTTCCGATCCTGTCGCGCGAGGTGAATGGCAAGCCGCTGGTCTATCTGGACAACGGCGCCAGTGCACAAAAGCCGAAGGTGGTGATTGATGCGATCACGCAGGCTTATGCCGAGGAATACGCCAATGTGCATCGCGGTCTGCACTACTTGTCGAACCTTGCCACCGAAAAATATGAAGGCACGCGCGGGATCATCGCAAAATTTCTGGGGGTGAAAGACGAAGACGAGATCGTCATGAACACCGGTACCACGATGGGGATCAACACGGTCGCCTATGGCTGGGCCATGCCGCGGATGCAGGCAGGGGACGAGATCATCCTGTCGGTGATGGAGCATCACGCCAATATCGTGCCTTGGCACTTCCTACGGGAACGCCACGGTGTGGTGATCAAGTGGGTCGATGTGGACAGCACCGGGTATTTGGATCCGCAGGCGGTGATCGACGCGATCACACCCAAGACCAAGCTGATTGCAGTGACGCAACTGTCCAACGTGCTGGGCACGGTGGTGGATGTGAAAACCATCTGTGATGCCGCGCGCGAAAAGGGCGTTGCGGTGTTGGTCGACGGGTCACAGGCGGCGGTGCATATGCCGGTGAACGTGGACGAGCTGGGTTGTGATTTTTATGCGATCACCGGTCACAAGCTCTATGGTCCGTCCGCATCGGGGGCGATCTTCATGAAGAAAGAGCGTATGGCCGAGATGGTGCCCTTTATCGGTGGCGGCGACATGATCCGTGAGGTCCACAAGGACGAGGTGACATGGAACGACCCGCCCATGATGTTCGAGGCGGGAACGCCCGGTATCGTGCAGCAGATCGGGCTTGGCGTGGCGCTGGAGTACATGATGAATGTCGGGATGGACAACATCGCGGCGCATGAACAAAAACTGCGTGACTATGCGCGCGCGCGGCTGGACGGTCTGAACTGGCTTCAGGTGCAGGGCACAACCGCGGACAAGGCGGCGATCTTCAGCTTTACACTGGACGGTGCCGGGCATGCGCATGACATTTCGACCATCCTTGACAAGAAAGGCGTAGCCGTGCGCGCCGGGCATCATTGTGCCGGGCCATTGATGGATCATCTGGGCGTCACGGCAACATGTCGTGCCTCCTTTGCCATGTACAATACGGAAAAAGAGGTGGACGTTCTGGTGGATGCGCTGGAATTGGCGCACGATCTGTTTGCGTAATACGCATCAAAAGGAGACAGGGACATGGCACAGCTTTCACTGAGGCGGGCGCGGACGATCATCCGCAAGGCTTTTGAAAAGGGGCGCGAGGCCGGGATGAAGCCTTTGTCTGTCATTGTCCTTGATGCAGGTGGCAACGTTCAGGCGTTTGAACGCGAAGACGGGGCTGCACCCGGTCGGTTCCAGATTGCGCATGGCAAAGCCTATGGCGCGGTGATGTTGGGTATGGCGGGCACAGCGCAGATGCAACGCGCCGAAGCGCAGGCCTATTTCATCGCAGCCGCCAACGGGGCCTATGGCGGGCAGCTGATCCCGGTGCCGGGCGGTGTGCTGGTGCGCGACGCCAAGGGGCGTGTGCTGGGGGCGGTCGGCGTGACTGGCGACAGCTCTGACAATGATGCCATCGCGGCCACGGCCGGGATCGAGGCGGTTGGGCTGACGGCGGAAATCTAGGGGAGACAGACCATGGGGCGCCCGGTTGTTGGCATTATCGGCAATCAGTTCCTGATCAATGATCAGTATCCCGCCCATGCGGGCGGCTCCATGAACTCGGAAGCGATTTCGCAAGTGTCGCGGTGCCTGCCCTTGGTGGTGCCTGCCGATCCCCGATATGTCGGCGTTGACGAACTGCTGGATACCTGTGACGGGTTTCTGTTCACCGGCGGGCGACCCAATGTCCATCCCGAGGAATATGGCGAAGCCGAAACCGCTGCGCATGGCGAATTTGACCGCGCGCGCGATGCGGTGGCCTTGCCGCTGATCCGCGCCTGCGTCGCACGCGGGCAGCCGATCCTTGGGATCTGTCGGGGTTTTCAGGAAATCAACGTGGCCATGGGAGGCACGCTTTACCCGGAAATCCGCGATCTGCCGGGGCGCATGAACCACCGCATGCCACCCGATGGCACGCTGGAAGAGAAATTCGCGCTGCGCCACGGGGTCACCGTGGTCGAGGGCGGCGTCTTTCACCGCCTGTTCGGGACCACCGAGGTGATGACCAACACGCTGCACGGGCAGGGGATCAAGACCCCCGGGGCGCGGATCGTGATTGAAGGCCACGCACCCGACGGCACGCCCGAGGCTATCTATGTCAAAGAGGCCCCCGGCTTTACCCTTGCGGTGCAATGGCACCCGGAGTGGGATGCGGCGAATGATCCGGTGTCACGACCGCTGTTCGAAGCCTTCGGCGACGCGGTCCGCCAATGGGCGGAACAGGGTCACGTGCGACACCGCGTCGACGCGGTGTGAGCATCCGTTGACGGAGACTGCCGCCTAAAGGCTGGTGCGCACGCGCCAGAGGTCCGGGAAAAGCTCAACTTCCAGCATGCGCTTGAGATAGGACACACCGCCGGTGCCCCCGGTGCCGCGCTTCAGACCAATCACGCGCTCCACGGTTGTGACATGGTTGAAACGCCAGCGGCGGAAGTAATCCTCAAGATCCATCAGTTTTTCCGCCAGTTCATACAGGTCCCAATAGGCTGACGGATCGCGGTACACCTCGGCCCAGGCGCGTTGCAAGGCGTCATTGGGGCTGTGCGGTTTGCTGCGGTCGCGGATCAGGTCGGTTTCGGCGACAGGGATCGCGCTGGTCAGCCGTGCGATGGCGCAATCGTACAGCGACGGGCGTGTCAGTTCTGTCCTTAACCGTTCGGCAATCTCTGCCCGGTGGTCATGCGGGCGGATCATGGCGGGGTTTCGGTTGCCCAGCAGAAACTCGATCTCGCGGTACTGCGCGGACTGAAAGCCTGAACTTTGCCCCAAGGCTTCCCGAAACGTGGTGTAGTCGCTGGGCGTCATCGTGCGCAGCACGTCCCAGGCGGAATTCAGTTGTTCAAAGATGCGCGTGACGCGGGTCAGCAGTTTGAAGGCCGGGCGGATGTCGTCATTGCCCAGTTCATCCCGTGCGCAGTGCAATTCGTGCAGGGCAAGGCGCATCCAAAGCTCGGATGTTTGGTGCTGGATGATAAACAGCATCTCGTCATGCGCTGGACTGATCGGATGTTGCGCCGTCAGCAACGCGTCCAGCCCCAGGTAATCCCCGTAGGACATGCGCCCGTCAAACGCCATCTGCGCGCCTTCCTGTGCGGGATCGTAGGGATCATCGGCGTTGGTCAAAACTCACCCCCGGCGATCTGGATGGTCTGGCCGTTGACGCTGCCAGAGGCCGGATCACACAGCCATAGCGCGGCTGCGGCAACTTCTTCGGGTGCGATCAGGCGGCCATGCGGGTTCGCGCCGACCATGACGGCCTTGGCCTCGGCTTCGCTCATCCCGGTGCGGGTCATGATCCGGTCGATGTTCTGCGGCACGATATCGGTGTCGACATAGGCCGGGCAGATCGCGTTGAACGTATAGGGTTTTCCCAGATAATCCGCCGCCAGCCCCCGGATCAGCCCCACCATCGCGTGTTTCGACGCGGTGTAGCAAGGCGCCCCTTTCAGCCCCCGCAGACCCGCGATGGAACTGATCGCAATCACCCGGCCCCAATTGGTCTGATGCATGGAGGTGAGGCATTCGCGGATGGTCAGGAAAGTTCCGTCAATATTTGTCGCCATCATGTTGCGCCAGAACGCCAGGTCCATTTTGTGCAACGCCCGGCCTTCGGCAATGCCGGCATTGGGCACGCAGATCTGCACCGGACCATGCTGCGCCACGGCCGCTGCGACACCGTCCACGATCGAGGATTCGTCCTGCACATCCATCACGCGCGGCGTCAGATCATGTGTCCGGGCGGCGTCATTCAGCACGTCTTCACGCCGCCCTGTGATCGTCACCGACGCACCGGCGTCGCGCAGGGCAACGGCGATTGCAAGGCCAATGCCTGTCCCGCCGCCCGTGATAAGCGCGTGTTTTCCGTCAAGTGTCATGCAAGTCTCCCGCTCCCGTTTGGACCAAGCGTACCTGTCTGCGGGGCAGTGGCAAGATGGCCCAGTTGCAAGGGATTGTTTTTCTCATTCATATACGTGAATGTATTGAAGACGAGGGGAGATCCATCATGCGTTTTGTTGTTCTGGGTGCTGCTGCACTTGTTGCTCAATCGGTGTCGGCTAGCGAAGATATTGCCGACAAATATCCGCAATCCGAGCTGTATGATAAGCCGGTGGAAGTGATCCCACATGTGTTTTCGGCCATCGGGGCGACCGCGCCTCCCACTTACGAAAACTCGGGACATAACAACAACCTGAGCTTTATCGTCACCGGGGACGGTGTGATCGTGATCAATGGCGGTGCCTCTGCCCGGCTGGCCGCCGCGCTGCACGACGAAATCAAGGCGGTCACGGATCAGCCGGTGAAGCTGGTGATCAACGAGAACGGCCAGGGGCATGCCATGTTGGGCAATTCCTACTGGGCTGGGCTCGGGGTCGATATCCTGGCCCATGAGGACGCCATTGCCGAGGTCACGGAGAACGGTCATTTCATCCTCGAAGGGATGAAACGCTACAACCGGGACAAGGCCGAGGGCACAGAGGTTGTGCCTGCCAACCTGAGTTTCAGCGACAAACATGTCATCGAAATGGGTGATGTCACGGTTGAAGTGCTGCATCTTGGTCCGGCGCATGATCCGGGGGACGTGCAGGTCTGGATCCCGCAATGGGACATCGTGATCGCCGGGGACATTGCCTTTCACGAACGCATGCCACCGATCTTTCCGCACACCTGCACCAGTTGCTGGGTCGAGACCTTTGATGGCCCGTTCACGGACCTGAACGCCACCTATGTCATCCCAGGGCATGGGCATCCGACCAACATGGCGCAGGTGACGCGGTATACCTCGGATTACATCAAGGATCTGCGGGCCAAGATCGGTGCGCATATCGATGATGGCGGGGAACTGTCCGAGGCCTATTACGTTGACCAATCCAACTGGCAGCATCTGGACACGTTCGAGGAACTGGCCACCAAGAATGCCGGTCGCGTGTTTGAAGAGATGGAATGGGAATAAGCCCTGTCATCTGGTGATTGACGGTTAAAGCCGGAACCGCCAGTGTCGCGCGACAAACGTGACACTGGGGGCAACATGCAGCCGAATATTCTGATCCTGATGGTGGACCAATTGAACGGGACGCTGTTTCCTGACGGTCCCGCCGATTGGCTGCATGCGCCCAACCTCAAGCGATTGGCAGCACGTTCCACCCGGTTCCGCAACACCTACACCGCCAGCCCGCTCTGCGCGCCGGGGCGGGCGGCGTTCATGTCCGGGCAATTGCCGTCCGCCACCGGGGTTTATGACAACGCGGCGGAATTTCCGTCGTCGATCCCCACCTATGCGCATCACCTGCGGCGGGCGGGGTACTACACGGCGCTGTCGGGCAAGATGCATTTTGTCGGACCTGACCAGTTGCACGGGTTCGAAGCGCGGCTGACCACGGATATCTATCCGGCGGATTTCGGTTGGACGCCGGATTACCGCAAACCGGGTGATCGGATCGACTGGTGGTATCACAATATGGGCTCTGTCACCGGGGCGGGCATCGGTGAGATCAGCAACCAGCTCGAATATGATGACGAGGTGGCCTATCAGACCAAGCTGCAGCTTTATGATCTGGCGCGGCGCAAGGACGACCGCCCATGGTGTGTGACCGCCAGTTTCACGCACCCGCATGACCCGTATGTCGCGCGGAAAAAGTACTGGGATCTGTACGAAGACTGCGACCACCTGCTGCCAGAGGTGCCGGCGATGGACTATGCCGACCACGATCCGCATGCGCAGCGCATTTTCGACGCCAATGACTGGCGCAGCTTTGACATCACCGAAGACCACATCCGCGCCGCGCGCCGCGCCTATTTCGCAAATATCTCGTATCTGGACGACAAGATTGGCGAAATCCTTCAGGTGCTGGAGGATACGCAGCAAGAGGCGATCATCCTGTTCGTGTCTGATCACGGCGACATGCTGGGCGAGCGGGGCCTGTGGTTCAAGATGAGCTTCTACGAAGGATCATCACGCGTGCCCTTGATGATCTCGGCCCCGGGGATGGCGCCGGGGCTTGTGACCGACCCGGTCTCGACCATCGACGTTTGCCCGACGCTGTGTGATCTGGCCGGGGTCAGCATGGACGAGGTGATGCCTTGGACCACGGGCGAAACGCTTGTGCCGCTGGGGCAGGGGGCGTCGCGCGACACACCGGTGGCCATGGAATACGCGGCAGAGGCGTCGTATGCGCCGATGGTGTCGCTGCGCTATGGCAGGTGGAAATACAATCGCTGCGCGCTGGATCCCGACCAGTTGTTTGACATGGATGCCGATCCGTTTGAGCTGACCAATCTTGCGGATGCGCCAGAGCATCAGGGCACGGTCCAATCGCTGCGTGCCAAATCCGAGGCGCGTTGGGATCTTGACCGCTTTGACGCGGATGTCCGTGCCAGTCAGGCCAAGCGCTGGGTCGTGTACGAGGCGCTGCGGCAGGGCGGGTATTACCCGTGGGATTACCAGCCCCTGCGCGACGCGTCCGAACGGTTCATGCGCAACCACATGGACCTGAATGTGCTCGAAGAAACACAGCGTTTTCCGCGCGGAGAGTAACGCCTCCCGTCTGGCACGGTTCTGCCTTCGTTCTTCCATCATTCCGTGATTGATTCACGGAATGTTAAGACTTGCGACACTTCTCTGCGTCACCCTTGCGCTGCCTGTCTCGGCGGGCCCCAGCGGGCCGGTACACGTCATTGATGGCGATACGATTGATGTGGGTGACACCCGCGTGCGCCTTCACGCCATCGACGCGCCTGAAGCGGACCAGATGTGCGGATCGGCGGACAGCCCTGCATGGGAATGCGGCGCATGGGTCACGTCCGAGGCGCGCCGCCTGTTCGAAGGCAAGCGCGCACGCTGCATTGTTCAGGACATCGACCGCTACGGCCGCACCGTGGCCATCTGTGATGTTAAAGGCCGTGATATGGGGGAGGTGCTGGTCAGCGAAGGTCTGGCCTTTGCTTATCGCAGATACGGAATGGCGTATGACCTGACCGAAAAGCGGGCTGCTGTGAACGCGCGCGGTTTGCACGGGGCGGGTGCGACGTCACCCGCCGCGTTCCGCGCGTCCAAACGGGCGACGCGGCAGGCCGTAAAGGTGCGTTCGGGTACAGGTGCCAAAACCGTCACGGTGCCCAAATCGTCAAACCGCAGCAGCTGGCTGCCCAAGGCGTTGGACCCGTCCTGCGCCATCAAGGGCAATATCAGCCGCAACGGCGGAACCCGCATCTATCACGTGCCGGGACAGGACTATTACGACGCCACGCGCATTGATCCAAGCAAAGGCGAACGCTGGTTTTGTTCGGAATCCGAAGCCCGCGCGGCAGGCTGGCGAAAGGCGCGAAAATGATCCGCGTTTGATCCGGGTCAAGGTGGTCGAACCGCCTCTCTGACAGTCTTCATCTGAACACTACAGGAGAGGATACGCCCCATGTCTCATACACCACACGAACTGGCCGAAGAATTCCCGGATCGGGTCGAGCAGATGAGCACGCTCAAGCAATCCGATGCGCATTTCGCCAAGATTTTTGAACAGTATCACGAGCTCAACCGGGCGGTTCATCGAGCCGAAACCAATGTCGAACCGATGGACACATTGGCCGAAACCGACCTGCGCAAACAGCGCGCGGCGCTCAAGGACGAAATCTGGGCCTATCTTCAGAAATGATCAGTCAAGCAGGGCCGTGATCGCCGAGGTCACGGGCCGCGACATGGGCCGCGCGTTTGATCCGAACGTCGCGGCCACGTGCCCGTCTGGTGCAATCAACACCTTGTTGAAATTCCAGCGTGGCGCAAACCCGGTTTCGGACTTCAGCCATTGATAAAACGGATGCGCCGCATCGCCCAAAACCGGGGTGATGGTGGTCATGGGGATATCGAGGCCGAAATTGACCTCGCAAAACTCTTTCACATCTTCATTCGACCCAAGCTCCTGCCGGAAATCATTGGATGGAACCGCCAACACGACCAGCCCGCGGTCGCGGTAGGTGTCGTACAGCGTTTGCAATCCGTCATATTGGTTGGTGAACCCGCAGCGTGAGGCGGTGTTTACCACAAGCACCGGCTGTCCGCGCCACGCGGTCAGGTCAATCTCGCCCCCATCAATCGACGGGAAGGTGAATCCGGTTGGTGCGGCATGGGCGAAGCTGGCCACCCAAATCAGGAAACTGGCAAAGAACAGGCGCATCGTCTTTCTCCTCTTACGCAACAAGGTAGAAGCGCAGACAAGATTGGAAAGGGTCAGGTTTTGCGGAACACCATGACAAGTCCGCGATCCTTGGCGTGGTCGTGGGTTGCGTTTTCGTAGATCGGGATGTCAACGAAATCGACCGGTGTGATGATCCGGTGTGCGACCAACAACGCCAGTTTTGATCCGAAACCCGCGCCGTCAAACACAGGTGGGATGACGCCACAGACAAAAAGCGCACCGTTCCTGGCGATGCGCATCAGCTCTGGCAACACCTCTGGCCCGACATGGCCATGGGTAAACGTCCCGCAGGACACAAACCCGCCATAGCTGGCATCCGCGATGGGCAGCGCCTCGGTCAGATCCGCAACAAGACGTTGACGGTAGAGCCCCTTTGCCTCGGCCTGCCGAAGCATCTCTTCGGAGATGTCGATCCCGTCCACCACGAGGTCCGGCAGGTGTTCGGCGACACGCCCGGTGCCGGCGCCGATGTCAAGGATCGGCACGTTGTCTACGCTGTGCTCTTGAAACACCCTGGCAATCTCGCGCGGTGCGACATAGCCGTGGGCATCACCGAAACTGCTGTCATAGGTTGCCGCCCAGTTGTCATACAGGGTCTTTGCATCCGCCGCACCGCTGATGGCGTAGGCATCGTCAAGATCATAGTCCGGCATGGCACGCTCCGCTGATGGTATGTAAGCGCTGTCAGGATGCCCGTGCGCCGGCAATCGGGCAAGGCCCTTGAATGACGGCTAGGGGCAGTCTTACCTATACAGGAGTTGGAAAGGAGCACGCGATGGCAGGTGGGTGGACACGCGATGGCGCGGTGCAGGACCAGATCGACGCGTCGATCAATGATGAACTGGCGCGGCTGAAGGCCCGCAAAACGCCCGTGGGCGAAAGCCTAACCCATTGTGCGGACTGCGAAGAGCCGATCCCCGAAAAGCGCCGGTTGGCTGTGCCGGGCGTGAAGCTGTGCATCGACTGCCAGCAAGAGCGTGACGGTGCCTTCAAGGCGCGCGGCGGGATCAACCGGCGTGGGTCAAAAGACAGTCAGTTGAAGTAGTGCGGCTATTCGCCAGCCATGCCCTGAGCAATGTCCGATTGTATGCGTTGCGCGTCACGCTGATTTGCAGGACGCAGGTCAAGGTCTAGCAAGGTCAGACCTTGGCTCTTGGCGATCAAAAACCCATGGGATAGCCGCGTTTCCCATTTTTCTTTTTCGCTCAGAATTGAGTACTCATGCAACGTCATGTCTTAGTCATACTCCAATCGCGCCTCTGAAGGTAGCCACCATTTGAGCAATTTCTGTTGGATTTAATCCATCTTTCGACACGGGTGTTACCGCCATCACAATGACAACGACATTTCGATCTTTGTCCAGCGACGGCAAGAAGTAACACCAGTGTTGCTCGATTTCCCGCCTGAGCAGGGGCCCAAGTTCAACATCTGTCTTGCTGACCGGAAGCCGTTCAAGTGAACTGCCGATACGGTCGACCACAGCTTGAGGAACGCTATAAAGCAGGATGTCCAACTCAGCGGGTTCCGTCGTGTCTACGGACACCTTGATCCCGCGTCGCCGGAAACTCACCCTTCCATAGCCTCCAACTCGTCAATGAAGCCGGAAATCATGCTGAGGCCCTTGTCCCAGAACTTGGGATCGCTGGCATCAAGCCCGAACGGGGCAAGCAGGTCTTTATGGTGCTGTGATCCGCCCGCTTTGAGCATGTCGAAGTACTTGTCCTGAAAGCCCTCGGGGTTTTCTTCGTAGACAGCATAAAGCGCGTTCACCAAGCCATCGCCGAACGCATAGGCATAAACGTAGAAGGGCGAATGCACGAAGTGCGGGATGTAGGCCCAGAAGGTCTCGTACCCGTCCATGAATTCAAACGCTGGCCCAAGGGATTCGGCCTGTACCGACATCCAGAGCGCGTTGATGTCGTCCGGTGTCAGTTCACCCCCGCGCCGAGCCTCGTGCAGTTTGCATTCGAAGTCGTAGAACGCAATCTGGCGGACAACCGTGTTGATCATGTCTTCGACCTTGCCGGCCAGCATGATCTTCTTCTCCGCATCATCCTTGGCGTTGTCGAGCATGCGACGGAAGGTGAGCATTTCACCGAACACAGACGCGGTTTCGGCCAGCGTCAGCGGGGTAGAGGCCAGCATTTCGCCTTGTTCGGCGGCCAGAACCTGATGCACGCCATGGCCCAGTTCATGCGCAAGCGTCATCACGTCGCGCGGTTTGCCAAGATAGTTCAGCATCACGTAAGGGTGCACATCTGTGACCGTGGGATGGGCAAACGCGCCGGGGGCTTTGCCGGGTTTCACCGCCGCGTCGATCCAGCCGTCGGTGAAGAACGGTTTTGCGATTTCCGCCATACGTGGATCAAAGGCGTTATAGGCGGACATGACGGTTTCGGTCGCCTCGTCCCAATCGACGATCCGGGTCGCTTCCATCGGCAACGGCGCGTTGCGGTCCCAGACCTGCATGACGTCCAAGCCCAGCCATTTGCGTTTGAGCTCGTAATAGCGGTGGCTCAGCTTGGGGTAGGCGGCAACCACCGCATCACGCAGCGCCTCGACCACTTCGGGTTCGACATCGTTCGACAAATGCCGCCCGGTCTGCGCGCTTGGCATCCCGCGCCAGCGGTCCATGATTTCTTTTTCCTTGGCTTGTGTGTTGTGGACGCGCGCGAAGATCTTAATGTTTTCGGCAAAGACGGCGGCGAGTTCCTTGGCAGCGGCCTCACGTTTGCTGCGGTCCTGTTCGGTCAGCAGGTTCAGCGTGCCTTCGATGTTAAGCGGCTCACCGTCCACCTCGAACTCCAGCCCGGCGATGGTTTCGTCAAACAGCCGCTCCCACGCGTCGCCGACAACACCGAGATCGTGCAGGAATTTCTCCATCTCGTCAGACAGCTGATACGGTTTCATCGCACGGATGCGGCGGATGGCGGGTTTGTAGCGGGCAAGGTCCGCATTGGCGTCAAACAGCGCGTCGATCTTTGGGTCTTCGATGCGGTTCAGTTCCAGAGTGAAGAAGACCAGCGGGGTCGTGTAGATGGTGATCTTTTCCTGATGATCCGACATGAACTTCGCGCGTTCGGCGTCGGTGGTCAGTTGGTAATAGCGCAGACCCGCGTAGGACATGATGCGGCCTGCAATGTTTTCGATCTTTTCGTGCCGGTGGATGGCGGTCAGGAAGCCCTCGGCGTCCAGATCAGCCAGCTTGCCTTCGTAGTCAGAGGCAAAGCTGCGGCAGGCCTCTTCCAGCCAGTCGAGATCGCGTTTGAGTTCTGCCGCATCGTCAGATGGGTAGAGGTCCGTCAGGTCCCATTCCGGCAGGTCTCCCAGATCTTTGCCGCCGCTTTGGGCGTTGGCGTCATAAAGCGGGGATGGGGTGCGCAGCATGGGTCGTCTCCTGTTCGTTGTTACCGTGGAACCTGTGCCGCGCGGGGCAAAGGTTCAAGGGGCAAAGCCATAGAGACGCGCGGGATTGTCGGTAAAGAGCTTTTGGCGGGTTGTGTTGTCCGGGATTGCGTCGAGCAACATGTTCAGTTGCTGGCCTGCGTCGGGCATCGGTACGCCGTTCAACATGAGATGGGGCCAGTCGCTGCCCCAAAGGATACGATCAGGGTTGGCGCTGGCAAGACGCTGGATCAGGGTCTGCGGCTCTGGCGTATGGCGGTAGGTGGCGCTGAGCTTGGTCCAGGCGTGTCCCTCAGCCAGCAGGCGTTCAAGGGCTTGTTGTCCTTCGGTCACACCAAGCGCCGGATCGGGCCAGGCGCAATGGTCGAACACAATCTGTACCGGCAGGTCGGGCACCTGAGGCGCAACGTCCGTCAGGTGCAGATGCGAATGCGCCAGCATTTCAACATGCAACCCGTGATCCGCGAGCATAGGCGCAAGGCGCTTCATCCCGTCCCAACTCAGCAACCCGCCATGCACGTAATTGAGCCGCACCGCCTTGCAGCCCTGATCCGCAAGCGCCGCGATGTCAGCCTCGGTCGCATCGTCAGAGATCAGGCAGACCGCCCGGAACTGGTCGCCCATGCGGCGTGTCGCCTCTAGCGTGACGCTGTTGTCGCCGCCGTAGAGGATGGAATGCACGATGACGCCGCGTGTGCATCCTAGCGCGGACAGATGCACGCGGTAGCGATCAAGCCACGCGTCCAGCGACCCCGCTGGCGGGTTTTCAATGCGCCCGTCCCACAGAGCAAAATCATCCCCGATCAGGTGGACATGGGCATCACAGGCCTGCGCGGGCAGCGGGTGTACAGGCGGTGTAATGGCGCTGGGCGGTGCGATGGCTGTCGGTTTATCCATAAGTCTCTAACAATTCTTTAAGGTCATCGAGGGTATTTGCCTCTTGCAGCGGCTTATCATGGCGCCAGCGCGACATGCGCGGAAACCGCAGGGCGATCCCTGATTTGTGGCGGGGGGAAGCGTGGATGCCTTCGAACGCGATCTCGAACACATGATGCGGCGTGACCTGCCGCACCGGGCCAAAGCGCTGTTGCGTGTTCTTGCGCACCCAGGCGGTGATCTTGCGAAATTCCTCATCCGTCAGGCCGGAATAGGCCTTGGTAAACGGCACCAGATCGTTGCCGTTCCAGACCGCGAAGGTGAAATCGGTGAACAGGTTCGCGCGCCGCCCGTGGCCCTGTTGCGCATAGATCATCACCGCATCGACGGTCAGTGGGTCCAGTTTCCACTTCCACCAATCGCCTTTCTTGCGGCCCGACAGGTAGGGGCTGTCCAACCGTTTGAGCATCAGCCCTTCGGCGCGGGCATCGCGGGCGCTGGCGCGGATGTCCGCCAGCGCGTCCCACGTGTCAAAAGCCAGCGGAGGCGCTGGGCGGATCGGTGCGTCCTCTGGCACAGAGCCCAGCACCGTGTCCAAACGCGCCCGGCGGTCCCGCAGGGGCAGATCGCGCAGGTCCTCGCCGTCTTGTTCCAGCAAATCATAGGCCAAGAGGATCACCGGAGCCTCTGCCAACAGCTTCTTCGGGACCGTCTTGCGTCCGATCCGGGCCTGCAAGGTGTTGAACGGGAAGGGCTGCGTGCCATCCCACGCGACGATCTCGCCGTCCAAAACGATACCATCCGGTAAAAAATCGCGCAGGCGGGCGAATTCGGGAAAGCGGTCGGTCATCAGTTCTTCGCCCCGTGACCAGACATGGTGGGTGCCATTGCGCAGGATCACTTGTCCACGGATGCCGTCCCATTTCCACTCGGCTTGCCAGTGATCCGGTGCACCAAGCGCGTCTGGATCGTCTTCAAGTTGGTAGGCGAGATAAAATGGGTAGGGCCGGCTGTCATCGGCCGCCGCATCTTCGGCCTCGATCAGCGCGTGGTAGGTCGTTGTGTCGGGCGTCCAGCCGCCCATGAGGCGATGCGCGAGGCTCGCTTCCTCTTGTCTGGTGGCCTTGGCCAAGGCGCGGGTCATGAGTTTCTGGCTGACCCCGATGCGAAAGCCACCCGTGATCAGCTTGTTGAACAAAAACCGCTCGGTTGCATCAAGCTGATCCCAAGCATCCAGTATGCGGTGCTTGCGGGCGTCGACATCAAGCGCTGTCAGTGCCTTGAGTTCAGTGATCCAGTGGGTCAGCGGCAGATCGCTTTCCCGGCGCGGCGGCGGCAGGATGAGCGCGATGGTTTCGGCCAGATCGCCGACGATGGGATAGCTTTCCTCCAGCAGCCACAGCGGGATTCCTCCGACCTCTGCCGCCCATTCGCGCAGCTGGGTCGTGGTCACCGCGCGCTTGGGGCGGCGGCCCGAAAACAGGGCGATGGTCCAGAGTTTGTCGTCGTCGCTTGCCGACGTAAAGAAGTCCGCCAAAGCCGCTGTTTTAGCGGTTGTTTTCGTGGTTTGATCTATGGTTGTGAAAAGCGCGGCAAAGTCTTTCATGCGGCCTCTTCAGCCTCATCATCCTCGCCGCCGAATTCGGTGGGTACAACTTGGGCGTTGTAGCCTTGTGTCTTCAACCATCGCGCAAATATATCTGTGTAACCATGCGTTGCATATATATTTTCTGCACCAGTTTCCTTGATGGCTGTCATCAATCCCGGCCAGTCGGCGTGGTCCGAGATCACGAAACCCCGGTCCGCCGCCCGGCGACGACGAACGCCGCGCAGGCGCATCCAGCCCGAGGCAAACGCGGTCGAGGACGCGCCGAACCGCCGCGACCAGTTTGACCCAAGCGCCGATGGCGGAGCGATGATCAATGCGCCGGGGTGGTCTTTGGGGTTCAGATCCGGCGTGACATGCACCGTGTCGGGCAGGTGGTACCCCTGCGCGCGCAAAACGGCATTGGTGTTTTCCACCGCCCCGTGGGTCAGGATCGGTCCGATGTCGGGGTCGACCATCGACAACAGACGTTGCGCTTTTCCCAGGGAATATGCGCCAAGGATCGTGGCTTTTCCTTCGCCTGCATTGGCGGCCCACCAGGCGTTCAGATCATGTGCGACATGCGCCTGATCGTCCCATTTAAACACCGGCAGACCAAAGGTGCATTCGGTTATGAAGCTGTGGCACTTGACCGGTTCGAACGGTTCGGAAATGCCGTCTGGCACCACCTTGTAGTCGCCGGAGGCAACCCAGACCTCGCCCGCGACTTCGACCCGGATCTGGGCAGAGCCGGGCAGGTGGCCTGCCGGGTGAAACGACACCAAAGCGTCGCCAATTTTACGGGTCTCGCCGAATTTAACGGTTTCGACAGAAATATCACCCAACCTGTGCCGCATGACAGGCGCGCAGGCCTCGGTACACAGGTAGCGTTTGTGACCGGACCGCGCGTGATCCGCGTGGCCGTGGGTGATCAGCGCGCGGTCTACCGGGCGCCACGGGTCAATGTAGAAGTCCCCGGCGGCGCAATAGATGCCGCGATCTGTGAAGGAGAGAACCTGATCTGACATACAAAACACTATAGGGCCAATAGCGTGTCTCGCCAGAGGGTTGCCATGGCGCGTGCGGGGCGTAGGGTGACATCGTCTGACCATGACGACCTGACTTCGAGGAGACATCCCATGCAAATCGCCGGATTTCGCCAGCGCCTGGTATCCCGCATGCCCTTGGCGGGCACGTTCCTGAAAACGCCTGCCTATCAATTGATCGAAGTCCTGGCGCAATCCGAACTGGATTTTGTGTGTCTTGATGCGGAACATGCTCCGTTCGACCGCAGTGCGATTGATGCCTGTTGCGCCATGGGCCGCGCGCTTGACTTCCCGATCCTGATCCGGGTCGGTGACGGGTCCGCGCGCGAAATTCTGCAGGCTCTGGATTGCGGTGCTGTTGGGGTCGTCGTGCCCCATGTTGACAGCGCTGAAAAAGCGGCCGCGGTGGCGCAATCGGCCCGTTTTGGGCGTGGCGGGCGCGGCTATGCCGGGTCCACGCGATGGGCGGGGTACGCAACTCAGTCGATGCCTGATTTGCTGGCCAAATCCGCCGAAGAAACGGTGGTGATGGCACAGATCGAGGAACCGGAAGGCGTTGAAGCCTGCGAGGCCATCGCCGCGACGGACGGGATCGACGCATTGTTTCTTGGACCCGCGGATCTGTCCGTGGGGTACGGCCACGACAATCAGGCGTCCGAGGATTTGCTCACTGCGATGGAGAGAGTCGGACGGGCGTCAGAGGCGGCCGGAAAGGCATATGTGTCCTGGGTGGCCAATGCGCAGAAAGCGCAGGAATGGTCGAAATACGGCATGAGCTGTTTCTTCATCTCGTCCGAGCATTCCTGGATGCGGGCCGGCGCAACCGCAGAAGCGCGCGGCGTGCATGAAATCGGAAAGACTTGAGAGCCGCAGGTCATTGTTGGCCGACCTGCTAAAACCGCGATGACGGCGCAGTGCACCGTTCCAGTTGAACAGGATCGTCTCAGACTTTGACGGGAGTCTTGCTCAAAGGACCCGTTTCAGCTGACGCTGGAAAACAATGAGATCGCGGAGCCGGTGATTTGTCGACGGATGTTGGCGGCTTCCATCAGCACTTCGTGTTCCGCGCCGTCGACCATCAGGAGCTTGCCGCCGCGCCAATGTGTCATGCGCTCGCGGATGCGGGTGGTGTCGACGATCTGCTCGTTCGAGCCAACGAAACACAGGGCCGGCATCGCGGGGGATGGCTTGGTGGACAGCGCGTCGCATTCGGCGAGGGCGGTTTGCAGCCACGTGTAGGATGGGCCGCCCAAACCAAAAAGCGGCTCGGCTTCGACGTGACGGCGCATATAGGCAAACATCTCGGGGTCGGAGGTGAGCATATTGCCGTCAAACGGCGCGGCGGTCAGGTAGCTTTCGATGGATGTCCCGGGTGCGAGCCGGTGACCCTGGCCAAGAAGCCCCATCACCCGGGGCAGCGCCCAAGCCACGGGGCGCAGATAGGCGGCCATCCTGATGCCCCACATCGGTCCGGTGAACACCACCGCGCGCATGTCCGCACCCTGCACCAGCGCCCTCAGACCAATGCACCCGCCCATCGAATGTGCGACCATGAACCAGGGTTTGGGCAGGCGCTGCTGTTGGGCAAAACTCCGCATTGCGGACCAGTCTTTCTGAAAATCCAGAAACCGGTTTACGTGACCCACCATCGGGTTCGGGCTGAGCCGATCGGCAAGGCCCTGGCTGCGCCAGTCGATGGTCAACGTGTCAAACCCGGCCTGCACGAAATCCTGCGCAGGGTAGCCATATTTTTCAATATATTCAGAGCGTCCGGGCAGGATAAACACCGTACCCTTGAGCTGTGTGCCCGCCGCATGGCCAACGCGAATGCGCACCCCGTCCGAGGTGCGCAGCCAGAACGCCTGCGTGTCCGGCCCGTCGGCCAGATCCGCCCTGTAGGGCGCGGGCTCGGTCATCAGGCCAGCGACGCGGCCAGTTTCATCGCCATGCCCATATCGCCGTCGATGGTCAGGCGGCCGGACATGAAGGCCGATGTCGGGTCAAGCGAGCCGTCGAAAATCTCGCGATAGGTGTCTGCATCGGCGTTGAATGTGACGTCCGCATCACCTTCGCCTTCGCGTGCGCCCTCGCTGTCGACGATCATGCTGCCTTCGCCCTCGATGTTGAATTGCGCGGTGCCGTCAATGCCCTCGCCCCCCAGCTTTTCGTTCAGGGCTGTCACTGCCTGTGCCACAACATCGCTCATACGCTCGTCTCCTTGTGATCGCGCTTTCAAAGTGAAGACTGGCATTGCGCCCGTCTCACGCTAAACTCAGATTGGTTATGAGGTTCAGCATGCGCAATTACAAATCTGCCGTTGCGGCATTTCTTTTGACGTCGGGTCTTGGTGTCGGCGGGCTTGTCGCCAAGGAAGACGTGGCCGCGTCTTTGCTGCAGGATCTGGCGCAGGCCGAAGATGAACGCGCGGCGGACCGGCTTGAACGTCAGGTCCGTCAGGAATGGGCCAAATCCGGGTCCGCGTCCTTGGATCTGCTGCTCAAACGCGGGCAGGACGCGCTGGATGTGGATGATGTCGAGGCCGCAATGGACCATTTGACAGCATTGACAGACCATGCGCCGGACTTTGCCGAAGGCTGGCATGCGCTGGCACTGGTTTATTACCGCGCGGACATGTTTGGCCCGGCGACCGACGCGCTGGAACGCACGTTGGCGCTCAACCCGCAGCATTTCGGTGCGTTGCGGGGGCTTGGCGCGATCCTTGAGCAGGTGGACAAGCCCGACCTTGCTTATGACGCGTATTCGCGGGTACTGACGCTGAGGCCGCACGATTCCGATGTGATCGAGGCAATGGAGCGGCTGGAGGGGCGGGTGACGGGCACAAGCCTGTAATTTCCCGAACCGAGGCGAAAAAGGGCAGGCTCAATGGCCGGACAAGCGCGGGTTGCGGCCATTCTTGGCCCGACCAACACAGGCAAGACGCATTACGCGATTGAACGGATGCTGGGCTATCGCACGGGCATGATCGGCTTGCCGTTGCGGCTGCTGGCGCGCGAAGTGTACGACAAGATCGTCGCCGCGCGGGGGCCATCGGTGGTGGCTTTGGTCACCGGGGAAGAACGCATCGTCCCGCCCCGCGCGCAATATTGGGTGTGCACCGTCGAAGCCATGCCCGAAGGCATGGGCTGTGATTTCGTCGGCATCGACGAGATTCAGCTCTGCGCCGATCCAGAACGCGGACATGTGTTCACCGACCGCCTGTTGCGGATGCGCGGCCTGCATGAGACGCTGTTTATGGGCTCAGACACGATGCGCGGGCCAATCTCAGAACTGGTGGACGGGGTCGAGTTTGTCCGCCGCGAACGGATGAGCCAGCTCACCTATACCGGGTCCAAGAAAATCAGCCGCTTGCAGCCGCGCACGGCGATTGTCGGCTTCTCGGTTGAGAACGTCTACGCCATCGCCGAGCTTTTGCGCCGTCAGAAGGGCGGGGCGGCTGTTGTCATGGGGGCGCTCAGCCCGCGGACACGCAATGCGCAGGTCGATCTCTACCAGAACGGAGAGGTGGATTACCTTGTCGCGACCGATGCCATCGGGATGGGTCTGAACCTTGATATCAACCACGTGGCGTTTTCGTCGCTGACGAAATTCGATGGACGGCGGATGCGGCCGCTCATGCCCAATGAACTGGCACAGATCGCGGGCCGGGCCGGGCGCGGGATGGCCAACGGCACCTTTGGTGTGACGGGCGAGGCCGGGCCGCTGCATGAAGACGTGGCCGAGGCGATCACAAACCACAGGTTCACGCCGCTCAAGAAACTGAACTGGCGCAGCGCGGATTTGCGGTTTGGCACGATTGACGCTCTGATTGCGTCGCTTGAAACCGCGCCAAATGATGACCGGTTGGTCAAGGCGCGCGAGGCCGATGATCTTCAGGCGCTCAAGGCGCTGAGTTCGGTAGCCGAAGTTGTCGCCCGTGCGACAGATCCCGTTTCGGTGCAATTGCTGTGGGATGTCTGCCGGATCCCGGATTTCCGGGGAATCAGCCATGCCGAACATGCCGGGCTTTTAGAGGTGATCTACGGTCACCTGCACCAGCGCGGCAGCATCCCCGATGACTTCCTCGCGCGGCAGGTGAACCGGATTGACCGGACCGATGGCGACATTGACACGCTGTCGAAACGATTGGCGTATATCCGCACATGGACCTACGTGGCGCAACGCAAAGGCTGGGTTGGTGACGAAAGCCATTGGCGCGGCCAGACACGCGCTGTAGAAGACCGGCTATCGGACGCCTTGCACGAGCGTCTGACCCAACGATTTGTCGACCGGCGCACGTCCGTGCTGTTGCGGCGGTTGAAACAGAAGGAGGCCCTCTTGGCCGAAGTGAACGATAAAGGTGAAGTCACCGTCGAAGGCGAATTCGTCGGACGACTTGAAGGGTTCCGGTTCCGTCAGGACAAGGATGCGACCGGGCAAGAGGCGAAGACATTGAAGACAGCGTCGTTGCAGGCGCTGGCACCGCATTTTCATCTGCGCGCCGACCGGTTCTACAACGCGCCGGACACCGAGATGGATTTCACCGAACAGGGTGGTCTCATGTGGGGCGATCAGGCGGTGGGCAAACTGGCCGCTGGTGATGATCCACTGAAGCCGCGCGTTGTTGCGTTTGTCGATGACGAGGCTGGCGCGGATGTGGCCCAAAAGGTCGAACGCCGCCTGCAGCATTTCATCGACCGCAAGATTGCCGCGCTGTTTGAGCCGCTGATCAACCTTCAGAAAGACGAAACGCTGACCGGCCTTGCGCGTGGATTTGCCTTCCGCATGGTTGAAGGCATGGGCGTTCTGCCGCGTGCCGATGTCGCGGATGACGTCAAAGCGCTGGATCAGGACGCGCGTGGCATGTTGCGCAAACATGGCATCCGCTTTGGTCAGTTCACGATCTTTATGCCGCTCTTGCTGAAGCCTGCGCCGACGCGGTTGCGTCTGGTGTTGTGGAGCCTTGCCAAGAATTTTGACGTGTTCCCGGAATCTCCCCCTCCGGGTCTTGTGACAATCCCGAACACCCCCGGAACGCCGCCCGAACATCATACAGTGTCCGGATACCGTGCCGCTGGCGACCGTGCGATCCGCATCGACATGCTGGAACGTCTGGCCGATCTGCTGCGCGCGCAGGACAGCCGGGGCGGGTTCGAAGCCAATCCCGATATGCTCTCGATCACCGGTCTGACCCTTGAACAATTCGCCGATCTTATGGGTGGACTGGGCTACAAGGCTGAAAAGGGCGAACGCCAAAAGGTACGCGCTGTGGATGCGGTCGTGCCGGGCGCGGACGCGGCGGTGGCCAAGGAACAGGATGCCGCCATTGATGGCGCGGTGCCGGTCGAAGACACCCCGGTGATGGACGCCGCGCAAGACGGCGCACCGGGAACAGCGGCAGAATCCGTGACCGAAGACGCAGCGCAGGTTGCCGATGACGGTGTGGCCCCCATTGCCGAAGAGCCGGTTGAAGCGCCCGCCGAAGGCGGCGTTGATGCCAACTCGGAGACCGAGATCGATCCCGGCGCAGCACCGGATGCGGCCCTGGCCGTACCGGAACAGGAGGTGTTTTACACCTTCACATGGCGCGGCAACCGCCCCAACCGCCAGGGCACGCGGGACGGTGGCAAAGGTCGCCGCGAGGGCGGCAAGCCACAGGGCGACCGTCCGCGTGGCAAAGGCAAACCCAAGGGCAAAGGCAAACCGCGCGATGCGGGGCCAAAGACCTTTGCGTCGAAACCGCCGCGCAAGGAAAAGCAGATCGACCCGGACAACCCGTTTGCAGCAGCCCTGATGGGGCTGAAAGGCAAAGACTGAGTTGACCGAGCCGACGTTAAAACTGCGCGTGGACAAATGGCTGTGGCACGCGCGGTTTTTCAAGACGCGCAGTCTGGCGGCCAAGGTGGTTTCAGCCGGGAAATTGCGGGTGAACGGACAGCCGATTTCGAAACCCGCATATGTTGTGACGCCCGAGGATGTGCTGACCTTTCCGCAAGCGCGTGATGTGAGGGTGATCAAGGTTCTGGCCTTGGGCGAACGGCGTGGACCAGCCCCCGAAGCGCAGGCGCTGTACGAAGATCTGGACCCGCCGAAACCGCGTGAGCCGTCAACGCAAGTGCCTCGTTTTGAAGGAAAAGGGCGTCCAACTAAGAAAGATCGTCGCGCTTTGGCACAATCGCGGACGGACCTGCTTGAATGATGCGACGGCGTGGACTAGCTAGCCTTCAAACGACAAACGGATCCGCCGCATGACCTATATTGTCAATGATGCCTGCATTGCCTGCAAATATACCGACTGTGTTGAGGTTTGCCCCGTAGATTGTTTCTACGAAGGCGAGAACATGTTGGTCATTCACCCCGACGAATGCATTGACTGCGGTGTGTGCGAACCGGAATGCCCGGCCGACGCCATTCGCCCGGACACAGAGCCGGACATGGAAAAATGGGTCGAGTTCAACCGGAAGTATTCGGAAATGTGGCCGGTGATCATCACCAAGAAAGATCCGTTGCCCGACGCGGAAGAGCGGGATGGCGAAAGCGGAAAACTGGAAAAGTACTTTTCGGAAGCACCCGGCGAAGGTGGATAATGATTCGGCATCCGATTCTTGTCCACATGTGTCGAAAGCCGTAAGTCCCTGAAATTAAATAGATGTTGCGAAATTGGCTGGCCCTACCGTGGGGGGTCGATTCGTGGTATAGTGTCGTCAATGCAAACGACATCTGTGAGACATCGCCCTGCACAGCGGGGCAGGATTGCTAAAGCAAGCTAATTCTGATCATCGGCAAGAAACGTTCGGAGCTTTGCCTCCGCGCGGTTTTTTTGTCTGTGATCTCATCGGTGCACGCCAAGGAAGGTTCTGAATGACCAAGTCGAAAAAATCCGAATTCCGCCCGAATGACTATGTCGTCTATCCCGCGCACGGGGTGGGTCAGATCGTGTCGATCGAAGAGCAGGAGATTGCGGGAATCAATCTCGAACTGTTCGTGATCTCGTTCGAGAAAGACAAGATGACGCTGCGTGTCCCCACGCACAAGGCCACCGAGATCGGAATGCGGTCGCTTAGCTCTCCGGATGTTGTCAATCAGGCGATGAAAACGCTGAAGGGCAAAGCCAAGGTCAAGCGCGCGATGTGGTCGCGCCGGGCGCAGGAATACGAACAGAAGATCAATTCGGGCGATCTGATCGCGATTGCCGAAGTGGTGCGCGATTTGCACCGCGCCGATGACCAGCGCGAACAAAGCTATTCCGAACGTCAGTTGTACGAAGCCGCGCTTGAGCGTTTGACCCGCGAAATCGCGGCGACTTCGGGTGGGGATGAACTTGCTGCGGCCAAGCAGGTGACGGATGTTCTGATGTCCCGCGCCCCAGCGGCGGCGTAACGGCCCTTACAGGTTTCCGAAAAGCGGCCCCAATCCGGGGCCGTTTTTTTATGCCGCATCGTTGTTGTTGGCCTCCAGCGCTGCCAGCAATGACGCTTCAAGCTCTTTCTCCAACTCCTTGGCGCGTTCGATATAGGGTTCGTTCTGCGCAGACCGAATGTTGGGGTCCCAGAGCTTGGCGAGTTCCCGTACCGAGTATCGGTCGTGATGATAAAACAGCTTTTCCGCCTCGGACGCTTCGAATTCGCTCAGCCCGATGTTTTCAAGCACGTAGCGACCCGCCCGCAATGAACTGTCGAACAATTCCCGCACGATGTCATTCGCACCGGCCTGATAAAGACGGTAGGTGTGTGTCCTGTCCCGCGACCGCGCGACGATATGAATGTCGGGCCGCAGCCTGCGGGCGTATCGCACCAGCTTTTCGGCCGCGATGGGATCATCGAGCGCCACCATCAACACGCGCGCCTTGGCGATCCCGGCCGCGTGCAGCAGATCCGGGCGCAGCGGATCGCCGAAAAAGCCCTGATATCCGAAGCGGCGCATCAGCTGGATCGTTTGCAGGTTGTTGTCGATAACCACGGTCTTGGCCCCAACCGACTGCACCAGCCGGTTGACGATCTGTCCAAACCGGCCAATGCCCGCGATAATGACCGTGCCCTGATCGTCGATCGTGTCATGCTCGGGTGTATCGGCGCTGTCCTTGATCCGTTTTGACAGAACCTCGTAAAGGATGAACGCCAGCGGCGTGATCAGCATCGACAGCGCGACGATCAGCAACAACCGGTCGGCCAGATAGCCGGGCAGGATGGATTGCTGCAGCGAGAATGAAATCAGGACAAAGCCAAATTCACCCGCCTGCGCCAAGCCAAGCGTGAACAGCCACTGATCGCGCCCTCGCAGCTTGAACGCGCGTCCCAGCATATAGAGGATGATGCCTTTCAGCAGCATCACGCCAAGCGCAAGCGCCAGAATGGTGATGGGTTCGGAAAACAGCAGATTGAAATCAATCCCGGCCCCGACGGTGATGAAGAACAGACCCAGCAACAAGCCCTTGAACGGTTCGATGTCCGATTCCAGTTCGTGGCGGAATTCACTGTTGGCCAGCACGACACCGGCCAGAAACGTCCCCAGCGCCGGAGAAAGGCCAACGGCGGTCATCAGAAACGCAATGCCAATGACGATCAGCAGGGCCAGCGCGGTGTACATCTCGCGCAGGTTGGCCGCGTGGATGAAGCGAAAGATTGGCCGTGCGCCATAGATGCCGCCCAGAATGATCAGTGCCACCGCGCCCAATGTGACAAGGGTGACGCCCCATCCGGGCAGACCTTCGACCAGCGACATGGTGTGCCCGTGGGCATCGCTGGAATGGTCTTCGACACTTCGCTGGATCGAGCCGTCGGTGTTCAGCGTTGGGCCTGTCGGCACAGCCAGAAGCGGCAGAAACACCAGCATCGGAATGACCGCGATGTCCTGCGTCAGCAGCACCGAAAACGCGGATCGCCCGCCACCGGTTTGCATCAGACCCTTTTCGCTGAGCGTTTGCAAAACAATCGCGGTCGACGACAGGGCAAAGATCATCCCGATGGCCAGCGACACCTGCCACACCATGCCCATCATCATCGCCGCGACCATCACTGCCAGCATCGTGATGGCGATCTGCAGGCCACCAAGCCCGATCAGCCGGTGGCGCATATCCCAAAGCGCGCGCGGCTCCAGTTCAAGCCCGATCAGGAACAGCATCATCACAACGCCGAATTCGGCGAAATGCTGCAGGTCCGTGGTGTCTGCGACAAGGCCAAGACCGGGGCCAATCGCGACGCCCGCCAGAAGGTATCCCAGAACGGATCCCAGGCCCAGCCGCGCTGCTATGGGAACCGCGATGACGGCGGCAAGCAGGAAAACTGACGCCAGAAAAAGAAATTCGCCCATATAGATGATGCCTTTTGCTCTGCAAACAGGATGCAGGGGGAAGCGGACCGATTGCAACACGGCGTTGCCGGGATCGGCAATTTAGTTTGTAAATGGCAGCTTAGTGCGAAAGAGACTGGCGATGCTGCCGGGGTGTCAGCCGTCCGGCATATCCAGAACCACGTTCCGCCCGTTCTTGGTATATCGCAATTCGCTGTTGCCGATGGCCGCCACGCGCCCGCCATCCAGACGGTCGCCGACCGCGACTTTCTGATACCGCCCGTTTGAGAGACGAACCAGCGCCCGGCGGCTGGAAGGTTTGCCATACACGCCGATCAGGTTGATCCGACGCAGATTGATGGCGTTCTTGACCGTCGCCTGTCGCGCCACATTAGCGGTGGACGGAATGCGAGGTTGCACCGTCCGGGGGGCGACTGCTGCCACCTGGGTAACTTGTGTTTCCTGGCTTTGCTGGATTTCCCGCGCCCGGGACACGATGCGCGAGAAGTTGCGGGGCCGCGTTACCGGTTCAACCGATTGCGCAACTGCAAATTTGGTGGCTTCGGGCTGAGCGTCTTCTTCGGCGGCTTTGAGTGCCGCTGGCCGGGCCGATGGGCGGAACGCGGCCAGTTCTGCCCGCGTGCTGCCGCTGAGGGTTGCACGTTCATTGCTTTCAACAAGCCCCCCCGGACGGGGTTTCGGGCGGAACTGTTGAAGCGCCGAGACGGCGGTTGTGACCTCTTCTGTCGGTTCCGGTGCGACCTCGGGCGCGGCCGGACGGGCCGGGGGCACCACGGGCGGCAATCCTGCGAAAATGCGCACGCCTTCCGGGTTAACGGCCCCTTCGGGTGTGGCGATAACCAAGCCCCGCGCGTCCAGATTATAGCGCGACCCGGCGGCGGGAGGGTTGGACAAGGACAGATAGGTTTCATCGTTGCGCAACACGGTTGCACTTGGCAGAGCGACCGCGTCGAACTGCTGAACACGTCCGTCAATCGAAGCGACGTACAGATCGTCCAGCGATGTCATGGACGGCGCGGCGGGGGCGTCGGGCGATTTCAGCCAAATCCCTGTCGCGGCATATCTTGCATCGGCCTCTTCCGGGGTCAGCGCAGCGGGGGGCGGAAGGAGGCTGGCCAGACCGGTGTCGTCGGGTTGCTCTGCGTCATCCACGTTCAACGCTGCCAGCTGCACCGCGTCTTCGTCAACCGGGGCGGTGACCGACCCGTCCAGCGGCTGCAGTTCCACATCCGGCAACCGCGCGATCGAGGGGGTCTCGTCGCTGCGATCAAAGAACCGCGAAATCCCTTCGTCCATAAAGACGCTGGCCCACGCCGCGACCGCCAACAGCAACACCAGCAACGCGCTGGTGAGCATCAGCCCAAGAAAGCGCGGCTTGCCGCCGATCTGTGGCTCGGCCCGCGCACCAAAGACGGTCATGCGCTGACGTTCGTCGGGAAGCTCTGCGGCGTTTGGCTTTGGTTGGTCTGTCGACCTCCCGGCGCGCATGGCGGCAATGCGGGCCACCGCGGCACGGGCAGGGCCGGGGTCATGCGCCGGTTTGGCCGCCGGGGCAGGCGGCACCGCGTCGCGTTCCGGAGTGACCTCGGGCTTCGGGGGCTGTGTCTCGGCGGTGGTTGCTGCGGTCTCTGCCTTCTGACGGCGACTGAAAAAGCCGAACCCCTTGCGCTCTTGCGGGTCTTCAACGGGTTCGACCTGCAGGACAGGTGCGGTGACATCGCTGTCCCGCGTCGATTTCCGCGCGCCGCCCAGTTTGAACCGGGGCGTTGGCGCGGCGCTGTCGGTTTGCAGTGGAACGGCTGGTGGTGGTGGGGGGGCGGTTCCCGTGTCAGCGGACCGCGATGCCCGGATGGATGCAAAGGATGGCGTCGCCGCCGGCGCCGCAGGTCGCGGTGTGAGCACCGGACGCTCGGCCGGAGGCGGAACATCGGATGCAGCGTCTTCGGGCGCGTCGTCATCGACAGGCGCATCCGCTGCCCCCGGCGCCAAGGCCTCCGCTTCGATGGTAGCGTCGTGCTCTGCGTCAGACGCAGTCGCCTCGGGGCTATCCTCTTCGACGACCGGCTCTGCGTCCGCAGCACCATCGGGTGCATCTTCCGCGCTTGCCTCAACCACCTGCTCTGGTGGGACAATGACGATGGCGTGATCGTCTTTTTCGGGTGTCGGCCCGGTCCAGCTTGCGGCGGTGCCAAAGAACACTTCGCCCTCGAAATCGCCATCCTCTGCAATCGCGGCAAAGCTGACTGGTTCGAAATGATGGCTTTTGGCAAAGGCTTCCGCTTCGTCCAGCGTTTCGTTCGCCACGGCGGCCACGAAGACCTGGCCATCACGGGTCGCCCAGTCAAAGCTCAGGTCATCAACCGCATAGGGCGTCGCCCCGTCCAGCGCATGGCGGATGTCCTGTTGCAGATCATCGCCGGTCTGTCCGATATCGGGCAGCTTGAGATACTTGATCTGCTCGTTGGGGACGATCAGTTTGACCTGACCGCCATGCGGGGACAATGTGTCCGCCTCGGTGCGCAGTTCTGCCAGCGCGCCGCGCAGATCAGCGGCATCCAGCGCCACGTCACCAACCAGTGCCCAGCCATTGGACACGCGACGCAACAGCGAAATACCTTCGAACGACAGGGTCAGGGCAAAGTCTGGCTTCATAACGCTATTTTAGCAGCCCTTTTCGCGGGATGGGAGTCACTTGGACAGGTCTTTTGCGGATTGAGGCGGGCTTTTGCGCAGTTTCGTTTCAGGCCTTGTCAGCCTTGGGTCAGACGTGAATGCTGAAGGTCAGTTTAATCAGATCAGGGCGATATCATGCAATTCCTTAAAGGCGTATTAGCCATGTTTTCGGTGGTTTTCCTTGTCACGGCGGCGCAGGCCGAAACGACGGGGCACATCACCGTGTCGGGCGAAGGACGTGTTTTTGCCGTGCCCGACATGGCCGTGATCACGATGGGCGCGTCAGCCGAGGCAAAAACAGCGAAGGCAGCAATGGACGAGACCTCGCAAATCACCTCTGCGATTCTCACCCAGTTGGAGACGTTTGAAATCGCGCCTCGCGACGTTCAGACCTCGGATTTGTCGCTGCATCCGGTGTGGGAAAACCGCACCCAATCCAACAATCAACCACGCATTCGCGGTTATCAGGCGTCAAACCGGGTGACGGTGCGGATCCGGGATCTGTCCAAACTGGGGACCGTGCTGGATGCGGTGTTGACGGATGGGGCCAATCAGCTTGGCGGGTTGCAGTTCACGCTGTCCGATCTCGACCCGCTGATGAACGACGCCCGCAAAGCAGCCGTGGCCGATGCGCGGGCGAGGGCCGAGCTTTATGCCGCCGCTGCAGGTGTCACACTTGGTCCCTTGGTCAGCCTGAACGAAACCGGTATACGCGCGCCGCGCCCCGAAATGCTGAGCATGGCCCGCGCGTCGGATGCCGGTGTGCCTGTCGCGGAAGGCGAGACCGAGCTGCGCGCCGGGGTCACAATGGTTTTCCAGATCGCGCCGGAATGACTTTGGCCCTAGGCGGATGTGGCCCGTGCGCCTATACACAGCTTAAAAGAGCAGTCGAACAAAAGAGGCGTCATGTCACGGGCCAAGACCAAGACCAGCGCACACACCGTTAACGTCTTAATCATCGGGCAAATGGGGCGTCTGGCCTATGAAGCGCTGCTGTTTGCGCTCTCACTCAAGGCCAGCACGCCGGGCACGCGCTTCAAACTGTACGTGGCCGAGCCACAGCCGTCAGACCGCTGGACGATGGATCCGACCATTCGTCCGGACGTTCTGCGCGATATGCTAGAGGTGCAGGGCGCAACGATCCTGCCATTCGAAAACACCCATTTCGGCAGTGATTATCCCTATGGAAACAAGATCGAGGCCCTGTTGGCTTTGCCAAAGGGTGAGCCGTTTATCTTTTTCGACACGGACACGCTGATCACCGGTGATATGGCAGAGGTGCCGTTCGACTTTGCCAAACCGATGGCGTCCTTGCGGGTTGAAGGCACCTGGCCGCAGATCGAACTCTACGGTCCCGGCTATTCGGCGATCTGGAAGTCGCTCTACGATCGCTTCGGGCTTGATTTCGAAAGCTCTCTGGACCTGTCGCAACCGGATGAACACTGGCGCCGATACCTTTATTTCAATGCAGGTTTTTTCTATTACCAATGTCCCCACATCTTTGGACAAACCTATCTCGACATGGCGCTGTCGATCCGGTCCGATCCGCCCGAGGAACTGGTGTGCCAGCCGATGCACCCGTGGCTGGACCAGATCGCCTTGCCACTGGTGATTCACAAGCTGGGTGGCGGGCGCGACGCGCTGCCGCCGGGCTTTATCGATGGCAAGACTTCCGTCCATTACCGCAACATGCCCTTGCTTTATGCGCGCGAAAGCGACGACGCGATTGCGTTTCTGGAACAGATCTCTGCACCGAACCCGGTGAAAAAGATCCTCAAAGGCTATGAACCGTTCAAGCGCATGATCTATCAAAGCCGCGGGCATAAGGTGCGTGCCTTGTTTGACCGCGATCATCTGCCGACACGCGAACAACCCATCCGCCAGAAAATCAAGAAAAACGGGTTCTGGATGGTGTAGCGGCTGCGCGTTGTTGTGCTGTCTGATCGCGAACCCGTTTACAATTCCGGACAGCATTGCCAAGCTTGCCGGACGCGCCGCAATTTTGATGACGAAACACGGACAGGCGCGTGCGATTTCATTTGTGATCCCTGAACGGAGACGTCATGGCCTTTCAAACCGGATTTTCCTATGGCCCCAGCTCCAGCGATGCGATTGACGTCATTCTGGGCGGCAGCGGCTGGAACACGTCGCAATCGACCGTGCTGTCCTGGGCGGTTGCAGACGGGTTGAACGGCGAAACCTTCCCGGACCGCGCCTTTGCCATCGACTATTTCGGCGCGGCGCTTGCCGCGATTGAACCGTTCATAGACGTCCAGTTCAGCTATATCGGTGCGTTCGATGATCCGATGGCCGCAGGGGCGGCGGGGTCCGACCTCACCTATACGCTTGAATCCGATCCCCAATCAGACACTCTGGCCTTCGCCTACTTCCCGTCCCCGCCCGGCACCCAGTTCGAAGTCTATGCGGCAGAGCCGGGAGATGTGTTTCTCAACCTCGATCACCCGATCATCGCCGCATCAAGTTTCCGGCCCGGCTCCGAAGGCTTCCTGACAGTATTGCATGAAATCGGTCATGCGCTGGGTCTCAAACATCCCTTCGAAGAAGCCGGCGGTTTCCCCGACTGGGCGTCCGCAAACATCACCGATCTCATGGAAACCGACTGGGCCTCGATCATGTCCTACTCGGACCAATTCGAGCAGGAAGAGGAAAAATGGGATCCGGCCACGCCGATGGTGCTCGATATCCTCGCGCTGCAATACATCTACGGCCCCAACCCAACCATCAATGCTGGCGACACCATCCACCGGTTGGAAAACCAGGACTACTATTACGCCATTGCAGATGCGACCGGGACCGACACGGTGGATCTGTCGGCAATGACCGAAGGGTGGCAGGTCCTGCTGCCCGATGCGCAACCCAGTTCCGAAGTCGACACGCTGGTCGGGATCGCCGCGAAAGCATCGGAATACCGCGCTGACCTGACGCAACTTGTCCCAACCGAGCTTGTCTGGCTCACCGGCGAGATCGAAAACGCGGTCGGCACGCGGTTCGGGGATGGCTTGACCGGCAGCTTTGCAGACAACCGTCTGGCGGGCCGGGCCGGGGATGATCTGCTCATCGGGGCAGGGGGCGATGACACGCTAGACGGCGGCGCGGGTCGTGACACCGCACAGTTCAGCAATGCGCAAAACGCCCACACGCTTGTTCTGTCCTCCAGCGGCATAACCCTGACCGACCGCACCGACGAGGGGGATGGCACGGACCGGTTGATTGACCTCGAATTCCTGACCTTCGGATCCGAGGATGACACCGCCGCCTTCGATCTGGCGCGGTATACGGGCACGGCCGCACTCAACGACGCCAATCTTGAAAGCTTCATCGAGCTGTACATTGCCTATTTCAACCGCGCACCCGACGCGCTGGGGCTAGGTTTCTGGGGCACGGCTTTTGCCAATGGCACAAGCCTCGAAGAGATGGCATCGCTGTTTGTCGACCAGCCGGAAACCCGCGCCATCTATCCCGAAGACCTCAGCAATGCCGCCTTCGCCGCCGCCGTCTACGGCAATGTGCTGGGTCGCATCCCGGATCAGGACGGGTTCGATTTCTGGGTCAACGGGCTCGAGTCCGGCCGTGTGACCCGCGATCAGTTCATCTTGAAAGTGCTCGACGGCGCGAAAGCCGCCCCGCCCCCTGATGCGGCGCAGGCGTTTATCGACCAGCAACAGGCAGACCGCGCCTATCTTGCCACCAAAACCGATATCGGAGCGCTCTACGCCGTGCATCGCGGCATGTCCGACGTCACTGACGCGATCGAGGTGATGTCCCTGTTCGACGGGTCACAGGCCGGAACCAACGCGGCCGTCGATGCCATCAACGACCTCCATGCATCGGCCCTCGACGCCGAAACCGGCGCATTCCTGATCCAGATCACCGGTGTTCTGGACTCCCCGTTTGACGCAATCGCCTGAACCGTACGGCACAGCCGGTCCGATAAAACGGGGCGAAAGCAATCAGTACGGATGGGCCAAAATGGCGGAGAGACAGGCGGCCATTGTGCCGAAACAGCCTGTAACGACTTGCCTCATAATGTGCTGAAATACCTTGTTTTTATAGGCTTCTCTGAAATTACCTGTTGCAACCTGTAACGACCAATACCATTGTTTTTGGCAGGTAGGAAAGCGGGCGGCAAAAGATTGGAATCGAACTGTGCCAAAGAAGGCTAGGGAACTTTCGGCGCTTGAGGTTAAGCGCCTTGAGCATCCCGGACACGATCACAATGCGACGTTTGCGGTAGGTGGTGTGGATGGCCTGCTGTTGCAGATCACACCCGCCGGGGCGCGGTCTTGGATACTGCGTTGCAACGTCGGCAAAAAGCGGCGGCATATTGGTCTAGGCGGTTTTCCTGACGTGACGCTTGCAGGAGCGCGTGAGAGGGCGCGAGAGGCGCGCGACATGATCCGTCAGGGCGTTGACCCGGTTGAGCACAAGAAGGCCGCTAGGGCGGCTCTGGAGGCTGCGCAAAAGCGTGGCCTGACCTTTGCCGAGGCTATGGAAAAATTCCTCAAGGGCAAGCTGGCGGAATTCGACAATCCAAAGCACCGAAAGCAATGGCGCGCGACCTTGGACGCCTACGCGGTGCCAGCGGTCGGCAAGATGCTGGTGGACGATATCACGGTAACGGACGTGCAGCGCATCCTTGAACCGATTTGGCTGACCAAGAATGAAACGGCATCGCGGTTGCGCGGGCGTGTCGAGGCGGTTCTGGCGTGGGCGACGGTCGCAGGGCATCGGACAGGCGACAACCCGGCGCGGTGGAAGGGCAATCTAGACGCGATCCTGCCAAAGCCCGGAAAGGTGGCGAAGGTAGAGCATCACCCGGCGCTGCAAATTGACCATGCGGCGGCATGGTTCAAAGACGTGCAAGGGCGATCCGGCTTTGCCACTAGGGCGCTTGAATTCATGGCAATGACCGGCGCGCGGTCTGGTGAAATTCGCGGGGCCGTTTGGTCTGAATTCGACCTTGCGGCGGGCATGTGGATCATTCCGGCGGATAGAATGAAGGCGGGCAGGGAACACCGCGTCCCTTTGACCAAGGAAGCTGTGAAGCTGCTGGAAAGCTTGGATTGCATCGAAGGTAGCAAATTCGTATTCCCGGCGGTGCGGGGCGGTATGCTATCCGATGCGGCTCTGAGCGCCTGCATGAAGCGCATCAATGCGGCGAAGGAAGGCGGATACCTTGACCGCGTGTCGGGGCGTCCTGCGGTGCCTCACGGCTTGCGCAGCACGTTTAGGGATTGGGTATCCGAGCGGACAGAATTTCCGCGTGAGATGGCCGAAATTCAGCTTGCACACTCGGTCGGAAGCGACGTTGAGCGGGCCTATCGGCGCGGTGACATGATCGAAAAGCGGCGGGCCATGATGGCGGCTTGGGGCCGGTTCTTGCGCGGCGAAGCAGGGGCCAAGGTGGTGCAGATCGGGGCGGCGGTATGAAGGATTTAGACATTCCGAACTGGACCGACATTGCGGAATACGGCTCTACTGATCGGTGGAGTTTGAAAAGGTGGCGTTGGGAATTTTTGCGCAGGCGAGAGGATCTCCGGCAAGAATTCGATTTGAACGCACCAAGTGAATATGAGGGCAGGCTTTTTGAAGCCGAACAGGAGCCTAATAGATATCCCTACGGCGTTTTGAAGCCGAGCCAGCCGGGATTCTACATTCTAAGTACCTCAATCACAGCGGATTCATGGGAACCGTTGCCAAATCCGAGGATATCGGACCAGCCCGAAGCCGTTCTGACTATGCCACCAGTCGGAGTGACGGTTTTGGCGCATGGCGAAATTGTCACCGACAACCCTAAGGAGGCCGTTCTCAAATTTGATTTGCGAAAGCCCGTTCGAAACCAGATCGCAGAAGCAAAGAAATACCTGATGGAGCAACAGCAGGCGCAAATCGGCGGAAAGGTGCAGTTTAGAAAGCTACTAGGAAAATGGCTGACTTATCTGAGAATTTTGGACGCGCGGACTTGTGGAGCATCTTGGGAGAAAATCGCCGAGGTTCTTAGTCACGAGGATCAAGTTGACCGAACCTGGGTGAACAAGGCTCACGCCGCAGCGGTTCGTCTGACGATGGAATTTAAAATTTAATTTTATCCTCAATACCTGGGCTGATTTGACAATGTTTGTGTGAGGCACCGTAACATTCTGGTGTCATTAGTCCCGACCGGCACCAGCAAGAATGAGGTGCCGATATGGCTGAAATTTACTTGACTGACAACGACCTTGCGCGTCGCTACGGCATCGCCCGTCCGACCGTCTGGCGGTGGCATCGTGAACACCCGGAATTCCCGCGCGTTGTTCGCCTGACACCCGGTTGCGCGCGCTGGAAGCTTTCCGAGATCGAAGCATGGGAAGCGGCAAAGAGCGAGGCCGCGTAACCCATGACCGAGCAGAAAAAGAAAAACCCCGGTGCGCTGGCGGGCGGCACCGAGGCTCTTAACAAAAGCGAAGCGGCAAAACTTCACAAACAGAATACGCCGGAACCCGTCACTTTCGCAACCTTCTTCTGGTGCAAGGCGTCCGGCTCTGTCGAGCGTTTCACCGGCTACCCGCGCGGGGTGACGGCATGAACGAAGTTGTCAAACTGCCAACAGCGGCCACCAGCTATTACACTGTCATCAAGGCGGGCCGTCACTTCGACGTGGTACTGGTGACACCTTGTCCGGGCAAAGACCTTCGGACGCGGCTCTATCGCGTCCCTGAGCGCCAATGCGCACACGACATTGCACGCAACTTGGCGGCGGACATGAAGCGCCCCTTTAAGATCGGGGGGAAGCTGGCATGAGCGTTTCCAAGCACATCCCCCGCAACATCAAAAAGGCCGCGCGCTGCGTGGGCTATGCCGCGTGGCTGGATACGCACGACGCGTGGCTTGGCTTGCCTATTGTCCTGGCGTCGCGTCTTGAGGTTCACCAGCGTGCAGCACTGGCCTACGCGGCTTTGCGCACCTTGGATGATGACCAGATCGAGGCCGTTTTCGAGGCGGTAGCACCGCAGGGCGCAGGACAGCCGCAACCGGCTTTGCTTGGCATCATGGATCAAGCGTCATTTTGGGCCGACCTGACGACACAGGACGAACGCGACGCCTACATGCTGGCATCGCTCAACCGTTCGCCTGCACCGCGTCGCGCGGCTTTCCTTGAATACGTGCAGGGGAGGGCAGCGGCGTGATGCGTGATTTTCAAGACATGGATGACCAAGACCGCGCGCACCGCGCCGAACATCCGAAGTCACAGGATGAACGGGCCGGGGCCGGTGAGCGGTCACGGTTCTATTGCGCGGCAACGCTCAAGGGCAAGGCCGTGCAGCCGCGTGAATGGCTTGTTCAGGATCTTGTACCTCAGAACACTGTCACGCTGTTCAGTGGCGACGGCGGCACCGGCAAGAGCCTTCTTTCCCTGCAATTGGCCGTCGCGGTTTCGACCGGACGCCAGTGGATCGGAAAGGCGGTATCCGAGGGCAGCGTAATTTACATGAGCGCCGAGGATGACGACAACGAATTGCACCGTCGCCTTGATGATATCTTGCGCGCCGAGCGGGCGACATATGACGACCTGAAAGGGCTAACCCTTCGGTCACTGGCGGGCGAAAGCGCCTTGCTGGCGATTGAAAGCCAAGTGTCGCTCATTGCGTCCGAACTGTTCAAGGAACTGGACGAGCGGGCGGCGGATGAAGCGCCTTCGCTTATTGTCATCGACACGTTGGCAGACACTTACCCGGCGAACGAAAACGACCGGGCCAAGGTGCGCCAGTTTATCGGCATCCTGCGCGGGCTGGCGATCAAGCGGCAATGTGCGGTTCTGCTGCTGGGGCATCCGTCGCTGACCGGGCTTTCTAGCGGCTCTGGGTCGTCAGGCTCTACCGCCTGGAATAACTCCGTACGGTCGCGGCTTTACCTATCCCGGATCACAGACAACGGTTTCGAGTCGGACCCTGACCGGCGCGTGATGACGACCATGAAAGCCAACTATGGGCGCATCGGTGGCGAAACGCACATGAAGTGGCAGGCCGGCGTTTTCGTGCCTGAGGCAGTCGAGCAAGGCTTGGACAAGCTTGCGGCGGGGGCGAAGGCGCAACGCGTATTCATGAAGCTGTTGGCGACGTTCACGGCGCAGGGGCGGCAAGTTAATCACGTGAGTGGTTCAAGCTTCGCACCCAAGATTTTCGCAGAACATCCGGACAACGAAGGCATGACAAAGCGCGCCTTGAAAGCGGCGATGGAAAGCCTGCTGGCGGCTGGAAAGATCAAGATCGAAAGCGAAGGGCCAGCGTCGCGCAAGCGGTCTTTCATCGTGAAAGCGGGGGAATGACAACCATGCAAACCCCTACACAACCCCCTAGCAAACTGGGTTCGATACCCCATAGCAAACCCCCTGTAATCCCCCTGAAATCCCCTAGCCAACCACATCCCTTATACCCTGAGGGATTGCGCATCCCCCTTGGCGGGGTCGCGCATCCTATTCCGGGCCAAGCCCGGCGGCGCAAAGCGCCCGCGCAGCGGAATTTCAAAGCATCACCTGAAAGGACCAAGCCATGTCGTTTGAGCAAATCACCTTGGACAGCGCGGAACTAAACCGACGTTTGGAAGCGGCGCGACTTGAGGTAATCACCGGCAAGCGCAAGGCTTTCGATCTGTTCGACCCGATACACTACGCGATCAAGGGGCTTGCGCCGCGTCCTGAGGGCGAAGTCTGGCACCTTCGACAGCCCTTCCCCCCGCTCTATCGAAAGCACGAGAACTGGCGGCACAACCTGCTGCGTGTGATCGACCAGTGGGCAGACAAGCATTACCGCCCCGGCGAACGCGAGTGTTTTTTGTTCGCGGCGCAATGTCTGGACGCGATGCTGGGAACGCAATTCTATGCTGCGAACACCGGACGTTGGGACAGTCTCAAGGACTTCTATTCTCACGCGCGGGCTATCGGCGCTTTGGATTACTTCGACACCGTTGGCGACCGCGTGCCTCATCAGGAAGCGCGTGCTGGCGATCTGCTGCAAATCGAGGATGAGCGGGACGGCAGACTGTATCTTCATTGGGGGATCGTAAGCGACACGCCTAACCAGCACATCTGTTTCGCGGTCAATGGGCTTCAGATGGAGCGTATCCATAGCGACTTGGACTGGCGAAAAAAGCGGGTTTGGCAGCTACGCGAACCGGGGGAGGTGCAGCTATGACCCACGAAGAAATCATGTTGACCGAAAAAGAACGTGTCCAACGCCTTATCACAGCGGCGATTGATGAGATCGAAGCTGAGGGCGGCAACATCCGATTTTTTGCGGCGGCGATTATGGGCGCGGCGATTGAAACGCATATTGCGGTTGAAGGGCCGGAAGGCGTGGAACGCGCATTCACGAAGATGGCGGTAAAAAAGCTGGGCAAGGCGGGGGCAATCAATGCCTGCTGAACTTGCGCGGAAAGCCGGATTCATGTATAAGATTCAACAACAAGCGCCTGCTGATGGCGGGGGCTTGGCTCTACTTTCCGCGAAGCTGATGGCCGAGCGCGAAACGTGAACCCCTAGCCGGGGCCGTTTTCGCGCGCCTTGGCATCAGAAACGGAAACAGACAAATGACACTCATTCTTGATGATGAAACCGACCTTGCCGTTCGCAAGCACTGCATGAAAGCACTACGCGACCTTGGCGTTCGGTCCCTAAACGAAATCGAACCGCACACGATGGCTTGGGGCGATCTGCAAAAAGCATCCAAGCGGATGATGACAGCATCGCGTGACGCTCTGGACAGGATCACCGACAAGACCAGCGCCGAAGAACGTAGACAAGTCGAACTTGCCTGCGATGGCGTCATGGAACTGTTCAACGCGATTGAGCGTGAATACGACGTCCGCACCGAAGAAGGTTCCCGCGAACCCCGCGCACAAGCGGAATCGGCGGCACGGCTTGCCAAGCGGCCTATTCCCGGCGCAAAGGAAGCCCGCACAGATGACGAACCGGAAGGCGATATCTGCCCTGCTCTGACACCGGAACAGAGGTTCACCGATTGGGCCAAAGCGCGTGTGCCGCTTGAAAGCGACTATCGCGGCCTGAGTGTGGGCCAATACCTGCGCAGCATGGTGCTAGGCGGCAAGACCGAGGTGGAACGTCGCGCGCTTTCCGAAGGCTCTGACAGTGCAGGCGGCTACACCGTGCCAGACGTTTTGTCGGCAACCCTGATCGACCTTGCACGGGCCAATAGCGTCGTGATGCAGGCGGGGGCGCAAACCGTGCCTTTGACCAGCGACACGAACAATTGGGCGAAACTGCTGTCCGACCCGGTTCCGGCATGGCGGGCTGAGGCTGGCAACGTGGCAGAGTCCGACCCGACCTTCGGTCTGATGCAGATGATCCCGCGTTCGCTGGCGGTGCAGACGAAAGTCAGCGTCGAACTGATGGAGGACAGTCTTAACCTGGCAACGGAACTGCCCCGCGTTCTCGCAGCGGCTATGGCCGTCGAACTTGACCGTGTGGCGTTGCTGGGTAGCGGTACGGCACCGGAACCGCGCGGCATCGCCAACACAAGCGGTATCGGCACGGTCGCACAAGACGCAATTATTGCGAACTATGCGAACCTGTCCAAAGCCCGGACGGCGATCCTGACAGCCAATAGCGGGCCGGTGAGCGCCTACATCATGCACCCGCGCGATGAAGGTTCTTTCACTGATCTGGTGGACAGCGACGGGCAACCGCTACGGATGAACCCAAAGCTGGAGGCAATCCCGATGTTGACCACGACCAGCATTCCGGTTGATGGCGGTTCGGGCAGCGACGAAAGCACTATCATCGCGGGCAACTTCTCGCGCCTGTTGGTGGGCATCCGTTCCGATATCCGCGTCGAGGTTCTCAAGACCAGTGCTTACGCATCGAACCTGCAATACACGTTGCTTGCACATATGCGGGTTGACGTGGCGGTGACGCATCCCGGCGCATTTTACACGATCACTGGCGTTGGTCAGGCAGCATAAGGGCCATCTTTGAGAGGGCGTGCAGCCCGTCCGATAACGGCAAGCCGGATGCGTGGTCCTTTGTTCTCGCAGACGTTCAATCCGGCAAGGCTGCAATCATTTAGGGAGGGGGTATTCGGTTTTCTGAAAATAACTTTTTGAGTAACCCGTAGCCCCGCCAAACGCACATATCCGCACTTCAAACATTCTGAAAATGAGATACGATATGCCGACACCGAAGAACGCAATCGCTAAGGCACGGTTGACCGGGGCCGACAAGAAAGACCCGCAACGCTACCGTGACCGCAAGGAACCGCGCACCAGTGGGCAACCTGTAGGCAACCCGCCTGACTACCTGCAAGCCAACGCGCGGGCCGTGTGGTGCGAACTCACGGGCGCTTTGGGATGGCTGATCCGCGAGGACAGGGCGGCGGTTGAATTGGCATCTGTCGCACTAGGTCAGGTGCGCGAGTTTGTGAAGGCAGGCGAACCCGTCCCGGCGTCCCTCATGGCGGCATCAAACACGGCACTAGGCAAGCTGGGCGCAACGCCTGCCGATCGGGCGAAGGTGGAAATGCCTGCGGATGAAAACGACGACAAAGACCCGTGGGCGCAGTTTGCACACTAGGGGGTGGTCGCGTCCCTAAACCGGGCATTCCGTTAACCTGATCCGGCCCTCCGTTTGCAATATCACCTAGAAAAAGGGTGTACCCCCCCAAGGAGCTAAAATGGCAATTTCAGCCGAAGAATTGAACATCGTTTTGCAGGTGAAGGGCGATCAACTAAAGGAGTCGATGGACAAAAACACCCGTCTGATGAATCGTTTCACAGATCGCACGAACAAGCCCGTAAGAGCACGACACGCAGTTTTTCGCTTTCGGAGATGTTCACATTTCTCCTGCTAGGAGTTACCAAATCAGTCCCATGCCCCCTTACCGACCAGAACTCTACCCACATGATTGGTCAGATGGCCCTGGGCCATTTGCCAAGGCTTTCTTGAAAATTGATGCATCGGCGCTTGCTGATCAATTGCCAAACAAGGACAAACTCTTTGTAAGGTTGTGTTTGGCTCACAACGACTTCCGTGAAGCATATCATGCCTCTGATCTGTTGCTGGATTGGATCTCCGAAAACGGCACGCCACGGCATTTTGATCCGAAATTCGTTGCGCCCGCAAGCAGTGTTCTCACAAGAAGCTGCTTCGAAACGAGCATGGCTGTCACATATGCGAGGCCATTCAACCGCGCAAACGGATTGCCTGAACTTGGGTTCAGGCGGATCGGACTTGATCCAAAGAAGTCCACGAAAGAACTCCACGAGAAAATTATCGAAAGCAGGAAGGGCTATTTTGCCCATAGCGATCCGGAGGTTCGAAGGTTTTTTCGCCCAACTATCGAGCCGTTGCAAAGCGCGAGTGGCGAACAATTAGCGAGACTTTCAAACCCAGTATTCCCACACGGCGGTGCCTTTGATGAAGTGCAAGTGAATTTGATCCAAGTTGTAGTGTTTGAACTTCAGAACGCCGTGAGAAAGGTGATGGTCGAAATGGCTGAAGCATTCCGTTCAGAACTGGGTGGCCTGATAAGTTTAATTCCGCAAGACGAACCGAAATCTGAGTAGGCTGACGCCCCTAAAGGATTAACCTAATCCTGCGATCTGGTGATGGCCTCGGGTCCACCACCACCTGCCACGCCGCCTTTTTCAGCATCCGGCTTGACCAGACGAACACCAGCACCGCCACCGTTTTCTGCGATGAACTCCACGCCAGCCTTTTCGAGGGCTGTGCGGATGGCGTCAGCGGTTTTTTCACGGATGTTTTCGCCCCTTTCGAGGCGGGCCACTGTGTCTGGCGATACGTTGGCAAGTTTCGCCAAATCACGAACGCCAAGGCCAGTTGCTGCACGGGCCATTTTACATTGCGTGGCGTTCATATCGTAACCCTGTTCGGTTTTCTGTTGACTGCTATCTGCACTGATATTATCGTAACTGTGTTCTGATAATCCATCAAGAGGATATGGCAATGACCAATGATAACGCCGCGACGGCGAACGATACCGGCTTGCAACCACACACGGTCGAAACACCCGGCATCACATACTCGTTCTGCCGCGAGACAGATGCAGACCTGACGACGACAGAAGGGCGCATAGAGTGGTTCTGCAAGCACTTCGATGTTGATCCGCCGGAACTGGAATACGATGAGGAAGAACCCGACCAAATCATTCTGACCACTAGCCTGCTGACTTGGTGCCAGATTGAAGGCGTCAATCTGGATTGGGTGTTCTGCGGTGCTGTCGCGGGCGTGCTGGCGACGTACCGCGAGAAATACAAGCGCACCGAAGAGGAACAGCGCTTCATCGACGCGATCAGCCGTTTTCCACCGGATGAAGTGAAGCTGCTCATAGACGGCATCAAGCGCGGCAATGATCCCGATGCAGACTTTGAAGCCGAGGTGAAAAAGGCGGTGGATGAGATTAAAGCCGGATGGGTCGCGGCCTAAATCAAGCGTTTTTGCGATGGCGGGTAGGATAAGGGGCGGGGCCGCAGGCTATGCTCTTTTTCTTTTAAAATTATGTACTTATGAGAATAATTGGCGGAGAGACAGGGATTCGAACCCTGGGTGGGCTTGCACCCACAACGGTTTTCGAGACCGCCCCGTTCGACCACTCCGGCACCTCTCCGCGGGGGTCAGGGGGGCGTTTAGCTTCTGCTTTTGATCTGTGCAACCTCTATTTCCCAGTGGCCGCGTCGACACGTTCACGGGGGTTTGGGTTGGCATCGCGTTTCGTGCGACATAGGTATCAGGGCAACGCATAACAGGAGATCGAGCATGCTTCGCAATCTGATTGCATCCGCAGCAACGGCATTGGTCGTTGGGCCCTGGGCCACATCGGTGCAGGCATCGTCTGTTGACGATCTTCTCAAGGCTTTGGGCGTTCCGCAAATCGTCGAGATCATGCGGGAGGAAGGGATCGAATACGGCGAAACGCTGGCCCGGGACATGGTGCCGGGGGGGCGGACGCAGGGTTGGGACGCCACGGTCGAGCGCATCTACGATGACGACCGTATGCTGGCCACGGTGCGAGAAGAGTTCAAGGCGGAATTCGGCGATGCGGATATTGATCCGCTGCTGGCCTTCTTCACCTCCGAGGTTGGACAACAGGTTGTCAGCCTCGAACTGAGCGCGCGCACCGCAATGCGCGAACAAGAGATCGAAGACGCGGCCCGCGCGGCGTTTCGGGATCTGGAAGGCACGCAGTCCGAAACGCTGGCGATGATTTCGGAATTTGTCGACACCAATGATCTGGTGGATGCCAATCTCGTCGGGGCTCTGAACGCCAATTACATGTTCTACCTTGGATTGGTGGATGGCGGGGCGCTCGACATGTCTGAACAGGATATCCTGACCGAGGTCTGGTCGTCTGAGGCTGAAACACGGTCGGACACGCGTGAATGGGTCTATGCATTCCTGATCATGGCCTATCGCCCGCTCGAAGACGGCGTGGTGGCGGATTACACCGAACTGTCCAAGACCGATCCGGGGCGGGCGCTGAACCGGGCGCTGTTTGCCGGGTTCAACAAGATGTATGACGATATCTCTTATGCGCTTGGCCGCGCTGTGGCCCGCCAGATGCAGGTCCAGGAGCTTTAGGCCCCAAAACGCGTTGACAAACGCCCGCAAGCGCAGCATAAGCCGCGCACAACAAGACGGGGCTTCGGTCCCGCTTTTGTTTTTATATGATAACTTCGCTCCGAGATGGGGCGCGCTGTCCGAGGTGGGGACCCCCCAAAACGCCGGGAAACCGGGGCCACAGGATGCGGGTGTAAAAGGAAAGACACGATGTTCGCGGTTATGAAAACCGGCGGCAAGCAGTACAAAGTCCAATCGGGCGACGTTCTGCGCGTCGAGAAACTGGCAGCCGATGCAGGCGAAACCGTCCAGTTCAATGAAATTCTGATGGTTGGTGGCGACAAGACTGTCGTTGGTGCCCCTCTTGTCGACGGTGCAGCCGTGCAAGCCGAGGTCGTGGACCAGATCAAAGGCGACAAAGTCATCAACTTCGTCAAGCGTCGTCGTAAGCACAGCTCCAAGCGGACCGTGGGTCATCGCCAGCAGCTGACGCTTCTGCGCGTGACAGACATTCTGGCCTCTGGCGCGGACAAGTCCGGCGTCAAAGCGGCCATCGGTGCTGGCTCTGTCTCCGGCGCGGCCGTAGCGGCTGCGGCTCAGAAGAAAGCGGCTCCGAAAGCAGAAAAAGCAGCTCCCAAGGCCGAGGCACCTGCCGCGGCGGCGGGCGCAGATGATCTCAAGCAGCTGTCCGGCGTTGGCCCGGCGCTTGAGAAGAAGCTGCACGAAGCAGGCGTCACTTCTTTCGCGCAGATCGCTGCGTGGACAGAGGCAGACGTTGAAGAATTTGGCGAGAAACTGTCGTTCAAAGGCCGGATCGAGCGTGAAGGCTGGATTGAACAGGCCAAAGATCTGGCATCGAAGTAAGGAGACTGACCTATGGCACATAAAAAAGCAGGCGGCTCATCCCGCAACGGTCGCGACTCCGCTGGTCGTCGCCTTGGCGTAAAACTCTACGGTGGCCAGGCGGCCATTCCGGGCAACATCATTGTGCGTCAGCGCGGCACAAAGTTCTGGCCGGGCGAAGGCGTGGGCATGGGCAAGGATCACACGATCTTTGCAACCGTCGACGGCGCCGTGACCTTCCACAAAGGTCTCAAAAACCGTACGTTTATTTCCGTTTTGCCAGTGGCGGAGGCCGCTGAGTAAGCCGACCTTAAGGTTTTGAAAAAACAAAGGGGGATCGGCAGACCAGCCGGTCCCCCTTAAGCGTTTGGAGAGGGGCCAGCGCACATGTCTGCGATGAGGAGAGAGCAGATGAGTTTGGATAGCACCAACATGACACAGCCAATCGTCGAAACCGACCGGTTCATTCTGAGACCGCTGCAGGTGTCGGACGTTGGCCTGATCGAGCATTACACAAGCGACAAGCGCGTCGCGAGCATGACCACGTCGATCCCGCACCCATTGCCGCCGGGGGCGTCACAGGCCTTCGTCGACCGTGCGCATGCGCCGGATCGGGACGAAGATGTCTGGGCGATGGATGGCACCTTGGCGGACGGACCCGAAGTGATGGGGCTGATCTCGCTCCAGCGGATGGATCGCAACCAGTCCGAAATCGGGTATTGGGTTGCACCGCCGTTCTGGAACACCGGGCTTGCCTCGGACGCGGTTCAGGCGCTGGTGGACGCCAATCCACTGAACAATCAGACGATTTTCGCCAGCGTGTTTCAGGACAACCCGGCCTCGGCCCGTGTTCTGACCCATTGTGGCTTTGAATATATCGGCGACGCGGAATCGTTTTCCGTCGCCCGCAACGCAACCGTCCAAACCTGGACATATCTCAAACGCATGTGCTGACGCTTGGTCGCTCAACCGCCCAATGGCAGGAGGGGCACCGATGATACAAACACCCCGACTGACCCTGCGCCTGTTGCAGTCCGACGATGCCGTGTGGGTTGCGCAAGAGATTGCGCGCCCGGAGGTGCATCAATGGCTGACAACTCCTCCGCGACCATACGGGCTTGAGGACGCACGCAGCTTCGTCAAGCGCAATTCCTCGGATCCATGGTATCGCGTGATTGTTCTGGATGACCGGCCTTGCGGTATCGTTTCGGTCACCAAGGGGCGTCACGGAAAAGATGTGTCCGATCTTGGGTACTGGCTGTCCCCGAATGTCTGGGGCAAAGGTGTGATGACCGAGGCGGCAACGGCTCTGCTCCAGTTGACTTTCGCAGATGAAGAAAAAGTTGAGAGTGGTTGGATTAAAGGCAACGCTGCTTCGCAGAACGTGTTGAGCAAGCTCGGCTTTCAGCAGACCGGCGAAACGCGCCTGATCTGGTCACATTACCACGGTAGCGACTTGCCTGTGATCCGCGTGCACCTTGACCGCGCCAGTTGGGCAGAGGTAAGTCGCGCACATGCCATCGCAAACGCCAGAGCCTCTGGCGAAGAAAGTCCAAACAAATGAAATTCCTCGATCTCTGCAAGGTCTATATCCGCTCTGGTTCGGGCGGGAACGGATGCATCAGCTTCCGGCGCGAAAAGTACATCGAATACGGTGGCCCCGACGGCGGCGATGGCGGTCGGGGTGGTGACGTCTGGGTCGAAGCCGTGGATGGTCTCAACACGCTGATCGACTTTCGCTATCAGCAGCACTTTTTTGCCGACAATGGCCGCCCCGGGGCCGGCCGTCAGCGCACCGGCGCGGATGGCAAGGACATCGTTCTGAAAGTCCCCGTCGGCACCGAGATCCTGGACGAAGACGAAGAAACGGTGCTCGCTGATCTGACCGAACTGGGCCAGCGCGTTCTGCTGGCCAAGGGCGGCAATGGAGGCTGGGGCAACCTGCACTTCAAAACCTCCACCAATCAGGCCCCGCGACGCTCTAACCCCGGCCAGGAAGGCGTTGAACGCACGATCTGGCTCCGGCTGAAGCTGATCGCCGATGTTGGGCTTCTGGGGCTGCCCAATGCGGGTAAATCCACCTTTCTGGCGGCGACCTCCAACGCCCGTCCAAAGGTGGCGGACTACCCGTTCACGACGCTGCACCCGAACCTTGGCGTGGTCGGTGTGGACGATGCAGAATTTGTCGTCGCCGACATCCCCGGCTTGATCGAAGGCGCGCATGAAGGGCGCGGATTGGGCGATCTGTTCCTCGGCCATGTCGAACGCTGCGCCGCACTGTTGCATCTGGTGGATGGCACGTCTGGCACGTTGCTTGAGGACTACCAGACCATCATCGACGAGATTGAGGCGTACGGCGAAGGTCTGGCTGACAAGCCCCGCGTGACGGTGCTCAACAAGATTGACGCGCTGGACGACGAGGAACGCGGCTTCCTCAAGGAAGAGCTGGAACGCGTCGCGGGTCACGACGTCATGCTGATGTCCGGCGTGTCAAAAGAAGGCCTCACCGATGTGCTGCGCGCCTTGCGCCAGCACGTCAAGATCACGCGCAAACGCGAAGAAGCAACCGAAGAGGCGGGACCGTGGCAACCCTAAGCGACGCGCGTCGGCTGGTTGTTAAAATCGGGTCGGCGCTTCTGGTCGACAAGACACATGGCACGCTGCGCCGGGACTGGCTGTTGTCGCTGGCCGAAGATGTGGCACGGATCAAGAAACGCGGCACGGATGTCATTCTGGTGTCCTCTGGCTCGATTGCGCTGGGACGCGGCGTTTTGAACCTGCCGCCCACCGTTCTGCCGCTGGAACAATCACAAGCCGCTGCGGCTGTCGGGCAAATCCGGCTGGCCCGCGCCTATGAAGAGGCGTTGGCCCCGCATGACCTGACCACCGCTCAGGTGCTGGTGACACTGGAAGACAGCACCGACCGCCGCCGCTATCTCAACAGCCGCGCAACGCTGGAAACGCTTGTTGGCTTTGGCGTCGTGCCCATCGTGAACGAAAACGACACCGTGGCGACGGATGAAATCCGCTATGGCGACAATGACCGGCTCGCCGCCCAGGTGGCCGCGACTGTCGGCGCGGATCAACTGATCCTGCTGTCCGACGTCGATGGGTTCTACAGCGCCAATCCGATGACCGATCCCGATGCCACGCATTTCCCGGTGATTGACGACATCACGCCCCAAATCGAAGCGATGGCAGGCGATGCCGGATCCGGGCTGTCTAAGGGCGGAATGAAGACCAAGCTGATGGCGGCCAAAACCGCCACCGTGTCGGGCTGCGCCATGGCCATTTCCGAAGGCTCCACCTTGCATCCCTTGCAGGCGCTGGAAAACGGGGCCCGTTGTACGTGGTTCACACCACAGCTTGACCCTCATGCGGCGCGCAAACGCTGGATCGTGTCGATGAAACCGCAAGGCAGTCTGAGTGTTGACGACGGCGCGGCGCGCGCGCTCAAGCGGGGAACTTCGCTTCTGCCGCCCGGCATTGTCGGGGTCTCGGGGACCTTCGGGCGCGGAGATCCGGTGGCCATCACCGATGCGCAGGGCCGTGAGCTTGGGTTCGGGCTGACGCGCTACACGGCGGCCGAAGCGCAGGCGATCAAGGGGCATAACTCAGCGGAGATCGAGGAAATTCTGGGCTACCCGGGACGCGCCGTGGTAATACACCGCGACGATATGGCGATCTGACGTCCCGCCTGACTGACCAACCAACGCATTTCACGAAAAGGCCAACGCCATGAAAGATATGACAGATATCCCCACGTTGATGCAGGATTTGGGGGCACGTGCCAAAGCGGCAGCGGGCGCGTTGGCCTTTGCCCCGGCAGAGAAAAAGACAACCGCGCTGATGGCGGCGGCAGATGCGGTCTGGACGCAGCGCGCGCAGATCATCGAGGCCAATAAGCGCGACCTGGAATTCGGCCGTGACAAGGGGCTGACCGATGCGATGATGGACCGCTTGCTGCTGGATGAAAGCCGCATCAAGGGCATCGTGGACGGGTTGAGGGCCGTCGCCGGACAGGACGATCCGGTGGGGGCCGTGATGGAAGAATGGGACCGGCCCAGCGGCCTGCACATCCAGCGCGTGCGCACGCCGCTGGGGGTCATCGGCGTGATCTACGAATCCCGGCCCAACGTGACGGCGGATGCGGGGGCGCTGTGCCTGAAGGCGGGCAATGCGGTGATCCTGCGCGGCGGGTCCGAAAGCTTTCACTCCTCAACCGCCATCCACGCCTGTCTGGTCGAAGGCCTGCGCGCGGCGGGTCTGCCCGCAGACGCGATCCAGCTTGTGCCCACCCGGGATCGTGCGGCGGTCAGCGAATTGCTGACCATGACGGATTACGTCGACGTGATTGTTCCGCGTGGCGGCAAGGGGCTGGTCGGTCTTGTCCAGCGCGAAGCACGCGTGCCGGTTTTTGCCCATCTGGAAGGCATTGTGCACATCTATGTCGACAAGGACGCCGACCCGGTCAAAAGCCTGAACGTGATCCTCAATGCCAAAACCCGACGCACCGGGATCTGTGGGGCAGCCGAGTGCCTGTTGATCCACAAGAATGTGGTCGACACGATCGGGCAGGGCGTCATTCGCGCTTTGTTGGATGCCGGGGTCGAGGTACGCGTGGACGAAACATTGCAGGCCATCGACGGCACGGTTGCGGCGACGGATGCCGATTGGGGATGCGAATACCTCGACAGCATTATCGCGGCCCGCGTTGTGGATGATCTGGATGCGGCCATTGCGCATATCAACACCTACAGTTCAAACCACACCGACTGCATCCTGACTGAAGACGATGCTGCCGCGGACCGGTTCTTTGAACGGATCGACAGCGCTATCCTCATGCGCAACGCCTCCACCCAGTTTGCCGATGGCGGCGAATTTGGCATGGGGGCCGAGATCGGGATCGCGACCGGCAAGATGCATGCGCGCGGTCCGGTCGGGGCGCAGCAGCTGACCAGCTTCAAATACCTCGTGGTGGGCGACGGCACGACGCGGGGCTGAGGGGTTGTCGAGGATCAACGGGCCTGTTACCTGATTTTGCATAATCCGACCCTTTCACTCGGAAACCTGTGAGGCAGCGTTGACCAAATCCCATCCCCGGCTGGAAATCCGCAACATCGTGCGGGATTACGAGGGCAAGCGCGTCGTCGACGACGTGTCCTTGGCGATCGAGCCGGGCAATGTGACCTGTCTTCTGGGGCCATCGGGATGTGGCAAGTCGACGACCCTGCGCATCATTGCGGGCGTCGACATGCAAACCAGCGGCACGATCCATGTGGACGGATCGCTGGTCTGTGACACGGTGTTCCGCGTGCCGCCCGAACGGCGGTCTATCGGCCTGATATTTCAGGATTTTGCGCTGTTTCCGCACCTGACGGTTGGGGACAATGTGGGTTTCGGTCTGCCCGGATCGCGCAAGGACAAGCGGCCCCGTGTTGGAGAGCTTCTCGAACGGGTCGGGCTGTCGCATTACATCAACGAATACCCGCATATGCTGTCGGGCGGTGAACAACAGCGCGTGGCGCTGGCCCGCGCGATTGCGCCGAAGCCGTCCATCATGCTGATGGACGAGCCGTTTTCCGGCCTCGACAACCGCTTGCGGGATGGCATCCGCGACGAAACGCTGGCCTTGCTCAAAGAGGAAGGCACCTCTGTCCTGCTGGTCACCCACGAGCCGGAAGAGGCGATGCGGATGGCGGATGAAATCGCGCTGATGCGCGACGGCAAGATCGTGCAGCGCGGCGCGCCCTATAACATCTACAACGCGCCGGCGGACAAGGCGGCGGTGGCGTTCTTTTCCGACATCAACCTGCTGACAGGCACAGTGCGCGGCGCGCTGACAGAGACCCCGTTCGGGCAGTTTCTGGCACCCGGCGTGCCGGAAGGCGGCGAGGTCGAGATCGTGTTCCGTCCGCAGCATGTCGGCATCGACTTTGACCGTCACGGGCGCGGCCCGAATCCGACGCCCATGGCCGGGGCCCCGGCCCGCGGCGTGGTCGAGCGCGCGCGGTTCATGGGATCGGAAAGCCTTGTCGAGTTCCGCATGGATCATGATCACAGCCTGATCCGCGCGACGGTGCCGAATGTCTTTCTGCCCAAGGCAGGGACGGTGATGTGGCTGACCGTGCGGCGGGATCGCTGTTTCGTGTTCCGCAAGGATAGCGGGACGGTGATCCGCACCTAATCTTCCTCATCTGCCGGGGTCGCGAGTGTGATTTCGCCACTGTCGGCAAGTTCCCGGATGGCGCGGATAATTGCGCCCATGGCGGCTTCGGCCTGTTTTGGTTTCACCTCTCCCAGATCTTCAGACGCTTCCCGAAGAGAATCCGCCATACGTTTGGATATGTTTGATAAAATGAAGTCGATGGAGGCGCGATCCGCGTCCGTCACCGCGCCGGAAATCGCTTCGGCCAGGGTGTCCTGATCCACGTCCCGCGTGATCTTGGGCGCGTCAATCGCCGACATGCGGTCCGGAATATGGGCGAAAGTGAAGATCGACTTGCGCACTTCTTCGGCGAAGCCCTGATCCTCCTCATCAAGCGCGGTCAGCAGTTCATCGCGCTTGGCGGCGCGCGAGAAATTGAGGATGGCACCCACGCGTTTCGACGGGTCCGCGCGGAAGGCGCGGGCCGGTTCGGCGTCGAGCTGGGCGGCGAGGCTGAGACCGATGCGGTCGACGGCGTCGGGGGTGACGGCGTCGGTCATGGACATGGCGTAGGCGATCCGGCGGGCGGTGTCGCCGGGCAGGCTGCTGAGCAGGTCGGCGGCTTTGCTGACGTCGAGCTTTGACACCATCACGGCGGCGACCTGCACGGATTCGGATTTGACCAGGTCCTGCAACCGGGCGCGGGGCAGGGCGGCGATGCGTTTCCAGGGATCACCGATCTGGCGCACGCCCGCTTCTTTGCGCAGGCGCGAGGCGGTTTGTTCGCTGATCTTGCCATCCAGCGCATTCAGCGCGCCCGCAATGTCCCCGGGGAAAGAAAGACCAATGGAATCAAGTTCTTCCGAAAATTCCTCAAGCACCGCGTTCATGGTGGCGCGGTCGATATAGCGCATTTCGCCCAACAGATGGGTGAGTTGCATCTGCAGATCCTCGGGCAGGGAGGCCAGCGGTACATCCGCGCCTTCCTTGAGGATAAACTGCACGATGATGGCGGCCTTGGCGCGACGACTGAGGCCTGCGGCCCGTGAAGGGGCGGGGTTACCCACGGGTAACCCTACTGAGACTTGTGACATGATCCGTACTCCGTCCTGGTCCCTTGGGGATAGGCGGGTAAGGTTAAGAAAGCGTCAGCCCCGGAGGTCTTGAATGCTCCCGGATCCGCCACCCGTACGGTTTGTACGGCTGAACGGTACGGACGCAAACCACGTGATCGACACAAGGTCTGAGCGCCAAATCCGATGGATCGACAAAAAAAGACGGCCCCGAAGGCCGTCCTCAAGAAGTTTTACCAATTGGTAAAAAATTATCCGCTCACCACTTTGCAGGTGTTGCTGGCCTCGTCATAGACCGTGCCGTCGGCGCAGCTCATGGAGGCCGATTCGTGCTTGCCCCATTGGCAGCTGGCAAAGCTTGACGTCGCTGTAACCAGCACAACGGCCGATGCAGTCAGAAGGGTCTTGATGGTCATCATTAATCTCCTGTTTGGGTGTCATGGATGGTAGCACCGTTTTCCGATTTGGCAAAACATGCGTTGCAAAGACCTCTATTTCGGCGGTTCACGCCGGTAGGTTGTGACCATCCGGTAGGCCTTTCTGGGCCCGGAAACGTCCCATGTGCTGTGCCAGACGGGCCAGGAGGCAAAGCTGTAGGTGACGTCATAGGTGTCCGGGTCGCACCAATGCCGGTCGCTGGGCTGATCGGGTGGTATGTGATGAAAGGCGCGCCCGTCGTCGAAATCGACATGGATCACGTCGTCCTCGATCCGCCAGAGATAGCGCCGTTCGGCCTTGAACGGGGGATGCCCGTCAAGCCAGAGCTGGCCGGTTTCGAGATAGGCCAAGCCCGCACCAATGGGCGAAAACGTGGCTGATCCGGCAAAGCGGCCCGTAGAACCTGCGCGATGGTCGTGGATGACGCGGTCAACCTGCCAGAGACCTTCGAACATGTGCAGGTCTGGACGGGTCACGCGGCGGTCCAACCCGGTTGCGCGGCTTGCGCGCCGATGTCCTGCCACAGACCGGCGGCGGGGATCAGGGCAAAGCGTCTCATTCGGCGTGGCCTCCCTTGTCGCGCGGCATGGCGCAGTCTAGGAGTGCGCGCAAATTCCGCAAGCCAGCCTATGAAAGGATCGTGCTTATGATCCCCCGCTATTCCCGCCCTGATATGGTTGCCATCTGGGAGCCGTCCACCAAGTTCCGCATCTGGTACGAGATCGAGGCCCATGCCTGTGACGCGATGGCCGATCTGGGGGTGATCCCGCGCGAAAACGCCGACGCGGTGTGGAAGGCCAAGGATGTCGAGTTCGACGTGGCGCGGATCGACGAGATCGAGGCGGTGACCAAGCATGACGTGATCGCCTTTCTGACCCATCTGGCCGAACATGTCGGGTCGGATGAGGCACGGTTTGTGCATCAGGGCATGACCTCGTCCGACGTTCTGGACACCACGTTCAACGTGCAGCTGGTGCGGGCAGCCGATATCCTGATCGCCGATCTGGAAGGGCTGCTGGCGGCACTGAAGCGGCGCGCCTACGAGCACAAGGACACGGTCCGCATTGGCCGGTCTCATGGCATTCATGCCGAACCCACGACAATGGGTCTGACCTTTGCCCGGTTCTATGCCGAGATGGACCGCAACCTGAGCCGGATGCGGGACGCGCGCGCCGAAGTGGCGACGGGGGCGATCTCGGGTGCTGTTGGCACATTCGCCAATGTCGATCCGGCGGTCGAGGAACATGTCTGTGACAAGCTGGGCCTCGTCCCAGAGCCGATCAGCACGCAGGTGATCCCGCGTGACCGTCATGCGGCGTTCTTTGCCACGCTGGGTGTAATCGCGTCGTCGGTGGAGAACATCGCGGTTGAGATCCGCCACATGCAGCGCACCGAGGTGCTTGAAGGGGCGGAGTTTTTCTCGATGGGGCAGAAGGGCTCGTCGGCCATGCCGCACAAGAAGAACCCGGTGCTGACCGAAAACCTGACGGGGCTGGCGCGCATGGTGCGCTCGGCGGTGATCCCGGCGATGGAGAACGTGGCGCTTTGGCACGAACGGGATATTTCGCACAGCTCGGTCGAGCGGATGATCGGGCCGGATGCGACGATCACGCTGGATTTCGCGCTGGCGCGGTTGACCGGTGTGATCGACAAGATGCTGATCTTCCCCGACAACATGCTGGAAAACATGAACAAGTTCCCGGGTCTGGTGATGAGCCAGCGGGTGCTTCTGGCCCTGACGCAAGCCGGGGTGAGCCGCGAGGATGCCTATTCCTACGTGCAACGCAACGCGCTGAAGGTCTGGGAACACCGGACCGATTTCAAGCAAGAGCTGTTGGCGGATGCGGATGTGGTGGCGGCCCTGAGCCCCGAAGAGATCGAAGAGAAGTTCGATCTGGGCTATCACACCAAACATGTCGACACGATCTTCGCGCGGGTGTTCGGAGAATAGTGGCGTTTGGATGCCGGGCTGAAGCCCGGCCTACGCTTCCTGTCGCCCGATCTGTAGGCCGGGCTTCAGCCCGGCATCCATGCCCATAGGTGACAACCGACTACTTCAGATGATCCACCACCATCAGGTGCTGGGCTTCGGTCTGCACCGCGTCCAGCCACCGCTGCACCAGCTTGGGATCATGCGGGGCCGGGCTGACCCCGGGGGCGATTTCGCGGTTCAGCACCGCTTCGATCGCCAAGGCCACCGGGTTTGACACCAGCCGCGCCATCGCCGATCCGCGCGCATCCCCCCAGGCATCCATCACGTAGGTCTTGTGCCAGACCGGCGCACCGTCCCGTTCCGCCAGCAGATCCACGCACAGCACCACGCGATCCGGTTCGCCGGGGGCATAGGCGTTCTTGGCCAGCAGTTCCTCTGCCAATTCGGTCAGCCGCGCGTCATCGGCGCTGCCCATCTCGGCAAAGATGTCGGCCCAGGCTTCGGCCCAGCCATTCAGCCGCAAGGTGCCGCGGACGAATTCCTTGACCTTCCATGTCGGATCGAACTGGTAATCGGCCATGAAAGGCAGGCTGTCCCGGTTCGGGTAGACTTCGAAAGATTCCGGTGTGGGCAGGGGCGCGTCATAGCGCGAGATGGCGTCCCACGGGTGGGCGACGTCCAGTTCGGTGAAATGCCGGATTGATTTCGACGGCGAGCGCAGCGCCTTGAGCACCCCGACCGGGGCCCAGCTGAACTTGTAGCGGAAGGCGTTGGCCTGTTTCGGCACGCCGCCGCAATAGGATTTGAACGAGAGCACGTTGTCTGCGGCATAGGCCGCGCTGGCGCGGTACTCGGCGATCAGGTGATGCGCCATCAGGTGGTCGATGCCGGGGTCCAGCCCCACCTCGTTGACCAGCGCCACGCCTGCCGCGCGCGCGTCGCTGTCCAGCGCGCGCATCTCGGGGGCGATGTAGGAGGACGACACGAAATGCGCGCCCTTGGCGATGGCCATTTTGGCCAGCGGCACGTGCCAGTCGCCGGGCAGCATGGAGATGACCACGTCCCCGGCCTTGGTCTGCGCGGTCAGCGCATCGAGGTCAAAGACATGGATGTCGTCGGTCAGATCCCCCACCGCCGCGCGCGCCTTGTCGGCGGTCCGGTTCCAGACGGTCACGGGTGTGCCGTTCTGGATCAACCGCCGCAGGCCGGGGATGGCCGACAGGCCTGTGCCGCACCAATGTACCGTCATGAGGAACCCTTTCCGATGTGATCGTCAAACGTGGTTTTTGCCCGCCCCCAGACGCCCTGATCCACTGTGTCGAGCGTTTTGAGATGGGGCAGCAGCTGTGCCGCGAAATCCTCGGAGGATTCGCGCGGCATCAGCGAAGGCAGGTTGTCGATGGCCATGACATCCAGCGGCGGGGCGTCGCAGACCCGGGTGACCGGGCGCGCCCAGCTGGTGGCGGCGTCATAGACCTTGATGGGGGAGAAATCGCTGTCCGGGTCGCAGGCGATGTCGCCGATGACCCGCAGGGCGCGGGGCCGGGTGCAGGTGTCGGCAGGTACAAAGATCGGCGTGCCGGGACGCGCGAGGATGCAGTTGAAAAACAGCGTGTGGTCCAGCACTTCGGGGAAGGGACCCCCGTGGGCGGTTTCGGCCATGTCCCACTTGGTGACCCGCAGCCCGACCGCTTCACACAGATCGCTGGCCCCGGTGCCGACCCGGCCCAGAGCGCCGATGACCAGCGCGTCGGGGGTGGCGCCGTTCAGCGCGGCGGCCACATCGGCGCGCATGGCGTCAGACGACGCCCATGGCGTCACAGGCGGGCAGGTGCCGTCGGATTGCGCGGCATAGGCCAGCAAGGAGACCGCCGCGCCGGCATAACCCGCCCAGTAGCCAAAGGCGGCGACGCGCCGGCCGTCGCTGTCCACAAGGTATTCCAGATCGTAGAGCGTGCCGCCACCGGCGCGGAAGCGCGACAGCAGGCGCTGACCGGCGGGCTGGCCCTTGTAGGCATGGCCAAACATGATGTGGCGGTGCCGCAAGGGTGTGCCATCATCGGGCAGTTCCTTGAGCCCGAACACAATTGCCTCGTCCGGAGCACCGACCCAGGACCCGGTTGGCGCAATCTCGGCCCCGGCCTCCCTGTAGGGTGCAATCGGCACAATGCGCGTCAGGCTGTCTTCGACCGTGACGCGCATGCCTTGCGCCACCAGCGCGGCAACACCGTCCGGCAGGAGGCCCACGCGTTCTTCATTGTCGCGGCTTTCCGCGCGGACCCAGAGATGAGTCATGTTTGTCCCCCGTCACCGTTTTGCTGCACAGTAGCCAGACCACCGCCGGGACAAAAGCCCCGATCCCCTGCTTCTCTGGTTCAAAAATACCTCTGCCGGAGGCACGCCCGAGGCCCGCAGCCGGAGGCGAGGACCGAGTTATCCAGCGTGCGCGGCACGCGCACTCTGTCTGGTCCTAGATGTGGGTCTGGGCGAATTGGCGGTCCGGTGTGTCCAGATGCGGCAGCGCGTTGAACTGCGTCAGGGCCAGATGCCCTTCCAGCGGCAACCACGCGCTCAGAGACGTGTTCTGGATCGACAGGCACACGTTGCAGAACGCCGTCATGTCGAGCCGCAGCGTCAGCCGCATCGCCATGCCGATCAGACCGCCTGACGTCACAACCAGCGACCGTCCGGGCAGGGCGCTGATGTCGTGCATCGCGTCGCGGACGCGGGCCTCGAAAGAATGAAAGCTTTCCGGCGCGCCTTCCAGCTTGCCGTCCTGCCAGTGCTGCATGAGGCTGGGCAGGTGATGGACAAAGCCTTCGCGGGTTGTGGGCAGGGTGATGCCGTGCTGGTCGGCCAGAAGCTGGGACAGGGTGAAATATTCCAGTTCGTTCAGGCGCGGATCTTCGATTGTGTCGGCGGGCGTTTCGGCGGCGATGCCGTCGGCGGTTTCGCGGTGGCGTCTTAGCGTGCCGGTCCAGACGCGGGCAAACACGTCGCCCCGGTGGCGCAGGTGTTCGCCCAGCCATCCGGCCTGCTGATGCCCCAGCGGGCTGAGCCGGTCGTAATCGCCTTCGTCTTTGGCGCCGGAATTGGCTTGTCCGTGACGGACAAGAACGATCTGCGACATGGGGCCTCGGGGTTTCAGGGGAGCGAAAGAAAAACGCGCCCGGTGAGAGATGGGCGCGTTCGTGTCATGCGGAAAAGCTCATGCGGCGAAAATCAGGCTTCGTCCATGATCTGGGCTTTGGCCACCGGCATCAGTTCGGCCATCTTGGCGCGAATCTCGTCATCGGTGATCTTGCCTGCCACATCGGCCGACACCTTGCGGACCACGTCTTCGTGGCCGGCTTCTTCGAAATCGGCCTTGACCACGTCCTTGGCGTAGGCTTCGGCGTCATCGCCGGTTTTGCCAAGCAGCTCTGCCACCCACAGCCCCAACAGCTTGTTGCGGCGGGCTTCGGCCTTGAACTGCATTTCGGCGTCATGGGCGTATTTGTTTTCGAAGGCGTTTTCGCGGTCGTCGAATGTGGACATGGGGTCGGTCTCCTGCCGGTCGGTCTGTTTGACAAAGATATGACCGCAGGCGGCGCGGGCTTCAAGGGTTCAGGTCGCTTGCGACACCGTTGCGCATGCACTATGAGGCACCCAATCCACGCCGTTTTGGCCGGGCGTCGCAAGATGTCCACCGCTTCCGCGCAGTTCTGCGCACCTGACAGAAAGTTCTCGCATGGCCCGTCGCAAGAAGATTTACGAAGGCAAAGCCAAGATTCTGTATGAAGGCCCGGAGCCGGGCACAATCGTGCAGTATTTCAAGGACGACGCCACGGCGTTCAACGCTGAAAAGCGGGACGTGATCGATGGCAAGGGCGCGCTGAACAACCGTCTGAGCGAATTTTTCATGGTGGGTCTGAACTCGATCGGGGTTCCGACACATTTCATGAAGCGGCTGAACATGCGGGAACAATTGGTGCGCGCCTGCGAGATCATTCCGCTGGAAGTGATCGTGCGCAATTATGCGGCAGGCACGATGGCCAAGCGCCTGGGAATCGAGGAAGGCACCCCGATGCCACGCCCGGTTGTCGAATATTGCTACAAGGACGACAAGCTGGGCGATCCGTTGGTGACCGAAGAACATATTGCCGCCTTTGGCTGGGCCAGCCAGCAAGACATGGAAGACATCCTGAGCCTTGCATTGCGGGTGAATGATTTCATGTCCGGCCTGATGTATGGCGTCGGTATCAAGCTGGTGGATTTCAAGATCGAGATCGGCCGGGTCTATGATGGCGATTACCAGCGCCTGATCGTGGCGGATGAGATCAGCCCGGACAGCTGCCGGCTGTGGGACATCGAGTCAGGCCGCAAGCTCGACAAGGACGTGTTCCGCCGCGATCTGGGGGATCTGGCGGATGCGTATACGGAAGTGGCGCGGCGTCTGGGTGTGATGCCCGCGAATGCGACGCCGATGGAAAAGCCAAAGCTGATCAACTGATGCAGCGCGTCATTGCAGGCGCTGCATTTGCATATTTTTGAAAAGAAGACCTTGGGGTTTGCCCCCAATCCGAGACGGAGAGCATGATGAAGGCACGGGTGCATGTGATGCTGAAGGACGGGGTTCTGGACCCCCAGGGCGAAGCGGTGCGGCACGCGCTTGGCGGGCTGGGCTTTGACGGCGTCGACAAGGTGCGTCAGGGCAAGATCATTGAACTGGATCTGGCAGAGGGCACATCCGAAGACACGGTCCGCGAGATGTGCGAGAAGCTGCTGGCTAACACGGTGATCGAAAGCTACCGGATCGAGCTGAGCTGATGCGCGCGGCGGTTGTTGTTTTTCCCGGATCGAACTGTGACCGGGATCTGGCGGTGGCGTTCCGCGAGGCCGGGTGCCAGGTCGAGATGGTCTGGCACAAGGACACGGCGCTGCCTTCGGGGATCGACATCGTGGGCATTCCCGGCGGGTTTTCCTTTGGCGACTACCTGCGCTGCGGCGCGATTGCCGCCAATTCGCCGATCTGCGCCGAGGTCAAGGCCCACGCCAATCGCGGCGGCTACGTGTTCGGTGTGTGCAACGGGTTCCAGGTGTTGACCGAAACCGGGCTGTTGCCGGGCGCGCTGCTGCGCAATGCGGGGCTGAAGTACATTTGCCGGACGGTGCCGCTGATCGTGGGCACCTCTGACAGCATCTACACCAGTGGTTACTCTGTCGGGCAGGAAATCGGCATTCCGATTGCGCATCACGATGGCAATTACACCGCGTCGGACGCGGTGGTGGCCGAATTGAGCGATCAGGACCGGATTGCGTTCCGCTACGGGGCCAACCCCAACGGGTCGACCGCGGATATCGCCGGGATCCTGTCGGAAAACCGGCGCGTGCTTGGCATGATGCCGCATCCGGAACGGGCGGCGGATGAGGGCCATGGCGGCACTGACGGGCGCGCGGTCTTTGCCAGTATCGCAGGGGCGCTGGCGGCAGCTTAGCGCTTGTTGACGCAGGCGTGACGCGGCGCTGCTTGAGCGTGGCGCGTGTTGCGCTTATCGTCATCGGATGGCCCAGTCGACGTCGCTCTTTTCTTCAAACCGGCGGTCCGGATCGCTGTCGTGGCGGGTCCGGCTGGCGCTGATCGCGCTGATCGCGGTGGCCGTGGCGACGGTGTTTGTTACCAACCACTATCTGACCAACCGGTTTACCGAGAGCACCCAGAACCGGGCAGAGCTGCGTCTGGCGCTGTATTCGGGGAACCTTGTGTCCGAGCTGCGCCGCAATGCGATTGTACCGCAGCTGCTGGCGCGGGACCCGGCCTTGATCGGGGCGTTGAATTCGGGCGATTTTTCGCAAAGCTCGCAGCGGTTGATTTCCTTTGTTGACGAGATTGGCGCGGCGTCGCTGATGCTGTTGGACGTGGACGGGCGGACGGTGGCGGCGACCAATCGGGAGCGGTTGGGCGAACAGCATCGCAGCAACGCCTATTTCGTTGAGGCGCTGCGGTCCAACGCGACGGTGTTCAGTTCCGAACGGCAGGAGGTGGGCAGTTTCAATTTCAGCTATTCGCGGCGGATCGAAAGCCAGGGGCAATCCATCGGGGTGATCGTGGTCGAGGTGGATCTGGCCAAGTTCGAACGCGCCTGGGTGGGGATTTCGGACGCGGTGCTGGTGACCAACAGCGAAGGCGAGATCATTCTGGCGACCGAGCCGCGCTGGCGCGGGCAGACGGTTGAGACCGCGCTCCAGCGTGAACCGGCGGACAGCGCGATTGAACGCGCGATCCGGGCGACGGCGGATTGGACGGCGCTTCCGGCGGATGCGTATTTCCAGGGGGAAGCGGTGATGCAGATCGAGGGTCGCATCCCGTTTCGCGGCTGGACCATGACCACCTTCACCACCTATGCCAGCGTGCGCGAGCGGGTGAACGCGGTGCTGGCGCTTGAGATCATGGGCTTTGCGATTCTGCTGGCGCTGGCGTTTTATGCGCTCAGCCGGAAGACCGCGTTGCGGATGGCGCTGTTCCAGCGCGAGTCGGCAGAGCTTCGCGCATTGAACCAGCGGCTACAGCGGGAAATCGCCGAACGCGAACGGGTGCAGGAGACGCTTGCGGTGGCCGAACAGACGCTGGCGCAGTCGTCCAAACTGGCCGCCTTGGGCGAGATGTCAGCGGCGGTGAGCCACGAGTTGAACCAGCCTTTGGCGGCGATGAAAACCTATCTGGCCGGGGCGAAATTGCTGATGCGGCGCAACCGGGCGGAAGAGGCGTTTTCGGCCTTCAGCCGGATCGATGATCTGATCGAGCGGATGGGCGGGATCACACGGCAGCTCAAGAGCTATGCGCGCAAGGGGCAGGAGGCGTTTTCGCCTGTGGATATGGGCGATGCGCTGACGTCGAGCCTGTCGATGATGGAGCCGCAGCTGAAGTCGCGGAAGGTGAAAATCACCAAGATCTTGCCCGAAGACAAGGTGTTGGTGATGGGCGACCGGATGCGGATCGAACAGGTCATGGTGAACCTGTTGCGCAATGCGCTGGATGCCACCAAGACGGTGGCCGATCCGCAGCTTGAGATCATCCTTGCCCGAGGCGAGACGGCGACGCTGGCGATCCGCGACAACGGGCACGGGATCGAGGACCTCGATGCGCTGTTCGAGCCGTTCTACACCACCAAGCAGCCCGGTGACGGGGTGGGTCTGGGCCTTGCCATTTCTTCGGGGATCGTGAACGACCTTGGGGGACGGTTGCTGGCGCGCAACGCCGAAAAAGGCGGCGCGGTCTTTGAAATGCAGTTGCCGATCTTAAATGAGCAAACGCAGGCGGCGGAGTAGGTCCATGGGAAAAGCCATGAAAATAGCGATTGTCGATGACGAAAAGGATATGCGTCAGTCGATCAGTCAGTGGCTGGCCTTGTCAGGCTATGACACCGAAACCTTTGCAAGCGCGGAAGAGGCGCTTGGCACGTTGGGGCCGGATTATCCGGGCATCGTGATTTCAGACATCAAGATGCCGGGGATGGATGGCATCCAGCTTTTGCGCAAGCTGATGGGATCGGACAGCGCGTTGCCGGTGATCATGATCACCGGGCATGGCGATGTGCCGATTGCGGTTGAGGCGATGCGCATCGGCGCGTTTGATTTCCTGGAAAAGCCGTTCAACCCGGACCGGATGTCGGACCTTGCCAAGAAAGCCACCAACGCACGGCGTCTGACGTTGGACAACCGCGCGCTGCGGCGCGAATTGGGCGACGGCACGCAGATGATGCGCAAGCTGATCGGGGCCAGCCCGGCGATGGAGCGGCTGCGCGAGGACATTCTTGATCTGGGACAAGCCGATGGGCATGTGCTGATCGACGGAGAAACCGGCACCGGCAAGACGCTTGTGGCGCATGCGCTGCATGCAGTGGGCAGCCGGGCGGGCAAGAAATTTGTTCTGATCTCTTGTGCCGCGATGGATGAAGACACGCTGATCCGGCGTCTTTTTGGCCCGATGCAGCCGGATGACACGCGCTTGCCAGCGGTCGAAGAGGCGCGCGGCGGAACCTTGGTGCTGGAAGACATCGAAGCGCTGTCGGATTCGACGCAGGCGCGGTTGCTGACGATGATGAACGACCAGGGCAATCCGCCCGAGACGCGGATCGTGGCGATCTGCAATCTTCAGGATGAGGGACGTACCTGCGAAGACGCGTTGCGGCCCGATCTCTATTACCGGCTGGCGGCGCTCAAGATCACGGCTCCGCCGCTGCGCAACCGTGGCGAGGATATCCTCACGCTGTTTACGGCGCTCGCCGAGCAGTACTCCGAAGAATATGGCTGCGACGCGCCGCAGGTCAGCGCGCAGGAAGCGGCACAATTGCTGCAGGCCCCGTGGCCGGGCAATGTGCGGCAGCTGATCAATCTGGCCGAACGTGCGGTGCTGCAATCACGGCGCGGGACGGGGACGATTGCGTCGCTTCTGATGTCGGATCACGAGGAAATGCAGCCGGTCATGACGACCGAGGGCAAGCCCTTGAAGGAATATGTCGAGGCGTTTGAACGGATGCTGATCGACAACACCATGCGCCGTCATCGCGGGTCGATTGCGTCGGTGATGGAAGAGCTGTGCCTGCCGCGTCGGACTTTGAACGAAAAGATGGCCAAGTACGGCTTGCAGCGGTCGGATTATTTGTGAGGTTTCCAAGCGCCTTCGAAGGCGCTTGGACACGCGGTTTCGAAAACGCGTGGCGAAAGGCTTTGGAAAGCCTTTGCGTCAGGCGGCCCGCATCAGCATCCCGAACAGGTCGCGCGGATCGTCCGGGTCCGCGAGCAGGTCCAGCGGCAGGTTGAGACCGGTTTCCCGTGTCAGGTCGTGTACGACGCGCAGGGCTGAGAAATCCTCGATTGCGAACCCCACGCTGTCGAACAGCGTGATTTCACGCGCGTCGGTGCGGCCTGGCACGGCCCCGGTGATCACCTGCCAGAGTTCGGTCACGGGGTGATCGTCGGCCAATTGCTGGATTTCGCCTTCGATGCGCGTCTGCGGCGGGTATTCCACAAAGATCGTCGACCGGTGCAGGATCGCCTCGGCCAGTTCGGTTTTGCCCGGGCAGTCGCCGCCGATGGCGTTGATGTGCACACCGCTGCCGACCATGTTGTCGGTCAGGATGGTCGCGTATTGTTTGTCAGCGGTGCAGGTGGTGAGGATTTGCGCGCCTTCGATGGCCTCTTCCGCGGACGTAAACGCGACGACGTTCAGCCCGGTATTGGCCAGGTTGGCGGCGCATTTGCGGGTTGCGTCCGGATCCTTGTCATAGAGGCGCACGGAGGTGATGCCGCAAATCGCCTGCATGGCCACGCTTTGAAATTCCGCCTGCGCGCCGTTGCCGATCATGGCCATGGTGGTGGCGCCTTTGGGGGCCAGGTGTTTGGCGGCCACGGCGGACATGGCGGCGGTGCGCAGCGCGGTGAGCAGGGTCATTTCGGACAACAGCACCGGGTAGCCGGTGTCCACATCCGCCAGAAGGCCAAAGGCGGTGACGGTTTGCAGGCCTTCGGACGTGTTCTTGGGGTGACCGTTGACGTATTTGAACGCGTAGAGCGTGTCATTGGCGGTGGGCATCAGTTCGATCACGCCAACCGGGCTGTGGGCGGCGACGCGCGGGGTTTTGTCGAACGACTCCCAACGGCGGAAATCCTCTTCGATGGCCTCGGCGATCCGGGTGATCATGCGGGCCAGCCCGACATGGTGCACCAGCTTCATCATGTGATCGACAGAGACAAACGGGACGAGGGCCTTGTCAGACGGTTGCATGGCGGGTGCTCCTTACATCAAACGCGGTGTGGGGCGGTCGAAGATGCGACGGCCGAGGGCAGAGGCGGCAAGATCCACCATCAGATGCGCGGTGCGGCCGCGTTCATCCAGCATCGGGTTCAGTTCGACAAGGTCGAGCGAGGTCATCAGCCCGCTGTCGCAAAGCATCTCCATCACCAGGTGCGCCTCGCGCACGGTGGCGCCGCCGGGAACGGTGGTGCCGACAGCCGGTGCGTGGCTTGGGTCAATGAAATCCACATCGAGCGACACGTGCAGCGCGCCGCCTGCGCGGGCGACATCGTCAAGGAAGGGGGCCAGAAGGGCGGCCACGCCGCTTTCGTCGATGGCGCGCATGTCATAGCCGCGGATTTCCGTGGTTTCCATCAGCGTCCGTTCGAGCGGATCGACCGAGCGCAGACCGATGATGCAGGTCTGGCTGGGCGGGACGGCAGCGGGCAGGGGCGGGAAGCCATGAAACCCGGTTTGACCGGTGGCATAGGCGAGTGGCGTGCCGTGCAGGTTGCCGGATTCGGTGGTTTCCAGCGTGTTGAAATCGCTATGGGCGTCGAGCCAGAGCACGAATTGTGGCCGGTCCTGTTTCGCGGCATGGGCGGCAACGCCCGGGACGGTCCCAAGGGACAGGGCATGGTCGCCGCCAAGGAAGATCGGCAGGCCGTTTTGCATCGCGTCTTCGGCGGCGCGCATCAGGGCGGTGGTCCAGCCCAGCGTTTCGCCAAGATCGACCAGACCGTCGCGGTCCGGTGTGTCATTGGCATCCGGCACCACATCGCCTTCGTCGGTGACGCGGTGACCCAGATCGGTGAGGGCGCGGGCCAGACCGGCTGTGCGATAGGCGTCGGGGCCCATCAGGCAACCCCTGCGGGCCTTGCCGCAATCGAGGGGGGCACCGACCAAAATGATTTCCTGCGAAGACATGAGCGTTCCTTTGTTCCTGTGCCGTGTGCATAGTCTGCGAACTGCGCAGCGCAGAAGTGGTCATTTTGCACAAAACGGTGTATCGTTGATCAAAATGATAGGTGTGAGTGAGCGAAATGGATGATATCGACAGGCGGTTGATTTCAGCGCTGCGGCATGACGGGCGGGCGTCGGTGTCTGATCTGGCGGGGCTGTTGTCGCTGTCGCGTGCCACGGTGCGGGCGCGGCTGGACCGGTTGCGGCAGTCGGGCGACGTGATTGGCTACACGGTGGTTCTGAAGGAAGACGTGGCGCAGGATCCGGTGCGGGCGTTGATGATGATCGGGATCGAAGGGCGCGGGGCGGATCGCATCATGCGGCAATTGTCCGGACTGCCGCAGGTGCGGGCGGTGCATTCGACCAATGGCCGGTGGGATGTGATTGCGGAGCTGGGCACTGACACGCTGGAGGATCTGGACGACGTGCTCTTTCGCATCCGCAAGTTTGACGGGGTCACGCAATCCGAGACGTCGTTGTTGCTGTCGACGCGAAAGGCGGGTGGTTAGGCAGGGCGGCGCGCGGCGGCGATCCAGATGGCCATCAGGGCCAAGGAGATGAGCATGTTCCAGCTGGCCATCGACAGGCCGATGAAGTCCCACGGCACCTCGTCACAGCGGACCACGGGCGCGGACATGATCTGGTCAAACAGCTCGTCCGTGCTCAGGCCGCCGATGGGTTGCGAGGAACAGCTTGTCGGGCCTTCCCACCAGCCGCGTTCGACACCGGTGTGAAACGCGCCGATGGCGGCGGTCGCAAAGGCTGCCAATGCGCCAAGCCATGCAAGGGCGGCATTGCCAAAGCGCAGGGCGATCGCCCCGATTGCAATGGCGATGACGTGGGGGTAGCGCTGCCAGATACACATCTTGCAGGGCGGCAGGCCGCCCAGATGCTGAAAGCCAAACGCGCCCAGCATCAGGGCCAGTGATCCCGCGGCGGCGGTCAACATCAGCATTTTGCGTGTCAGCACCATATCAGAATCCCATCCATGACTTGATCAGGCTGGCCAGCGTTGCACCGGCAATCAGCAGGGTTGCGATCCAGGCGGTGCCCAGAAGCCCGCCCAGAATGACGAGAATCCCGTCCCGTTGCAGCAGGCCCATCGCCACGATGACCACGGCGATGCCGGGCACGGTGTTGGTGCCGGGCAAGGGCACCAGGATAGAGGCGCTGAAGAGCACGAGCGCGAGGCCCACAATCCGGTCCAGCGGCGCGCGGGTCAGGAGGCTGAGACGCGGGCGGCTGATGGCTTCGATCCGGCGCAACCACGGGCCGGCGCGGTCCGCGAGGTTGTGCAGGTCCTTGGAGGCGACGCTGCGCGCAGCAAGACGGGACGGCAGCCAAGGCGTGCGACGGCCAAGCAGGATCTGTGCCGACACAAACATCAGCGGCAATGCGACAACCTGCGGGACACCGTAGAGAAACGGAATGCAGCAGGGCAGGGCCAGCACAAGCAGGAACAACCCGAAAGCGCGTTCGTTCAGTTGGTCAAGCACCCAGCCCAGCGTCACCGCTTCGCCCCGGGATTCGGCGGCAAGCTGATCCAGACGATCCGAGATCGCCATATCCTCGAACAGGGTCGCTGTCATGTGGATGTCTCCTCAAGGATAGTGCGCGCAGTGTGTCGCCGGTCCTGGGGCGTCAGGTAGCAAATCGGACCGGCCTGTACCAGTGTGTTGCGGGCAGGCGGGGTGGGGGTGGGTCGCGCGGCATTCGAACCGCCTTTGCGGCACTTTCTGCGCGATAGGGACTGGACCTTTTCAGACAAGTTCGCTAGCACCCAAACCCGTGGCCCAAGTGGCGGAATGGTAGACGCAGGGGATTCAAAATCCCCCGCCTTCACGGGCGTGAGAGTTCGAGTCTCTCCTTGGGCACCACAGCTGTTTTCCCGCATATCCAACCTGTGTTTGGTCACGTCTCTGCCGTTGTGCGATGGCCCATTTGCGTGCTGTGACAAGCGGTGTTTGTCGCGTGGTGCGCTTGGACCATCCAAATTGGTCTTGAGTGTGGCGGTTTTTTGTGAAGCTCTGAGCAGATTGAATGTTTGGGGCGAACGGCTTGCAGGACTTTGATTACGTGATTGTCGGAGCCGGGTCCGCCGGATCGGTCATCGCCGCGCGCTTGAGCGAGAGCGGGCAGCATTCGGTTCTGGTTTTGGAGGCAGGCGGCGCGGCGCGGCATCCGTGGATCAGGATCCCCATCGGGTATGGCAAGACGTTTTACGACACGCGGTTCAATTGGGCCTACACAGCCGATCCGGATCCGGGGATCATGGATCGCGCGATGTACTGGCCGCGCGGCAAAGGGTTGGGCGGATCGTCGGCGATCAATGCGATGGTCTGGGTGCGCGGTGCGCCGAGTGACTATGCCGAATGGGGGCAGGTTGCGCTCGGTTGGGATTGGCCGGATGTCGAACCGGTGTTTCGCCGGATCGAACGCTGGACCGGGGCTGCACATCCGGCGCGCGGGGTGTCCGGCCCGCTGACGGTGACGGATGTGTCAGAGCATATGCACCCGTTGAGCCGGGCTTATGTGCAGGCGGCGCAAGAGGCCGGGTTTGCCTTTAATCCGGACTATAACGCAGAGCGGTTTGACGGGGTTGGATATTACCAGATCACCACGCGCAACGGCATGCGTGCATCGGCGGCGGGTGCGTATCTGCGGCCTGCGATGCGGCGTGGAAATCTGCGTGTGGAGACCGGCGCGCATGTTACAAGGGTTCTGTTTGAGGGGGGCCGGGCGACCGGGGTCACGTATCGGCAGAACGGTCAGATGCATCAAGTGCGCGCGCGGTCCGAGGTGGTGTTGTGCGGCGGCGCGCTGAACTCGCCGCAACTGTTGATGCTGTCGGGGATCGGCGACGGGGCGCATCTGCAGGAGATGGGGATCGACGTGGTGCATCCCTTGGCGCAGGTCGGGCGCAACCTGAGCGATCACCTTGGAATTGATCACCTGTACACCGCCACGCGGCCCAGCCTGAACCAAGAGCTGCGCCCGGTCTGGGGGAAGCTGAAGGCGGCGCTGCGCTATGGTCTCTTCCGCACCGGTCCGTTGTCGATGAGCCTGAACCACGGGGGCGGGTTTGTGCAGGTGCACGAGGGCGATGGCGCGCCGGATTTGCAGCTTTATTTTTCGCCGCTGAGCTATTCCAAGGCCCCCAGCGGCACACGCCCGTTGATGAGCCCTGATCCGTTTCCGGCGTTCCGGCTGGGGTTCAGCCCGTGCAAGCCGACCAGTCGCGGGGTGGTGTCTTTGCGCACGCCCGACCCGTTCGATCCGCCGAGGATGCAGCCCAATTACCTGTCGACCGAAGACGATTGCGCGATGATGGTTGCGGGATCGCGGCTGGTGCGGCGGATTGCCGAGGCCCCGTCCTTGCGCGCGGTGACGGTGGCGGAAAAAGAGCCCGGATCCGCATGCGAGAGCGACGCGCAATTGCTGGATCACGCGCGCCGCGCCTGTGGCACCGTGTTTCACCAATGCGGGACCTGCGCGATGGGGCGCGATCCGGCGCGGTCGGTTGTGGATGCGCGGCTCCGGGTGCATGGGGTGGCCGGATTGCGGGTCGCGGATGCGTCGGTCTTTCCGACCATTCCGTCGGGCAACACCAATGCGCCTGCGATGATGGTGGGTGAAAAAGCGGCGGATGTCCTGTTGGAAGACGCCAAACATGGGGGTGCATCATGAAGTTGAACCGGATCGAGACCTTTACCAATGACTATGTCGGCTTCGTGCGGGTCACGATGGAAGACGGCGCGCAAGGCTGGGGGCAGGTGTCGAGCTATCAGTCCGATATCACCTGCCAGGTGCTGCACCGGCAAGTGGCCCCGTGGGTTTTGGGGCAGGACACCAGCGATCTGGACGATCTGCTGGACCTGGTGACCGAACGGGAACACAAATTCCCCGGCTCGTACCTGCGGCGCGCCATGGGTGGGGTGGATACGGGGATCTGGGACATGCGCGGCAAGCAGGCGGGCAAGCCGGTGGCGGAACTGCTTGGCGGAACTTCCGGGCCGATCCGGGCCTATGCGTCGTCGATGAAGCGGGACATCACGCCGGCGGAGGAGGCCGCACGTCTGTCGCGGTTGCGCGATGATCTTGGGTTCGACGCCTTCAAGGTGCGCGCCGGGGCCGAGGTTGGGCGCAATCGGGACGAATGGCCGGGGCGCACCGAAGAGATCATTCCGACCATGCGCAAGGCGATGGGAGAGGATGTGGCGCTGCTGATTGATGCCAACAGTTGCTACACACCGGAGCGCGCCATTGAGGTGGGGCATCTGCTGCAGGATCACGGGTTTTCGCATTACGAAGAACCGTGCCCTTACTGGGAATTGGAGCAGACCAAACAGGTGACCGATGCGCTTGAGATTGATGTCACCGGCGGAGAGCAGGATTGCGATCTGCCGACGTGGCGACGGATGATCGACATGCGCGCGGTGGATATCGTGCAGCCGGATATCCTTTATCTGGGCGGCATCAGCCGGACGCTGCGGGTGTGCCGCATGGCGCAGGACGCGGGGCTGCCTGTCACGCCGCATTGTGCGAACCTGTCGCTGGTGACGCTGTTCACCATGCATCTGCTGCGGGCGATCCCGAATGCGGGGAAGTACCTCGAATTTTCGATCGAGGGGGCGGATTATTATCCGTGGCAGGAGGGGTTGTTTGTCACCGACCCTTACGGGATTGTCGATGGTCAGGCGACGGTGTCGGATGCGCCGGGCTGGGGGGTGGAGGTGTCGCCCGATTGGCTGGCGCGGTCGACCTATCAGGTCAGCGACCTGTCCTGATCTTTGGTGTTGCGCGCTTTTTCGCGGCAGGGGCTTTCCATTGCGCGGTGTCGTGATAGCTCAGGCCTATGGTTTTAGAGGTCAGATCCGTGCGGAAATCCTATCCCGGCGCAGAGGGCGTCGTGGAGGTGCTGCGCGGTGTGGATATTGATCTGGCAGCGGGCGGGACGCTGGCGCTGACCGGGGAATCCGGGTCTGGCAAAAGCACGTTGCTGCATCTGATTGGCGGGCTGGACGTTGCGGATGGCGGCACGATCCGGGTCGACGGGCAGGAGATCACCGGGCTTGACGACACCGGGCGCGCAGCGTTGCGGCGGTCCACGGTGGGGGTGGTGTTCCAGCAGTTCAACCTGATCCCGTCGCTGACGGTCGAGGCCAATATCGCCTTTCAGGCGCGGTTGGCCGGTGTGGCGGATGCGGGCCGTCTGGCGCATTTGGCGCAGGCGCTGGGTCTGACACCGCACCTGTCGAAATATCCCGAAGCGTTGTCTGGCGGTCAGCAACAACGGGTTGCGATTGCCCGCACCTTGGCGGCGCAGCCAAAGCTGGTGCTGGCCGATGAGCCGACGGGCAATCTGGACGAGGCCACCGCGTCGGATGTGCTGGACCAGATGCTGAAGCTGGTGCGCGACACCGGGGCGGCGTTGCTGGTGGTCACCCATTCCCCGGCGGTTGCCGCGCGCATGGATCGTCAGGTGCATCTGAGCCAGGGACGGCTTGCGTGACCTGGGCCGCGCTGACGGCGCTGCTGTCGCATTGGCGGCGCAACAGATTGCAGTTCGTTGCGCTGATCTTTGGTCTGGCGCTGGCCACGGCGCTGTGGTCGGGCGTGCAGGCGATCAATGCCGAGGCCCGCGCGAGTTATGACGCGGCGGCGGCGACCTTGGGCGAAAGTCAGTTTGACCAACTTGTGCCCCGCGCCGGAGAGACGATGCCCGAAGACATCTATGTCCTGTTGCGCCGGGCCGGGTGGCTGGTGTCGCCGGTCATTGAAGGGCGGTTTGACGGTGACACCGGCAGGGTGCGGCTGGTGGGGCTTGATCCGCTGACCGCGCCGGGGGCGATTGCGCCTGTGGGTCTGGACGGCGACACCGATCTTGGGGCTTTCCTGACAACCGGCGTGCTGTTCGCCAATGCCGAAACAGCCGCGCGGATCGGGGAGGCCGCACCGGTCCCGGTGGTGGTGGATGCGAGCGTCGCGCCGGGTGTGGCGCTGACCGATGTGGGGATCGCGCAGGGCATTCTGCAAGCCGAGGGTGTGCTGAGCCGATTGATCGTGGCCCGGACCCAGCCGATGGGGGTGACCCCTTTGGAAACGCTGGTGCCCGAACTGGTTCGCCAGCCTGCGCAGGAGGCGGGGGCGGACCGGTTGACCGACAGTTTTCACCTGAACCTGACGGCCTTTGGATTGCTCAGCTTTGCGGTGGGCATCTTCATAGTGCATGGCACCATCGCGCTGGCTTTTGAACAGCGTCGCAGCATGGTGCGGACGCTGCGGGCGCTGGGGGTGCCGTTGCGCACTCTTGTGGGATTGATGATCGGCGAACTGGTGCTGTTTGCCGTGCTGGCGGGCGCGCTTGGTGTGGTTTTGGGATACGGGATTGCGGCGGTGCTGTTGCCCAATGTCGCGGCAACTCTTCAGGGGCTGTATGGCGCGTCGGTGGCCGGATCGCTGCAATTGCGGGCGGATTGGTGGCTGTCTGGCATGGCGATTGCAGTGCTTGGCACGGGGTTTGCGGCACTTGGAGCGTTGTGGAAGATCGCCACCATGCCGTTGCTGGCCAGCGCTCGCCCGCGCGCCTGGGCCGTGGCGTCGGGCGACAGTGCACGGCGTTTGGCGGTCTGTGCGGCGGCGTTGCTGATCGCGGCGGGCGCGATTGCGATCTGGGGGCAGGGACTGTTGATGGGCTTTGCGCTTTTGGCCTGTCTTCTGGTGGGGGCTGCGTTTCTGTTGCCCGGTTTCCTGCGCGGCGTGGTGGGTCTGGCCGGGCACCGTGCCAGCGGCGTGGTTGGTCAATGGTTCTGGGCGGATACGCGCCAGCAAATCCCGGGCATGAGCCTTGCGCTGATGGCGCTGCTGCTGGCCACCGCTGCCAATGTGGGCGTGTCGACCATGGTGTCGAGTTTCCGGGTGACGTTTGTCGATTTTCTGGATCAGCGGTTGGCCCCGGAGCTGTTCGTGCGGTTGGAAGACGCCGCGGACAGCGCCGCGTTGGAGACGTTCTTGATCGCCAATGCCCGCGAGGTTCTGCCGCTGATGTCGGTCGAGATCGAGGTGGAAGATGTGCCGTCGGACCTGTTCGGGGTTCGGGTCGGCGACACGTACCGCGAAGACTGGCTGTTTCTGGCGGACACCGCCAACGCGTGGAACCGCGTGGCGCAGGGCGATGCGGCGGTGGTCAGTGAGCAATTCGCGCGACGGGCCGGGGTGTGGATTGATGACGACATCACGATCGGCGCTTTGGGCGTGTTCCCGGTTGCGGCGATTGTCGCGGATTACGGCAATCCGCTTGGGCAGATCCTTGTGTCGGAACAGGCGTTCCGCGCGCAGTTCCCGGACCTCATCCCGTTGCAGTTCGGCGTGCGCAGCGACGATCCCGAGGCGCTGCAGCGTGTGCTGGTTGAGACCTATGGCCTGTCCGAGGGGGCGATCCTTAATCAGGCGCGGGTCAAGGCGTTTTCGGTGGAGGTGTTTGAACGCACCTTTACCATTACCGGTGCGCTGAACGTCCTGACGCTGGCTGTGGCGGCCTTTGCGATCCTGATGAGCCTGCTGACGCTGGCGGCGATCCGGGTGCCGCAACTGGCCCCGGTCTGGGCGTTGGGACTGACCCGGCGGTCGCTGGGGGGGCTGGAAGTGGTCCGCGCCGTGGTGCTGGCGTCGGTCACAACGGTGCTTGCGATCCCGCTTGGCCTGCTGCTTGCGTGGGTGTTGTTGTCCTTCGTGAATGTCGAGGCGTTTGGTTGGAAATTGCCGATGTACCTGTTTCCGGGGCATTATCTGGTGTTGAGCGGATTTGCCCTTTTGGCGGCGGGTCTGGCCGCGCTGTGGCCCGCGTGGCGTCTGGCGCGGACGCCGCCGTCTGATCTGCTCAAGGTGTTTGCCAATGATCGCTAGGGTGCTTGTCCTGTTGATGCTGTGGCCCGGTCTGGTGATGGCGCAGGGATTTGCCGGGCTTGGCACCGAAGCGGATGGGTTTTCCATTCCGCAGCGCGGGGCGGCGTTTGACTTTCCCGCCGATCACGGGCCGCATCCGGACTACCGGATCGAATGGTGGTACCTGACCGCCAATCTTGAGGACGCTGAGGGGAGGCCCTACGGGGTGCAGTGGACGCTGTTCCGGTCAGCGCTGGCCCCCGAGACACGCGAAGGGTGGCAGGACCCGCAGATCTGGTTTGCCCATGCGGCGGTGACAACATCCGATCAACATCTGGTCGCCGAACGCTTTGCGCGGGGCGGGATCGGTCAGGCGGGGGTGGGGACTGACCCGTTCGAGGCTTGGATTGACGATTGGCAGATGGTCGGCCCGGATTTTGACAATCTGCGCCTGACCGCGCGCGGCGCGGATTTTGCCTATGATCTGGGTCTGACGGCCACTGGTCCTGTGATCTTTCACGGTGATGACGGGTATTCGGTGAAATCTGCGCAGGGGCAGGCGAGTTATTACTATTCGCAACCTTATTACGACGTGGCAGGGACGCTGACTTTGCCCGATGGCGCGGTCGCGGTCACGGGGCAGGCGTGGCTGGATCGGGAATGGTCGTCGCAACCGTTGTCGGACACCCAGACAGGGTGGGACTGGTTTTCGCTGTCCTTTGACACCGGCGACAAGATGATGGGGTTTCTGTTGCGCGATGAGGACGGGACGGCGTTTTCCTCGGCCACGTGGATTGCGCCGGATGGGACGACCACGGCGTATCCGGACGGCGCGTTTCGCGCGCAGCCGTTAGAGACTCACGCGGTTGCCAGGCGTGTGGTGCCGACCCGGTGGGCGGTGCAATTGCCGGATCGCGATGTGGATGTCACCGTGACAGCGCTGAACCCGAACGCGTGGATGGCGGTGTCGATCCCGTACTGGGAAGGGCCGGTTCTGATCGAAGGCAGTCATGGCGGGCGCGGTTATCTGGAGATGACGGGATATGAGTGATCCGAACGATCTGGCGGCGTTTCTGGAGCTTGGCTGGCAGAGGCTGACGCGGGGCGTGGCCGACCGTCGCGCGGCGGCGCGTCATCCCGTGTTGGCCACGGTGTCGCCGGACGGCTTTCCCGAGGCCCGCACCGTTGTGCTGCGGGGGGCTAATCGGACAGGCGGGGTGGTCGAAGTGCATACCGACAGCGGGTCTGACAAGATCGCGTCCCTGCAGGCGCGCCCGTTTGCACAGCTCCACATCTGGGACGAAAAGGTGCAGTTGCAGCTTAGGTTATCCACATCGGTCGAGATCACGCAGGGGGCGGCGGTTGCGCAGAAATGGAGCCGTGTGCCCGGTGGGTCCCGGATGGCCTATGGCGCGTCGCCAAAACCGGGAACGGCGATCCCGCATGCCCATGCCTATGAGAAGCTGGCCAGCGAATCATGTTTTGCGGTTCTGACCTGCACGATTCGCCAGATCGAGCTGATGCACCTTGCGGACCCGCATCGTTGCGCTGTTTTTAAGGCGGATGACGGATGGTGCGGGGAATGGCGCGTTCCGTAGCGTCACCTTTTTTGCGCAGGGTGCGCGATTCGATGCCGATTTCTGTGATTATCGCCTTGCTTTGAAGCAAAACTTGAGTAGGTTCCGCGTCACTGATGAAGATCAGTGCAAAGAACACGCCGGTTGCGCCCGATCGAGGCAGCAATCGCAAGGAATGGGACAGTCGGGGAGAGCTGTCCCATTTTTTTGTCCGCACCTTTATCCACAGGCTATCGCTTTGGGTTTCGGGCCCGCCACGCGGCCCAGTCCTCGGGTGTATCGAGATCCGTGACCGCATGGTCGCCGGGCAGGGACACCTGCATGAGACGGGACCGATGGGCTTTGACAACAGATCGCGCGCCTTCGTCGCCTGTCAGGGTCTGGAAGGCGGGCACGAGGTCTGACGGAAAGATCACGGGGTGACCGGGCGCTCCAGTCGCGCTGGTGGCCTGGACGAGGAAGGTTTCGCCAGAGGCTGCAAAGGCGGCGACCAGTTGGTGCAGATCATCGGTGGTCAGATCGGGCATGTCTGCGGGCAAGACCATCACACCCATGTCGCCCGGCACCTGTGGTGACACCTGCCGCAGCGAGGCCGACATGCCGGTTTGGGCGTCGGGAACGTCGATCACGTGGACCGGCACATTTGCCAGCGCATCGGCGCGGGGGTCTGTTGGGTGTCGCAGGGTGACGAAGACCAGATCGCTGACCTGTCGGGCACGCGTTGCCACCCCCCGGAGCAACGGCGCACCGTCCACGGGTTCGAGCAGTTTGTCCCGGTCCCCCATGCGCTGGCTGGCGCCGGCGGCGGGAATCACGATGGCGAGTTTGGTCATTTCCGCATGTTAACCGCGCATCTGCGCCCCGTCCGCATCGTAAAGCGGGGTGGTGATCAGCGTGGCGTCCCGCATCTGGCCCAGAATTTCGATCTTGGCGGCAAGGCCGTCGATGGCGTGTTCGCGTGGGATCAGCGCAAGGGCGATGGACTTGCCCGTATGGTGCGAATAGCCGCCAGAGGTGCAGAAGCCCTGTACGGTGCCGTCGATCCAGACCGGTTCATACCCATGCGCGTCAGCGTCGTCGGCCTGCACGTCGAAGGCGACAAGCGCGCGGGCAGGAGGTGTTGTCCGTTCGGCTTCGGCGGCGGCGCGTCCGATGAAATCTGCGTTTTTCTTGAAGCTGATGAAGCGGTCCATGCCGGTTTCCGCGGCCGTGTAGTCGGGTGAGAATTCCGACAGCCAGGAGCCGAAGAACTTATCCAGCCGCAGGGACATCATCGCGCGCATGCCAAAGGGGCGCATCCCATGCGCCTGACCGGCGTCCCAAAGCGTGTGCCACAGCTGGTGCTGCGCGACCGGGTCACAGTAGATCTCGTACCCGAGGCCACCGGTATAGCTGACCCGCTGCACAAGGCAGGGGGTCATGCCGATGGTCATGGGGCGCACATCCATAAAGCGCAGGTCGGTGGCGTCACGCGTGACGGCCTCCAGCACCTTGCGGGCGTTCGGGCCCGCGATCTGGAACCCGGTCAGGGTGTCCGAGACATTGCGCACAGATACGCCGTCGCGTTGGTTCTGCTGGAACCAGCGCATGTGATAGGCCTGCGCGCCGTAGCTGGCGGTCAGCTGGAAATGGGTGTCGGACAGGCAGGAGATGGTGAAGTCACCGATCAGCCTGCCCTTGTGTGACAGCATCGGCGTCAGGGACAAGCGACCCGGTCTGGGGATGCGGCCTGCCATGACCGTGTCCAGCCAGTCGCGGGCATTGGGGCCTGTGACCTCGTATTTGCCGAAGTTGTGGACTTCGTTGATCCCGACCGCTTCGCGCACGGCCTTGACCTCTTGCGCGGTGGCGTCCCACGCGTTGGACCGGCGGAAACTTGGGGTCTCGTAGCGCGGCTCGCCTGCGTCGGCGAAGTAGTTGACGACCTCAAGCCCGAATTGCTGGCCCCAGACCGCGCCCATCTGATCGAAGATATCGTACATCGGGGTGGTGCGGTTGGGCCGCGCGGCGGGAAGTTCTTCGTTCGGGTAGCTGACCGAAAAGCGTTTCTGGTAGTTCTCGATCACCTTGGGCAGGGTGTAGCCGGGGGTAATCCACTGGCCATAGCGCGCCACGTCCATCGCGCTGACATCGCGTTCGCATTCGCCCTCGATCATCCATTGTGCCAGCATGAGGCCGACACCGCCGCCTTGGGAAAAGCCCGCCATGACACCACAGGCCGACCAATAGTTGCGCAGGCCGGGGACGGGGCCGACGAGCGGGTTGCCGTCGGGGGCAAAGGTGAAGGGGCCGTGGATGACAGATTTCACGCCCGCGCGTTCAAGCACCGGGAAGCGTTTATAGGCAAAGGCGATGCTGTCTTCGATCTTGTCGAAATCGTCGGGCAGCAGTTCGTGCCCGAATGTCCAGGGCGTGCCATCGACCGCCCACGGGCGACAGGGCTGTTCGTAAAACCCGATGCACAGCCCGCGCCCTTCCTGACGCAGATAGCTTTCGCCCGCCGGGTCCATGACATGGGGGTGTTCTTCGGCGCGTTCGTAAATCTCTGCGATCTCGTCAGTGACGATATACTGATGCTCCATCGGGTGAAGGGGCAGGTAGACCCCGGCCATAGCCCCCACTTCGCGGGCCCAGAGGCCACCTGCGTTGACCACATGTTCGGCGTGGATGGTGCCTTTGTCGGTAACGACGTCCCATGTGCCATCCGCGCGTTGGTTGGTTTCCCGCACCATGACATGGGTTTCAATCGTCGCCCCGCCCATACGTGCAGCCTTGGCATAGGCGTGGGTGGTACTCGACGGATCAAGATGCCCGTCGAGCGGATCATAGAGCGCGCCAAGGATGCCATCGGTGTTGGTGATGGGCGCGATCTTGGCGATCTCGTCGGGGGTGACGATTTCGGTCTCAAGCCCCATGTACCGATGCTTGGCCCGTTCGGCGAGCAGCATGTCGAACCGGTCCTGATTGTCGGCAAGGGTGATACCGCCCACATGGTGCAACCCGCAGGACATGCCGGTGATCTCTTCGAGTTCCTTGTAGAGCCGGATCGTGTAGCCCTGAAGCGCGGCCATGTTGGTGTCGCCATTGAGCGTATGAAACCCGCCCGCCGCGTGCCATGTGCTGCCGGATGTCAGTTCAGAGCGTTCGACCAGCATGACGTCGGACCAGCCCAGCTTGGTCAGGTGGTAGAGCACCGACACACCGACGACCCCGCCGCCGATGACCACCACGCGTGTTTGAGTATTCATTGTCACTGCCCCTGTCTTGCCTCGCATGACCATGTCGGGCAACGCGATCCGGCTTCCTGCCCGAAAACGACATCATGTGTCGGCAGATGGCAACCGGTCGTGTGATCGTCGACAAAGGGTAAGCACATGTCAGCAGGAGACTCCCGCCATGAAAACCCACGCCCAAGCCGTCGTCATCGGAGGCGGCGTTATTGGCTGCTCGATCCTCTATCACCTTGCCAAGCTGGGGTGGACGGACGTGGTCCTGCTGGAACGGGACGAGTTGACCAGTGGGTCGACATGGCACGCGGCGGCGAACATTCACGGGCTGCATGACAGCACCAATATCAGCCGCATTCAGCATTATACGATGAACCTCTACAAAGAGTTGGAGGCCGAGACGGGGCAGTCCTGTGGGGTGTTTCAGCCGGGGTCGCTGTATCTGGCGCAGACGGAAGAGCGCGAGCACCAGTTGCGGCTGCAAGAGGCGAAGGCCCGGCTTTACGGGATGAACTTTCATGAAGTGTCGCGGGATGAGGCGGAGCGCTTACATCCGCTGGTGAATTTCGATGGCATCCGCTGCATCATGTTCGAACCCGATGGCGGCAATGTCGACCCGTCCGGGGTGACCGCGGCCTATGCGGCGGGGGCGCGGCAGCGGGGGGCGGACATCCATCGCTTTACGCCCGTGACGGCGACCGAGCAGCAGGCGGATGGGTCATGGATTGTGCGCACGCCGAACGGGGATATTCACACGCCTTGGGTGGTGAACGCCGCCGGATTGTGGGGGCGGGAAGTCGCGGCTTTAGCAGGGATCACGTTGCCGCTCTTGCCGACAGAGCATCAGTATTTCGTCACCGAAACGATTGTCGAGATCGCCGCGATGGATCGGCGGTTGCCGTCGGTCGCGGACCGGGATGGGGAGTATTATCTTCGGCAAGAGGGCAAGGGCTTGCTGGTGGGTGCCTATGAGAAAGACGTGCGGTTCTGGGCCGAGGATGGCACGCCGCAGGGCTTTGGGCATGAGCTGTTTGCCGATGATCTGGAGCGGATCGAAGACAACATGATGCGCGCGATTGACCGGGTGCCTGCCGTGGGGGAGGCCGGGATCAAACGGGTGATCAACGGGCCAATGATCTGGTCGCCGGACAGCAATGTGTTGCTGGGGCCGGTACCGGAAAAGCAGGGGTATTTTTGCTGCAATGGGATCATTCCGGGGTTTTCGCAATCCGGCGGCATGGGCCAGATGGTGGCGCAGTGGATCGTCGAAGGCGAGATGCAGTACGACATGTTTGCCTGGGACATGGCGCGGTTTGGCGATTGGGCGGATGCCAAGTTCACCAAGGCGCGGGTGGGGGATCAGTACGCGCATCGGTTCAAAATCCACTTCCCGAACGAAGAACGCAGCGCCGGGCGGCCTGCGCGCACGCGGCCTGTTTACGAGATGCAGCGCGACATGGGGGCGGTGTTTGGGCTCAACTACGGCTGGGAACATCCGCTTTATTTTTCGAAAGACGTGCCCGACAGCGCCGGGTTCACGCGCCAACCGTGGTGGGATGTGGTGGGCCATGAGGCGCGGACATTGCGCGACAGGGCCGGGATCATCGACATCTCGAATTTTGCAAAATACCGCGTCACGGGGCCGGGGGCCGAGGACTGGCTGAACGCGGTCTTCGCCAACCGCATGCCGCGCGCGGTGGGGCGGTCGTGCCTGACGCCGCTCATCGGCAAACGCGGCGGGATCGCGGGGGATGCGACGGTCACGCGGGTGGCCGAGGACGACTTCTGGATCATCAGCTCGGGCATGGCGGAGCGCTATCAGAAGCGCTTCTACGATCAGGTGCGACTGCCTGCGGGCACGCGTTTCGAAAGCCTGACAGACACATGGTGCGGCTTCAACGTGGCCGGGCCAGAGAGCCGGGCGCTGTTGCAGCGGTTGACCAACGTGTCTTTGGCGACGCCTGACTGGCCGTTTATGCGGTCGCAGATGATCGACCTGGCTGGGATCGCCGTGATGGCGTTGCGGGTGTCGTTCACGGGCGACCTTGGGTGGGAATTGCATTGCCGGGCCGAGGATCAGGCGGCGCTGTATTCTGCTTTGTTGGAGGCCGGGAAAGAGGTTGGGGCTGTTCCCGTTGGCAGCCGGGCGCTGATGAGCTTGCGGCTGGAAAAGGGCTACGGGTCCTGGGGCCGGGAATACAGCCCGGAATACTGGCCGCAGGAATGTGGGCTGGACCGGTTGTGCACGCGGGACAAGGCGTATCTGAACCGCGACGCGGCAATGGCTGCGATGGAGGCCGCGCCGCGCGAGCGCATGGTGGTGCTGGCCATCAACGCGGAGGACACCGAGGCCTCCTGCGCCGATGCGACGGGGGGTGAGCCGATCTTCAAGGAGGGCACCGGCATCGGGCGCGTGACATCCGGCGGGTATGGCTACCATGTGGGCCTGTCGCTGGCGCTTGGCTATGTCAAAGCCGCAAGCCCCGGTGACGAAGTGGAGGTGATGATCCTTGGTCGGCCACATCGGGCGATGATCCTTGAAACGCCGCCGTTTGATCCGGATGGCGCACGGTTGCGCGCCTGATTTCTCTGTTTTCCAAATACCTCGGGGTTTGGGGTGGAACCCCAAGAGTTTCCAGTGATGGAAACTCCAAAATGCGTCACCGCATTTTGATCCGCCTCATTCAGCCGAGAGCGGGCGGATTTTCAGCGCGGTGATCCGGTTGTTCTCGCGTGCGGCCACTTCAAAGCGGAAGCCGTGAAAGCTGAAACACTGTCCGGTGGTGGGGATCATCTGCGCCTCGTGAATCACCAGACCGGCCACCGTATTGGCCTCGTCATCGGGCAGCGACCAATCCAGCGCCCGGTTGAGATCGCGGATGGTCATCGCGCCTTCGATCCAGAAATTGCCATCCTCAGCGCGCTTGATGTTGTTTTCATCCTCGGGGTCAAATTCATCGGTGATTTCGCCGACGATTTCCTCAAGGATGTCTTCCAGCGTGATCAGGCCCTGCAAAGCGCCGTATTCATCCACCACCAGCGCAAAATGCGTGTGTCTCCGCAGGAACTGGCGCATCTGGTCGTCCAGCGATGTGCTTTCGGGAATGAAATACGGCTGCATCGACACGTCCGAGAATTTGAACTCGGCCAGTGCGTCCACCGGGCGGTCGGTTTCCTGCAGGAACCGGTACATCGCGCGGAAGAGGTCCTTGGCATGCACCACGCCGATGATGTTTTCGGGATCGCCACGGAACACCGGCAGGCGGGTGTGGTTCGATTCCAGACACTGTCGCAGGATGTCCTGCGGGTCCTTGTCGGCATCGATCATCTCGATTCCCGAGCGGTGCAACATGATCTCTTCCACGGTGCGGTCGCTGAGGTCCAGCGCGCCCAGGATGCGGTCGCGGTCTTCCTTCTGGACGACCCCTTCAGAATGGCCCAGCTGCAAGGCGCCCGCAATCTCTTCGCGCACGGCAAGGATGTGGCTGTCGGGGTCGGTTTTCACACCGAACACGCTTAGCACGCCGCGCACCAGGACGCGCACCGCGGCAACAACCGGCGAGAACACGCGGATCACAAGGGCAATGACTGGCGACACGCGGCTTGCGGCGGTTTCGGCGTTGGTGATGGCATAGGTCTTGGGCAGCACTTCGGCAAAGACCAGCACCAGAACCGTCATCACCAGCGTTGCAAGCGCCACACCGGATTCGCCGAACATCCGGGTGAACAGGGCCGTTGCCAGCGACGTCGCTAGGATGTTGACCAGGTTGTTGCCCAGCAGGACCGACCCGATCAGACGCTCATTGTCTTCGGTGATGTTGAGCGCCCGTTCCGCGCCTTTTGATCCCTTGTCGGACATCGTCCGCAGCTTGCCGCGCGATGCGGCGGTCAGGGCGGTTTCCGAGCCACTGAAAAAGGCGGACAGCACCAGCAATCCGACAATGGCAGAAGCGGTGATCCAGAGAGCGGCATCTGCCGCGGTCGTTGCGGGTTCCATTGGGTCCAACGTCTTGAAAGGTTTATAGGGTTATGGGGGCGCTGTGGCCCACGTTCAAGGGCCGCAGGTCAGTCGCGTGCCAGCGGGTGGTGATCCAGCACCAATTCCTTGAGCCGTTCTTCCAGAACATGGGTGTAAATCTCGGTCGTGGATACGTCGGCATGGCCCAGAAAGGTCTGGATGGCGCGCAGATCGGCGCCATTGGCCAGAAGATGCGTCGCAAAGGCGTGCCGCAGCGTGTGTGGTGTGACCTTGTCCGGGGATACGCCGCCTTTGACCGCAAGTTCCTTGATCAGGATATAGAACGCGTGTCGCGTCAGGTATCCGGATTTGCCGCGCGACGGGAACAGGAAGGGCGAGGCCGGTTTGCCTTCCTGCCGGGCCGCGTCTTCCCCGGCTTCGCGGGTGGCCAGCCAGTCGCGCAAGGCGGCGCGGGCGGGGGGCGAGAGCGGCACCATCCGTTCCTTGCCGCCCTTGCCCCGGATGAGCAGCATGCGCGGATCGCCCTTGGCCGATGTCAGCGGCAGCGAGACCAGTTCGCTGACCCGCATGCCGGTGGCATAGAGCAGTTGCATCAGGCAGGTGTTGCGCAGCTTGTCCGCATCGGTGCGCCCATGGGTGGTGGCGGCGTCCAGCAGGCGGTCGACTTCTTCGGTCGACAAGGTCTTGGGCAGGCGTTTGTCGCGGCCGGGGCCGCTGATCTGAACGGCGGGGTTGTCGGCGCGAAAGCCTTCTTCGAAACAGAAGCGATAGAGCTGCTTGATCGCCGACAGGCGGCGCGCGCGGGTCGATTTGGCCAGCCCCTGTGCGTCGCAACTGACCAGATAAGCCTCGACATCGGATTTCTGCGCGTCCGTCAGCGAGGATCCGGCGTGCTCCAGCCAGTCGCGGAAGTCTTTCAGGTCACGCGCATAGGCCAGCTGCGTGTTGGTGGCCGCGCCGCGTTCGGCGGCTTGCGCATCCAGAAACGCGCCAATCCAGTGCAGATCGCTCATCGCCGGGCCCCTTCCATATCAAGGATGGCCAATTGCAGGGCCGCGCGCCGGGCTGTGTCTTCCAGACCAAAGGCGCGCAAGGTTTGCAGCGCCTGCGTCAGGTCCGCCGGTCGCCCCTCGGCCCCGGTTTCAAAGCGCAACAGGGTGGTCAGGAGGGCTTCGCCAAGTCGGTTTTCCTGCGCCATTTGCGCAAGGTCATCGGGGGCTGTCGGGGCTGTTGACCAGGCCTGCGCAAGCGCCTGCGCGTGCGGCACGGTGGATCGCGGTGCACCTGTGGCGTCGCCTTGGGCGATTTTGGCCAGAAAGACCAGTTCGGGCACGTCGCTGCCCAGCAAGGCCGGGGCAAAGCGTTCGTAATCCTTGGACAGAAGGCCGGCAAATCCCGATATCCTCTCGGCCCGGTCGCTGAGCGGCAACCCCTGCAAGCGCGCGGCGAACAGGTTGGAGAAGGGCACAAGCAGGCCTGCGGTGCGCATCTGCGGCCAGACCCGTTCCAACGAGGACGACACTGCGCCGGGGTCGCGGGTGTTCAGGGCGGTTTCGAACCGTTGCAACGCGTCCACGCGGTCCCAGATGCCGCCGGAGGCAGCGCGCAATTGTTCGGTGTACACGCCCAGAAGCTGGTTGCCATCAATCGCCCCGGCACGGGCCAGCCGTTCGGCGGCCTGCAGTTGCGCGCGCCAGCCGGAATCGCCCGACAGTTCGACCACGGCAAAAGGCAGGGGCAGGGGTGTTGTTGGCAGCGCTTCGCCAATCGCTTCGAAGAGCCGGAATTGCAGCGGGGTCGGGCGCACCGGGGGGCGCAGGGGCTGAATGTCTTCGGCGTATTCGGGATCAAGAAAGCGCAGCAAAAGCTCTGCATCCAGATCAGAGAGCTGACCCAGCGCCGTGGCCGTCTGGTAGATCGTCATGGCGCGGGGAAAATCACCGCTGCGCGTCGCGCACCAGATCCGGGTTGGAAGATCATTGCTCAGCGTGGGTTGATCGTTGAGCACCTGGCACAGCGCTTCGTCAGAGCCGGTCAGAAGCGCCAGGTCAAAGGCCTGTTGAAACAGCGCGGGTGTCAGGGTGCCAATCCGTTCCGCCAGCGCTTCGGCAGGGGCCACAAGCCCGTGTGTGTAAAGGCTGCGCAAGCGCGCGCGCAGCAGGTCTTCGCCGCGGCTGCCCGCAGGCGGCGTGGCTTCGGCCAGCAGCAACGTGTGGAACAGGGAATCCAGCGCCGGAACAGAGGGCTTGCGCCGGTGCAAGCGCTCCAGTGCGGCGATCAGATCTGCCTCGGCGCTGCCTTGCCACAGCGCCACCGGCAACCCGGTTACCGCGCTTGGCAGCAACCCGACGCCCCCGATGGACGGTGTGTCCAGTGGCTGGACGTCGATCTTGGGAACCGTTGCGCTTTGCGCCACGGGTTTTTCCGGGGTCTCGGGCTGCACCGTGACCACCGGTTCGACGGTGCGTTGCACCGCCAGCCAGTCGATTGCGGAAAGCGGGGTTTCCTGTGCCGCAAGGGGCAGGGCCCAAAGGCCGAAAATCAGAGGTACTGCGTTAATTTGCATCCAGTGTCACAGGTTTTCGAATCTCGATCTGCGGCGGTGAAAAATCAGCGCCAAAATAAGGTCCAAGATATGCGTACGCCACCAGCGCCAATCCGCCAATGATCAATAGATAGATCAGCCATTTTAGTATGCGCCCCATGGACACCCTCGCCCTGCCTCGGTTATTTTTTGCAACTTATAACTGGCCTTTTGCCCAAGATCACGTCATTCAACCAGCATTATCAGAAAATTGGCGGCAGTTGGCCGAGTTACAAGGGCACCAGCAGCGGGAATGCAGGGCAAACTGAAGAAAACAGTGGTGCTGGTCGGCATGATGGGGGCCGGAAAAACCGCTGTGGGCAAAGCCTTGGCGGCCATGCTTGATGTGCCTTTCCTGGATTCGGACGCGGAAATCCAGAAGGCGGCCAATATGACCATCCCCGAGATTTTCGAACGCGACGGGGAGCCGTTTTTCCGAACCAAGGAAACGCAGGTGATCGGGCGGCTGCTGGACGAAGAGCGGGGCATCCTGTCGACGGGCGGCGGGGCGTTCATGTCGGAAGAAAACCGCGCGCTGATTTCTGGAAAAGGTGTGGCGGTCTGGCTGAATGCCGATCTGGACCTGCTTTGGAACCGGGTCAAGCACAAGGACACGCGGCCTTTGTTGCGTGTGCCTGATCCGCTTGGGGCTTTGACGCGGATTTATGAAGAACGTGTTCCGGTTTACGCCTTGGCCGATCTGAGTGTCACGTCAGAGCCGGGCTTGTCGATTGATGACATGGCCCGGCGCGTGATCGACGCTTTGCGCACCCGCCCGGATGTGTTGGAGGACCTGGCATGATCGAAACGGTACACGTGCCCTTGGGAGACCGCGCCTATGACGTGCGCATCGGGGCCGACCTGATGGCGCGCGCGGGCGCGGAGATCGCGCCGCTTTTGCCGCGTCCACGCGTTGCGATTGTCACGGACACCAATGTCGCTGCACAGCATCTGACCGCGTTGGAAACCGCGCTTGAGGCCGAAGGCATCACCTCGGTGAGCCTCGCGCTGCCCGCCGGGGAGGCGACCAAAGGCTGGCCGGAGTTTGAGCGCACGGTCGAATGGCTGTTGGCGCAAAAGATCGAACGCCGCGATGTCGTGATCGCCCTGGGTGGCGGCGTGATCGGGGATCTGGTTGGATTTGCCGCCGCAGTGCTGCGCCGGGGGGTCCGCTTTGTGCAGATCCCAACCTCGCTGTTGGCGCAGGTCGACAGTTCGGTGGGCGGTAAGACCGGGATCAATGCGCCGCAGGGCAAGAACCTGATCGGGGCGTTTCACCAGCCGGCGTTGGTGTTGGCCGATATCTCGGTGCTGGACACGCTGACCGACCGCGATTTTCTGGCTGGCTATGGCGAAGTGGTGAAATACGGCCTGTTGGGCGATGCCGCGTTTTTCGAATGGCAGGAACAGAACGCCGCGCAGGTGGCCGCCCGTGACCCGGAGGCGCTGGCCTATGCGGTGCGCCGGTCGGTGGAAATGAAAGCCGATATCGTGGTGCGGGACGAGACCGAGCAGGGCGACCGCGCGCTGTTGAACCTTGGTCACACGTTCTGTCACGCGCTTGAGGCCGCGACCGGCTATTCAGACCGGTTGTTGCACGGAGAGGGCGTGGCCATTGGATGCGGGCTGGCGTTCGACCTGTCGTCGCGTCTGGGTCTCTGCGCACAAGAAGACCCCAGCCGCGTGCGGCAATTGCTGGCGCAGATGGGGATGCGGGTGTCGCTGTCGGATATTCCGGGCGACCTGCCGGATGCGGACGCGCTGTTTGGGTTGATGGGGCAGGACAAGAAAGTTGTCGCGGACCAGATCCATTTCATCCTCGCACGCGGCATCGGATCGGCGTTTGTCACAGCAGATGTGCCGAAAGACGCGGTGCTGGAGACGCTGCGCGCGGGTTAGCCGGCGGCGCAGCGTGACCGGGTATTGGGCATCCCCGGCAAGCCCAGAGATGCCCAGAACCGGAGTTTAGAACGGAATTTCGTCGTCGATATCACGGGCCGGGGCGCGCGCCGGGCCACTGCCGCCGCCGCTTGAGCCGCCATAATCGCTGGACGCGCCGTAATCGCCGCCATAATCCCCGCCGCCGCTATAGCCACCGCCACTGCCGCCGCCGCTGTCACCACGGCTGTCGAGCAGTGTCAGTTCCCCGCGATAGGGGCGCAGCACCACTTCGGTCGAATAGCGATCCTGCCCGGACTGGTCCTGCCATTTGCGGGTTTCAAGCTGGCCTTCGATATACACCTTTGACCCTTTGCGCAGGTATTGTTCTGCGATCCGCGCGAGCGGTTCGGAAAAGATGGCCACGCTGTGCCATTCGGTCTTTTCGCGCCGTTCACCGGTGTTGCGGTCTTTCCAGTTTTCGGATGTCGCAATCCGCAGGTTGCAGACCTTGCCGCCGTTCTGAAATGTGCGCACTTCGGGATCGCGCCCCAAATTGCCGACGATGATGACCTTGTTGACTGAACCGGCCATGGCTCCCCCATATATTTGTTCGAATCTGTGACGCACCGCGCCGTTTGCCCGACATTACCGATCACGGCCTCCAGATGCCATCTGCTAATGCCGGGAAAGCTGTCTCGGACCTCAGCAGCTTGTGGTTAATAAATCGTGAGCAACCAAGGCTGGTATGAACCGCAATTTCCGACTATAACCACGCAAAATCTCAAGATGAGGCGAACGCAGCCATGCGAGCAGCAAAACAGGGATTCATCGCGGCCGTGGGTTTGGTCGCGTTTGTCGGTGCAGGGTCAGTGAGCGCGGAAATCCTGTCCACCAAGAACCGCGCTGCATTGTTTTCCAGCAAAACCAGTGTTTTGGACAGTCGCGCGGCGCAACAATACAAAAGCTCGGTGCGGTTGCAGCCGCCCAAAGTGGTCACACCCACCAAATGGGGGAATGCAGGCGTAGACGGCCCGGTGCCGCAATATCGCGGCCGCTACAAAGGCGTCTATGCCGGGATGGCCCGCGATGCGGCGCGGCGTCACGGAATCCCGGAAGACCTGTTTTTGCGTCTTGTTCAGCAGGAATCAAACTTCAATCCCAATGCGCGGTCCAACAAGGGGGCCATCGGTCTGGCCCAGCTGATGCCGGGTACAGCGCGGGATTTGCGGGTGGATCCGAATGATCCGGCACAAAACCTTGAAGGCGGCGCGCGCTATCTCAAGCAGCAGTTCAAGACCTTCGGAAACTGGCCCTTGGCCTTGGCGGCCTATAACGCGGGGCCGGGTGCCGTGCAAAAGCACAAGGGCATTCCCCCGTTCCGCGAAACACGCAACTACGTGAAGAAGATCTGGGGGCGGTAACGGCGGCGTCATAGCGGACTTTTCTGACGTCACGCCTCAGCTTTCTGTTTCAGTTTCTGCCCCAGTGTTTCCACGTCTTCCATCGTCGCGTTGGGCACAATTCGGTATGCCGCGTTCACAAAACAGAACAGCGCGAACCCGGCCAGGCCAATACAAATCGCGACAACGATGGCTTGTCCAAACGGTTGAGAGGTCAGAAAGCTGAACACCTGATCCAGTCCTCCCGCCTCGGATGGGGCATGTGTCAGCGCAGCCATAAAGAAAAAGGCACCGATGATGGTGACGATCAGGCCTTGCGCCGCAACACCCGCCTTGAGCGCGAAGTTCCAGTTGACGGTAAAATGGTTGGCGCGCAGATCGTCCCGGTATTCTTCATTCAATGCCTTCTTAAGATAGTACACACCCGCACCAAGGGTCGCGAGTGACCCAAGGCCGACCAAATAGCGGCCCATCGGCAGTTCGAACACGGTTTGCACAAGTGTCGTCATGCCACCACCGCGACTGCCGGTGCCCATGAGGATCGCAAAGGCGGCGACGCCCAGACCAGCGTGGATGAACCCTGTGATGACCATCCCGGCACGCGCGATCAGGCCTTTGCCATCAGTCCCATAGTCTTCGAGATCGAACACCGAATCCAACACGCGCCAGATGCAATAGGCGACCAGACCAGCAGCGATAAGCGCCAGTACGAAAACCCCAGCAGGCGCGGATGTCAGTCGCTCCAGCGCGCTTTGCGTGCCTTGGGCCTGACCGCCAGACCAGATCGCCCAAAGCGAGGTTGCCGCAATGGCCGCATAGGTCAGGCCGCGTCCGGCATAGCCCGCGCGCATGAAGGGAATGGTCCAGCCATAGCTACGGGTCGACATCCGAAATCTCCTGAGTGGTTCAGAAGATCAACCGCCAAGCCCGCGTTCTGGTTCCGTCTCTTTGACCGTCAGCCTCGCACGCGGCCGGTCTCGCGGACCGATTATTCCGCCGCGATCTGGATCACCGGCTCCATCTCGGCCAGTTTTTCGTCTGTAAGGTGACATTTCACCTGATGGCCTTCGGCCAGAACCCGCACCGGCGGCACTTCCTTTTCGCACAGCCCGCCGGGCACTTCGGATTTCCAGCGACAGCGCGTCTGGAACGGGCACCCGGAGGGCGGGTTCATGGCTGACGGAATGTCGCCTTCCAGCACGATATGTTTCTTGTGCACCTTGGTATCGGCGATGGGCACCGCCGACAGCAGGGCTTCGGTATACGGATGGTAGGGCGGCGAGAACACCTGGTCCGTCGTGCCCAGTTCGACCACGTGTCCAAGATACATAACCATAACGCGATCAGACAGATAGCGCACGATGCTCAGGTCATGGCTGATGAACAGCAGCGTGGTTTTCTGTTCGCGCTGGATCTCCATCAACAGATCGGTCACCGCCGCCTGCACCGACACGTCCAAAGCAGACACCGGTTCATCCGCCACCACGATGCGCGCATTGCCCGCGAAGGCCCGCGCGATGCCGACGCGCTGTTTCTGACCGCCGGACAATTGGCGCGGCATGCGGTCGGCAAAGGCGCGGGGCAGTTTGACCAGATCCAGCAACTCCAACATGCGCTGTTTGCGCGCCGCGTCACTGTCACCGATGCCGAACACCTCAAGCGCCCGGATGATTTGGCGGCCCACGGTCATGGACGGGTTCAACGTGTCAAACGGGTTCTGGAACACCATCTGCACATCGGCAATCGTGCCGGTGTCGCGCTCTTCGATGGGGGTGGCTTCGATATTGCGGTTGTCGAGCAGGATCTGGCCTTCGGTGGCGGTTTCCAACCCCATCAGGACCTTGGCAAAGGTGGATTTCCCGCACCCGGACTCGCCCACAATCGCCAGCGTTTCGGATTCGCGGGCTTCAAAGCTCAGCGTTTCGTTGGCCTTTACGACCTTCTTTTCGCCGGAACTGCCAAACAGCGCGTTTGCCGCCACCTCGTAATATTTCTTGAGATTGTCCATCTTGAGAACCACCCGGCCCGGTTCGGGCTTTTCGGTGGTGTCGGCAAGCTCCAGCGGAGCGGCCCAGTCGATTTCCTGAAACCGCAGGCAGCGCGTTGTGTGGCGGTCATTGCCCGGCACAACCTTCATGCTGATGTCGGTGGCATCGCAGCGGTTCTTTTCGAAATAATCGCAGCGCGGACCAAAATTGCAGCCCGGTGGCCGTTCATGGGGCAGGGGGAAGTTGCCGGGAATGGCGCGCAACGGCTGGGCGTTCTTGTCGGCCCCCGGCAGCGGGATCGACCGGAACAACGCCTGCGTATAGGGGTGCTGCATTTCGTCGAACACGTCTTCGATCGACCCGCTTTCCACCGCCTCACCGGAATACATCACACAAAGCCGGTCACAGGTTTCCAGCACCAGACCAAGGTTGTGGCTGATGAACAGCATCGAGGTGCCGTATTTCTTGCCCAGCTCCTTTACCAGATCGACCACGGCGGCTTCGACCGTCACATCCAGCGCGGTGGTGGGCTCGTCCAGAATAAGCAGCGCCGGTTCCGCCATCAGCGCCATCGCAATCACGATGCGCTGCTGCTGGCCCCCTGACAGCTGGTGCGGATAGCTGTTCAGCATGCGTTTGGGGTCGGGCAGTTTCACATCCGTGACCACCTGCAGCGCGCGGTCGTAAGCCTCTTTTTCCGACACCCCGTTGTGGATCATCGGCACTTCCATCAACTGCTTGCCAATCTTCATCGCCGGGTTCAGGGAGGCCATCGGCTCCTGGTAGATCATCGCGATCTCGGACCCGCGGATCTGGCGCAGCTCTTCCTGGCTCATCGCATTCAGATCGCGGCCCTTGAACTTGATCGACCCGCCGACAATCTGGCCGTTCTTGCCAAGATCCTGCATCACCCCCAGCGCGACCGTGGATTTGCCACATCCGGATTCGCCCACAAGCCCCACCGCTTCGCCCGGCATGACCTTGACCGAAAAATCCATCACGGCGGGGATTTCGCGCAGGCGTGTGAAAAAGGAAATCGAAAGCTGGTCAATCTCAAGGATCGGACCGTCATAGCTGTCTTTCATGTCATCTCTCCCGGTTGGGATGGCAGGGCAGGTCCCCTGCTTCTTTGGTTCAAAAATACCTCGGGGGGTGTGGGGGGCTGGCCCCCCACCTCCGTCCAAAGATCAATCGCGCAACGATTCCTCGCGCAGACCATCGGCCAGCAAATTCAGACCCAACACCATGCTGAGCAGCGACAGCGCAGGCACAATCGCCGGATGCAGATAGATCTGCAGCAAGCGCCGCCCGTCATTGATCGTGGTGCCCCAGTCCGGGCTTTCGGGCGACAGCCCCAAGCCGAAAAAGCCCAACGTCCCCAGAAGGATGGTTGTGTAGCCAATCCGCAGGCAGAAATCGACGATCAGCGGACCCCGCGCGTTGGGCAGGATTTCCCACAGCATGATGTACCACGGGCCCTCGCCGCGCGTTTGGGCGGCGGCCACGTAGTCGCGCGTCTTGATGTCCATGGCGAGCCCCCGCACGATGCGGAACACCGTGGGCGAGTTCACAAAAACCACCGACACAAACACCACCAGAATGCCGCTTGAGACGTTGAACAGATCGAGGAAGTTCGGGATCAGCGCCACCTTTGTGCCGGTCTCCGAGATCAGTGACAGGTACAGCCATCCCATGATGCCCAACACGATGATCAGCATCGGCGTGCGCAGTTTGGGCTGTGTCTTGTAGCGCGAATTCAACAGCACGCCGACAAAGATCAGCGGGAAGATGAACAGCACCGTGGCCATGTAGCTTGGGATGCCGGTTTCCACGATTTCGGGAGTGACCAACAGGTAGAACAGCAAGATCACAGGGAAGGCGAGGATCAGGTTCGCCAGAAAGCTCAGGACCGTATCCAGACGGCCCCCGTAATAGCCGGCCGGCAGGCCCAGCGTGATGCCCACCATAAAGGCGAAGACCGTGGCCAGTGGTGCAATCTGCACCACGATCCACGCCCCGGCCACCATGCGGCTGAACACATCGCGGGCCAGGTTGTCGCCTCCAAACAGGTAATACGCGTATTGCCCGTCATCCGGGTTGCCCAACGGCGTGCCGGGCAATTTGTTCTTCATGCCCGACACCTGTGCCAGGGGGTCATGCGTGATGATCAGGTCCATCGCGCCGTAGATGCCGGTGAAGACCCAGAACATGACCAGGGCAAAGCCGATCATGCCAATGGTCGAGTCAAACAGCTTGCCATACAGCCCCAGCCGCCGCTTGTAGACGATCGACAGGGTAAAAAGCGCGACCAGCGACACCCAGACGGGCATGAACTGCAACAGGACGCGTGTGATGATTTCAAACCAGCTGAGCGGTTCCATAAGACTACTCCTTCCGCTCAGGTCACGCTGATGCGTGGGTTAAGATAGACGTAGCCGATGTCGGAGATGAGCTGGGTGACCAGCACGACAAAGACCGACACAACCGAGACGCCCAACAGCAGTTCGATATCGTTGTTGCTGGCAGCCTGAACCAGGGTCCAGCCAAAGCCCTTGTAGTTGAACAGCGTCTCGACAATCACCACGCCGTTCAGCAGCCATGGGAACTGCAGCATGATCACGGTGAAGGGGGCGATCAGCGCGTTGCGCAGCGCGTGTTTGATGACGATGTTGGGAAAACTCACACCTTTCAGCCGGGCGGTGCGGATGTACTGCGCGGTCATGACTTCGGCCATAGACGCGCGCGTCATGCGGGCGATATAGCCCATGCCGTACAGCGAAATGGTCAGCACCGGCAGGAAGAAGTTTTCAAAATTGGCGCTTTCCATCGCCGACGTCGCCGTACCCTTGAACCATTTGAGCCCCATCGTCGAGGACGCAAACACCGCGATCAGGATCACACCGGACACGTATTCGGGTGTGGCCGTGGTCGTGATCGCCACCGTGGACAGGGTTCGGTCGGTCTTGGACCCTTCGTTCATCCCCGAGAGCACCCCGAGGATCAGCGCCGAGGGCACCATCAGGACCATCACCCAGAACATCAATTTGGCGGTCAGGCCTAGCCGTGTGCCGATGATACTGCCCACCTCGTCCTTGAAGACGGTTGAAAAACCCCAGTGGCCTTGCAGAACACCGCAAAAGTTCGGCGCGTCTTCGGCAGACTGTCCGGGAAGAATACAGCGTCCCTGAATGCTGCCATCGGGGTTTTCGTGCCGGTAGGACGGCAACACGCCCAGCCATTCGCCGTATTTCACGGCCATCGGTTGCAGGTAGCCGCCTTTTTCAAGGAAACTCGACACCTCTTCGTCGCTCATCCGGAAGTTGCCCTGTGTCTTGGCGAGCTTTTCCAGGTTCGGATAGAGGTTGGTTAACGTAAAGACGAGAAACGTCAGGCACAGACCGGTAAGGATCATGATGCCAAGACGCCGGAGTATGAAAAGTCCCATGGTTCACCCTGTTGGTGGACGCCGCTTCGGTCACGACAGGTATTTTTTGGTTGTTGTTTTGTCTGGTCCGGACAAAAAACCGCGCCCCGTGGGGCGCGGCTTGGGGATCAAGGTCAGGCCTTGAAGCCGAACTTGTACAATTGCGGCAGGTCGGCGATGTGCTTTTCGACCCCCACAAGGTTGTCGCGGTGGTGACGCATGGCCGTGCGCCAGTAGGGCTGGATGGTCACGCCTTCGTCGATCATGATCGCCTGCAGCTTGCCCATGACCTCGCGGCGTGCCTCGACATCGGCCAGCGAATTGGCTTCGGCCAGCAACGCGTCGAACTCTTCGTTGGCAAAGCCTGCTTCGTTCCACGCCACGCCGGACTTGTAGGCCAGACCCAGAACCTGCGTGCCCAATGGGCGATGGTTCCAGTTGGTCGACGAGAACGCGTATTTGGTCCAGTCGTTCCAGAAGGTCGAGCCCGGCAGGACAGTGTGCTTGGCCTTGATGCCCGCGTCATTCAACTGCGCGACCACGGCGGCGGTGGTGTTGCGACGCCAGTCATCGTCAATTGACTGAACTTCATGTTCGAAATCACCCATGCCCGCTTCGTCCATCATGGCCTTGGCCTTGGCCGGATCAAAGGGCAGGCGGGTCACTTCGGCGTTGTGCTCGGGGTGCATCGGGCCAACATGGCAGTTGTCGGCCGGAATGCCGTAGCCCGCCATCCCCAGTTCCAGACAGACCTCGTTGTCGACCGCCATGGCAAGCGCCTGACGCACACGTTTGTCGCCGTAGATCTTGTTGCCGTTGTCGTCTTCGGCCAGCTGGTTCGGACGGATGACGATGGTAAAGCCGGACGGGATTTCTGACCGGGTCAGGCCAATCGCGTCGAACACGTCGATGAATTCACCAACGGATTCCCAGTTCATGTCGATCTCTTCGGATTCGAACGCAGCCAGGAACGCAGCCGGATCGGTGCCGTAGTCGATAAACTCGATCCGGTCGATATAGCCGCCCTTGCCAGCGGCGTAGCCCCACCAGTCAAAGTCTTCGTTGCGCACAAGCACGCCCTTGACGCCGACTTCGTGGCTTTCGGGAAGCATGAAACCGGTGCCGAGGGGGTTGGCCATCATGTTGTTGGCGTCAAAGCTCGAATGGACAATCGCGGCCGGATAGTCCGCCATGCCCGGCACCAGCGTGATGTCCGGCACATTCGCCTTGAGCAGAACCGTGTGACTGTCGACAACGGTGATCGCACCTTCGGCGGCTTTGCCGGTTGCTTCGTCAACCAGCGACGCCATGCGTGCGGCCATCGAGTTGCCTTCGAGCGTTGTATCGCACCAGCCTTCGATGTTGCGGGCCACGTCTTCGGCGGTGAAATCGTCGCCGTTGTTCCACTTTACGCCCTGACGCACCTTGAGCGTGTATTCGGTCGCGTCGTCGTTCGCTTCCCAGCTTTCCAGCAACATCGGTTCAAACGACCCGTCATTGTTGTACTCAACAAGATATTCCAGCCAACCGGCGGTAAAGGTCGCGATCTGGGTCCAGTCATAGGTGCGCGGGTCTTTGAGCGCGCGAACTTCCATCTGGTAGCGGATCGTGCCGCCCTGCTGCGCATGTGCCGCCGCCTGGACAGGCCGCGTCAGGCCGCCAAGTGCATAGGCCGCAGAGGCCGTCAGCCCAAGCGCAGTTGTGCGCGCCAGAAATTCGCGGCGGTCCATGTGACCTTCCTTGAATTCGCGTGCGTACATTTCGGCTGACGGATGCAGCCGATTAATCGGTGAGTGGTGCGTCATCTGTTTCTCCCTGTGACACGTTTTGTTCTTGTCAACGACGCGATTTTCCGGGGGACCACCGCACGTTTTGTTTATACCCGGCATTGCGCCCCATGTGCGCGCTGCCGTCAATCGTCACTTTAGACCTTTTGAGGTCTGATTGCGACATATGGATTGCCAAATAGCGACATTACGAACCATGTGCGCCGGATTGAGTGTGTGACGGGTTAGGTTTCCGTTGCGTCAATTCGTGTCCAGTTTTGCATACGTGACCGGAACCACGTGCGTTGACGTTTCGCGAATTGGCGGGTCAGGATCGTCGCCCGTTCGCAGCCTTGATCAAGCGTCTTTTCCCCGTCCAGAACCGCCATCAGTTCGGCGGCACCTATCGCCTTGGCCGAGGGTAGATCAGGGGACCAGGTTGGATGGTTCGCGCGCGCCTCGTCTAACGCGCCCAATGCGATCATCTGCGCAAAGCGGCGTTCGATGCGCGGCGTCAGCCAGTCCTTCGGGGCATCAAACACAAACGCCTGGGTGTCTGACAGCGGCAGGCGCGGGGGCGGGGTGTCGTCCTGCCAGTCCGCCAATCCTTTGCCGGTGGTCTGCAACACCTCCCAGGCGCGCTGCACCCGCATCGGGTTGTTCAGATCAATCCGCGCGCGGGTTTCCGGATCAAGCTCTTGGATCAGGCTCTGATACCCATCCTGCGCAATCCGCGCCATGGCCGTGTCGCGTGTCGCGGCGGGCGTTTCTGGGATCTGCGCCAGCCCTGCGGTCAGGGCCGAGAAATACAGCCCGGTGCCGCCTACGATGATCGGACGTGCCGGGCCGGTCAGATGCGGTTCCAGATCGCGCAACCAGTCGCCGACAGAATAGGGGATGTGCCCCGCGACATGCCCATAGAGCAGGTGCGGCGCGCGGGTTTCGTCCTCTTCGCTGGGACGGGCGGTCAGAATGCGCCAGTTTTCATAGACCTGGATCGCATCCGCATTGATTACGACACCGCCCTGCGCCTCGGCGATGCGCAGGGCCAGCTCGGATTTCCCGCTTGCCGTCGGGCCTGCAATCAGCACCGGACGAACCGGATCAAGGCTGGAAATGAGGTTTGAAAACTCCACGCTCACGCGTCTCTGCCCCTGTTTTGCGGCGGCCCTGTCATGTTGACGACAACGCGGTGTGACTTCGCCTTGCTCATAGCCGGGTTTTCCGACATTTTGCGCTCGACTTTAGACCCGCGACGAAACGGAGCGCAACATGACGGACGGCGATACCCCAAATCCCACATATAAACGTGTGATGCTCAAGATATCCGGCGAGGCACTTATGGGGGATCAGGGGTTCGGCCTGCACCCGCCCACGGTCGAACGGATCGCCCGCGAAGTGAAATCCGTGCATGATCTGGGGGTCGAGATCTGCATGGTCATCGGCGGCGGCAACATCTTTCGCGGCTTGCAAGGCTCGGCGCAGGGGATGGAACGCACCACCGCCGACTACATGGGGATGCTGGCCACGGTGATGAACGCGCTTGCGGTGCAATCTGCCTTGGAACAGTTGGGCGTCTTCACCCGCGTCATCAGCGCCATTCGCATGGATGAGGTGGCCGAACCCTATATCCGCCGCCGCGCCGTGCGCCACCTTGAGAAACAGCGGGTCTGCATCTTTGCCGCCGGAACCGGCAACCCGTATTTCACCACAGACACCGCGGCGACCCTGCGCGCCAACGAAATGGCCTGCGAGGCGATTTTCAAAGGCACCAAGGTTGACGGCGTCTATGACAAGGACCCGGCCAAACATGATGACGCGGTGCGCTATGACAAGGTGACCTATGACGAGGTGCTGCAAAAGCACTTGGGCGTGATGGATGCCTCTGCGATTGCGCTTGCGCGCGACAATAACCTACCGATCATCGTCTTTTCGCTGGATGAGCCGGGCGGATTCTGTGGCATTCTGGCGGGCGAGGGCACCTACACCATCGTGCATCCGGATACCTCCGCGACCGGTTAAGTCAAATTGCTTTGATCAAAGCGACACAGCAGGCGCGTCCTTTGGCGATTGCGTGCGCAAGACGCTATACTTTCGCACCCGCCTCGCTTAGAACCCAATAAAAGCACAAAAATCGATCTTGAGGGCCACATGGCAGACGACTTTCTTCTTGATACAGATGACCTCACGCGTCGTATGGATGGCGCGATGGCCAACCTGCGGACCGAGTTCGCGTCCCTGCGCACCGGCCGCGCCAGTGCGTCGATGCTAGAACCGGTGATGGTGGATGCCTATGGCAGCATGACCCCGATCAACCAGGTCGGCACCGTGAACGTGCCCGAACCGCGCATGGTGACGGTGAACGTGTGGGACAAGGGCTTGGTCGGCAAGGTCGAAAAAGCCATTCGTGAGAGTGGTTTGGGGATCAATCCTCAACTGAACGGCACGATCATCATGTTGCCGATTCCCGAACTGAACGAAGAACGCCGCCGCGAGCTGGGCAAGGTTGCGGGCAGCTATGCGGAACACGCCCGCGTGTCCGTGCGCAACATCCGCCGCGACGGGATGGACCAGATCAAGAAGGCCAAGGCCGACGGGTTGTCCGAGGATGATCAGAAGTTCTGGGAAGGCGAAGTTCAGGAACTCACCGATACGTATATCAAGAAAATCGACGCCGCTTTGGAGACAAAGCAGGAAGAGATCATGCAGGTCTGACGACCCGCAGGAAGGACCCCGGTACGATGGCACAGCCTCAGCCCAAACAAAGCGGTGATGGCCCGCGTCATGTGGCGATTATCATGGACGGCAATGGCCGATGGGCGACCCAACGCGGTCGCCCTCGCTTGTTTGGCCATCAGGCCGGCGCACGGCGGGTCCGCGAGATTGTCGAGGCCTGTCCGGACCTTGGGGTCGACTATCTGACGGTGTTTGCCTTCTCGACCGAGAACTGGAAGCGGACACAATCTGAAGTCGCGGGTCTGATGAGCCTGTTTCGCCGCTACATCACGCGCGAAGCCAAGGCGCTGAAGGCGAATGACGTCTGTGTACGGTTCATTGGCGACCGCGTGCGGCTGGACGCCAAGCTGGTGTCGATGATGGACGAACTTGAGGCGCTGACCGCCAATTGTCGGTCCGTGAACCTGACGATTGCGATCAATTACGGCGGTCGGGACGAGGTTGCCCGTGCGACCAAACGGTTGGCCCGGGATGTAGCCTTGGGCAAACTTGATCCTGAAGCAGTGGATGAAGAAACGCTGCCAAAGTATTTGGATACTTGTGTTCTTCCGGACCCTGACCTGGTCATTCGCACCAGTGGCGAAGCCCGGATTTCCAATTTCCTGCTATGGCAGTCGGCCTATGCCGAATATGAATTTGTCGACACGCTCTGGCCGGATTTTTCGGCCGAGGAGTTCCGCAAGACGGTGGGCGGGTTCGGCACCCGGGATCGCCGCTACGGTGCAGTGCGCGCATGAGCACAGGCAAGTGGGACGATCTCGCGCCACGATTGTTCTCTGCCGTGGCGATGGTGGGTATCGGCGCCCTTGGTGTCTGGCTTGGCGGTCTGTGGTTCCACGCGTTGATTTCTCTGTGCGTCGGCCTGATGGTCTGGGAACTGGTCAAGATGCTCGACACGGCGCGCAGCAAGTCGGCCTTGGTACTGGCGGTTGCGTCTGGTGCCGCCGCGATGCTGGCCATCGAATTGCCTCCGTCCTTCGCTCTGCCACTACTGTTGATCCCCTCCATGCTGGGCCTTGGCCGGATGGAGCAGGGGGGCGTGACCTATGCGGTGTTCACGGCGCTGATCATGCTGGCCGGCTACGGCCTGATGGCGCTGCGGGATGATTTCGGCCTGACATGGATGGTTTGGCTTTTGCTGATTGTGGTGGTGACCGACATCGCGGGATATTTTGCAGGTCGGATGATCGGCGGGCCAAAGCTCTGGCCGCGTGTCAGCCCCAAGAAAACATGGTCCGGCACCGTGGCAGGCTGGGTCGGTGCGACAGGAGTCGCGCTGTTGTTTGCCAAGTCAACGCAAGCCGGATTTGGACTGATCGGCGTCAGTATCGCGGTGAGCATGGCCAGCCAGATCGGAGATATCGCCGAAAGCGCCATCAAGCGGCGGTCCGGCGTCAAGGACAGCTCGAACTTGATCCCCGGTCATGGCGGTCTGCTGGACCGGTTTGACGGCATGCTGGGAGCCGCGATCTTTATCGTGATTGCGGGTCAACTCATCGGTTTCCCGCCGGGGTCGCAATGAGGCGGATCACGATTTTCGGCGCGACCGGGTCGATTGGCCAGAACACGCTTGATTTGATCGACCGCGACCGTGACGCGTATCAGGTGGTCGCGCTGACCGGCGGTCAGAACATTGACCAACTCGCCAAAGACGCCCGACATTTCAACGCAGAACTGGCGGTCACCGCGGATCCCAACCGTCTGGCCGAATTGCGCGAGGCGCTGTCCGGGTCCGGGGTGGACGCTGCGGCAGGGCCAGACGCGCTGATCGAGGCCGCCGCGCGTCCGGCGGATTGGGTGATGTCCTCCATTGTCGGGTCTGCGGGATTGGCCCCCGGCCTGCGCGCGCTTGAAAACGGGGCGGCGCTGGCGCTGGCGAACAAGGAAAGCATGGTCTGCGCCGGGGCGTTGATGCTTCGGACGGCCAAGACGCACGGCGGAACGATTCTGCCTGTGGACAGCGAACATTCGGCTGTGTTTCAGGCGCTGATTGGCGAAGACCTGGACGCCGTGGAGCGTGTTGTGATCACCGCATCCGGTGGCGCGTTCCGCGACTGGCCGCTGGAAGACCTTGCCAAGGCCACGCCAGAGCAGGCAGCGACGCATCCAAACTGGGACATGGGGCAACGGATCACCATCGACAGCGCATCGATGTTCAACAAGGCGCTGGAACTGATAGAAACCAAAGAGTTTTTCCAGATCGATCCTGCCAAGATCGAAGCCGTTGTGCACCCGGAATCGATGATCCACGCACTGGTCGGGTTCCGGGATGGCGCGCTGATGGCGCATGTTGGCCCACCCGACATGCGCCACGCGATCGGGTTCGCGCTGCACTATCCGGACCGCAAGACCCTGCCGGTTGAACGGCTTGATCTGGTGGCGTTGGGGCAGCTGACCTTCCGCCCGGCTGATGAGGTCCGCTGGCCCGCGCTGCGCCTTGCGCGCGATGTCATGGCGGCGGGTGGATTGTCGGGGGCGGTGTTCAACGCGGCCAAGGAACGGGCGCTGGACGGATTTCTGGATCGCCGCATCGGGTTTCAGCAAATTGCCGAGGTCGTGGAAGAGGTACTTTCCAGAGTTTCGGCCCAACCGGGCCACATTGATGCCCCCATCACTCTTGATAACGTGATGCATGCAGACCATCTCGCTCGGGTAAGGGCAGATGAAATCATGAACAAATAAAGAGGTTGAGCCGTGGATATTGCAGCGTTGCTGCCGCAGTTTGGTGGTGTGATCTGGACCATTCTGGCCTTTGTGATCGCCTTGTCTGTCATCGTCGCGATCCATGAATACGGGCATTACATCGTGGGCCGCTGGTCCGGGATTGATGCGGATGTGTTTTCACTGGGGTTTGGACCGGTTCTGTTTTCGCGCACCGACAAACGGGGCACGAAATGGCAATTCGCGCTGCTGCCCTTGGGCGGCTATGTCAAATTCAAGGGCGACAGCAACGCGTCGGGTGGCAAGGATGACGAAGCGATGTCCGCCCTGTCCGATGCCGAACGCCGCCGCACGATGAACGGTGCGCCGCTTTGGGCGCGCGCGGCAACCGTCGCGGCGGGTCCGGCGTTCAACTTTGCGCTGTCGATCCTGATTTTTATGGGGATCTTCATGTTCCGTGGCGAAGTCACGGACCCTGTCAAAGTCGGCGAATTGCGGGCGGTCCCGTCCCAGAGCGAGCTTCAGATCGGCGACGAACTTGTTGAAATCTCAGGGCTTCCGCTGCCGCCCTTCGACGACAGTGAACAGTTCGAGGCGTTCCTGAGCGAACTGCCGGAAACCGAACGCCTGCAATATACGGTGATCCGCAACGGCGACCGGCAGGTCGTGGATGGTCCGTATGTCTACCCGCCTGTGGCCACGCAGATCATCCCGCGCTCGGCGGCGGATGACGCGGGTTTCCGGCCCGGCGACATCGTCACGTCGATCAACGCACAAGAGATTTTTTCCTTTGATCAGCTGCGCGTCGCGGTGGAAGGGTCAGGGGGCGCAACGCTCGATCTGGAAGTGTGGCGCGACGGCGATGTGCGCGCACTGCAACTGACACCGCGCCGTACCGATGAACCCCAGCCCGACGGGTCGTTTCAGACGGTCTATCGGATGGGCATCATCGGCGGCATGTTCTTTGAACCCGCCACCGAATTTGCGGGTCCGGTCAGCGCGTTTGTGTCCGGCGTCGAACAGACCGGGCGCATCATCCAGGGATCGCTGTCCGGTCTTTACCACATGATCACTGGCGCGATCAGCACCTGCAACCTGTCCGGTCCCATCGGCATTGCCGAAACCTCGGGGTCCATGGCGTCGCAGGGCACGGCCAGTTTCATCTGGTTCATAGCCGTGCTCAGCACGGCGGTCGGGTTGCTGAACCTGTTCCCGATTCCGGTTCTGGACGGCGGGCACCTGGTGTTTCACGCCTACGAGGCCGTCACAGGCAAGCCGCCCAGCGACCAGGCGCTGCGGGTGTTGATGGGCATCGGTTTGACGATGTTGCTGTCATTGATGGTCTTTGCGTTAACAAACGACCTGTTCTGCCCGTGATTGGTGCGGGATTTTGCACAAGTCACAAAGAATCGCCTTAATTGAGGTCTGAATAGCGACACATTTCGGATGGAAAACGGGACACTGACCCAGACATCCGAGGTGTGTCATGCAAACAATTCAAGACGGCTACCGCAGCTTCAGCCTGCTTCTTTCGATCAATTGGGATCGTTTGCTTTATGTCTTTGCCATTGTTGCATCGCTGTTTCTGGGCGCATTCATCGGCTCGTTCATGATCGAGGCAATGACACACCCCGTCGGCTATTAAGCAAAGGCGCTTCTGCGCTTTTGACAAGCTAGGGCAATCTCGGTACTCACATCCCAAAAGGATGTCTGAGTAGGTTGCCACAATGACACATAAAACAGGCGGGCAGGTGACGCGACGAGCAGCGCGGAAACCCAAACTACGTCCATTCTTCATTGCTGCTTCTGTTGCTGCCACAGTCGGGTTCGTTGCCACCCCGGATATGGCGCTGGCACAGGATTTCCGGTTCAACGCGATTTCCGTCGAAGGAAACCAGCGGATCGAGGCGGGAACCATTGCCAGTTTCATCGGTGTGGCCCGGGGCGAAACCGTCTCGGCGGCTGAACTGAATGACGGCTATCAGCGCGTTCTGGCCTCTGGCCTGTTCGAAAGCGTTGAGATCATTCCGCAAGGCAACACGCTGGTGGTCCGGGTTGTGGAATTCCCAACGGTCAACCGCATCACCTTTGAAGGCAACCGGCGCGTCGATGACGAAACGCTGTCGACCATCATCCAAACCCAATCGCGCCGCGTGTTCAGCCCCTCTACGGCCGAGGCTGACGCGGCCCGCATCACCGAAGCCTATTCGCAGCAGGGCCGCATCGCCGCCCGCGTGCAGCCCAAGGTCATCCGCCGGTCCGACAACCGCGTCGATCTGGTGTTTGAAGTGTTCGAAGGTGGCGTGACCGAAATCGAACGCATCGGCTTTGCCGGCAACCAGGTGTTCAGCGACCGGCGTCTGCGCCGCGTTCTGGAAACCAAACAGGCCGGCCTGTTCCGCGCGCTGATCCAAAGCGACACCTTTATCGAAGACCGGATCGAATTTGACCGTCAGGTCCTGCGCGACTTCTACCAATCGCGCGGCTATGTCGATTTCCGCACCACGGGTGTGACATCGAACCTGAGCGAAGAACGCGACGGGTTCTTCGTGACGTTCAATGTCGAAGAGGGGCAGCAGTTCCGCTTTGGCGAAGTGACCGCGTCCTCCGATCTGGCCGAAGTGGACACGGACGTGTTTCAGCGGGCGATCCGCCTGCGTTCGGGGCGTGTGTATTCGCCGACCGATGTGGAAACGGAAATCGCGCGTTTGGAACGGCTGGCGATCCGCGAGGGCCTGAACTTCGTGCGTGTTGAACCGCGCGTGACCCGCAACGACCGCGATTTGACGCTGGATGTTGAATTCCTTCTGACGCGCGGCGAACGCGTGTTCGTCGAACGCATCGACATTGAAGGCAACACCACCACGCTGGACCGGGTTGTGCGCCGTCAGTTCCGCGTCGTCGAAGGGGATCCCTTCAACCCGCGCGAAATCCGCGAAAGCGCCGAACGCGTGCGCGCGCTTGGGTTCTTCAGCGACTCGAATGTCGAAGCCCGCGAAGGATCGACGCCGCAACAGGTGGTCATCGACGTGGATGTCGAAGAACGCCCCACAGGCTCGCTCAGCTTTGGTGGGTCGTATTCCACCAGCAGCGGCTTTGGTGCGGCCATCACGTTCAGCGAACGCAACTTCCTTGGTCGCGGCCAGCAATTGTCGCTTGGGGTGACCACGGGTGTGGATTCCTCGAACTACAGCTTCAGCTTCCGGGAACCGGCCTTCCTTGGCCGGGACGTGGCGTATAACTTCAACCTGAACTACCTCGAAACCGACAACGCCTCGGCCGAGTATGACACGGCAATCGGCAACTTCTCGACCGGCTTTACCTTCCCGGTTTCCGAAAACGGGCGTCTGAGCCTGCGCTACGGGGCGCGCTATTCCGACATCACCAACCTTGAATCCGAGGTCGGGTCCATCATCACGGCCGAAGCGGCACGTGGCGAGGTCTGGGACAGCTATGTTGGCTACCGCTACAGCTATGACACCCGCCGCACGGGCCTGAACCCCAACGCCGGTGTCCTGCTTGAATTCGGTCAGGACTTCGCCGGTCTTGGTGGCGACAACACCTACGTGGAATCGACCCTGCGCGCGGTCGCGCAAACCCGTGTCTGGAACGACGAGGTCACGCTGCGCGCCACGCTGCAAGCCGGTGCCCTTAGCTATTCCGAAGGATCGTCGCGTGTGACAGACCGTTTCACGCTGGGCTCCAACCTGATGCGCGGCTTTGAAGGCGGTGGCATTGGCCCACGTGAAGTGGGGCCGGGGGACGTCAACGACCCGCTGGGTGGCAACTATTTCGCCGTGGCCCGGTTCGAAGCGGAGTTCCCGCTGCCCTTGCCGGAAGAATACGGCATTTCGGGGGGTGTCTTCTATGACGTCGGCAGCCTCTGGGGGCTGGAGGAAACCAACGCCAACGTGCTTTACGATGACTTCACAGCCCGGCATGTCGTGGGTGTGTCGATCTTCTGGACCACGCCACTTGGCCCGCTGCGCTTCAACTTCAGCGAAGCGCTCAGCAAGGAAGACTTTGACGAAGCGCAAAGCTTTGATCTGACGATTTCGACGCAGTTCTAAATGCGTCGGATCTGGTTCACTCTGACAGGAGCGCTCCTCGGGGCGCTCTTGTGCGTCGGGGCCCCGGCATCTGCACAGCAGGATGGCGGGTTGTCGAACCTTGGTGTGGTGCAAAGCGTCATCCTGACCATTTCGCCCGACGCGCTGTTCAATCAAAGCGCCTTCGGCCAGCGTATCGCCCGCGAGATCGAAGCTGAAAGCGCGCAGATCGCCTCCGAAAACCGGCGGATCGAAGCAGAACTGACCTCGGAAGAACGCGAACTCACCGAACTGCGCGACACGCTGGCCCCGGCAGAATTTCGCGCGCGGGCGGATGCGTTTGACGAAAAGGTTCAGAAACTGCGCCGCGAACAGGACGAAAAGGCCCGCGCCCTTGGCCAGCGTACCGAAGAGGCGCGCCGCGCGCTGTTAAGCGCGGTGCAGCCGGTTCTGCTCCAGATCATGGTGGACAGCGGTGCCGTGGCCGTGCTTGACCGCCGCGCGGTGCTTCTGAGCGCCGACGCGGTGGATATCACCGAACAGGCGATCCAGCGGGTCAACGAAGAGTTCGGCGAAGGCACCAACATCGTGCCTTTACGCCCCTGACGCCTTGCCCCATCGCATCGAGATTGCTACTCACAACAGACCGAATTCAAAGGGACACCCCGATGAGCGACACGCTTCTCCGCGCCGATATCCAGTTGATCCAGCGTATCCTGCCGCACCGCTATCCTTTCCTTCTGGTGGATCGCGTCGAAGAGATTGACGGCACGCAATCCGCCCTTGGCATCAAGAACGTCACCATGAACGAGCCGCATTTTCAGGGCCATTTCCCCGGCATGCCGATCATGCCCGGTGTCACGATCATCGAAGCGATGGCACAGACCGCGGCGGTCATGGTGGGCACGACGCTTGACATGGCCGACAAGGAAATGAAGGTCTATTTCATGGCCATCGACAAATGCAAATTCCGCCGCAAGGTCATCCCGGGCGACCAGTTGCAGATGCGCCTGACCACGTTGCGCGGCAAGCCCGGCGGCAAGGTCTGGAAGTTCGGCGGCGTGGCGACGGTTGACGGCGAAATGGCCGCCGAAGCCGAGTTTTCCGCGATGATGGATTTGCCCACGTGACAGCAACCATCCATGCAAGCGCCATCATCGAAGACGGCGCGCAGATTGGCGACGGCTGCACAATCGGTCCGTTCTGCCATGTCGGCCCCGACGTGTCGCTGGCCAAGGGGGTGACGCTCAAAAGCCACGTGGTTGTGGCAGGCCGGACAAGCATCGGCGAAGACACGACGATCTTTCCCTTCGCCGTGATTGGCGAGATTCCACAGGACCTGAAGTTCGGCGGCGAAGACACCAGCCTTGTGATCGGCGCGCGCAACCGGATCCGCGAACATGTGACCATGAACACCGGCACCGAAGGGGGCGGGGGGGTCACCTCTATCGGCGATGACAACCTGTTCATGGCCGGCTGCCACGTGGCCCATGACGTTCAGATCGGAAACCGCGTGATCCTTGTGAACAACGCGGCGCTGGCCGGGCATTGCATCCTCGAAGATGACGTGATCGTGGGCGGGCTGTCCGGTGTTCACCAGTTCGTCCGCATCGGGCGCGGCGCGATCATCGGCGCCGTCACCATGGTCACCAATGACGTGATCCCCTTTGGTCTGGTGCAGGCAGAGCGTGGGCGTCTGGACGGGCTCAACCTTGTCGGCCTCAAGCGCAAGGGCGTTAGCCGCGCTGACATTACGGCGCTGCGCGCGGCCTTCCAGATGCTGGCACAGGGCGAAGGCGCGTTTCAGGATCGCGCGCGGCGGTTGGGCGAGGAAACCGACAGCGAATACGTTCACCAGATAGTCGACTTCATTCTGGGCGACACCGACCGGTCGTTCCTCACACCGGGCTGACTGATGTCACTGGCTCTGATCTGCGGGCAAGGCCGTCTTCCGCGTCTTGTGGCAGGGGCGCAGGACACGCGCCCGCTGGTCTGCGTGCTGGCCGGGTTCGAACCTGACGGGCTGAGCGCCGATCTGACCTTCCATCTGGAAACGCTTGGTAGCTTGCTGGCCGATCTCACCGCACGCGGCGTGACCGATGTGTGCCTGTGCGGGGCGATCCGCCGCCCCCCGATTGATCCCGCGCGACTGGATGCGGCGACCGCGCCACTGGTCCCGCGCCTGCAACAGGCGCTGACCTCGGGCGATGACGGGGCGCTGCGGATTGTGATGACGATCTTCGAAGAAGCCGGGTTCAGGATCGCGGCCGCGCATCAGCTGTTGGCAGACCTTCTGCCCGCTGCCGGGGTTCTGACCCTGAAATCCTACGCGCCGCAGACGGTTCTGGAAGCCCGCGTCGGCGACCGCACGGTCGCGGCCATGGGGGTGCGGGACACGGGGCAGGCCTGCGTGGTGCGCGGCGATATCGTGATCGCCCGCGAAGACGCGGCGGGCACGGACGCGATGCTGGCGCGACTGGCACGGGATCGCAATGCAGGTGGGGGTGATCTCTTGTCCAATCCGATCAGCACGGCAGGCGACATGTTTGGCGGCCTGCTGGGCGACGCCTCTGACTGGCTGTCGGGCGGTGCCACGCCCACCGAAGGCGGCATCCTGTTCAAGGCCCCCAAACCCGGTCAGGACCGGCGCGCGGATCTGCCGGTGATCGGGGCCGATACCCCGGATGCCGTTGCGGCCGCTGGACTGGCGGGCATTGTGATTGAAGCCAACGGCGTCATGGTGCTGGACCGCGCCAGAACCGTGGCGCGCTGTGACGATCTGGGCCTGTTCCTGTGGGTGCGCGACAAGGCCAGCCCATGAAGGTGTTTGTCGTCGCAGGAGAGGCATCAGGCGACAAGCTGGGGGCGGCGCTGATGGCGGGGCTGAAGGCCCATGTGCCCGATGTGACGTTTCACGGGATCGGCGGCGACCGCATGATCCGCGAAGGGTTGACCAGCCTGTTTCCCATGGACGAAATCTCGATCATGGGGATCACCGAGATCCTGTCGCAATACCGCCATCTGAAACGCCGCATCCTGGAAACGGCGGACGCGGTGATTGCGGCGCAGCCGGATGTCCTGATCACCATCGACCTGCCGGAGTTTGGCCTGCGCGTGGCCAAGCAGGTCAAAGCGCGCAGCACGATCCGCACGGTGCATTACGTGGCCCCCACCGTCTGGGCGTGGCGACCGGGCCGCGCCAGGAAAATGGCGGCGTATATTGATCAGGTGCTGGCCCTTCTGCCGTTCGAGCCGCCTTACATGCAGGCCGAAGGCATGCGCTGCGATTTCGTTGGTCACCCGGTGGTCACGGACCCGGTCGCATCAGCAGACGATATCGTCGGGTTCCGTCACCGGCACGGGTTTGGGGACAATCCGATTGCGCTCGTCCTGCCGGGATCGCGGCGCAGCGAAGTGTCTCGCCTGTTGCCGATCTTTCAGGACGTGGTGCAAATGCTGAGTGCCGCGCGTCCCGATCTCGGGTTTGTGTTGCCTGCGGCCCCGAACGTAGCGGATACCATTGCGGCGGCTGTGAAGGACTGGTCCGTCAAACCCATCCTCCTGCACACCGCCAGCGACACCGGGCGCAAGGAAAAGACCGCCGCGTTCTTTGCGGCCGATGTGGCCATAGCGGCGTCAGGGACGGTGTCGCTGGAACTGGCTGCGGCCAACACGCCAATGGTGGTGGCCTATGACATGAACTGGCTGTCCCGCCAGATCATCGGGCGGATGTTGCGGGTCGACACCGTGACGCTGGTCAACCTTGTCTCCGACACCCGCGCCGTGCCGGAGTTTATTGGCAAAGCGTGCGAGCCCGCCGCGATTGCCAAGGCAGTTGGTGACGTTCTGGACAATCCGGACGCCCAGACCGACGCCATGGCGCTGACCATGGCGCGCTTGGGTCGCGGGGGGCGTGCCCCCGGCGAACGCGCCGCGCTGGCGGTGCTGGAGGGGTTGGGCAAAGAAAAAGGGCCAGGCATGTCTGCCTGACCCTTAAAAAACCCGGTGTGCGGATTTACTGCCGCTGTTTTTCAAGCTCTGTGATTTCGTCAAACGCGGCGGTAAAGCCGGTCAGCGACATGGTCACGTTGACCTTTTGATCGGGGGCCAGCGCAGGCACGATTGTGACATTGGCCACATTGCCCCGGCGAAACGCTGCAACGTCGTCATTGGTAAAGCCCACGCGCGCATAACAGCCGACGGTTGTGCAGAACGAAAAGTCATAGCGCTTGGCCTGACCGGAATCGACCCGCATGGTCAGCTTCTCGGTCAACAGCGTTTCAAGCGGGACCACATAGGTGCCACCTGCTGCAACTTGACCGCCATTGGTCAGGCGGAAGATGCTGACCTCGGCCACGCTGCCGCCATTCTCATCCTTGAGAAGCTGGTACATCTGGCAGGGTTCCGGACCTTCGGCCACCCGCAGGCACTGAACCGCCCAGTCGCCATGGGTCGATTTCACATAGGTTTCGTCACCGCGCCCGGGCGCGGCGGTGTCACCAACCGGTTCCCCGGTGTCCAGAACCGACAGATCAGCATTCGGGGCTGGGGCCTCGGTTTCTGTCGGTTCGGCGTCCGAGGTGGTCTCTTGCGCTGTTGCCCAGCCCGCCAGAGTAAGGCTTGCAACAGTGGTCAGAAGAAACAGGGGCTTGATCATAAAATCCTCTCCGAAGGAACGGGTCACTTTGAAAGATGCGTTATCACGGCACAAAGGGAGTGTCAGGTCCAAACGCAAAAAGTTGACCACAGGTTTGGCGGAAACCCGCGTCTGACGCGAGGCGGCGTGACACAAACCGTCGCTTTGCGTGTTCCGTTAAAGATGTATGCGAAGTGCCTGAAATCAAAAGGGAAGACACGTTGCGTATCTTCCCCTTATCTCTCCCTGTCGGACCGGCCGACTATTATTGAGCAGACGCTACGAAATGAAATCCCCAGCGTCAACAGGCAAATTTCAAACTTCAATTCACAAATAAAAAGAGGCCGCGCATCTCAGCGCGGCCAGTCCAACAGGGAGGATCGCCAGGGTTGTAAGAGGATCAAGTCAACCCGGACAAAAAACAGACTGGCAGCAAAAGGTTAAGTTTGTATGTTCAAACTCTGAACGCAGGCGGGAAGGGAAGCGCATGGAAAACGGTGTCTTTGTGGGCGGTGGCGGCAAGGCTTACGGCGAAAAGCAATGGCTGCGTCTGGATTACGCAAACCGGCATGGTTTGATCGCCGGGGCCACGGGCACGGGCAAAACCGTGACGCTTCAAATCCTGGCCGAAGGATTTTCGGCCCAGGGGGTTCCGGTGTTCATGGCGGACGTCAAAGGTGATCTGTCGGGGCTGGCCAAACCGGGCAGCGCAGAGTTCAAACTGCACCAGCCCTTCATGGACCGCGCGCAGACCATCGGGTTTGACGACTATACGTATACCGATTTCCCGGTCACCTTCTGGGATCTCTTCGCCGATCAGGGCCATCCGATCCGCACAACCGTTGCCGAAATGGGCCCATTGTTGATTTCGCGTCTGCTGGAATTGTCAGAGGCACAGGAAGGCATCCTGAACATCGCCTTCCGCGTGGCCGACGAAGAAGGCCTGCCGCTGCTTGATCTCAAGGACCTGCAATCCATGCTGGTCTGGCTGGGGGAAAACCGGCAAACCGTGTCCCTGCGATACGGCAACATCTCGGTGCAATCGGTCGGGGCGATCCAGCGCCGGTTGCTGGTGCTGGAAAATCAGGGTGGCGCGGACTTCTTCGGCGAACCGGCACTGGACCTGCGCGACCTGATGCGCACCGCGCCGGACGGGCGGGGGCAGATCAACATTTTGGCTGCCAACAAACTCATGGGCGCGCCGCGGCTTTACGCAACTTTCCTGCTCTGGCTCTTGTCTGAGCTTTTCGAAGAATTGCCGGAAGTGGGCGATCCGGACAAACCCAAGCTGGTGTTCTTTTTCGACGAGGCGCATCTGCTGTTCGATGACGCGCCCAAGGCGCTGGTCGACAAGGTGGAACAGGTGGCACGTCTGATCCGGTCCAAGGGCGTCGGCGTTTATTTCATCACCCAAAACCCCGACGACATTCCCGAAGACATCCTTGGCCAGTTGGGCAACCGCGTACAGCACGCCTTGCGGGCGTTTACCGCGCGCGACAAGAAAGCCCTGCGCATGGCGGCAGAGACCTATCGTGACAACCCGGATTTCGACACAGAAGAGGCCATCCGCGAAGTTGGCGTCGGTGAAGCCGTGACTTCCATGCTGGAACGCAAGGGCATTCCCGGTGTCGTGCAGCGCACGTTGATCCGCCCGCCATCGTCACAGCTTGGGCCGATCACCCCGGCGGAACGGGGTGGTGTCATGGGGGCAAGCCCGTTCGGCGAAAAATATGGCCAGACGCTTGATCGCAATTCCGCCTTTGAAATCCTGGCCAAGCGCACCAAGGACGCCGCCGCCGCAGCCGAACAGGCCGAAGCCAAAGAGGCCGAACTGGACGCCGCCATGCGCGAATACAGCTCCGGACGGCGCTATTCCGGGTCTCGTGTCGGCCGCTCGACATCGCAACCGCAACGCCGCGCGCGCAAGGGCGACAGCTTTGGCGAAGCGATGGCCAAAGTGGTGGTCAAGGAACTGAAAGGCACCACCGGACGCCGGATCGTCCGTGGCATCCTTGGGGGGCTGTTCAAGGGGCGTTGATCGCTGGTCCTTCCGCGCCCGTCGCGGTAAGGGAGGGGCTTAGCCCATGATGAAAGCCAGCACATGCCAGCAGACACCACCACCGACGCAGAAATCGCCGCAAACGAACGCCGGTCCGGCCTTCGCACGATCCGCAAGGTGGGGCCGTATCTTTGGCCAGAGGGCAAACCCTGGGTCAAGCAACGGGTTGTCATCGCGCTCACCTGTCTGGTGCTTGCCAAACTCGTCAACGTCATGGCACCGCTGCTGTTCGGACGGGCGGTGGACGCGCTCAGCGGCGAGGTGTCGGACCTCATGCTGGGGGGCATTGGCCTGACACTGGCCTATGGCTTTGCCCGGTTGATGAATGTCGGGTTCCAGCAATTGCGCGACGGGGTCTTTGCCCGCGTCGGCCAACGCGCCTTGCGGTCGCTGGCGATCGAAACCTTCACCCATATCCACCGCCTGTCCATGCGCTATCACATCACGCGCAAGACCGGCGGGTTAAGCCGGATCATCGAACGCGGGGTCAAGGGTGTCGATTTCCTGTTGCGGTTCATGTTGTTCAGCGTCGGGCCGCTGATCCTTGAACTGACGCTGATCATGATCTTCCTGACGGTGCTGCTGGACGCGCGCTACATGGGCGTCGTTCTGGTGACCATTGTGGTCTATGTCTGGTTCACCTTCAAAATCACCGAATGGCGGGTGCGACTGCGGCGCGAGATGAACCAGCAGGACACCGAGGCCAACCAAAAGGCCATCGACAGCCTGTTGAACTTTGAAACGGTCAAGTATTTCGGCGCAGAACAGCGCGAAGCGGACCGGTATGACCAGTCGATGGAAGCCTATGAAGGTGCGGCGATCAAAACAGCGACGTCGCTGGCGATGCTCAATTTCGGGCAAAGCCTGATCATCACGGCGGGGCTGATTGCCGTCATGGTGATGGCGGCCATCGGCGTGCAGAACGGCACCCTGACGGTGGGCGATTTCGTGATGGTCAACGCCTACATGATCCAGATCACCATGCCGCTGAATTTCCTTGGGACCGTCTACCGCGAGATCCGCCAGAGCCTTGTCGATATGGGCGAGATGTTCGACCTGCTGGAACAGCCGCAGGACGTATCCGACAAACCGGGCGCGCCGGACCTGCGGGTCCAGAAGGGCGAAGTGCGGTTCGACAATGTGCAGTTCGGCTACGACGCCGCGCGCCCGATCCTCAAAGGGGTGACGTTGCATGTCGATGCCGGTCAGAACGTGGCGCTGGTCGGGCCGTCGGGATCGGGCAAATCCACCATCGGACGGCTGTTGTTCCGCTTTTACGATGTGAATGGCGGTGCGGTGCGGATCGACGGGCAGGATGTGCGCGACGTCACCCAAGACAGCCTGCATGATGCGATTGGCGTCGTGCCGCAGGACACGGTGCTGTTCAACGACACCATCCGCTACAATATCGCCTATGGTCGGGCAGGGGCCAGTGAGGCGGACATCATTGCGGCCGCCGAATCCGCCCGGATCCACGATTTCATCCTGTCCCTGCCGGACGGCTATGACACGATGGTGGGCGAACGCGGGCTCAAGCTGTCAGGCGGTGAAAAACAGCGCGTCGGCATCGCGCGCACGCTGCTCAAGAACCCGCCGATCCTGATATTGGACGAGGCCACCTCGGCGCTCGATTCCGAAACCGAGGCGTCGATTCAGGGCGCGCTGAAACGGGCGGGCGAAGGCCGCACGGTGATCACCATTGCGCACCGGCTGTCGACCATTGCCGATGCCGACCGGATCGTTGTGCTTGAGGACGGGCAGGTCGCCGAAGAGGGCACCCATGATGCGCTGTTGGCGCGGAACGGGCGCTATGCGGCGCTCTGGCACCGCCAGATGCAGGATGAAGAGGCCGCGTAGACCGCTTTGACAAAGCGGTGGCAGAGCCGGTCCCGGCTCTGCGCAAGCGTCTTGCAAGACGCTTATTCCGCCGCCTGAACCGGGGGCTCTGAATCGTTGGCGCGGCTGCGCTGCAGAACCTTTTTAAGATCCTCCAGCTTTGGCGCGCCGGTCAGCCCGTCTTCGTAATCGGTTCCGGGCGTTTCTTCGTCTTCCCACAGGATCGTCGGTGATTTGACCTTCTTGGCGGCGCGTTGCAGGGCCCAGTCCCGGCCCGCACGGCTTGCGCGACCGCCACCCAGACGCGCCAGCAAGCGGAACAACCAGCTTGCATAGGTCGAGAACCACACCCGCAGCGCCAGCATCGACGGCGTAAACACCAGCGTCAGCACGGTCGCGATGCCAAGGCCGAACACCACAGCCGTGGCCAGTTGCTTCCACCACAGCGCGGTCGGGCTGTTGATGGAATAGCCACCGCCAAAGAAATCAAGACTGAGGCCGAACATCATCGGCGCCAGGCCCGCCATCGTGGTGATCGTGGTCAGCAGCACCGGACGAATACGGTCTTCGGCCGTGCGCACGATCGCCTCGATCCGCGGCATGTAGCGCGAATATTCCTGATAGGTGTCGATCAGAACAATGTTGTTGTTCACCACGATCCCCGCCAAAGCGACAATCCCTGTCCCGGTCATGATGATGCTGAAGGTCTGGTCCATCACCAGCATGCCGATGAGCACACCCGTGGTGGACAGGATGACCGCCAGAAGCACCAGCACCGCGTTGTAAAAGCTGTTGAACTGGGCCAGCAGGATGATGAACATCAGCCCCAGCGCCGCCCCGAAGGCCTGTCCAAGGAACGCCTGGCTTTCTGCCTGTTCTTCCTGATCGCCGGTCCATTCCCAATCCACGCCGGGCAGGGGGCTGGTGTCCAGCCACTTGGTCAGTTCCGCGATCCGTTCATTGGCATTGACCGGAATCAGGCGCGCGCCCTCATCCAGCGCCGTTTGCACAGCGTCTGCAGATGCGTCGGTCTCGCTGCTGATCACCTCAAAGCGCTGTTCACTTGCCGCCGTGATCTTCCCGTCCGGTGCGGCCTGCACCACGGCCAGCGTCACGTCCCCATCGGGGCCAGCGGTCACAACCTTGCTCAGCCCGGTCAGCACATCCGCCTTCACATCGAAATACCGTTTCTGATCGACGCGGTTTATCTCGGCCAGCTTGGCCACCGGTTTGCGGGTGATGAAGTTCGACAGCGGCACAAGCCCGTCCGCCGTGCGCACGCGCAAGGTGTCCAGCGTGGTGAGATACCGGTCCTCTTCCGGCAGGCGCACGCGGATGTCGATCTCTTCGTCCGAGCTTGGCACCCGCATCGTATCCAGCAGAATGCCGCGTGTGATCAGCTGCACCATCGCGCCAACGGTGGCGACATCCGCGCCATACCGGCCCGCTTTTTCGACATCGACGTCGATCTGCCAGTCAATGCCGGGCAGGGGACGGGTGTCCTCGATCAGGGTCAATCCCGGTGTCGCCTCAAAGGTCTGCCGCGCGGTGTCTGTCGCGGCGTACAGCGTGTCCCAGTCATCCGCTTTCAGGCGTAGATGCACGGGTTTGCCGCTTGCCGGGCCTTGCTCCAGCCCCTTGATTTCAACTTCGATGCCCGGAAGCGTCGCAACCGACGCGTTCAGTTCCGCGATGATGATGTCGCCATCCAGATCCGGCCGGTCGGCGCGATCTTCCCAGGGAATGGTTTCGAACTGGACCTGACCAATCGTGTCGCCGGGGATCGCGGCCCCGCTGGCATCGGTGTTCAATCCACCGTCACCGGCAAAGGAAAACGCGTTGATCACACCCGGATGCGCCAGAACGATGTCCTCGACCCGCCGGACCAGCGCGTCCTTTTCGTTCAGGCTCAGGTTGCCCCGCGCGCGGACATAGGCCACTGCTTGTTCGGGCTCGGATTCCACGAAGAACTCAACGCCGTTGTTGTTCTCGCCGAAATAGGTGAACACGCTGAACACAAAGCCCAGCACCGCTGCACCGGCCACAATCGGCATGACCGGGTTGCCCGCGATAAACTTGATGAAATAGCCAAAGATCGTGCGACGACGACGGCCTTCCACGCGCTTGCGCCGCCAGCTGATAGAGGCCGCGTCCAGCACAATCGACGCCAGAACCGCCCCGACAAGGAACAGCACGATCCCCGGCAGATGGGCAACGATGCCTTCCCCAATCGGCGGGAACAGAAAGCCGGGCTGCAGCAGCATCATCGCGCCAAGAAACAGCATGGTGAGCACAACCGGCACTAGTGCGGCGCGAATGATCCATGGCACGTTTGCGCGCATGGATTCCGACGCGTGCTCCAACACCCGCGAGAACCGCCCGGTCACCCCGCCCATCACCGGCAGATAAACCAGCGCCACAACAAGCGAAGCCGACAGAACAAAGATCAGCGTCACCGGCAACATGCCCATGAATTCACCCGGCACACCGGGCCAGAACAGCATCGGCAGGAAGGCACAAAGGGTTGTGGCGGTGGAACTGACCACCGGCCAGAACATCCGTTTGGCCGCTTCGACATAGGCGTGCATCGGGCCCGAGCCCTCTTTGATGCGCTTGTCGGCGTATTCCACCACCACAATCGCGCCATCCACCAACATGCCCACGGCCAGGATCAGACCGAACATCACGATATTCGAGATGTTCACCCCCATGATCGACAGGAACACAAAGCACAGCAGGAACGATGTCGGAATCGCAAACCCCACCAGAAGTGCCGCGCGCAGGCCAAGTGCGGCCAGAACCACGATCATCACCAGCGCCACCGCGGTCAGGACCGAGCCTTCAAGTTGGCTCACCATGCTGTCGACGATCCGCGACTGGTCGTTCGAACTGCCCACATCCACCGCGGCACGCAGTTCCGGGGGCCAGTTGGCCTCGGCTGCGGCGATTTCGGCCTTCACCATGTTGGCGGTGTCGATCAGGTTGAAGCCCTTGCGTTTGACCACCTGCAGCGCCAGCGTCTTTTCACCGTTGAACCGGGCCGTGCCTTCACGGTCCTCAAAGGTCAGGTTGATGGTCGCCAGGTCGCCCAGCGTCACAACGCGGTCGCCGTTCACCTTGACCGGCAGATCATACACATCGGACTGGTCGTCGAAACTGGACGGCACCTTGACCGCAAATGCGCCCTGATCGCTGCGCAATTCACCGGCGGCTATCAACTGGTTGTTGTTCTGCACAACGCTGATCAATTCGCCCGCCGTCACGTTGTAGCTTTCCAGCCGCAGCGGATCGATCACCACCTCAAGCATCTCGTCCCGGTTGCCCGCCAGACCGGCCTCAAGCACCGCATCAAGCGATTCCAGCCGGTCCTGCAGATCCTTGGCGACCCGCGCCATCGTGCGTTCCGGGACCGGGCCGGTCAGGTTGATAATGATGATGGGAAATTCGGAAAAGTTGATCTCGGTGATCGAATACTGTTCAGCGCCTGCCGGGAACTGCGATTGCGCCTTGTTCATCGCGTCGCGCACATCCGCCATCACCTGGGTCTTGTCCCAGCCAAACTCGAACTCCAGCGCCACACCGGCATAGCCTTCGGCAGCGGTGCCCGACAACGTCTTCAGACCGTCAAGATCGGCCAGCTCGGTCTCCATCGGTTTGACCAGCAGCGTTTCGCTGTCGGCCGCCGAAATGCCCGGAAACACGGTCGAGACAAACAGGGCAGGGATCTCGATATCGGGCTCACCTTCTTTCGGCAGCCCGATATAGGCCGCCGTCCCGATTGTCAGCGACAGCGCAATGAACGCCAGCACCATGCGGGCGCGTTCTGCGGCCCAATCGACAATACCGGTCATTGGATGACCTCTTCAAAACTGGGGGCGACAGGAACACCATCGGTGACAAATTCCTGTCCCACGGTGATCACGTCCACCTGATCGGGCAGTCCGCTCAGATAAATCCCCTCGGGGGCATCGCGCAGCACCGTGACCGGAACAAACTGGGCTTGGGAATTGGCATCAATGGTGCGCACACCAAGCGTGCCTTCATCGTTCAGCGTCAGCACAGAGGATGCCAGCACATGCGCCATGACGCCCTGCGACTGGATCAGGATCTCTGCGGTCTGCCCGTCACGGATCGCAAGCTCGGGGTTTGGTACGGTCAACTCAACGCGGAAGGTCCGGGTTGTCATATCGGCGGATCGTGAAAGGAATGTCACCCGCGCCTGAACCTCTACGCCATCATTCAGACGCGCGCCCGCCATCGCGCCCACTTCCACGCGGTTGATCTCGGATTCCGGCACAAAGCCAACCACCTTGATCGGATCAAGTTGGATCACGGTGGCGCATAGCGCGCCGGGCTGAAGCAGGCTGCCGATCTCGGCGGTGTCGGATTCCAGAACACCGGAAAAGGGTGCCTTGATCCTCAGCTTGCTGATTTCGGTCTGTGCCCGCGCAACAGAGGCCTGCGCGCTTTCGATATTGGCCTGCAGCGTGTCCAAGCCGGCCTCGGCGGCTTTGACACCAGCCTCCGCGCTGACGATGGCCGCCTGCGCGCTTTGCACGGCGGCTTCGGTATTGGCGACCCGTGTGTCGCTGGCAAATCCGCCCTGGCTCAACCGTTTGGCGGCGTTTGCATTGATGTTGGCCTCTTCCAGCCGCGCCTGCGCTTCCACCAATCGGGCGCGCGCTTCGGGAATGCGGGCGTCCACTTCGGGACGGCGCGCCACGGCCTCTGCAAGCCGCGCTTCGGCTTCGGCCAAGGACGCGGCACTTGTGCCGGGGTCCAGTTCGCACATCAACTGGCCTTCCTCGACAAACGCGCCCTTGCGCAATGGGTCCGAGATAACGCGCCCGCTGGCTTCGGACAAAATCGACACCTGCCGCGCCGCTTCGGTCTGGCCGCGCAACCGCACCTGCGTGTCAATCTCGCGCGCCACGGACCGTGTGGCCATCACCCGGACGACACCGTCATCCACGGGATCGTCGGCAACCTCTTCGACCTCTGGCGTAGCCTCGGGCGTTTCGGCCATGTCTTCGCTGACCTCGTCGCGTGGGCTCAGGTCATTGACCAGCGCAAACAGGCGATCCCGCTCGATCACCAGTCCAAAAAGAAAAGCCGCAACCAATACAGCGGTGATAAGGGGTACTATGCGCATCAAATTGGCCTTCTGCCTGCACTCAAGTCATCAGATCGGTTGCCCCGATCAAAGGTGTCGCTGCCGTAATCTAAATCTGTGACCGACAAAAGAGATACGGTGAACTAATCAGTTTAGATTACGTATTGTGTGTTTTTTTTCAAGGTGAACTGATCGGTTCATTTTAAGATTCGACGGTTGCCGGCAGAGTTTTGCGCGGATTTTGGGCAGATTTGCGGCCCCGACCGCGTTTTTCGATGCGCACCGGCGTTGGAACGGTGTGTCTTGGCACCTGTCCTCAGGCGCGGTAAGAGGGGCGAAAATCCGTGGCCAGGACATTGGCACGGAGGCGTCAGGGGAGTGTTCGGGTGAGCGACACAGACAGCTTTATCGACGAGGTGACCGAAGAGGTCCGGCGCGACCGTCTTTTCGGTTTGATGCGCCGCTATGGCTGGATCGCGGTTCTGGCGGTCCTGCTGCTTGTCGGCGGCACCGCCTACCGCGAATACGTGCGCGCCTCCGAAGAGGCCCGCGCGCAGGCGTTTGGCGATGCGGTTCTGGCGGCGCTTGAAAACGACGACGCCGCGGACCGGGTTGCTGCGCTTGATCAGATCGACGCGCCCACCGCCGAAGGGGACGCGGTGCTGAACATGCTGATCGCTGCCGAAGAGGCGGTGCAGGACAACGGGGCCGCTGCCGCGGACCGCCTTGGCCAGACGGCCACCAATGGCGATTTGCCCGAGATCTACCGTCAGATCGCCAGCTACAAATCGCTGACCCGTCCGGAAAGCACGCTGAGCGCCGATGAAAAGCGTGTCGCCTTTGAGGCGATGGCCGCTCCCGGTTCGCAATTGCGCCTGCTTGCCGAAGAGCAACTGGCGCTGCTTGAGATCGAGGCCGGTGACACGGAGGCCGCAATTGCGCGTTTGAACCGCATTATGGTCGATGCCGGGGTCACACCGGGCTTGCGTAGACGCGCATCTCAGTTGATTGTGGCGCTAGGCGGGGAAATCGCCGCCTCTTGACGTCGGCCGCTGCAGCAGACCGGCGCGAAAAAAAACGAGGGCATGGCAGTGCAAACAAAACTCTTGGTGGCCGGCGCAGTTGTAACCAGCATTCTGGCCGGGTGTACGGACCGTGAAATCATCCTGCCCGGCGAACGCGTTGGCGTGCGTGAGGTCTTGCAGGACAGTGAAACCACCGGGGCCGAGACGCGCGAGAACACCACCCGCAGCGCCAACCTGCCAGCGATCACGAACAATGCCTCATGGGCGCAAAGCCATGTCAGCCCCTTTGCCCGCGTCAGCAACGCGGCCCTGTCGGCCAACCTGACGCCGGTCTGGTCCACGTCGATCGGTCAGGGCGACAAACGCCGTGCGCGCATCATCACAGACCCTGTGGTCGCCGATGGCCGCATCTTCACCATCGACAGCGCAGGCCGCGTGTCGGCCACCTCCACCAGCGGGGCGGCGCTTTGGTCCTACAGTCTTGTGCCCCTGCGCGATGATGCATCGGACGCGTTGGCGGGCGGGCTCGCCTATAACAACGGTCGGCTTTACGTGACATCGGGCTTCGGCACGGTGTCTGCGGTCGACGCGGCAACCGGTCAGGAGATCTGGACCCAGCGCCTGCAAACCTCGGCCACCGGCGCGCCCACCGTCTTTGGCGGTCTGGTCTATGTCGTCGCCGGGGACAGCACGGCCTGGGCCATCGAAGAAGACGACGGCCGCGTGCGCTGGCAAACCGACGGTCTGGGCGATGTCGGCAATGTTGCCGGGGCAGCGCCGCCTGCGGTGAATGACCGGCATGTGGTCTTTGCCTTCGGCAGCGGTGCCGTGCAGGGCGCGTTCCGTCAGGGCGGCCTCAACCTCTGGAGCGCCGACATCGTGGGCGCGCGGCGCGGCTTTGCCATCTCACTGATTGACGACATCACGGGTTACCCGGTGATCGACGGCCAGACGGCGTATGCCGGCAACCATTCGGGTCGGCTCGTGGCGCTCAACGTCAATTCCGGCGAACGGCTCTGGACCGCACAGGACGGGGCGTTGAATCCGGTCTGGCCAGCAGGCGGGTCGGTCTATTTCGTCTCGGACCTGAACCAGTTGATCCGCCTCGATGCCGCCGATGGCACCCAGATCTGGTCGGTGGACCTGCCGGGCTACGAACCCGTCCGTCGCCCGCAACGTCGCCGCGACAGTGCCTTTACCAATCACGGCCCGATCCTTGCGGGTGGGCGTTTGATCGTTGCTTCGTCTGACGGTCTGATCCGCTCCTTCGATCCGGCTTCGGGCGATCTGCTGTCGCAGACCGAGATTCGCGGCGGCGCAACCACCCGTCCGGTGGTCGCCGGGGGCACGCTTTACGTGGTGTCGACGGCCGGGGTTCTGCACGCCTATCGGTGACCCCTTTCGCGGGCGCGGAAAATGCGGTACGCGGGCGGCTTGATCTGATCCGGAGCCGTGTGCACAGATGTCTTTCACCCTTGCCATCGTCGGTCGCCCCAATGTGGGCAAGTCGACATTGTTCAATCGTTTGGTCGGCAAACGCCTTGCCCTGGTCGATGACCAGCCGGGCGTGACGCGCGATCTGCGCGAAGGGGCGGCGCGTCTGGGGGATCTGCGGTTCACCGTCATCGACACCGCCGGTCTGGAAGAGGCCACCGATGAAAGCCTGCCGGGCCGGATGCGCAAACTCACCGAACGCGCGGTGGACATGGCCGATATCTGCCTGTTCCTGATCGACGGGCGTGTCGGCGTAACGCCATCCGATGAAATGCTGGCCGAAATCCTGCGAAAGCGGTCAAAACACGTGATCCTGGGCGTCAACAAGGCCGAAGGCAGTGCCGCAGATGGCGGTGTGATCGACGCCTATGGGCTTGGTCTTGGCGAACCGCTGCGCCTGTCGGCAGAACACGGCGAAGGCCTGCCGGACCTTTATGCCATGCTGCAACCGCTGGCCGATGAGTTCGACAAACGCGCTTTGCTGGACGCGCCTGAGACCGAGGTGGATGTCGGCGAAGATGATCCGGACGCCCCCCGCGCCATCACCAAAGCCCGGCCATTGCAAATCGCCGTGGTGGGCCGCCCGAACGCGGGCAAGTCCACGCTGATCAACCAGATCCTTGGCGAAGACCGCCTGCTGACCGGACCCGAGGCGGGAATCACCCGCGACGCCATTTCGGTACAAACCGAATGGGGCGGCACCCATATGCGCATCTTTGACACCGCAGGCATGCGCAAAAAGGCCAAGGTGCAGGAAAAGCTGGAAAAGCTGTCTGTCTCCGACGGCGTGCGCGCGGTGAAATTCGCCGAAGTGGTCGTTGTCCTGCTTGATGCCGCCATCCCGTTTGAATCCCAGGACCTGCGCATCGCCGATCTGGCCGAACGCGAAGGCCGTGCGGTCGTCATTGCAGTAAACAAATGGGACATGGAAGACGACAAGCAGGACAAGCTGAAAATGCTGAAAGAGGAGTTCGAACGCCTCTTGCCACAGTTGCGCGGCGCGCCCCTGATCACGGTGTCTGCCAAAACCGGTCGCGGGCTGGATCGCCTGCAAGCAGCCATCCTCAAAGCGCATGACATCTGGAACCGCCGCGTCACCACGGCGCAACTCAACCGCTGGCTGGCGGGGATGCTCGAACAGCACCCGCCACCCGCGCCACAGGGCAAGCGGATCAAGCTGCGCTACATGACGCAGGCGAAAACCCGGCCACCGGGGTTCGTGGTCATGTGCTCGCATCCCGACAAGATGCCCGACAGTTACAAGCGCTACCTGGTGAACGGGCTGCGGCAGGATTTCGACATGCCCGGCACGCCGATTCGACTGACGCTGCGCGGGCAGGGGGACAAGAACCCCTATAAGGGCCGCCGCGAAAAGAACGCCGGAGCCTTGCGCAAACACCTGGGCAAGAACCGGGGGTAAGGGGTTTGCAAACCCTTAGCCGCGCGCTTTGCTGTAGGTTATACCGCTGTTGCGTCAGATGATCTCGTCTTCGTCAAACAGCGGGGCCTCTTCCAACTGCAGCGCCAGGTCATCCACCGCAGCTTCGGCCACATCCGCAGATTTCACCGCCGCAACGTGAAAAAGCGCGTCGCCTTCATGCACGATGGGCATCACCGCCCGGCCCACGATAATCCCGCCGTTGCGGGCCAGCACGTCGATTTCCCCGTCTCCAAACGGATCCGAGATGGCGGCAACGGTGTCGCCTTCATGGATCACGTCGCCTTCGCTTTTGTACATGCGCAGCAACCCACCGGCAGGCGCGCGCAGCCAACTGCTGTTTGCACATAACAGCGGCTGGGCCTTCGGCTTGGCAATGCCGGCCCGGGGCAGCATCCCGATCTCTTTAAGCACCCGCAGACACCCGGCCAGTCCTGCGCGCACCGACATCTCGTCAAAGCGCATGCCCTCACCGGCTTCGTACAAAAGAACATCGACGCCCATTTTCTTGGCTTCCTGCCGCAGGCTGCCGTCGCGCAATGCGCTGGTCAGAATCACCGGTGCTCCGAAAACATGGGCCAGCTTCATGGTGTTGGCATTGTTTGCCGACACGCGGATCTGGGGCAGGTTGATGCGGTTGATCGCGGCCGAGTGCAGATCAATGCCCAGCGAACAGCGCGTCACGATTTCGGTCAGAAAGATATGTGCAAGCCGCGAACCCAGCGACCCGTTCGGCGAGCCGGGAAAACACCGGTTCAGATCGCGGCGATCGGGCAGGTATCGCGAATGGCTCAGAAACCCGAACGTGTTGACGATGGGCACCACGATCAACGTCCCGCGCAGCGATTTCAATGCCTTGGCCCGCAGCAACCGGCGCACGATTTCAACCCCGATCACCTCGTCGCCGTGAATCCCCGCGCTGACAAAGGTCACCGGGCCGTCACGACTGCCGTGGATGACATGCGCCGACAGCGTGACCGGCGTGTGATCGGACAGGGTGCTGACAGGAATATGTACGGTTTGCCGGGTGCCTGCGGCAATGCCGACATCGGCAATTTCGAAATCGGGCCGTTTCGTCATCCTTTGCCCTTGGTCTTCGTCGCGTTGGGTTTTGCGTGCTTCTCCATATAGGCAATGACCTTGCCCGCGATATCGAGGCCCGTGGCCTTCTCGACGCCCTCCAATCCGGGGGACGAGTTGACCTCCATCACCACCGGTCCGTGATTGGCCCGCAGCATGTCGACACCGCACACGTTCAGCCCCATCGCCTTGGCAGCGCGCACAGCGGTTGACCGTTCTTCCGGCGACAGTTTGATCACTTCGGCGGATCCTCCCCGATGCAGGTTCGACCGGAAATCCCCCTGTGCGCCGGTTCGCATCATGGACGCCACCACCCGACCCCCAACCACAATCGCGCGAATGTCGGTGCCGCCAGCTTCCTTGATAAACTCCTGTAGCAGGATGTTCACACCCGCACCGCGAAACGCCTCGACCACGGACTTGGCCGACCGTTTGGTATCTGCCAGAACCACGCCGATGCCCTGGGTGCCTTCCAGCAACTTGATGACCACAGGCGCGCCACCCGCCAATTCAAGCACCTCTTCGGTCTGTTTGGGATCATGCGCAAATGTCGTGACCGGCAGGCCGATCCCGTCGCGCGCCAGCAATTGCATCGACCGCAATTTGTCGCGCGACCGGCCAATCGCCACGCTTTCGTTCAACGGAAACACGCCCTGCATTTCGAACTGCCGCAGCACCGCCATGCCATAGAACGTGATCGACGCGCCGATCCTTGGAATAACCGCATCATATCCGACCAGCTTTTCACCGTTGTAATACACCTCCGGCCGTCGCGACGCGATGTTCATGTAGCAGCGCAGCGTGTTGATGATGTCCAACGTGTGGCCACGCTCTTCTGCCGCTTCTTTCAGCCGCTTATGCGTATAAAGATTCGGATTGCGGGCAAGCATGGCAATTTTCATGGCGTTGGTCCTTCAAACTGGGGTTTTTCGCTCACGAGATACGAGCGACCTGGGTCGACCAAGATGTTCTTTTTGCGCAACGCCCGGCGGCCCAGGATAAGGGGAAACCGCATCGTGCCCCGGTCGGTCAGCGAGATGTCGATGGTCCAGCGCCGTCCGGCAAGCACCATCGGGGTCCGGATGACGATCCGCGTCTCGGGCGATCCGCTGGTGTTGGTGATCGCCCGTTGGGTCACCACCGGGAAAGAGCACATGCGCTGCGGCGATCCCGGAACATCGGGACAGCGAAACCGCACCCAATCCGCGTCATCCTTGCGAAAGGTCTCGATATCGTCGGCATGCAGCGCGGTGGTTTTGGCGCCGGTGTCGATCTTCACCGCAAAGTCCTTCAGATGAAGTTTTGGCAGGCTGATACACTCATGCCAACCGATCACCATCGGGCGATCTGCCGAATATCTTGTGGTGCTGGTCATGAAACGGTCTTTTCCTCCAAATGCCCGACCCACATTGCGCCATCGCGCGGGCGGACACCACCGCTGTCTTGAGCAAAGACATGTGCAGGCGTCCACGCGGCCCGAAACGCCCGATTTGAAATGGAGGCTGGGAACCCGCATGCATTTTGCCTATCGTGAACCAAAGGCGCGCTGAACACGACGGGGGGGCAGGGCGCCGCATCACTGCCGTGTGCGACAGCGACCGGACCGACCGCTGATCATCCAATGGTCTTATATGACCTTGAGGTTCAACCCCCTAGGCTGGCGCTCAGAAGAAGGACCAAGCCCATGCACATGACCGATTCCCGCGTGATCGCTGCCCCCCCAGACGAGGTCTGGTCAGCAATCCTTGATCCAGAGGTTCTCAAGGAATGTGTGCCCGGATGTCAGGAAATGCACGGCTCTGCCGAAGAGGGATTCGAGGCGGTTGTGGTGCAGAAGGTCGGGCCGGTGAAGGCAACCTTCAAAGGCACCGTGGTCCTGTCTGATCTTGTCCCCGGCCAATCCCTGACCCTGACCGGCGAAGGCAAGGGCGGTGCGGCAGGGTTCGCCAAGGGCGGCGCGGATGTGCGTCTGGTCCCGGTCGAGGGCGGAACCGAACTGCAATACGACGTCGAGGCCAAGGTCGGCGGCAAGCTTGCGCAGCTGGGCAGCCGGATCATCGACGGGTTCGCCAAGAAAATGGCCGACCAGTTCTTCAGCAATTTCCAGAAAGCCGTCGAAGGTCCGGCAGACACCGACGCTGCGCCCGCCGACGAGGGCGGGGAAGACGGCGAAAAGAAAAAAGGCTGGTTCAAGAAGCTCGTGTCTTGAGACATGGGCGGTTTTGAAACACGCTGAATAAACGACATCAACGGGAGGAGCTTGATGACAAAGGTAACAATGACGGTGAACGGAAAATCCGTCTCCGGCGAGGTCAAGGGCAACACGCTTTTGTCCGATTTCCTGCGCGAAGATCTGCGCCTGACGGGAACCCATGTGGGCTGTGACACGTCCCAATGCGGCGCGTGCGTTGTGCATGTGAACGGCGAAGCGGTCAAATCCTGCACCATGTTCGCCGCCGAAGCGGACGGGGCCGAAGTGGGCACCATCGAAGGTCAGAGCAACGAAGACGGATCGCTCAACGTGATCCAGCAGGCGTTCCAGGACCATCACGGCCTGCAATGCGGCTTCTGCACACCGGGCATGGTGATGTCGGCGGCAGCCCTGCTCAAGGACAATCCGAAACCGTCCGAGGCGGAAATCCGGGATTACCTTGAAGGCAATATCTGCCGCTGCACGGGATACCACAACATCGTCAAAGCGATCATGGCCGCGTCCGGACAGGACGTGCCCGCCGTCGCCGCTGAATAATCAACTCATGTAGGGTGTGTGCTCGCACGCACCGCTCCTAGGGAGGAGATACACTATGCCGAAGGATCATGGCATTGGCGCAAGCCCGAAGCGGCGCGAAGACGTCCGCTTTCTGACCGGCGCCGGCAATTATACCGACGACATCAACGTACATGGCCAGGCCTATGTGCATTTCTTGCGCTCTGACGTGGCGCATGGAACCATCAAGGCCATCGACACCAGCGCGGCCGAAAGCATGCCGGGCGTCGTAAAGATCTTCACCGGTGCCGATTTCGAAGGCGTCGGCGGTCTGCCCTGCGGCTGGCAGGTGACCGACAAGCATGGCGAGCCCATGAAGGAACCGGCCCACCCGGTTCTATGTCAGGGCAAGGTGCGCCATGTGGGTGATCCCATCGCTGCGGTTGTCGCCGACAGTCTTGAAGAGGCCCGCACCGCTGCCGAAGCCATCGACGTCGATATCGAAGAGCTTCCTGCCGTGGTTGACATGGGCGCGGCACTGGAATCCGGCGCGACCAAGGTGCACGACGATCTGGACGACAACCTTTGCTACGACTGGCAGTTCGGCACCGACACCGAAACCACGGACGCCGCCTTTGCCAAGGCCGCACATGTGACGACGCTTGAACTGGTGAACAATCGCCTAGTCGCCAACCCGATGGAGCCGCGCGTGGCCGTGGGGGACTATTCCCGCGCCAATGATGAACACACGCTCTATACCACGTCGCAGAACCCGCACGTGATCCGCCTTCTGATGGGCGCGTTCGTGCTGGGTATTCCGGAACACAAGCTGCGCGTTGTCGCGCCGGATGTGGGTGGTGGTTTTGGCACCAAGATCTTCCACTACGCGGAAGAGGCGTTCTGCACCTTCGCCGCCAAGGCCTGCAACCGCCCGGTCAAGTGGACCTCGACCCGCTCCGAGGCGTTCATGTCCGACGCTCATGGCCGCGATCACGTGACCAAGATCGAACTGGCGCTGGATGCCGACAACAACTTCATCGGCGTGCGCACCGATACCAAGGCGAATATGGGCGCGTACCTGTCCACGTTCTCGTCCTCGGTGCCGACCTGGCTGCACGGCACATTGATGGCGGGCAATTACAAGACACCCGCTGTGCAGGTGAACGTGAAGGCCGTCTTCACCAACACCGTGCCGGTGGATGCGTACCGTGGCGCAGGCCGCCCCGAAGCGACGTTCCAGTTGGAGCGCGTGATCGACAAGGCCGCGCGCGAACTGGGTGTCGATCCGATTGCCCTGCGCCGTCAGAACTTCATCACGCAATTCCCCTATGCCACGCCTGTCGCCGTTGAATATGACACCGGCGATTACGAAGCGACGATGGCCAAGATGGAAGAGCTGATGGACATTCCCGGCTTCGCCGCCCGGCGTGCCGAGTCCGAAAAGAACGGCATGCTCCGGGGCCTTGGCGTCAACTGCTTCATCGAGGCTTGCGGCATCGCGCCGTCGAACCTTGTGGGCCAACTTGGCGCGCGCGCCGGTCTTTACGACGCGGCAACCGTCCGGGTGAACGCCACCGGCTCCATCTCGGTGATGGTCGGCGCACACAGCCACGGGCAGGGGCACGAAACCGTGTTCCCGCAAGTGGTGGCCGAAATGCTCGGCATCGACGAGTCGATGATCGACATCGTCCATGGCGACACGTCCAAGATCCCCTTCGGCATGGGCACCTACGGCTCCCGGTCCCTGGCTGTTTGCGGGTCAGCGATGGTTCGGGCGACCGAGAAGATTATCAACAAAGCCAAGAAGATCGCCGGCCATCTGTTGGAGGCGTCCGACAGCGATATCGAGCTCAAGGACGGTCAGTTCACCGTTGCAGGCACCGACAAATCGGTCGCCTGGGGGGATGTGACGCTGGCGGCCTACGTGCCACACAATTACCCGCTCGAAGATATCGAACCGGGGCTAGAGGAAACCGCGTTCTACGATCCGGCCAACTTCACCTACCCGGCAGGGGCCTATGCCTGCGAGGTCGAGGTGGATCCCGACACGGGCAAAGTGACCATCGAAAAGTTCGTCTCGGCGGATGATTTCGGCAACGTCGTGAACCCGATGATCGTTGAAGGCCAGGTGCATGGCGGCATCGCGCAAGGCATTGGTCAGGCATTGCTTGAAAACTGTGCCTATGACGAAAACGGCCAGCTTCTGTCGGCGTCCTACATGGATTACGCCATGCCCCGCGCAGATGATCTGCCGCACATGGCGGATTACGTGGTGGACCATTCCTGCCAGACCCCCTGCACGCACAACCCGCTGGGGGTGAAAGGCTGCGGCGAGGCCGGGGCCATCGGTTCCCCCCCCACGGTAGTCAACGCGGTCATCGACGCGCTGCATTCGGGTGGTCACACCCACGTTTCCCATATCGACATGCCCGTCACGCCATCGCGTGTCTGGGCAGCGATCAACGGCCAGTAAGGAGGGCTTAGGATATGTATAGCTTTGACATTCAACGGCCCTCGACTGTGGCAGACGCGGTGGCGGCACTTGCCACGGACGAAGCACAACCGCTGGGCGGAGGGCAAACCCTGATCCCGACGCTGAAACAGCGTCTGGCGGCACCATCTGTTCTGGTCAGCCTGTCGGGCATTGCCGAAATGAAAGGCATCTGCACCGGAGATGATGGATCGCTGTGCATCGGCGGTGGCACCACCCACGCCACCGTTGCCGCAGAGGCGGGGGCCTATCTGGGCCTTGCGTCGCTTGCGGGCAATATCGGTGACCCGGCGGTGCGCAATCGCGGCACCATCGGCGGATCACTGGCCAACAACGACCCCTCCGCCTGCTATCCGGCGGCGGCCCTGGCGTCGGGGGCGACGATCGTCACCAACAGTCGTGAAATCGCAGCGGATGACTATTTTCAGGGCATGTTCGCCACCGCTCTGGAGGAAGGCGAGATCGTCACCGAGGTCCGGTTCCCGGTGCCCGAGAAATCAGCCTATATGAAGTTCGAACAACCCGCCTCGCGCTTTGCGCTCGTCGGCGTGTTTGTTGCCAAATACGCCGATGGCGTGCGGGTCGCCGTCACCGGCGCGTCTGAAGAGGGGGTGTTCCGCTGGTCCGAGGCTGAGGCGGCGCTGTCGTCCAACTTCTCGGCAGATGCGCTGGAGGGTTTGTCGGTTTCGGGTGATGGAATGATCTCGGACCTGCACGGATCGGGCGCGTACCGCGCGCATCTGGTGGGTGTGATGACCAAACGGGCGGTTGTCGCAGCGCGGTGATCCGGCCTTGTTTTGTTGGGAAAGCCCCGGCCATCTGGCTGGGGCTTTTTCGGTTTCGAACGGCGCTGCGCGCCGTCCGACCGATGGGGGGCGCTGCCCCCCAAACCCCCCGAGGTATTTGAAAACCAGAGAAGATCAGAGCGTGGTGACGTCCCCCTCTGCACCGACCAGCGTGATGCGGTGCAGCTTGGCGCGGCGTTTCAGGCCCCGCAATTCGTCCCGCGTCATGAACACCGCGGCGGTGGACAGCGCATCGGCCAGGGTTGCCGACTGGGCCTCGATGCTGACCGTCGACCAGCGCGCGGCGTCTCCCTTGGGGCTGAGCAAGTGACTATGCGCGCCAAACCGCAGCGCGCCTGGGGAGGACGTGGCGATGGCCCTGTCGTTCAGATCCCGCGTGCCGATCTGTCCGTGCTCGGGATCGACAACGCCAAGGGTGAAGGGGCCGCCCATCGCCGCCTGTTCGCCGATATTGATCAGCGCCTCTGTGGCACCGTGTTGCGCCAGTAAAAGCCGCATCACATCGGTGGCAAAGCCTTGGGCGATGCCGTTGAAGGTCAGCGACTGTCCGGTCTGCAATTCGATCATGTCATCCGACGACCGGACGCGGTGCCAACCAATGGCGGCGCGCGCCCGCGCCGTATCGCGTCCGCGCGCCATCGCGTCCCAGACGGGCTGCACCGTCGGGTCAAACACGCCCCCTGTCAGCCGGTAGGCCTGATCGGCGCGCGCCATCAATGTGCGCATCAGCGCGTTTGGCTGCCGCAGCCGACCCATCATGTTCAGCTTGGACAGGGACGAGGTCGGTTGAAACAGGCTGAAGCTTTGCTCGAAATTGACCAGCAGGCGCGGCACGTCTGCCAGGGCGCGCTGCGTCAGCTCGGGTGGGCCATGCAGGGTGACGGACACATCTGCCCCCAGCGCCCGTCCGCTCCAGGTGTCGGCGCGGCCCAGCGTCGGGGCGCAGACGAAGGCGGCGGACAGGGCCAGGAACCGGCGTCGCTGCATCATGATGCACGCCCTGCGGCGCGGTCTCGTTTGGCATGCGGCCCAAGGAATGCCCCGGTTCGCGCCGCTTTTGAACGCTCGAAACCCGTCATGGACCCGACCATAAAAGCGCGCCGTCCTTGCCCCTATGCGACCTTGGTCTGACGCGTGGGCCGCACCTGCGCCGCTTGGCACACATGCCCCTAGACCTCTGGGTCCGCTGTGCTATCACGCCGGTAACCACAGACCACCCGGAGCCGTTTGCCATGACCTCGACCAGACGCATCGTCCTTTCCAGCGATCACGCCGCCATTGATCTGCGTCAGGCGGTGGCCCGCCATATCGCGGCCAAGGGCTGGGACGTGGTGGATATCGGCCCCACCACCCCGGAAAGCACCCATTACCCCAAACACGGTCAGGCTGCGGCAGAGCGCGTGACATCAGGTGATTGTGCGCTTGGGATTGTCCTGTGTGGCACGGGGCAGGGGATCATGATGGCCGCCAACAAGGTTCCGGGGATTCGCTGCGGCGTCTGCGCCGATCCCTTCTCGGCCCGCATGATCCGCGCGCATAACGACGCCAACATGATGTCGCTTGGCGCACGGGTGATCGGCGAGGGTCTGGCGCTTGAGATCGTCGATGCCTTTCTTGACACCGCGTTCGAGGGCGGTCGCCACGCCACCCGTGTCGACATGATCGAACAGGCGTCCTGAGCCCGGAACCGGGGATGCATTTGCGCCGCACCCTATCCCTTTGCGCCCGGGTTACCCCATCCGCGCCATAGACCCGCGCGCGTTGGTCTTTTATGACAAGGGCCAACCCCGTCTGCAGAGGCCGCACATATCATGGGCAGGACAAAAAGCGCATTGTCGATACTGCTGCTATGCGCAGCCTGCACGGCCTATGACCGGCCCGACAACCTGGAACCCGTCGCACAGGGCGACGCTTACCAGGCGCAATGGCGCGAACCCGATGTGTCCCGCAACGACGCCAGCTTCCTGCGCTCGGCCGACATCAACGCCCGCAAATGCCGTCCGCTGGGCGCGGAGGGTGGCAAGGGCAGCACCGTCGCTGCTTCTGCGCTGACCGGCGAGCGGCTGACCCGCAATGATCTGATCGATGTGCGCATCGGCGATGACGAAACCTTCAACGGCGATTACGTCATTTCCCGCGATGGCACCTTGAAACTGCCTTTCCTGTCGCCGATCCGCGCGCAGGGCCGCAGCACCGCCCAGATCGAGGCCGACATTGCCCGCCAACTGGTGTCCAAGGACTTCTACGTCGATCCGCCGCGCATCTCGGTCCGGGCCGCGGATTTCGCGTCAGTCACCGTGGGGGTCTCGGGGGCGGTTTTTGAACCGCGCGCGGTTGAAATCGGCGGTGTCTCGGGGGACCGGCTTGATACGCGGCGGCAAGAGGCGCTCGGGGCCTCCACCGAAGCCCGCAACCTGTCTGCCGCGCTGCGTGCCGCCGGTGGGGTGCGCCCGGATGCCGATATCTCGGCCGTGCAGGTGCGACGTGGTGGGACTGTCTACCGGCTTGATATGCGCGGCGTGTTCGAGGGACAGAACGCGGTCGACATCATGCTGCTCACAGGGGACGAGGTCACCGTGCCGTCGCGCCAGTGTTTTCAGGATCACCTGATGCGGCCCAGCCCGATCAGCCCGCCGGGGGTCAGCCTGTACCTGTCCAACCTCACGCAACCGGCGGCCAACAATGCCGCATCGGCCATCGGCCAGACGGTCCGCGAAGTGCCCTATGGCGCGCGCTACATGCAGGCGGTGATTGACGCCAACTGCGTAGGCGGCCCGCGCAGCACAAGTGCGGATCGCTCTGCGGTGCTCTTCACCCGCAACCCGGTCACGGGGGTGTCCGCGGTGATCGAACGCGACATCGAAGACCTGCTGCGCCGGGCCGACCGGGATGATTACGATCCGTATCTGCTGCCGGGGGATGCGCTGGCCTGCTATGACAGCACGATCACCAACATTGCCGAAATCGCCCGGGTGATCGGTGTAGTGGGCGTGGTCGCGGCGCTGCAATAGCCGGAACGCCTCGGACTGCGGGGACACCTGTGCTATACCGGATCAATGGCACGGCGCAGGAGGACCCCCATGGCCCGGTATCGAGACAGCTTTCCACATGTCGATGCACTCGTGATGCTGGCCTATGTCGGCATGGAGACCGACCTGATCTTCACGCAGGGGATCGACCTGCCGGGCTTTGCCTCCTATCCGCTTTTGGAACATGCCGACGGACGCCAGCGTCTTTTAACCTACTACCGTGACCTCATCACGCTTGGGACCCAAGAGAACGCCGGCGTTATTCTGGAAAGCCCGACATGGGTCGCCAACCGGGATCGCGGTGCAGAGCTTGGCTATACGCCCGAGACCTTGATGCGCCTCAATCAAGAGGCACTTGCCCTGATGGCGCAAGCGCGTGTGCAGTTTGGCGATGCGCCGACGGTGCTCAGCGCCAATATCGGCCCCCGCAACGACGCCTATGCGCCGGATGTGCAGATGACCGCAGACGCGGCAGAGCAGTACCATGCGGAACAGATTTCAGCACTGGCGCAGACAGAAGTGGACGTGATCAGCGCCTACACGCTGGCCTATCCTGCCGAAGCCATCGGCATCACCCGCACAGCACGGCATCACGGCCTGCCGGTGGTGATCGCGTTCACCGTCGAAACAGACGGGCGCTTGCCCACGGGCGCGTCCCTGCAGGACGCCATTGCCGAAGTGGACGCAGCGACAGACGCCTACGCGGCCTATTTCATGATCAACTGCGCGCATCCCGATCATTTCGAAGGGGCGCTGTCAGACGCCGCATGGATGTCCCGCGTGAAAGGTCTGGTCGCCAATGCGTCGCGCTGCAGCCATGCCGAACTGGACAACGCCGACACATTGGACGATGGCGATCCCGAAGAACTGGCGGATCAACTGGCCGGTCTGAAGACGCGCTTTCCGCATCTGCAGGTTTTTGGCGGCTGTTGTGGCACCGATATGCGGCATATGACAAGGATTGCCAAAGCGGTACGCCAAGCGACCTCGGAATAGACCCCGGCATCACTTTGCTTGATCGGTCTTTGCCTGCGTTTGCGATGTCGGGGTCCGTCGTGCCTTGGCCCAGGCAGCGTAGCGATCGACCAGTTCATGTTCGCAGATCTTGAACACCAGCCAGCAGAACAGCGACAGCGATCCCCACAGCGTCAGCTCGATAACCTGCAGCAAGGCGCCATGCCGGATCGCCTCGGCCCCGAAGGTCTGCAGGAAGGTCAGGCTGGCCATGGCCTGTGAAAACAGGTTCACCGTGACAAAGGCAAACAGCGCCGCCGTGCACCCCGCCAGCAGGAACACAAGAACACTTGGCCATCGGGTCAGGTTCAGCAGCGCCATGTCGTCTCCTTTGCCAACCGGGGTAGCGCGTCATTCATATCCGGGCAAGTCGCGCGGCTGATCACCAAGCCCCCTGTCACTTAACGATTTCCATCACCGCAAATGAATTGGTCTGGTGGATGCCGGGCAGCGTGTTGATCTTGTCCCCCAGCACCTGCCGGAAATGCGCGATGTCGCGGGTGCGCACCGTCAGCAGGTAATCGAACGACCCCGCCACCATCAGGCAACGTTCGATCTCGGGCACATGCGCCACCGCGTCATTGAACGCGTCCAGCGAATTGTCGCCGCCGGTTGCCGACAGCGACACCTGCACCACGGTCAGGTGGCCCAACCCCAGCTTGTCGCGGTTCACCACCGCCCGGTAGCCATCGATATAGCCCGCGCGCTCCAGCCGCTTCACCCGCTCGGAACACGGCGTGTTGGTCAGGTTCACCCGCGCCGCAAGATCGACAATCGACAACCGCCCGTCAGATTCCAGCTCTTCCAGAATGCGGTGGTCGATCCTGTCTAAATCCCTGCTCACCAGTGAATATCCCTGCAAAATTTCCATCAATTAAGAAAAGTTCCCAAAATTAGGCTGAGAAAATGCCCATTGTCTAGTGATTGTCACTGATACTGGTCATGGGCGATCAGCCATTGACCACGCTGTTCTGTCCCAAATCCGGGGGCGCAGACCCCCCAATTCAACAATGAAAAACGATCCAAAACCGGAGGACAGTATGTCAGTCAAAATCGTCATAGGACTTGACGGGACGGACACCGGCGAACGCGCATTGGCGTTTGCAAAAGACTTGGCGTCTAAAATGGACGCGTGCGAGTTGCTGGTGATCTACGTCATCGAATGGTCACCCTTTACGTTCCAGACCGCAGAAGAAAACGCCAAACGTCACAAGCGCCGCGAGGAAGAGATTGACCTTGCAAAAACGCGCATCGTGGATCCGGCAGTCAAGGCGCTCACCGATGCGGGCTATTCCGCCAGCGGTATCGTCCGCCATGGCGACGTGGCCGAAACGCTCAACCGCCTCACGGTCGAAAACGGCGGGTCGCAGATCATCGTCGGGCGCGGATCGTCTGACGGCTTCACCAAGCGGGTGTTCGGCACCTCCACGCAAAACCTCGTGATGCACGCTGACGTGCCCGTCACGGTTGTTGGGTAAGAGGATCACATGAACAAGACATCGACATTCTGGCTGACCGCACTGGGTGCAGCCGCAGCCTCCAGCCCCCTTGCCGCGCAAGAGGCGGTGGGCATCGACGCCCGGGTCAACGAAATCTTTGCCAATCTCACCGGCCCTTTCGTCAACCTGATCTTTGCGCCGTTTCCGGGCACAAGCTTTCCGTGGATCGTGATGTGGCTGGTGATCGCCGCAACAATCTTCACCTTCTACTTCGGCTTTGTGCAGTTCCGGTTCTTCAAACACTCCGTGCAACTGGTCAAAGGCGACTATTCCGATCCCAATGACGCAGGTGAGGTCAGCCACTTTCAGGCCCTTGCCACAGCCCTGTCCGGCACGGTCGGTCTTGGCAATATCGCCGGCGTCGCGGTGGCGGTCGGCATTGGCGGGCCGGGGGCCACGTTCTGGATGATCCTTGCCGGTCTTCTGGGCATGGCGTCCAAGTTCACCGAGTGTACGCTGGGCGTGAAGTACCGCAACGAATACCCCGATGGCACCGTGTCCGGTGGCCCGATGTACTACATTTCCAAGGGCTTTTCGGAACTGGGCCTGCCGGGCGGCAAGATCCTTGCGGTCCTGTTCTCGGTCTTCTGTATTCTGGGTGCCCTGGGTGGCGGCAACATGTTCCAGGCCAATCAGGCACATGCGCAGATTTCCGGCATTGTCGGCGATTACCCCGGCTGGATCACCGGCATCATCTTTGCCGCAGTGGTTTTCGCGGTGATCGTCGGCGGCATCAAATCCATCGCCAACGTGACCGAAAAGGTCGTGCCGTTCATGGGTCTTCTCTATGTCGGTGCCGCGCTGATCATCCTGATCGTCAACTACGACAAAATCGGCTGGGCCTTTGGCCAGATCTTCGCCGGGGCCTTCACCGGTCTGGGTGTCGCGGGCGGCTTTGTCGGTGCTCTGATCCAGGGCTTCAAACGGGCGGCCTTCTCGAACGAAGCGGGCGTCGGCTCGGCGGCGATTGCGCACTCTGCGGTGAAAACCAAGGAACCGATCACCGAAGGCTTCGTGTCCCTGCTGGAACCGCTGATCGACACAGTGGTGATCTGCACCATGACAGCGCTGGTGATCGTGATCTCGCAGCAACTGATCATTGATCCGGCCACCGGCAACTACGTGCTGAACGAAGCGGGCACCGCCATTGCCACGGTCGACGGCAATTCCGGGGTGTCCCTGACATCAGCGGCCTTTGCCTCCGGCATCAGTTGGTTCCCCTATGTGCTGGCGATTGCAGTGGTGCTCTTTGCCTTCTCCACCATGATCTCCTGGAGCTATTATGGCCTCAAGGCATGGACCTACCTCTTTGGCGAAGGCAAGACGACGGAACTGGTCTTCAAGGTCATCTTCTGCATCTTCATCGTCATCGGGGCGGCGGCCAGCCTTGGTCCGGTCATCGACTTCTCGGATGCAGCGATCTTTGCGATGGCGGTGGTCAACATCTTCTGCCTCTATTTCCTGATGAAGCTCGTCAAGAAAGAGCTGGGCTCCTACGCCGCGCGTTTGCAAAGCGGTGAAATCAAGAAGTTCACGCACTAACAAACATCCCCCGCCGCGCGTTTCGTGCGGCGGGGTCACTTTTCCGGGTTACACCATCGCTGTCGCCTCGATTTCAAACATCAGGCCGGGCAGGGCCAGCCGGGTCACCCCCAGTAAGGTCATCGGCGGGGAGGCATGCACCGGCCCGAACCGCTGCCCCAGCAGATCGAAGTTCTTCAGCGCCTCATCCACATCTGTCGCAAACACACCCAGTCGGGTGATGTCGCCCAATCCCATACCGGCGTCTGCCAGCACGGCTTCCAGATTGCGCAGCGCCAGATCAATCTGCCCGCGCATGTCCCCCGGGCATTGCGGCGCGCCGTTTTCATCCACGGCGGTTTGACCCGCACAAGTCAGCTGGCGCGACGCGCCGTCGATGATCTCGGCCTGATTGTAGCCAAGGTTGAGGGACCAATTCCACGGGTTGACTGGGGTACGTTGCATGTCGGGATTCTCCTTGTTCAGATGCATGCAAACCGCTTAGACATAAATAGTGCCAAAATTTGTCACCAATGATGCTATGGTGACCAAATGAACATTCGCTCCCGCCACGACGCCATCGTCCGCACCCTGCGCCGCAACGGCACATCCACCATTGATGATCTGGCCGATGAGGTCGGCGCGTCCCGTCGCACCGTGCTGCGCGATATCGGCGCGCTGCGCGATCAGGGCTTTGTCATCCATTCCGAATGCGGGCGCGGCGGTGGGGTGCAGCTTGACCCGCAATCCGTCCAAACCACCGCGCGGCTGTCTGTGTCCGAGGTGTTCGCCCTTCTGATCAGCGTCGCCGCCATGCGCGCGGCGGGCAGCCTGCCGTTCTCGGATCTCGCCGATGCAGGGCTCGCCAAGATCGAAAAAGCGCTGCCCTCCGACAAGGTCCGTGATCTGCGCCGCTTTCTCGATTGCCTGCATGTCGGGACACTGTCACCGCAGCAGGACATCTCGCAGATCGGCACGATGGACCCGGATCTTCTGCCCGCGTTCGAGACCGCGTTTCTTCAACGGCAGCATCTGCGCTTTCAGTATCGTGACGCCAAAGGGGCCATCACCCAGCGTGAAGTTGAACCGCAAGCGATGCTCATCCTGCCGCCGCTTTGGTATCTTGTGGCGTGGGATCCGGCGCGCGAGGACTTCCGCCATTTCCGGATGGATCGGATCAGCACACCCGAATGCCTTGAAGGGGTGCCCTTCCGTCAACGTCACGTGCCGTTTGAAGATGACGTCTGTCCCTACAGTGATTTGCCCCGGTAACGTGGGGCTGAGTGTTAAAGTTGCTGGTGTACGGTTCAACCGTACAAAACGGACAATCCGCACAAAGATTAACAAGGGGTTAATGGGTCCGATCCGGACCCAATGTTTCGCGCGCGAAACAATTTGAACCGGTTTGGCCGCTGGCAAATGACCTGTTCGGGGGACAGGTCGAGGACAGATTGGTCGGAGCCCGGTTCTGTGCTGACCTTTCTGATCCGCCATGCTACAGCACCTGCAACAGCAGCCACCGGTGACAACATGGCCAAGACCCCAAGCGGCAAAAACACGTCCGGCCGCGGACAACGTGACCTCAAGGTCAAGGTAAAATCGGCCCGAGGTCGCAAGCTCAGCTCAACCCGATGGTTGCAGCGGCAGTTGAACGATCCCTATGTCAAACGCGCCCAGACCGACGGGTATCGCGGGCGCGCAGCCTATAAGATACTGGAACTCGACGAAAAATACCGCTTCCTGGTGCCCGGCGCGCGGGTCGTCGATCTGGGATGCGCGCCCGGCGGCTGGTGTCAGGTGGCGGTCAAACGGGTGAATGCGCTGGGGGAAAAACAGGGCAAGAAGATCGGCACCGTGCTGGGCATCGACCTGCAAGAGGTCGAACCCATCGCCGGGGCCGAGATCCATGTGCTTGATTTTCTTGAAGACGGGGCCGACGACAAGGTCAAGGAATGGCTGGGCGGCAAGGCGGATGTGGTGATGTCCGATATGGCCGCGTCAAGCTCCGGCCACAAGCAAACCGACCACTTGCGCATCATTCATCTGTGCGAAACAGCCGCTTACTTTGCCTTTGACGTGCTCGAAGAAGGCGGCACCTTTGTCGCCAAGGTTCTGGCCGGGGGCGCGGAAGGTGAGCTGCAAAAGCTGCTAAAACAACGCTTTACCAAAGTCATGAACGTCAAGCCGCCAGCGTCGCGCTCTGACAGTTCTGAAAAGTTCGTTGTGGCAACGGGTTATCGCGGCTTGTCCGACTGACGCGGTCGCAAAGACTGCACCGCCTTGGCGCGCAGTCCCAATGCCACATCCGCCCGCAACGTGTCTGGCTGGCCGTAACAGCGGCCGCCACCCGTTTGCAGGGCATCCTGCCGGTGTAATTCAAACAATCGCGCCACGCCCTTCACCGGCGGGCCCGCGCGATGCAGGTCACGTTCATGTCGCATAAAGCCTCCCCAGGCGGTCTGACATAAACGTGTTGGTAAAGAATGAATGCGGCCCTTTTACGCCTGCTTTATGGCGGTTTCGCCGCGAAACGCCCTTGGTGCCGCCCCAAACCGGGTCCGAAACGCGCGGGTCAGGGCGGTCGGGTCTTCGTATCCGCATCGGACGGCGATCTCGGAAATGCTGAGGGTCGAGCTTTCCACCAGGTGCCGCGCGGCGCTCAGGCGAATGTGGCGGCACAATTGCCCCGGTGTCATTCCCAGCGCAGATTGGCAGCGCCGGGTCAAGGTGCGCGGGCTGGTGTTCAACGCGTCCGCCAGGTGATCCAGACGCAACGGCGCTTCGACATTTTCCCGCATCAGCCGCGTCGCACGTGCCACCAAGGAATCGCGCACCGCAGGCAGTGTTTCGCTGCGCACGGGCGGGGTGAACAGCCCGTCCACATCCAGCGCGATGGCGGGGCTGATATCTTCGGCGATCAGGTGGCGGCTCAGCTCTAGCGTGGCCGATGCCCCGGCGCAGGTCAGCACGTCGCGGTCGGCGATCCAGGTGGCGTGTTCAACCGTCACATCCAGAAAGCGTTCGGAAAACGCATCAAGAATATCCCAGTGGATCGTCGCTTTGCGGCCCTTCAGCAACCCGGAAGAGGCCAGCAACCACGCCCCGGCATCCAGCCCGAACACGCGATCCGCCTTGCGCGCCGCCGCCTGCAAGGCGCGGCGCATATGGGGCGTGTCGTTTTCCAGATGCCCGTAGCTGGAAATCACGTAGAGCCGGTCGACATGGCTGAGCCCTCCGATGGCCCCATCGGGCATCACCTGCAGTCCGGAACTGGACCGCACGGGCGCACCATCAAGGCTGTAGAAGTGCCACGTATAGACCGGCTGCGCCGCAAACCCGTTGGCCGCGCGCAACGGCTCAAGCGCGTTCGACAGGCAGAGGTTGGAAAACCGATCCACCAGAAGGTAGGCGATTTTTATCTGGTCCTCCGGCGATTTTGGCGGAATGAGCATGGTGATGACCATAAGTGCATGGTTGGTGGGAAATCCAGTGGCAGACTTACCCGAAATCGAGGGAGGGATGTGCATGCCATTGGCAATGAACAAAGAGGTTTTCATCACCTGCGCGGTCACAGGCTCGGGCAGCACCCAAGACCGCAGTCCCCATGTGCCCCGGTCGCCGCAAGAGATTGCAGACAGCGCGATTGACGCCGCAAGGGCCGGAGCCGCGATTGTGCACTGCCATGTGCGGGACCCCGAGACCGGCGCGCCGTCGCGCAAGCTGGAGTACTACCGCGAAGTGACGGACCGCATCCGGGACGCCGATGTGGATGTGGTGCTCAACCTGACGGCTGGTATGGGCGGTGACATCACCTTTGGTCCCACCAGCGCGCCGATGCCGGTGAATGCGGCTGGCACCGACATGATCAGCGCCGAGGAACGGGTCGCACATGTGGCCGAATGTCTGCCCGAAATCTGCACGCTGGATTGCGGCACGATGAACTTTGCCGAAGCCGATTACGTGATGACCAACACGCCCGGCATGTTGCGGGCCATGGGCCAGATGATGACCGATCTGGGCGTGAAACCCGAGATCGAGGCGTTTGACACCGGGCATCTGTGGTTTGCCAAGGAACTGGTGAAGGAAGGCGTGTTGGAAGATCCGGCCCTTGTGCAATTGTGCATGGGCGTGCCTTGGGGTGCGCCGGATGATCTTAATACGTTCATGGTCATGGTGAACAACGTGCCGGAGCACTGGACATTCAGTGCGTTTTCGCTGGGCCGCAACCAGATGGCCTATGCCGCTGCGGCAACCCTGGCCGGGGGCAATGTGCGGGTCGGTTTGGAAGACAATCTGTGGCTGGACAAGGGCGTGCTGGCCACCAATGCGCAATTGGTCGAACGCGCGGTGGGCGTGGTCGAGGGCATGGGCGCAACGGTCATTGGCCCCGAAGAGGTGCGCCGCAAACTGGACCTGACAAAGCGCGCGCCGGTATGACCCGGCTGGCGCTGATCCTGACGCTGGCGGTGTCCACCACAGCGCACGCCGAAATCCCGGCATGGGCGGGGTATTGGGCCGCTGATCCGGCTTGGTGCGCGAATGCGGCACAGGTGGGAGAGGTGACGCCCGCGCCGATCTACCTCGCGGATACGGAACTTCTTGGCTACGAAAACACCTGTGACATCATCAGCGCGGACGCCGTTGGTCCGGCCGGGGCCTGGGTATTGTCGCTGTCCTGCTTTGCGGAAGGGGACAGCTATGACGAAGAGCAGCTTATCCTTTTGTCACCCGATCAACGCACCTTGTCGATGTGGGATGGTGCCAGCCTGATCCACTTTCAGCGCTGCCAGTAGGAGACAGCTATGCGCACGATCCTGTGTTACGGCGACAGCAACACCCACGGCACCAAGCCGCTGACCGAACTTGGCCAGTTTGCCCGCTACGACCCGGACGACCGCTGGCCGGATGTTATGGCGCGCGCCTTGGGGCCGCAGCATGGCGTGATCTCGGAAGGGTTACCTGGGCGAACCACGGTGCATGACGATCCGGTCGAAGGTGGAATGCGCAACGGTCTGACGGTGCTGCCTGCCATTCTTCACAGCCATACGCCGATTGATCTGATGGTGCTGATGCTGGGGACAAATGACCTCAAGCATCGGTTTTCCGTCACCGCGTTCGAGATCGTGCGGTCCGTGGAACGGTTGGTGATGGCGACCAAGGCCGAAGGCGTTGTCGAGGACATCCTGATCGTGGCCCCGGCGCCGGTGCGGGAAGCGGGTGTTTTGGCGGATGTGTTCGTCGGGGCCGAGCAGCGGCAGACGGGATTGACGGAGCATCTCTTGGCTGCGGCCGAGCGGCAGGGCTGCGGCTTTGCGGCGGCCGGGCAATCGGTGGCGGTGTCACCGGTGGACGGTGTGCATTGGGAGGCCGCCGCGCATCAGGCGTTTGGTGCGGTGATGGCGCGCACGATTAAGGAGCGGTTGGCATGAACAACGTCGCAGCGATTATCGGGGGCGGTGTGATCGGCGGCGGCTGGATCGCGCGGTTCGCGTTGATGGGCTGGGAGGTGCGGGTGTTTGACCCCGACCCGGAGGCCGAACGCAAGATCGGGGAGGTCATGGCGAACGCCGCGCGCGTGTTGCCGATGCTTTATGAAGCGCCGATGCCTGTGCGGGGGGCGGTGCGGTTTGTTGGATCCGTGGCGGAGGCTGTAGAGGGTGCTGCATGGGTGCAGGAAAGCGTGCCGGAACGGCTCGACATCAAGCATCGGGTTTTGGCCGAGATACAGGCGGCGTGCCCGGTTGAGGCAGTGATCGGGTCCTCGACCTCGGGGTTCAAGCCATCCGAGCTGCAAGAGGGTGCTGCACGGCCTGAGCAGATCATGGTCACGCATCCGTTCAACCCGGTGTACCTCCTGCCGTTGGTAGAGGTGGTTCCTGGCGGTGCGTCCGATGCCCATGCGGCGCGGGCGAAAGAGGTGCTGACGTCTTTGGGCATGTACCCGTTGCATGTCCGGGCCGAGATTGACGCGCATATCGCGGATCGGTTCCTTGAGGCCGTCTGGCGCGAGGCGTTGTGGCTGGTCAAGGACGGGATCGCGACCACCGAGGAGATCGACAACGCGATCCGCTATGGGTTCGGGCTTCGCTGGGCGCAGATGGGGCTGTTCGAGACCTATCGCGTGGCTGGTGGCGAGGCCGGGATGCGGCATTTCATGGCGCAGTTCGGGCCGTGTTTGCAGTGGCCGTGGACCAAGCTGATGGATGTGCCGGAGTTCACGGATGAGCTGGTGGACCTGATTGCGGATCAGTCGGATCAGCAATCCGGGGCTTTGAGCATCCGTGAATTGGAACGCCTGCGCGACAACAACCTTGTGGCCATCCTGCGCGGCCTGAAGCAGCAAGAGGCGGCGGCGGGTAAGCTGATCAAGGCGCATGACGATACGCTGCGCGGGCCTTTGGGGGACGAGGTGCCTCTGGTCACGGTGCGCCGGGTTGTGCCGGTCGATTGGACCGATGTGAACGGGCATATGAACGAAGGCCGGTACGGGCAGTTGTTCAGCGATGCGTCTGAGGAATTGATGACCCATGTGGGAGCAGATCGGGCGTATATTGATGCCGGTAACAGTTACTTCACGGCGGAAACCTCGGTGAAGTATCTGAACGAAACCCATGCGGGTGAGGACATCTATGTGACGACACGGGTTGTCCTGGGGAAGGGCAAGAAGCTGCGGCTTTGGCACGAGATGTGCCGCGCGGCGGATGATGCGGTCTTGGCGACCTGTGACCAATTTCTGCTGCACGTGTCGTTGGAGACGCGAAGGTCTTGTCCGCCGTTGCCCGTAGTTTTGGAAGCGGTGGAGCGGTTGGCATTGAAGCATGGAGAGGCGTCATGAATTTCGGTTTGAGCGACGAGCAGGAGATGATCGTCTCTACCGTGCGCGACTTTGTCGAACGCGAGATTTACCCGTACGAGGCAGAGGTGGAGCGCACAGGGGAGGTGCCGGCGGAGATCGCGCAGGAGATCAAGCGCAAGGTCATCGATCTGGGGTTCTACGCCTGCAACTTCCCAGAAGAGGTGGGCGGGGCCGGTTTGGGCCATGTCGATTTCGCTCTGGTTGAGCGGGAACTCGGTCGTGGGTCGATGGCGCTGACGCATTTCTTTGGACGCCCGCAGAACATCCTGATGGCCTGTGAGGGAGATCAGAAAGAGCGGTATTTGCTGCCCGCCGTGCGCGGGGAGCGGATGGACGCGCTGGCCATGACCGAACCCGAGGCCGGATCAGACGTGCGCGGCATGGCCTGCACCGCGCGGCGCGATGGCGGCGATTGGGTCGTGGATGGGACCAAGCATTTCATCTCGGGCGCGGATCATGCGGATTTCTTTATCGTGTTCGTGGCGACGGGTGTGGATGACACGCCGAAAGGGCCGAAGAAGCGGATCACCTGTTTTCTGGTCGATCGCGGGCATCCGGGGTTCACGGTGCGGGATGGGTACAGGTCGGTCAGTCATCGGGGGTACAAGAATTGTATTCTGGAGTTTGACGACTGCCGCCTGAGCGATGCGCAGGTGCTGGGCGCGGTCGATGGCGGGTTCGAGGTGATGAACACCTGGCTGTATGCCACCCGCATCACGGTTGCCACGATGAGCGTTGGCCGCGCGCGGCGGGTCTTTGACCATGCGCTCAACTATGCGGCGGAGCGCAAGCAGTTCGGCCAACAGATCGGCAAGTTTCAGGGGGTGAGTTTCCAGATCGCCGACATGATCACCGAGATCGACGCGGCAGACTGGCTAACGCTGGCGTCGGCGTGGCGGTTGGATCAGGGGTTGCCTGCAAACCGGGAGATTGCGAGCGCGAAGCTCTATGCGACCGAGATGCTGGCGCGGGTGACGGATGCGACGTTGCAACTTCATGGCGGGATGGGGTTGATGGATGACTATCCCATCGAACGCTTCTGGCGTGATGCGCGGGTGGAGCGGATTTGGGATGGGACATCGGAAATCCAGCGCCACATCATCAGCCGGGACCTTTTACGTCCGCTTGGGGCCTAGTGCGGGTGGCTGTTCACTTTTTATTAGCCGGGGAGACAGATTCTTCGGAGAAGAATCTGGGCGCGCCCAGTAAATTCTTGGAGCCGTGGACGGGCGGTCGGGGGACTTTTCCCTCGGTCTGTTCAAACCTGATTTTCCGGAGCGCCGCATGACCCGCACGGCGTTGGAGCGCTTGTTTACGCCGCACTCCATCGCCGTGATTGGGGGCGGGGCATGGTGCCGGTCGGTTCTGGGGGCGCTCTCGCATGGCGGGTTCGCTGGTCCGGTGTGGCATGTGCATCCGACAGCGGACGGGGCATTGCGCGACATTGCTTCACTGCCGCAAGCTCCGGACGCGTGTTTCATTGGCGTGAATCGCGACGCAACGGTGGATGTCGTTGACCAGCTGTCTGCCATCGGGGCGGGTGGGGCCGTTTGTTTTGCCAGCGGGTTCGCCGAGACCGAGGACGGCAAAGCGCATAGCGACGGGCTGATTACCGCGGCGCGTGAGATGGCGATTGTCGGACCCAATTGCTACGGGTTCGTGAATGCGTTGGACGGCGTTGCCGTGTGGCCGGACGTCCATGGGTTGATCCCGGTTGACAGCGGCGTCGCTGTTCTGACCCAGAGTTCCAACATCGCGTTGAACCTGTCGATGCAACAGCGCGGTTTGCCGATCGGATTTCTGGGCACCGCCGGCAACCAGGCGCAGATCGGGGTGGCGGATATGGCGCTTCATCTGTTGCAGGACCCGCAGATCACCGCACTGGGCCTTTACCTTGAAGGTGTCGGCAATGTGCACCGGATGCAGGCCGTCGCCTGCGCGGCGCAGCGACTTGGCAAGCCGATTATTGCGCTGAAATCCGGTCGGTCCGAAGCGGCGCAATCCGCAGCACTGTCGCATACCGCGTCGATGGCCGGGTCAGATGCCGGGGCCGGGGCGCTGTTCGCGCGTCTGGGGATCGTGCGCGTGCGATCTCTTGACGCGATGATCGAGGCCCTGAAACATGCGCATCTCTACGGGCCCGCCACACCGGGGCCGATTGCGTCCTTGTCTTGTTCCGGAGGTGAGGCCAGCTTGATGGCAGATGGGGGGGACGCGCGCGGCTTGGCCTATGCCCCCCTGACCGACGATCAGGACAGCGCGTTGAACGCGGTGCTTGGGCCGCTGGTGACGCGGAGCAATCCGCTTGATTACCAAACATTCATCTGGAACGACGCGGCGCGCATGGGCGAGGTGTATTCCATCATGGCGGCAGGGCCTGCAGAATTGACCGCGATTGTCGTCGATTACCCGCGCGAGGATCGGTGTGTGACGTCAGCCTGGGCTTGCGTGGAAGACGCCGCCGTAACGGCGCGCCGCGCATCCGGCAAACCTGTCGCGCTTTTGGCGTCTCTGCCAGAGTCGTTGTCCGAAACCCGCGCTCAGCGGCTGATGGCGGCGGGGGTGTTGCCGCTCAACGGGTTGGAAGCCGGGTTGGATGCCCTGGCGGCGCTGTATGCTCCGCAGGTCACTCCAGATCCGGACCGGGACATCCCAATGCCGGTGGCATTGGAGGGCCCGCGCGTTCTGGACGAAGCAGCGGCGAAAACCGCTCTGGCAGAGCACGGTGCCGATGTGCCGCGCCACGTTATTGCGTCTTCGGTTGAGGATGCGGTGTCGGGCTGTGCGTCTTTGCTGCCTGTAGCGCTGAAAGCCTGCGGGTTGGCGCATAAATCCGAACATGGTGGCGTCGTGTTGGACCTGCCGACGCAAAGCCACGTGGAAGACGCGGCGCGGCGCATGGGCTGCGACCGCTTCTTGTTGGAAGAGATGATCTCGGACGGCATCGCGGAACTGCTGGTCAGCGTGGTGGCGGATGAAGCGCATGGATATGTGCTGACCCTTGGGGCAGGGGGCGTGTGGACCGAGCTTTGGCAGGATACCTTACATCTGCTGATGCCCGCGACCGGGACAGAGATTGATGCCGCCCTCAAGCGCCTGCGCATCGCGCCGCTTTTGGAGGGGTATCGCGGCAAGCCAGCGGCCAATCGCGCGGCAGTGGTTGCCGCCATCATGGCGATACAGGACTATGTGACAGCGCAGTCCGGTCGTGTGGCCGAGGTTGAGGTCAATCCGTTGATCGTCACGCCGACGCGGGCGGTTGTTGCGGATGCATTAATACGAGGAGATCTGTAATGGACACGCCACTGCATGTGGAACGACGCGGGCATGTGTTGGAGGTCACGCTCAATCGGCCCAAGGCGAATGCGATTGATCTGGCCACGAGCCGCGCGATGGGCGAGGTGTTCCGCGATTTTCGGGATGATCCCGACCTTCGCGTGGCCATTGTGACCGGTGCCGGAGACAAGTTCTTCTGTCCGGGCTGGGATTTGAAGGCGGCCGCCGATGGCGACGCGGTGGATGGCGATTACGGTGTTGGCGGCTTTGGCGGATTGCAGGAATTGCGGGGCCTGAACAAACCGGTGATCGCAGCGGTGAACGGCATCTGTTGTGGGGGTGGTCTGGAACTGGCCTTGAGTGCCGACATTATACTCGCGGCGGATCACGCGTCTTTTGCATTGCCGGAAATCCGGTCCGGAACGGTTGCGGATGCGGCCTCGGTCAAGTTGCCGAAACGCATCCCGTATCACATCGCAATGGAGATGCTGCTGACCGGCCGGTGGCTTGAGGTCGACGAGGCGGCGCGTTGGGGGATCGTGAACCATGTGATCCCGGCGGCGGACCTGATGGGAGAGGCGCGGAAGATGGCAGAGCTCTTGGCCTCGGGTCCTCCGCTTGTCTACGCAGCGATCAAGGAGATCGTGCGCGAGGCCGAGGACATGAAGTTCCAGGACGCCATGAATCGGATCACGAAACGCCAGTTTGAAAGCGTGGATGTGCTTTATGCGTCGGAAGATCAGCTGGAAGGGGCAAAAGCCTTTGCCGAAAAACGGGATCCGGTCTGGAAAGGACGGTGAGTCTGGGTGAGTCTGCTGCTTTCCGTAGGGGTATGTGTGGGTAAGGTTGTGGATAACCGGCCATTCAGCGGCTGAGTCGCCCAGCCAGTGGGGTCAAATCGGGCCTGACCGCGTTCGCATCGGAATTTAATCTCAATAATTTCATTGTGTTATATGAAAATTGGCCATTTTCTGAATTTTCCTGATTTTTGTGCTTGCGGATGTTTGGAGGTGACTCTAAATACCCCTTCACCGGCGGCGCTGAGGCGCACAACGGGACGCAGGACGGGA
>NZ_JALKAO010000005.1 GCF_023015985.1 Marivita sp. S6314
CTGATCGCAACAACCGCCCTCGTTCTCACCGGCTTTGCCGCCTCGGCCGCCGTCGACACGTCCGAATTCGACACCTACGCCCCCGGCGTTGACGTCTCGACCCTCAGCGACGCCGAAGTGAACACCATCCTGTCGGTGATCCATTCCGGTGACAGCGAAGGCGAAAAACGCGCCGTGATCCAAGCGCTCGTCAAGTGAGCCACCGCCGGGCCATGACGCCCGCACACCACATCCCGCGACAGGCCAAACCCTAAAGACCTGTCGCGGACGATGATCAGGCCGCCCAAAAGGGCGGCCTTCAATGTGTCTAATGGGCGGTTTCGCCGGTCAATTCGACGGTGAAGAACCAGTCTTCATCGGTATCGCGGTCCAGCACCTCGTCCGGGACCACCTCTGGGCCAGACAGAAACACGTTGGACCCAAAGTGACTGTGCAGACGCGACAGCTTTTCCAGACGCGCGCCCGTCAGCTCTGCAAAGAAATTCGCGTATGTCTCGGTGGCGCGCAGCGCGTCGATCTTGGCCCGGTGCGCCGCAACCGCCGCATGGTGCGCCTGTGCAATCTCGGGGTCCGCCATCAGACGCGCCAGTTCTTCGCGCATCATCGGCAGCCGCGTCTGGATCGACAGCTCTTCTTCGGCGTTGTTGTTCATGCGGAACCAGTAGGCAAGCCCCTGATCCCGATCCACATGGTTCACCCGCCCGCGATCCCGCTTGACCAGGAAACTCTCGGCAGAGCGCACCGCGTAGTGGTTCAACTGCACCAGATCATAGCCGTACGTGTCCGTCGTCGACCGCCAGCCATTGCGATACATTTCGCGCGGAAGCGGCTGACCAGAGCCGTTGACCCAGTTGATCTCTTCCCACAATTGAGGGTTCAGGCCCTTGGGCCGGTGTACGCCCAGTTTTTTGAAAAGCCCAATGTTCTGAAACAGCGTCTTGAAGCCCCAGGCCTGATGCGGCTTGCGGGCAAATTCTGGGGCGCAGCGCAGGAATTGTTCTGTGATGGGCTGGTCGATGTAATCATGCACATCGCCATTTCCGAACAACCGCCAGGTCATCGCGATCATGTTGGCGTCCGGCACGGCGGCAAACAAAGCATCCAGCGTGCCATCGCCCACCTTGATGTTCACGAACTCGTCCACGTCGATACACGTCACCCAAGCGGCATCCTTGATCACGGGTTCGTCCTCTGACGCCTGCAACGCGGCGTGCTGCGGTTTCAGGCCAGTCTCGCGGAACGGGTTTTCGCGGTGCTGCACGATCCCCTTGCGTTCGAGCATCTGCAACATCGTATCCGTGCCATCGGTGCAATCGTTGGTATAGACGATGATGTCGTCAAACCCGATCGCGCGGTGATAGGCGAGCCATTCAAGGATGAACGGACCTTCGTTTTTCATCGTGGTGACAATCGCCCTGCGGCCTTTGCCCTTGGGCAGCGTATCAGGCTCCAACTCAGGCATTCTGACGGGTTTGTGGCCCCAATGCCCCTCGGCCATCTCTAACAATGGCGGATGTTCGATCAGCGACGTTTTCGGCACAATCTTTGAGATCGACGGCGTCGGATGGCGCAGCGCCATGTGGCGGTAGAACAGCTGCGTGCGCGTCCGGTCCGGGGCCGCATTGCCGATCCGGATCAGCCGCCAGATCGCCGCCTCGGGCGCTTTGGCAGGCGCAATGCACCACCGCTGGCGGCCGCCTTTGGCGTCGAACTGCACGCAGATATGGTCGGCAAACAGCGTCGGTTGGCCTTTGCGCACGCGCCACGGGTAGCAATGCCGCCCGATCAGGGCGATCACCCCACCGTCGGCCGCAACGGCACTGTCAAAGATGTTGGGGCTGTCCAGCGGCACAAGGTCATGCACATCAAGGTTCGCCACCGCGCGGGCATCGGACAAGAACCGCGTGCGCAGGATTTCATACAACGACATCGCACCAAGCGGGGCGTCCCATGGGGACGGCGCAGGGATCTCCATCCGGTCCTTGCCGGGGGCTTCGGGCACCGTGAAGGGGTGCGCCTCGGACGGGGTGTCGGGCTTGCCCAAGGGCAGGTCGCTCGACAGGATCACAACGGTCAGATCATCCGGCAGCGTGGCCATCGCCGTGTCGAGGTGATGCACAAACGCGGAATCGGTCTTGGGTTGCGCGCGGTCCAGTATGACGGCGCATTGCAGGGCCTGCGTTTCAACATGGTGGCGCAGCCATGTGGCAACGGTGTCGGCATCTTCGCCATTGCGCACCGCTGCAAGGGTGTTTTTACCCTCGAACACCGCAAGATCGGCTTGGGCCGGAACAATCTCAGTATCCCTGCCATCCACCGAAACGGTCACGTCGTCTTGCGCGGGCAGGTCATACGTGACGCACGCGGCGCCACCGACGCTGATCTGATGATGTGGCTCTGCCCCGCCCGACACGGAAAAATTCGTAAGATCACTGTCCGCATCAAAAAACAGGGTAACCCGTCGCTGCCCGTCACGCGTGGTTTCGACCGCGTCCAGAACTGTCACAGCACCAAGGCTGTGTCCCACCATGCGTCGTTCGATCAATCGAGCCATTCAGCATCCTGCTACACTAGCGAAACGTGGCACACGTGGTTGTTTTGTGAGGCCCGGCACAAGCGAAAAGCTACGGGAAACCGTGTTGTCTTGTCACCCGGTCACACGCCGGGCGATCCCAAAAATGGCAAATGAGTCACAGGCCCTTGGCCCGCCTGCGCCGAAACGGGAATAACATTTACCCGGTTCGCCACCTGTCATGTATCATCGCCAAAAGTGGCGCAAAGACGCCAAGCAGCAAGAGAGCAGGCCATGGCACTACCCGATACACTGGCGGCGCGGTTGATCGAAACCGTGAAGGAAAACGATCTGTCCGGCAAGATCGCGATGCTTGGGCGGCAACGTTGGGTCGGCAAACGTCGCAAGCGTTCGGCAGCTTTGTTCGAAAGCGTTCTGGCCGAACACCTGCCCGGCGTGACAGAAGACGAACTGGCCAATCCCGACGACGAGTATTCGGAAACCTTTTTCAAGAAGATCGGGTTTTCCTCAGTGGATTCGATCGACGTGTCCGATTTTGAAAACGCCAGCATTGTTCAGGATTTGGCCGGCAAGCTGCCTCGCAAACTCGAACGCAAGTTTGACGTGATCTATGACGGCGGCACCTGCGAACACATTTTCGATCTACCGACGGCCTATCGCAACATCCACAAGATGCTCAAACCCAGTGGGGTGCTGATCGGGCATTCCCCCTGCAACAACTGGATCAACCATTCGTTTTACCAGATCAATCAAGAGATGGTTTTCGGGTTCTGGGAAAAAACCATGGGGTACGAGGTGCTGCACTGTTCGCTGCAGCCGCTGATGCCGATGTACGCGCACAAGGTTGTCACCACGACCAACCCCAATGAAACCGGCAAACGCCCGCGTTTGTCCGGCGATCTGCCCGGTGGCGGGATCATCCTGAACTACGCTGTACGCAAACCCAAACGCGCAACGAAATCAGGCGACAAGGTGTATCAGACCGATTACCAAAACCGATGGGAAATCGCCGCGCAGTAAGAGATCACAGCGCGGCTTTTAATCCTTCCACCAGCTCGTCCATATCCGGGTCCATCTTGAGCGATGCCGCCTTGCGTTTGTGCCAGTCCACAGCGCGGGCGTGCAGGTCTTTCAACACCGGATCGGCCTTTAATTCGCGCGCGAGTTTGCTTGCCTTGGTTTTGTAGCGATCAATCGATGTGTCTTTCTCATCGTTGAGATTGAATCGCTCCCAATACTCCATCCCCAACACATGATGCGAATGGTTGGCCCGGCCGCGCGCGCGTTTGACAAGGAAGCTGTCCATTGACCGCAGCGCGTAATGGTTGACCTGCGCATGGGTAAACAAGGGTGGATTGTCGGTGCGCTGGCCGTTCACGATATACTCTGCACCACCCGGAAGCACGCGGAGCGTGTCACCAACATGATCTTCCAGCGAAACCGGCGCGTGCAGGCCCATGCGCTGGAACTTGTGTTGGTTGGTGTACAAAGACTTGACGAACTTTCCGGTGTCAGGACGGTCTTTCGCATCCCACTCAAGCTCGCCCATCTTGAATTGCTGGGTCACCGGTTTGTCGGCGAATTTCTCGATCCCGTCCGGTCCGAAGACGCGCCAGGGCACCGAGATGACATCGGCAGTGTCACCAGACCCTGCCACAAGATCCTGCACCGACCCGTCACCCATATGGATGTTCAGGTATTCATCCACGTCACAGACAAACACCCATTTGGCATCCATCACGATGTCATAACGGCGGCTGGCCTGGCGCAACGCGCTGCGGTGTATCCCGGCGCGACGCACGATGGTGTTGTGCTGTGTGACCAACCCCATCTCTTGCAGACGCAACAGGATATCCACCGTCGTGTCGGTGCAATCATTGGTGCAGACAAGGATGTGGTCGAACCCAAGGGTTTTGTAATGCGCGACCCAATCAAGGATATAGGGCCCCTCATTCTTCATGGTCGAGACAACCGTGTAGGTGTCTTTGCTCATTTGTGCCTCGAGTCAGCGGTTCATTGATCGACCGCCATTGTTTCTGCTGTGGAAAAAGTACCGCACAGCCCCGGCCTGGCGCAAGCGACATGGCCCTGCCGCCACGGATCGGGGAAAAACTGACGCAAAAGTCACGCAGGCTACCCAAACGGTATTTCATTTCGTAGGCTTTGGGTAATCGACGCAACCCACAAAGAAGTTGCGCGCAATTGAGGACATGCAGATGCCACGCACCCGCGAGGTTGGAACGCTTTGGATCGGGGGACCGCTGTCCTGGATGGAACAGCTGTGCCTGAAGTCCTTTGTGGACAAAGGCCAAAAGATCACCCTGTTCAGTTATGAAGACATCCCCAACGTGCCGGACGGTGTGATCCGGCGCGACGGGCGCGAGATCATAGATACCGACGATTTCATCAAGTACGAACAAAAGAACAGTTTTGCCCTGTTTGCCGACTGGTTCCGCCTGCACATGATCCATCAGAACCCCAGCATGATCTGGATCGATACCGACGTCTATTGTTTCCGTCCCATGGACTATGACAGCGACTACGTGTTCGGATACGAACTGCCCGGTGAACACCGTGTGAACAACGCGGTGCTGGGCCTGCCTGCGGACAGTCCTGCGCTAAAGCAGATGCTGGACTTCACGTCCGACCGGTTTTCCATCGCGCCGTTTTTGCCCAAGAAACGGAAAGAAGAGATGCGCAAGAAGGCGGAGCGCGGCAAGCCGGTGCATATCACCGAACAGCCGTGGGGCGTGTGGGGGCCGATGATGATCACCCATTACGTCCACGCGTTGGATCTGGAAGAGCATGTGCAACCGCTCAACGCCTTTTATCCGATCACTTTCCGCGAACGGTTCAAGTTCATGCGCCGGGCCGAACTGGCCGAAGGGCTGATCACCGACGAGACAACCGCGCTGCACCTTTGGGCATCGAACAAGCGGCAGTTGGGCAATCTGCACAACGGGTTGCCGCCCAAGGGGTCCTATCTGGAAAAGCTGGTGCAGCAACATGGCATCACCCCCGCGCTGGCTCCGATCAAGGGACGGGGCAAGCAAACCTTTGACGGCGCGCTGATTGATGAGCTTGATTTGAACGAGGTGTCGACCGTCGCTGACCTGACAGGCCAAGCGCGCAGCTTTGTTCTGGCGCTCTACCACAAGTTCGACTGCGACATTCACCTGGTGAACACCAACCGCCGCGCGAAGTTCAAAGACGAGGACATGCCGTGGCTTGCGGACTACATCACCTTCCTGACCGACAACGAGGTCGATCCTGATCGCATCAAGGTGATCCGTTCTGAAAAGGATCTGCGGCCTGTTGATGTGCTCTGCAATCTGAACGGCTTTGGCGATCAGTGGAAAACCCCTTTCCTAGAGATGTTTTTGCAGCGCTGCGTGCATTCCGACACCCGCGTGTTCATGGACGTGCGGCGCGGGTCAGGCGCGTTTCCGTTCCTCAAGGCGTATGGGTCAAACGTGCAGCTTTCGACGCACGAGGACGACGAAAAGCCTGTCACGCGCATTCGGGTCACACCCAATCCGCCCGAACCCGTTGCCGACGACACATGGGACGACATCGCAACACAGTTGGCAGGCAAAGACGGCTGGTATCGGCCCGGCACCAATGGCCATAGCTTCTTGTTTGTACCGCGTGATCCAGACACGCTGGTCGTGACGTTCGACAACCTCGACATCGCCATGACGAAACGCGAGGACCGCCGCCCGTGGGGGTATTCGTTCATCAAGGATCAGGGTTGGTCGATGCTGGGGGTGCTGGCGGGTGGCTGGACCTGGTATCGCGAAGAGTGGGTGTACGATCAGTTCGATGATCTCAAGACGTCAGGCTTCTTCGAACAGTTCAAACGCGTCGTCTTTTACGGTGCGTCGATGGGCGGCTATGCGGCCTGCGCGTTCTCTCCTGCCGCGCCGGGATGTGATGTGGTGGCGATCTCGCCCCAGTCTACGGTGGACAAGAAGGTCGTGCCTTGGGAAACGCGCTACAAGGTGGTCTGGGACCGTAAATTCACCGGCAAATACGGCGATGCGGCCAAGGTCAGCAAGGCGGCGAACCGGGTGTCGATCCTGTTTGATCCGTATGAGCCGCTGGACGCGCAACATGCTGCACGGTTCACCAACAAGAACGTGCAGCATCTGCGCGCGCCGCTCTTGGGGCATCGTCTGGGCAGTTCGCTGAACCAGATGGGCATCCTCAGCCCGATCATCCTTGGTGCACTGAACGGCACGCTGACCAGCGACGCGTATTACCAGATGCTTCGCCAACGCCGCAGCTTTCCGCGCTATCAGCGTGAGCTGTTCAAGCGCGCGGTGGATAAGGGCCACACCGATCTGGCCAAGTCTTTGGGCGCCTATATTCTGGAACAAAACCCCAACCGCGCGGTGCGTTTGGGGTTGAAAGAGCTGGGTTAAAGCCGCTTACCGCGCCTTGCGCAGACGCGTCCAACCCGGTGTCCTGTCCGGACCGTCGATTGCGAACCCGGCCTTTTGCAACACGCGGAACGACGCCGCGTTTCCGTCTTTGACCCGCGCGATCAAAGACGACAGGTTCGGATCATCCGCAAGACACCGCCGCGCGAAAGACGACACCACGGCGCTTGCGATGCCCTGTCCCCAATGGTCACGACCGATCCAGTAGCTGATTTCGGCCGTACGTGACTCGGTGTCGTCACCGTCGAAGGCCACCCTGATCTGACCAACGGGTACGCCCTGATTGAGCACCGCAAACACACGGTGATGGTTGCTGTTATTGGAAAGGTCGATCAGCGCTTCGGCCATATCAAGGGTCAGCGGATCGGGGTAGGGTTCGGGCAGCGCCTCCCACAGCTTTGGGTCATCCAAAAGCGCGACGTAGCGTGGGGCATCTGACAGCGCCCAGTTGCGTAAGCGCAGGTCAAGCGACCCGGGAACGCTGTCCGGCGAAGCAGGGGCGAGATCATCAATGACATCCAAGGGCACCCACCCGCCCTGCAGCGGATCAAAACCCTTCGGAATATCCTGTTCTTTGCAGAAACGCAGGCCTTGGTGACACAGTATCCCATCGGACCGTAAGCGGTTGGAAGCCACCATGGCATCGAGTGGCAGAGCATGCGTTGTGTGATCAAGCATTTGTGTCATGTCATCCCCATTATGTCGAAAAATGGGGTGGGGAATTTAAGATGCAATATGTATGTATCTTAAATTTTGAGAGACAAACTGTTTCTTGATTGCGAACAATGGCGCTTTTTCTTTCCGGACAATCACCCGATCAGGACGTGCAGGCCGGCGTTGCGATTTTGGCGATGGCAGAGGCATCAAACGTGGCGTCAACGCGCATCGCAGCCAGCGTTGCGGCGACGGTGCTACCGCTCATCTCTGATCCGTTCACGGTGATTTCCTGCGCGCCCATCGTGTCGTCCACATCAATGGTAAACGCGATCTCTGCACCCCCCGGCAGGTTTGCGATGTTCAGATCAAGCGTCTTCTGACCGTCTAGGACATCCGGCCTGCCGTTCAGAAAATCGGCCCCCTTGGTCACCTCAAGCGGTTGGAACACTTCGACACCCGCACCAGCGCTTGTCACGTCAAAGATCAACTGACCGGCACTCGGCGTCATGTCGATGGACAGGGTCATTGGCCCCGTCGCACATCCAGAGTTGTTCACAATGCGAAACGTGTCCTTTGGCGCGCCATCGCGGAACGACACGTGCAGGTCGGCAAGGCTGGCCGTGGCTGTGCCAAGTGTCAGCAGTGCGGCGGCGACACAGGTTCGTGTCATGGTGAATTCCTTTCAGGGTCACCACGCGACATAGCTTGCACACTCGGTCTGCCAAACGAAAAGGCCAGCCCTGCACGTGTCAGGACTGGCCATCGCCGCGTTTTCAGACGCGTGATCTTACGCGATTTTTTCCTGTGGCGGACGCTGGGCTTCCGCATCTTCTGCCACCGGGTCCGGTGAGGCATCCTGAACCGGGTCGGGATCAATGATCTCGACATTGTCGGCGACGGGCGGTTCATCGGACTTGTCCTCAATCGCGCCTACGATCAATGGCAGCATCTCGGCTCCGGCAGGCAGGACTGTGTCGCTTTGCGGCGGGGTGGTCCAGGACAGCGTGTCGAACGCTTCGCAATTGGAGCAGATCGGCGTCCATTCGCCGTGGATCGTTTTACACTTGTCGCACACCCATTGCGGGCCGCGCGGTGCGGTCAGGGCGCGGGCCAACCAGCCGCGCACGACCGCGTCGGACGCGCCTTCGCCCCGTTCGATCGCAGCCGCGATGGCAAGGACCCGTGTGTCCGGTTCGTTCTCGGCCAGATTGCCCAGCGACCGGCGCGCTTCGGGGAAATCTTCTGCGGCCAGGTTCAGTTCCGCCAGCAGCAGCTTGGTTTCACGATGATCCGGGTTGATAGCCGTGAGTTGCTTGAACCGCTTGAGACGCTCAACCGCGCTTTCGTTTGGTTCAATCTCGGCGAACGCCGCTGCCAGATCAGGATGCGGTTGCGCCTGCCAGGCTTTCTTGAGAATGCGGACCGCGTATTTCTTGCGGCCTTGCCCGATATGACTGCGCGCGGCCATGGCTGCGGCCGGGATCAGGTCGGGCGAAGATTTGTTGGCCGCAATCGCCGCTTCCTGAGCCTCAATCGTCTTGCCATCGTCCAGAACGTCCTTGGCTTCGGACAGCGCCAGAACCGCGTGCCGGCGTTTGTGGACGTCGCGGGGCAATGACCCGTGCTTGAGCTTGGCGTTCAGGGTCTTGCGGGCCCCGGTCCAGTCTGCGCATTGCGCCTGAAGACGCAGCAACGTGTCCTGGACCTCTTCGTGCTTGGGCTTGATCGCAAAGGCCCGTTCCGCCAGTTTAAGCGCGGTATTGGTGTCACCAGCGTTCAGCTTTTGCTTCATCAGACCACGCACCCCGACAAAGCGGGTCGCATCGTTCTGAACAAGGCGCTTGTACACCTCTTCGGCTTTTTTCTGATCGCCCGTCATTTCAGCCGCCTGCGCGGTGATCAGATCGGTCAATTCGGGTTTGTGCAGGTACTTTTCCGCCTTGGTCGCCTTGGCCATGGCCAGACGCCCCTCACCGGAGGCCAGCGCCATCAATCCTTCGCTGAGCGCCTGGAACCCTTTGCGTTCGCGGTTGCGGTCGAAATAGCGCGAAATCGCCGTTTCATCGCCATTGATAAACCTCAGCGTTGCGATAAGCAGCGCAAACAGCTTGAAGAACACCCAGACCGCGCACACCGCGACAAGCGCGGCAATGACCGACTGAAGCGGTCCCAGTGTGAATTCAACGCCACCGGCGGTGACCTGAATGCCACCACTGCTTTCCATCAGATAGCCCGCGCCCAAGGTCAGGGCCGCGACGATGACGACAAACAGAACGATCTTGAAAAGAGACCAAAGCATCAGACGCCCCCCTAGTTACTGAAGAAGCTGCTGGACAAGTGTATCCGCAGCCGTTTTCGCCTCAAGGCGTGTTTGTGCGCTGGACTGCCAATCGGCAATCGCGCTTTGAGCAGCTTCGGGCAGCGCCGAAACCTCGGTCAATGCGGTGGACAGATCACCCGCGCGCACTGCCGCTTCGGCACGCGACAGAACCGCATCCGGATCGTCGCCTTCCCGTGGCGCAACGGACCGTGCCCCAAGCTGGTTGGCAAAGAACGTGGCGACCCGGTTTGTCCCTTCAGCGCTTTCCGTTTCAACGCTGCGCGCCGCGGCCAAGGCAGCGCGGGCGGCCTCGGGGAATCCTTCGATCAGCCCGGATTGCGTGGCGATGCCTGTTTCGGCATTGGCACTCAACACCTCTGGCACCTCGACCCCGTTTGCGGACAACACGCCCAGCGCCTCGTTAAAGCCGGACCCCGTTTCCAGCGCTGTTGTCAGATCGGCCAAGGCGGCGCGTGACGCAGCGAGTTGTGCCTTTTCTTCGGCGTTGCCTTCGGCCTGCATAGCCTCTTCCGCCATCTGGGCCACTTCGGCGCGCTGCGCTTCGACCTCGGCCTGAAGGTCTGCAAGAGCCCGTTCATAGGCCGCGATGGCTTCGGGCGACACCGCCTGTTCCATCGGCTGACGCTCCAGCGCGTCCACGCGATCTGCCAAGCCGTCAAGCCGGGACGCGATATCGGTCGCGGTGGCTTGAACCGACGCGATCTGTTCTTCGACCGGGCCAAAATCGACCGTGGGGATCTCCACCGCTTCCAATGCGCCAACGCGGTCTGCGATGCCGGACAATGTTTCAGCCTGCGCCGCCTGCGCGTCGCGCATTTCGGTTTCAAACCCGTCATCTGCCGACTGGAAGGGCCAGACATTTTGGGACACGTAGGCCGCTACCCCGTAGCCCAGTGCGGCCGCAACCACACCGCCGACAAGCATGGACCCAAACCCGCCTTTGCGTTCAATGGTGGTCTCACGGATGACCTGAGGTGGCACCACCGCATCATCGGGCACGGTTGTCAGATCGGGGTCCTCGTGCACCGGATCGACCGTCTCTGCCTCCACGATCAGTTTTTCCGCCTCTTCCTCGGTCAGGTGATCGACGGCGATGTCGGTTTCGGCGGACACGCTGTCATCCGACAGATGTGTTTCGAGCGAAGTGTCATCCCCGTCTGCATTCAGCGTGTCATCCGCTGGCTCGGCGGATTCAATCGGATCGTCAGAGCTGACGGTGTCTTCGCCGGTGTCGGACGCCACGGTGTCCGCATCCGCGTCGGTGGAGGCCTCGGGCGGGTCGGTGACATCCTCTGCAGAGGCGTCAACCGGATCGGTTTCCGCTGTGTCCGACGAAGCCGCGTCTTCTGCGATGGCGTCTGTCACGTCCGAAGCGTCAACCTTGGACTCAGTCTCGTTCTTGGGGGATTTATCCGTACTTCTGCGTTTCGCCACCGCTTATTCCTTCGAATCTGTCTAGTTCACAAGACACGACTGTCAACTATACCTTACAACCGCTGCTTTGATCGCTCAAGCGTAACGGTTTCCGTGATCATTTGTTCCACCAAGCGCACCATGTCCTTGCGGCCCGGTGCGTCGGCTATCCGTGTTTGCCACTGCCCCCCTTGCGGCAACGCGTCTGCGACCGCTGGGCTGATTGCTGCAAACCACATCGCGCCCAATCCCTCCGATTCGCTTTTCAACTGGCGCGCTGTTCTGGGCGAGAATACCGGCGCAATGGTGGGTCTGTCTTGCGACAAAGCTTCCTTTGTCGTTAAGGAGAATTTTTCGAGTCTTTGTTCATATAGAACCGCCTCAAATGTTTTCACGCCCGCGTCGGTCAACCGCTGTGCCAGGGGGCTGATGGCAATTTCGCCGCGCAGATGCATCAGGGGTCCGTCGAACCTCTCTTCCACGATCAGCCCAAACACGCTGTCTGCCGTGCCTGCGGCCACCCGGACGGAAAATCCAAGCCCCCGCGCGGCCTTGGCGGTTTCCTCGCCGACGGCGATCACCGGAATGTCCAGGATCGGCCCTTTCAGCGATTCGTAGGCCAGAACCGCATTGGCAGAGGTGAAGATCAGGCCCGTCATACCCGCCAGATCGGGTAGTGGCCCGGTGACATGGATCGACAACAGCGGGTTGATCACCACGTCCACGGACGCTCGCGCACGCTCTGACAACGCATCCCGAAACGCCTGAGACGACGCCGTTGGGCGCGTCAGAAGTAAGAGAGGGCGCGTGTCAGCCATACCGTCCCGGTTGTTGTGAGCAGCACCCAAGGGTGGTAACTGCTCAACCCCATGGGTGCAACGAGAAGTCTGATGAACCAGAGCCTTACTGTTCTTGGACTGGAAAGCAGTTGTGACGACACGGCAGCCGCCGTCGTGCGCAACGGTTCCATCCTGTCTTCGATTGTTGCCGACCAAACCGCGCTGCACGCGGCGTTTGGCGGCGTGGTGCCGGAAATCGCGGCGCGGGCCCATGCTGAAAAGCTGGACCATTGCGTCGAACAGGCGCTGGACACCGCAGGCGTCACGCTGGCCGAAATCGACGCGATTGCTGTCACGGCAGGGCCCGGTCTGATTGGCGGTGTGCTGTCCGGGGTGATGATGGCCAAGGGGCTGAGTGCCGCCACAGGCAAACCCCTGATCGGCGTCAATCATCTGGCGGGGCATGCCCTGACACCCCGCCTGACCGATGGGTTGGCTTATCCCTACCTGATCCTTCTGGTGTCCGGCGGGCATTGTCAGTTCCTCAAGGTGGATGGGCCAACATCGTTCAAACGGCTGGGCAGCACGATTGACGACGCGCCGGGCGAAGCGTTTGACAAGACCGCGCGCCTGCTGGGGTTGCCGCAGCCGGGCGGGCCATCGGTTGAACAGCACGCAACAGACGGCGATGAGACGCGGTTTGCCTTTCCGCGCCCGCTTTTGGACCGGCCGGGATGCGATTTGTCTTTTTCCGGCCTGAAGACGGCGTTGCTGCGCCAGCGCGATGCCCTGATTGCGGATCAGGGCGGGCTGCATGCGCAAGACATCAACGACCTGTGCGCGGGCTTTCAGGCCGCTGTGCGCGATGTTCTGACCGAAAAATCCCGCCGCGCGCTGGATGCGGCACCGGACATCACCGGCTTTGCCGTTGCAGGTGGGGTGGCCGCGAATACGTCGCTACGACACGCGCTGGAAGCGCTGTCGCAGGCGCGCGATATCCCCTTTGTTGCGCCGCCGCTCGCCTTGTGTACGGACAATGCCGCGATGATCGCGCATGCCGGGGCCGAACGATTTGCCATGGACGGGGCGGATGACCTGTCCCTGTCGGCGCGCCCGCGCTGGCCGCTGGACCAAAGCGCACCCGCCGCGCTGGGCAGCGGAAAGAAAGGGGCAAAAGCATGATCGGCGTCATGGGAGCCGGGGCCTTTGGCACGGCATTGGCCATTGCGTTGGCCCAGAACGGCGTGCCCGTCAGGCTTTGGGCGCGATCCGAAGAGCACGCAACGGCCATGGCGCAGCACAGACGCAACAGTCGGTATTTGCCGGATGCCGCGTTTCCGACGCAGCTGACCGTAACCGCCGATTACAACGCGCTTTTGGACAGCGAGGCGCTTTTGATCGCCGTTCCGTTGCAGCATCTCAGACCTGCGATCGCGGACATGACATTGGCTGATGTGCCTCTGGTGGCCTGCTGTAAGGGAATTGAGCTGACCACCGGGCTTGGCCCGACAGGCGTTCTGTCTGAAACCGTGCCCAACGCCAAGACAGCGATCCTGACAGGACCCAGCTTTGCGGCAGACATTGCCATCGGGCGGCCCACCGCCCTGACGCTGGCCTGCGAAGACCGGTCCGTTGGCGCCGCATTGCAGGACCTTCTGACGACACCAACGCTGCGGCTTTACCGCACCACTGACACGGTTGGCGCGGAACTGGGCGGGGCGTTGAAGAACGTGATCGCCATTGCCTCGGGCGCGGTGATCGGCGCCGGGCTGGGTGACAGCGCGCGCGCCGCGACCCTGACACGGGGATTCGCCGAAATGCAACGCATCGGGGCGGCCTTCGGGGCACAGCCCGAAACGATGATGGGTCTGTCCGGACTAGGCGATCTGACGCTGACCTGTACGTCGGACCTGTCCCGCAATTACCGGCTGGGTCTGTCGCTGGGCAGTGGCGAACGGTTTGACCCCACGATCACCGTTGAAGGGGCCGCGACGGCGCGCGCGATGGTTGACCTTGCCCGCCAGCGCGGGCTGGAGGTGCCAATCACGGAAATGGTCACGCATCTTCTTGACGGATCGATCTCAATCGCTGACGCCATTCACACACTCATGACACGCCCATTGAAGGAAGAATAAATGCTCATTGCTCTGATTGCCCGCGACAAGGCTGGTGCGCTTGAGGTTCGCAAAGCAAACCGGGACGCGCATCTTGCCTATCTGGATGCCACCGGTGTTGTGGAACAAGCCGGACCGCTTTTGGATGAGGCTGACCAGATGATCGGCTCTCTGATCGTGCTGGATGTCAAAGACCTCGCTGCGGCACGGGATTGGGCCGACAACGACCCCTATGCCAAGGCGGAGCTGTTCCAGAGCGTTGACCTGATCCCGTGGAAACGGGTCATTCAGCGATGAAATACTGGCTGTTCAAATCCGAGCCCTCGACCTGGTCCTGGGATAGGCAGGTTGCTAAGGGCGACGCGGGTGAAGAATGGGATGGCGTGCGCAATTATCAGGCGCGCAATTTCATGCGCGAGATGTCCGTAGGCGACCGGGGCTTTTTCTATCATTCGCAGAAAGAGAAATCGGTGGTCGGCATTGTCGAGGTGATTGCCGAGGCGCATCCCGACAGCACAACCGATGATGAGCGCTGGGAGTGCGTTGATATCAAGGCGGTCGAGCCGGTGAAAACGCCCGTGTCATTGGACCAGATCAAGGCGGATGAGCGTTTGGCCGACATGGTGCTTGTGAACAATTCCCGCCTGTCCGTGCAGCCTGTCACAGAGGACGAGTGGCGGATTGTCTGTGATCTCGCTGGCTTGACGGGTTAGCGCCTTAGCCGTCAAGCTGTCCCTCAAGGTGGCGATGATACGGCCACCCGCCACCAGCGAGGGAACACTATGTCTGTCTTATCCGTAATTGTGGCCGGTCTGGCCGCCTGGGCGTTCGGCGCCGTCTGGTACAGCGTTTTCGCCAAACCGTGGGTCGCGGCGTCGGGGGTTGCGACCGATGACACCGGCAAACCGGCCAACCAGAAAGACCCGTTGCCCTATATCCTGAGCATCATTTCCGCGATTTTGGTTGCGGGTATGATGCGGCACACGTTCAACCTGTCTGGCATTGATACGCTGGGCAAAGGCCTGATCTCGGGTCTTGGCATCGGTGCGTTTCTTGCCGCGCCCTGGTTGCTGACCTGTTATGCGTTTGCCGGCCGGCCCCGGCAGTTGATGCTGATTGATGCAGGCTATGCAACCTTTGGCAGCGCCGTGATCGGTGCGGTTCTGATGCTGCTCTAAAAAAAATACGGAGGGCCCGGCCCGCGCCGAAACCCTCCGTCCCCGCGCTCCCAAGTCACCACGCGCGTCAACTGATATGGTTTCGGTCTTCCTGACCGGTGGTGATTAGCTACCTCAAAACACAGGTTTGGCCAAACACGAAGTGGCCTGCATTTTTCTCAAATCATCTGGACAGCAGGATGTCCGCTGATGGCCCCACGCAGGCGGACGGCCATAAAAAAGGCGCCCAGTCTGGACGCCCCTTCGACAGTTTTGGCAGGTCGGTTCAGCCGTAGACCGACTCTTTGCCGAAATGCTTGGTCAGCATGTAGTAGACGACGGCGCGGTACTTGTTGCGTTCGGATTTGCCATAGGTTTCGATCACCGAATTGATCGCGTCCATCAGTTCCGGGCCATCGGCCAGACCCAGCTTCTTGATCAGGAAATTGTTCTTAACCGTTTCCAGTTCGGACGGTTGCGAGCCCGCAACGGTCGAGGCGTCGGCGTTGTAGATCGCCGGACCGCAGCCAATTGTGACCTTGGTCAACAAATCCATGTCCGGCGACATCCCGCACTTGTTCTTCAGATCATCCGCATATTGCGCGATCAAGTCGTCTCTCTTACCCATCTCAGGCTCCCTATGAAAATCGTCGTATCCCGGAGGATCGGCCCCCCAATGCAGGGGGAAGGTGGCAAAAACACTTGGCTCGGGCAACGAAAAATCACGTTTTGCGTTCCGTCGGCGCGTTTTCCCCCTAGAGTGGGCGGGAAAGCCACGGGACAGTTGGCTTGGAATTGCAACACGGGAGAGACAGATGGGTCTTTGGAGTTTCATGAAATCAGCAGGTCGCAAACTGACGGGTCAGGACGATCTGCCAACAGCGGCCATACTTGAAAAAGAGGTCGCGGATCTGGGTCTCGACACCAAGGGAGCCGAGATCAAGGTCGAGGGCGACAAGGTGGTCGTGACCGGCGGCGACATGAGCCAGGAAGAGCGCGAGAAGGTTATTCTTGCGGTTGGCAATGTCGAAGGCGTGGCCGAGGTCGAGGCGGACACATCCGGCGACCCGGTGTTCCACACGGTCGAAAAAGGCGACACGCTTTGGGCGATTGCCGAAAAGACGCTGGGCAACGGATCAAAGTACACCGCGATCTTTGAAGCCAACCGCCCGATGCTGTCGGATCCCGACAAGATCTACCCGGGCCAGACCTTGCGGATTCCGCAAGAGGCGTAGGTCTGACATTTGGATACCCGGGCCGATGTCCGGGTATCTGCATATTGTTCAGGGCTTAGCCGGTAAACGCGTTGTCCAGAACACCGACAAGTTGCATCACGAACTCACCTGACTCTGGATCCATCGCGTCCATATAATGCTCGTTGATTGCAGCAACCACGGCGTTCATGCTGCTCTGTGAGCCGTCGAAAAGCGCCATGACGCTGGCGGCGTCTTGGACATCGGACAGGCCTTTGTGAACGGCGTAAAGCGCGCCGATATCGACCTTGGTCTCCAAGTACTGCTGGTCTGCCAATTGCTGCGCGGTGAACTCGTAGCCGAAATCCTGTTTCGGGCTTGCATGCACACCTTCGAGGACCTGCAGGATAAACTGGTCCCGCGACACGGCGTTGGTGTCGAGCGCATTGACCCAGAACTCCAGCCCCTCTTGATCCGGCGCGCGCCCCAGAACGTTGTTATAGATCGCGGTCGCAAACTCGATATTTGTGGTGTCCGCCTGATACATGTCCTGCGTTTCAACCTGATTAGCAAACAGCGACGCAACACTTTCAAAGGATGCGCCTTCTGCAACTGCGGACCCCCAGAAACCCAATCCGATCGCGTCCGGGGCCCGGTTGAAATAGGCGATGTACATCTCGATCAGGGATTCAAGCTCTGCGCGCTCCAGCTCGGTATGACCGGCGAACACATCCAGATTGACCGGGCCATCAAACGGCGCGACTTCGGTCCCAAAATCGATCAATTCGATCGTGTCGAGAATAATGGTGCCTAGCCCGTCTTCCCGTCGATCCGAAACAGATACGGAATCGGCACTAAGAATCAGCGAATAATTTGACTGATCGCCCTCAAAATGGACCGTATCGGTTTCACCGAACCCGCTGATGCTTCTCAGACCAACGGCGGCGGTAAATGTGTCATCGTCTGTTGTGCCAAGCAGCCTTGATGCATCACCTGCGTCTGTGTCCGGCAATACGATGGGATCAGGCAGTGCAGCTTCAACCGCTGGCTTGGGGTTGCTTGTCAGCGACTTGTCCGTGCCACGCAGGTCCGTATAGGCAAATACGACGCTGATCTTGGCCCCAAGGACATCTTCGGTAACGTCATAGACCTGACCGGTCGCTCCGACGATTTCCTCGCCATCGCGAAGCCACTGGAACGACACGGACGCGGGGTCGATCCCGTTTTCATCGGTCACGGCATTGGGTCGCGCGGTCAGGCTTTCACCCACCACGGCATCCCCAAGGATGACCAGGTCATTATAGGGTTGAACGTCATCCGGAACCGTGACGCCAACTGCGGCAACCGGATCTTCCGGGTAACTGGTGACGACTTCTTCGGTGCCCTGGAAATCCGTATACGTGAAACGCACGCTGATCTGCGCAGCGACATCGGCTTCGGACACCAGATATTCAGCTTGAACCGCACCGGGAATTTCGACGCCATCTCTCAACCACTGATATGTCGCGCTGGCGAAATCAATGCCGTCAGCATCACTGATGCTGTTCGGGCGCGCGATGAGGGTTTCCCCCACATAGGGTTCGCCCAGAATGGTCATGGGGCCTTTGGGCTTATTGTTGCTGACTTCGACAGATGTCATTTAGCGTCTTCTTACGGGATCAGGGTAGTTTTGAATGACCGGGGCTGTATCACGATCAACGTCTCCTGCAACTCATTCGACAGGGATTTCAGCAAGAAACAGCCGATAACCCGCGTAGGGTCATCGGCTGTGTCTGTACCGCATCATTTTGCGGAGACCCGCGCGTCGTATCGGTTAGTACCGGTAGTGTTCCGGCTTGAACGGACCTTCGGGTTTGACGCCGATGTAGGACGCCTGGTCCGGGGACAGTTCGGTCAGTTTCACACCGATCCGGCCAAGATGCAGACGGGCGACTTTTTCATCGAGGTGTTTGGGCAGGATGTAGACCTGATTGTCGTAGTTCTCGCCGTTCTTCCACAGTTCGATCTGGGCCAGCACCTGATTGGTGAAGGACGCGGACATCACGAAAGACGGGTGACCTGTGGCGTTGCCAAGGTTCAGGAGGCGACCTTCGGACAAGAGGATCAGACGATTGCCGTTTGGCATCTCGATCATGTCCACCTGTTCCTTGATGTTGGTCCATTTGTGGTTCTTGAGGCTGGCCACTTGGATTTCGTTGTCGAAGTGGCCGATATTGCCGACGATGGCCATGTCCTTCATCTCGCGCATGTGTTCGATGCGGATGACGTCCTTGTTGCCTGTCGTGGTGATGAAGATGTCGGCGGTGTCGACCACATCTTCGAGGAGGACAACTTCGAACCCGTCCATCGCGGCCTGCAGCGCACAGATGGGGTCGGCTTCGGTGACTTTCACGCGCGCGCCTGCGCCTGCGAGGGAGGCGGCAGAGCCTTTGCCCACGTCGCCATAGCCGCAGACGACAGCGACCTTGCCCGCCATCATCGTGTCGGTGGCGCGGCGGATGCCGTCGACCAGCGATTCCTTGCAGCCGTATTTGTTGTCGAACTTCGACTTGGTGACGGAGTCGTTCACGTTAATCGCCGGGAAGGGCAGTTGGCCGTCGCGCATCAGTTGGTAGAGGCGGTTCACGCCGGTGGTGGTTTCCTCGGACACGCCTTTGATCGCGTCGCGGGTTTTGGTGAACCAGCCGGGGGAGGCTGCCATGCGCTTTGCGATCTGTTTCTTGATCACCTCTTCTTCCTCGGATTGCGGGACGGGGATGATGTCTTCGCCCGCTTCGGCGCGTGCGCCCAAGAGCACGTAAAGGGTCGCATCGCCTCCATCGTCGAGGATCATGTTCGCGCCGTCTGGGAACATGAAGGATTTGTCGAGGTAGTCCCAATGCTCTTCCAGCGTTTGGCCTTTGATCGCAAAGACCGGCACGCCCGCTTCGGCAATCGCGGCCGCCGCGTGGTCTTGCGTTGAGAAGATGTTACAGGACGCCCAGCGCACATCGGCGCCCAAGGCTGTCAGCGTTTCGATCAGAACCGCTGTCTGGATCGTCATGTGCAGCGAGCCCACGATGCGCGCGCCGGTCAGTGGCTTGCTGTCGCCGTATTCATCGCGCAGCGCCATCAGGCCCGGCATTTCGGTTTCGGCAATGTCGAGTTCCTTGCGGCCAAACCCGGCCAGTGCGATGTCTTTGACGATGTAATCCTTGGCCATGTCCGGCGCTCCTGAATGTCGTGCTGTGTTGCGCGTGCAGGTAGCACGCGACCCGGCAACCGGCAATGCGTTGTGGTTTACAAGCATGGGACTGCGGACTACCCACGTCGAAAAGAGGCTCCATATGGCAAAACCCACCAGAGCATGGCAACGGATGCTGTCCGGTCGCAGGCTGGACCTGCTGGATCCAACCCCGGTCGATATCGAGATCGAAGACATCGCCCATGGGTTGGCCTTTGTCGCGCGCTGGAACGGGCAGACCTTTGGGGATTACCCGTATTCGGTGGCCGAGCATTCCTTGCTGGTTGAAACCCTGTTTTCGCGCCTGTGCCCCAATGCAACCGCCGCCGAAAAGCTGACCGCGCTGCTGCATGATGCGCCGGAATACGTGATTGGCGACATGATTTCCCCGGTGAAATCAGCCGTGGGCCCGGGATACGGCGCGTTGGATGATCGGTTGACAGCGGCCATTCATATCCGGTTTGGCCTGCCCGCGGTGACGCCGACGAAGTTGAAAAAGCAGATCAAAAAGGCTGACCGGATCAGCGCCTGGATGGAAGCCACGCAAATCGCCGGGTTCACTCGGGCCGAAGCGGACAAGTTTTTCGGCGCGCCCGATCTTGATCTGATTGCAGACTTGTCGATTGTTTTGCGCGCACCAGTGCAAGTGCGTCGGGACTACACGGCCAGACACGCCGATCTGCTGGAGCGCATGGTGTGATCACAATTCGACGCGCTGGCGATCTTGATGCACGGCAGATGGCAGACCTGCTGAATGCGATCATCGAAAAGGGCGGTACAACCGCACATACCAATCCGTTGACCGGGCGCACCATTCTGGACTGGATGCGGCGCGACCCGGATCGGTCCGCGTGGCACGTTGCCGAAGACGAAACAGGGCACATCCTAGGGTTTCAGTTTGTCGAACCCCATTGTGACTTGCCGCCGGAGGCCTGTGATATCGCCAGTTTCGTGCGACTGGGGCAGACGGGCCTTGGCGTCGGATCGAAACTTTTTGACGCCTCAAGGGCCGCCGCCAAAGACCTTGGCTATCTCTGGATCAACGCCACGATCCGGGCGGATAACTGTGGCGGGCTGGCCTATTACCAAAGCCGTGGCTTCGAGGACTACGCACATCATCCCAAGCAACGTTTGGGCAACGGGGAATTGGTCGACAAGGTCAGCAAACGGTATGATCTGAGGTAGCTATGTTGCCAGGAACACTAGTCAGCAAACAACTCGAGATAGCTTGAGTACGAGAAGACCCGATCTCGCTTACGACCAGTGATTTCAGTAAGAATATCAAGTGCACACATCCTATCAACGATCGTTGATGCGCCTTGAACGGTCGTCCCAGTGATCTTTGCCGCGCCCTCAACGTCGATAAAAGGCTTATTGAACAGATGTTCGTGAAGACGAAGAGCGTTACCAGCTCCTTTTGGCGCCGCATCAATCAGTGATTGCCGGTGGTTTTCACGCAAAGCCGAGACAGCGCGCAGTGTTTCGGTCGCCTCATTCGATACAGTGGCAACAGCCAGCAGGAAGAACTCCAACCATCCTTCCCAGTCGTCATCATCGCGCGTTGCTTGAAGACGGCGATAGTATTCATCACGGTTCTGTTTGAAGAAATGTGACAGATAAAGCACCGGCTTGGTTAGGATCTGGCGTTCGCACAACATGAAAGTAATCAGCAATCGGCCCAATCTTCCATTACCATCAAGAAATGGGTGCAAGGTCTCGAATTGCGCGTGCGCTATGCCCACCTTCATCAAGAAGGGAAGGTCATCTTCCGCGCGGATGTAGTCTTCAAGATTTCCAAGATAACGTGTTAACTCGTGTGATGGTGGCGGGACATAGGAAGCATTCTCCAGACTTACACCCGATGGGCCTATCCAATTTTGGGTGGTCCGGAATGCGCCCGGCGTTCGCTCCTGTCCCCGCACATCCCGCATGAGTATTTCATGCAGTTCACGTAGTAAGCGAAGCGATAAAGGCAGTGTTTCAAGCCGCTCCAGTCCGTGGTGAAAAGCACGCACGTAGTTTAGTGTTTCTCCAACATCATCCGGACGATCTGGGTTCTTGATGTCAGCTTCAGCTTGCAATACGTCGTTCAGAGACGCCTGTGTTCCTTCGATCTGCGACGACAGCGTCGCCTCTTTTCGCAGATACATCATGATAAACAGGTCAGCATTGAAGAGTGCGTCGATTGCCCCATCAAGCCTGCCTAATGCGCGATCTGCTTTGGATAGGGTATTATCTAAGCGGTTTGATCGGACGATACCCGCAAGAGGCAGGGTTTGCGGCATGTAAGCTTTGTAGCCTGTGGTCTGACGCACATAGCGACCTGGAACGCGTTTGTTTCCCATAATCAAACCAACTTAATCATGACTTCACTGCCTGCTGCGTTATTAAGCCAATCGTTTAATAATGCGGTAGGCGGCGCAAGGCTATCCTAGTTGTATTGATTAGCGAGGGGAGCGTTTCGCCAGAATGCGCTGCAATGTGCGGCGGTGCATGTTCAGGCGGCGCGCGGTTTCTGACACGTTGCGATCACAAAGCTCGTACACGCGCTGAATATGCTCCCAGCGGACGCGATCCGCGCTCATCGGGTTCTCTGGCGGCGGCGGGAGATCGTCGCCTTTGGCCAAAAGCGCATTTGTGATATCGGTCGCGTCCGCCGGTTTGGACAGGTAATCCGTGGCACCGATTTTCACAGCGGCGACGGCTGTTGCGATGGCGCCGTAGCCGGTCAGAACCACCACCCGGCTGTCCGGGCGTTTCTCGCGGATCACTTCGACCACGTCGAGCCCGTTGCCATCCTCCAGACGCAGATCAACAACGGCATATGCAGGCGGCCGGGCCGTGGCGATGGCAGAGCCTGCTGTCACGGATGGCGCGGTCTCGACTTCGAATCCCCGTTTCTCCATGGCTTTGGCCAGACGGCGCAGAAAGGGTTCGTCGTCATCAACGAGAAGGAGACTTTTATCTTCGCCCAAATCTTCCACTGTCCGCTCGCTCACCGTGGGATCCTCCCGTTCCGCTTGAATTAACGCCCACTATTACTGGCGAAAATGACAACATCAACGACCAAATGATGTGCGCTCAAGACAGGTTCAGGAAGCAGGAGGTCCGGTCAGCAACATCTTCGGGGCTCAAATCGCGGCGGAAGAACTCCACGAATCCGGCATCGGGCAGCACCAGATAGCTGAAGGTTGAGTGATCAACGAGATAGTATTCGTCATCGCCGGGCTGGCGCCGATAATAGGTGCGATAGGCCTGGCTGGCCGCCCTGACCTGCTCTTCCGACCCGGTGAGGCCGATCATGTCTTCATGCAGGTTGGCGGCGAAATCGCCGACGACTTCGGGCGTGTCCCGCGCAGGATCGACCGAGATAAACACCGGGGTTACATCGAACCCGCGCTCTTTGAGAACATCCACGGCTTCGGCATTGCGGGCGGTGTCCAGCGGACAGACATCGGGGCAGAACGTGTAGCCGAAATAGACAAGCGACGGCTTTGTGATCACGTCTTTGTCCGTCACGGTTTCCCCCGCCGCGTTTACCAGCGTAAACGGGCCACCGATCGTGTCGGACCCGCCCGCAACCTGCGTTGACCGGCAGGACGCGTATTTGTCACCATCCGTGGAGGCCGGTGTCGTCGCGTACCAGATCCCGCCAATCAGCGCAGAGATCACCACCACTGCCGAAACTGCTGCCAAACGTATCATGTTGCCGTCTCCGTCAGGTTGAAAACAAAAGCGCTTCTCATCAGAGGCACCATGCTTATGCTTCTGCCCAATCGAGGTAAGGATTTTCCGACCCGAGACAAGCGGCGAAAGGGCGCAGATGACGCAATCCGAATTCGGGATCTTCCAGGAACGCCAACGCGGAAGCTTCATTCGCCTCAGAACCATGATCTGGCTGCGATGGTTCGCGATTGTCGGGCAATTGACCGCCATCACGCTGGCGCAGCGCTTGTACAATCTGCAGCTGGAACTGGGTCTGTGTTACCTTGCCATCGGGGTGTCCATCGTCGGCAACCTGATCGCGATCTTTGTCTTTCCGGAAAACAAGCGCCTGAACGAAGCTGAAAACTTTCTCATGGTGCTGTTCGACCTCTTGCAGTTGTGTTTCCTGCTGTACCTGACAGGCGGGCTTCATAACCCGTTCACCATACTCATTCTTGGTCCGGTGATCGTGTCGGCCACGATCATGACATTGAGGTCGACGGTGATCATCGGGGCAACGGCCCTGATGCTGGTGTCATTGATGGTGTTTTTCCATCTGCCATTGCGCACCGAACAAGGGTTTATCCTGCGGATTGCCGACGTGTTTGTTTTTGGCCAATGGGTGGCGATCTCTATCGCTGTGATCTTCCTGTCGCTTTATGCACGCCAGACCACCGACGAAATGACGTCGATGGGCGATGCGGTGGTGGCCACGCAACTGGCGCTGAGCCGGACCGAGATGCTCAACAATATTGGGGGGGTGGTCGCGGCGGCGGCGCATGAGCTTGGAACACCTCTGGCGACGATCAAGCTGACCAGTGCGGAACTGATCGAGGATCTGGATGACCGGCCTGAACTGCAAGAGGACGCCCGGCTGATCCGCGAGCAGGCGGACCGCTGCCGCGATATCCTCAGGTCCATGGGGCGCGCAGGCAAAGAGGACCTGCATATCCGAACCGCCCCGTTGGTCGAAGTGATCCGGGAAGCCGCGGAACCACATCTGGACCGGGGCAAAGACGTTCTGATCGAAGGCGTCGCGGATCAGGACGGCGATGCCCAACCGCCCGCGGCTCTGCGACGGCCAGAGATCATTCACGGTCTCCGCAACCTGATCCAGAACGCCGTTGATTTTGCCCGGTCCACCGTTTGGGTCGAGGCCACATGGGACGACGACACGGTGTCGGTGCGGATCATGGATGACGGGCCGGGCTATCCAACGAACCTTCTGGGACGGATTGGTGATCCGTTTGTGCGCAACCGCCGCACCGAACGGGACCGCACAGCGCGGCCAGAATACGAAGGCATGGGGTTGGGGCTGTTTATCGCCAAGACGCTGCTGGAGCGATCGGGGGCGGAGCTAAGCTTTGCCAATGGCAACAACCGCACGCATAGCAAGCTAAAGCGCCGGGGCGCTGTTGTGGTGGTTGTCTGGCCGCGCGAGGCGATTTTCCCGCCATCCTTGCCTAAAGGCGAAGGGATCGGGGAAAACCAGCCCTTCGATTTGTGACCATCCATGCATTAACCTTAACGAAACGTTAAGCATCTCCCCGTTCAATGGGTCCGATAGATTCTGAACGGGCGTATTCATGGATATCTGTTATTTTGTGGGGGTTCTGTTTGGATTGGTCTGTGCCGGGAGTGTCGTGGTCCTCCTCGCCCGCAGGAAACCGGCCCCCGATACGGTGCCTGATCTGTCGCCCGAATACGAAATCGCATTGCTTTTCCGGGATGATCACCTGGTCGATGCCCATGACGTGATCTGGTCGATGCTGTCCGGTGAACCGGGTGCCCCGACCTGGGCGGATGTCCGTCAGGCGCTGCACAGCATTGTCCCGGCTTTTCCGGCCACCGCAACGTCGCCCCTTGGTGACCCCGGTCACTCCGGAATTGACGTGCGGGTCACGCATCTGGGCGCTGTGACACGGGTGTCGCTTGTGCCGCTTGTGCGTAAATCAGAAGACTGGTTTGCCGCGCGGCAGGATGATCTTGCGCTCGACTGCCTGCGCCCGGCGCTGGATCTTGCGCCCAGCGCGATCTGGGCGGTTGATGAACATGGCATGTTGCTTTGGGCAAATGCCATGTTTGACCGACTGGCAGAGGATCTGGGGGGCACACATGCGCTGGCAGAGACCGTTGCGACCCAGTGCAAATCACCCACGGCCTTGGGCACCAAGCGGATTACCTTGCGGCCCAAGACGGGACGCGACGAACACTGGTTTGATGTATCGACGCACGAGACCGACGCCGGCACTTTGTATTTCGCAACGGCCGTGGACGCCGTGGTGCAGGCCGAAGAGGCGCAGCGCAACTTTGTTCAGACGCTGTCCAAGACCTTTGCCAATCTCACCACGGGGCTGGCCATATTCAACCGGGATCGCCGGTTGGCCTTGTTCAACCCGGCTTTGATTGATTTGAGCGGCCTGTCTGCCGAGTTCCTGAGCGGTCGGCCCAACCTGTTCGAGTTTTTTGACAAGCTGCGTGAACACCAGATCATGCCGGAACCCAAGAATTATGACGATTGGCGCGAGCGCATGGCCAAGCTGGTGGCGGCGGCCAGTGACGACCGGTTTCGCGAAACCTGGAACCTGCCGGATGGTCAGACCTATGATGTCACGGGCCAACCTTATCCCGACGGGGCCATCGCTTTTTTGCTGAACGACATCACCGCAGAGGTTTCCCTGACCCGTGGATTCCGGAGCGAGCTGGAAACCATGCAATCCTTGATCGACGCGATGGATGACGCGGTCGCCGTATTCAACCAGCAGGGCATCCTGACGGTGTGCAATGCTGCCTACAAGACCGCGTGGAACGTTGATCCCGACACAAGTATTGCGGACGCCAACATTCTGGACGCCACGCAGGATTGGAAAACCGGGTTTCATCCGAACCCGGTCTGGCCGGAAATCCGGGATTTTGTCACACGCACGTCAGAGCGGGCCAGTTGGGACGCAGATCTGCGATCCCGGGATGGGCGCGACGTCACCTGTCGCATTGATCCCATTTGTTTCGGAGCAACGCTGATCCGCTTTTGTGTTGGCGCGAAATCTTCGGGTCACTCCGGCGACAGCGACCACCTTGAAATCGTTTCCGCCTGACGCGGCACTTCCAATCTTGCGACCAGCGGTGGGGCGCGTCATCATGCGCGCATGACAACCAACAGCGCGGCGTTTGCCTCACATTCTCCTGACGCCACTGCGCATCTGGCCGCCAAATTGGGGGCAGGTCTGTCGCCGGGGGATTGCCTACTTCTGTCCGGCGGCATCGGCGCTGGCAAAAGCCATTTTGCACGCGCGCTGATCCTGTCGCGTCTGGCCGAACCCGAAGATGTGCCGTCGCCAACGTTCACCATCGTCCAGACCTATGATTTGCCCGACTGCGAGCTGTGGCATGCCGATCTCTACCGCCTTGGCGACCCGGACCAGATCATCGAACTTGGCCTGCTGGACGCGGTGGACACTGCGATCACGCTGATCGAATGGCCCGACCGGTTGCAAGACCTGACGCCGCCCCATGCCCTTCATATTGCGATTGCCGATCCTGCACAGGACGACACCCGTGTGATCACGCTGTCATGGAGCGATGCAAAGTGGTCCGATGTTGTCGCAAGGGCTCTGTCATGACCGACATCAACCGTTTTTTGCGCGCCCACGGATGGGACGAGGCACACCAACAGCCTTTGGCCGGAGATGCATCTAGCCGACGGTATATTCGTCTCTGTTCCGGCGCAAAACGCGCGCTTTTGATGATTGACCCTCAAGACGACACCGCCCGATTTGCCGCGCCGTCGACGCATCTGGCATCTATCGGATTGTCGGCTCCGACGATCTACGCAAGGGAACCCGGTCTGATGCTGATCGAGGATTTCGGCGATGCGCAGTTTGCCAGAGTGATCACAGACGATCCGGGTCTGGAGCACGGCTTATACAAGGCGGCAACCGATGTTCTGTGCCATCTGGAACGCGCCGCGTTGCCTGCTGATATCCCGGTTGTGACACCCGACATCCTGGGCGACATGATCGAACCCGCCTTTACGCATTACCTGCCTGCACTGGGGCTGCCCGGTGATGGGGCATTTCCCAAGATCCGGGACTGTCTGACCGATCTTCTGGCCAAGCATTTACCCACGTCACAGGTCATGGTTTTGCGGGATCACCACGCCGAAAACATGATCTGGCTGCCAGAGCGGGACGGTGTCAGACGTGTGGGTCTCCTTGATTTTCAGGACGCGCTGATAGGTCCGCCGGTGTACGATCTTGTCTCGATGCTGCAGGACGCGCGGCGGGATGTGTCCGAGACCTGCCGCGACAATACACTTGCCTATTACCTGGACCAGACCGGTCAGAGCGCTGACCATGTCCTGCCCGCCTATCATCTGCTGGGCATCCAGCGAAACCTGCGCATCCTTGGGGTGTTCGCGCGCCTTGCAGCGGTGCGGGGAAAGCCCGGATATCTGGCGCTGATCCCCCGGGTGTGGGCCCATATCCAAACCAGTCTGGAGGCACCGGTGTCGGCACCGCTTCGCCCGCTTGTGCGGGACGTCTTCCCAGACCCGATACAAGACCGCCTGACGGCGATGAGGTCCACATGCCTGACGCCGTGATGCTGTTTGCCGCCGGGTTCGGCACCCGCATGAAAGCCCTGACGCAGGACCGACCAAAGCCTTTGATCGAGGTCGCGGGACAGCCGTTGATCGACCATGCGATGACCTTTGTTGACGCCATCGCGCCGCGTCGGATTGTGGTCAATGCGCATTACAGGGCGGCGCAGATCGTGGATCATTTCGCCAACAGCGCGGTGCATGTGGCGGTTGAAACACCCGATATTCTGGACACGGGCGGAGGGTTAAAGGCCGCCTTGCCGCTGTTGCAGTCAGACACGGTGTTCACCATGAACACGGACGCGGTGTGGGACGGCCCAAACCCGTTGCGCGTTTTGCAGGATGCATGGAATGACGACATGCAGGCCCTGCTGCTTTGTGTGCCAATGGCTCAGGTCACGGGGCGTATCGGCACCGGGGATATCGACATCCTTGAAACCGGTCAGGCGGTGTGGGGCACGGACACCGTCTATTCCGGGGTGCAGATAATTCGGACAGATAGCGTCTCTAACACACCGCAAGACGTGTTTTCGCTCAAGGCAATCTGGGAAGATCTTGTTCAGAAGAACGCCCTACACGCGGTCCGGTATCCGGGTAAATGGTGCGACGTGGGACATCCGGACGGGATCGCACTGGCCGAAGCCATGCTGGGGTATTCACGTGTTTGAACCAACCTCCTCTCCCCGTCTCTTTGCCCTGCCTCCGGGTGCGGATTTCGCCACGCAGCTGGTGCTTGGGTTAAAGCACCGGTTGCGCGAGGCCCCGCCCGAGGCGATGGCGCGGGTCGAACTGGTGCTGAACACGCGACGCATGCAGCGACGGGTGGAAGCGGTGTTCGACACGCTTGGTGCCGGGTTTCTGCCGCGCATTCGGCTGATCACCGATCTGGCCGATCCAATTGAGACCGCTCTATTGCCGAAACCCGTGCCCGCCCTGAGACGGCAGCTTGAACTGGCCGAACTGGTCAGCCGCCTGATTGACGCCGATCCCAGCCTAGCCCCGCGCGCCGCCATCTACGATCTGGCGCAAAGCCTTGGCGCGTTGCTTGACGAGATGCAGGCGGAAGGCGTGACCCCGGCGGATATTGCCGATCTGGATGTGACAGACCAGTCAGGCCATTGGGAACGCGCGCAGCGGTTTCTGGGTATCATCACGCAGTATTTCGACCCGAATTCCGACACGCCGGATGCGGCCACGATCAACCGCAGGGTTCTGGCCAACAAGCTGATGCGGTGGGCCGATGCGCCGCCCGATCACCCGGTGATTATCGCCGGATCCACCGGATCGCGCGGGTCGGCGTTTCAACTGATGTGTGCAGCGGCAACGCTTCCTCATGGCGCTGTGATCCTGCCGGGGTTTGATTTCGACACGCCCGTATCGGTGTGGTCCGTTCTGCGCGACAACGCCCGCAACACGGATGCGATGCAGGGCGAAGACCATCCGCAATTCCGCTTTGCACGGCTGATGGACCATCTTGGGGTCGCCGCAGATCAGGTGCAGGGCTGGACTGACGCGCCCGCACCGAACCCTGCGCGCAATGCGCTGGTGTCCCTGTCATTGCGACCGGCCCCTGTCACCGATCAATGGCTCATGGATGGGCCCGCCCTGCCCCCCTTGTCAGAGGCAATATCGTCTCTGACACTGCTTGAAGCGCCCTCTCCTAGGAACGAGGCACGCGCAATTGCGCTGCGTTTGAGACAAGCAGCAGAAGATGGAACAACCGCCGCGCTGATCACACCTGATCGCATGTTGACCCGCCGGGTCAGTGCCTTGCTGGACCGCTGGAACATCTTGCCGGATGACAGCGCGGGCACGCCTGCCCAACTGACCGCGCCGGGGCGGTTGCTTCGCCATATCGCACAATTGCGGGTCAAGGGACCAACCGCAGACGCATTGCTCACGTTGCTGAAACATCCCCTGTGCCATTCCGGTGCGGATCGAGGACAACACCTGTTATGGACCTCAGAGCTTGAACTGTTCATCCGCAAGACGGGCGTGCCCTATCCGGACTTGAAACAACTACAGGCGTGGAAGAAAGCGGATAAGGCCGCCGACTGGCTGGCCTGGATGGATGCCTGTCTGTTGCAGCCCGCCATCACAGCGACCCGGCCGCTGGGGGATCACATCACCGACCATATTGCACAGGCCGAACAGATCTGCGCCGGATCGACCAGCGACGACGCCTCCGAGCTTTGGGCCAAGGAGGCCGGCAAGGTCGCCCGGAAGGTTTTCGATGCGTTGATCGAAAATGCCGGGTTCGGCGGCATTCTGTCAGCGCGCGATTACGCCGATCTGATCGACGGGGTTCTGCGCGCCGAAGAGGTGCGCGACCGCGATGCGCCGCATCCGCATATCCTGATCTGGGGCACCATCGAAGCGCGGGTGATGGGAGCCGATCTGGTCATCCTGGGGGGGTTGAACGAACATTCCTGGCCGGATGCGCCCCCGGCCGATCCTTGGCTGAACCGGCGGATGCGACAGCAGGCCGGGCTTTTGTTGCCGGAGCGGCGGATCGGGTTGTCCGCACATGACTTCCAGCAAGCCATCGGCGCAAAGGAAGTCTGGCTCACCCGCGCGGAGCGGTCCGAGGACGCGGAAACTGTGCCGTCTCGCTGGCTGAACCGTCTGACCAATCTGATGCAGGGATTACCACAAACCGGTGGTCCAGAGGCGCTTAAAGAGATCCGGGCGCGCGGGAACCATTGGCTGCGATTGGGTCAGGCGCTTGAAACGCCAATCCTGTCGCAACCAGCGGTGCGCCCGTCCCCGGTGCCTCCGCTGATCGCGCGCCCCACCGAATTGTCGGTGACGAATATCGAAAAGCTGATCCGCGACCCGTATGCGATCTATGCGTCGAAAGTGCTGCGCCTGCGGCCATTGCATCCCATACAACACGCGCCAAACCCGATGCATCGCGGGACGATCCTTCACAAGGTGTTCGAGGATTTCGTCTCTGATACAGCGGAAAACGTCGATCTTGTCACAGAAAACCGGTTGATCCAGACCGCCACTGACATTCTTGAGGCCAACGTGCCTTGGCCGGCGGATCGCATTCAATGGCGTGTGCGGATTGAAAAGATCGCGCGGTGGTTTGTTGAAAACGAACGCGCACGGCGGGTCTTGGCCCGACCGGTGTTGTTCGAGAAAACAGGCGCGATCACGTTGGCCAAACCACCGTTCAAGATCACGGCCAAAGCCGACCGGATTGATCTGAATGACCGGGCCGAGGCGTTTGTCTATGACTACAAGACCGGCACCGCGCCAACCCGGGATCAGCAGATGGTGTTCGACGTGCAGCTTCTTGTGACCGCTGCGTTGATCTGTGAGGGCGGGTTCACCCAATTGTCCCCACGCAGCGTGGCGGACGCGCGGTACATTTCGCTTGGCGGAGAGGGCAAGGAAGTGCCTGCACCGTTGGACGAATGTCCACCCGACCGCACGCTGGCCATGCTGAACACTCTGATCGAGGCCTACCGCGACCCAGACACCGGGTACACGGCGCGCAACAAGATGCACAAGGATGTGTTCGGGTCGGATTATGACCAATTGTCCCGATACGGCGAATGGGATGCATCCAATCCCGCGCAGAAGGTGTTCCTGACATGATCCGCAACGACGCAACCGAGGCACAGGTCCGCGCGGCCGATCCCTCAGCCTCTACTTGGCTGGGCGCAAATGCCGGGTCAGGCAAAACGCGGGTTCTGACCGACCGTGTGGCGCGGTTGCTGCTGGGTGATGCGCGGCCTGAACACATTTTGTGTCTGACTTTCACCAACGCTGCGGCAAGCGAAATGCAGAACCGCCTGTTCAAGCGGCTGGGCGAATGGGCGATGCTGGATGACGTGTCTCTCACAAACCAGCTTTTAGAGCTGGGTGAGACGTCCGATCATCTGACACCCGACTTCCTGTCGCGCGCACGCACGTTGTTTGCCCGTGCGATTGAAACGCCCGGAGGCTTGCGCATTCAAACCATCCACGCGTTCTGTGCGTCGATCCTGCGACGGTTTCCCTTGGAGGCTGGTGTCAGCCCGCAATTCAAGGAAATTGACGACCGCGCGGCGCAGTTGTTGCGGGAACAGATTCTGGATGAGATGGCACAGGGGCCGGACGCAGACCTGATCGCCGACATCGCGCGGATTGCGTCGAACAATCCCTTGCAAGAGCTGGCAGATGCCATCGTCGGGCACCGCGACGGCTTTGCCCCCCCTTTGGAGCGGTCCGAGTTGGCAGAGCGCTACGGGCTTGCACCAGATGCGTCGGCGGATGCCGTGCTGAGCAGCGTTTTTCTGGGGGGTGAAATCGACCTTTTGGCAGAGTTTGTGCCACATTTGCTTGCCAGTGGCGTGATGGATCAAAAACTGGGACGTGCTTTCCAGAGCATCACCGCGCCTGATCTGCAGGCCCTGAAAACCCTTGAATCAGTCTTGTTGAAAGCCGATGGCGTTGCGAAAATCGGGTCTGTTCCGACGAAAAAGCTGCGCGAGGAGGTGTTGGCCCCCTTGATGACCCGGCTGGAAGACCTCATCGGGCGGGTTGAATCCGCACGCGAAACACGGCTGGCGCTGGAAGCGGTTGCGCGTGACGCAACACTGCATCGCTTTGCGGACGCATTCCTGCGCCACTATGAAGAAACAAAGCAGGCCAGAGGATGGTTGGATTTCGACGATCTGATCACCCGGACCCGCCTGCTGTTGACCGACAGCCGACAGGCGGAATGGGTGCTGTACCGTCTGGACGGCGGCATCGACCATATTCTTGTGGACGAGGCACAGGACACAAGCCCGGCGCAATGGGACGTGATCAATCGTCTGGCGCAAGAGTTTACGTCCGGCGAAGGGGCCCGAACGGACGTGTTGCGCACGCTGTTTGTGGTCGGGGACAAGAAACAGTCGATCTATTCGTTCCAGGGGGCGGACCCACAGGAATTTGACCATATGCGTCAGGCTTTCCGCGACCAGATGCAGCGGACAAACGCCCCCTTGCAGGACGGGCAGCTGAGCTATTCGTTCCGGTCGTCGGTGCCGATCCTGCGATTGGTGGACGCGCTGTTTCAGGGACGCGACGAAGCGGGGTTTCTGCCGGATCAGACCCACATTTCGTTTCACGATACGCTGCCGGGGCGCGTGGATCTGTGGCCATTGCTTGAACCTGCCAAAACCGAAGACGATGACCTGCCCTGGGACAGTCCGGTGGACCGGGTCAGCCCAACGCATCACAACGTCATTCTGGCCGAGCGCGTGGCCGGGTTCATTGATCGCACGCTGAAGGATGGCACAACATTGCCCGTTGGCACGACAGATGCGGGGGACGTTGAGGCGCGGCAGGTGCATGCCGGAGATTTTCTGATCCTTGTGCGCAGTCGGGGGGCATTGTTTCACGAGATTTTGCGGGCCTGCAAGGCGCGCGGTCTGCCGATTGCGGGCGCGGATAAGCTCAAGATCATGGCCGAACTGGCGGTCAAGGACCTGCGCGCGTTGCTGGCGTTTCTTGCAACACCCGAAGACAGCCTGTCCCTCGCCTCTGCCTTGCGCTCACCGCTGTTTGGACTTGACGAACAGGCGATTTTCGATCTCGCCCATCGCCGTAAATCCCCGCACCTTTGGGAGGAGTTGCGCAGGAACAGAGACGCATATCCCGCAGTCATGGATGTTCTGGACGACCTGCGCCGACAGCTTGATTTCCTGCGCCCCTATGATCTGTTGGAGCGGATTTTGATCCGTCACCAAGGGAGACAGAAACTGATCGGGCGACTGGGCGAAGAGGCCGAGGACGGCATCGATGCGCTGCTCAATCAGGCGCTGGCTTATGAACAGACGGATATCCCCAGCCTCACCGGGTTTCTGCACTGGATGGAAACCGACGACATCGAGATCAAGCGCACCGTCGACAGCGCGGGCGCACGCATCCGGGTGATGACGATCCATGGTGCAAAGGGGCTGGAAGCTCCGATTGTGATCTTGCCGGACACGCATAAAAAGCCATCCCAGTCGAGCAAGGAAACCTTTGTCATGGCGGACGGCCACGCCCATTGGCGCGGGTCGGACAAAACCCGCGCGGCCTATCAGCGGAACGCCCTGGAGCGCGCGCGGCAGGCGGAAGAGGAAGAAAAGGATCGTCTGCTCTATGTCGCACTGACGCGGGCCGAGCGGTGGTTGGTGATCGCTGGCGCAGGCGCGCCGGACAAAAGCGAACAAAGCTGGCATGACAGGATCCGCGCCACGTTGGACACGGTTGGGGCCATAGACGCCGTCTTTCCGTTTGCGGACGACGGACCAAAAGCCGGGAAACGGTTGGAGCATATGGCGTGGCCCGACGCGCAGGATACGCCAGTTGGTGCGCAGACCCCTGAGACGGTCGCCTTGCCCCACCTTTTCACCGAACCCGCACCGTCGCAGCCCCCCGCAACCGAGGTCCTGAGCCCCTCTGATCTTGGTGGCGCAAAGGCCCTGCCGGGCGCAGATGGCGATCTAAGTGATGTCGCGATGGAGCGCGGGACAGTGATCCATCTGTTGCTTGAAACCCTGCCCGCGGTTCCCGCCGCGCAGCGTGCAGATATCGCGGATCGGCTTGTTGGGGACCATCCGCTGAAAGACACGCTGATTGCAGAGGCGCTGGTTGTTTTGTCCGCGCCGGATCTGGCAGGGTTCTTTCACCCTGACACGCTCGCCGAAGTTCCGGTCACAGCAACGCTCAAGACGCTTGGCAACAAGACGCTGCACGGGATCATTGACCGGCTGATCATCACGCCGGAGCAGGTGATCGCGGTTGATTTCAAGACCAACCGTACCGTCCCGGATACCGAGGCCCAGACGCCAGAGGGGCTGTTGCGCCAAATGGGGGCCTACCGAGAGATGTTGGCACAGATTTACCCGGATCGTCGTATCGAAACCGGTATTCTTTGGACCCGGACCGCAACCTATATGCCGTTGTCCCAAGACCTGACAACACAAGCTCTCGTGAGAGCACACCACCTTGACGCTGTGTCTCTGGGTACCTAGGTTCTGCCCCTGACCCAATCATGCGCCAAAGCCGCAAGGAGATTCCCCATGTCCACCGTTGCTGTCACCGATGACACATTCGATGCCGAAGTCAAAAATTCCAGCGTTCCAGTAGTTGTAGACTTCTGGGCCGAATGGTGTGGCCCCTGCAAACAGATCGGGCCCGCTTTGGAAGAGCTCGCGGCCGAATACGGCGACGCGGTCAAGATTGCCAAGGTCGATGTGGACAGCAACCCGAACTCTGCTGCCGCCATGGGTGTGCGCGGTATTCCGTCGCTGTTCATCTTCAAGGACGGTCAGGTTGTATCCAACAAAACCGGTGCTGCGCCGAAGGCCGCTCTGAAGGGCTGGATCGACGAAAGCATCTGATCCTGAATGGATTTCTGGCGAATGCCCGGCCTGATCCGCCGGGCGTTTTGCGTTGCAGGGCTTGTGTGACCCAACGGTTCGGCCCATATCGACAGCAGCAGAACAAAGGACTTGGCATGGCTGACACAGAGTTTCCCGGCTGGCACGGCACCACGATCATCGGCGTCCGCAAAGGCGGCAAGGTTGTGATTGCGGGGGATGGCCAGGTCAGTCTCGGCCAGACGGTGATCAAAGGCACAGCCCGCAAGGTGCGCCGTATTTCGCCCGGCGGATATGATGTCGTAGCCGGGTTTGCCGGATCCACGGCGGACGCGTTTACTTTGCTGGAGCGGCTTGAGACCAAGCTTGAGGCCACCCCCGGTCAATTGCAGCGTGCGAGCGTTGAGTTGGCAAAGGACTGGCGCACGGACAAGTACCTCCAAAAACTCGAAGCGATGCTGATCGTGTCGGACGGGACGGACCTGTACGTGATTACCGGCGCAGGTGATGTGCTTGAGCCCGAACATGACGTCACCGCGATTGGCTCTGGCGGGAATTATGCGCTGGCGGCCGGTCGCGCCCTTATGGGCACAGACAAGGATGCCGAAGAGGTCGCGCGCGAAGCGATGGCGATTGCGGCGGACATCTGTGTTTACACCAATGGCAACCTGACGGTTGAGACGATCAGCGCCTAATCCTTGATCTGCGCGTTCATATAGGCGCGCAGAACCGCGTTCATGCGGGTTTGATAACCCTTGCCGCCCTCTTTGAAGAACGCCAGCACATCGCGGTCCACCCGAAGCGAAATCGCCGCTTTGGAGCGTGGAAGCTTGTCGAGTGAAAACTCACCTGCCTGAAACGTGACAGCGCTGTCCCAATCCCATTCGACATCATCAAATTCGGGATCATAGGCAGGTTCAATGCCCTGCTCGTCTTCACGACGCAAACGGTCCCAATCGGTCTGGCCTTTCATCTTGCGCGCGTCTTCAAGAGTTATGCGCGTGATATTGTTTTCTTTCATTTCGCCTTGCCCTTCGAGCAGTAATGAGCCGGATACGTTCCGCCCTTCGAGTGAAGATCACAGCCACTTCGCGGCGATCCACCATACAGATCCCAACCCAACGCGGCTCTTCTCTGGGGGAGGACAAGATAACCATCCTATCGTCAAACAACTTCACCAGATCCAGAAAATCGAACCCGTGTTTGGCCAGTACCAACTGACGTTTGGTTTCGTCCCATTCAAACTCCATGCCATCGGTCATGCAAAGAAATGGTTAACCGTCGGTCAACGCATTTGTATATACAGTTTTGTATATACATACGTCAACCCCTTCAAACTTCTGTCGCGAATGCGTATCTCGGGTGAAACGCCCGAAAGGACCACCATGACCGACCTCACCCCCCGCGAAATCGTGTCCGAACTGGACCGCTTTATCATCGGCCAGAAAGACGCCAAGCGCGCTGTTGCCGTGGCGCTGCGCAACCGGTGGCGGCGCAAGCAATTGAGCGATGACCTGCGCGACGAGGTGTATCCCAAGAACATCCTGATGATTGGGCCGACTGGTGTGGGCAAAACCGAAATCAGCAGACGGCTTGCGAAGCTGGCTAAGGCTCCGTTCCTCAAGGTCGAGGCCACGAAGTTCACTGAGGTCGGTTATGTCGGACGGGATGTAGAACAGATCATCCGCGATCTTGTGGATGCCGCGATTGCCATGACCCGCGACCACATGCGCGAAGACGTGAAGGCGCGGGCGCATGAAGCTGCCGAAGAACGCGTGATCGAAGCGATTGCGGGCGAAGGCGCGCGCGATGCAACGCGTGAGATGTTTCGCAAGAAACTCAAGGACGGTCTGCTGGACGATACAGTGATCGAACTGGAGTTACAGGACACATCCAGCCCCTTTCCAATGATGGACATCCCCGGCCAACCCGGCATGGGCGGTGGAGCTGGCATGATGAACCTGGGCGACCTGTTCGGCAAAGCCTTCTCGGGCCGGACCACGCGCAAGCGGATGACGGTCGCTGAAAGCTATGAGACCCTGATCGCGGAAGAGGCCGACAAGCTGCTCGACGACGAACAGGTCAAGGCGCAGGCGCTTGAGGCGGTGGAACAGAATGGCATTGTCTTCCTGGATGAGATCGACAAGGTCGCGGCACGGCAGGAAACCCGTGGCGGTGACGTGAGCCGCGAAGGTGTGCAACGCGATTTGTTGCCGCTGATCGAGGGCACGACTGTCAGCACCAAACATGGGCCTGTGAAGACCGACCATATCCTGTTCATTGCCTCTGGCGCGTTCCACATTGCGAAGCCGTCGGACCTGCTGCCGGAACTGCAAGGTCGCCTGCCTATTCGCGTCAACCTGCGGGCGCTGACGGAAGAGGATTTCGTGCGCATTCTGACGGAAACAGACAACGCGTTGACGCTGCAATACACCGCACTGATGGCCACCGAAGAGGTCACCGTCACCTTTACCGAAGACGGGATTGCCGCGCTTGCCAAGATCGCGGCGGATGTGAACCAGTCCGTGGAAAACATCGGCGCGCGCAGGCTCTATACCGTGATGGAACGGGTGTTCGAGGACCTGAGCTTTGATGCGCCGGACCAGCCGGGAACATCGGTGAATGTGGATGCCGCTTTTGTCGAAACGCATCTGGGTGAGCTGACAAGGTCGAGCGATCTGAGCCGATACGTGCTCTGATCTTCCTCTTGCTAAAAATACCTCCGCCGGAGGCATCCGACGCTTCCAAGCATCGCGGCGGATCGTTAGGTTAGCGCCAACATATCCAAGAGGTGCCCCATGAAACGGTCCCGCATCAATGAGATTCTGCGCGAAGGCGACGCGTTTATCCGGTCTTTTGGCTACACGATGCCGCCGTTTGCGTATCTGTCGCCCGAAGCGCTGAAGGCCAGCGATCATTCAGAGATCAAGACCCGTCGCATGGGGTGGGACATCACCGATTACGGGGCCGAAAATTTCGATGACATGGGTCTGTTCCTGTTCACCACCCGCAACGGGTTGAACAGCGATTTGGGCAAGACAAGCGCGATGCTTTATGCCGAAAAGATCATGATCTCGCGCGACAAGCAGTTAAGCCCGATGCACCGGCATGACCTTAAGGTCGAAGACATCATCAACCGGGGCGGCGGGACGCTGGTGATTGAGCTGTTCATGGCGGATGCGGATGGCGGGATCGACCGGGATACCGAGGTGTCGGTGATGGTGGATGGCGTGGTTCGCAAGCTGCCCGCTGGTGGGCACTTGAAGTTGGATCCCGGTGAGTCCGTGACGCTGTTCCCGAACAACTGGCATGCGTTCTGGGGTGAAGGCGGGGACGTGCTGATCGGTGAAGTGTCGACGGTGAACGACGATCTGACGGACAATATCTTTGAACAGCCCATCGGGCGGTTTTCCAATATCGAAGAAGATGAGGCGCCGCTGCATTTGCTGGTGTCGGATTACGACACGCATCTGTAAGTCGGACACACCCTTTCGAATTTCCAAACGAAAACGCCCCGTCGCATGACGGGGCGTTTCGGTTTCGGTTGAACCTGATGGTTTACGCGAACCACCAGCGTTCAATAAAGCGCGAGCTGTCCATCTGGAACACGTTGCCGACCGTGCCCGAATTGGTGAGCTTGTTGGAATGCGCATCCACGAAGTTGGCGTACATCGGAATGACCGTGCCACCTTCTTTGGAGAGCAGCATCTGCATTTCGCCATACTGTTCGCGACGCTTGTCGCTGTCGAGTTCGGCGCGCGCCGTGAGAAGCAGTTCCTGGAAGCGGGCGTTTTCCCAATTCGTGTCGTTCCACGGCACACCGGATTCGTAGGCGGTTGAGAACATCCAGTCCTCGGTCGCACGACCCGACCAGTAGCACGCACACCATGGCTTTTTCAGCCAGACGTTGGACCAGTAGCCGTCATCCGGTTCCTGCACCACGTTGATGTTGATGCCTGCAGCCTTGGCCGACGCCTGATACAGCTGTGCGGCATCCACGGCGCCCGGGAAGGCGGCATTGGCGGCGGACAGATCGACGGACAAACCGTCAAGCCCGGCTTCCTTGATCAAGGACGCGGCCTTGTCCGGGTCGTAGGAGTTCTGCTCCAGATCGGCGGCGTAATACTGGTTCGCCGGACCGATCGGGTGGTCGTTCGCAACGGCACCATGACCCAACAGGATCTTGTCGACCAGTTCCTGCCGGTTGATCGCGTGCTTGAGCGCCTGGCGGACCTTGAGGTTCGAGAACGGATCAAGGTTGGTCAGCATCGGGAAGGTGAAGTGCTGGTTGCCGGTCACTTCGAAGATGTTGATCATCGGATTGGCGCGCATGAGCGGCTCGGTCTTGAAATCGACCCGGTTCACCGCATCGACCTGACCCGTCATCAGCGCGTTCATCCGTGCAGAGGAATCGTTGATCGCGATCATCTCGACACTGTCGAACCAACCGTATTCGCCATCCTTGTAGTGGCTGTCCACACGGCTCAGCAGGATGCGGACACCGGGGTCGAAGCTTTCGACTTTGTACATGCCCGTACCGATGCCCTGTGCGATGGCTTCCTCGGTCTGACCGGCGGGGAAGATGCAGAGGTGGTAATCGGACAGCAGGAACGGGAAGTCCGCGTTGCCCGCCTTGAGCGTGAACGTGACCTCGTGGTCGTTGACCTTGGTCATCTCCGAGATGTTATCGACAATCGGCTTGGCCGCTGATTTTGCGCCTTCTGCCGTGTGCATCTGCAACGATGACAGAACGTCATCCGCGCCGAACGCCTTGCCGTTGTGGAAGGTGACGCCCTGGCGCAGTTTGAACGTCCAGGTGACCGCATCTGCCGACGCTTCCCAGCTTTCGGCCAGTTCGCCCACCAGTTCGCCGTTTGCGGCAACCTGTGTCAGGCAGTCAAAAACCGCACCGTGGCCAGCCATGATCATGAAGCTGTCGGAATGTGTCCGGCTGTCCCAGCTGTCGGAGGTGTTTGCACCGGCAAGGCCAAGGCGCAATGTGCCGCCGCGCTGCTGCGCGCGCACCGGCAGGCCGCTGGCCGCCAGTACACCGGCTGCTGCGCCGGTCTTAAGTAGTCCACGTCGTGAAATACGGGTCATTTTTTTCTCCCTGTGAGTGTGAGCGGTCTTTGCCGCCTGGCAGTCCTTTCGGACCGATTCTCATGACATCTTATCAACTGCTGCGTCGCCGATGTTATCAACTCCACGTTCATTGAGCAGATTTGTGAGCCAATCCGGGTCCATTTCGGGAACCGAGCTGAGCAAGAGGTCCGTATAGGGGTGATGTGGCGGCACGAACATGTCGTGCTTTGGCCCCTGTTCGACAACTTTTCCTTCTTTCATCACCACAACCTCGTCCGCGATCGCTTTTACCGTCGCAAGATCGTGGGTGATAAACATGTAACTAAGCTTGAGACTGTCCTGAAGCCGCGCCAGCAGCTTGAGAATGCCTTCGGCCACCAATTGGTCCAGCGCGCTTGTCACCTCGTCACAGATGATGAACTTGGGCTCGGCCGCAAGCGCGCGCGCGATTCCGATCCGCTGTTTCTGACCGCCGGACAGCTCTGATGGCAGGCGGTCGATATATTGCGAGGCTGGCAGTTCAATCTCTTCAAGCAGCTCTTCCACCCGCCTGCGTTTGGCCTTGCCGGTCAGCCCCATGTAGAACTGCACCGGACGCCCGATGATGTCACCGATCTTGGTGCGCGGGTTCAGCGCGGTATCCGCCATCTGGTAGATCATCTGCGCCTGTCGCAGCTGGTCCTTGTTGCGCTTTTTGTAATTGGCAGGCAGCGATTGCCCATCGAACTGGATCACGCCCTCGGTCGGTGGCAACAGACCGGTGATACAGCGCGCCGTTGTCGATTTACCGGACCCGGATTCGCCCACCACCGCCACGGTGCGTCCTTCGTGGATGTCAAAGCTGACATCATGCAGAACGCGCACCTTTCCGTAGGCTGCAGATACGTTCTGAACCGACACAACCGGCGTTGCGCTAGTGTGAACCGCAGGTTTTTGCGGCCGTTCAAAGGCGCGCACGGCCCACAGGCTTTTGGTATAGTCCTCTTTCGGTGCGGACAGCATGGTACGGGTGTCGGCCTCTTCGACCTCGTCCCCCTTCAGCAGGACTTTGATCTTGTCCGCCATCTGCGCCACCACGGCGAGATCATGCGTGATGTAGATCGCGGCGGTGTCGAACTGTTCCACGATGTCGCGGATTGATGCCAGAACCTCGATCTGGGTGGTCACGTCCAGCGCGGTGGTCGGTTCATCAAAGATGATCAGGTCAGGCCGACAGGCCATCGCCATCGCCGTCATGGCGCGCTGAAGCTGACCACCGGACACCTGATGCGGATAGCGGAACCCGATCTCTTCGGGATTGGGCAGACGCAACCGGCGGTATAGCTCGATCCCGTCTTCGGCGCTTTCTGCCTTGCTCATCACGCCATGCTGCACCGGGCCTTCGGTGTGTTGGTCAATCAGCTTGTGCGCCGGGTTGAAACTGGCCGCTGCGGATTGGGCAACATAGGCGATCCGCTTGCCCAGCAAACTGCGTTTCTGCGCGGCAGAGGCGGACAAGAGGTCAATCCCGTCGAATTTGACCGACCCGCCGGAAATACGCACGCCGTCGCGGGTGAAACCCATCGCGGCCAAGCCAAGCGTGGATTTCCCCGCACCGGATTCCCCGATCAGGCCAAGCACCTCTCCCTTTTTCAGTTCAAGGCTGATGCCCTTGATGATGGGGGACCAGGTCTCATCGCTGCGACCGTCAATGTAGATATCGTTGATTTCGACCAGCAGGCTCATTCTTTCAGCCCCGAGCTTTTGTGCAGCATCCAGTCGACCACGAAGTTCACGCCAACCGTCAGCAACGCGATGGCTCCCGCCGCCAGCAAAGGCAGCGCTGCCGTCAAAGGAGAGAATGCGGCAAAGTTGATGAATTGCGAACTGTCACGCACCATGGTGCCCCAATCTGCCAAAGGTGGCTGAATACCGACACCCAGGAAGCTGAGCGAGGCAATTGTCAGGAACACAAAGCAGAAGCGCAGACCAAATTCGGCCAGCAAGGGCGCGGTGGCATTGGGCAGGATTTCCTTGAAGATCAGGTACCCCAGACCTTCCCCACGCAGCTTGGCCGCTTCGATGTAGTCCATCACCACGATGTTCAGGCCCACCGCCCGCGCAAGGCGAAACACCCGTGTGCTGTCGATCACCGCGATGATCACGATCATGTAGACCGTCAGCAACCACCGTTCGGACCCGGCCCAGGCGCTTGCGATGGTCATCAGCAACAGGGCAAAGATCAACGACGGGATCGCCATCAGAACGTCAACAGCCCGGCTGAGCACCTGATCAAGCCACCCCTGCAAAGTGGCGGCCAGGAACCCCAGTGTCCCGCCAAGGAAAAACGCCAGGCAGGTTGTGACAAACGCGATCCCAACGGTGTTCTGTGCGCCATAGATCAATCGGCTGAGCAGATCGCGCCCAATCTGGTCGGTGCCCAAGGGATGCATCGGGTCGCCCCCGGTCGCCTCGTTCCCGCCCGGCAGGACGTTCACGCGTGCAAAGATTTCCTCTTGCCCGAACGGCGCAAGCCACGCCGCGAAGATCGCCGTGATGGCGTAAATCAGTATGATCAGAACGCCAAAACTGGCCGTAAGCGGCATCTGGCGAAACAGCTTCTTGCTGCCAGCCGTTCCGAGATTGCGCCCCAGCAGGCGGAACAGATAAGCCGCCAACGCTGACATCAGGAAGAACTGAACCGCCCAGCGGAAGAAAACAACGCCCGCATTGGGCACACCCGCGTCGGTGACCGTGGGCTGGAAGAAGTACCAGATCGAAAACAGCAGCAACGCCGCGCCAAGCACGTAACCAAACGCGACGGCAAACGGCATGTCCCGGAACACAGGCGCGTTGCCCGTCGCCTGTTGTCCGGCAAAGCGCAGAACCCAGCCGCCCCCGGCAATCGCCACCAAAAGCAGGATCAACGTCACAATCGTGCTCATTTCGGATGCCTCAGGCGTGGGTTGGACAAGATCGACAGAATGTCCGCCAACAGGTTCAGCAAGATATACGCAGCGGCGAAGATCAAACAGCAGGCCTGTACCACCGGGATGTCGCGGATCTTGACGCTATCGACAAACAACTGCCCGATGCCGGGATAGACAAACACCACTTCAACCACGACCACACCGGTGATCAGGTAGGCAAGGTTCAGGGCAATCACGTTGATGATCGGGGCCAGCGCGTTGGGCAGCGCGTGCTTCACGATCACCCGCATCGGTGACATGCCTTTGAGACGCGCCATCTCGATATAGGGAGACGCCAGCAGGTTGATGATTGCCGCCCGCGTCATGCGCATCATGTGCGCGGTCACAACCAATGTCAGCGTCAGCGCTGGCAGCAGCGTCTTTTCAAGCCGCTCTCCAAAGGACATGCCGTCAAAGATGTTCGACAAAGACGGCAGCATCGGGTTCAGCACCGCGAGAAACAGGATCAACACATAGGCCAGAAAGAACTCGGGCGAAGAGATTGACGTCAAGGTCGTGACATTCGTGGCGCGATCAAACACCGAATTCCGGTAGAGCGCGGCCAGAATGCCCAGCGTGATCGAAAACGGCACCGCGATGCAGGCCGTCACGGCGGCAAGGAACATCGTGTTGGCGAACCGCGGCGCGATCTGCTGGGCCACGGTGGTGCTGACGCCGGTATCGGCCCCGGCAAAACTTGCAAAATTGGCCTGCGCGAAGGAATTGCCAAGATCGCCTTGAATGGCATTGCCCAGCCATTGAAAGTACCGCGTGATCGGGGGTTGATCGAGGCCCAGATCCTTGCGGATCGCCTCAACTGCTTCGGGTGTCGCGCCCTGTCCCAGAATGGCCTGCGCGAAATCGCCGGGAAGCATGTTCACAGCGGTGAAGATCACAACCGACACGACAAAAAGCGTCAGTAGGCCAAGCGCAAGGCGCTGGAGAATAATGCTGATTACAGACTGCACCTGGTGGCTTGTTCTTTTTTTCCCTGTCACTGCATACGTTATCAATCGCGTGGCACGTGTAAACAGCTAATAAGGAAGACCTTTTAAGCCTCTGAAATCGTGTCCATAATTCGGACAAGTTCAGCACTGATGCCCGGTTCGGACAACGCATGCCCGGCATTGCGGACCATCCGAAGATCACAATCTGGCCATGCCCGCGCCAATTCCCAGGCCCGCACAGGGGGGCAGATCATGTCGTATCGGCCCTGGACGATCGCTCCGGGAATGCCCCTGAGCCGGTCCATGTTCTTGAGGATCCAGCCGTCTTCTTCGAGAAACCCGTTGTTGATAAAGTAGTGGTTTTCCAGCCGCGCAAAGGCACGCGCGTAGTCTCCGGGGGATTCCCCGCCGGACCCGCTTGAATAGACCGAGGCCAACGCGTTTTCCCAGGCCGACCATGCCCGGGCGTAGCGCGTTTCGGTCCGCAAATCGCCACAGAACAGACGCCGGTGATACGCCGCGATCAGGTCATCGCGCTCGTCCTCGGGAATGATGTCAACGAACCGCGCCCAGGTTTCCGGCCAGAACTGCCCAGCGCCACCCCCGTAGAACCAGTCGAGCTCTGCCTTGGTCATCGTGAACACGCCACGCAGCACGAGATGGCGCACCCGGTCGGGATGCGTGATGCCATAGATCAACGCCAGAGTGGCACCCCAGCTTCCCCCGAACACGATGAAGTCGTCGATGTTCAGCGTTTCGCGGATCAGTTCGATATCGCGCACCAGATCCCAGGTCGTGTTGTTGGCCACGCTGGCATGCGGCCGCGACCGGCCACAGCCGCGCTGATCAAAGAGCACAACGCGGAACACCTTGGGATCAAAATACCGCCGCATCGACGGGCTGCACCCGCCCCCCGGGCCGCCATGCAGCACAATCACAGGAATCCCGTTTTCCGCGCCGCATTGTTCAACATACACGGTGTGGCCATCGCCGACCGACAACATACGCTGATCATAGGGATCGACCGGAGGATAGAGATACTGCACTGCGCGCTTTTGGCTCGGGAATTTGTCCATACGCAATCTATATTGTCCCAAGAGCGAAAAAGACCATGGGGAAACGTCGCATGTCCGGTGTCACAACTGTTGATCCGTCAGAAATTGCCAAGTTTGAGGCGATGGCCGCAGAATGGTGGGATCCAAACGGCAAGTTCAAGCCGCTGCATATGCTGAACCCCTGTCGTCTTGATTACATCACATCGCAGATTGCGGAAGAGTTTGATCGCGATCTGGACACGACGATGCCGTTTGCCGGGCTGCGCATCCTTGATATCGGCTGCGGCGGTGGGCTTTTGTGCGAACCGATGGCGCGACTTGGCGCAACCGTGGTTGGCGTGGACGCCGCAGAGCGCAACATCCCGGTTGCCCGCACCCATGCCGAACAGTCGGGGCTAGAGATTGATTATCGCCACACCACGGCCGAGGCGATGGCGGACGCGGGCGAACAATTCGATGCTGTTCTGAACATGGAAGTGGTCGAACACGTGGCCGATCCACTGGCCTATCTGACGGCGTGTCAGCAGCTTTTGAAACCCGGCGGCCTGCACATCTGTTCCACCATCAACCGCAATTCCAAAAGCTTTGCGATGGCAATTGTTGGGGCGGAATACGTGATGCGCTGGTTGCCGAAAGGCACGCATGAATGGAACAAGTTCATCACCCCGGATGAGCTTTTCGATCTGATGCGACAGGCCGGGCTCGATCCGGTGGATCGCAAGGGATTCCAGTTCAACCCGATCACATGGAAATGGCGGTTGTCGGATCGCGATCTGAGCGTGAACTACGTCACCGCAGCGCTGAAACCCCGGTAAACCGCAGCGGTTTGTGCGGGATCAATCGGAGCTGTTGCTTTCCAGCTTGACCCGCAATTCCCGCAGCACCGGAATGGCCGCGCGCACTTTGGTGTCACCCAGTTCATTGACCATCTCGGTGATCAGCGGCGTGATTGCCGCAATCGCTGCGTCCCGCGCCGACAGGCCTGCCGGGCTGATGGACACCTGTTTGCGCCGGGCGTCGTCCCAATCGGGGCGAATATGCACGTACCCGGCGGCTTCCAGTTTGCCCAATGTGTTTGTCATGGCCCCCCGGGTCACGTGAAAGGACTTGGCCAATTGTGCCGGAGTTCGCTCTGATCCACCCCTGGCCAATTGATTTAAAACGGAAAAATGCGAGATTTCCATCTTGTTGGGCAGCACACGGGTCAGCCGGTTCCGCAAAAGCTGATCTGCGGTAAGCAATTCGCTGAAAAGCGAGATAGCAAGAGGACTGCTGTCATTCATGACGGGCCAGAGAAGTCTCTATCATGCTGTAAAGACGGAACTTTCTGCCTCGCTTTTGCCACGTTGGCCAAGTCTACGTCAACAAGATGCACGCCAAATCGCTGCCCTGCGTCAATCAGCACCTCACCCCAGGGCGAAACTGCCATCGAATGCCCATGTGTAGTGCGGGATCGGCCGGTGGATGCCGGATGATGACCCATCTGCGCCGGGGCAAGCAGGTAACTGCCGGTTTCAATGGCGCGGGCGCGAAGCAAGGGCTCCCAATGCATTGGACCGGTGGCCGGCGAAAACGCGGCGGGCACAACTAGGATTTCGGCACCCGCATGAGCCAGCTTGCGGTACAGATAGGCAAACCGGACATCGTAGCAGATGCTCATCCCGATCACGCCAAAGGGCGTCGGCGCGATGACGGCTGTATCGCCGGGTTTGAACCCGGCCGATTCCTTGTAGGTTTCGGTTGCCGTGACCTGCACATCGAACATGTGCAATTTGTCATATCTGGCGGCAATCGACCCGTCCGGCGCAATCAGGAACGACCGGTTCAAAAACCGTTCTTCCGGCGGGTCCGCTTTCAACGCAAGAGATCCGATCAAAAGCCAAACGCCCAACCGCGCCGCATCTTCGCGCAGACCCGCCAATGTCGGATCGTCCGCTTCAAGATGCAGAACGCCCTGCTGGTGCGACCGGCTGTTGCTGACACAATTGGTCACTTCCGGCGTCAGGATCAACCCCGCCCCTTCTGACGCCGCGCTGCGCACGAGTTCAGAAGTGACCCGCAGGTTGGTGTGCGGGTCATCTGAGGACGTCAGTTGAAGCAGCGCGGCCCGCATCCGCCCTAGGCCGCCAGCAAAGCGTCAAGCTTGCCCGCCCGTTCAAGCGCATAGAGGTCATCACATCCTCCGACATGCGTTTCTCCGATAAAGATCTGCGGCACCGAGGTTTTGCCATTTGCCCGCTGGATCATTTCGGGTTTGCGCTTGGGATTGGTCAGCACGTTGATTTCGGTGAACGTCACACCTTTCTGGTTCAGCAAGCGCTTGGCCGCGTGGCAAAAACCGCAAAGCGGCGACGTGTAGATTTCGATGTTTTGCATGGTATATCCCTTTGCGTGATTGTCCGGGATTTAGGCAGCCTTTGCAACGCGTGCCAGAACCATGACACAAATCTCTCGGCTCTGTGCAGTGTGACAGGCAAGCGCACATGCCGCGAGCGTCGCACCAGAGGTCATCACGTCATCAATCAGAAGGACTGGTCGGTTTTTCAGGTGCTGCGCACCGCGCGGGGTGTGTGTGATGGCGTCTGCCACTTCGGCAAAACGCGCGGCGCGGGATTTGCCGTCAAGCGATGCCGTGCGTCTGTGGCGGCGCAATGCGTCGGGACAGAATTGAAGATCGAGTTTCCGCGCCAGCGCCTGTGCCAAAAGCGCGGATTGATTGTAGCGCCGTTTGAGCAACCGCGTGAGGTGCAACGGCACAGGCACCACAACCGTGTCCGAAGCCAAAGGTTGGGGCACCGACCCTACCATCCAATCCGCGGCGGTGTCGACAATGTCGTGCCGATCCCCGTGTTTCAACGCCAGCACAAGCTTGCGGGCAACCCCGTCATAGCGCAGCGGCGCACGGCCCCAGATCCAGGGCCGCCCGATCGCCATGCAGTCATCGCACTGCACCCGGTCTTCAGAGACGCCCGGCAACGGCACGCCGCACAGGTCACAGACCAGGCCCGTGACAAACGGTGTCTCGGCGAAACACGCAGCACAAAGGCCGTGTTCCTGGTCGACCAACCCACCGCATGCAAGGCATTGGGGCGGGTAGATCATGCGCAGTGCGGTTTGCAATCCGGCCTGCAGCATCCTATTTGCCGCTCATGTCCGACACTCCTCAACTGACCGATCGCACAGCGCTGACCTTGCACCGCGCCCGCGCCGCGAAGGACCCGGCCCTGTTTCTGCACGAAGAAGCGCTGGCTGATGTGGAGGATCGCCTCTCACTGGTTAACAAAACCTTTCACGCGCCTGCGGTTGTGACGCCCTTTCCCGACGTCTGGACCCAGAGCTTTCCAAACGCACACTGTGTTGCGGATAATGATGTGCTTGATCTGGTCGAAGGGCAGCACGATCTGGTGATCCACGCGCTGTCACTGCATTGGGCCAACGATCCGGTGGGTCAGCTGATTCAGTGCCGACGCGCGCTGCAGCCAGACGGGCTTTTACTGGTGGTCGCATTTGGCGGGCAGACCCTTCACGAATTGCGCGCGGCGCTTGGGCAAGCCGAGATCGAAGTCACTGGCGGCCTGTCCCCACGTGTTGTCCCGATGGGAGAAATCCGCGATCTGGGTGCGTTGCTTCAGCGTGCCGGACTGGCGTTGCCGGTGGCCGACAGCGCGGTCCTGACAACCACATACGAAACGCCGCTGCACCTGATGCGGGATTTGCGCGCAATGGGTGAAAGCAACGCACTTGCCGGCCGCGTGCGTCACGCCACGCGGCGCGATGTCTTGATGCGCGCCGTTGCGCACTATACCGCTGCATATGGCACAGAGGACGGGCGCATCCCGGCCACCTTTGAGTTGATCACGCTCACTGGCTGGGCCCCCGACGCATCGCAACCGCAACCGCTGCGGCCGGGATCGGCGGCACAGCGGTTGGCCGATGCATTGAATACGGTTGAAACACCGCTGAAAGATTGACCTGACAGGGATAGAGGTTAGTTAGCTCGTCAGATGACTTGAGGACTGAGGCTCTATGTTGGACGCCACCAAAACCGCGCAACGCCCGACCCATTCACCGACCGAGCATCCAAAGGTGCCCGCCGCCCGTGTGGGTGTCCTTTTGGCCAACCTGGGAACGCCGGATGATTATTCATACTGGCCCATGCGCCGGTACCTGAACGAATTCCTGTCAGACCGCCGTGTCATCGACTACAGCCCGTGGCTCTGGCAGCCGCTTTTGCAGCTGATCATCCTGACGAAACGTCCGTTCAGTTCAGGCGAAGCGTACAAGTCGATCTGGAACGAGGAACAGGGCGAAAGCCCGTTGATGACGATCACCAAGGATCAGACCGCCAAAGTCACCGAAGCGATGAAGAACCGCTACGGCGATCAGGTGGTGGTTGATTTCTGCATGCGCTATGGCAATCCATCGACCAAATCCAAAGTCCGCGAGATGGTCGAGGCCGGGTGCCGCAAGATCCTCTTTTTCCCGCTGTACCCGCATTATGCCGGGGCCACGTCAGCCACTGCAAATGACCAGTTCTTCCGCGCGCTGATGGATGAAAAGTGGCAGCCAACGGTACGCACCGTGGACCCCTATTTCGAACATCCGCTCTATATCGAGGCCTTGGCACAGTCGATCGAGACGGCCTATGCCAAGCTGGACAAGCGCCCCGATATCCTTGTGTGCTCTTATCACGGAGTGCCGAAACGGTACCTGATGGAAGGCGATCCCTATCACTGCCAGTGTCAGAAAACGACGCGTTTGCTGAAGGAACGTCTGGGGTGGGACGATTCGGAGATCGTGACCACGTTCCAATCCAAGTTTGGACCGGAAGAGTGGTTGAAGCCTTACACGGTGGAAGAAGTGGCGCGGCTGGCCGAAGAGGATGGCAAGAAAAACATCGCCGTCTGCGCGCCCGCGTTTTCAGCCGACTGCATCGAAACGCTGGAAGAGATCAACGAAGAGATCAAAGAAAGCTTTGAAGAGGCCGGCGGTGAGCATTTCACCTACATTCCGTGTCTCAACGACGATCCTGCGCATATCAAAGCGTTGTCGGCGGTTATCGAAGAAAACCTGAACGGGTGGTTGGACTGACGCAGACGGGCAAAAAGCGGAGTCCTCGATCTCTGCGCATCCCAAGTCAGACCGACCGAAATCGCTCAACACAACACATCAGTGGCAGACATGAAAAAAGGCGGTGCCAGAAGCACCGCCTTTTAACAATTCGATATCCAATTAAGGATTAGTCAGCAGCTGCAGCAGCCAGCAGGGCGATAACGACCAGCGGGATGATGAGACCTGCGGAAGAGGAGCTTGCTGCTGCTTCTTCAACAACAACGACTGGCTCCATCATGACTTCGCCTTTTGCGTGGCCTTTTGCCATTGCTGTCGATGCAGCAGCAGCCAGGGCAGCGGCGAGAACGAGTTTCTTCATATTAACCTCCAGATATTAGCATGTCGGTCTACCAATAGGCATGACACGACAGGCACCCAAGACTTACCTCGTAGGGCTTTGTAAGCAGCTTATGCGGGTAAATGCAAACCTATCTTATCACTCGACTTTCCAGCCTTGTGGCCATGTCGTCAAATAAGCAACACCTGTGTTCCCACCTTCGCCAGTTCGTAAAGCTCTTCGATGTGCTCGTTATAAAGACCGATACATCCGTTCGATGAACGGCGTCCGATTTTCCGCGTATCGTGGGTCCCGTGGATACGATAATACGTCCAGCTAAGGTGCAAAGCCCGTGTGCCAAGCGGATTGTCGGGCCCCGGCGCCACGTAATCCGGCCAGTCCGGATTGCGGATTTTCATCGACGGCGTGGGACGCCAATCGGGGGCTGGATCCTTGAGAACGATCTCGGTGCGGCCGCGACGCGTCAGATCTTCGGTCAGCGGCACGGAAGACGGGTACAACCGGTAATCGCCGCTTTCCATCCAGTAATGAAGCGCGCGCGAATCGATATCCACAAGGATCGCCCCGCCTTTCAGATCACTGAAATACGGACGCCAGTCGAGCGTGCGGAAACTTGAGATATTGCGGCGCACAACCTGCGACAAATCGCGCTCCATCTCGACAGTTGCAGCGCTGTTGACGTCCTGCGCGACGGCTGGCGTCGCAAGTGCGGCAGCCGAACCGGCGAGGAACGCGCGGCGATTTACGGAAAAACGCGGAGTTTTAGCCATGTCAGTGGTCCCCTTTATGAGCTAGATGGGATCGTCAAACTTGCTCCTCGTATATGACCGGAATGCCTCACCCGCAATTCAAAGGAATGTCAGACCGGCAAATCTCGGCTTTGTGTGTTTGATCCCACCCACCTCTGGGGCTAAGCGAGAAGGCAACCAAGGATTAGGTGGCTGATCATGAAGCGTTCGACATTTTTGCTAGGGGCAGCGGCTTTGGCTCTGACGGCGTGCGGTGGAACCCCCGCAACGCCAACGCTTGGCCCCGATGGCAAGCCCTTGCCACGCCTGTACCGGATACGCTCAGGCGACGCCGGGCGTATTCAATTCCGAATGCTCGATGCGCTGAACGCCCTGCGTCAGGCCTCTGGTGCGCCCGCGCTGGAACTGAACGCGCGTTTGAACGCTGCCGCCGCAACCCATGCGCGCGACATGAGCGTTCAGAATCGCCCGTGGCATTTCGGCTCTGACGGATCTTCCCCGATCATCCGCATTCAGCGCGCCGGTTATACCGGGCGCCTTGTCGGAGAAGCGATTTCGGAAACCTACGAGACCGAGCTGGAAACGCTGGGTGCGTGGATGGAAGCGCCGAACACCCGGACGGTCCTGCTTGATCCAACCGCACGCGACATGGGCTTTTCCTGGCATCAGGAAGCCAATGGCAAGATCTGGTGGAACCTGATTGTCGGTGCGCCGGGCGAATCCGGGTTTATCCCGATCAACGTCCCGACCTGATCCCGTCTTCTGGTGGTGTGATGATTCAACCCCGCATCAGGGGTTGATCGTGATTGGCGTGCCGTTTTTGACCATCGAATAAATCTCGCGCATTTCCCGGTTGGTCACGGCGATACAGCCCCAAGTCCAGTCCTGACCGCGGTTGCGGTATTTCCACGGGCGTCCGTGGATAAAGATGTCACCGCCGGGTGATTTTCCCATCGCTGCAGCCGCTTCGATATCGCGCGGGCGGGGATAGTCGATGCCGATGGACAGATAGAAGCTGCTGTTGGGATTGCGGCGGTCGATCAGGTATTCGCCTTCGGGCGTGCGCCCGTCGCCTTCGATCTGCTTGTGACCTTCGGGCGCAAAGCCAAGCCCGATGTCATAGGATTTGAGCACCGCGTTATGGTGCAAGAGGTACATCTTGCGTTCACCCTTCTGCACCACGACACGGGTGACCTCGGGTCCATTGTAGGTTGGGAACTTGCCGCAGGCGGTCAGCCCAAGAAGTAGCGCCAGAAGACACAGAATACGAAACATGAAGACACACTGCCCGATTTATTTTGCCGGTTGTTTTGTTAGCGACTGTACACGAATTTGAACGGAACGGGAAAAACGAAAACGTGATATCAGCGCTCGTTCAGTCTTTTTTCGATGGCCTCAAGCCGGTGCAGCACTTCATCGCGATAGGCGTCGGTTTTTTCGTTTGATTCCTCCGCATGGGCGTCCTGCATCGAGTTCACGATCAGACCGACCAACAGGTTCACAACGGCAAAGGTCGTGACCATGATGAACGGCACAAAGAACGCCCAGGCATAGGGGTACACCTCCATCACGGGGCGCACGATTCCCATAGACCAGGATTCCAGCGTCATAATCTGGAACAGGGAATAGCCGGAACTGCCAAGATCGCCGAACCATTGCGGGAAGGCGTCCCCGAACAGCTTGGTCGCCATCACCGCCCCGATGTAAAAGATCAGCGCCATCAGCAGAAACACGCTGCCCATACCTGGAAGCGCGGTAATAAACCCTTCAACCACCCGGCGCAGGCGCGGCGTTGCCGAGACGACGCGCAACACCCGCAGGATGCGCAACGCGCGCAGGACCGAGAACCCCTGTGTGGCCGGGACAAGCGCGATCCCGACAATCACAAAATCAAACAGGTTCCAGCCATTGCGGAAGAACCGCCAGCCATGGGCAAACAGCTTCAGCGCAATCTCGACCACGAAAACCGCCAGACACACCGTATCGAGCATCACGATCAGTGACCCCGCCGCAGCCATCGCGGCCTCGGAGGTTTCAAGCCCCAGAAGAACAGCGTTGAACAGGATGACCCCAATGATGAAATTGGTCACCCACGTCTGTTCCAGAAACGCTGCCACCTTCGCGCGCATTCGCCTGCCCCTTTTTTAGTTGTTGCGACGCAGCAGCGCCACCAACTCCACATGGGTGGACCATCGGAACTGGTCAACCACCCGCACCCATTCAAGATCATAGCCCGCACGCAACAAAGTGGCAGTATCCCGCGCAAAGGTGGCCGGATTGCACGACACATGCGCGATCCGCGATACGGTGCTCTTGGCCAACTCCGCCACCTGCGCCGCAGCCCCCGCCCGTGGTGGATCAATGACAGCGGCATCGAATTTGTTCAGTTCTTCTGCGATCAGAGGATTGCGGAACAGGTCACGGGCTTCATGCGTGATCCGCTTCAGCCCCTTGGCGTTGCGCCATGCCTGATCCAGCGCATTGGTCATGTCGCGGTCGCCTTCAACGGCATGGACCGGGGCATGTTCCGCCATCGGCAATGCAAAGGTTCCGCATCCCGCAAACAGGTCGACGACCGATTTGGGCTGTGTCAGAGCCTGTTTGACCGCTTCGATCAGCGCCGTTTCGCCTTCCTTGGTGGCTTGCAGAAACGCTCCGGGCGGGGGTGTGACCTCGGCTGCACCAATCCGCAGAACCGGCGCGCGGCGCTGCAGCGCGATCTCTCCGTTCCAGGAAATGCGCGCGAGATCATGCGTGCGGGCCAGCTCTGCCAGTGCCTGGTGCAGATCAAGATCCATGTCCTTGCCGCCGGTCACAGCAACATCAAGCCCAAGGTCGGATCCCGTCAGCATCACCGACACTTCGCCTTTGCGCGACGCGCCCAGCGCACCCAGCGTTTCCACCATGGGAAGCGCTGCCGTCAGATCGGGATGCAACAGCTGGCAATTGGGCACCGGGATGATCGTATCCGACGCCTTCATGTGAAACCCGGCCATCGCGCCTTTCTTGGTGCGGCGCACGGAAAAGGACGCTCTTCGGCGTGACAATGCGGGCGACGTGATCGGATCGTTCAGATCAATCGCAATCCCCTGCGCCGCGAGCGCCTGCCGCACCACGTCTTTCTTCCAGTCCGACACAAACGCATCAGACGCGTGCTGAAGCTGACACCCGCCACAGGACCTGGCGTGGGAACACGGTGGTTTGACCCTGTTGTCCGATGGCGTCACGATCCGGATATCGCGCAGACGGTCCCCATCCAATGTCCCGGTCACGGTTTCGCCGGGCAAAGCGCCGGGCGCGTAAACGGGTCCGTTGGCAATGCCGTCGCCATGTTGGCCAAGTCGCTGAATAACGTAGTGTTCCATGTGCCGCGACATGACGGGAAATGCGCCCAAGGTCCAGATCAGACTTGGTGGGTCCGTCTACGCTGCACCAACAACGATCCCGCTTGGCAGATCACTCGGCCGCTTCCGAGCCGATAAACCCGCCGGACTGCCGATCCCAAAACCGTGCGTAGAGCCCGCGCTTGGCCAGCAACGCGTCATGTGTGCCGATTTCGGCGATACGGCCCTGATCCATGACAACGATGCGGTCCATGCTGGCAATGGTGCTCAGCCGATGCGCGATGGCAAGAACCGTCTTGCCTTCCATCACGCGTTCCAGCGCGGTCTGGATCTGCGCCTCGACTTCGGAATCCAATGCGCTGGTCGCCTCGTCCAGAATTAGGATCGGCGCATCCTTGAGAATGGCGCGCGCAAGGGCAATCCGCTGACGTTGACCGCCAGAAAGTTTCACACCGCGTTCCCCAAGATGGGCGTGGTAGCCTGTGCGCCCGCGATGGTCTTCAAGCTCTTTGATAAAGTCATGCGCTTCGGCCTTGCGCGCGGCCTCGGCCACTTCGGCCTCTGTGGCCTCGGGCCTGCCGTAGCGGATGTTGTCCAGCGCAGAGCGGTTGAACATTGCCGTTTCCTGCGTGACCATCCCGATCTGGCGGCGCAGGCTTTCCTGCGACACCGACGCGATGTCCTGCCCATCAATCGAAATCATGCCTTTTTCGGTGTCATAGAGACGCAAGAGCAGCGACACGAGCGTTGATTTCCCCGCCCCCGACGCGCCGACAATGGCAAGCTTCTCACCGGGGTGGATGGTCAGGGAAAGATCCTCAACACCCCCGGTTTCGCGGCCATAGGCAAAGCTCACACGGTCAAGATGCACCTGGCCGTCGGTCACACGCAGCTGCCGGGCATCGTCATCATCGGTCAATGTGTGGTCCGGGGTCAGCGTGCGCATCCCGTCTTCGACCTCACCCACGTTGGCGTAAAGGCTCATCAGCGTGAAACTGACCCAGCCGGTCATCTGCGCCAGACGCAGGCTGATCGCGCCTGTCGCCGCGATATCGCCTGCCGAGATCAATCCAAGCGACCAATACCAAAGCGCACCGCCGATAAGCAGCACCGGCAGGATGCCCGCCAACGCCATCAACCAGAACCGGAACGAGACAGACACGCGACTGAAGGCAAGAAACTTTTCGCGGTAATCCCCCATCGCGTTCAGCGCGGCGCTGTCTTCGAACCCCTGTTGCCCAAAAAGCTTAACCGTTTTGATGTTGGTCACGGTGTCCACCACCTGCCCCGTCACCATCGCACGAGACGCCGCACGCGATTTGGACCGGATGCGAATGCGCGGCATGAAGAACCGGATCAGATAGATATAGGCGATCATCCAGACCAGAAGGCCCAGCGCGATCCGCCAGTCGACCGTTCCCAAGAGCAGCACCGCCCCGATCACCGACGCCAATGCAAAGAGAACGGTATGGACAACTTCGGTCACCACATCGTTCAGCGCGCGTGCGGTTTGCATTTCTTTCTGCGCAATCCGGCCGGCAAAATCATCATCAAAGAACGTAACCGATTGGCCCAGCGTGTAACGGTGAATGCGCGACAAGGTCAGGTTCATCACATTGGGCTGCATCATGATGTTCTGCGTATAGGCGTTCGCCCACATCAGCGCGGGTCGCAGGACAAGAAAGAACCCAAGTGACAGAAACAGCAGCGGCGCGCCCTGGCTGAACACGGCATCCGGCCCGGAGTTCAACGCAGAATCGATCACAAGGCCCAACAGGATCGCCGCCACCACTTCGGTGATACCGGCCAGAATGGACAGGATCCCCGTCAGCCAAAGCACCGGCCAAATGCCATCCAGCGCCCAAGAGAAGAACGCGCCCAGCGATTTTGGCGGCGGTCCGTCTGCGCGTGCAAAGGGGTCGATATCAAAAAGCTTCACTCGGCGGCCTCGGTCTCTGTGGCAATGAATCCGCCCGATTGGCGGGCCCAGAAGCCAGCATATAGTCCGCCGTGCGCCAAAAGCGCGTCATGGGTGCCGTCTTCGACGATCTGCCCCTGATCCATCACCAAAATCCGGTCCATATGCGCGATGGTGGACAGACGGTGCGCAATTGCGATCACGGTCTTCCCCTCCATCATGCCGTACAGCGTGTCCTGAATGGCAGCCTCGACCTCGGAATCCAAAGCGCTTGTAGCTTCATCGAGCAGCAGGATCGGCGCATCCTTGAGGATCACCCGTGCCAGCGTCACGCGCTGACGTTGACCCCCAGAGAGTTTCACGCCGCGTTCACCCACCTGCGCATCATAGCCCATGCGCCCCTGTGGATCAGACAGGTCCTTGATAAACGCGTGCGCTTGCGCCTGTTGCGCGGCGGCGATCACATCGTCCTCTGAGGCGGATGGCCGACCATACAGGATATTGTCACGGACCGAGCGATGCAGAAGTGAGCTGTCCTGCTGCACCATGCCAATCGCCAGACGCAGGCTGTCTTGCGTCACCTGCGTGATGTCCTGCCCATCAATCAGGATGCGCCCGCTTTCGGGATCGTAGAATCGCAAAAGCAGCTTGACCAAGGTCGACTTACCCGCACCCGAGCGGCCAATCAGCCCCACTTTTTCACCGGGTGCAATGGTCAGATCAATCGCGTTCAGTCCACCAGATTCGCGCCCGTAATGGTGTGTCAGAGCCTGAATTTCGATCTTGCCTTGATCCAGCTTCAGCGGTCTCGCATCTGGACGGTCCACAAGCGTGATCGGTTGCGCGATGGTCTGCATGCCCTCGGCCACCACGCCCAATTGACGGAAAAACGACGTCAGCGCCCACATGATCCAGCCGGTCATCGCATTAAGCCGAAGCGTCAAAGCCGTTGCCGCCGCAACCACACCAACACTGGCCTGCCCCTGCATCCAGAGCCAGAAGGCCCAGCCCACAACCGCCACGATCAACAACCCGTTCAGCGTGACAAGCACCACATCCATGATGGTGAACAGGCGCATTTCGTACTGAAATGTTGTGCGGGTTTTCTCGATCGCGTCGCGGGCGTAGTCCAGTTCGTGATCATTATGGGCAAACATCTTGACCGAATGGATGTTCGTGTAGCTGTCGACCACCCGGCCCGTCACCTCGGATCGGGCATCCGAGGCCGCCTCGGATGCGGGCCCAACACGTTTGACCGTCCAGACCACCAACGCCCCGTACAGAAACAGCCAACCGACAAGCGGGATCGCCAGACGCGGGTCCGCCTGTCCCAGAAGGATCAACGCGCCGACCACATAGGCCAGCGAAAAGGTAATGGCGTCGAACACCTGAAACACCGCTTCACCGGCGGCCGGGGGCGTTTGCATAATGCGGTTGGCGATGCGACCGGCGAAATCGTTTTCAAACCACCCCACGGATTGCCGCAACACATGTTTGTGCGCACGCCAGCGGATCAACGTGCCAAAATTCGGCAGGATCGTATTGTTGAGCAGCGCCACATCCAGCGCCTGCAAGGCGGGACGGATGACAAGGATGAACACCGCAAGCGCGATCAGCCAGGTGCCATGTGTTTCCCAAACCTCGGCCGGATCACCGGCGAGGATATCAACCACCCATCCCATCGCCCAGATCAAACCAATCTCGATGGTTGCCACCACAACCGACATCAGCGCCGCGTAGACAAAGACGCGTTTGAACGGCTGGCTGTATTCCATCAAGAACGGGTACAGCTTGGTCGGGGGTGTGTCCTTCTCGTCGTAGGGTCCGTACGGATCGACAAGGGTTTCAAAAAAGCGGAACACCGGGGCGTCTCCTTGGGTACAAAACGGCGCGCGGAGCGTGGTTCAAATGGCCACGGTCCAGTCCAGAAACGAAGGTAATGTTCGGTGTTGTCCGTATCGACTCGGGCAGGATAGCCACGCAAATCGAAAAAGGGAAACGGATCACCGCAAAAGGTCTGCTTTCGTCAAGGTAAAGCCGGATGCGATCCATCGCGCTTCGACATCGTTCAGCTTTTCACCCAGCGCCGCGCCGCTAAACTGGGGCATAAGATGCGAGGGTTTGACCGGGCATTTTTGATCTGCTGCGTCGGTCGCGTGAACCAGCGATTGCGGATCCAGCGGCAGGTCCAGCATCGCAGATCGCAAAAGGATCACGTCTTTCGCCACCTGCGCACCGTGTCGGTATCCCAGTTCTTTTACGCTTTGCGTTCCGGAAATCAGGCTCTGATACTGCGTAAGACGGCGTTGTTGTTTCTTGGACACCCGCAACGGCGTGCCGTCAAAGACACCCAGGCACGCCAGCCGCCGCAGCGGATCGGGGTCTATGCCATGTTGCTGTTCAAGGTGGATCAACGGGGCCAAACCCCGTGTGTCGCCACAGGGCAGAACAGCAGATAACACACCAACCTGCGCCATCGTTCCCACCGCCGGGGCCGGGTCGGGCGCGGCCAGCAGTTTAGTCACCTCTGCCCCGACCCGCTCACGCGACAGGCTGCTTAATCCGTCCAGTGTGTCGGCAATGGCAGCCAAGGCATCGGTGTCAAAACCAAGGTCAGGATCGCCATACCACGCGGCAAAACGAAAGAACCGCAGGATGCGCAGGTAATCTTCGGTGATGCGCGCCGTGGCGTCCCCGATAAAGCGCACCCGCCGCGCCTCAAGATCGGGAAGGCCATTCAGCGGGTCGACCACATGCCCCTCGGCATCAGCGTAGAGCGCGTTCATCGTGAAGTCGCGGCGCTGGGCGTCTTCGGTCATATCGGTCGAAAACCGCACGACGGCATGACGTCCGTCGGTTTCCGTATCGGCCCGAAAGGTCGTGACCTCATACCCTGTTCCGTCAGCCACAAGGGTAAGCGTGCCATGGTCGATCCCGGTCGGGACGGCCTTCAGCGACGCGGCCTCTGCCAGGGACTGCACAATCTGGGGCGTTGCATCTGTGGCGATATCAACATCGGTCACGGGCACACCCATCAACGCGTTTCGCACACAGCCGCCCACCGCATAGGCGTGATGCCCCTGCGCGGTCAGCGCGGCAAAGACAGCTTGCGTGCCATCGCTGGACAGCCAATCCCCCGAGACCTTCATACAGCCTCCATCCGTTCGGCCAGTCCGCGCAGGATGCGCGCGGTGGCACCCCAGATGTAATAGGGACCAAACGGCACGGTGTAGTAATGCCGCCGGATCCCGCGCCAGCGCCGGTACTGAACCGAGTATTCCTGCGCTTTGATCACGTGGGACAGCGGTACGGTGAACACTTCGTCCACCTCGCCGGGTTCGGGTCGAATATCGAACGGTTCGTCGATCCACCCGACAATCGGGGTCATCATGAAACCAGTCACCGTTTCATGCTTCGGCATGGCCCCGACAACGTGAACCGCCTCTTCTGGCAAGCCCACCTCTTCGCGGGCTTCGCGCAGGGCCGCAGCGGTCACATCGGCGTCGGTGTCATCCTGTTTTCCGCCGGGAAAGGCGATCTGGCCCGGATGATGTTTGAGTCGCGACGATCGCTTGGTCAGCAACACGCGCGCGCCATCCGGATGGCGCATCACAGGCACCAAAACACCCGCAGGCCGCAAGGTGCGGCCTTCGGGCAAAACCACATCCGGGTTCAGATCAAAATCGGAGGACGGCGCGCTGGGGCGTGATAGCGCCAAGAAAAGTCGATCACGATCATTCACCCGACACCTCTTCTGCCTCGAACCCAACTGTTGTTGGGTCAAGAGTGTAGTGCGCGCCGCAGAACTGGCAATCGGCAGTGACCTGACCATCGTCGGTTGTCATCTTTTCGATGTCCTTGGCGGAGTAGATCGACAGGCTTTGACGCACGCGGTCCTCGGAACAGCTACAACCAAAGCGGACCGGCAACGCATCAAACACACGCGGGCCCTCTTCGTGGAACAGGCGGACCAGAAGATCGGTTGTCGGCAGCGACGGCCCGATCAGTTCCATGTCCTCGACCGTGGCGAGATGGAAATTCACGCGATTCCAGTTTTCACCGTCATCGTCGCTCACCACATCCTGCGCCAGCAACAACCCGCCTTCACCCGATCCACCGCCAGACACGCTTGGTGATGCTTTGGGCATGTGCTGGATCATGATGCCCCCCGCACGCCAATGCTGGGCCACACCCGGTTCGGTCGACTGGCCAAAGCTCAGCGCGAATTTGGTCGGGATTTGTTCGGACTGCGCGAAATACGCCTCGGCGCACGAGGCCAGCGACGCACCGGACAGCGGTGTGATCCCCTGATAGGGCTGCATGCCTTCGCCCTGATCCATCAGGATCGCGAAATAGCCTTCGCCAATCTGGTCCATTGCCGGCCCATCGCTCAGCTTGTCGGCATCATAGCTGGCATAGGCACGAATGCGTGCCGGTTCGCCTTCGGCTTCGGGCGCGTAGAAATCGGTGGCGATCATGCGCACCGCGCCCTTGGACTGCACTTGCAGGGACAGCTTCCAGCGCAGTTTGATCGTCTGACCGATCAACGCGGTCAGCAACGCCATTTCGGCGACCAGGGCTTCGACCACGGGCGGATAATTGTGTTGCTTCAGAATACCGCTCAACACGCCGTCAAGACGCGCAGCACGGCCACGAATGTCCGCGCGATCAAGCTGAAATGGCAGGACAGTGTCGTCCCAGGCGAGTTTCGATCCAAGTGTCATGGGGTTTCCTTGCTTGCCGCCCTCCGGCATATCCGCGTCTATATAAGAGTCGAATGGGCAGGTCCAAGGGGCAGAAAGGGTTTGGCAGGATGCGCAGGTTTGGTGACGCCCCTGATCTGGGGCGCAAATACACGCTTCGCACAGGGGCTTATGCGATATTGCCGGGGCCGGATGGGCTGCTTTTGACCTATCAGGATGCAGCGGCCCCCGGTTTGCGCACGCTTCCGAAACCCGAATACCAGCTTCCCGGCGGTGGGATTGATCCCGGCGAATCACCGATCCGGGCCTTGGTGCGCGAAGTGTACGAGGAAACAGGGTGGCGGATCGCCCGGCCGATGCGGTTGGGTGCGTATCGCCGCTTCACCTATATGCCGGAATACGATCTTTGGGCGGAAAAGCTGTGCCATATCTACATGGCCCTGCCGGTGATCCGCTACGGTGATCCAATTGAACCGGGGCACACGGCGCTTTGGATGTCGGCAGAGGCCGCAATGCACACTCTGGCCAATTCCGGGGACCGAGACTTTGTCGCGCGCTACGCGTCATACGCCGCCATATTCCAGAAGCGCGGCTGAGATATCGTCGTCAAAATCCTGGGCAAAGCGGGTTTTGGCTTTCAGGGCGTCATAGAGATCATCAAGAAAGTCCGGTCCGGTGCGCCCCGGTGCAACAGATCTGACAATGTCGAGAAGCCCCGCGTCATCCAGAAGCGATCCATCGGGCATGACCGCTTCGGTGAACCCGTCGGAATAGAGCAACATCCTGTCCCCGGCGCGCAGATCAATGGCGTGGTCGTGATAGGTCGCTTCGTCGATCAAGCCGATTGGCATGCCCCCATCCCCCAAAAAAGCCATGTGCCCATCCGCGCGAATCAAAAGCGGGGCCGGATGGCCCGCCTGAACAAACCGCGCGCGCCCGGTCTGTGCGGCAACCTGCACATAGGCCATGGTCAGGTATTCGGTGACACCCTTCTGCCCCACCATTCGTTCATTCAACCGCGATGCCACGTCTTGGGGAGGCAGGAACCCGAACCCCGTGTCCTGCGTACCCAATGCCAGGTTTTCATCTGGAAATTTCGACGACAGATACCCCGCAACCCGCGCTGTGATCATCGCGGACGTGATCCCGTGACCCGAAACATCGAGACTAAACAGTCCAAAATCGCCCGTATCTGTGCCAAACATACCCGCCAAATCCCCACCAACGTGACCACAAGACTGCAGCATCACGCTGACGCGGTTTTTGCCGTACCAGACCGATCGTGTCGGCATCAGGGAGTGCTGCAGGATGCGGGCCTGTTGCAGGTCTTTGTCGATGGACGCATGCACGGCCTGAAGTTCAGACAGCGTTTGGGCGATGACATCGTTTTTGGTTTTCAGCTCCCGCTCCATCGACAGGATGCGGGCACCGGCATTGATCCGCGCGCGCAATTCGTCGCCGTGCACCGGCTTTGTCAGGAAATCATCCGCCCCGGATTCAAGCCCGGACGCAACAGCGGCCTTTTCCGATTTCGATGTCAGCAGGATAAAATACCCGTAGCTGTCCCGTTGTGTTCTGCGAAACGCAGCGCAGAATTCCACACCGGTCATGCCGGGCATCATCCAGTCCGAGATGATCAGATCGGGTTGGAAACTGGCACATAACGCAAGCCCCTGTTCGGCGTCTTCCGCCTCGGCAACCTCGAATCCCCAGCGTTTGAGCATGAGGGTGAGGATCCGACGCTGTGCACGGCTGTCATCGACGACGAGAACGCGACGAAGACACTCCGGCTGCACATTGGGGAACGCCAACTTTGCGTCCTGTAACATACCTATTTCACCAACCCATGCGTCGGCCCCCACACAGGCTTTAGACGTAAGGCGTTAAAGAGGTGTGAAAGCTAAAATGCCCCGCATTTCGTCAAACGCCGTTGCGAATTCTTCATTTAGACCTGTTAGCAAGATCCGGAAATGGAGGGAGCCATGATTGACTGGACTCGCGTGGCGGAACTGCGCGACGAAATCGGTGCGGAAGACTTTGAAGAGGTGGCAGAGCTTTTTCTGATGGAGGTGGAAGACAGTCTTTCGCGGCTGGATGCAGGGACAGGTGATGCCGTTCAGATGCAGGAACTGATGCATTTCCTGAAAGGGTCCGCCCTCAACCTTGGGTTTTCGGATGTCTCGACCTTGTGCAGCCAGGCCGAAGCGGATGCCGCACAGGGCAAGCTGACGATCAATCCCGAAGAGCTTCGCGCGCTCTATGCCAAATCCCGGCAGGCCTTTGAAACCGAGTATCCAACCCGCTTTGCCGCCTAAATCCAGCGATGGATGGATTTCGGATCAAACCCGTCTGCCTGAGCCTTCACCTTTGACCGCAGACGCCGCATGCCTGACATCCACCTGTCGGGATCCGACGCTCTTTGACCAAAATAGGTCTGCGCCTCTGGGTGCGGAAAAATCATGAACTTCCCATTTTCTACACCGGCCAGCGTGGCCTCGGCGACGTCGAACGGCGTGATCACCCCATCCGGTCTGTCGCTTTCCGCACCGTCGGCATACCCCAACAACGGCGTCGCCACATACATCGGGCACACCACAGACACCTGTACCCCGTCATCCGCATGATCAATCGCAAGGGATTGCGCCACACTGACCGCCGCATGTTTCGTGGCGGAATACGCGGCATCCCCGATCTGGGTCAAAACTCCCGCTGCTGACGCGATGTTAACGAGAACACCGGACTTCTGCGCAATCATGTCCGGCAACACCAGCCGCGCCGCCCGCACATGCGCCATCACGTGCAAATCCCAGCTTTTCTGCCAATGCGTGTCGCTTTGAGATGTTGGTCCATCCGGTTCGCCCAGCGCGAACCCCGCGTTGGAAAACACCATGTCAACGGTCCCGAACGCATCCTGCGCTGCCTTGACCATGTCCGCCACGGTTTCCAAACGGCACAAATCGCCCGACGCTGCTTTGCCGCCGATCCTGTCAGCAACCTCTGCCGCCAGATCGGCAGACAGATCATGCACCAGCACGCGCGCACCGCGCGCTGCAAGGGCTTCGGCCAACGCGCGACCGATACCTTGACCGGCCCCCGTGACAATCGCCGATTTTCCGGCAAACCCCATCAGATCACGAATTGCGCAAGCAGATCGTCATCAGTGATGTCCTGATAGGTGAAGCCACCTGCATCCAGCTTGCCAAAAAGGTTGTCAAAACTCGACGCGGTCTTTGTTTCAATCCCGATCAGAACAGATCCGTAGTTGCGGGCCGATTTCTTGAGGTATTCGAACCGGGCGATATCGTCTTCGGGTCCAAGGAAGCCAAGAAAATCCTTGAGCGCTCCGGGGCGCTGGGGAAGGCGAAGGATAAAGTACTTCTTCAATCCCAAGTACTTTTGCGCGCGTTCCTTGACCTCTGGCAGTCTTTCAAAGTCAAAATTGCCACCGCTGCTGACACAAACAACGGTCCGTCCGCGAATGGATTGGCCCAGATCCTGCAGCGCATCCACCGACAGCGCGCCGGCCGGTTCAAGAACGATGCCCTCAACGTTCAGCATTTCAAGCATCGTGGTGCACAACCGATCTTCGCGGATGGTCAGCGTGTTGGCCAGACCAATGCCTTTGAGACGGGCAAAGGTTTTCTGCCCGATCTGCCCCACCGCCGCACCATCAGCAAAGGTGTTCACAAAACCAAGCGGAACCGGTTTGCCGGCCTCCAGAGCCGCGCGAAGACATGCGCCCCCGGCAGGTTCGACGAACGTGTATTGGCAACCCGTGCCAAGATAGCTGAGCATACCCGCAGACAACCCCCCACCGCCCACCGGGATCACCAGATGATCGGGGTCTTTGCCAAGCTGCTCGACCAGTTCAACCGCAACGCTGGCCTGGCCCTCGATGACATCCTCATCATCAAACGGCGACAGGAAATGCCCCCCGGCTTCGACACAAAACGCCTGCGCGGCGGCCAGCGTGTCGTCGAAATAGTCACCAGTCAGGCGAATCTCGATGCTGTCGCCGCCGAACATCGATGTTTTCTGGATCTTCTGCTGCGGCGTGGTCACCGGCATGAAGATCACGCCTTTCTTACCGAAATGCTTGCACATGTAAGCGACGCCCTGCGCGTGATTGCCCGCGCTGGCACAGACAAACAGATCCGCATCAGGGCGCTTGCGCATCGCGTTGAACGCACCGCGCAGTTTGTAGCTGCGCACCGGGGACAGGTCTTCGCGTTTGAGGTAGACATCGGCGTGATACAGGTCCGACAGATGCGCATTCCGCAGCAAGGGTGTCGGTGGAAACACGTCACGCATCGCCTTGGTGGCGTCGCGCGCGGATTGGACGAAATCAGTCATACACCACCCCTAGGCATTCTGTCTTGGACCGCAAGCGATCAGTCGATGGGCCGTTTTTCCACGAAATGGCCATACAGCGTTGTAAGAACAGAGATCCCGATGATCGTCGCAAACCAGTTGACCACAAGCGAATAGACGACGTTGATCACCGATGTCGGATCATCATTGAACCAGGATGGCAATTGCACGATGATGCTGGCCCCCACGACAATCAGGGCCAGCGTCAGGATGGTGCCGCTTTCGCCTTTGGTTTCATCCCAGGCCGCGCCAAGGCTGAGCTTTTCGCCCAAGGCCGCGGCGGGCAGCATCACACCCAAACGGAAGAACAGGTACGCCCCGATCCCGATCAGTGCCAGCGTCATGACGCCGGCGAGGCCCGGCATCCCGATGGAAATGATGCCCACAGGGATCGACACAACCACAACGGCCAACATGATCAGCAAACCAATCAGGATCGACCGACCCAGATACCCCAGCACCGCCGATCCGTGAAATTGCGGGATCCAGCCGGACGTGGTTTCGCCGGTCAGCGCATAGCGATGCCAGGCCACCGCGATCCACAGGCTGGCGATAATCGCCAGCAGGCCAAGCAGGATCGTCGGCAGAATAGTGCTCGGGTCCATCACCGGAACCTGCGCGCCATCAAACTCCATCATCTGGGGTGGATTGAAGAAACTATAGATCGTGTAGCTGCTCTGCAGAAGGTACAGCACCAGCGACAGACGCAGTGCCTGATCCAGGTTGGTCATCACCAAATTGAACGAATGGCGGAATATCTGCCAACCTTTCATATCACTCACCCTCTTCTGCCCTCAAGCGTTGTCAAACGGCGGCTTCTTGCCCCTGTCCTGAAAAACAAGTAATCGCCCCGACAAACCCGTTAAAGGAAAACCCATGTCTGCGCCGAAAAAAGTTGTGCTGGCCTATTCTGGTGGCCTTGATACCTCGATCATTCTGAAATGGCTTCAGACCGAGTACGGGTGTGAGGTTGTGACCTTCACCGCCGATCTTGGTCAGGGCGAGGAACTGGAACCCGCCCGCGAAAAGGCCGTCATGCTGGGCATCAAACCCGAGAACATCTTTATCGAAGACATCCGCGAGGAATTCGTCTGCGATTTCGTCTTCCCGATGTTCCGCGCCAACGCGGTGTATGAAGGCATCTACCTGCTGGGCACCTCCATCGCACGACCGCTCATTTCCAAGCGTCTGGTCGAAATTGCGGCGGAAACCGGGGCGGATGCGGTGTCGCATGGCGCGACCGGCAAAGGCAACGATCAGGTGCGCTTTGAATTGTCGGCCTATGCGCTGAACCCGGACATCAAGGTGATCGCGCCCTGGCGTGAATGGGATCTGTCTTCACGCACCAAGCTTTTGGATTTTGCGGAAAAGAACCAGATCCCGATTGCCAAGGACAAGCGCGGCGAAGCGCCGTTCTCGGTCGATGCGAACCTGCTGCACACGTCATCTGAAGGCAAAGTGCTGGAAGACCCGGCGCAGGAAGCGCCTGCCTATGTCTATCAACGCACCGCACACCCCGAAGAAGCCCCGGACACGCCCGAGATGGTCGAGATCACCTTTGAGAAAGGCGATGCCGTTGCCATCAACGGCGAAGCGATGTCGCCTGCCACGATCCTGACCAAGCTGAACGAGCTGGGTGGCAAGCACGGCGTCGGGCGTCTTGATCTGGTGGAAAACCGCTTTGTCGGCATGAAGTCACGCGGCATCTACGAAACACCCGGCGGCACGGTTCTGCTTGAAGCACATCGCGGGATTGAGCAGATCACGCTCGATTCCGGGGCGGGGCACCTCAAGGATTCGATCATGCCGCGTTATGCGGAACTGATTTATAACGGGTTCTGGTACTCGCCCGAGCGGGAGATGCTGCAGGCACTGATCGACAAATCACAAGAGCATGTCACCGGTACGGTCCGCGTGAAGCTCTACAAGGGATCGGTCAACACGGTTGCCCGCTGGTCAGATCATTCGCTTTATTCCGAGGCGCATGTGACGTTCGAAGAAGACGCAGGCGCGTATGATCAGAAAGACGCGCAGGGGTTCATTCAGTTGAACGCGCTGCGTCTGAAACTTCTTGCGGCGCGCAATCGTCGACTGAAATCGTAACGGTTTCGTTCTGACCAACGTCTGGTTTGTTTGTCTCTGTTTCGGCAGAGTTTGAGACGTCTTCTTGATCCCCCAAGAGGGCGTCTCTTGCCGTCTGCACCGTCTTGCGCACCGTTCTGTTCGACGCCGGACGCGATGACAGACGGGTCCCGTCAAACACAACGGCTTTTGGCTGCGCGACGCCCAGCGCGTTTGGCGCACCAACCACGCCCTTGGACACGAGTCTGTCGATCAGCAGATCAGCCTGCTCTGACGACACCTTGAGCGCTTTGCTCAACGTTTTCTCGGAAATCGGGTTCCCGGCACGCGCCATGGCCACTGCCCAGATGTACAGGTTGCGCGGCGCTTGCGCGATCGGGCGTGCAAAAGCGGTTTTGGGCAACGGCACGACAGCGGCAAGCGCGCTGCCTGCGGTCAGGTTCAGGAAATCACGTCGTTTCATGCCAAGGATGTGGGCACGCCCGTTCGGGCCTTCACGGGGAATAACCGTTCGTTTTCCCGTCCTAAAGTGTCAAAGCACGCGCTCGCAGGGCATTATATGCAGGCAATGCTCCCTCTGCCAGGTCGTGCGCGCGCCCTTCCAGACGGGGCAAATCCCCTTCGGGACCGGCAAATCCGGTGGTCTGGTGTAAGGACGTGTACCAAACCGGCGCCCACGCGCCGTCATAGGGTTTCGGCCCTTTCGGCCATTGCAACATCGCGGGATCCCAATCCAATCCGATGGCGGCGCACAGGGCCTGTAACATGGCTTCTGGATTGCGCCGGATATCGGCGCTGTCGATCACAACGGGCGTTTGACCCAGAGAGGTCACATAGTCGTAAAGCTCAAGCTGGCGATCAAAGCCGATATCGTCGGACGTGGTGTCTGGGTAACCCTTCATGAAACTGGCCACCACCCGCGCCGGATGGCGGATCAGAAACACGTTCACGCACGCATCCATGAAGCTGCGCGGTATGCCATCAATCATATGTTGGCACATATGCTTGTGATAAACGTGCGATTTCCCATTCGGAATCGGGCCAATCAGACTCTGTTCCACCTCAACTTGCGTTTCCGCACGCGAGGCCAGAACCTCGGCCCGCATCGGATGATCCAACCCCGTCAGGCGCAGATAGGGCCCATAGAACGGTTCATCCACCACCGCGAAATCAGAGCGCTGCGCAAACGCATACATCATCGCGCTCGACAGGTTGCGTGGCCCTGACCACATTGCAAGTCTCATATTTGAACCCTTCGCCCTTAACGTCTGCGTAAGCTACTTACACAAACCGGTCGTGCAAGTGGAAACCAACGCTCACCTTCCGGTGAACACGCCACTCTGAAATTGCGCGACTTACGTGTTTCAGAGCACTCTATCCCCAGATTGAAGGAGTTTTCGCATGCGTCCGCTTCGCCGACCCCACCCCGTCCTGCTGAGCCTTGCCATCGTGGCGGGCCTTTTCCTGAACGCAACCTCCGCAAAAGCGGGACAGACGAAAGAGATCATCGTCGCCGGGGGATGCTTCTGGTGTGTCGAAGCGGATTTCGAACGTGTCCGTGGCGTCAAGGAGGTTGTGTCTGGTTACACAGGTGGCACCACCGCGAACCCCACCTATAAGCAGGTCACCCGGGGCGGGACGGGGCATTATGAAGCTGTCAAAATCATCTATGACAGCGGACAGCTTTCGTTGTCACAATTGTATGACATGTTCTTCAGATCCGTTGATCCAACCGATGCCGGAGGCCAGTTCTGTGATCGCGGTCAAAGCTACGCAACTGCGATATTCGTCTCTGACACGGCCCAAAAAGCCGCCGCTGAAACGGCAAAGTCCAAGGCGCGGTCAGAGCTGGGTCAGCGCATCGTCACCCCGATCCTGGCCGCAAAGACATTCTACGACGCCGAAGACTATCACCAAGATTACTACAAGGGCACCAATCGTGTGATCACGCGGTTTGGCGCGATCAAGCAAAGCGAAGCGTACAAGCGATATCGCAAAGGCTGTGGGCGCGACGCTCGGATCAAGCAACTTTGGGGTAGCGCCGCGCCGTTTGTGTCGAATTAACCCAGACGCGCGTCTTCCACGTCTTTCAAATCCGGGATCACATCAGCCGTGCCCTGGCGCGTGACCATGATCGCACCCGCCTGTTGGCCAAGCGAAATCGCTTGCTCCATCGGCAATCCCCGATCCAGCCCGGCAACGAGGAAGCCGGTGAACGTGTCCCCGGCCCCGGTTGTATCGACCGGAGTCACAGGTAAGGCGGGGAAATGACGGTCGGTTTGCTGATCCGTGTTCAGCCATCGGCACCCATCGCCCCCCAGTGTCACCACGATATCCCGCACCGGTAGGTCGGACAGAGGCGTCTGCATCGCCGCGGTTAGCTGTTCGGCCTCAACCGCGTTCATCACAAGGAGGTCAAGCAGCGGCAGAACCGCTTGCACGGCATCCCCATCAAAGGGCGCCGAAGCATAGACAACGCGCAGTCCTTTTTCCGACGCAAGCAACGCGCCCTTCCGCTGGGCAGAGGTTTCGTTTTGAAACAGGAACGTGTCCCGGTCCGTCGCCTCTGCGAGGGCAAGAGCAATATGTGTCTTTGTTACAGCGTGATTTGCCCCGGGATAGAGAAGGATGGCGTTTTCGCCCTGTGTGTCGACCATGATCACCGCATGTCCGGTCGGCTGGTCCACCTCGGTGATAAACCGCGTATCGACGCCGTATTCCAGCATCCGATCCACCGCCCAGCGCCCGTCCGACCCAACCGCGCCGATATGCACCGAACGCGCCGCAGCCCGCGCTGTAGCAACCGACATGTTCGCGCCTTTGCCACCCAGACCACGGCTGTGTTCCGTGGAAGCCAGCGTTTCCCCCGGCGCAAGCAGATGCGGGACCTGATAGAACAGGTCCGCATTGATCGACCCAAGGTTAAAAACCGTCATGATCAGTTGCCCTTACACGCCGCCAGAACCGCCATGTTCAGAATGTCATTCGCTGTCATGGTGGTGGAACAAATCTGGATCGACTTGTCGATTCCCGCGAGAATCGGACCAATGACAGTGGCCCCCGCCATTTCCTGCATCAGCTTGACCGATATCGACGCCGAATGCCGGGCCGGAACAACGAGGATATTGGCCGGGCCTGTGAGCCTCTGGAACGGGTAGCTGGATTGCGCCTTGGTGTTCAGCGCAACGTCGACAGTCATTTCGCCTTCGTATTCAAACGTGACACCGCGCTTATCAAGCACGTCAGGTGCTTTCGCCATCTTCTCGGCGCGTTCAGACACCGGATACCCGAAGGTCGAGAAGGACACGAAGGCGACACGCGGCTCCAACCCGATCAGGGTCGCAACCTCTGCGCTGCGTTCCGCGATGTTGGCAAGATCTTCTTCGTCCGGCCACTCGTTTACCAATGTATCCGAGATCAGGATGATGCGGCCCTTGTGCAGCAACGCGGTCACCCCGGCCACACCATGATCCCGGTCCGCGTTGAACACGTGATTGATCAGTTCCAGCACATGCGCCGATTTGCGAGTGGCCCCCGTGACAAGGGCGTCGCCATGACCATGGGCCAGCATCAGCGATGCAAACACATGCCGGTCGCGCGCGGCAAGGCGGTGAATGTCCTGCCCGTCAAAGCCTTTGCGCTGCAACCGGTCGTAAAGGAAGCTCTTATAGGCATCGAAATGCTGCGTCTTCGCGGCATTCACCACCTCAAGTTCGCGCACGGCATCACCCAGACCCGCCTCTTCCAGCTTGGTCTTCACATCCGCATCGCGACCCACCACCAGCGCCTTGCCGAAACCGGACCGCTGATACATGACCGCCGCGCGCAATACGCGTGGATCATCGCCTTCTGCAAAGATCATCCGCGCCTGCGCCGATCGCGCCCGTGCGTTGATGCTGCGCAGGATGCTGGCCGTTGGGTCCATCCGCGATTTGAGCGATTCTTCATACGCCTCAAGATCAATGATCGGTCGCCGCGCTGCACCCGTGTCCATGCCCGCCTTGGCAACGGCTGGCGGAATGCGGTGTATCAGGCGCGGATCAAACGGGGTTGGGATGATGTAATCACGCCCGAAGGTCAGGCTTTTGCCATAGGCCAACGCCACCTCGTCGGGCACATCCTCGCGTGCGAGTTCTGCGAGGGCTTGCGCACAGGCGATCTTCATCTCGTCATTGATGGCGCGGGCGTGAATGTCGAGCGCCCCACGGAACAGGTAGGGAAAGCCCAACACGTTGTTCACCTGGTTGGGATAGTCGCTGCGTCCGGTCGCAACAATCGCGTCGACCCGCACGTCGTGGGCATCTTCAGGTGTGATTTCGGGGTCCGGATTTGCCATGGCAAAAATCACCGGATTGTCGGCCATCGACTTGACCATATCCTGTGTCACCGCACCCTTGGCACTGACGCCAAGAAACACATCCGCATCAACCATTGCCTCTTCCAGCGTGCGCGCATCGGTTTTCACCGCATGCGCCGATTTCCACTGGTTCATGCCTTCGGTGCGGCCCTGATACAAAACGCCCTTGGTATCGGCGACGATACAATTGTCATGCCGCGCGCCCATGCGTTTGAGCAGTTCGATACAGGCAATCCCGGCAGCGCCCGCACCGTTCAAAACGATCTTCACATCCTCGATCTTTTTACCCGAGATATGCAGCGCGTTGATCAATCCCGCCGCGCAAATCACCGCTGTGCCGTGCTGGTCGTCATGAAAGACCGGGATGTCCATCTCTTCCTTGAGACGTTGTTCGATGATGAAGCATTCCGGCGCCTTGATGTCTTCAAGGTTGATCCCGCCAAAGGTCGGCCCCATCAGGCGCACCGCCTTGCAGAACTCGTCGGGGTCCTCGGTGTCCAGTTCGATATCAATCGAGTTTACGTCAGCAAACCGTTTGAACAGGACGGACTTGCCCTCCATCACAGGCTTCGACCCCAATGCGCCCAGATTGCCGAGACCAAGAACCGCCGTCCCGTTCGAGATCACCGCCACAAGGTTGCCCTTGTTGGTATAGTCGTAGGCTAGGCCGGGGTCTTTCGCGATGTCCTCGCACGGAACCGCCACACCCGGAGAATACGCCAAGGACAAATCCCGCTGGGTGGTCATGGGAACAGTGGCTTGCACCTCCCATTTCCCAGGGGTCGGTTCGAGGTGAAAGGCCAGCGCCTCTTCGCGGGTGTATTTTGTGTTGGACATGACAGCCTCTGAAATCAAATTCGGGTTTTCCACCCGCGTCGGTCGCCTTAATGTCACGGTGAGCCACCGAGGGGAAGCTTGTGAACGCGAATAAATCGGCCGTCACTCCCATGATGGCGCAATATTTGGAAATAAAATCGCAATATCCTGATGCTTTATTATTCTATCGCATGGGTGATTTTTACGAATTGTTCTTTGATGATGCAGTCGCAGCATCAGAGGCGTTGGATATCGCGCTCACGAAACGGGGAAAACATGACGGGTCGGACATCCCGATGTGTGGCGTGCCGGTGCATGCCGCCGAAGGCTACCTGCTGACGCTAATCCGCAAGGGGTTTCGTGTTGCCGTGTGCGAACAAATGGAAAGCCCGGAGGAGGCCAAGAAACGTGGCTACAAATCTGTCGTGCGGCGCGATGTGGTGCGGTTGGTCACGCCCGGCACGCTCACCGAAGAGACGCTTCTCGAAGCCCGCCGTCACAACTTTCTGGCCGCTTTGGCCTGTGTCAGAGACGATTGGGCGCTGGCTTGGACTGATATCTCCACAGGTGCGTTGCATGTTCTGCCCCTGTCTCTGGCCCGTGTCGGGCCAGAACTCGCACAGCTGTCACCTGCTGAGCTGCTGATGTGTGACAGCCACGAAGACGCCACCCGCGATATCCTGACCGATCTGGGGATCGAACCCACGTGGCTGGGCAAATCCAGCTTTGATTCGACGGGCGCGCTGGCCCGGTTGACCGAACAGTTCTCGGTTGCATCACTGGATGCGTTTGGGCAGTTTTCCCGCCCTGAACTGTCCGCGATGGGCGCGTTGGTTGAATATCTGGACCTGACTCAGAAGGGCAAACTGCCGCTTCTGCGCCCTCCTCAGCAAGAACAGATCGCCACCGCGATGCAGATCGACGCCGCCACGCGGCGCAATCTGGAACTGACACAAAGCCTAAGCGGCGGGCGCGCCGGATCGTTGTTGTCCGTGATTGACCGAACCGTCACTGCGGGCGGAGCACGGCTTTTGGAACGGCGTCTGTCCACACCATCGCGAGACCTGACCACAATCGGCAATCGACAAGACGCGATTGCCTGGGCGCTTGGCAACCCTGCCCTTGCCGCAGACCTGCGCGTCCTGTTGAAGCGCGTCCCGGATCTGGATCGCGCATTGTCCCGCCTTGGGGTTGATCGCGGAGGTCCGCGCGACATGGCCGCGGTACGCAACGCGTTGGAACAGTCCCAAGGGATCTGGCAGGCGCTGTCCGGTACGGACTTGCGCGACATTCTTGAAACCGCCCGCGCCGCGCTGCAAGGGCATGACGCGTTGCACACCACACTCGACGACATGCTGGTCGTCGAACCGCCGCTATTGGCCCGCGATGGTGGATTTATCGCAAGCGGGTTTGACGCAGACCTTGATGACGCGCGAAAGCTGCGGGACGAAGGGCGCAGTGTCATCGCCGGGTTGCAGACGCAGTATGCCGAACAGACCGGAATTCCATCGCTCAAGATCAAGCACAACAACGTGCTTGGCTACTTCATCGAAACGACGGCCACCCATGCCGACAAGATGATGGCCGCGCCGCTTAATGAAACCTTTATCCATCGTCAGACCACCGCGAACCAAATCCGCTTTACGACGGTTGAATTGACCGAGCTGGAACGTCGCATCCTGAACGCAGGGTCCGAGGCGATAGAGATCGAAAAGCGTCTCTATCACACCTTGAGTCAATCCATTCTGGCCGAACAGGCCGCGCTGAACACGCTGTCTTCCGCGCTGGCCGAGTTTGACCTTGCCACCGCGCTGGCCGATCTGGCGTCAGATCTTGATTGGTGCCGCCCCAAGGTGGACGACAGCCGCGCGTTTGACATTCAGGCGGGGCGTCATCCGGTGGTCGAACGCGCGTTGCGCAGCGACGGGCAGAGAAGTTTTGTCGCCAATGACTGCCTGCTGACCGCGCAAGAGGACCAAGCCGCGATTGCGTTGCTCACCGGCCCCAACATGGCGGGTAAATCCACCTATCTGCGCCAGAACGCCCTGATCGCGCTCTTGGCGCAGATCGGGTCTTACGTTCCGGCCAAATCCGCGCATATCGGTATTGTCAGCCAGATCTTCAGCCGTGTTGGCGCCAGCGATGATCTGGCGCGCGGACGGTCGACCTTCATGGTGGAAATGGTTGAAACCGCCGCCATTCTGAACCAAGCCGATGACCGCGCGTTGGTGATCCTTGATGAAATCGGACGTGGTACGGCGACCTATGACGGGCTGTCCATCGCCTGGGCCACGTTGGAACATCTGCAAGCCACCAACCGGGTGCGCGCGCTTTTCGCGACACATTATCACGAGCTGACCGCATTGGCGTCGTCGCTGGACGGGGTCAGCAATTCAACCGTTGCGGTCCGGGAATGGGACGGCGATGTAATTTTCCTGCACGAAGTGCGCGCGGGCGCGGCGGATCGGTCCTACGGCGTGCAAGTGGCACAACTGGCGGGATTGCCCCCAGCCGTGATCACACGGGCGCGCTCGGTTTTGAATGCGCTGGAACAGGGCGAGCGGGAAAACACCTCTCCCAAGGCGTTGATCGACGATCTGCCACTGTTTTCAGCTGTCTCAAACGCACCTGCCCCGGCAAAACCGGACCGCGAAAGCAAAGTCGAGGCACAGATCAAAGATCTGCACCCCGATGAAATGACGCCGATTGAGGCGTTACAGACTCTGTATGCGCTAAAATCGTTGGTCCAAGACGCCGACGATTAGGACCCCTGCATGGAGCTGACGCCAACTTGTGCCGGACGCAGAAGGCGGTCGTAGAGCATGAACCCTTCGGCGGACACCTGAATGATCTCACCGGCCTTGGTTCCCGGCAGCGGCGCTTCGAACATCGCCTCGTGCAGCTGCGGATCAAACTTGTCCCCGACTTCCGGCTTGATCGCTTTGACGCCATGCTTGCCGAACACGTTCAGCAATTCGCGCATTGTCAGCTCAACGCCTTCGATAAACGCTTTCGCCGCTTCGCGCTGATCCTCGGGAATCGCGTCTACGGCCCGCTGAAGGTTGTCGTAAACCGGAAGCAGGTCGCGCGCGAGACGGGACCCGCCATACTGATGCGCTTCGCGGCGGTCCTTGTCAGACCGTTTGCGGGCGTTCTCGGCATCTGCCAACGCGCGCATGAACTTGTCTTTCAGATCATCCCGTTCTGCCCGCAATGCGTCGATATCCGCCCCTTCTTCGGTGATCTCTTCCTCGAACGCTGCGTTTTCTTCTGCTTCTGCCTCTGCCAGGCTCTCCAGAAAATCTTTCGTGTGATCCGTTTCGGCCATGTCGTTACCCTTGGTTGCGATCGCCGAGCAGTTTCCCGACGAGCTGCGCTGTGTAGTCTACGATTGGTACGATGCGCCCATAGTTCAGACGCGTGGGCCCGATGACCCCGACCGCACCAATAATTTTGCGATCAGCGTTCATATATGGAGACACCACCAAAGAGGAACCCGAAAGTGAGAAAAGTTTGTTCTCTGAGCCAATAAAAATGCGCACCCCGTCGCCTTCCTCGGTGAGTTCCAGAAACTCGGCAATGTCCCGCTTGCGTTCAAGATCGTCAAACAGCTCTCGGATGCGGTCCAACTCCTCGGCATGGGTGTCCTCTGCCAAAAGATTCGACCGGCCCCGGACGATCAGCCGTTCGGTTTGATCGTCGTCCCCGTCCCACATCGCCAGACCCTGTTCCACGAGGTTGGCGGCCAGCGCGTTCAATTCCTTTCGCCGGAACGCGATTTCCTCGCCGATGGTTTTTCGAAGCTCGGACAAGGTTTTACCCTCAACCAACGCATTCAGAAAATTCGCGGCCTCGCGCATGGAGCTTGGGGTCTGCCCCGGTGGCGGTGTGAACAAACGGTTCTCGACATGTCCGTCGGAAAACACCAGGACAACCAACGCCTGATCGCTGCCCATCGGGACAAATTCGATATGCTTGATAGCGGCTTCGTGTTTGGGCGTCAGAACCAACGATGCACCCTGCGTCACACCGGACAGCGCAGACCCGACGCGATCCAGAATCTGGCTGACATCCTGGCTGTTGCTGTTGACCGTGGCATCAATTTTCTGGCGGTCATCGTTATCAAGATCCCGCACCTCCAAAAGCCCGTCAACGAACATCCGCAGCCCCAACTGGGTAGGCACGCGCCCCGCGCTGACATGCGGGCTATCGAGCAACCCCAGGTATTCAAGGTCCTGCATGACGTTCCGGATGGTCGCTGCCGACACCTTTTCATCCAGCGTGCGCGTGAGCGTGCGCGAGCCAACGGGTTCACCGTTATACAGATACCCTTCGACCACCTTGCGAAACACCTCGCGAGAGCGGTCGTTCATCTCGTCCAGAAGATTTGATCTGTCGTTCAAATCTTGTCCTCACCTCACCCAACGTTGCTTCAACATGGTTCAGACTATGGGGTTGCGAAACCAGAAAGCCTGCCTGTATCCCTTCCCGGAAATCAAAAGGAAATTCCATGCGACCGTCAGGACGGAAATTAAGCGAAATGCGCGCGGTTTCAATCGAAACCGGGATCAGCAAACACGCAGAAGGATCATGTATGATCCGCATGGGCGATACCCATGTTCTGTGCACCGCCACCATCGAAGACCGCGTCCCTCCGTTTATCAAGGGATCGGGCCTTGGTTGGGTCACAGCAGAGTACGGCATGTTGCCCCGCTCTACAACAAGCCGCATGCGCCGCGAAAGCTCGGCTGGCAAACAACAAGGGCGCACGATTGAAATCCAACGCCTGATCGGCCGCAGCCTGCGCGCCGGTGTTGATCGCAATGCACTGGGTGAACGTCAGATCACCGTCGATTGCGACGTGATTCAGGCTGATGGCGGAACGCGCTGCGCGTCGATCACCGGCGGCTGGGTGGCCCTGCGTTTGGCGGTCAACAAACTAATGAAGGCGGGGGATGTCACAACAGATCCGCTGATCTCTCCGGTTGCCGCGGTCAGTTGCGGAATCTACGCGGGTCAGGCCGTTCTTGACCTCGATTACCCGGAAGATTCAGAGGCGGGTGTTGACGGCAACTTCATCCTGCGCGGTGATGGACAGTTGATCGAAATTCAAATGTCCGCCGAAGGGTCTACCTTTTCGCGGGATCAGATGTCCCGATTGATGGATCTGGCGGATGCCGGTGTTCAGGAACTGGTCGCGCTGCAACTCAAGGCCGCGGAATGACCCGAAAGTTCGAAGGAGATCGGCTGCTCGTTGCGACCCACAACGCAGGTAAGCTGGAAGAGATTGCCGATCTCCTGAAAGACTATGGCGTCACCGTTGTTGGTGCCGCCGAGATGGAATTGCCGGAACCCGTCGAAGACGGCACAACTTTTGTGGAAAACGCCCGGATCAAAGCCCATGCTGCTGCGAAAGCAACAGGCCTGCCAGCCTTGTCCGATGACAGCGGACTTGAGATTGACGCTTTAGGCGGCGCTCCGGGTGTCTATACGGCGGATTGGGCCGAAACAGAGACAGGTCGTGACTTTGTTATGGCGATGGAAAAAGCCCACGCAGCGATCCTGAACTCCGGCGCAACGCCCCCTTGGACCGGGCGGTTCTGCTGCACGCTGGTTCTGGCCTGGCCCGACGGCCACGACGACGTGTTCCCCGGCAAAATGGATGGTCAAATCGTCTGGCCCATGCGCGGCAGCGAAGGTCACGGGTACGATCCGGTGTTCCAGCCAGACGGGTACCACATCACATTCGGCGAAATGGATCGCTGGGAAAAGAACAAGATCAGCCACCGCGCTGATGCGTTCCGCAAATTCGTTGCAGGATGCTTTGACTGAGCTTTGGCAGGATCGGGGCTTTGGTCTCTATATTCACTGGCCCTTCTGCGCCGCCAAATGCCCGTATTGTGACTTTAACAGCCATGTTAGAGCCGAAATAGACCAAACACTTTGGGCCAAAGCCCTCGCAAAAGAGATCCGCAGGACGGGTCAGGATACCGGGCCCAGGGTCTTGTCCTCGATCTTTTTTGGTGGCGGCACGCCCAGCCTTATGGAACCAGCGACAGTGCAAGCCGTTCTGGAGGCCGCAAGAGAGGTCTGGAGCTTTGCCAACGACATTGAAATTACGTTGGAAGCCAATCCAACATCGGTCGATGCGCATCGCTTTGAAGACTACGCGCGGCTTGGGGTCAACCGTGTGTCCATGGGCGTTCAGGCGCTGAACGACACCGATCTCAAGCGTCTTGGTCGATTGCATTCCGTTGACGAAGCCCGCGCCGCGTTTGCGGTTGCCAGAGAGTTTTTCGATCGGGTCAGTTTCGATCTGATCTACGCGCGCCAGAACCAATCCCTGGATGACTGGCGCGCAGAACTGTCCGAGGCGCTCAATCTCGCCATCGATCACCTGTCTCTCTACCAGCTGACCATCGAAGAAGGCACAACCTTCTGGGATCGCGCCGCGCGTGGATTGTTAAAAGGATTGCCCAGCGATGATCTGGGTGCGGACATGTACGAACTGACACAAGCGCTGTGCGAAAACGACGGAATGCCTGCTTATGAGGTGTCAAATCATGCACGACCCGGGGCTGAATCGAAGCACAACCTACTCTATTGGTGCGGTGGAGACTACGCCGGTGTCGGTCCCGGTGCACACGGACGCTTGACGCTGTCGGGTCAACGCATTGCGACGCGGTGCTGGAAACAACCTGAAGCCTGGATAAAAGCGGTGGATTCCGGCAGCGGTATCAAGGATATCGAACCGCTGAATGCTCAAGATATCGCGGATGAACGCATGATCATGGGGATGCGCATTGCCGAGGGACTATTGATAGACGATGTCACTGACATTCTGGACTGGACGCGCGTCGCTGAGCTGAAATCAGACGGCTATATCTGGCAGACAGAAGACCGCCTTGGCGCAACGGCCAAAGGTCGGCCACTGCTCAACCACATCATTTCGCAGTGTGCCCGGGCCTGATCAACGACCAGCACTCAGAACCATGCACAGCGCATCCAGGTCTTCCAATGTGTCATACGTCACAGTGACAGACCCCGATTCCTTCCCCGCGTGATGGTTAATCGACACCTTCATACCCAGCGCTGCCGATAGATCGCCCTCAAGCGCCTTGGTATCCGCATCCTTGGCAGACGGCGCTGCTTTCGGCGCTGGCTTGGCGGTTTCTGGCTTGCCTTGGTTCTGTGCTGTCTTGACCAGCTTCTCGGTTTCACGGACAGACAATCCGCGACGCACGATATCCCCAGCCAGCAATACGGGATCCGGTGCCGTCACAAGCGCCCGCGCATGTCCTGCCGACAGTTTTCCATCTTGGACCGCGACTTTCACCACGTCTGGCAACGTCAGCAATCGCAGAAGGTTTGCGATATGGCTTCGGCTTTTCCCCAAGGCTTGCGCAAGCTTCTCTTGCGTATGCCCGAAGCGCGTCATCAACTGGTCGTACCCTGCCGCCTCTTCAATGGCATTCAGGTCTGCACGCTGGATGTTCTCGATGATCGCGATTTCCAGAACGTCTTCATCTGAAAACTCCCGAACAACCACCGGCACCTCATGGACGCCCGCCTTTTGTGCCGCGCGCCATCGGCGTTCACCGGCAACGATTTCGTACCGTTCGCCCTGATCGCCCTTCTTGCGAACGATCAGCGGTTGAATCACACCTTTGCTGCGAATGGAATTTGCCAATTCATCCAGCGCATCCGCATCGAACTGACGACGCGGCTGATCCGGGTTCGGCTCAAGCTGATCCACTGGCAAGCTGCGCGCAGAACGCGGGGGTGCCGCCGGGTTCTCCTGCCCTGGCTCAATATCCGCCATCAATGCGGACAGACCGCGCCCCAAACCGCGTCGGGTCTCTTTTTTGTCTGCCATTTGCCTACCTCACGCTGCTGTCATTGTTTCTGACTTCCCAAGAAATTCGCGTGCCAACGCCCGATACGCGGCCGCGCCCTTGGAGCTTGGATCGTATTCGAGAACCGGCATCGCGTAAGATGGCGCTTCGCTCACACGGACATTCCTTGGGATCACGGTCTCAAAGACAAGATCCCCAAGATTGTCCCGCGCGTCCATCTCAACCTGTTGAGACAGGTTGTTGCGGGCATCATACATCGTGAGAACAACGCCCTCGATGCGAAGGTTTGGATTGGCGGTTTGCCGCACTTCCCGAATTGTCAGCATTAACTGGCTTAGCCCTTCCAATGCAAAGAATTCGCTTTGAAGCGGGACCAGAACGGAGTGCGCCGCGACCATCGCGTTCACCGTCAAAAGGTTGAGAGACGGCGGACAGTCAATCAGTACGAAATCGAACGCGAACTGGTCCATATCGGTCTGCCGCAGTGCGTCATGCAGAAGGAAACTCCGCTTCTCATTGGCGATGAGCTCAATATCCGCAGAGCTCAGATCAGTCGTCGACGGAACAAGACTCAGATTGGCCTGACGCGTCTTGCAAATGATGTCCTGTAGCGGGAAATCGTCGAGCAACAGGTCATAGGTTGTGGCGCGGCGATCTTCGGGCATCACCCCTAACCCGGTCGAGGCATTCCCCTGTGGATCGAGGTCGACAACCAGCACTTTCTGACCGATTTCGGCAAGCGCTGATGCAAAGTTGATGGCTGTCGTGGTTTTCCCCACACCACCTTTCTGGTTCGCAATAGCTATTATTTTCGGGCCAATCGGGCGTGTCGGATCATGCACGGGACAAGTCTCCAATTTCCAATATGGCAGCATCGGGGTTCGTGATACTTGTATGGGCTTTGTAGGTGAATCGCCACAGTTTTTGCGCGTCTTCTACCTCTTGGCGCCACGTCATGCCTTTGGGAAACACGCATGTTCCGCCGTCGCGCAAATGGAGCGACGCATAGTCCAATAGCTTGTCCAAAGACGCCAGCGCTCGGGCGCTTACAACATCAGCGGTCAAAGGTGGTATGTCCTCAATGCGCTTGGCAAGGACGGTGATCGGCGTTTGTGTTTCACGTGAAACAGTACGCAGGAACGTCGCCTTTCTCTGATCGCTTTCAACGAGCGTCATCCGAAAGTCTGGCTGCTGTTCAGCACGAACAATCGCAATGACAGCTCCGGGAAACCCGCCGCCGGCGCCCAGATCAGTCCAGGTTTCGCTATCAGCCCCCACCAATTCCGAGATCTGTAGCGAGTCCTCGAAATGGCGGCGTGCAGCGTCCTTCAAAGAGTCCTGCGATACCAGATTTATCTTTGGTGACCATTTCCGGAGAAGTTCAAGGTAAAGATCCAGCTTTTGCTGTGTTTCACGTGAAACATTCATCCCGCGATTTTCCGTTGCGACGCGTTGGCTTTCAGCTTTGACAGCAAAAGCAACAACGCGGAGGGAGTCATTCCATCAATCCGCGACGCCTGCGCAATGTTAGCCGGGCGATTGGATTTCAGCTTTATCTTAAGCTCATTCGACAACCCTTCGATATCATCAAAACCGAAATCATGCGGTATGATCTGTGCCTCATCTCGCCGCAGAGCCTCAATATCTTTCTTCTGACGGTCGAGGTAATTCGCGTAGAGCGCATCCTTGGACAGCTGTTCCTTGGTTTCTCCGTCGATTTCGGAAAGGTCTGGAGAAATTGCCTCCAGACCATCCCAAGTCACAGACTCAATCGCAAGCGCCTCAAAACCACTACGGCGTGCCCCATCGCGGGATACATTCACCCCAGCATCAATAAGCTGCTTCGACGTTACAGTCAGAGATGTCAGCGCGGCCTTACCTGCGTTCAGCTTTTTCATCTTTGCTTCGAAAACAGATACACGATGCGCACTCACGCAACCGACTTCTATCGCCATAGGCGTCAAACGCTGGTCTGCATTGTCCGCACGAAGAGACAACCGATACTCGGCACGCGATGTGAACATTCGGTAGGGCTCCGAAACGCCACGAGACGTCAGATCATCGATCATGACACCAATGTAGCTATTCGCACGGCTGAACGTAACCGGCTCTTGCTGCTTCGCCCGACGCGCCGCATTTATACCAGCAACCAACCCCTGCGCGGCCGCTTCTTCATAGCCAGTTGTGCCGTTGATCTGACCTGCCAGATACAATCCCGCGCACTTCTTAAGCGACAAATCCAAGTTCAATGCACGGGGATCAACGTAGTCGTATTCAATCGCATAACCCGGTTGCAAAATCTCGGCGCGCTCCAACCCCTTGATTGATCGCACGTATTGCAACTGCACCTCTTCAGGCAAAGAGGTCGAAATGCCGTTTGGATAGATCGTATGATCGTCAAGCCCTTCAGGTTCCAGGAAAATCTGGTGCGACGTCTTTTCGGCAAAACGAACGATCTTGTCTTCGATAGACGGGCAATATCGCGGTCCTACGCCCTCAATATGACCACCATACATCGCAGATCGACCGAGGTTTTCGCGGATGATCTCATGGGTTGACGCATTTGTATGCGTAATCGCACAGGACACCTGACGCGCGGTTGGCGCGTCAGAGAGGAACGAAAACATCGTCGGTTGTTCATCGCCGGGCTGCTCGTCAAGATCACTCCAATCAATCGTGCGCCCATCAAGGCGCGGAGGCGTACCCGTTTTTAAGCGGCCAAGAGGTAGGTCAAGTTCATCGAGACGGCGCGCCAGATCTGTCGACGGCTTTTCCCCCATACGACCACCCGAGATCTGGCGGTCGCCTATATGGATGATCCCACGCAGAAATGTCCCGGTGGTCAGAGTGACCGACGGGGCTGTGATGGCCTTATCGCCGTTGATCTGCACGCCATGAACGGAGTCTTCGTCCATCAAGAGATCTGTGACTTCCCCTTCGAGTATCGAAAGGTTTGGCTGCGCTTGCGTGGCGGACAGCATTTCGTTTTGGTAAATCTTGCGATCCGCCTGGGCGCGTGGGCCTTGAACCGCAGGGCCCTTGCGGCGATTGAGAAGACGAAATTGGATGCCAGCCTTATCGGCCACGCGTCCCATCACCCCGTCGAACGCATCAATTTCCCGGACAAGATGGCCTTTGCCAAGCCCGCCAATCGCTGGATTGCAGGACATAACGCCGATGCCAGACAGTGTCAGCGTAATCAAAGCCGTCCTCGCACCGAGCCGGGCCGCCGCATGTGCGGCCTCGCAACCTGCATGTCCGCCACCCACGACGATGACATCGAAATCAAATTGTTTCACGTGAAACACTCCTCATTTTCCGATGCAAAAACTTGAGAACACTTTATCTAACACATCTTCAACATCGACACGACCAACCAAACGCTCCAACACGAAAATCCCGCCGCGTAATTCTTCGGATGCCAGATCATAACGGTCTGGACCCTCACCAACAAAGGTCAGCGCTTGCCTCAACCGGTCCAACCCCAGTGACAGTACATCCTTCTGACGCTGATGCGACACGAGACCGGCAGATGTGGCCTTTCCGATCAAACGTTCTTTCACATCGGAAATAAGTCCGCTGATCCCCTCGCCCGTAACCCCGGAAACACCCGTCGCATTGCCCGTCAGATCGGATTTCCCCGCGACAACGATATCCGTGTCCCGCGGTGACAGAAGCGTAAACGCGTCTTCGCTTTCTAGAAATATCCGCAGATCGGCCGTTGTGGCCCGGTCCAATGCGCGTTGAATCCCGATGGATTCCACCACATCCTCTGATACCCTAAGACCTGCGGTGTCCAGAAACGTCACTGGAAGGCCATCAAGATCCATGCGAACCTCGATCACGTCACGCGTTGTGCCCGCCACATCCGACGTGATCGCGGCGTCCCGACCCGCCAAAGCGTTCAATAACGTCGATTTACCAGCATTCGGCGCGCCAACGATAGCCACTTCAAATCCAGTCCGGATCCGTTCTGCAACGCCATAGCCCTGGATTTCTTCCTCAAGGTTTTTCATGACCCCGGACAAAAGCTGAGTCACCTCGGGCGAGACATCAACGGGAACGTCTTCATCCGCAAAATCAATTGTTGCTTCCAGCAGCGACAGAGCGTGAATCAAATCTTTCCGCCATGTTTCCGCTGCATCGCGAAGGCGGCCTGAGAACCCCAGAAGCGCCTGTTTGCGTTGCATTTCTGTTTCTGCATCGATGAGATCAGACAACGCTTCGACCTGGGTAAGATCAAGCCGCCCGTTTGACAGCGCACGGCGCGTAAATTCACCGGCCTCGGCAGATCGGAAATTAGGAACCTGGCTTAGGCTGTCCAAGACGATCTGAACAATCGCGATGCTTCCATGTATGTGGAATTCGACAACTGGCTCGCCTGTAAAGCTCTTGCCGTCCTCGAACGTGATGACCAGCGCTTCGTCCAAAAATCCGTGGTCGGGATGAACCAGCCGTCGGAGCGCTGTTTGGCGCGGCGTCGGGGCCGCAAAACCGAACAGCGTACAGCTTTGGAACGCGTCAGGTCCGGATACCCGGATCACGGCAACGCCGGATTTCCCTGGAACCGTCGCCAGCGCAAAGATTGTATCCATAGCGCACCCTGCCCCGAGGGCTTACGAATTCATGGAGTCGAAGAATTCCGAATTTGTCTTGGTCTGTTTCAGTTTCCCGATCAGGAATTCAATGGCATCTGTTGTGCCCATCGGGTTCAGGATCCGACGCAGAACAAATGTCTTTTGCAGATCGATCTTGTTGACCAACAGGTCTTCTTTGCGGGTCCCGGATTTGAGGATATCCATCGCCGGGAAGACGCGTTTGTCCGCCACTTTACGATCCAGCACGATTTCCGAGTTACCCGTGCCTTTGAATTCTTCAAAGATCACTTCGTCCATCCGGCTTCCGGTGTCGATCAGAGCGGTTGCAATGATTGTGAGCGATCCACCTTCTTCGATATTCCGCGCGGCACCAAAGAAACGCTTGGGGCGCTGCAAGGCGTTTGCATCTACACCACCGGTCAGAACCTTACCCGAGGACGGCACCACGGTGTTAAACGCTCTACCAAGTCTTGTGATGGAATCCAGAAGGATCACAACATCTCGTTTATGCTCCACAAGACGCTTGGCTTTTTCGATGACCATTTCAGACACGGCAACGTGACGGGTGGCGGGTTCGTCAAAGGTGGACGACACAACTTCGCCCTTCACCGAGCGCTGCATGTCGGTCACTTCTTCGGGGCGTTCATCAATCAGCAGCACGATCAGGTAACATTCCGGATGGTTGCGTTCGATTGAATGCGCGATGTTCTGGAGAAGAACCGTTTTACCCGTGCGCGGCGGCGCAACAATCAGGGATCGCTGGCCTTTCCCGATGGGCGCAACAAGGTCGATGATCCGCGCTGACCGATCCTTGATCGTCGGATCTTCAATTTCCATGTTCAACCGCTCGTCCGGGTAGAGCGGTGTCAGGTTGTCAAACGCGATCTTGTGGCGGGCGCGTTCCGGTTCCTGGAAATTGATCTGGCTGCAGTTCATCAAGGCAAAGTAGCGCTCGTTGTCCTCGGGCGCTTTGATTTCACCATCGATGGTGTCTCCGGTTCGCAAAGAGAACTTCCGGATCATTTCCGGAGAGACATAGATGTCGTCAGGGCCCGGAAGGTAGTTTGCCTCGGGAGAACGCAAAAACCCGAACCCGTCCTGAAGCACTTCGAGAACCCCGTCGCCGAAGATTTCCCAGCCTTCGTCCGCGCGTTCGCGTAGGATCTGGAACATGATCTCGCCTTTACGCATGGTTGATGCGTTTTCGATCTCAAGCTCTTCAGCCATCGCCAAAAGGTCTTTGGGGCTTTTTGCCTTCAGATCGGCAAGATTCAGTTTTTCGGTCATAACGTATCCCGGATCGCGTGGTGTCGCGATCTACTCTTGTTTATCTTTGGAAAGTCTCATCCAGAACAGGACTGTGCTGCTCTTAGACGAGCAGGACGAGCCTGTCAAACCGAGCCCTATCTTAAATAAATAAAGAAAAAAGTAAGGATTTTGTTCTTAGTAGTCCCGACCCTGATCTGTGGATTAATGACTTGCGCACAGGTTGTTCACTGACATCCGGACATGGATAAGATTGTGAACAAGATTTTTGTAGAGCCGTAACGTCGTTCTACAGGTTGATATCATTCTATTTTCGTCGGGAAACCCATGTGGATAAACTTGGACATTTTTCTCTGCTAATCAGTTGTCCGACATCCAGAGTTATCCGATCCACAGCGGGCAAAACGCGTTAACAGATGCTTAACGACTCGGTGAGAGTCTTAACGGCTTGCTGCCAGAGCGGCTTTTCCGCAAAACACTCATGTAAAGAAACAAGGGTTGTCCGCGGAGTTGTCCACATGAATCTCGATTTGGTTCTGGCGTCCGGGTCTGACATCCGCGCCACGATGCTGCGGAATGCCGGGTTACGATTCGATGTTCAGGTCGCGCTAATCGACGAAGAGACGATCCGGCGATCCTTGGAGGCGGAAGACGCCAGCCCGCGTGACATTGCTGACACCTTGGCCGAAATGAAAGCGCGCAAGATTTCAGATAAGATGCCGGGCGCGCTTGTTCTGGGGTGTGATCAGGTGTTGTCCGTCGACAAACAGGTCCTGGGCAAACCAGAGACCATCGACGACGCCAGATCCCAGTTACAGCTTTTGCGAAACCGGTCGCACACCTTGCTGTCAGCAGCGGTTCTTTATGAAGACGGCGAACCGAAATGGCGGCATGTCGGGGTGGTGCGGTTGCGCATGCGCGATGTGTCGGATGCCTATCTTGAGGATTACCTTACGCGCAACTGGGACAGCGTGAAACATTCGGTCGGCGCTTACAAACTGGAAGAAGAAGGTGCGCGGTTGTTCACCCAGGTTCAGGGAGACTATTTCACCGTGCTGGGTCTTCCGTTACTTGAGTTATTGAACCATCTCACATTGATCGGACGGATTGACGGATGAGTGACAGTAAAATTCCCCTGGCTGGTGTTATTGGCCACCCCATCGCCCACTCAAAAAGCCCCAATGTGCATGGATACTGGTTGCGGAAATACGGTTTGCGCGGTCACTACATTCCGATCGACATCGCGCCGGAAAAGATCAAGGATCTGCTGCCACGATTGGTCGATCTGGGGTTCGTCGGGGCAAATGTCACGATTCCGCACAAGGAAACCGTGATGGACATCGCAGACCTGATCACCGATCGCGCCACGTTGATCGGCGCTGCAAACACGCTGATCTTTCGCAAGGATGGGCGGATTCACGCGGACAACACGGACGGGTACGGGTTTATCGAAAACATTCGCCAATCTGAGCCGGACTGGAATCCAAAGAGCGGGCCGGCAGCTGTGTTTGGTGCCGGTGGCGCGGCGCGCGCGGTGATTGCGTCTTTGCTGGATGTCGGGGTGCCCCAGATCCTTTTGACCAACCGAACCCGCATTCGGGCCGAAAAGCTGCGTGATGATTTTGGTCATCGGGTTCAGGTGGTGGAATGGGTACAGGCCGGGAATGTGCTGGAAGAGGCGGACTTGGTTGTGAACACCACATCGCTTGGCATGACCGGTAAAACCGAAATGCGGGTTCCACTGGACGGGCTGCGGCCGGGGATCATTGTGAATGACCTTGTGTACACGCCGTTGCGCACCCGACTTCTGGCCGAGGCCGAGCAACGCGGGTGCCGTGTTGTCGATGGGTTGGGCATGCTGCTTCATCAGGCGGTCCCGGGTTTCGAACGCTGGTTCGGAAAACGCCCTGTTGTTGATGACAACGTTCGAGCTGCGGTGTTGCGGTGACGTTCAAACTTGGTCTCACCGGCTCTATCGGGATGGGAAAGTCGACAACGGCACAGATGTTTGCCGATGCGGGTTGCGCAGTTTGGGATGCGGATGCGGCAGTGCATCGTTTGTATTCCGTGGGGGGTGCAGCCGTTCCCGAAATCAACGCGGCGTTTCCGTCCGCTGTGATCGACGGACAGGTCGATCGCGCACGGCTGCGAGAGATTATTTCGGACACGCCAGAGGCGCTAAGGCAAATCGAGGCTATCGTGCATCCTCTGGTGCGGGATGACCGGATAAGCTTTGTGAAAAGCGCTTCGTCTGACATCGTCGTTTGCGACATACCTTTGCTTTTCGAAACGGGCGGTGAGTCCGAGATGGATGCGGTGATATGTGTCTCTGTTTCACCGGAACTTCAGGAAAAACGTGTTTTGGAGCGAGGCACCATGACACGCGATCAGTTCCTGGCCATCCGTGCGAAACAGATGCCGAACGACGAAAAAATACAGCGATCTGATTTTGTGATCACAACCGACACTCTTGAAGATACCCGTCGTCAGGTTCACGATGTGCTTGAGCAGATCAGGAAAGATATCGGCCATGCGTGAAATCGTTCTGGATACGGAAACCACCGGGTTTGAACCGGAACAAGGTGACCGGATTGTCGAAATCGGTGCGGTTGAGCTTTATAACCACGTTCCCACCGGGCGGACCTATCATCAATACATCAACCCTGAGCGATCCATGCCGCAAGAGGCGTTCGAGGTGCATGGGTTGGGTGACGATTTCCTGCGTGACAAACCAGTTTTTGCGGACATCGCGCAGGCCTTCGTGGATTTCATCGGGGATGCCACGCTGGTCATTCATAACGCCGCGTTTGATATGAAATTCCTGAACGCAGAATTGGGCTGGTTGAAACGCCCCGCGATTCCGATGAGCCAGTCTTTGGATACGCTGGCGATTGCCCGACGGAAGTTTCCGGGATCGCCTGCGTCGCTTGATGCGCTGTGCCGACGTTTCGGGATCGACAACTCATCCCGCACATTGCACGGCGCGTTGCTTGATTCCGAGATTTTGGCGGAAGTGTATCTTGAGCTGATTGGCGGCAAGCAGCCGGATTTCGGGTTGAACGTGTCCGAAGCAAAATCGGGGACAAGCGGTAGTCAGCAGGAATGGCGCCCTGCCCCGCGCCCGGCCCCTTTGCCGTCGCGCTTGTCAGACAGCGAAAAGGCGGCACATGCCGCCTTTGTCGAAACCTTGGGGGACGCTGCGCTCTGGAAGCGCTTTTGAGCGTCAGGCGTTTGCTGTTTCAGCCTGCTGGGCCTGCGCACGGCGTGCCAGTTCCGTACGGTAAAGCTGAAGGAAATCAATCGTTTCCAGGTTCAGCGGCGGGAACCCACCGTCACGTGTGACGTCGCTGACAATACGGCGCACAAACGGGAAAAGCATGCGCGGGCATTCGATCAACAGGAATGGGTGCATCTGGTCTTCGGGTACGTTTTCAACGTGGAACACACCGGCATATTCAAGTTCAAGCATGAACAAGGTGTCGCCGCTTTCCTTGGCTTTCGAATTGATCTGAAGCTTCAGGATCACTTCGAACTGGTGGTCAGCGGTGCGTTTCTTGGCGTCCAGGTTGACCTGAAGCTGCACGTCCGGCTGCACATCGCCTTGCACACCCTTCTGCGCGAGGATGTTTTCGAAGGACATGTCCCGCACAAACTGTGCAAGGACGTTCATTTTGATAGGGGTCGCTTGTTCTGCGGCACCGTTTGCGGCGGTTTCTGGCGTATCTGCCATGTGTCTCTCCCTGAGATCGAGCAATCAGTCAATTGAGCGCTCTTTATCAGCCACGGAACAGAGCCTCAATGCTTGGTCCAGCCGGAACCCTTTTCGGGCGGGTTTTTCGTTTCCGTCACATCCAGAAAATCAGCGTCGATCACCGTGTCGCGCGGGCGGCGCTGGCGTGGATCCTGTTGGAATGGGTCAGGCTGGGGCCCCATCTCGAACCGCTGCACGTGGATGCGCTTTTTCAGATAACCGATGATCGCCAGGCGAATGGGCGGAGCGAGAAGGGCGAACCCGACCGCATCGGTAAAAAACCCCGGAGTCAGAAGCAATGCGCCCGCAATCAGGATCATCGCGCCATGGGCAAGCGGTTCAGAGGGATCTTCGAGGTTGGAAAACGACCCACGCAGATTGTTCATCGCCATAAGCCCCTGCGATCGAACCAGATATGTGCCGATAATCGCCGTCAGGACAACAATCCCGAGCGTTGGCCAGAGGCCGATGACACCGCCGATCTGGATGAACAAACCGATTTCAACCAGTGGAACCAGCAAAAAAGCCACAAATAGCCACATGACAGGGCACTCCTTTCGATAGGCGTGCGGTGGACTATGCACGACCCAACACCTACATAAGAGCACAACAACAATGTTTCCACTTATGGTCTGGGCGAGGTCCTGATGAATTCTCCGCTGATACAGCTTTTGGTGCTTGCTGGCATTGCCGTGTTTCTGATCCTGCGCTTGAAAAGCGTTTTGGGCACACGGGAAGGTTTCGAAAAACCACCTTTGCCGCAACAGGACACGCGGTCCTCGTCCCGTCCCGATTTCGAAGTAATCGAAGGCGGTCCGGATCGGGACATCATCGACCATGTCGATGAGCACAGCGACGCGGCCGATGCGCTGGCGCGCATGAAACGGGCCGAACCGTCCTTTGGCGTGGCCGATTTTCTGGGTGGCGCGCGCGGTGCCTACGAAATGATCCTGATGGGATTCGAACGTGGTGAACTGGCGGAGATCAAGCCGTTCCTTAGCGACGAGGTGTACGATACCTTTGCCGAGGTGGTCGAAGCCCGTAACGAGCAGGGCCTGACAATCGAAGCAGAGTTTATCGGAGTACGGGAACTGTCGCTTGTGGACGCCACCTTCGACGAGGACACACGTATCGCCGAAATCTCGGTCAAATATGTCGGTGAGCTGACATCTGCGGTCCGCGACAGTTCCGGTGAGATCATCGAAGGATCGCCGACGCAGATGAAGCGTCAGAAAGATGTCTGGACCTATGCACGGCGCATGGGTGAAGATGATCCAAACTGGCAGCTTGTCGCCACGGGCGAATGATCCGAAGGCTGGGTGCAGCCATCGTCCTGAATATTCTACTTGCAGGATCAGTTGTGCCAAACGAAACCGACCCACACTTTTCGATCCTTGGTTTCGAGGATCTTGAAGGGTGGGCGGAAGATGATCATGCCGCAGCCCTCACCGTCTTCAAGAACACATGTGCAGATCTGGATGAACCGGATTGGTCGTCGCTCTGCGCTTTGGCATTTGACGCAAAAGACGCGCGGCAGTTTTTTGAACTGTTCTTTCGTCCACTGTTGATCACCGATGGCAAGGACCCGTTGTTCACCGGGTATTTTGAGCCTGAGCTTGATGGGTCGCCGGTTCCGACGCCGCGTTACCGGCATCCGGTGTATCGAATGCCATCCGAGGCCCGTGAAACCCGTCCCTGGCTGACACGCGAAGAGATCCTGACCTCTGGTGTGATGTCGGGTCGGGGTCTTGAGATCGCGTGGGTTGATGACCCGGTTGAGCTGTTTTTTCTGCAGGTTCAGGGCTCGGGCCGGATCCGGTATCCCGACGGACGTGTTATCCGCGTTGGATATGGCGGGGCGAACGGGCACAATTACCGATCCATCGGGCAGGAGCTGGTGCGCCGTGGGACATATCAGGCGCATCAGGTGTCGGCAGAAGTGATCAAGAACTGGGTGCGCCGCAACCCGGTCGAGGGCGAAGCGCTCTTGTTTCACAACAAGTCCTACGTGTTTTTCCGAGAGGTCAGTCAGGTCCCGGCCGATATGGGGCCGCTGGGCGCAATGAACCGGTCGATCACACCGATGCGTACGATTGCCGTTGATCCGGCGTACACGCCGCTGGGCGCGCCGGTTTGGATTGAAAAGGACGGCGCTGATCCATTGCGGCGGCTGATGATCGCGCAAGATACGGGGTCGGCGATCAAGGGCGCGCAGCGGGCAGACGTGTTTTTTGGAACGGGGGATGCCGCTGGGCAGGCTGCGGGTCGGATCAAGGATCCGGGTCGCATGGTTGTCCTGATGCCCATTCAGCGCGCCTACGCTTTTTTGCCGGAAGCGATGCAATGAGCCGTCGAAAACTGCGCGCAGATGAACACGAGCTTTGGCAAAAGGTGGCCCATTCAACCAAACCGCTTCCCGAAGCGTTGCGCCGCGAAGCGCAGAACCCCAAGCCGACACTGGTACAGCCGCGCCAACCGGACCCGATGGACCTGCCGCGGGCCTTTGGTATCGGTGCAAAAGCGCCCCTGCCCCACGGTCAGATCACAACGCCGCAACCCGTACAACGCGGCAAACCGGCGATGGACAAGAAGACCTTTGGCAAAATGCGCCGTGGCAAGATGGTGCCGGAAGCCAAGATCGACCTGCACGGGATGACAGTGGACCGCGCCCACCCTGCCCTGACGCGGTTTATCATGACGTCTTATTCGCGTGGATTCCGGCTTGTTCTGGTGATCACGGGCAAAGGCCAACGGGACGATCCGCATGATCCTATCCCGCGACAAAGGGGTGTTCTGAAGCGACAGGTTCCCATGTGGCTAAAGATGGCACCGCTGCATTCTGCCGTGCTTGAGGTTACCGAAGCGCATGTCCGGCATGGTGGCGGTGGTGCGTATTACGTGTATTTGCGCAGAACATCCCGAAGCTGATCCGCGACCAGTTCAGGTGCTTCTTCATGTAACAGGTGCCCGTATCCCGGAACTGATATGACATTGGCATCCTGCATTTTTTCTGCAGACGATCGCACCGATGACGGCGGAACGGCCTTGTCGTTCTCTCCGATGAGAAACGTGCAGGGCACATCAATTCTGGGCAGGTCGGCCAGCAATCCATCCAGTTTCCATTGCGCCATCATCAGCAATGTGCCGTCGATGTGATCGCGATTGCGAAAGAGTTTCGCGTAAAGGCTCAACCCTTCGGGCGAAATGTTTGACCCTGTGGTCGCCATCAGGGACACCACCTGACCCGGATCAGACATCCTGCGATTGACCATGTTCACCATCATCGGGCTCATCGCGACTATACGCGCGGCCATCGGGAACAAGACGCCTGTCAGCCCTTTGAAAGGTGTCAAAGCGGGGTTCACTGCGATCAGAGGAACCTTCGCCTTAGCGGTCTGCAGCAGTCGCAACGCGAGCGCGGCACCGGCGGAATGGGCAAGCACCGCTTTCGGTTTCCACCCTTCGTGATCCAGCAGGCTTTGCACGTCCTGCGTCATCAGGGTCAGCGAAGACCGATGCCGCGACCCAAGTTTGGTTTGGCCGTGTCCAGGCAGATCGATTGCCACGACGTGATAGTCTTTGGCCAGGTTGGTCATCATATCTCGCCAGGAATGGGTCGAGCCACTGGCCCCGTGCAGCAGGAGCAGCGTGTCGCCGCGGCCCATCTCCTGAACATGCCAGTGATGCGGGCGAACATCTATGAATCGTGAATGCTCTGCATGCGGCCAGGCAGTGAGCGTTTCAGCAACACCCATGACATCAGCCGCCCAGGGCCGTGTCGATTGCGCGGCTCAGGCCTTTGGAATCGGCGCGGGGGAGCGCGATATAGCGTGCACCCATCACGTCACACAGCGCTTGCAGGTCGCGGTGTGGTCGGACCGACGTGTCGATTATCGCGCTGGACAGGTTTAGGCCGCGGATATGCCGTGCCATCGCATGGGCATCTTCGTTTGCAGCGGCCCGACCGGTTCGACCCGGTAGCGGGACATTGGCGCGTCCGTCGGTCAGAACCGCTATGGACGGGGACAGGCCCTGTGATTTTGCCCGTTTTGCCAATTCCGCCGCTGCCTTGAGGCCGGAGGCCAGTGGTGTCCCACCACCCCCGGGAAGACCGGCAAGGCGGCGTTTGGTTTGCACAAGCGATCGCGTTGGCGGAAGGATCAGATCGGCGCTGTCCCCCCTGAAGGCAATAAGCGCAACATGGTCACGCCGCGCGTAGGCGTCAGCGAGCATGAGTTCCACAGCGCCCTTGGCTTCGGCAAGGCGCGCGACGGCCGACGATCCGGAGGCATCCACCGCGAAGATGACCAGCCGGTCGGACATTTCCTGAAAGCTGCGCACGTGGATGTCGGATTGACGGATCTGGACGCCAGTCCGTTCTGGATGCTGGCGTTTGCGGATCGTCTGCCATGGAACGGCCGCGCGCAGGGTGGCGACAAGGTCAATGCGGTTGCCACCGTCAAGTCGACCGGGTTGCGACGGAAGGGGTCGCCCTCGTCTGTTGCCGCGTTTCTTCTGGCCCGCGCCACCACTGCCCGAAGCCGTTTTGGCCCTGCCCGATCCTTCCAGATGCGCCAATATGTCAAACGGAAGAATGGCTTTGACCGCTTCGATCAACAGCTCGTCGGGAAGCGTCAGGTCTGACCCGTCCTGATCCGGGCTTTGCGCATCTGGCTGATCATCCTGTGTCGTGGTGTCCTCTTCAGGCGTGTCCTCGTCGTCGGTTGGCATTTGTGTTGCGCGGTGGGCATAGACAAGCTGAACCGCGACTTGCAGATCGTCCTCAGAGACAGAGTTCCGGTTATTCAGAGCCGCATTCGCGCGCGCTGTGGCAAGAGCAAGGAGGGGCGCGCGAAGAGACAAAATGCCAAAACGCGCCGCAGTAACGGCAAGCGCTTCGGGCACGTTTTTGGGAATGGTGATTGTACCCAGGTGGTTTTGTGCGTCCCGAATAGATGCATGCGACACGACCATTTGCGCCAGTTCAACATGGCGCAAGCCTTCGAGTTCGACCCGAAAGGCAAGACGCTCGGCCAACGTGCGCGGCGCGATCTCGTCATCTTCGGCTCCTTCATCAAGCAGGATCAGGCAGTGACCAAGACCCGAATCCAACCCTTGCGCCAATCGCGCGGCGAGGCTGGGTTCGCAGCGTTCCGCCATGGTGAAGACCAGAGGCTTTGGTGTTTCAAGAAGCCCCGTAGATCGTACGACTTTGCCTTGCGTCAGGGTCTCACCCACGTCGATTCCACCAAAGAGCTGCAAATCGCTCGTGGAAGGCGCGATGCGGCGGGCGTTTGGAAACAGGCTTTTGATTGGTTCGCAAAACCGGTCCCGAATAGGGCCGGCGCGCGACCGCAGATGCAGACCGCCGAGTCCGACAGGATCAACCGCCAGCAGAGACAACGCCAATTGGCCCTGCACCTGAATGCCGGTCCGGTCTTCTATCATGCAAAAACTTCCTCAACCGTGCGTTTCACGCGTGTTGAAGTCCCGGCATCGTCAAGAGGATCACGGCGCAGACGGTGGCTGAGCGCCATGGGTGCAACCGACCGCAGGTGCTCACGGGTCGTTTGCGCGCTGCCTTCATAGGCGGCCAACGCCCGGGCGGCCCGAAGCAGGGTCAGTTCACCGCGCAAACCATCTGATCCGATGGCAACGCACAGCCCGGCACAATCCCGCAATGTCTCATCGGGCGCGTCAATCGCGGTGAGTGCGTCGCGCGCCATAAGGATCTGTTCGCGGATCTTGGTGTCTTCCGGCGCCCATTTGGCGACGAAACTCTCCGGGTTGGTGTCAAACGCGGCGCGGCGGCGGATCACCTCAACACGCTCTTCGATGTCATTTGGAGAGGTCACCTCGACCGACAGGCCAAACCGGTCAAGCAACTGCGGACGCAATTCGCCTTCTTCGGGGTTGCCGGAGCCGACCAGAACAAACCGCGCATCGTGCCGGACGGACAGCCCTTCGCGTTCAATGACGTTTTCGCCGGATTGCGCGACATCCAGAAGAAGATCGACCAGATGATCCTCCAGAAGATTGACCTCGTCGATATAGAGATACCCGCGGTTCGCTTTCGCCAGGAGCCCGGGCTCAAACGCCTTTTCCCCACGGCTGAGCGCGCGTTCGATATCCAGAGCGCCGACAAGGCGGTCTTCGGTTGTGCCAAGCGGCAGATCGACAACGGGGGTCGGTGCGGTGATCATTTCGCCGGAAACAGGGTCTGCCCAATCCGGCATCTCCTCTAGGGTGGCTGCGTTTGTCGGGCTGCCTTTTAGTTTTTGGATTTCCGGCAAAAGCGCAGCAAGCGCGCGGACGGCGGTGGATTTTCCGGTCCCCCGGTCCCCGAACACCAGAACACCACCGATACCGGGGTCAATTGCGGTCAGGATCATGGCCAGCTTCATCTGGTCCTGGCCGACGATGGCCGAGAAGGGAAAGGGTTGTCTCATGCGGCGATGTCCTTGAGAATACGAGGGGATTGGCCTTCCCAGCTGCCTGTTTCACCGGTCACGCGGAACCGTGCGTACAGTTCTTCGCGAAACCACTTTCCGTCGCGGACGGCGCGAATGGCTTTGGCATGGGGGCCGTTTATGCGGGCAAAATTGGCCATGGACTGGGAATCCGGCCAGATGGAAAACGTGATCTGTTGCAGCAGTGGAACTTCGCCGATACCGATCTTGAACAGGACATTGGGATCCTGACCAATCACGCCACTGATGTCCGGAACCCGTTTCCAGAATTGTGCGGCAACAGCCGGTCGCACAGTGGCGCGGGTCAGTGCAGCGATCGGCCCGTGCTCCACAGGTGATTCTTCGAGAAACGGAGACTGGCCTGACCAGGCGCCCCGGGCAGAGTAGGGGGTCAGGAACAGTGTCCAGTTTTCGGACGCGCGGTTTCGGTAGGACTGAAACAAGGGCTCTGTTGCAATGGCCTCGCGCGCGCGGGCGTCGTCAGACCACACTGTCAGGATGGCATAGACAGCCGTGTTCGGAACTGGGGTAAACCCTTCGCCCGTTCCTGATCCGCACAGCTTCCAGAACTGAAGGCCCTTGATCCTTGGCAGGGACAGGCGCGCGGCCCCCATCATGGTCAACGCCCACAGCCGCGAAAGCGGTGTGGCAAAGCGGTAAAAGCTGAGACTCACGGTCTGCATTTTGGTTCCCATAGTGTCAACTTAGTCTGACACATTTCAGCGCAGTAGGGAAGATAGATATTTTTTCGGCCGCGTTCCCGGGCAAAATGTTGTAAAGTAAAGTTGACAGTATAGAATAGTGAAATGATGACAAAACTAGATTCTGCCCTCGCGGCACATTCTGACAAGATGACCGCCGCCCATGCGATTGTCATTGGTGCCGGGCTTGGTGGCCTTGCTTCGGCGATGCGTCTGGGCGCGATGGGATATCGCGTAACGGTGATCGACAAGCTTGATGTACCGGGGGGGCGCGGCTCTGCGATTCACAAAGACGGACACAGGTTTGATCTGGGCCCGACGATTGTGACGGTTCCTCAGGTGTTCAAAGAGTTATGGGCGGTCTGCGGGCGCGATTTTCATCAGGAGGTCGATCTTCGACCGCTTGATCCGTTTTATGAAATCCGCTGGCCCGATGGATCAAAATTCACCGCCCGGCAGGATACCGATGCCATGCGCGCCGAAGTTGCGCGGTTGTCGCCACAGGATGTGGCCGGGTACGACAAGTTCCTGCAAGACAGCGAAGAACGCTATTGGTTCGGGTTCGAAGATCTGGGGCGCCGGTCCATGCATCGTCTGATGGACCTGATTCGCGTGTTGCCAAAATTCGCAATGCTGCGGGCGGACCGGTCGGTCTATGCGCATGCGTCCAAACGCGTAAAAGATGAGCGGTTGCGCATGGCGTTGTCGTTCCACCCGCTGTTTATCGGGGGCGACCCGTTCAACGTCACGTCGATGTACATCCTCGTGTCGCATCTCGAAAAGGAATTCGGGGTGCACTACGCGATGGGGGGTGTCGCCGCGATTGCCGAAAACATGGCCAAGATCATCCGGGAGCAGGGTGGCGCGCTTCTGATGGAAACGGAAGTTGACGAAATCCTCGTCAAATCTGACCGGGCGCGGGGTGTAAAACTTGTGTCCGGGGATGTGCTAACGGCTGATATCGTTGTGTCGAATGCGGATGCGGGGTTCACCTATGACCGCCTTCTGCGCATGCAAAAACGGAAACGCTGGACGCCGACAAAACTGTCGAGCCGGCGGTGGTCGATGGGTCTCTATGTCTGGTATTTCGGCACCAAGGGCACCCGCGACATGTGGCCCGATGTGGGGCACCACACGATCCTGAACGGCCCGCGCTACAAGGGGCTTGTCCGCGACATCTTTATGAAAGGCAAAGTTGCTGACGACTTTTCGCTGTACGTCCATCGCCCGACCGTGACGGATCCAACTGCGGCTCCGGAAGGTGACGATACGTTCTATGTCCTCAGCCCCGTGCCGCATCTGGGGCACAAGGATTCTGCCGATTGGTCAAAACTGGAACGGGAATACCGTGTGCGATTGACCAAGGCGCTGGAAGAGCAGCTTTTGCCCGGATTTTCGAGCCGCGTCACTGCAAGCGAGGTGTTTACGCCGGAAACGTTCAAGGACAGGTATTCATCGCCCTATGGATCGGGCTTTTCGATTGAGCCGCGAATCCTGCAAAGCGCTTGGTTCCGGCCACATAACGTGAGTGAAGAGTTGAAGGGTCTGTATCTGACTGGCGCAGGCACGCATCCCGGCGCGGGGTTGCCGGGGGTGATCTCCTCTGCCGAAGTGCTGGCACAGCTTGTCCCTGATCCTGTCCTGGTGCGCGGATGAGCAGTTACGCCGCCGATATGGAAGCCTGTCGCGAAGCGATCCGTCATGGATCGCTGTCGTTTCACATGGCATCGCGCGTTCTCCCGGCGTCGGTGCGGGATCCGTCATTGGCGCTTTATGCGTTCTGTCGGCTGGCTGACGATGCGGTTGACCTGCAACAGGAAAAGGCCGCCGCTGTATTGCGTCTGCAGGATCGTCTTGAGCGTATCTATGCCGGACGTCCCGACGATGCAGCGCCCGACCGGGCCTTTGCGCGGGTGGTCGAGGAATTCGAGATGCCCCGCGCCTTGCCCGATGCGCTTTTGGAAGGGCTGGCATGGGACGCGGTTGGACGCACTTATCAGAACTTGTCGGAGTTGTTTGACTACTCGGCCCGCGTTGCTTCGGCGGTGGGCGTGATGATGTGCGTCTTGATGCGTGTGCGGGATCCGCATGCGTTGGCCCGGGCTTGCGATCTGGGAATCGCGATGCAACTCACGAACATCGCGCGAGATATTGGCGAGGATTCGCTTGAAGGGCGCATCTATCTGCCGCTGGACTGGCTGGACGAGGCGGGTCTGGACAAGGAAGCATTCCTGTCTGATCCCAAACCGACCAAAGCGGTCCGTCAGATGGCGCGCCGTTTGGTGATGGAAGCAAATCGCCTGTACATGCGGTCCGAAGCAGGCGTTTCCGCGCTGCCGCTATCGTCGCGCACGGGGATTTACGCGGCGCGGTACATCTATGCCGGGATCGGCAGTCAGGTGCAGCGGGCAGGATACGATTCCATCTCGACACGGGCGCACACGTCAAAAGGTCAGAAATTGGGCTGGCTGGCTGTATCCGCCATGAAGGCCGCAACAACCGTTGTGATGCCAAAATCTGCGGTCCTGTTTGCCCGGAGCCTGCCGGAAACGCAATTTCTCGTACACGCGGCGGGGCGGAATACGGATCGGCGGACGCGCTCTGACACCATCATCGAGGCGCTGTCGCAAGTCGCGCAACACGAGCGGAACCGCCAGAACGGGTTGATTGATACGACCGGTCGACTTACCTGACTGTCATGTTTTGGCTTTTGTTTGGAATATTTCTTGCGGCTTGCATGGCTGCTGGTGCCACTGGGGGGTTGTTTTCGCCCGGCCCGTGGTATCGCAATCTGAAAAAGCCATCCTGGACGCCCCCGGATTGGGTGTTCCCCGTGACATGGACAACGCTTTATCTGCTGATGTCCGCTGCGGGCGCGCGTGTTGCGTTAAGCCCTGACAACGCGCTGGCGATGGCCCTTTGGTCTTTGCAGATCGCGTTGAACAGCCTTTGGACACCGGTGTTTTTCGGGTTGCAGCGGATCAAGCTGGGGATGATCGTGCTCAGCCTGTTGTGGGTGTCGGTGGCAGCGACCCTCTGGGCCTTGTGGCAGGTGGACATGATTGCCGGGCTGATGTTCGTGCCTTACCTGATCTGGGTTTCCATCGCAGGTGCGCTGAACGCCAGTGTCTGGAAGCTGAACCCAGATGAGGCGAATGCGCCGCGCCGGGCATCTACTTAATCAAAAGACCAGTTCTTCCGACGCGGCACACGTACCGCCAGCATGGGCTTTAGCAGCGGCGATCGGAACCGGGTGAGATCAAGCGCCTCGTGGACGCCGACTGTGTCTTCTCCGTCCAAACGTGTCCGAACCATCGACCGGGAATAAAACGGTGCATCAAGCATGTTCATGACCTGGCGGGGTTTGCATCCACGATCCCCGCGTGTCTCCCGGCGTACGGCCCAAAGCGATCTTTTGAATTCCAGCTGCGGGGGCAGGGGGATCTCTGATGCCTTACCCTCTGGGGTGAAATGGAACCCGGCGTCCAACTCCGATCCGTCCAGCCGCGTTGCATCGTAAAAACACGTGCTGCCGCCCTTGGCCGGATAGCGCCCCCAGGTCCAATAGGAAAAATCCTCTTCCAACGCGCGAGTGCCAAAATTGGCGTCAAAATACCCGTGCCCGGTCCATTGCCAGCCGGGTGCATCCAGATCGACATCAATTCTTGAGACCGGACCAAACGGACGCCAGATATGCGCACCATCCTGGGTTAGGGGCAGTTCGACTTGCGTGATTGCGCTGGGCGTGACGGTGAGTGTTCCACGCACTCGGCTGATCAGTGGGGGGCCAGAGATCTCGTTCACGTCAATGATCAGTTGTCCGTTCACCCAACGCATGGAAGAGGGGCCAACCGTAAAGCGATCCGTCGATTGGCGGAGCGCGGATTGCCCACGATCTGTCATCGTAAACCGCCCGCCGGGACCGTAGGTCGCTACATTGATGCAGACGTGGTTTTCCGGGTTCTTCCGACCCGACCAACGATACCAGGGGGAAAAGACGGACCCTATGAACCCGATGACCGAGACAGCGCGTTTGCCGTCGTCGGAGATGCCGTCGACATACCACCACGCGTAGCCGTTTGGCGGAACCTTGAGGTTGAAATTTGGTCCGTCACAATCGCCGCGGCCGCGTGCCTGCCTGAGATTGCCGCCATCGGGACGCCCGCGCCCGGATGCGTGCTGCCCCCGGCCAGATACAGCCCCTTGATCGAGGTCCGTGCCGTCGGGCGTTCCAGAGCTGCCATCATCCCGTGCGGCGTCTGCCCGTATAGCGAACCTGCGCTGCCGGGAAAAAGAGCGTCGAAGCTCTTGGCTGTTGTCAGCGACCAATGGTCCGGTTCCGGAGAGAAGGTCAGCCCAAAGCGTTGAAGACGGGGGAAGGTCCGTGTGTGACATGTCTCGTAGTCCTCCGACTGCGCCGCGCGCTGGGTCAGCGGCGGGGTGTTCATGATAATCTCGAAACGTTCTTCGTCCGGTACCGGGGTGTTTTGCCCACGATCCTCGGCACAGACGTAAAGCGTCGGGTCACTTGGGATTTCCCCGCGTTCGATGTCCGCGAACTCGTTCTTACCCGGATCGCAGAAGAACACGTTGTGATGCGAAAGCGGGATATCCGAAGGCGTGGCCCTGAAGCTCCAGACATTGGCAGAATGGCTGCGTGCGCGTTTCGTCGTGATTTGCGCGATGGGCTGTACCGCGTCACCCAGAAGACCAAGCGCCAACGCTCTTGGATCGCCGTTGAACACGATCTGATCGGTCGGGATGTGTTCGCCCGTCGCCAGGGTTACGCCCGAGACACCGCCAGAGCGTGTCTCAATTGATTGCACATCCGCGTTGAGGCGTATCTTTCCACCTTTGGATTGGATGAGATCGGAAATGGACCGGGCCAGCGCATGCATACCCCCCTGAACGCACCAGACACCCCGGGCTTCTGCCTCCCAGATCAGGGACAATAGCGCGGGAGAGCGGTCAGGCGATCCGCCAACATAGGTCGCATAGCGGCCGAAGAGCTGTTGCAGCCGTGGATCGCTAAAACTTGAGCGCAGGAGGCTTTTGAGCGTTTTGCCCGCACCCATATCCAGCAAAAGGCGCGGGTTCATGATAACATGTTTGGCCAATGACCCGAGCTTCGGCTCTGCCCGCAGCATCATCGGGTCGCGGAATCCGTCAAACAACCGCGCGGCACGATGCGTGAACGTCAGAAATTCATCACGCGATTTGGATCCTGCAAACGCGCCGATGGCATCAGCGCTTTTTTCTGCGCACGGAAACAGGTCAAGCGGTCCACTGTCGGGCCACCAATGGCGGGCAAGGATGTCTTGCGGAATCAGTGTCACGTGATCTGACAGAGATTCGCCAACATCCATGAATAGGGCTTCGAACACATCCAGCATCGTCAGCACCGTCGGTCCGGCATCGACACCACCTATCTGGCGCATCTTGCCGCCGGGTGCAGCGTGCCGTTCCAGAATGGTGACATCGTAGCGGCGATGCACAAGCGGCAGCGCTGCTGCTAGCCCCCCGATCCCGGCACCGATCACAATGACGCGCCCCAAGCTTTGCTTTGGCAGTTTCATCATCGAATTGTTGACTCACATTTGCCAAGTGTCCAGTATGATTTACACTAGTGTGTCAGATAAACATGACAACACATTGCTTAGGAGTGTTCGATGGGACTGCATTCTCGCATCAATTCTGCCGTGGAAACGGCAATCCGCATCGGACAGGATGGCAAGGCCCCTCCGAAATTGTCCGAGGCGTTGCAGTATGCCTGTACGCCCGGCGGTGCGCGAATCCGGCCGACGATTTTGCTGTCGGTCGCGCTTGCCTGTGGCGATGATCTCCCCAAAATCACGGACGCCGCGGCGTCTGCGCTGGAACTTCTTCATTGCGCAAGTCTCGTACATGATGATCTGCCGTGTTTTGACGATGCGGACGTCCGACGTGGCAAGCCATCCGTGCATCGCGCCTATTCCGAACCATTGGCGGTTCTGACGGGCGACTCACTGATCATGCTTGCGTTCGAAGTCCTGGCCCGTGCGGCGGCGCACTCGCCCGAGCGCGTGGTCAAGCTCATTCGTTTGCTTGCGCATCAATCGGGGATGCCTAACGGCATTTGCGCCGGGCAAGGCTGGGAAAGCGAATCCAAGATCGACTTGTCCGCGTATCACCGGTCAAAGACCGGCGCGCTTTTTATTGCGGCCACACAAATGGGTGCAATCGCTGCCGGACAGGATGAAGAGCCATGGTTCGAATTGGGTGCCCGCATCGGCGAGGCGTTCCAGGTTGCCGACGATCTGCGCGATGCCCTCTATGATAGCGAAACACTGGGCAAGCCCGCAGGCCAGGACGAAGTGCACGGCCGCCCCAATGCCGTTCTGGCGCTGGGTGTGGATGGTGCGACGAAGCGGTTGAAGGACATTCTGGGCGGGGCGATTGCATCCATCCCGTCTTGCCCCGGTGAGGCAAAGCTGGCCGAAATGGTCCGCTTGCAGGCCGAGGCGATCATGCCGGTTGTCAAAACCAACGTGGCCAAAGCCGGATAGATGGCGCTCGCCTCTGATATCCCGCCCTTTGCGAAACGACCCAAAATCGGACTGATGACCCGACTGATGCGGATTATTGCGCGACCGGGGTTTCAGCGCTGGGCCTCCGCCTTTCCCCTGACGCGCGGGGTTGCTGCCAAAGACGGGGCCGAGCTGTTTGATATCGTTCAGGGCTTCGTCAAATCTCAGGCGTTGTTTGCCTTGGTTGACCTCCGCGTGATGCATCGATTGATGGATGGACCGCAAACCGCGTCTGACCTTGCCGCGGTGTGTATGTTGCCGATTGATCGGATGGACCGGCTCTTAAAGGCCGGCGTCGCCATGCAATTGCTGCGACGGGACCGTGCGGGTCGGTATGGGCTGGCCCGCAAAGGCGCGGCATTGGTCGGCGTTCCGGGGCTTGAAGACATGATCCGGCATCACGCCGCATTCTACCGTGATCTGAACGATCCTGTCGCGCTGTTGCGCGGTGAGGTCGAAACCGAGTTAGCCCAGTTCTGGCCCTATGTCTTTAGCGCTGACAAGGCCACGGATGCAGAAACGTCCAATCGGTATTCTGATCTCATGGCACGATCGCAAGAGATTGTGGCCGCAGATACCTTGGCGACCGTCAAATTGGGTCGGTACACACGTCTTCTGGATATCGGTGGGGGCTACGGCGTGTTTGCCGAAGCGGCTGCGCATGCGAATCCAAACCTGACCGCCACGGTGTTTGATCTTCCGGCTGTCGGCCCGAACGCTGAAAAACGCATGTCAGCGTCTGCGGCACGGGATCGACTGCACTTCGTTCCCGGATCCTTCCGGGAGGACCCGCTGCCGCAAGGCGCAGATGTGATTTCGCTGATCCGTGTTTTGTACGATCACGAGGACACCACCGTCATGGATGTCCTGTCAAAAGTTTTAGACACCTTGCCCGATGGCGGTTCGATCCTGATTTCTGAACCGATGTCTGGGGGAGACCGCCCAGAGATCGCTGGCGATGTCTATTTCAGTTTTTATTGCCTTGCGATGCAGACGGGCACAGCGCGAAGCGCCAATGAAATTGGGGAAATGTGCCGTCAGACCGGGTTCACTGATGTGATTTCCTACCCGTCGCGGCGACCCTTTGTGACCTCCGTTGTGACTGCGACCAAGCCGTCAAACTAAGCGCCCTGCAAAAGGTATTCTAATCCAATGTGTCTATTATAGTTGACACTTATGTATGTAAGAATAAACTGACAGTGATCAAGACAGAGTGCGACGTTTTGGATTCGATTCTCGAAGCCCGACGTCCCGCAAGCGCAGGAGGATAGAATGCAAACACATGCCGTCGTGCTGAACGCACCGAAGACTCTTGCCCTTGAAACAGTTGCTTTGACATCGCCCGGTCCGGATGACCTGGTCGTGGAAATCGCGCATTCGGGCATTTCTACAGGAACGGAAAAACTGTTCTGGTCCGGGGACATGCCTCCGTTTCCCGGCATGGGATACCCGCTGATCCCCGGTTACGAAGCCTCGGGCGAGGTTGTCGAGGTTGGTCCCAACAGCCGTTACAAGGTGGGAGACCACGTGTTTGTGCCGGGTGCGAACTGTTATGATGGCGTGTTCGGATTGTTTGGTGGCGCAACAAGGCGTCTGGTCACGGATCAGGACCGTGTCACACGGATTGATCCGGCGCATGGGGCCGAGGGCGCATTGCTGGCTTTGGCCGCAACCGCGCGTCACGCGATGGCCGGTTTGGACAAGTCGGTTCCCGATCTGATCGTTGGTCACGGTGTGCTGGGCCGCTTGCTGGCCCGTCTGACCATTGCCGCAGGGGCGCCTGCTCCGACCGTCTGGGAAATCGATCCGGATCGTGCTGCGGGTGCGGACGGGTACGAGGTCGTGCATCCCGACAAGGATGAACGCCGCGATTACAAATCCATCTATGACGCCAGCGGCAACGGTGGTCTGCTCAACGATCTGGTTGGACGCATCGTCAAGGGAGGCGAGATTGTTCTGGCCGGGTTCTACACCCAACCCCTTCAGTTCTCCTTCCCGCCCGCCTTCATGAAAGAAGCGCGGTTCCGCGTTGCGGCGGAATGGGCGCGCGAAGATCTGACAGCAACACGCACACTGGTCGAAAACGGGGCATTGAGCCTCGATGGCCTGATCACTCATCAAGCGGCGGCTTCGGACGCACCCGGTGCCTATCGCACCGCGTTCGAAGATCCGACCTGCCTGAAAATGATCCTCAACTGGGAGACCCCTTCATGAAGGACGAGGTTCCAAATCTCAAAGACTTTGACAAACGGTTGAAGGACGAAGCAAACGAGGATCTGGCCGATGTGATCCCTGCAGACGCCACAAAGAAAACCCAGATCATCGCGATCTACGGCAAAGGCGGAATTGGGAAATCCTTCACGCTGGCCAATCTCAGCCACATGATGGCGGAACAGGGCAAGCGCGTCTTGTTGATTGGCTGTGATCCGAAATCTGACACCACATCTCTGCTGTTTGGTGGCAAGGCGTGCCCAACGATCATCGAAACCTCGACCAAGAAGAAACTGGCCGGGGAAGAAGTGAAGATCGGGGATGTCTGCTTCAAGCGTGGTGGCGTCTTCGCGATGGAACTGGGCGGTCCCGAAGTGGGTCGCGGTTGTGGGGGTCGCGGAATCATCCACGGGTTCGAACTGCTTGAAAAGCTGGGCTTCCACGATTGGGATTTTGACTACGTTCTGCTCGACTTCCTGGGCGACGTGGTCTGCGGTGGCTTCGGTCTGCCGATTGCCCGCGACATGGCGCAGAAGGTGATCCTGGTCGCCTCGAACGACCTGCAGTCGCTGTATGTGGCGAACAACGTCTGTTCGGCTGTGGAATACTTCCGCAAGCTGGGCGGCAACGTGGGTGTTGCGGGACTTGTGGTCAACAAGGACGACCATTCCGGCGAAGCACAAGCGTTTGCCGAAGCGGTCAACATCCCGATCCTTGCCTCGATTCCGCAAGACGACGACCTGCGTAAGAAATCCGCGAATTACCAGATTGTCGGTACCGACGCCTCGCCTTGGGGTGCCCTGTTTGCCGAGCTTGGAATGAATGTCGCCGAAGCACCCCCGGTGCGCCCCGCACCTCTGAGTCAGGACGGATTGCTTGAACTGTTTGACGGCTCTGAAACCGGCGCTGGTTACACTCTGGTGCCTGCAACCGACATCGACATGCGCGGCAAGAATGCAGCGCCGATGGAAAGCCTTGAAGTGATTTACGACGAAGCGTGAGGGTTAGCCCCCCAAACGTGACCCTGGGAACCAAAGAGAAGTAGAGACGTGAGCAACGAAGAAACATACGACGAAACGGCAGAGGTGGAGGTTATCCGTGGGGAACCACGGGTCGAGGCCCCCGAAGCGCCTGTTCTCTCGGATGGGCTTGGCTGCCATTCCGGCTCTGAAATGGAGAAGGCCGCGCGCATGGCGGGCAACTCCGAGATGCTGGACCAGTTTGCCAAGGACTATCCGGTTGGACCACATGACCAACCGCAAAGCATGTGCCCCGCTTTCGGGTCGCTGCGCGTTGGTCTGCGGATGAAGCGCACCGCGACGATTCTGTCCGGGTCGGCCTGCTGCGTGTATGGTCTGACGTTTGTGTCCCACTTCTACGGCGCGCGCCGGTCTGTTGGCTATGTGCCGTTCAATTCGGAATCGCTGGTCACAGGCAAGCTCTACGAAGACATCCGCGACTCCGTGCATGAAATGGCTGACCCGGATCGGTTCGATGCGATTGTGGTGACAAACCTGTGCGTGCCCACCGCGTCTGGTGTGCCGCTTCGTCTGCTCCCAAAGGAAATCAACGGTGTGCGGATCGTCGGCATTGACGTGCCGGGCTTCGGCATTCCGACCCATGCGGAGGCGAAAGACGTCCTCGCGGGCGCAATGCTCAACTACGCGCGGGAAGAGGTCAAATCCGGTCCTGTGCAAGCGCCCGCTGGTGGCAAGGCGGATCGCCCGACTGTTGCTTTGCTGGGCGAAATGTTCCCGGCGGACCCGATGATGATCGGCGCAATGCTGGCCCCCATGGGTCTGGCCGCGGGTCCCGTGGTTCCGTGCCGTGAATGGCGCGAATTGTACGCGGCTTTGGACTGTGGTGTCGTCGCTGCGATCCATCCGTTCTACACCGCTGCCGTTCGTGAGTTCGAAGCGGCGGGGCGTCCGATTGTCGGCTCTGCCCCGGTTGGCCATGATGGCACTGCCGCGTGGTTGGCTGGGATCGGTGACGCCTTCAACATTCCGAAGGACCAGATTGCCGCCGCACAGAACGCGTTCCTCCCAGCGATCAAAGGGGCTTTGGCACAGACCCCGATCAAAGGCACCATCACGCTATCGGGTTACGAAGGGTCTGAACTGCTCGTCGCGCGTCTGCTTGTCGAAAGCGGTGCTGACCTGCGCTATGTCGGCACGGCTTGCCCGCGCACGCAGTGGTCCGATCCTGACCGCGAATGGCTGGAATCCAAAGGCATCAAGGTGCAGTACCGCGCGTCGCTTGAAGATGATTGCGCGGCGATGGAAGCGATCAAGCCTGACCTTGCCATCGGCACGACCCCCGTTGTGCAAAAGGCCAAGGAAATGGCAATTCCCGGCCTCTATTACACCAACCTGATTTCCGCGCGTCCCCTGATGGGGCCAGCCGGAGCAGGGTCATTGGCCGAAGTGATCAATGCTGCCATCGCGGGCAAATCCCGCATGGATGACATGAAGGCGTTTTTTGAAGGCGTCGGCCATGGCGACACAGCCGGTGTCTGGGAAGGCGCGCCAAACTTGCGCCCTGATTTCCGCGCGCAGCATCAGAAAAAACTCGACAAACAGGCGCGCGCTGCCAAAGCGCAGGAGATGATCTGATGTTGATCCAGGATCATGATCGCGCGGGCGGCTATTGGGGCGCAGTTTACGCGTTTACGGCTGTGAAAGGTTTGCAGGTTGTTATCGACGGACCGGTGGGCTGTGAAAACCTGCCTGTCACATCCGTCCTTCACTATACGGATGCGCTACCACCGCATGAGCTCCCTATCGTGGTTACTGGCCTCGGTGAGGAGGAGCTGGGTCGGGAGGGGACCGAGGGGGCGATGAAACGCGCCTGGAGTGTGCTCGACCCAGCTCTCCCTGCAGTGGTGGTCACGGGATCCATTGCCGAAATGATCGGTGGCGGCGTGACCCCAATGGGTACCAATATCCAGCGTTTTCTACCGCGCACCATCGATGAAGATCAGTGGGAAAGCGCGGATCGCGCGATGACGTGGATTTTCACGGAATTCGGCATGACCAAAGGTCGGATGCCACCCGAGAAGAAGCGCGAAGAAGGGGCTAAGCCTCGCGTGAATATCCTTGGCCCGATGTACGGTACGTTCAACATGCCGTCAGACTTGGCTGAAATCCGGCGTCTGGTCGAAGGCATGGGGGCCGAGGTCAACATGGTTATGCCGCTCGGCGCACATCTGGCCGAGATGCGGAACCTTGTGAACGCTGACGTCAATATCTGCATGTACCGCGAATTTGGTCGCGGGCTGTGTGAATGCCTTGGCAAGCCATACCTGCAAGCGCCCATCGGCATGGACAGCACCACCAAATTCCTGCGCAAGCTGGGCGAGATGCTGGATCTTGATCCAGAACCGTTCATCGAACAGGAAAAGCATTCGACGCTGAAACCCGTCTGGGATTTGTGGCGGTCGGTCACGCAAGATTTCTTTGCAACGGCCTCTTTCGGGATCGTGGCGAACGAGACCTATGCCCGCGGTATCCGCAACTACCTTGAAGGTGATCTGGGCCTGCCCTGCGCCTTTGCCGTGGCGCGGGTTGCCGGGGCCAAGACCAACAACAACGAAGTGCGGTCGATGATCCACACCAAGAAGCCCTTGGTGCTGATGGGGTCGATCAACGAAAAAATGTATCTGGCCGAAATGCAGGCCGGGCATGGCCCGCAGCCAACATTCATTCCCGCGTCATTTCCCGGTGCCGCCATCCGCCGTCACACCGGAACGCCGATGATGGGCTACGCCGGGGCGACCTACCTGCTGCAAGAAGTCTGTAACGGGCTTTTCGATGCGCTGTTCCACATCCTGCCGCTGGGCACGGAGATGGACAAGGCCGACGCCACACTTACACCGCTGCGCCGCGACTTCCCCTGGGATGCCGATGCGCAAGCCGAACTTGACCGGATCGTGTCCGAACACCCGGTCCTGACCCGAATATCTGCTGCCAAGAACCTGCGCGACGCCGCAGAGGCCGCAGCTTTGAAACAAGGTGCCGAACGCGTTGTCTTCGAGACTGTTCAAGCCCTTTCAAACACCCAAGGAGGACCGACCAAATGACGGATTTCACCTCTTCTGACACGCGCCATCACAAGCACGGTCATACAAAACGCGGAACCGAGTTCCTGGTTTATTTCAGTATCATTTTCGTGGTCGCGATCCCCTTTGCGACCGTGATCTGGATGCTTGATGTGTTCCAGAAGCAGACGCTCAACATGCGCGGCCCGTTGGCGCGCGCGTGGTGCGAAGCAGATCGGATCACCCCGCTCATTTTCTCGGCCTGAAAAGGTTTGGGAACAAGGACTGACCACCCGGCAGGGTGGACAGGACCTGCGGAGCCTTGGCTCCAAGGGACCCGGCCGCAGGGAATGCGGCGTCAGCATAACGTTCCGGAGGAAAGTTCATGGCTGATAATACCGACCTGTCATTCACAGGTCTTACTGACGAGCAGGCCCAGGAGCTGCATTCCGTCTACATGAGCGGCCTTTGGCTGTTCTCGGCGGTTGCAGTGGTTGCACACCTCGCAACCTTCATCTGGCGCCCGTGGTTCTGAGGAAGGATTAGAAAATGGCAAAGTTCTACAAGATCTGGCTCATCTTTGATCCGCGTCGCGTGTTTGTCGCACAAGGCGTGTTCCTCTTCCTGCTGGCTGCAATGATTCATCTGGTGGTGCTGTCCAACGGCATCAACTGGTTCGAAAAAGCAGCAGCCGCTGGCATGTAAACCAGCCCGCTCGGAAGAGCCCATAACATCGCTGCGGGCGGAACAGCATCTTTGCACCGCCCGCAGCAAAACAAAACGAAACATGACGGCTTCGACCCACGGTGGACGTGCCGGCAAACGCGGAGAAAAAGAAGATGGCGCTGCTCAGCTTTGAGAAAAAGTACCGCGTCCGCGGAGGGACGCTGATCGGCGGCGATCTGTTCGACTTCTGGGTGGGGCCTTTCTATGTGGGCTTCTTCGGGGTCACGACCGCCTTTTTCGCTCTGCTCGGCACAATCCTCATTTTTTGGGGTGCGGCAGACCAGGGCACATTCAATCCATGGCTCATCAACATTGCGCCTCCTGACCTGAGCTACGGTCTGGGTATGGCGCCGCTGATGGAAGGCGGCCTCTGGCAGATCATCACGATCTGTGCGGTTGGCGCATTTAGCAGCTGGGCGCTGCGCGAGGTCGAGATTTGCCGCAAACTGGGCATGGGCTATCACGTTCCCTTTGCCTTCAGCGTTGCGATTTTCGCCTATGTCACGCTGGTGGTGTTCCGCCCGCTCTTGATGGGCGCATGGGGCCACGGCTTTCCCTACGGGATTTTCAGCCACCTCGACTGGGTGTCGAACACCGGCTACGCGTACCTGCATTTCCACTACAATCCGGCGCATATGCTTGCGGTGACGTTCTTCTTCACCACGACACTGGCGCTGGCATTGCATGGGGGGCTGATCCTCTCAGCCGCGAACCCTGAAAAGGGTGAAGAGATGAAAACGCCCGACCACGAAGACACCTTTTTCCGCGATTTCATCGGCTACTCGGTTGGGACCCTCGGGATCCACCGCGTGGGTCTCTTGCTGGCGCTGAACGCCGGTTTCTGGTCCGCGATCTGTATCATCATCTCGGGCCCGGTTTGGACCAAAGGCTGGCCTGAATGGTGGAATTGGTGGCTCGAACTGCCCATCTGGGGCGCCAATGTGGGGATGTAACCATGGCTGAGTATCAAAACATTTTCACGCAGGTCCAGGTTCAGGGCAATCCGGAATGGGGCATGCACACCGAATCCGCAGAACGCGAACGGTTTGGCAAAGGCAGCTTTTCCACCCTGATCGGATGGATCGGCAACGCCCAGCTTGGCCCGGTATACCTTGGCTGGACTGGACTGGTGTCGCTTGCCACAGGGTTGCTTGCGCTGAACATCATTGGCCTGAACATGCTGGCGCAAGTCGGCTGGTCGATCCCCGAGTTCATCCGGCAGCTTTTCTGGCTCGCGCTTGAGCCGCCAAGCCCGGAATACGGTCTCAAGATCCCGCCGCTGAATGACGGCGGCTGGTACATCATCGCCAGTTTCTTCTTGCTGATCTCGGTAATGAGCTGGTGGGCAAGGACCTATATCCTCGCCATGGAACACAAGATGGGCAAACACATCTTCTGGGCTTTCGGGTCTGCAATCTGGTTGTTCCTTGTCCTGGGTCTTTTCCGTCCGATCCTGATGGGATCGTGGTCAGAGGCGGTGCCCTACGGCATCTTCCCGCACCTTGACTGGACCACCGCGTTCTCGATCCGGTACGGCAACCTTTACTACAACCCGTTCCACGCGCTTTCGATTGTGTTCCTCTATGGCTCGGTCCTGCTCTTTGCGATGCACGGCGCGACCATTCTGGCGGTGACCCGTTACGGCGGCGACCGCGAACTTGAACAGATCGTCGACCGTGGCACAGCCACCGAGCGCGCGGCCCTCTTCTGGCGCTGGACCATGGGCTTCAACGCCACCATGGAAGGCATTCACCGCTGGGCCTGGTGGTTTGCGGTCCTCACTCCGATCACGGGCGGCATTGGCATCCTGCTGACGGGGACGGTCGTGGACAACTGGTTCATCTGGGCCCAGGAGCACCACTTCGCTCCGATGTATGACGGCTCTTATGGCTACGAGGCCTACGGCTCCTACGAAGCCTTTATTGGACAGGAGAACTGATCATGTTTCCCAAGTGGTTCGATAAATGGAACAGGGATAACCCGACCAACATCTACGGTCCGGCGATCCTGGTAGGTGCCTTGGGTACTGCTGTTACAGTGGCTGCGTTCCTGGTGATTGTCGGTCAGCCGTTCAAAACCGAGAGCCTTCAAACCGGTCCGCGCGGCAACGGGATGGCACGGACAGAGTTTGTCTCTGACCTGGCCAAGCCGGATCCGGCGATCGAGGTCATGTATACCGAGGCCCCGTATGTGCCCGAGGGTGGCGAAGACCTGGCTGGCGATATCTACCAGAATGTTCAGGTTCTGGGTGATCTGACCGACGACAATTTCAATCGGTTGATGCTGGCCATGACTGATTGGGTCGCGCCCGAACAGGGGTGTGCCTACTGTCACGGTGATGTGGAGCTTGATGAATACGGCAACGACGATCTTTACACCAAGGTTGTCGCCCGCCGGATGATCGAGATGACCCAGAGCATCAACGAGAACTGGGATGGCCACGTAAACTCCAACAAGCAGGTGGGCGTGACATGTTACACCTGTCACCGCGGGTTGAACGTGCCGTCGGATATCTGGTTCAAACTGGGTGATGTGAACAAAGCGGCTGGCGGTTGGGCGGCAGTGCAGAACAAGGTGACGGTACAGAGCCAGTATACGTCCCTGCCATCTGATGCTTTGGAGACATTCCTGCTCGATTATGGCCGGATCAGCGTTCACGATCTGGAACCCCACGTGGCCGAATATCCGTCCCAAGAGGGTGTTGTGTCCTGGCAGGATACGGAACGCACCTTCAGCCTGATGAACTACGTGTCCAACTCGCTGGGTGTGAACTGTGTGTTCTGCCACAACAGCCGGGCATTCTATGACCCCGAGCAGGTGACCCCGCAATGGTCCACCGAACAGCTTGGCATCGGCATGGTTCAGGAAATCAACAACGACTACCTGGTGCCGCTCGAAGGGGAATACCCGCCAGAGCGCCTTGGCCCGGTTTTTGCAGATGCGCCGAAGGCCGCCTGCAAGACTTGTCACAAAGGATACCAGCAACCGCTGCAAGGGACGAATGTCATCGCTGACTGGCCCGAGCTCGCAACAACAGGTGCGCCTGTATACGAATGATCGGTCAGGGCGGTCCGCCGCCCTGACTATCGCCAGATCCGGTTTTCGACAGGTTCCCAAAACGAGAAAACCGGATTCGGGGCTCAACACCCCGGTTCCCTTCCTGTTGGCTACAGGAACTGGCGCCACGTTTCTTGGCACCCCCTTGCAAACGTGGCGCCTCATTTCCCTCACGTCCCCGAGGAGACTGCCACATGACACACTCAATCACCCCCAATCTTGATCGCATTGCAGGCCCCGCCGACCTGCGCACGATGGATGACGCAACGCTCACCGCTGTTGCAGACGAAGTCCGATCAGAAGTGATCTCTGCCGTTTCGCAAACCGGGGGCCATCTTGGCTCCAGCCTTGGTGTGGTCGAACTGGCGGTTGCCATTCATGCGGTGTTCAACACGCCGATGGACAAACTGGTCTGGGATGTGGGTCACCAGTGTTATCCGCATAAAATCCTCACGGGTCGTCGTGACCGCATGAAAACCCTGCGCCAGAAAGACGGTATTTCGGGTTTCACCAAACGCAGCGAATCTGAATACGACCCATTCGGCGCGGCGCATTCCTCGACCTCGATTTCTGCCGCTCTGGGCTTTGCCGTCGGGCGCGATATGGGTCGCCCAACAGGCGATTCCATCGCTGTGATTGGCGACGGCTCGATCAGTGCCGGCATGGCCTATGAGGCGATGAACAACGCAGGCCACGAAGGCCGCCGCATGTTTGTGATCCTGAATGACAACGAAATGAGCATCGCGCCACCGGTGGGCGCAATGTCATCATACCTGAGCCGTCTTTACGCGAATGAACCGCTGGCCAAGATTAAATCGCTTGCGGAAGGCTTCGAATCCGCCTTGCCCGAGCCGATGCGTGAAAGCGCCAAGCGCGCGCGCCAGTTGGTGACGGGCAATCTGCAAGCCTCGGGCACGTTGTTCGAAGAACTTGGGTTTGAATATATCGGCCCGATTGACGGCCATGACATGAACCAGCTTCTGCCCGTTCTGCGCGCTGCCCGCGCCCGCGCGACGGGGCCGGTGCTGATCCATTGCTGCACCGTCAAAGGCAAGGGCTACGCCCCGGCGGAAAACAGCGCTGACAAGTACCACGGCGTTGCCAAGTTTGACGTTCAATCCGGCGCGCAGGCCAAATCACGGCCAAACGCGCCAAGCTATACCAAGGTGTTTGGGGACACGCTGACCGAAGAAGCCGCGCGCGATCCAAACATCGTTGGGATCACAGCGGCCATGCCCGGTGGGACCGGGATCGACATCCTGGCCGATCGCTTTCCGTCCCGCGTGTTTGACGTGGGCATTGCCGAACAACATGCGGTGACCTTTGCGGCCGGGCTGGCGGCAACCGGGTTGAAGCCGTTCTGCGCCATTTATTCGACCTTCCTGCAACGCGGTTACGATCAGGTCGTGCATGACGTCGCGTTGCAGAACCTGCCTGTGCGCTTCGCCATTGACCGCGCCGGGCTGGTCGGGGCGGATGGGGCCACGCACGCAGGTGCGTTTGACGTTGGATATCTCAGCGCATTGCCGAACATGACGGTCATGGCGGCTGCCGACGAGGCAGAGCTCAAGCATATGGTGGCCACGGCTGTCGCGCATGACAGTGGACCCATTGCGTTCCGCTACCCACGCGGGGCGGGCAACGGGGTTGAGATGCCGGAACGCGGCGAGGTGCTGGAAATCGGCAAGGGCCGGATCCTGCAAGAAGGCAGCGATATCGCCTTCCTGAGCTTTGGTGCGCATCTGGCTGAAGTTGAAGCCGCGACGCGTTTACTGGAGACTGACGGGGTGTCGGTCACAATCGCGGATGCGCGGTTTGCCAAACCTCTGGATATCGACCTGATCCTGAAACTGGCTGCAAACCACGACGCGTTGATCACGGTAGAGCAGGGCGCGCGCGGTGGGTTCGGGGCGATGGTTCTGCATGAGCTGGCAGATCGCGGTGCCTTGGATCGCGGATTGAAGATCCGGACGATGACCTTGCCGGACCGGTTCATTGATCAGGCGTCGCCGGATGATATGTACGCGGATGCAAGGCTGACGCGGTTTGATCTCTACAAAACTGCGATCTCCCTGTGCTCTGACGATGGCAAAGTGGTCCCGCTGACAAAAGGCGCGTGAGCGTTACACCCAATCAAGCGCGTCTTCGACCAAGCCGGTCACACTGATTGTGAACTCGGACCCCTGCGCCGTGTCTGTCGATGCGGCGAAGGTGTCAATGATGCCCTTCGCTTGCGCCACAGAGCCCATGCTTCCGTCGAAGGCCTGCATGGCCGTGTTTGCCACCTGCACATTGTTCAACCCGTTGATCACCGCGAAATAAGCACCGATCTCTGCCTTGGTCTCAAGGTATTGCGCGTCACTTGCGCTGCCGGTGGAGGCCTTGGCCCCACCGAGCATCGCCACGATAAACTCTGCCCGGTCAACGGCCCCGCTGTTCAGCGTATCGACCCAGTAGGCAAAGCCTACATCGTCCGGATCGCGGCCCAGAATATTCGAATAGACCGCTGTTACGAATTGTGCGGTTCCCCCGGTTGTTCCGTACAGCGCCTGAGTTTCGGGCTGATCGAAGAATTCGCGCGCGATGTCGTCCATCGACATCCCATCGGCCAGCCGCGATCCCCAGTACAACAGGCCCGCCGCGTCCGGCGCGCGGTTGAAATAGGCCACGTAGAGTTCCGAGAACGCCAGCATGTCCGCGTCGGTCAGCGTGCTGACATTGGTGAACAGATCAAGCGCAAAGGTGGTATCGCGGAACTGCAGCGTCTCAATGCTGTTCAGCGTATCCGTGCCATCCCGACCGGTGCGGTCTTCGATGATGATCGATCCGTTGCTGATGGTAATGCCGTAGTTCGACGCATCGCCGATATAGACAGCGGTATCGTCGCCACCTTCACCCGACAAAATGTCATTCCCACCTGACCCGGTGATGGTGTCATCCTGCGCTGTTCCGACAAGGTTTTCCGCCGTGGCCGTCCCGACAAGAACGTCCGAGCGTTCGTTCGAAGGATCGGTTTGATTTTGTTCGGAGTTGGGTGATGCCGTTGCAATATCAGGTGTCGTCCGACCACCCGTCATGGCAAAGTTCTGTGTCGCCATAACGGAAAAATAGGTTCCCGTATCGTAGGCGAAATTCCCGGTTTGAATGCCGATGCCGACCACTTCGAGATCCGGCATCAGGATATTCGCCCGATGTCCGGGGCTGTTCATCAGCGCCAGGTGAAGATCGTACACGTCGTCGAAAAGCCCGGGTTCGCCCCGTTCGCTTTGGGCAGCGATGTTTTCGGCTGTCCGCCATGTGCCGGACAGATCGAACCCGACATCCACCATGCGTTCGGTCGGAGTGGACCCACCCACACCGGTATGGCTGAACACATTGTTGTTCAGCATCCACGTCGAATGCGCGTCGGCAGACGCGTTCAATGTCTTGTCGAGAACCAGTGCGTTCAAGCCACGGCTTGTGCGCTCCTCGTTCACGAGTTCCAACATGTACCGCTCCAGATCACTGGCGGTAGCAGCAGCAGCAGACATCTCAAACTCCCCAGTTCGAGCCCCACTTAAAGGTTTAGGCAGGAACTAAGGCAAGAAACAGGAGCGAATGTGTTTAAAATTGGCTGCTTTATGCTGGGTTTACGCAGGAAATCGCCATGTCGCCAAAGATTTGTGGCGCGTATGTGTCAAGGTAAATGCGAAGCCAGGGGGTAAAGCGGCTTGGTTCGTTAACCACCTCATTCATGAGATCGCCATACCGCACCCACCGAGTCGCCATGACTTCGTCGGGATTGAGCAGCAACTCTGGCGCGCTGTCGACTTCGGCGACAAAGATATCGACCACCTCGTGTTCGATCAGTCCACCGCCCACATCGGCGCGGTATTCCACGCGATCCCGGTAATCGAGGTTCAGGCCCTTAATCCCGAGTTCTTCGTTCAGGCGTCTTTGTGCGCAATCAATACTGCTCTCGTCCCAGTTGGGATGCGTGCAACAGGTGTTCGCCCATAGCCCGGGTGTGTGGTATTTGCCCATCGCGCGGCGTTGGATCAGGATCTCGTCGCCTTTCAGCACGAAAACCGAAATCGCCTTGTGCTTGAGCCCACGGATATGGGCGTCCAGCTTCTCAACAGGGCTGAGAGTGTCGCCAAGCCAGGCCGGGATGAGCGTCTGCGTCATACATGGGTCTCCCGCACCAGTCCCAACAGGTGGCGCAAGTTCTTAAAGCCGATTTTTAGGTGCGCCATGGGACGCGCCTTGACGAGCTTTTTGTTCATATATGCCTCGAACGTCAACTTCTGCACATCAACATCGTGACAGAGCGAAACAAACCGTTCCCGGCGAGAGTCGCTTTTGTAATAGGCGTCCTGCATCTGACCCAGAACGCGGAAGACGGTCTTGTGCTCTTTCATGAAGAGCTTCCGCGCGAGGGCGAGATCCGTGATGCGACCGGTTTTGAGCGTTGCCGCGCAAGCGGTTGCTGCATGCCGCCCACAGATCATGGCGTAGTAGATGCCTTCGCCGCTGGACGGTGCCACGACACCGGCCGCATCTCCGGCAACCACAACGTCGCGGGCATTGTCCCAGAAGCGGAGCGGTTTAAGCGGAATGGGCGCGCCTTCCTTGCGCAGCGTTTCGCAATCGGCCAGACCTGACGCTTCGCGCAGGGCGGCGGTGGCCTCTTTGAGGTTCACGCTTTGCACATAGGTGCCCATGCCCACGGACGTTGTGCCGCCATGCGGGAAGACCCAGCCGTAAAAGTCGGGGCTGATCGCGCCGTCATAGATCACGTCACAGCGGACAGGATCGTAGACATCATTCTTTTCCGGGGCCTTGATGATCTCGTGATAGGCAAAGACCAGCGGAACCTTGTCACCGCCGGGGATCTCATCGCGGGCAACCCGCGAATTGGCACCATCCGCGCCGATGATCAGTTTCGTGGGCAGCGCGCGTTCTTGGCCGCTTTCCTTGTCTCGGTAGATGACAGACCGCGTCTTGGCGGCCTTGTCGCGGTCGATCCGGACATATGTGCCGGTGAGCCGCGTGGCCCCGGCGTGTTCGGCGCGATCCCGCAGGAACGGATCGAAATCCTTGCGATCGACCATGCCGACGAACCCGTTTTCAATCGGGATATCCACATGGCGCCCTGTGGGTGAAATCATCCGCGCGGTGTTCACTTTGGCGACCAGCTGGTCCTCACCGATATCGAAATCCTGCATGAGGCGCGGGGGAATGGCCCCGCCACAGGGTTTGATCCGGCCTTCCCGATCCAGCAGGGCCACGTTGTAACCCGACCGGGCCAGATCTTCGGCAGCGGTTGCGCCACATGGGCCACCGCCCACAACGACTACATCATACATGGTCATTCTCCTGCGATCAGTTCGGCGTGTCGGGCTGGCCCCTCCATGATGCGCAACGCCATGACAGCAGCGCAGAGGAACAACCCGGCTTCAAAAACAAAGACGGTCCCGAAGGCGGGGGCGTCTGCGGTCAGAGTGCGCATGACATCTGCGGCTGCTGCACCGGTCAGGCCGCCAAAACCGGCGGCAATGGCCTGGGCCGCACCCCAAAGGCCCATGCGCGTGCCTTCCCGTTTTTCCCGGCCTTCGCCAGCCAGCGCCATCATCGACCCAATGGCAGCGACGGCAAACGCGCCGTTGAAGAACCCAAGGGCAAAAACGGCAGGAAGAAGCGTTTCGGGCAGGGCATATCCCCCCAAGGTGGCAATGACACAAAGGCTGGCGGCCGATCCAAGACATCCGCCAATGACCCAATTGCGCAAGCAGCCAAAGCGCAATGCGGTGGCTGCAATGCCAACCGTCAGCATTCCGAGGAAAACGCCGCCGTTCTGGATGCCCGACAGCGTGGTGCTTTCGCCGGGGGTAAAGCCAAAGACGAGCCCAGCATAAGGCTCAAGGATCAGCTCTTGCATGAAATACGCGGTCATCGACAGGAACACGAAGATCGTGAACATCCGGGCCTTCGGTTCCGCCCAAACCTCGGCCAGCCCTTCGCGGAACGGTACGGGGTCGGCTTCGGGTTCTGCCTCGACACCGCGTTCGATCCGCCATGTGGCAATGAAGGTGATCAAAAGCGCAACCGCCGCGACGCCGCTGACAACGCGGATCAGAACGGCGGGGGTATAGGGGTCAAGCAATTGCCCTACCACGCCAGCTGTCATCGCGATCCCGAAAATCATCATCAGCCAGGTGATTGTCGCGGCAGCGGCGCGGCGATGCGGCGCCGTGGCTGTGGCAAGCAGGGCCAGCACGGACGTTCCCGCAGCACCGGCCCCCAGGCCGATCAAGGCGTAGGCCAGAACAGAGATGGCGAGCCCCGTCCAATAGCTGCTTTCCATTTCAACCACACCGAGCGCGGCCAGAATGCCGCCAGTGGCGAGAATCCACATACCGCGAATAATCCAACGGGTGCGGTTGCCGCCCTTGTCAGAGAGGAACCCCCAATTCGGACGCGTGATCTGGATCCCGTAATGCAGGGCAACCAGAAGACCGGGCAGAACCGCCGCAAGCGACAGTTCGACGACCATCAGACGGTTCAGGGTCGATGTTGTTAACACGACAATCGCGCCAAGGGCCATTTGCACAAGGCCAAGACGCACAATGGCCAGCCAACCAAGCGTCACAAGAACACCTCCACATGTCGCAGGGCAAAGGCGGACACCATCATGCCAGAGACGTACATCAAGACGCCCGTGCCGTTATACCAGGGCGCTTTGGCCTTTGGATCTTTCAACATCACCGACATCGCCAAGATCTGACCCAGCACCAGCGCGAGGATACCGGCGGCATGGGCGGATTGGCCCCAATGGGCCAAGGCGAGAATGACCAGAACCTGCGGCACCAGCATAATGGCGCAGGCAACCCTGGCGGCCCGTTCAGGCCCAAGCGTTACAGGAAGGGAATTCACGCCCATCCGGCGATCACCCTCCAGGGCCTTGAAATCATTGAGTGTCATGATGCCATGCGCACCGACACCATAGAGAAGCGCCAACAGGATGACCGGCCCGGATGGTAGCGTTTGACTGAGCACCGCCGCACCGGTGAACCACGGCAGCGATTCGTAGGACAGGCCCACCAGCCCGGGGCCAAACCATCCAGAGCGTTTCAGGCGGATGGGTTCCATTGAGTATGCCCACGCCGCGATGACCCCGACCACGGTTGCGATAAAGCCCCATGTGCCCAGCAATGCACCGAGCGCAAGTGACAGGAGTGACATCGCAATGGCGATCCATAGCCCCCAGCGCCCGGGAATGCGCCCGGATGGAATGGGTCTGTCCGGTTCATTGATGGCGTCAACATGCCGGTCGCACCAATCATTCGCCGCCTGACTCATGCCGCAGACAACGGGACCGGCCAGGATGATACCCAGGATCAACAGGCCAAGATGGTCGCCAATGGCCACGCCGGACGCGACAGCACCACAGGCATAGGCCCACATGGGTGGAAACCAGGTGACGGGTTTGATCAATTCCAGCATCGCGGACGGGGCGGGGTATCGACCAGAGTGTAAACTTATGCTGACAGTCATGTGTCAACTAAACACGACAAACCGATTCACATCAAGCGAAACAGACGGGACAAAATGTCAATTTGGGGGGTGTATCCGACAGGATCGGCGACGGCGTCAGTTCCCGTCGCCATCCTTGTTCAACAGGCCATATTTGCGCAGCTTGACGTACAAGCTTTGGCGCGACAGCCCGAGCATTTCCGCCGCCGCCACCCGGTTGTTCCGGGTCAGGCTGACAGCCGTTTCGATGCACATCTTTTCGACCACATCGGTGGTTTCCGCGACGATTTCTTTCAACGTGGCCGAGCCGACAAGCTCCATCACATTGCGGTTTGATTCTTCGCTTGTTTGCACCTGTGCCTTGCGCATTGCATCAACGCGGCTGATGTCGCGGATGACGAAACCAAGTTCAGGTTCACTGTGGTTTTCAAGGAAGGTCACCGACATCTCAACAGGGGTCTTGGCCCCGAAATCGTTCAGCAACTTGGTCGAATACATCCGCATCTGTCCGGTACGGCGGGCGTTCTCTACCAGAACACTCAAGTCGATCTGACCGCGCCCCAGGAAATCCGACAGGCTGCGCCCCCGAACATCGACCGCATGTGCGGCATCGACAAGATCGAGAAACGCATCGTTGCAAACCTCGATGATCCCGCGCACCGACGTGAACACGATGGCATCCGACCCTTTTTCAAAAACCGAGGCCAGATTGGTGCTGAGATTGTCCATCCGAGCCGGGTTGGCGTCGGACGTGGTCAACCGGCAGATCAGGATGCGTTCCCCGGCGGCGCGGAATACGCTTGGGGCGACCACGATTCTCTGGCGGCCACGGCGCGACTGAACTTCCAGACCGGTGTTGTTTTCGGAAATGGCTTCGTTGATCAGCGCTTCGATAAACTCTTCGCGGCGTTTGTCCCGGAATTCCTGTGCAAACGACGATCCAATCAGATCTTCGCGGGTAGATCCCAACAGCATGGCTGCGGGATCATTGACGTCTTTGATCTTACCGTCGCTCACCGAGATAAAGATAATCGCGTCATGCACCGTGCGCAGCAGCAGACGATACCGCGCGTCAAACTCGCGGCGCGCTTCGTATCCCTGCTCCAGCGACATCTGTGCCTGAACCAATTGCTGTTGAGTCTCTGCAATCGGACGCAGGTCGCGGCCCAGCATCAGGAACGATCCGTCTGATCCGAAGGGGTGGAAGCTATAGCGGATCGGGAATTCCCAGATCGCATTGTCGGAGTGATTCAGCTCAATCGACCGCGACGGCAATGCGCCGGACGCCATCGTTTTCATCACAGCATCAACCTTGGGAATACTCTCTTCGGTCAGGAACTTCGTCAGCGGACGACCTTCCCAGTGACCCAGTTTGCCAAACGAGGTTTCGTTCGGATTCACCAGGACAGACAGGATCACGCCGTCCCGGCCAACAACAAGCGCAATGTCAGAGGCAACAGCGATAATACTGGACAGAACGCCCGCGTCGATCAACGGGACGGAACCACTACTCCAGAAACTGGACCCACTACTATTCATCTAACGTGCTAACGACCTATTTCTGGTTTTCTTGTTTTCGCAAAGCTTGAGAGCAACCTTCACGTCATTTGTAACCAGATCGACGTCAGTCTTTTCTTTGACACCATCCGCAAGGTTCAAAACAATCCCGCCCAGAACCAGGGGTGGCGGCGCCAATATTCCGGCTCTTATGCGTTTAACCAACTTGGCGATTTTTGCAAGAGCATCGGGCCTTGAGCCAGAAAATAGAGCCATATCGTAGCCTTCATCTGACAATGCCTGGACAATTTTTGCAGATGAGGCACCAAACAGGATCCGCACAGAGGCCCCCATCCGGCGCATTTGCGCGGTGGCAACATGCGGGCCAAGCGTGTGGCTGTCGTCCCCCTGAAGGATCAGCAAGACGTTCGTGTCATTGGCGGATTCCGATGGTTTGGCCGACCATGGCGGCGCAAGAAGCGTCAAAAGGCCCTGCAGGCGGGCCGTCGCAATCGTGACTTTCGCAAACCCGATGATGTCATCCACCCACATCGCGCCCAGTTCGTGCGCGGTTTGCGGGATGTAAATGTCCACGATCTGATCCGCGCTGATCCGGCTGTCGCGCAGATCGTCCAGCAAAGCCTCCGGATCAAAGGGTCCCGGCCGCAAAACCCCGTCGACAAGTTTGAGCACCACGCTGTTGCGGATTGTGCGTGTGCCTTCGTCCCCTTTGTCGTTGAGAACGGATATGACCGTCGACGCCAGCGCCGAAACATCGGGGCGGTATTCGTCAGTGATGGTGCGGTCGTCTGAATGGTCGTTCGCCATAGCAAGCCTCTTTTCCGAAATCACCGGACAAATGTCAGGTAGATCAGACAGTTTATTGTCCGACCCCTGCGGCTCAATGTCAAAGAGAATTGACATGCAACTTGCGGAACGCTTTTCTTTCAACGATCTATATACGCCAAAATCGCGCGAAAACTGCGAAAAACAGGCGAAAATAGAGAATCAGCCACCAAATTCAGATGCGGTGCGCCCGTGGTTCACAAGTGTAAGTTTTAGTTGACACTTGGGCTCAGCCAGCGATACTTTTTCAGGGACAACAACGGAATCGCACACATGACCGGACCGCATCGCGCACCACAAAAGCCGGTGTTTCTCTATACCGAGGAACAGCGCGCGCGCCGTGACAACAGCGTTTGGACCGTCATTCAAGGCGTTCTGGCCCCTGTGCAATTTCTTGTTTTTCTCGTCTCTTTGGTGCTTGTGCTGCGGTATCTCTGGACCGGGGTTGGGTACGACGCCGCAACCATCTCAATCCTGATCAAGACGCTGTTTCTGCTCACCATCATGGTGACCGGTGCCATTTGGGAAAAGGTCGTCTTCGGCCAGTACCTCTTTGCGCCTGCATTCTTCTGGGAAGACGTGTTTTCGTTTCTCGTGATCGCATTGCATCTGGCGTATGTCTGGGCGCTGTTCACAAGCGCGCTTTCTCCGACCGAGGAAATGTGGCTCGCGCTCGCGGCTTACGCCGCTTACGTGATCAACGCCGGGCAGTTCCTCTGGAAACTGCGCGTTGCACGGTTGCAGGCGGCTGATACCTCTCTGACGGACGAGGCACCGGCATGACCGAACAATTCTCGCCTCCCCCCTCCCGTGGTTGCTCGGACACGCCCGTGCTCAAACAGCGCGGTCAGCACGAGGTCTTCTGCGGCCTGACGGGCATCATCTGGCTGCACCGCAAGATGCAGGATGCGTTCTTCCTTGTTGTCGGAAGCCGCACCTGTGCGCACCTTCTGCAATCCGCCGCTGGCGTAATGATCTTTGCCGAACCGCGCTTTGCGACGGCCATTTTGGAAGAAACCGATTTGGCCGGCATGGCCGACGCGCAGCAAGAGTTGGATCGGGTTGTCAGCGAATTGCTGGAACGTCGCCCTGACATCAAACAACTGTTCATTGTCGGGTCGTGCCCCTCCGAGGTGATCAAGCTTGACCTCGCCACCGCCGCCGAACGCATGAGCGCGCAATTCGCGCCGAACGTGCGGGTGTTGAGCTATTCTGGCTCCGGTATCGAGACGACCTTCACCCAGGGCGAAGACGCGTGTCTCGCCGCGATGGTCCCGGTTATGCCGAAGACGGACGCGCGGGAGTTGCTGCTCGTTGGCGCGCTGCCCGATGTTGTCGAGGAACAGGCCGTTGGTCTCTTGGAGGCGATGGGCATCGGCCCGATCCGTGTTCTGCCTGCGTCGCGCGTGAATGATGAGTATGGGATCGGGCCAAACACCCTCTACGCGCTGACACAGCCATTCCTGACCGACACGCACGAAGCGCTACAGCGCCGCCACGCGCAACACATCGCAGCGCCCTTCCCCTTCGGCGAAGAAGGCACAACCGCATGGCTCCGCGCGATTGCCGATCAGTTCGGCGTATCGGACGCGAAATTTGCCGAAGTGACAGACGCCCCCCGCGCACGTGCCCGAAAAGCCGTGGCCCAAGCATCCGAAGCGCTGCGCGGCAAATCGGTGTTCTTCTTCCCCGACAGCCAGTTGGAAATCCCGCTGGCCCGTTTCCTGACCCGCGAATGTGGCATGGACGCCGTTGAAGTTGGTTCGCCTTTCATCCACCGCGCTGTTATGGCGGCTGACCTCGACCTGCTGGCCGAAGGCCCAACCATCGCCGAAGGGCAGGATGTCGACAAACAACTCGACCGCTGCCGCGACGCACGGCCTGACCTGACCGTGTGCGGCCTTGGCCTTGCCAACCCGCTAGAGGCCGAAGGCCTGACCACCAAATGGGCCATCGAACTCGTCTTCACGCCTGTGCATTTCTACGAACAGGCGGGCGACCTCGCCGGCCTCTTCTCCCGCCCCGTGCGCCGCCGCGACCTCCTGAAACTGGAGGCGGCAGAATGAAACTCACCGTCTGGACATACGAAGGTCCGCCGCATGTCGGCGCGATGCGTGTCGCCACCGGCATGAAGGACATGCACTACGTGCTGCACGCGCCGCAGGGTGACACGTATGCCGATCTGCTTTTCACCATGATCGAACGGCGCAACCACCGCCCGCCGGTGACCTACACAACCTTTCAGGCCCGCGATCTGGGGGCTGACACCGCGTATCTGTTCAAGGACGCCGCCACCGCTGCCTACGAGCGCTTCAAACCCGAAGCGATGATCGTCGGAGCGTCCTGCACGGCTGAACTGATCCAGGACGATCCCGGCGGTCTGGCCGAAACACTTGGCCTGCCGATCCCGGCCATTCCGCTCGAACTGCCCAGCTATCAGCGCAAGGAAAACTTCGGCGCGGATGAGACGTTTTATCAAATCGTCAAAGCCCTTGCGACGCCGATGGAAAAGACCGCGCGCGTCACGGCGAACCTGATTGGTCCCACCGGCCTCGGCTTCCGCCACCGCGATGACATTGTCGAAGTGACCGGCCTTCTGATGGATATGGGGATCGAGGTGAACGTCGTGGCCCCGATGCCCGCGTCCCCGTCCGACATCGCCAAGCTGGGTCAGGCGCATTTCAACGTGCTCATGTACCCTGAAACGGCCGAAACCGCCGCCCGCTACATGGAGCGCGAGTTTGGCCAGCCCTACACCAAAACCGTGCCAATCGGCGTCGGCGCGACCCGTGATTTCGTCAAGGAAGTCGCTCAAATCGCCGATGTAGAGCCTGTTCTGGACGACAGCCGCCTGCGGATGCCGTGGTACTCGGCCAGCGTCGACAGCACCTACCTGACGGGCAAGCGCGTCTTCCTGTTCGGTGACGGAACCCACGTCGCCGCCTGCGCCCGTATTGCCCGCGATGAGATGGGGTTCGAGGTGGTCGGCATGGGCTGCTACAACCGCGAACAGGCCCGGATGCTGCGCGGTCTCGCCACGGACTATGGCGTCGATGCGCTGATCACAGACGATTACCTCGAAGTCGAACGCCGGATCGAGGAACTGGCCCCCGAGATGATCCTCGGCACCCAGATGGAGCGTCATATCGGCAAGCGTCTGGGCATCCCCTGCGCGGTCATTTCCGCGCCCGTGCATGTGCAGGACTTCCCAGCGCGTTACAGCCCGCAGATGGGCATCGAAGGCGCAAACGTCATCTTTGACACCTGGGTGCATCCGCTGGTCATGGGTCTGGAAGAGCACTTGCTCACCATGTTCCGCGAAGATTTCGAATTCCACGACGACGCCGGTGCCAGCCACCACGGCCACAAGGCCAAGCTGCGCGAGATGGGCATCAAGGAACCGTCGGAAACAGGGACTGTTACACCTGAACCCGCACAGGTGAACACCGGCCCGGTCGAGATTGTCTGGCTGCCTGCCGCCGAAAAAGAGCTGAAGAAAATCCCGTTCTTCGTGCGCGGCAAGGCCAAGCGCAACACCGAAACCTTCGCGTCCGAACGCGGCGTGCAGGAAATCAGCGTCGACACCCTTTACGAAGCGAAAGCCCATTATGCGCGATAGTTTCAATGAGGCCCGGGCGTATAACATCGCCATCATCACGCTGGACAGCCACGCCGCTGGTCCCGTGGCGCGGGCGTCGTTGAACCTTGCTAAGGATTTTCCGGGGTTGAGCGTGACGGTTCACGCCGCTGCCGAATGGGCAGAAACACCCGAAGCGCTGGTCGAGACCAAGAAAGCCATTTCAGACGCCGACATGATCGTCGCGAACCTGCTGTTTTTGGAAGAACACATCGCCCCGATCATGGACGATTTGCATGCCGTGCGGGGCCGTGTGGATGGCATGATCGGCGTGATTGCCGACGCACAGATCATCAAATTGACCAAGCTGGGCAAGCTCGACATGAGCAAACCTGCCTCGGGTCTGATGAAGCTGCTCAAATCGCTCAAACCCAAATCGACCGAGTCAGAGGTCGAAAAAGGTGAAAAGCGGATGCAGCAACTGCGTCGCTTGCCGGGTCTCTTGAAGATGGTGCCGGGCAAGGCGCAGGATCTGCGGTCCTGGTTTCTCGTCATGCAATACTGGCTGGGCGGCTCTGACGACAACATCGAACAGATGGTCCGCTACCTGCTGGGAAAATATGCCAAAGGTCGGGAAGAATGGCTTGGTGCGGTTGCCGACGCGCCTATCGAATACCCGGATGTGGCTTTGTATCACCCCGATCTGCCGCAACGCATCACCACAGACATCGCCGACGTGCCGCGCCCGGCTGAGGTGAAAGTGACCGTCGGTCTCTTGATGATGCGGTCATACGTGCTGGCAAACGACACTGCCCATTACGACGCCGTCATCCGCGCGTTCGAAGCCAAAGGCATCGCCGTCCTTCCCGCCTTCGCCGGTGGTCTTGATGGCCGCCCCGCGATCAACGCATTTTTCCAGACCGAAGAGGGCCCACGTATTGATGCGATGGTGTCTCTGACCGGGTTCAGCCTTGTCGGCGGTCCCGCCTATAACGACAGCGATGCGGCGGTTGAGGTGCTTCAGAGCCTGGACGTGCCTTATATCGCCGCACACCCGCTTGAGTTCCAGACCCTTGGTCAATGGGCTGATGGGGATCAGGGGCTTGGCCCGATTGAAACCACGATGCTCATCGCATTGCCGGAATTGGATGGCGCGACCTGCCCGACCGTGTTCGGCGGTCGTCATGGCCCCGAAGGCTGCAATGGTTGCCAGTACCAATGCCCGTGCGACACGACCAGCAAGGCGATGGCCCCTTGCCGCGAACGCATTGACAGCCTTGCCGAGAAAGCGCTGCGTCAGGCCACCCTGCGCCGCAAGGAAAACGCGGAGAAGAATGTCGGAATTGTCCTCTTTGGCTTTCCGCCCAATGCCGGCGCTGTTGGCACGGCTGCGTATCTGAGCGTGTTTGAGTCGCTCTATAACACGCTGCACCAGATGAAGGCCGAAGGCTACGACCTCGATCCACCTGAAACCGTCGATGCCCTGCGCGCAGCTGTTCTTGAAGGCAATGCCAAGCAATACGGCCAAGAGGCCAATGTGGCCGCCCATGTGAGCGCGGACGAGATTGTGCGCAGCACGCCGCCTTTGAAAGCCATTGAAGCCGTCTGGGGCCCGGCCCCCGGTAAAATTCAGTCTGACGGACGTGGCGTGTTCGTACTTGGCGCGCAGTTCGGTAAGGTATTCGTCGGCGTGCAGCCCACCTTCGGCTATGAAGGCGACCCGATGCGCCTGCTTTTTGAGAAGGGCTTCGCCCCGACGCATGCCTTTGTTCAGTTCTACCAATGGATGCGCAACACGTTCTGCGCTGATGTGGTCCTGCATTTCGGCATGCACGGCGCGCTTGAATTCATGCCCGGCAAACAGGCCGGATTGGGTGCACGTGACTGGCCGGATCGGTTGATCGGCGAGATGCCGAATGTGTATCTGTACGCATCGAACAACCCGTCCGAGGCCTCGCTGGCCAAGCGTCGGTCTGGTGCGGTCACCGTCACACACCTGACCCCGCCGCTGGCGCAATCCGGTCTCTACAAAGGCCTGCAAGAGCTGAAAGACAGCCTGACCCGCTGGCGGTCGCTTGACCCGGCAGACACGGAACGGGCCAAGTTAGAGACGCTTATCGCCGAACAGGCCGAAGCGGTGGACATGGACGGCACCACGCCCGACGCGCTGTGGCTCAAGCTGCTTGAAACCGAAGACGCTTTGATCCCGGATGGTCTGCACATCGTCGGCAAAACCTTTAGCGATGATGCCCGTGCAGACTATCTGAAGCTGATCAAAGACGCCGATGATGACACGCGCGCCAAGGTCGATGCGCTGTTGCAGCAGGAAACCGAACTGGGCGCCTTAATGAACGCCTTGGACGGGCGCTACATTGCGCCGGTGCCGGGCGGCGACCTCATCCGCTCAACCGATGTTCTGCCCACGGGCCGCAACATCCACGCGTTCGATCCGTTCCGCATGCCCACAGAATATGCCTGCCGCGATGGGGCAAAGCAGGCGGAGTTGTTGCTTGAAACTCACGACACCTTGCCGCGCACCGTTGCGCTGGTGCTTTGGGGGTCCGACAACATCAAATCCGACGGCGCACCATTGGCACAGGCGCTTGCCCTGATCGGCGCGAAGCCGCGCTTTGACAGCTTTGGTCGTATCTCTGGTGCAGACCTGATCCCGCTCGAAGAACTGGGTCGTCCACGCATCGACGTCGTCATGACGCTCTCGGGTATTTTCCGCGATCTTCTGCCGTTGCAGACCCGCATGCTGGCCGAAGCCGCCAAGAAAGCCGCCGAGGCGGATGAGCCTCTAGAACTGAACTACATCCGAGCTCACGCCTGGGTCTATGCGCAGGAAAACGGTGTTGATCTGGAAACCGCCGCATTGCGCGTGTTCTCCAACGCCGAGGGTGCCTATGGCGCGAACGTCAATGCGTTGGTCGACAGCTCTGCGTTCGGCGACGAAGACGAACTCGCTGACGCCTACGAGGCGCGCAAGTCGTTTGCCTATGGCGTGAATGGCAAAGCCGTGGCGAACGCCGCGCTTTTGCAGGATACGCTGAAGACCGTCGATGTCGCCTACCAGAACCTTGAATCCGTCGAACTGGGTGTCACCACGGTAGACCACTATTTCGACACGCTCGGCGGCATTTCCCGCGCCGTGAAACGCGCCCGCGGGGGACAAGAGGCGGCGATTTACATCTCCGACACCACACGCGGCAACGGCAAGATCCGCACGTTACAGGATCAGGTCGCGCTTGAAACCCGGTCTCGCAGCCTGAACCCCAAATGGTTCGAAGGGATGCTCAAGCACGGGGCCGAAGGTGTCCGCCAGATCGAGGCGCAAGTCACCAACACGATGGGCTGGTCCGCGACGACCGGCAAAGTTGAACCCTGGGTCTATCAACGCCTGAGCGAGACGTTTGTCCTCGACGAAGACATGCGCGCCCGCCTTGCTGACCTGAACCCGACCGCCTCCAGCCGCATGGCGAACCGCCTGCTGGAAGCGCACGACCGCAATTATTGGCAGCCCGACGCCGATACCCTGGCCGCGCTGCAAGACGCCGCCGACGCGCTCGAAGATCGCCTTGAGGGGATCGCAGCCGAATGAGCGCGCTAACGACATGTATTGGAGCCTGACATGAGCCCACTTGACGCCAAAAGCCCCCCCGCCGCCCGCGCAGCCTTGCGCGAAGCCGCTGGACTCGAGGCCCGTGGCCTGCCCGCGCCGCCTGTTCTGAAAGGTCAGGACGGCGACGGTTCTGTTCAGGTCCATCAGGACAATTCGATGAAGATCGAAGGCGCGCAGGTGTTCGCGGTCTACGGCAAGGGCGGGATCGGCAAATCGACCACCTCGTCCAACCTATCCGCCGCGTTTTCCAAGCTGGGTAAGCGCGTGTTGCAGATCGGTTGCGACCCCAAACACGACAGCACGTTTACGCTGACAGGCCAGCTACAACCGACCGTGATCGACATCCTGAAAGAGGTCGATTTCCACGCTGAAGAACTTCGCCCTGAAGATTTCATGGCCGATGGGTTCAACGGCGTGAAATGTATCGAAGCGGGCGGTCCCCCTGCGGGCACAGGCTGTGGCGGCTATGTGGTGGGCCAGACCGTGAAACTGCTGAAGCAGCACCACCTGCTCGAAGACACCGATGTTGTTCTGTTCGACGTGCTGGGTGATGTCGTCTGCGGTGGGTTCGCTGCTCCGCTGCAGCACGCGGATCGCGCGGTCATCGTAACGGCCAATGATTTCGACAGCATTTACGCGATGAACCGGATCATTGCTGCCGTTCAGGCGAAATCAGCCAACTACAAGGTGCGCCTTGCGGGCTGTGTCGCGAACCGGTCCAAGGACACGAACGAGGTGGATCGCTATTGCGATACAGTCGGGTTCAAACGTCTTGCGCACATGCCCGATTACGACGCGATCCGTCGCTCGCGGCTCAAGAAAAAGACGCTGTTCGAAATGCCCGACGAGGAAGACATCGTTCTGGCGCGCAAGGAATACGTGCGTCTTGCCGAGACATTGCTGAAAGGCACCGAAGGCATGACGCCGAAGCCGCTGGAAGACCGCGACATCTTTGAATTGCTGGGGTTCGATTAAGTGACCTACGAACTGACACGCGACCGGGTCGAACACTATTTCGACCGCACGGCCACCAAGGTCTGGGAACGTCTGACATCAGACGCGCCGGTCAGCCGCATTCGCGAAACCGTCCGCAAGGGCCGGGCTCAGATGCGCGACAAGCTGTTGTCGGCGCTGCCCGCCGATCTGAACGGCGTGCGCGTTCTCGATGCCGGTTGTGGCGCTGGGCAGATGACGCATGAGCTCGCAATGCGCGGGGCCGATGTGGTGGCGGTCGACATTTCACCATCGCTGGTGAAGATCGCAGCAGACCGCTTGCCAAACACCCTCAAGCCCCGCGTGACATTCGCCAGTGGCGATATGCTTTCTGCCGACCATGGCGCGTTTGACCATGTCATCGCGATGGACAGCCTGATCTACTACACAGAAGACGACATTCGCCGCGCGCTTGACAATCTTGGCGCACGCACGAGCGGATCAGTCGCCTTTACCGTCGCACCGCGCACGCCATTGCTCATGGGCATGTGGTACGCGGGCAAGGCTTTCCCGAAGTCGGACCGCTCCCCCACGATGATCCCGCATGGGCCATCTCGCCTGCGCAAAACAGTCTCTGACATTGGGCAACTCAACGATTTGGGCCGCGTCAATTCCGGCTTCTACATCAGCCAGGCACTGGAGTTCCGCCCATGATCGTCACGCGCTCTCAGGTCAAAAATCTCGGCACGCGACTGCTTCCGTTCTCGGACGCGGCGTCTGACGATTTGCCTTTGGGCCAACTGTTGCGGCTGGCGCTGTTCCAGATTTCCGTCGGTATGGCGGGTGTCATGTTGCTGGGCACCCTGAACCGCGTGATGATTGTCGAACTGAGCGTGCCTGCCACGCTGGTTGCGATCATGGTGGCGCTTCCGGTTCTGATTGCGCCGTTCCGCGCGCTGCTTGGGTTCAAGTCCGACAATTACCGCTCTGCCATTGGGTGGAAGCGTATTCCGTATCTCTGGTTCGGCACGCTTTGGCAGTTCGGTGGCCTTGCCGTCATGCCCGCCTGCCTCTTGGTGCTCGGCGGTGACGTCACACACGACATCCCGTTTGCGGGTGAAGTGTTGGCCGCGCTAGCCTTCATCATGACAGGCTTTGGCATGCACATGACCCAGACGGCTGGTCTTGCGCTTGCCGCAGATCGCGCCACGGATGAAACCCGGCCGCGCGTTGTGGCGCTGCTGTACGTGATGTTCCTGATCGGCATGGGTGTGTCGGCCATCGTGATCGGTTGGCTGCTGCGCGACTTCTCGGGTGTTCTGCTGATCAGCGTGATCCAGGGCTGCGCGGTTGTGACCGTTGTCCTCAACGTCATCGCGCTTTGGAAACAAGAGCGCGTGCGTCCGATGTCGAAGGAAGAGCGCGATGCGCCGCAGCCGTCATTCAAAGATGCTTGGAACGATCTGACCCATGGAGGCACAGCGGGCCGTCTGTTGGCGGTCGTCTTTCTGGGAACAATGGCGTTCAACATGCAGGATGTTCTGCTTGAACCTTACGGTGGCGAAATCCTTGGACTTAGCGTTTCGGCGACAACGCTCCTCACCGCAACCTGGGCTGCGGGCGCATTGGCGGGGTTCGCTCTGGCCGCGCGTGTTCTGTCCAATGGCGGCAACACGTATCGCATGGCCTCTGTGGGTCTGCTTGCCGGAGTCGTCGCCTTCAGCACGGTGATCTTTTCCGGCCCGATGAACAGCACGGTCCTGTTCTTTACCGGTGCCGGTCTCATCGGGTTTGGCGGAGGATACTTTGCCATCTCAACCCTGACAGCTGCCATGACACTGCCCGCAGACGGGCTTGCCGGTCGCGGCCTCGCGCTGGGCGCTTGGGGTGCGGCGCAAGCCACAGCGGCGGGTTTGTCGACCCTGATTGGCGGCGCAACACGCGACAGTTTCAACATGATCGCCATGTCCGGCGCATGGGGAGACGCCCTGCAAACGCCGACCACCGGCTATTCCGTCGTCTACCACATCGAAATCGCGCTTTTGTTTGCGACGCTCATCGTTCTGGGCCGTCTGATCAACCAAAGCCGACGCATCACCGCATCCACTCGAAAAACGACAGGGCTGGGCCTTGCCGATTTCCCAACATGATCAAGGCCCCTCAAGGAGGATACCCGAATGACTGAAGACTATATCATTGGAAACCTCGACCTCGCGAGCATTGCGCTCTGGTTGTTTTTCATTTTCTTCGTTGGACTCGTGATCTGGATCCAGCGCGAGAACCAGCGCGAAGGCTATCCGCTTCTTGATGAAGACGGGACCGTGGCCGACGCAGGCGGGGTGTTTCCGAACCCCGCAGACAAGACGTTCAAACTGCCCCATGGCCGTGGCGAATACACGGTGCCGTCAGGTCAGACACCCGAGCGGGGCGACATCGACTCCAAGCTGACCAAGGAGTTCGACAGCGGCGGGTTTCCGTTTGATCCGGTGGGGGATCCCTTGGCCGACGGCGTTGGACCGGCAAGCTGGGCCCCGCGCCGGGATGAACCAGAGCTTGATGGCCACGGTCACCCGAAGATCATTCCGATGTCCGGCAGCGACAGCTTCCGTGTGTCCGCCGGTCGTGACCCGCGCGGTTTGCCGGTTGTCGCCGGGGACGGTGCCATCGTCGGCAAAATCAGCGATATGTGGATCGACGAGCCGGAACAGATGGTGCGCTATCTCGAAATCGAACTTGATGCGGAATACGGCGCCGGATCGCGCCTTGTGCCAATCACCTTTACCCGCATCTGGGGCAACCGCGTGAAGATCCGCTCGATCTTTGGGGAGCATTTCGCCGGTGTTCCACAGCTCGCTGCAGCTCAACAAATCACCAAGCTCGAAGAAGAAAAGGTCAGCGCCTACTACGGCGGCGGCACGCTCTACGCGAGCAAGGATCGACTGGAGCCACAGATCTGATCCGATCACGCCAAACGACTTAGGGGAACCGCAATGTCACATGATGACTTCCAAGTAGAGCCGGTCAAAGGCTTGCCAGAGGCACCTCCCGAGGGGGAGGTGATCCTGTGGCAGGGCAAACCAGAATGGTGGGCCTTGTCCAAGGAATCGCTGAACGTTCTTTGGGTGGCCGGATATTTCGTGTTTCTTGCGGCGTGGCGGTTTGTGTCCGTCATGGACCTGATGCCCCTGCGCGAGGCGATTGTGGCCTCCGTTCCCTTTCTCATCCTTGGGGGGATCGTCTGTGCGATCCTGATCGCGATTGCCTGGGCGCAGGCCTATTACACGGTCTATACGGTCACCAACCGCCGCGTTGCGATGCGCATCGGGGCGGCGCTCACGGTGACGCTCAACCTGCCCTATACGCAGATCGCCAATGCCAATCTGGATCTGCGTAAATCCGGAACCGGGACGATTGCCTTTGATCTGATGGGCAAAACGCGGATCAGCTATCTTGTCTGCTGGCCCCATGTGCGCCCCTGGAAGATCTCTCCGACGCAACCCGCGCTGCGCTGCATTCCGGACGCAGAAAAGATCGCCGCCATGATTTCCGAAGCTGCACAAGCACGCGTGACCATGCCGCAGGTTGCGCGGACACAGGCAGCGCCAAGCGCTGTTGCAGCGGAATAGGGGGCGTGATGCAAACCAACATAGTTGACAAACCCCGCATTCACGCCCCGGACAAGGACCTTGTTCCGCGCATGATGGTGCGCGCCATGTTCGCGATGGTGATGATCTGCCTGATCATGGTCAGCCTTTACCGCTGGGTGGACGCACCGGTGCAATACACCGCGCCGGACAGCCCCGTGGTGATTGAGAAGACCCTCTTTCTTGAGGGCGATATGAGCGGATCAGCAATAGTTTTTTCCGAAGACCGCACGCTGGTCGCGGAATACAGCCCCGAAGAGGGAGGGTTTCTCTCGGGCATGTGGCGCGTTCTGCAACGCGAACGCACCAAGGCGCGTGTCGCTTTGGATGGTCCCGTGATCATCCGCGCACGCGAGAATAACCGGCTTGAGATCTTTGATCCAAGCACCGGATGGGGGGCCGACCTCATGGGGTTCGGCGCCGACAACTCAGCAGCCTTCGCCAGACTGCTGAAATAATCGAAAGGGAACCAACATGGGATTGTTGACCAAAGAAATCGAAAAGGCCCCCTGCACAGTGGAAATCAGCCACTGTTTCGAGAGCCTTCATGCGCATGTGCGTTTTAACAACGGTGCGGTGATCTACCCCGGTGACGAGGTGAAGGTCCAAGGACCCGAGATCATGGCCCCGTTCGGAGAGGTCGTATCGGAAGATCGCGAAGCGATCATCGTGCGCGCCTCCAAGCTGGAACAGCTTTGGACGCGCATGACCGGTGATTTCGAAGTGTTGGAGCTTTGCGAGTTCTCCTTCTCTGAAGAGGTGACGCTATGAACGCCTACATGGGAAAACACACCGCTGACGCGACATCTGTCGAAGAAGGTCTCGCCATCCAAGAGGAACAGGCGAAGTACGACGATGATTTCGCAACCGAAACCGCGATGGCGAACACGCTGTTGACCCCGCGGTTCTACACCACCGATTTTGATGAGCTTGATGCCATCAATGTCGACGGTATCCGCGCCGAATGGGACGAGCTGATCGCCCAGATGGAAGCGGACCCAAACAAGGGCCACTTCAAAAAGAACGAAGACTGGGACCATGTTGATTGGGAGAACATGGAGCCGGAGTTGAAGAAGGAATTCATCGACTTCCTCATTTCGAGTTGCACCGCCGAATTCTCGGGCTGTGTTCTTTACAAAGAGATGAAGCGCCGTGGGAACAACAAGGACATCACGCAGTTGTTTCAACTGATGGCCCGTGATGAGGCCCGCCATGCCGGGTTCATCAACGACGCCCTGCGTGAAGCGGGTCTGCGGGTGAACCTTGGGTTCCTGACCCAGTCGAAGAAGTATACCTACTTCCGACCCAAGTTCATCTATTATGCGACCTACCTGTCCGAGAAGATTGGCTATGCCCGCTACATCACGATCTTCCGCCATCTTGAGGCGAACCCGGAGCACCGCTTCCACCCGATCTTCAAGTGGTTCGAAGAGTGGTGCAATGACGAGTTCAGCCATGGTGAAGCGTTTGCCTTGCTGATGAAGACGGACCCGAAACTGACCCAGGGACGCAATGTCTATTGGATCAAGTTCTTCCTCACGGCTGTCTACGCCACGATGTATGTCCGCGACCACCAGCGACCTGCGTTCCACAAAGCGTTGGGCGTCGACCCGGATTGGTATGCGCATGAGGTGTTCACCAAGACGTCGGAACTGACCAAGCAGATCTTCCCGATCTCGTTGGACATTGATCATCCCCGTTGGCAGCCCACGCTGGAGCGGTTGCAGCGGGCCAATGTGCAGATTGCCGGGGGCAAAAAGCAGGGTGGTTTGGGCGGAAAGCTCAAGGAATGGGCCGGCGCTGCGACGGCCGCGTCCTATTTCGTGTCGCTCTACTTCATCCCGGTGAAGAAGCACAAAGTGCCTGCCGTGACGCGGTTGGTGCCGTCTTACTGATTTGGTTTCGCCGCCTTTGGGCGGCGACCAAGTGGGGGCTTTGCCCCCACACCCCCAAGGGTATTTGAAGCAAGAGGAAGGACAAAAAGCGCGTGTTGAATGACCCATGGATCGCGGCCCTTGTGGCGCTGTTTCTCTGGTGGTTTTCCACCGGGGCGATCCTCATGGTCGTGAAACTCGCCGATCGGCGGGGGTTTCGTTTTGGTCAGATCCTGACCATGGCCACATTCCCGGTCTTCCTGCTTGGCGTCTACGGCATTTCGGCCAGCGCCGATGGGTCAGATGCGGCCGCCGCTTACCACGCGTTTCTGGCGGCGCTTGCGCTCTGGGGTTGGATCGAACTTGCGTTTCTGACCGGGACAATCACGGGTCCGAACCGCCTTGTGTGCCGTGATGGAGTGCCTGAATGGGAGCGGTTCATTCGCGCCTGGGGCACGATTGCCTATCACGAGATCCTGTTGGCGACGACGCTGGCCTGCGTTTGGCTATACACGCATGGGGCCGAGAACACGTTTGGGTTCTGGACCTTCGCAGTGCTGTTCTTTGCCCGCGTGTCGGCCAAGCTGAACCTGTTTCTGGGGGTTCCCAAGATCAACACCGAATTTCTGCCAGCCCCCTTGGCGCATCTGCCCAGCCATTTTCGCTATGCCAAGATGAACTGGCTTTTTCCGATTTCGATCACGGCGCTGACCTTTGCCGTCGCCTGCTGGCTGGAGCGGATTAACTCGGCGACCACGCAAGGTGAGGTGGTTGGGTTTGCGCTTTTGGCGGCCATGACCGCGCTCGCACTGCTTGAGCATTGGTTCATGGTGTTGCCGCTGCCCGACGAGAAACTCTGGCGCTGGATGTTGCCCGCGCCCAAACCACAACAAAACGACAAGACACTAAGACGAACGGAGGACGCCCATGGACTTTGACAGCCTGTTCAACGCCCAGCTCGACACCCTGAAAGAAGAGGGGAACTATCGCATCTTTGCCGAGCTTGAGCGCAAATGTGGCGCCTTTCCAAAGGCCGTCAGCCATGACGACGATTGCCCGGATGAGGTGACGGTCTGGTGTTCCAATGACTATCTGGGCATGGGTCAGCACCCCAAGGTGATCAAGTCCATGCAGGACGCTGTTGCCGAGAATGGCTGCGGTGCGGGCGGCACGCGGAACATCTCGGGCACCAACCACCAGCACAAACTGCTGGAGGCAGAGCTTGCCGATCTGCACCGCAAGGAAAGCGCGTTGTTGTTCACCTCTGGCTACGTGTCCAACTGGGCGGCGCTGTCGACGCTTGGGTCGCGCCTGCCGGATGCGGTGATCCTGTCGGACGAATTGAACCACGCGTCAATGATCGAAGGCATTCGTCATGCGCGGTGTAACAAGGTGATCTGGAAGCACAACGATCCCGAAGATCTGGATCGCAAGCTGGCGGCATTACCGTCGAATGCCACCAAGATCGTGGCGTTCGAATCGGTCTATTCGATGGATGGCGACATCTGCCCGATGAAAGAGATCGTGGAAGTCGCCGAAAAGCACGGCGCGCTGACCTATCTGGATGAGGTGCATGCCGTTGGCATGTACGGCCCGCGCGGTGGTGGCGTGTCGGAACGCGAAGGGCTGGCGGATCGCATCACGCTGATCGAGGGCACGCTGGGCAAGGCGTTTGGCGTGATGGGCGGCTACATCACCGGCTCTGAGGCGATGTGCGACTTCGTGCGATCCTTTGCGTCGGGCTTTATTTTTACCACGGCGCTTCCCCCAGCGGTGGCGGCGGCGGCGCGGACGTCAATCCAGCACTTGAAGGAAAGCAGCGTCGAACGCGACAATCAAAAAGCACAGGTAGCGCGCTTGCGGCAGCGCCTGGACGCCATGGGCATCCCGCATATCGACAACGCCAGCCACATCATCCCGGTGATGATCAAGGACCCGGTCAAATGCCGGATGCTGGCCGATATCCTGATGCAGGATTACGGAATCTACGTGCAGCCGATCAACTATCCGACGGTGCCCAAAGGGACCGAACGCCTGCGCTTTACGCCGGGTCCGCTTCACACTGACGCAGATATTGAACATTTGGTTCGGGCGCTCGCAACGCTTTGGAAACAATGCGCAATTGCGCATGAGGTTGCTTGACACGAGGGTCATTCGCCATAGGTGAGGTGGATGCAGAAGGATTCCCATTGGTTTATGGGAAGGGTGTACGTTACTGTATATCCGAACACGCAAAAGGAGTTCGACATGAAGCTAATGATCGCAACCGCAGCCACAGCTATCGCGTTTGCTGGCGCGGCATTTGCAGAAGGCGACGCAGAGGCGGGCGCAAAGGAATACAACAAGTGCAAGTCCTGTCACATGATTGTGGCAGATGATGGCACCGAGATCGTAAAAGGTGGGCGCACTGGTCCGAACTTGTACGGCATCATCGGCCGTCAGGCTGGCACGCAGGAAGATTTCCGCTACGGCGACAGCCTTGTTGCGGCAGGCGAAGCGGGTCTGGTCTGGGACGAAGAGACATTTGTGGAGTACGTTCAGGACCCCAAGAAATTCCTGGCGACTTACCTTGATGATAAAGGCGCGCGCTCCAAGATGTCGTACCGTCTGCGCAAGGGCATGGAAGACGTGTACGCGTATCTCGTGTCTGTCGGTCCCGAGATGGAAGGCTCCGGTTCGTAAATCGACCGTTCATGATTTTGAAGTAGGGCGTGCTGCCACAGCGCGCCCTTTTCTTTTGGGGGGTGCACCGGGCAGAGTTGACCGAAACACACGGTCGGCGCAAAACGTCACCAACAACAAAAGGGCAGTGCCATGAAGATTGCGATGATTGGGACCGGGTATGTCGGCCTTGTCTCGGGTGTGTGTTTCTCGGACTTCGGTCATAACGTTGTGTGCGTCGACAAGGATCAGCGCAAGATCGACATGCTCGAACGCGGCGAGGTGCCGATTTACGAGCCGGGTCTCGATACGTTGATGGCCAAGAACGTCGAGGCCGGACGGCTTGCGTTCACCCGCGATCTGGCGGCGGCTGTTGATGGTGCCGAAGCCGTGTTTATCGCCGTTGGCACACCCACACGCCGCGGTGACGGTCATGCGGACCTCACCTATGTGATGGCGGCCGCCGAAGAGATCGCGAAGGCGGCCAAGGACTATGTGGTGATCGTGACCAAATCGACCGTGCCTGTCGGCACAAATCGGAAGGTGCGCGAGGTTGTGGCGGCAGCCAATCCCGATCTGGATTTCGATGTGGCGTCGAACCCCGAATTCCTGCGCGAAGGCGCGGCCATTGATGATTTCATGAAACCTGACCGTGTTGTCGTAGGTGTCGAAACCGATCGCGCGGCGCAGGTGATGTCGGATATTTATCGCCCGCTCTACCTGCGCGATTTCCCGATTGTCACAACCGACCTCGAATCGGCTGAAATGATCAAATATGCCGCCAACGCGTTTCTGGCGACGAAGATCACTTTCATCAACGAAATCGCAGCCCTGTGCGAAAAGGTGGGTGCCGACGTGAAACAGGTGTCCAAGGGCATGGGCATGGACAACCGCATCGGCAACAAGTTCCTGCATGCGGGGCCGGGCTATGGCGGGTCGTGTTTTCCGAAAGACACCAAAGCACTGGCGCGCATCGGTCAGGAACACGCCAGCCCGATGTACATCACCGAAGCGGTGATTACCGTCAACGACTCGATCAAGCGTCGCATGATCGACAAGTTGCAGGATCTGTGTGACGGGTCTTTCAATGGCAAGACGATTGCGGTGCTTGGCGTGACCTTCAAGCCGAACACGGATGACATGCGCGATGCGCCGTCACTGACCATTGTGCCGGCCCTGGTGGGCGGTGGTGCCAAGGTACGCGTGTGTGATCCGCAGGGCCAGCACGAAGGCGAAGCCCTGTTGCCGGGTGTGGATTGGGTGGATGACCCTTACGCTGCCGTTCAGGGGGCCGACCTATTGGTCCTGCTGACCGAATGGAACGAATTCCGAGCGCTTGACCTGCCGCAAATCGCGGGGTCCATGTCTCGTGCGGCAATGGCCGACCTGCGCAATATCTACAACGCCGAGGTTGCCAAAGACGCTGGCTTTCTTGCCTACGTCAGTATTGGGCGCAAGGGCTTCGCATAAACACTGCGCTCCGCGTCACGTTTGATTCCCCGAAGGCTGCCATCACGGCGCGCGCAAAAATGCCTCAATTGGGGCAGCATCGGCCCGTGACACGGGACAGTTGGCAGGCGGAGCGCCAACTGTTTCGGCGGCGGCGACGAAATCGGCCGAACAAGGCAAATTGCTTTGAACCGCGCCACATTTCTGACAAATACAAACCTGTCGGGCGGGGGCTCGAATACAGGTGATGTCCATGCGTCCGGTCTCCGACCATGTCCATTCTCTCTTTTTGCTCACGGGTAGCCGGTTTTCCGGCAAAGTGGCGCAAGGGACATCACCAGCTGCTGCGCAGGAGCTTGGCAACTAAGACATACGGCACGCGTGGGGGCGCGACTTTGCAGCTACAACTCTGATCTGAGGTGAAGTGCTGCGTGCCAGTCTGTGGCGGGGGCCACATCCAAGTTCCTGCGAAAGCTTTTCGCAATGATTTATCCAGCCGTCGGTCGCCCCAGAATGGTGCGCAGAATGTCCTTGGCGTTGTCCGATGCCCAGTCGGCATCGCCCCGCATCCGTGCAACTTCGTCACCTTCGGGGTTCAGGATCACCGTGATGGGCAGGCCAAGCACACCCATTTCCCGCGCCAGCGCGGATTTGGGATCCCGGTAGAGCGGCAGGTTTTCGACACCGATCTCTTCAAAGAATGTCTTCATCGCGGGCGGTGGATTGCGGCCCGTGGCGATAGTGACAACAGCAAAATCGTCCCCGCCAAACTCGGTCTGCAATTCCGACAGCATGGGCATTTCCTTGCGGCAAGGTGCACACCATGTGGCCCAGAAGTTCAGCAAGACCCATTTGTCGGAGTATTCGGACAGCGACAGCGGTTCACCGTCAAACGTGGTGAACTCTGCCGTGCCAGCGGCTTGCGCCTCACTGTGGAACACCAGTTTTTTCATATCGCCTTCGCGCATCGCTTCGGCGGCGGACAGATCGGCCAGAGCGGGATTTGCAAGCGTCACGAGGCCCGTATAGAGGATGGCGGCAAGCGTTTTCTTCATTTTCCCTCCGAAGGGGTTAGACATGTCCGACAAATCCTCGAACCAAATGTGGGGCGGCCGTTTTGCCGCCGGACCCGATGCGATCATGGAGGCGATCAACGCTTCCATCGGGTTCGACAAACGCATGGCGGCACAGGACATCGCCGGTTCAAGGGCCCACGCCGCAATGCTCGCGGCCAAAGGCATTGTTACACCTAGCGATGCAGAGGCGATGCGGGAAGGCTTGCTCACCGTATTGTCAGAGATTGAAACAGGTGATTTCGCGTTCTCAACCGCGCTGGAAGACATTCACATGAACGTCGAAGCGCGTCTGAAAGAGGTGATCGGCGAACCGGCGGGCCGTTTGCATACGGGCCGGTCGCGCAATGATCAGGTTGCGACGGACTTCCGTCTTTGGGTGCGCGATCAACTGGATGCTGCCGAGGCGGGTTTGAAAGCGCTGATGCGCGCCTTGGTGGCGCAAGCCGACTCGGGCGCGGATTGGGTCATGCCGGGTTTCACCCATCTGCAAACCGCGCAGCCGGTCACATGGGGTCATCACATGATGGCCTATGTCGAAATGTTCGCGCGTGATTTGTCGCGGGTTCAGGATGCGCGGAAACGCATGAACGAATCGCCTTTGGGCGCGGCTGCGCTTGCGGGCACATCGTTCCCGATTGACCGCGACATGACGGCCACCGCGCTGGGCTTTGACTGCCCGATGGCCAATTCGCTTGATGCCGTCAGCGACCGGGACTTTGCGCTTGAATTCCTGAGTGTCGCCAGCATCAGCGCGATGCACCTGAGCCGCTTTGCCGAAGAGCTGGTCATCTGGTCCTCGGCCCAATTCCGCTTTGTCACCCTGTCTGACCGATTTTCGACCGGGTCGTCGATCATGCCGCAAAAGAAAAACCCGGACGCGGCAGAACTGATCCGCGCCAAGATCGGGCGCATCTTCGGGGCGAACGTTGCGTTGATGATGGTGATGAAGGGCCTGCCGCTCGCGTATTCCAAGGACATGCAGGAAGACAAGGAACAGGTCTTTGATGCGGCTGACAACTGGATGCTCGCACTCGCCGCGATGGAGGGCATGGTCAAGGACATGAGCGCCAACCAGCCGGCGCTGGAAGCCGCCGCATCCGCCGGGTTCAGCACGGCAACGGATCTGGCCGACTGGCTTGTTCGCGAACTTGACCTACCTTTCCGCGATGCGCACCACGTCACCGGATCACTGGTGGCGATGGCGGAACAGAAGGACTGCGATTTGCCCGATCTGAGCCTAGACGACATGCAATCCGTACATGCCGGTATCACGGCGGCTGTGTTTGATGTGCTTGGCGTCCACAACTCGGTTGCCAGCCGCACCAGCTATGGCGGCACAGCGCCGGTACGGGTCCGCGAGCAAGTGGCCCGTTGGAAGGACGCTTTGGCATGATCCGGGTATGTATTACAATCTCACTCTTCGCACTGGCGGCATGTGGTGCTGACGGCGATCCGATCCGTCCGTCTGTGTCCAACACGGTCACAATAGGGTCAGACGGTATTCGCACCTCAACCGGTGTGACCGTGCAAACCGGTCCCGTCACCGTCGGAGCGCGTTTCTGATGCCCAACATGCGTTACGTGTACCTCGCGCTCGCGGTCTGGGGCACGATCCATCCGATGTATTATTTCATGTCGTACATGGCCGCGAATGACTGGAGCCTCGGGGCGTTGATCGACGCATGGTATGTTAACGATTCCACGACGGGTCTCACATGGGACCTGACCATTGCAGCCGTGACGCTGACGATCTGGATCATTGCCGAGGTCGCTGTGCGCCGGAACTGGTCGGCACTGATCGCCATTCCCACGATTTATTGCATCGGTGTCAGTTGTGGATTGCCGCTCTATCTATACCTGCGGTCGCGTCCTGTGAGCTGACGTCAGATTTGCATATTTTGAAAAAGAAGACGCGAAGGGTGGCGCGATTGCGACCCATGCGCTACTGCGGCGCAGTTTGTTTTGGGGGCTGCCTTGGACCATTTTCTCTATCGTGACGGTGAGTTGTACGCCGAAGACGTGCGCATCGCGGATATTGCCGCGTCGGTTGGCACGCCGTTCTACCTCTATTCCACCGCGACGCTGACGCGCCATTTCCAGCTGTTCGATGAAGCGTTGGACGGCATGGACCATATGGTCTGCTACGCGATGAAAGCGGCCAGCAATCAGGCGATCCTCAAGACATTGGCCGAACTGGGCGCGGGCATGGATGTGGTGTCCGGCGGCGAATACGCGCGGGCCAAGGCGGCGGGTGTGCCCGGTGACAGAATCGTGTTCTCGGGTGTTGGCAAAACCCGCGCTGAAATCCGGCAGGCGCTGGACGGCGGGATTCGCCAGTTCAACGTCGAAAGCGAACCGGAAATGCGGGTGATTTCCGAGATTGCGACCAGCGTGGGCAAAACTGCGCCGATCACGGTGCGGGTCAATCCGGATGTCGATGCCAAGACACACGAGAAGATTGCAACTGGCAAATCCGAGAACAAGTTCGGCATCCCCATCGCCAAGGCGCGCGAGGTTTATGCCGAGGCTGCCGCTCTGCCGGGAATCGAAGTCATCGGCATTGACGTTCATATCGGATCGCAACTGACCGACCTGACGCCCTACGAACTGGCTTACCAAAAGGTGGCCGAACTGACCGAGCAACTGCGCGCGGATGGACACACCATCAAGCGCCTCGATCTGGGGGGTGGGTTGGGCATTCCCTATGCCCGGTCCAACGAAGCTCCACCGCTGCCGTCCGACTACGGCGCGTTGATCAAGCGCACTGTGGGCCATCTGGGCTGCGAGATCGAGATCGAACCGGGCCGTCTGATCGCGGGCAACGCCGGTATTCTCGTCAGCCGGGTGATCTATGTGAAGCAGGGCGAAGGCCGCCAGTTCCTGATCCTTGACGGCGCAATGAATGATCTGATCCGTCCTGCGATGTATGACGCCCATCACGATATCGTCCCCGTGATCGAACCCGAGCCGGGTGTCGAGCAAGAGCCCTATGACATCGTTGGCCCGGTCTGCGAATCCGGGGATACCTTTGCCAAGAACCGGATGATGCCGCCATTGAAAGATGGAGATCTGGTCGCGTTCCGGTCCGCCGGTGCCTATGGCGCGGTGATGGCGAGCGAATACAACACGCGGCCTCTGGTGCCCGAAGTTCTGGCACGAGGCGATCAATTCGCTGTCATCCGCCAGCGTCCCGACTTTGACGAAATCATAAACCGAGATACCATCCCCCCATGGCTGTGAGGCATCTCCCTCGCGGTCCACACGCCGGGAGATGCGCATGACCGCACGGGATGATCTGCCCAACGACATCAACACCGCCATCCGGTGGCCGCTGTTCCTGACCCGTCTGGGTATGGGGGCAGAGGCGATTGTAAGGGCGTTCTGGCCGCTTTGGTCGGTGATCTTTGCCGGGCTGGCCTTCCTCATGATCGGTTTGCAGGATCTCCTGCCGATTCAGGTCGTCTGGGCCGCGATTGCGCTGACTGTTGGCGGGGCACTGTGGGCGTTGATCCATGGCATCCGGAAATTCTCCTGGCCCTCGTTGAACGAAGCGCTCGCGCGCCTTGATGCGACCATGCCGGGCAATCCCATCCTCGCCGCGATGGACAGCCAGGCCATCGGCGCCGATGACGAAGCGTCCCTGGCGGTGTGGACGGCGCACCAGGCGCGGATGCGCGCGCGGCTGAAGGACGCCAAAGCACCCGAGCCCGACTTGCGCGTGTCCAAGGCGGATCCCTTCGCGCTGCGCTATGTGGCCGTGTTGGCCCTGCTTGTCGCCATGGTGTTCGGCTCTGTTCTTCGCGTGCAATCCGTGTCGGCCATGGGGCCAACCGGGTCGGATCTTGCCTCTGGTCCAACATGGGAAGGTTGGCTGGAGCCGCCGCGCTATACGGGCCTTCCGTCGATCTACCTGAACGATATCGACTCGGCCCGTCTGGAAACCCCGGTGGGCAGTCAGGTCACCCTGCGGTTTTACGGAGAGGTTGGCGCGCTGAGCGTGAACGAGACGATTTCGAACCGGTCCGCGCCGACAGATACCGCCGAGGATGTGATCGAAGCGTCTATCCAGACGGCGCAGGAATTCGAGGTTGTCCAATCCGGCAGCATCGAAATTCAGGGCCCCGGTGGTCGGTATTGGGAAGTGGTGGCGACACCGGACCGCGCGCCCGTGGTGTTTCGGGATGAGGAGATCGAGGTCAGCTATGATGGCGAGGCCCAGATCCCGTTTACAGCGCGCGATGATTACGCGGTTGCCGAAGGCATGGCGCGGATCGAGCTTGCCCTGAGCGAGGTGGATCGTCGCTATGGTCTGCGTCGGGATCCCGAACCGCGGGCAGTGATTGAATTGCCGCTGCCTATGCCGATTGCAGGCGATCGCACCGATTTTTCCGAGACACTGATCGACAATTTCTCGCAGCACCCCTGGGCCAATCTTCCAGTCACCCTGAACCTGACGGTCTCTGATGAGGCGGATCAGATTGGCGAGGCGGTGCCGGATGTGATCGACCTGCCCGGACGCCGGTTTTTTGACCCGATGGCGGCTGCTGTCATTGATCTGCGGCGCTCGATTCTTTGGAACCGGGACAACGCCGCCGATGTGGCGCTGCTGATCCGGGCCATTTCGCACCGACCGGACGGGGTGTTCCGGTCAAGCACAGACTACTTGCGGCTGCGGACGATCCTGCGCCGGGTCGAAGCCCTGTCGCGGGTGCGCATGACCGACGATCAGCAAAGTGAAATCGCGCAGGCGATGTGGGATTTGGCGATCCGTCTGGAGGAAGGCGATCTTGAAGACGCGCTTGAACGGTTGCAGCGCGCACAGGACCGTCTGTCCGAAGCCATGCGGAACGGGGCATCGGATCAGGAGATTGCCGAACTGATGCAGGAACTGCGCGAGGCGACGGATGATTATTTGCGTCAATTGTCGCGGCAGGCGCAGCAGGACCAGCAGAACAATCCTGATCAGGAGATGACGCAGAACCAGAACAGCATGGAAATGAGCCAGAACGATCTTCAAGAGATGATGGATCGTATTCAGCAGCTCATGGAAGAAGGGCGCATGGCAGAGGCGCAGGAAGCGCTGGAGCAGTTGCGTCAGCTGATGGAGAATATGCAGGTCACACAAGGTCAGGGCCAGCAAGGCCAATCGCCGGGTGAACAGGCCATGGAAGGTCTGGCGGAAACGCTGCGCGAACAGCAGGGCCTGTCTGATCAGGCATTCCGCGACTTGCAGGATCAGTTCAACCCGGGGCAGGGGCAACAGCAAGGCCAGCAACAACCGGGACAGCAAGGCGAACAAGGTCAACAACAGGGCCAGCAGGGTCAGGGTCAGCAGGGTCAAAACGGCCAGCAGCCGGGCCAGCAGCCGGGCCAACAGCCGGGTCAGGGCCAAGGTGAGAACGGTCAGGGCCAAACTTTGCAGGAAAGCCTTGCTGATCGCCAACGCGCGCTGCGGCAGGAACTCAATCGCCAATCACAGAGCCTGCCCGGTGCCGGAACCGAAGCCGGCGATGCCGCGCGCGACGCGCTTGATCGGGCCGAAGGGGCGATGGAAGGGGCCGAGGAGGCGTTGCGGGAAAACGATTTGGCCGGGGCCATCGACAATCAATCCGAAGCCATGGAAGCGCTGCGCGAAGGCATGCGCAACCTTGGCGAGGCCATGGCCCAGCAACAACAGCAAGGTCAGGGGCAACAGGGGATGGCAGACGGTGCCGATCCCGGCCAGCAACGTGACCCGCTTGGGCGGAATGTCGGGTCGAACGGGCAGATCGGGTCGGACGAAAACCTGCTTCAGGGCGAAGACGTGTATCGCCGTGCGCGCGAACTTCTGGACGAAATCCGTCGCCGCTCGGGCGAGGGGGAACGCCCGGAAGAAGAGCTTGAGTACCTCGAACGTCTGCTTGACCGCTTCTGAGACAGCCTCCGAAGCGGGGGCCGTTACACCACGCTATTGGTGCGCAATGCCTCCGGGGGCAGGCTCAGAATATCGTCTGCCCCATCCGTGACCGCACTCAGGCACGCACGCGCTTTTGGGAAAAGATGCGTGGCATAAACCTGCGCCAGAGCCAGTTTTGACGAAAGGTACGGCGTCGCACCTGTGGCGTCGATCCGGAATTGCGCGGCCCGCACGGCGTCACCCATGACCCAGGCGCCAAGGCAAAGCCCGAAGGTTTCCTGAATGTTGGTGGCCGCCGACAGCGCCTTGTGTGTGTCCTGCGCCAAGGCCCAGTCCAGCGCGGATTGCACCAGATCGGCGGCTTCGGTCACGATGCCGGCCCATGGGCCCGTCTGCGCATCGGCGGATGTCCGCATGTCTGCAATCAGCTCTTGCGCCGCGCGCCCCTTGTCGCGGAGCAATTTGCGGCCCACCAGATCCAGTGACTGGATGCCGGTTGTGCCTTCGTAGATCGTGGTAATCCGCGCGTCGCGCAGATGTTGGGCGGCACCTGTTTCCTCGACATACCCCATGCCGCCATGCACCTGAATGCCAAGCGATGCGGTGTCGATAGACGCCTCGGTCGACCACGCCTTGACCACGGGGATGAGCAGATCAACCCGGCGCTGGTGACGGGCGCGCAGGTCCGGGTCAGTTGCGCGGGCGGCAAAATCGAGAGATGCCGCCGCGCGACAGGTCAACCCGCGGGCCGCATCGGTCCGCGCGCGCATCACGGCCAGCATGCGGCGCACATCTGCATGTCCGACAATTGTGTCGACGCCCTTGGTCGCTGTTGCGCCCTGTTTGCGGTCAAACGCATAGGCGGTTGCGTGTTGGGTCGCATGTTCGGCAACCCCAACCCCCTGAATGCCGACGCTGAGCCGGGCATTGTTCATCATGGCAAACATGTATTCGAGACCGCGATTGGCCTCTCCAACCATATAGCCAACCGCGCCGCCCTGATCGCCGAACGCAAGTGTGCAGGTCGGGCAGGTGTGGATACCGAGCTTGTGTTCAATCGACACGCACCGCACGTCGTTTGATGCGCCAAGAGACCCATCGGCGTTCACCAGAACCTTGGGCACGACAAATAAGGAAATACCTTTGACGCCGTCCGGCGCGTCGGGCTGCCGTGCGAGCACAAGATGTACGATGTTGTCCGTCAGATCGTGATCGCCATAGGTGATGTAAATTTTCTGCCCTGAAATCAGGTGATGGTCCCCGTTCGGGACAGCCTTTGTCCGGACAGCGGCCAGATTTGATCCGGCCTGCGGTTCCGTCAGGTTCATGCTGCCGGTCCATTCCCCGGTTACCAATTTGGGCAGGTATGTCTGTTTCAGATCGTCCGACGCGTAGCCCTGGATCGCCTCAATTGCGCCCTGTGTCAGCATCGAACACAGCTGAAAGGACATGTTTGCGCCGTGAAACATCTCTTGGATGCAGGCATTCACCACATGCGGAAGCCCCATACCACCATGTTCGGGATCGGCGGTGGGGCTGTTCCAGCCCGCCTCGACCACCTTGTCATAGGCGCTTTTCCAATCCGGCGGGGTTGTGACCTGACCCTCCGCGATATGCGTACCGATCTGGTCACCCGTCTGGTTCATCGGGGCCAGCACCTCTCTTGCAAAGCGTCCAGCCTCTTCCAGAATGGCCTTGGCCATATCTGGCGTCGCATCTTCCAAACCGGGCAGTTGCGCAATCGCGGACAGATCGCACAGGTCTTCCAGAACGAATTGCATGTCATGAAGCGGGGCACGGTAGGTCATGGCACGAGGTCCTTGGTCAGTGTCGTCAGTCGCGGGAGGCGCTGGACGCCACCCTCTTCGGTTTCAATTCCGCAGCAAGCGGAAGTATTGCGTTCTATTAGCGACGCGGCAGGCCGGGAAAGAACATCGGCACGCGGGCCGCATAGTCATCCCAGGCCGCACCACGGGTCTTGCGCATGTGGCGTTCATTGCCCGGTGTCGCCGACCCCCACCCCATGAACCACGTCTTGTAAAGCAGGGCGACGATGCTGACCCAGCCCCACGGATGCGCCAAGGCAAACATGAAGTAGCCAAAGTAAACCAGCGACTCGCCAAAGTAGTTGGGATGGCGTGTCATCGACCACAATCCGCGATCCATGATCCCGCCTTTGTTGGCCGGGTCCGCCTTAAACGCGTTCATCTGGGAATCCCCAACAACAAGGAAGAAGAACCCGACAAGCCAAACGGCGATGCCGATCCAGTCGGTGATCTGCAACCCAATAACATCGGCGCTTGCGGCAAACGAAAAGGGCATGACCCAGATCCAGATCAGGATGCCCTGCAACATGTAAACGGCAAAGAAACTCCAGACCGGCCAGCGCGCCCCGAACCGTTTGCGATGGGTGGCGTAGGGTTGCTGTTCGGTGTCAAAATTGGTTCCGAACGCGTGTTGCAGCATCCGCACCATCCAGATCGCCATCAACCCAAGCACCACCGCAAGCCGCAGGGTGATCGCGTCCTAGGCCAGCAGCACCGTCGTCACCGCGATGCCAAAGCTGATGCAGGGATAGACCACGTCCATGATCGAATGGTTGCGCAGCGCCATGCCAATGCTCCACCCGGCAGAGGCAAGAACGAACATCGCAACACCCCCCCCCAAAGCCAGATACCGATAGGATCGGCAAGGCCCGCAGGTGCAATCGCGTAGAGGGCCAGGGCAATCCCCGGAACGGCCATATGGGCATAGTTCCAATTACGGCCGCGGGCCTCATCAGGCATGACAAGACGCCAGATTGCGATAAACACGATCCATAAGGCAAAGGCGTAAATCATTGTTTGTTTTCCCCAAGAACACGATTGGTCAAAGCGACATACCCTGCTGCCCGCGATCCGGGCCACAGGGATTAAGCGCAGAGAGCTGTTTCCGCTATACGATACATAAAACGAACCAATTTACAAGTGTTTGATTTGGCTGTTTGGGCCGTCTTGGCGGAACGGCTAGTGTTGGGTAATGACCGGTATTTTGAAGATACTCGAAGAAATAGCCACATATATCGTTTCATCTGCCCCCTAGTTGGCAGAAAGCGACATTCCATCGACCGGTGCCAAGCACCCCACATGCCGCCCGAAACAGCAATTGATACAGTCTATTAAATGAATTACAAATGGCGAATCAATGATCGGCAGGAAAGGTGGGCACCTTGGGCGACGAAATCGAGATCCGGACTCTCAATGACCTATTGGCGCGCAACCGGCGCGACGTGGCCGACTGGACTTGTCTGGTCGATCCGCTTGACCGCGACCGCATCGCAAATGGCCCGGCCCGACGGCTGACGTGGGGCGCGTTTGGCACACGTGTTGATCAAACCGCGCTGAAGTTCCTGCGCGCGGGACTGAAAAAGGCAGATGTCGTCGTGCTGGCCGCGCCAACCCTGCATGAAACGCTGATTGTCCAGATGGCCTGTCTTGAGCTGGGGATCATTGTCGCGTCGATCCCTGTTCAGTACCGCGAGAACGAGGTCGAAGGCCTTGTGAAGCGGTTGTCGCCGAAAGCGATGGTCGGTCATGAGCGGCTTGGCAAACACGCCAACGCCGCGAAGCTGGCACAGGTTGCGCAGAAGACCGCGCCCGCGCCCGTCGTGTTTGGCTTTGGCGAAACCCTGCCCGATGGCGTCACATCTCTTGAAGATGACGGACCATTGACTGCGGCAGAGCAGGCGCAACTGAACGCTGCCAGATCCGAGGCCGCCATCGCGCCCGATGACCCCGCGTTCCTTGTCTTCACGTCGGGCACGTCCGCGCGCCCCAAGGCGATTGCCCGGACCCACGGGCAGACGCTGATCTCGGCCAGTTTCCTAAGCGACGTCGCTGACCTGCCCAAAGGAGGCTGCTTTCTGTCGCCTCGCATGCTGAACACGGTGGGGTCGCTGGCCAATGGGCTGGCGTCCTGGCTTTTTTCGGCCGCGCGTATGGTGTTGCACCAGCCGTTCGACATCGACGTCTTCCTGCGCCAGATCAAGGAGGAGCGCCCCTGCGTGACAAGCTGTCCGCCTGCGATCCTGAACATGATCCTGCAACGCATCGAAACCGGTGACCCGCTTGATCTGGACGGGTTGAACTACATCACGTCGGGGTCCGCGCAACTGAACCCGCGCCTGTTCACGGAATTCCGTGAACGCTTCGGCATTTCGCTGGTGAACGTCTATGGATCTACCGAAGGCGCGATGCTGATTTCGTCCGACAAGGACATTCCCGACGAAGAGGCGCGCGCGGATTGTTTCATGCGCCACCCGGATGGACCGCCGTCGTCCCGCCTGAGATCGCTCACCGGCACCCGCACGCGGATCGTTGACCCGGCAAGCGGGACAGAGATCACCGAGGTTGGCGTGATCGGCGAATTGCGCCTCAAGGGACCGGGGATCATGGATGGTTACTGGGACGATCCTGACCTGACGCGCGACTCTTTCGATGCGGATGGCTGGTTCCGCACCGGCGATCTGTTCAAGATCAACGGGGATGCGGGCCGGTATCTGACATTTGCGGGGCGTCTGAAAAACATCATCGTGCGCGGCGGGCTCAATATTTCCGCCGAAGAGATTCAGAACCTGACAATGACCCATCCCGCGGTGCTGGATGCTGTTGCGGTGTCGGTGCCCGATGCACGACTGGGCGAAAAGGTTGGCATCGCGGTTGTCTTGCGCCCCGGTACAAGCCTGACGCTTGCCGATCTGGCGAAGCACCTTAAGGACGACCGCAAGGTGGCGATTTTCAAGCTTCCCGAATACTTCTTGGTGCTCGACAAGCTGCCCACGATGCCCAGCGGCAAGACCGATCTCAAGGCGGTGCGCGCGCAGGTGATCGACAGCATCGCCCCGGCCGAGGCCTGATCCATGGCCAGCGCTGCGCCCATCGGGCATTTGCCTTTCGCCACGCAGGAACCCTTGCGGTTTCGGGACATGGACCCGCTGGGACATATCAACAATTCCGTATACGCCACCTTGCTGGAACAGAACCGCATCGCGTTTCAGGACCAACCCGGCGGCTTTCGGGAGGCAGAGGGACAATCTGCCGTGCTGGCGACCCAGACCATTGATTTCCTGCGTGAAATGCACTGGCCCGGCACCGCAGATGTTCGTTTGGGCATTGGTCGCATCGGGCGCAGCAGCATTCAGATCCATCAGCAGATCTTGCTTCAGGACAAGTTGATCGCGCAGGCGCGGTGCACACAGGTGCTGATCGACAACACCACGCGCAAGGCGGTTGCCGTTTCCGACGAACAACGCGTGATGCTGGCACTCTGGATGCTCGACCTGACGGCGGACGATCCGGTGGCGTGAAGGGGCGCGCCGACTGCGCACATTTACAAGGCTCTGTGCCCCTCGTAAGACCGATGGCACGCGCAACAAGGGGGCCTTATGGCCGAAACATCAGAAGATATGGCCGAGACCGACGCGATGGTCGCCAGATATTCCGTTGTGCGGGCCCTTGCCATTGTTGGCGACACCTGGACCATTCTGATCCTGCGCGCGGCGTTTGCCGGAACACACCGGTTTTCCGATTGGCAGAATGATCTTGGCATCCCCAAGGCCGTACTGGCCAGCCGGTTGGAACGGCTGGTCGAGAACCGCATCCTCTACAAACGCCCGACCCAAAGCGGCGGCAAGCGGATGGAGTATTTCCTCGACGAAGCCGGGCTTGAGCTTTGGGAACCTCTGGCCGCGATGGTGCGGTGGTCGCGTCACTGGTATGGCGAGGAAGGCCACCACGCATCCTGGTTTCATCACAAAACCTGCGGGTCCGACTGCGATCTGATCCTGAGCTGCGATATCTGTGCCAACCCTTTGACGTTTTACAACACCTATGCCGAAGACGGGCCGGGTGCGGGTCTGGAACCCCGGATCGTTCCGCATTCGCGGCGTCGCGCCAATTCCGCCATTCGTCATGGGGATGACGCGTTCGGATCACCCGAGGCGCTGACCCTCTTTGGCGATCTCTGGGCCCCGGCCATTGTCGCCACCGCCTTTCGCGGCGGGCGACGGTTCAATGATCTGGTGACCTATCTGCGCATTCCACCGCTGGTGCTGTCGATGCGGCTGAAAGAGCTGATCGCCATGGATGTGCTGACACGGCGCACCACCAAGGAAAGCGACAGCTACGAGGCCTTTCACCTGACCCGCAAGGGGCTGGACCTGTTCCCGTACATTTCGATGCTGGCCAAATGGGGGGACCGGTGGCGCGGCGATGCCGATGGTGTGCCGCTGGTGTTCCAACACCGCGACTGCGGGCACAATTACAAACCGCATTTCCGCTGCAGCGCCTGTGGCGACCGGCTACACCGGGCCGATGTTGTGTTCCTTGATCCTTTAGCCCGATCATAATCACCCCGCCGCTTTGTAACAGCAGACGGGGCATGTTGGGTCCGGCTTAGCTGGCGAGGCTCACGCCGTTTTCATAGAGCATATGCGCCCCGGCCCAGAACGCATGCGCCCCGGTTGGGATATGATACGGCATGATGATCCGGCAGATCGGACCCTTGTCGATATTGGCCGCATCGAACAGCACGCATTCGCCTTTGCCGCTGTTCACATTGGTCACAAAGGTCACGACATAGCCGTCGTCTTCGCCCTTGGAATTGATGCGTGGGGCAAAGGGGGCTTCGCTCACAAATTCGCCTTTCGGCATCATGAATTTTTGCGTCTGGCCGGTCTTGAGATCGTATTTCTTCAGACCATCCAGCAACCACGATCCCGGCTGCGGCAACGCGTTGTAGCTGTAGCGGTAGCCACGGCCATTGTGCATGCCGTTGACCATCGGGAACTCGGTGATTTCGTCATCCAGACGCTCTTCCTTGGTCTCGCCCGTGCGCAGGTTAAAGCGCCAGCGATGCATGGTCACCTTGGTCGTGTGCATGTCCAGCATCCGGTTCAGGCGTTCATACCCGTCCTTGGGCAGGTCCGACATATCCGGGATCGGATCGGCGATGATGCAGCCATCCATGATGACTTCGTCGCCGTCCTCATAGGTGTTGGACAGGTGCAGCATGTAGCAGGGCTCGGCCTCGAACCATTTGACATCTTCATTTGTGCCAAAACGCGGGATCACGCCAAACCGGGACGGCACATCGCGATGAAAGCCAAGACGGTGCTGGCCTTTCTTCAACCGCTCGGGATCAAAGAACAGCGGCAGGTCGTGCAACACGCAGTAGTTTTCGCTCATGCCCATGTCATGCGGAAAGCGCGGACCGGGCAGGTCAATCGGCACGTAATGCACAAGGTTGTTGTCCGGATCGACAACACCGTAATGCATGTAGGGCGGCTTTTCCGAGAAGTTGAAGAACATCATGTGGCCGGTGACCTCGTCCACTTTGAAATGCGAACAGATGCCACGATCCCCCAGTATCCGCGCCCAGTTTTCGTCCGGACCCAGCGTTTCAAGCGTCTGCGTGTCGAGCCGATAGGGTTCCGAACACTGTGACATCGCCACGATGATCTTGCCGGAATGCACGATCACGTCGGTGCCGGTGTTGTCCTTCATGTGACCAATGCTGCCCCAACCGCGACGGGTCGCCTTGCGCGGTTCGATCATGCCCGGCCAAAGCGATTTGCCCGCAGCGCGTTCGGCCATCAGACCGGTCGTCATGGTAAACCGGTTGCGGTACTCGACCTTGCCTTCGTTGAACCAGACCGCGTGCAACATGCCGTCGCCGTCAAACGGGTGATAGCGGCCAATCGGTTCGTGGATCTGGTTGTGGCCGTTGCGGACATACATGCCCTGCAGGTCTTTCGGGATGTCTCCGATCACTTCCAGATCCGGTCCCTTGGCGGTGTATTCCAGATCAATGGGCTTGTGAGGGCCATTCAGATACGGGTTGTCATTCGGGTATTTCAGGGTCGAGTGACCATGTGCAAAAATATCCGTCATTGTGTCCTCCTCACAGAATGAAATGCGCCGCTGTCACAGCGCGCGCTTAACTGTTGATCCGTTCGATCACTGCGGCCGATGCCACGCCTGCGGCCCCGGCGATGGCCACCAGACCATAGCGCAGATCCCGCGCGTCCATTTCATCGAGCAACGTGCCGACCAGCATCGCGCCGGTGGCCCCCATCGGATGCCCCAGCGCAATCGAGCTGCCGTTGACGTTGAACACATCAAGATCAAGGTCAAAGGCCCGCGCATAATGAAGGGTCACGGCAGCAAAGCTGTCGCGCACTTCCCAAAGCTCAATATCCTGCGCCGTCAGACCCGCGCGCTGCAAGGCACGACGGCTTGCATCAACCGCACCCGTTTGGGTGATCGCCACGTTGGCTTCAGCCGTAGCCAGAATGCGCGCGCGCGGTGTCAGACCGTGACGCTTTGCAGACTCTTCGCCGGCCAGCAGAACCAACGCGGCCCCATCCGCCATCGCAGGCGCGTTCCCGGCGTGATGAACATGGGTGATTTCCTTGAGGTCCGGAAAGACCTTGAGCAGGTCGTCCACATCCTCTTGTGTCCCGACTTTCCGGAACACCGGCGGCAGGGATGCAAGCTTTTCAGCCGTCACTCCGCTTCGGATGGTTTCGTCCTGATCCAGCAAAACCGTCCCATCCGCATCCCGCACCGGAATGATCGAGGCGAACGCGCCGCGTGCCCGTGCCGCTTCGGCGCGGTTCTGCGACAGCGCTGCATAGGCGTCGCAATCCTCGCGGCTGATCCCGTGCAGCGACGCAACAAGGTCGGCCCCAAGCACAGGATGCACCGACTGGATCGAACGTCCAAATGCCTTGTCGGCAAACATCACGCCATTGTCGGCAAACATCGCGGTGCGCGACATCATCTCAACGCCGCCGCCAAGGACAACGCTGTCATGGACCTGCGCTTGTGCGGCAACTGCATTCACCGCAGACAGGCCAGAGGCGCAAAACCGGTTGATCGTCGCGCCCGGAACGCTGGCGGGCCAGTTGGCGCGCAGCGATGCCACCTTGCCGATATTCGATCCCTGATCACCGACCTGAGTCACGCAGCCGATCACCGTATCATCGACAAGAGTTTCGACATTGGGGTGGCGTTCCGACATCTCAGTGAACAGACCGGCCAGCAAGTCGGCAGACCGCACTTCACTCAGCGAACCACCCTTGGAGGTTCCGCGGCCCCGCGGCGTCCGGATCGCATCTATGATGACAGGTTTCATGCCGCAGGAATCCCAGGAAGACGTCAAATTCACTTCATTAAATGAGAATATGAATACACAAAGTCAAGGTAAATCTTCGAGGCCGTGGGCCTATATAAAAGAAAACATGCACGAGAATTGCGCAAATTAGTTGTAGAAAACAAGAATTGTATGGTCTATCTATTGAAGTGTTATGATTCTGTTGCGGTGGGGAGGCCGTTTCTGATGTCAGGCGGTTCAACTGTCTCACCCTGGCCCGTCCCGGCGCATTGGTGCCGGTGTCAAAGCGCGTATCGTCATCCGGACAGTGCGCCGTGCCAGCGGGCTTCAGCCAGCAACGTATCCCTCAATTAAAGGACCCCACATGGCCAATGTCAGACTTCCCGATCACAGTGTCAGCGGCGCGGGCGACATCACTGTTTTTCTGTTGCACGGCGCGTTTGGCGCCAAGGAATACTGGCTGCGCCAGATCGAGGCACTGACCAACGCAGGCTACCGCGTTGTGGCCTGGGACGCGCCCGGCTACGGCGTCAGCCCCCTGCCTGCGGATTTCAGCGTCGAAACTGCGGCGCGCGCTGCTGAAGCGCTGATCCGTGCCGAGAGTACAGAGCGCAACATTGTGCTTGGGCACAGCATGGGCGGCATGATCGCGCAGCGCTGCTACAGCTACTGTCCTGATCTGATCGACGGTCTGGTTCTGTCCGCCACCAGCGCCGCATTTGGTAAGTCCGACGGCGACTGGCAGCAGCAGTTCGTGAACGCCCGCGTGGCCCCTCTCGACAAGGGAATGACCCTGCCGGAATTTGCGCCCAAGATGATTGGCGCGATGATCGCCCCGGACATGGAAAACGCGGATATCGACCGCGTGGTACAGGTCGTCAGCGGAATGCGCGAAGAAACCTTCCGTGCCGCCGTCTATGCCATCACCCAGTTCGAAGGACGCGATGTGCTACCGACAATCACCGCGCCGACCTTGTGCATCTCGGGCGCGCATGACCTTGCCGCCGCCCCGCCCAAAGTCATGGAAAAGATGGCGGCCAAGATTGCCGGATCCGAATACCATTGCATGGAGCATGTCGGCCATTTCGGCTGGGCCGAAGATGCCGAGGGCTTCAATGCCCTGCTACTCGATTTTCTGGATCGCAGGATCAAGGGCGCGACCGGCAAGGTTGCCGATGTTGCTGCCGCACACTGAACCGTTTTCACGATACATCGAAACCCTATTGGAGGACTAGTCATGGGTAAATTCTGGAGCACAAAGATTGCTGCGATGGCGCTGGGTGCCGCAGCACTCGCAACAACCGCACAGGCCGAGCCGGTCGAGCTGAGCTTTGCAACATACATTCCCGCAAGCTCACCTTTCATCACCGACAACCTTGTTCCATGGACCGAGTGGATCAACGAACAGGCCAATGGCGAGTTTGAAATCAAGGTCTATGCCGGTGGCACGCTGGGCCGTGACCCGTCGCAGCAAAGCAAGCTGGTCAAAGACGGCATCGCCGACATGGTTGCGGTTGTTCCGGGGCGGTCCCCCGGTGAATATCCGAACTACGCCGTGTTCGAACTGCCCGGTTTCGCCAAAAGCTCTGCGCAAGGCACGCAAGCCGCTTGGGAAATGTACCAGGAAGGCCAGCTGGGTCAGAACGATGATCTGCACATCGTGTCCGTGTGGCTGGGCGAGCCGTCCATTGTTTTCTCGACCGAAGCGATTGCATCGCTTGACGATCTCGCATCCAAGCGCGTGCGCGTTGCAGGCGGCACCCAGACCGACACGTTGCTTGGCCTCAATGCCATTCCGCAGCCGGTGAAATCCAGCGAAGTCGCCGAAGCGATCAGCCGCGGTGTTCTGGATGCGGCCCTGACCGACTGGGTTGTTGCCGACACGTTCCGCATTCCCGAAGTTACCAATCATGTGTTCAACATCCCGATGGGATCGCTGTCGTTCCTGATCGCGATGAACAACGACACCTACGCAAACCTGTCTGACGAAGGCAAAGCACTGATCGACGAAGCCGGTCACGAATGGTCACGCCGTCAGGGCAGCTTCTTCGGCGATCAAGCCGTAGCGGTCCGCGCAGCACTGGAGGCCTCCAGCGAACACACCGTCGTTGATGCGTCGTCAGAAGACCTCGCCAAGCTGTTTGAACTGACAAAAGACGTGCGCGAAGATGTGGCCTCGCGGGTCGCGCCCGGCCTGATCGACGCATATCAAGCCAAGCTCGATGAAGTTGCGGCCACGCAATAAGCCGCTTTAGGCGCATCACGAAACCAGGGAGATCATGAATGGCCGAGAGCTTACTCTTGCGCGCAGAGCGGTGGTCCGAAGCGATCAGCAAGCCCACTGCCATTGTCGGTGTCGCATTCCTGCTGATTGCCTCCGGCCTGACCATCGCCGATGTGTTCAGCCGTTGGGTGTTCAGCAAGCCGCTGATCTTCGTCCATGATCTCTTTGGTCTCAGCATTATCCTGGTGGTGGCGGCAACGTTTCCCACCGGGGTGTTGCAACGCAAACATGTCGCGATCGAATTCTTCGGAAGCTGGCTGGGGCGTCATGCCTCCCGGGTTCTGGATTCGCTCGCGGCCCTTCTGACAGCGATATTCCTCGCTGTTGTGGCCTGGCAGGTCACCGATGTCGCGTTCAGCAAGGCGGCGACAAACGATTACACCTATGTGCTCCGGCTCCCGACCGCCCCGGTCTGGATGTTTGCCGCAGCGATCATCTGGATCAGCGTCCCGATGCAGGTCCTTGTCTTTCTGCTTCAGGCCTTTGGGGTCCGACAGCCCAACTCTGCGGAGGCCTCCCATGGAGAATGAAGTCATTGGCCTGATCGGCCTTGCCTCTTTGCTGATCATGATCGTCCTGCACGTGCCGATTGGCGTGTCCATGGCGATTGCAGGCACCGTGACCTTCGCGTTTCTGCGCAACTGGGACGCGGCGTTCTCCGTTATCGGCGCAGAGGTGACAACCGCCATTTCCAGCACTGATCTTGCGCTCATCCCGCTGTTTATCCTGATGGGCAACTTCGCGTCCGGCGGCGGTATGGCGCGGGATGTGTACAAACTGGCCTTTGCCTTTGTCGGCCATATGCGCGGCGGCTTAGCGATGGCGTCTATCGGCGGCTGCGCCGGGTTCGGCGCTGTTAGTGGCTCGTCCATTGCCACCGTGACCACCATGACCAAGGTGGCCTACCCCGAAATGACCCAGCGCGGCTATTCCGAACGGCTGGCGGGCGGTAGCATCGCGGCTGGCGGCACATTGGGCATGCTTGTGCCCCCGTCGATCATCTTTGTGCTTTATGGCGTTCTGACCGAAAACTTCGTGCTGACGCTCTTTACCGCTGCGATTGTCCCGGCGGCCCTTGCGGTGTTCATGCACTTCATCGCCATCCAAATGTACCTGCGCCTTCACCCAGATGCTGGGCGCCCCGGAGAAAAGACCGACTGGGCCGGACGCCTCAAAGCGCTGCGCGGTGCGTGGACGGTGCTCCTGCTCGCCTTCGTCGTGGCAGGCGGCATCTATTCCGGCATCTTTACCGTCACGGAATCCGCTGCGGTCGGGTCCGTGCTGGCCATGGCCATCGCGATTTTTCGCGGTGAGTTGTCGGTTCGGTCCTTCTGGGCCGCATTGCACGACACCGCCGCGACAACCGCGATGATCTATGTGATCGTTATCGGGGCAGGGGTGTTCAGCTATTCCATGACGCTGTCGCTCTTGCCCGAAACGCTGGTGACATGGATGGGGGGCTTGCCAGTGTCGCCGTTGGTAATCATCGCGATCCTAATGATTTTCTACATCATCATGGGCGCGATCTTTGACACGATCTCGGCCATGGTGCTGACGCTGCCGTTTGTCTACCCGGTGATCCTTCAGCTTGGCTATGATCCGATCTGGTGGGGCGTCATCATGATCATGGTGATCGAGATTGGCATGATCACACCGCCCATCGGCATCAACGTTCTGGTGATGCACACCATGCTGCCCAACTCGTCGCTGGGCACGATCTATCGTGGCATTGTGCCCTTCCTGATCGCCGACGTGATCCGCTTGGTCATCCTGATCCTGATCCCGGCCATCTCGCTTTGGTTGCCGACGCTGATGGACATGCCGCGATAACCACCCAATATCCTGTTTGCGCAGTACGGGCAGCCTGACAAAACGTCGGGCTGCCCGATCGCATCACATGCAGTGGAACGCCAACATGATGGACACGCCAGACACAAACGGGCAAGGGCCCGACGACCCTGCGGGCAGCGATCCGATCCGGTGGCGTATCCTCGTGATCCTGCTGGTGGCCATCGTCATGACCCTGATCAGCGTCAGCATCGTGAACGTCGCGCTACCGTCGATCCGGCTTGGTCTGGGGGCAACGCAATCCGACATCCAATGGGTGCTGTCGGGCTATGCCCTGTCCTTTGGTGTGGTGCTTGTCGCGGCTGGTCGTGCCGGGGACATCATGGGGCGCGGCGGGCTGTTTATTGCGGGCGTGTCTGTGTTCACCGTCGGGTCAATGATGGCGGGGACGGCGTCAGACGCAGACGCGCTCAATATCGCGCGGTTCGTTCAGGGGCTTGGGTCCGGTTTGCTGAACCCCCAAGGGATCGGGATGATCCAGCAATACTTTCAGGGCGAAGAGCGCGGGCGCGCCTTTGGGTATCTGGGAACCGCAATCGGTCTGTCGATCGCCATTGGCCCGGTGCTGGGCGGCGTTCTGATCGAACTGGGTGGTCCTGACATCGGCTGGCGTCTGACGTTTCTGGTGAACGTCCCGATAGGGATCGCGGCCATCGTTCTGGGGCTCAAATGGTTCCCCCGCCCGCTGATCAAACGCTTTCCGACGATTGGCAGTGGTTTGCGGTCGCTTGATCCGGTGGGGGCGTTCCTTCTGGGTCTGACGGTTTTGGCGATCCTGTTTCCCTTTGTCGAAGCCCGCAACGCACCGCTTTTGTGGTTGTTGTTGCCCCTTGCCGGCCTGCTGGGAATGATCTGGGTTTTGTGGGAGCGCCGCTATCTACGAAACGGGCACAGCCCGATGGTGGATTTCTCGATCTTCAGGGCGCGCAGCTATACCAACGGGATTTCGATTATGTCCTTCTATTTCGCCGGGCTTCCCAGCCTCTGGGTGCTGGTGGCCGTGTACGTGCAAGAGGGCGACAGCCGGACCGCTTTGGAGGCCGGGCTGATCGGTGTGCCTGCGGCGTTGATCGGGGCCTATTCCGCCCAATGGGCCGGACGTCGCGTCGCCCGGTATGGTCGGCAGATGATCATAAGCGGCCTGTGCCTGACCCTTGTGGGTCTGGCGCTCAGCGTCTGGGTGGTGGTTCTGCACGAAGCCCATCTGCTCAGCGTGTGGTGGCTTGTCGGAAGTCTGTGTTTTGTCGGTCTGGCCCAAGGCCTCGTGATCAGCACGAACCAGACGCTGACCCTGTCCACCGTGCCGTTGGAATATGCGGGCAGTTCCGGGGCCATCTTGCAGACCGGACAACGGATCGGCACCGCCGTCGGCTTCGCGGTGATCACCGCCGCTACGTTCTGGACCGTCGACGTGAACTCCTGGGCCATGGCCGTCACGGTGGGCTTTGCCATTATCGCTTTGGTCGTGCTTCTGGCCTTGATCGTGGCGGTGTCTGACCTGCGTGCCCAAAATGGCGGGGCGGACAGGGCTTTTTAAGCGCGGACCGCGTCATCTCCACTGCGATTGCGCGAACGCTGACACATGTTGCTCTGCGGATCGACGCACAAAAAAAAGCCGGTGAGGCTGCTTTCTCACCGGCCTTTGTGCATTCTGGCGGGCAAACAATTACGCGTTGGGCGAAAACCGCAGCGACAAGCAAGACATGCCGCCATCCAGTTTTGCGGCCTCGCTGTTGCCAACCTCGCGCACCTCGTATCCCGCGGCCACCAGTTGGTCGCGCGTGCGGGGGAACCCGGCGGGCATGATCACGAGGTTGTTGAAGCGGATCGTATTGGCGCAGGCCTCCTCACCCTCGGCGGTGTGCAGAACCTTGTACCCGTCAAAACAACCCGACGCGTCCAGCCGTTTGGTGGCCAATACCGTCTCTTCATCCAAAAGCGAACAATCGGTCTTGAAGTGCAATACCCCTTCAGGTGTGTCGACGATCCGCACGGCGTACCCCCAACGATCCACCAGCTTGGCAAACTCATCGACACCCGCTTGATCAGTGCGCGCCGACAGACCGATCAGGATTTCCCGCTCGGTCGTCAGAATATCACCGCCTTCGATGAACCCATCCCCCTCGATCCGAAGCACCTCACCGTAAAGCGCCTCCAGATGCGGGGCCATCTCTGCCGCCTCACCCAACCGGCTGGGCGCACCGGGGCGCATGATCACGGCACCTTCCTGCAAACACAGTGCCGCGTCCTCTACGAAAACCGAATCCGGGAACGCCTCCAACGCGTCCAGCACGGTGACCTCTGCGCCCGTGCTGCGCAGCGCCCTGACGTAATCCGCGTGGTGTTGTGCAAAAACGTCCAGATCCGGCGTCCCGGTATCCACGGCGCGCAATCCGTCCACGATGCTGCGTGATGGTTTGCGGCAAATCGCATGGGTGAAACTATAGCTCTTGTGGGCCATATCCGGTCCTTTCCGTTAACTGTCGTTACCAGCCAGCAAACCGCGCCCATTGGGTCAAGGGCGCGTCGGCCTTTGCCGGGATGACGTGGTAGTGCTGATGTTGCGCCGCAGTGGCGCAGGCGTGATTGGGCAGGATGCGCAGCCGCGTGCCCACGGGAAACTCCGGCACGTCGCCGTCAAAACCGGGGCGGCGCGCGATCACGCCATGTTCTTGGTTGGCCTGAATGACGATCAATCCGGGGATCACGGCACCTGCGGCATCGCAAACAATGCCGTAGCCCTGATCCACCTCTTGCGCCGCCGTGCCGCGATCGCGCGACATCGCCATCCAGCCCGCATCGCAGATCGTCCAGCCGCGCGACGTTTGGTGGCCAATCACGGTGGTCAAAACGCTCAGCGCGATATCATCGACCTCGCAGACACCAATCCCCGCCATCACCAGATCAAAGAACACATACACACCGGCCCGCATCTCGGTCACGCCGGTCAGGTCGGTTGCGGCATGGGCGGTTGGCGTCGATCCGACGCTGACAACGGGGCAGGGCAACCCGGCTTCCCGCAGCACTGTCGCCGCGTTCACCACCGCAAGCCGCTCCTGTTCGGCGCATTTCTCGTGTTCTGCGCGGCCCACCGACCCATAGCTGCCACCTGCATGGCATAAGACACCGCGCAATTCTGCGCCGCCATCCTGAAGGATCCGACCAACGGCAACCAGTTCGGGATCATCGGCCGTCAAACCGCTGCGGTGTTTGTCACTGTCGATCTCGATCATTGCCGGAATCGCAAGATCTGCCTGATGCGACGCCTTGGCCACCGCCTCGGCTTGCGCAGCGCAATCCAGCAGGACAGTCACCCTGCAGCCCTTGCGGTGCAGCGCAATCACGCGGTCGAGTTTGTCGGGGCTGATACCCACGCCGTAAAGAATGTCATTGATCCCCGCGTCGGCAAAAACCTCCGCCTCGGCCAGTGTTGACACGGTGGCGGGGCCAGTGCCGTCTTTCAGCACATAGCGAGCGGCGTCCACGCTCTTGGTGGTCTTCAGATGCGGGCGCAACGTCACGCCCAACGTGTCTGCGCGCTGTGCCAGTCGATCAATATTGCGCATCATCCGCGCCTCATCCACCAGCAGGCAGGGCGTTTGCAGTTTTGAAAAACGGGACTCGGACATGACCATCGCCTATCAATACAAAATGGGATCAAGGGTGACCTACAGCGCAACACAGGCATTTGCAAAAACTGACTGGTGGCAGAGATGTGTTACCAAAATTGGGAAGCGAGAAAAATTCGTAACTTTTCTCTTGATCGAATCTTTAACGCTTCATATACCGACCATGCGGTCGATTAACTCCAGGAGGATTCGCATTGGACGCTTTGATTTGTGATGGGGTGCGGACTCCGATTGGGCGGTACGGTGGCGCGCTGTCGTCGATCCGGGCCGATGATCTTGCGGCATTGCCGATCGCCGCGCTGGTCGAACGCAACCCGGACGTGGATTGGGCAAAAGTCGACGAAGTGATCTACGGCTCTGCCAACCAGGCGGGCGAAGACAACCGCAACGTTGCGCGTATGGCGGCCTTGCTGGCCGGTCTTCCCGAAGATGTGCCGGGCACCACCGTCAACCGTCTCTGTGCCAGCGGTATGGATGCCGTCGGCTTTGCCGCACGCGGGATCAAGGCGGGCGATTATGACCTGACCATCGCCGGTGGCGTCGAAAGCATGAGCCGCGCGCCGTTTGTCATGCCCAAGGCACAATCCGCCTTCACCCGGTCAAACGCGGTGTACGATACAACGATTGGCTGGCGCTTCATCAACCCCAAGATGAAGGCGCAATACGGCGTCGATTCCATGCCCCAGACCGCCGACAACGTGGCCGAGGATTTCAATGTTAGCCGCGAAGATCAGGATGCCTTTGCGGCCCGGTCACAAGCACGTTGGGCGGCGGCACAGGATGCAGGCATTTTTGCCGACGAAATCGTCCCGGTCTCTGTCCCGCAGCGCAAGGGGGATCCGATTGTCGTCGACACCGATGAACACCCGCGCCCCGGGACCGATGCGGCCAAGCTGTCCAAACTCAAGGGCGTGAACGGCCCCGACCTGTCTGTCACCGCAGGCAATGCCAGCGGCGTCAACGATGGCGCAGCGGCGCTTTTGATCGCGTCCGAAGCGGCGGCCAAGGCGCACGGCCTGACACCAATGGCGCGCGTTGTCGCCATGTCATCCGCCGGGGTCGCCCCGCGCATCATGGGCATCGGCCCCGCGCCTGCCAGCCAGAAAGTGCTGGAGCGGACCGGGTTGACCATTGACCAGATGGACGTGATCGAACTGAACGAAGCGTTCGCCAGCCAGGGTCTCGCGACACTGCGCCAACTTGGCGTGGCGGACGATGACCCTAGAGTTAATCCACATGGCGGGGCCATCGCACTTGGTCACCCGCTTGGCATGTCCGGCGCGCGCCTTGTTTTGACGGCGGCATATCACCTCAAACGCACCGGCGGGCGCTATGCGCTGTGCACGATGTGTGTGGGTGTGGGTCAGGGCACGGCCATCATTATTGAACGCGTCTGAACCGAAGGGAAAAAGACATGTATGCACAGATGATCAAATCCGAGGCGACGCAGGACGATCCCGAAAAGCTTGCCGCCTTTCAGGCCCGTATCGACGCCGGCGAAAAGATCGAACCCAAGGACTGGATGCCGGTTGGGTATCGCAAGACCCTGATCCGCCAGATCGGTCAGCACGCGCATTCCGAAATCGTGGGTCAGTTGCCCGAAGGCAACTGGATCACCCGCGCGCCCACGCTCGAACGCAAGGCGATCCTGCTCGCCAAGGTGCAGGACGAGGCCGGTCATGGTCTCTACCTCTACTGTGCCGCGGAAACCCTCGGTGTGAGCCGTGACGAGATGACGGAGATGCTGCTGGACGGCCGCATGAAGTATTCGTCGATCTTCAACTATCCGACGCTGACATGGGCCGACATGGGCGCGGTTGGCTGGCTGGTCGATGGCGCGGCGATCATGAACCAGGTGCCGCTGCAGCGGACGTCCTTTGGACCCTATTCGCGGGCGATGATCCGCGTCTGCAAAGAGGAATCCTTCCACCAGCGTCAGGGCTACGACATCATGATGAAGATGGCGCAAGGGACGCCGGAACAAAAAGCGATGGCGCAGAACGCGCTCAACCGCTTCTGGTACCCGTCGCTGATGATGTTTGGCCCAAGCGACAAAGACAGCGTGCATTCCGCACAGTCGATGGCGTGGAAGATCAAGATGAACACCAATGACGAACTGCGTCAGAAGTTCGTCGACCAGACCGTGCCGCAGGCCGAATATCTTGGCCTGACTGTTCCGGATGACACCCTGACATGGAACGAGGAAAAGGGCGGCTATGACTTTGCAGAGCCGGACTGGGACGAGTTCTTTGAAGTGATCCAAGGCAACGGCCCCTGCAACACCGAACGTCTCGCTGCGCGCAACAAGGCGTGGGACGATGGCAAGTGGGTGCGCGACGGGCTTCTGGCCCATGCCGAGAAACGCAGCATACGAAAGGTGGCAGCAGAATGAGCTCTCCGAATTCCGCATATCCCGACACACCCGACACCCAAACCAAACCCAAGCGCCATGAATGGCCTTTGTGGGAGGTGTTCATCCGCGGCCAGCACGGCATGAGTCACCGCCATGTCGGCAGCCTGCACGCACCGGACGAAGAGATGGCGATCAAGAACGCCCGCGATGTCTATACCCGCCGCAACGAAGGCGTGAGCATCTGGGTCGTCGAGGCGCGCCACATCGCGGCGTCCAGCCCGTCGGAAAAAGGCCCTCTGTATGAGCCGTCCGAAAGCAAGGTCTACCGCCACCCCACGTTTTTCGACATCCCCGAAGAAGTTGGAGCGATGTAATGGCATCCGTTGATCAAACCCAACTGTTCGAATTCCTGTGCCGCATGGGCGACAACACCTTGGTGTTGGGCCACCGCGTCAGCGAATGGTGCGGTCACGCGCCGGTGCTGGAAGAAGACATCGCGCTGGCCAACACCGCGCTGGACCTGATCGGCCAGACGCAGATGTGGCTGGGCTATGCCGGTGACGTTGAAGGCAAAGGCCGCACGGCGGATGATCTGGCGATGCTGCGGGACGTGTGGGATTTCCGCAACGTGCTGCTGGTGGAACAGCCCAACGGCGATTTCGGCCAGACGATGATGCGCCAGTTCCTGTTTGATGCCTGGCATCTGGCCATGCTGAAAGCGCTGACCGCGTCGTCGAACGAACAGATCGCAGCGATTGCCGCCAAGTCGGTCAAGGAAGTGCAGTACCACGTTGAACGTTCCGGGGACACGGTCATCGGGCTGGGCGACGGCACCTCTGAAAGCCACAAGCGGATGCAAGACGCGCTGAACCTGCTCTGGCCCTACGTGGGCGAGATGTTTGTTGCCGATGCGGTGGATGACGCCATGGCCCAAGCGGGCATCGCCCCCGATCTGGCGTCGTTGCGCGCCGAGTTTGATGCCCATGTGGGTGGCGTGTTGGCCGAGGCAACTCTGACCATCCCGGATGGCAAGTTCACCCACAAGGGCGGCAAGTCCGGCTTTCAGCACTCCGAACATCTGGGCCACCTGTTGACACAGATGCAATGGCTCCAGCGCGCCTATCCCGGAGCGACGTGGTAAGATGAAACCAGCGGCGGAAGAGATCTGGGACTGGCTCGACGCCGTGCCCGACCCCGAGATCCCGGTGATCTCGGTTGTCGATCTGGGCATCGTGCGCGATGTTGAATGGGACGGTGACACGCTCGAAGTGGCGGTCACGCCAACCTATTCGGGCTGTCCGGCGACCAGCGTGATTTCGATGGATATCGAAACCGCGCTGTACGACCGGGGGATCCAAAACGTACGGATCAAAACCCAGATCAGCCCGCCCTGGACCACCGACTGGTTGTCCGACAAGGGCCGCGCGCGACTTGAGGAATACGGCATCGCCCCGCCTCGTGCGGCCGGTGGCCCCGAACGCTGCCCGCGCTGCAAATCCACCAATGTGACCCGGATCAGCCAGTTCGGATCGACCCCGTGCAAGGCGCAATGGCGGTGTACCGACTGTCTTGAGCCGTTCGACTATTTCAAATGTATCTGAGGAGCATGTGATGGCCCGCTTTCATCCATTGTCCGTCACTGACGTCACAAAAACCATCCGCGACGCGGTCGTGGTGACGCTCAAGCCGGTTAACGGCGGCGATTTCGACTTCATTCAGGGCCAGTACCTGACCTTCCGCCAGGAGTTCGACGGCACCGAAGTGCGCCGGTCCTATTCGATCTGTGCCGGCAAGGACGATGGCGTGCTGCAGGTCGGGATCAAAAAGGTCGATGGCGGCGCGTTTTCCACATGGGCCAACGAAAACCTCAAGCCCGGTATGACGCTGGAAGCCATGGAGCCGATGGGCAGCTTTCACACAGCCATCAATCCGCAACAGCCCAAGAACTATCTCGGCTTTGCGGGCGGGTCCGGCATCACGCCGGTGCTGTCGATCATGAAAACCGTTCTGACACGCGAACCGCACAGCACCTTCACGCTGGTCTATGCCAATCGCGGCGTGAACACGATCATGTTCCGAGAAGATCTGGAGGATCTCAAGAACCTCTATATGGGTCGCCTGACGGTGATCCACGTTCTGGAAAGCGACGCGCAGGATATTGACCTGTTCACCGGCCGGGTCGATGCGGACAAGTGCAAGGCGCTCTTTGAACACTGGATCGACATCGACAGCGTCGACACCTCGTTCATCTGCGGGCCTGAACCAATGATGCTTGGCATCGCGGCGGCGCTGCGGGACCACGGGTTGACCGATGACCAGATCAAGTTCGAACTGTTCGCCAGCGCCCAGCCCGGTCGCTTGAAACGCAAGGCCAGCTCAACGGCTGGCGGGGCTGCCGCCAAATCGACCGAAGCCACCATCACGATGGACGGCTCGGCGCGCAGCTTCACGATGGACAAGGACCAGTCGATCCTCGATGCCGCGCTCGAAAACGCGCTGGACGCGCCCTATGCCTGCAAGGCCGGGGTCTGCTCGACCTGCAAGTGCAAGGTGCTCGAAGGCGAGGTCGAGATGGTCGCGAACCATGCACTTGAGGATTACGAAGTGGCACAGGGCTATGTCCTGTCCTGTCAGTCCTTCCCCGTCACCGACCGTGTGGTCGTGGATTACGACCAATAGGAGCAAGAGCCATGACTGACACGATGGATATCACGGACTACCTTGCCCAAGGCGGTCGCCTGACGAACCCTGCCAATGTGCCGACGCGCTACCGCGCGGAACTGATGAAGATCATGGCCACATTTGTGGACAGCGAACTGGCGGGTGCTGCGGGCTTTGCCGATGTGATCAATGCCGGTCCCGGTATCAAGGAACGCATCGCTGCCGCGCGGATCGTTCTGGAAAAGACCGACAACGCCGACAAAGTGCTGAAACTGATGGGGGAATTCGGCGCGAACACCGATCGCTATGCCAATCACCATCCGTGGTCGGACCGCCTGCCGCGCGACACCGCGCCGGGCACGACACGCAACGCGCATGACATGCGGCTGTCGGTCCTCAACTATCCGCTGGATGGCTGGGTCGATGCGGTTGTGATGAACATGCTCATGGGGCTGGCCGTCGGTGTGCAGCTGTCGGAATTCCTGACCTCGTCATACCAGCCCTTCGCCGAAGCCATCCGCGAGGTTGTCCCGCGCGAACAGCGCCACACGGAACTGGCTATCGAAGGTCTGCAAAAGCTGATCAATGAGGGCGAGACCGACGCCGTGACCGAAAGCGTTGCCTATTGGTGGCCGCGTGTCAGCGAAAGCTTTGGCGCTGGTGTGTCCGCGCGCAGCGAAGCGCTCAAGGCGATGGGTCTGCGCAGCAAGACCAACGCAGAGCTGCATGATGCCTGGGTCGCCGCGGCGACAGACTCCCTGAAAAGCCTCGGGCTGGACCGCCCGGCATAATCAATGACATGCGCGGCTGTCAGAGGCCGCGCACACCTGTCAATGTCAACCGGGTCACCAGTGTCGCGTATTCATCCCGCGCGGTCTGGTCCGCCGGGCTGTTCCACATGTAAAACCAGTTCAGCATCCCGAAAACCGACATCACCGTCGCGCGCAGTTTCTTAGGGTCGTCGGCGAACACCTCGGGCGCGACCTGTTTCACGATCTCGCTCATCTGCATCACCAAATCACGCTGATAGGCCTTCAGGACCCTTTGCTGATCTTCGGGCAGCAACGGGATGCCTTCGGTCTGGATCTTGTGTTCGTGATCCATGCCTTCATACGCGCGAAGCGTTTCAATCACGATCCGCCCCAGTTGATCAGACGGATCAAGCCCCGCCAGATCAAGACCGATGATCCGGTCCCGCAGCGCAGACAGGTAGGTATCCAGAATGTCGAACAGCAGCGCGTCCTTGCTGCTGTAATAGTGGTAGATGTTGGCTTTGGAGATGCCACAATCCTTCGCCACCTGAGACATCGACGCCCGCGCGAAGCCTTGATCGGCAAACACGCGGGCCGCGATTTTCAGGATATGCGTCCGTTTTTCGTCATGGTCTTTTGCGATAGGGCGCGACACGATTACTCCTTGTTCCGGTTGTCCACCACGCGGACGGCTTTGCCCTGGCTGCGTGCAACCGATCCCGGATCGCCGACCACAACTTCGGTGGACACGCCAACGATGTCCTTGATGTGCTTGGTCAACATACGCGCCGCCGCTGTCTTGGACAATTCGTCTGCCGCATCGGGGTTCGCTTCGACAAAGACCCGCATCGCATCCATGCGTCCGGATTTGTAAAGCTCGATCTGGAAATAGGGCGCAAGACCACCCGTGGCCATCACCTGTTCCTCGACCTGGGTTGGGAACACGTTCACACCCCGCAGGATGATCATGTCGTCTGACCGTCCGGTGATCTTTTCCATCCGCCGCATCGTCCGCGCGGTGCCCGGCAACAGCCGCGTCAGGTCGCGGGTGCGGTAGCGGATCATCGGCATGCCTTCCTTGGTCAGCGTGGTAAAGACCAGTTCGCCTTCCTGACCGTCCTCAAGCACCTCGCCCGTGACCGGGTCGATGATTTCCGGGTAGTAGTGATCTTCCCAGACATGCAGACCGTCTTTGGTTTCGACACATTCGTTGGCCACACCCGGCCCCATGATTTCCGACAGGCCATAGATGTCGACCGCATGCATGTCGAACGCATCTTCGACCTCTTTGCGCATCGCGTTCGTCCACGGCTCGGCCCCGAACACGCCCACTTGCAAAGACGATGAGCGCGGATCAATGCCAGCCTTGTGGAAACCTTCCAGGATGTTGAGCATGTAAGACGGCGTTACCAAGATGCCGGTCGGTTCGAAATCGGTGATCAGGCCCACCTGCTTTTCGGTCTGACCGCCGCCCATCGGCACCACTGTCGCCCCCAGCTTTTCAATGCCGTAATGCGCCCCCAGGCCGCCGGTAAACAAACCGTAGCCATAAGCGTTGTGGACGATGTCGCCTGCCCGCAGACCCGACGCGCGCAGACTGCGCGCCAGCGTGTCGGCCCAGACCTCGATGTCGTTCTTGGTGTAGACCACAACCGTCGGTTTGCCCGTGGTCCCGGAAGACGCGTGAATCCGGACCAGCTTTTCCTTTGGCACCGCAGACAGGCCAAACGGGTAATTGTCCCGCAGGTCGTTCTTGTAGGTGAACGGGAACTTCGCCAGATCTTTCAGGTCCTTGAGGTCATCGGGATGCACCCCGGCCTCATCGAACCGTTTGCGGTACATCGGGACGTTGTCATAGGCATGCCGCACCGACCATTTCATCCGCTCAAGCTGCAGGGCCTGAATTTCGTCACGGCTGGCAATTTCAATGGGGTCCAGATCGGCTTTTGCCGGGCTCAGGTCTTTCATGTGATGTCCTCCATCCCTCGGATTATTCTTCGAACAAGTGGCCTTTGATCGACCGTGACAGGCCGCGCATTTCGGCGATTGTTTCATCGTTCTGATTGCTGACGCGCACGTCATAGATCCCGCTGCGTCCGGTCAGGGACACTTCGCGCGCGGTCGCGGTCAGCGTATCCCCCAAACGGGCAGGCGCGGTGTAGGTGATATGGTTGCTTGCCGCGACCGTCGCCTGATTGCGGCTGTTGCAGGCAAAGGCAAAGGTGCTGTCGGCCAGCGAAAAGGTGATGCCACCGTGGCACATGCCATGGCCGTTGCAGTGGTGTTTCTCGACGGTGAGCGTCATCACGGCGGTGCCCTCGTCGACGGACACAAGCGTCATTCCCAGCCATTTCGATGCCCCGTCGTCTGACCACATTGCGGCAGCGGAACGTGTGGCGCGATCTTGTGGTGTCATGCTCAGGCCCCTTTGAACGCAGGTGCGCGCTTGTCGAGAAAGGCAGACACGCCTTCGGCATAATCGGCGCTTTCCCCGCAGGTTTTCATGTAATCGGCCTCAAGATCGAGGTGATCGTCAAGCGTATCGGTCGCCGCTGCCTGAATGGCGGCTTTGCTCAGCCCAAGACCCAGCGTTGGCCCATTGGCGAACCCTTCCGTCATGGCGCGCGCCTCATGCATCAGGTCTTCGTCAGGCAGCGCCTTCCAGATCAGGCCCCAGTCTTCGGCCTGCTGCGCGGGCAGGGGCTGGGCAGTGAACGCCAACCCCTTGGCGCGCGCCTCGCCCAGAAGGCGCGGCAGATGCCAGCTCCCGCCGGTGTCGGGGATCAGGCCGACCTTGGAAAACGATTGGATGAATTTTGCGCTCTGCGCCGCAACAACAATATCGCAGGCCAGTGCAAGGTTCGCGCCAGCCCCGGCAGCGACGCCGTTCACGGCACACACAACCGGAAACTCCAGTGATCGGATCAACCGGACAAGCGGCGCATAATAGGTGCGCACCGTGGCCCCAAGATCGGGGGGCGATGTCATCTTTGATGGGTCACGATCGCCCAGATCCTGCCCGGCACAAAAGCCCCGGCCAGCCCCGGTCAGAAGAACCGCACGCGTGCCGTTGTCCCGCGCGGACTCAAGGGCTGCGCGCAGGGCCAGATGCATCTCATCATTGAAGCTGTTGAGTCGATCTGGTCGGTTCAGAGTAATTTCTGTCCAGTTTTCATGGGTTTGAACTAGAATCGAATCCGTCATTCTGCGTCACTTTCTGGCTTCCACAAATTCATACTTGCATAAACCGACCGGTTGGTCAATTAATGAAGCATAACGATTCTGGTGGAGGAAACGTCGTGAGCATCGTCGATATACGCTTGGAAGATGACCTGGCCTGGGTGACGGTAAACAATCCCCCGGTGAACGCGACGTCGACAGCTGTGCGGCAGGGTCTGCTTGACGCGGTTCACAAGGTTCAGGGCGCCCGACTGGCCATCCTGCAATGCGCAGGCCGCACCTTTATCGCCGGTGGCGACATGAGCGAATTCGACGCGCCTCCGCAGGAACCCCACCTGCCCGATGTGGTCAACGCGATTGAAGCCAGCGAAACGCCGTTTGTCGCGGTGATGCACGGAACCGTTCTTGGCGGTGGTCTCGAAATAGCGATGGGCTGCGCCTATCGGATTGCCAAACCGGGCACCAAGTTTGGTCTGCCCGAAGTCAATGTCGGCCTGATCCCCGGTGCCGGTGGCACGCAACGCGCACCGCGCCTGTTCGGGTGGGAGGCTGCGATTGATATGGCCTGTTCCGGCAAACTTCTGACGGCCCAACAGGCGTTAAAGCTTGGCGCGATCGACGCAATTGAGGACGATCTGGAGGCGGCTGCAAAGGCGCTGACGGTGGAAGACCGCACACCTGTGTCGCAACGTCCCGTTCCGCCATTGGATGGCGACTGGTTCAGCGAAAAGCGGATCACGCTGAAGAACCGCGCGCGGGGTCAGGCCGCGCCTCTGCACAATCTGGATGCCCTGCACTGGGCCACGCGCCCCTTCGCCGAAGGCCAGCCCAAGGAACGCGCGCTGCACCTGTCGCTGCGCGCCTCGGATGAAAGCCGCGCTTTGCGGCATGCGTTTTTTGCCGAACGCGCTGTGGCGCAGCCTGCGGAAATCGCAGGGGCAACACCGAAAGACATCACCAATATCGCCATTGTCGGCGGGGGTCTCATGGGCGCGGGGATCGCCGCCGCCTGTCTGAGTGCAGGCTATCGCGTGTCCATCATCGAACGGGATCAGGATGCCGCCAAAGCCGCGCGCGACCGCGTGCAGGGCCTCATCGCCGGTGCGCTGAAACGCGGCAAGATGGACCAGGCAAAGCACGACGCACAGATCGCGGCGTTCACTGCGGATGTGGGATACGACGTCGCCAAGGATGCGGACCTCGCCATTGAGGCCGTGTTCGAAGACGTTGATGTCAAGAAAGCCGCTTTTGCGGGTCTGGCAGCGGTTATGGCCAAGGATGCCATCCTTGCGACCAACACCTCGTATCTTGATCCGCGCGATATCTTTGCCGGGATCGACAATCCATCCCGCTGCGTCGGGCTGCACTTCTTTTCGCCTGCCCATATCATGAAGCTGCTCGAAGTCGTGAAGCTGCCCGACACGTCGAAAGACACGCTGGCCACCGCGTTCGCGCTGGGCAAACGGCTGCGCAAGGTGTCGGTTCTGTCAGGCATTTGCGATGGCTTTATCGGCAACCGGATGCTGGCCGCCTACCGCCGCGCGGCAGAATACATGCTGGCTGATGGCGCAACCCCGAAACAGATCGACGACGCCATGCGCGCCTTTGGCATGGCCATGGGCCCGTTCGAAGCGCAGGACATGGGTGGCTTGCAAATCGCCGAAGCCAACCGCCGCCGCCAGGACGCCACGCGCCCTGCCGCCGAACGCTATGTCACCATCTCGGATCAGCTTTGCGCGCTGGGCCGTTTGGGTCAGCGGTCCGGCAAGGGCTGGTACATGTATGCTGAAGGCGACCGCGCGCCCAAGGTAGACCCGGTCGTCACCGACCTGATCACGCGCTACTCGGACGACGCGGGCATCACCCGCCAGACCTACACGCAAGACCAGATCCAAACGCAACTTCTGGCCATTCTCGCCAACGAAGGCGCGCGGATCGTCGAGGAAGGCATCGCCGAAAACGACGCTGCCGTCGATATGGTCAAACTGCATGGCTACGGTTTCCCACGCTGGCGCGGTGGCCCGATGTTTGCCGCCCAAACCGCTGGCGCCCCCGCCATCCGCACCGCCCTTGACGCGCTCGACGCACAGAGCCCCGGCTCTTGGGTGCGCGCGGATCGTTACAGCTAAACCACCATTCACGAGGAGAAAACCATGAATAAGCCGCTTTTGGGCGCTCTTACTGCCCTGTCACTCACCGCAGGTGTCGCTGCGCATGCCGAAGCCGAATACACGCTGGTGTTCTCAAGCTGGGTGCCCCCGACCCACAACATCAACGCGCAAATGCTGCCGCAGATGATCGAAATGATCGAAGAGGCCACAGATGGCCGCGTAACCGGCGAAATCCGCATGGGCATCGCCCCACCCCCTGCGCAGATGGACCTTGTTCTGGATGGTGCGGTTGACGTCGCATACGTGTTCCACGGCTACCAGCCCGGTCGTTTCGTCAGCTACAAACTGGTGGAACTGCCCGGCGTGGACACCACAGCCGAAGCAGCATCGGTCGCCTATTGGAACCTGTTCGAAAACCATCTTGCCGAATTGAACGAACATCGCGGCGTCAAGGTGATTGGTCTGCACACCCACGGCGCAGGCCAGTTGCACACCAACACACCCGTAAACAGCCTTGCCGATATGGAAGGTCTGAAACTTCGTATGCCCGGTGGTGTGGCCAGCGACGTTGGAACGGCCCTTGGCACCACGGGCATTCAGGTGCCCGCGCCCAAGGTCTACGAAACACTGGCCTCCAACACCGCCGACGGCGTGATGATGACCATCGACAGCCGTCAGGGGTTCCGCCTGACCGAGGTTGCCCCGCATTACTTTGAAATCCCCGGTGGCTTCTTCCGCGGATCGTTCGCTTACATCATGAACGAAGACGTGTTCGCCGATCTGCCCGAAGACCTGCAAACCGCGCTTGAGGAAAAGGTATTTGGTGAACCCATCAGCCGCATGTCGGGCGCTGTCTGGGACGACGGGGATGCGTTCAGCATCCAGCTGACCAAGGACACCGAAGGCAACACGATGACCCAGGCCTCGGCCGACGACATCGCGGCGTTCGCGACGATTGCGAATGACGTCAAGGCCAGCGTGATCGAAGAAGTCAGCGCAAAAGGCATTGATGCCGCAGCGGCGCTTGCGTCGTTCCGTAGCGAACTGGGTGTTGAGTAACCCAATCGACCCAAAGGATTGGGCGTCTTGCGATGCCCGATCCCACTTGCACCCCGGCCCGCCAAGGAGGCACCCGATGCCGACGATCAAGAAAATCTATCCTTTTCTCGTGCAGGTTCCGATCTGGCTGGCCTGTGCATCCCTGTTTGTGCTGATGGTGATGACCTTCAGCGACGTGATCCTGCGATCCAGCTTTGATGCGCCAATCGAGGCCGCAACCGAACTGACCCGCATCTTTGTGGCCGTCATGGTGTTCTCGGTCATGCCGCATATTTCGGTCAATGACGGCCATATCGCGGTTGATCTCACCGATGGCATTTTTGAACGGCTGCGTTTGTCGCGGCTCAGAAACGGTGTGGTTCTGATCCTGTCGGGCGGGATGCTGTCCTGGCCCGTCGCACAGGTCTGGAAACTGGCCGAACGCACACGCGGTTATGGCGACGTTACCGAATATCTCGGGCTGCCGCAGTTTCTGACCATGTACCTGATCGCGGCGGGCATCACTCTGGCCGCCATTGCCATGGTGATCGCCGGGGTTTTGACCCTGATCGCACCCAGTGTTCTGAGGGAGTTGAAGACATGACCGCTGCACTGATCGGTTTTGGCGTCGTTCTTGTTCTTGTGCTGCTGCGTATGCCCATCGTGTTCGCGATGGGGCTCGTCGGCACACTTGGCTTTGCCTATGAACGCGGCGGCAGCTTTTTTGACGAACGCGGGCTGCGCGCGTCGCTGTCCATGGTCGGTCGGCAGATCACCGACACGGCACAGGATTACGGATTGTCCGTGATCCCGCTCTTCATTCTGATGGGCCTGTTTGTGAACAAGGGCGGCATGGCACGCGAACTTTACGCCGTGTCCAACGCCTTTCTGGGCCACATGCGCGGCGGTCTTGCGATGGCGACCGTGATGGCCTGTGGCGGTTTCTCTGCGATCTGCGGATCATCTTTGGCCACCGCCGCGACCATGTCCAAGGTCGCGATGCCGGAAATGCGCCGCTTCAACTACTCCGACAGGCTCGCCACCGCGTCCATCGCGGCGGGTGGCACGCTGGGCATTCTGATCCCACCGTCTGTGATCCTGGTGATCTACGGAATCCTCACCGAAACCTCGATTGGCAAGCTGTTCATGGCCGGGATCATTCCGGGCCTCCTGGGTATCCTCTTTTACCTTGGTGCCGTCCGCTGGACCGTCTGGCGTCAGCCCGAGGCCGGCCCCGCAGGCGAACGCACCGCGTGGCCCCAGCGGATTGTTGCGTTGAAATCGGTCTGGGCGGTGCTGCTCTTGTTCTTCCTTGTCATCGGTGGACTTTACGGCATCTTCGACTTCGAACCGCTCAACCTGACCTTCTCCCCCACCGAGGCGGCAGGTATGGGCGCGATGGGCGCATTCATCATCGCGCTGTCCCGCGGCGGATTGGATTTCTCGGGATTGATCGACGTTCTGAAAGAAACGGCGCTGACATCGGCGAGCCTTTTTGCTGTTCTGATCGGCGCACAGGTCTTTTCGAACTTCGTCAACGTCGCAGGTCTGCCCGAAGCCCTGATTGACCTGGTCACCGCCTACGATGTGTCACCCATGATGGTGATGATGATGATCCTGCTGGTCTATGTCGTTCTGGGCTGCGTGTTCGAAAGTATGTCGATGCTGCTTCTGACCGTGCCGATCTTCTTCCCGCTGGTCACATCGCTGGGCTTTGATCCGATCTGGTTCGGCATCGTCGTTGTGGTGGTCGTCGAGATTTCGCTGATCACACCGCCCGTCGGGTTGAACGTGTTCATTCTCAAGGGCGTCGTCGGAAACGTGTCCACCGGCACGATCTTCAAAGGCGTCACACCGTTCTGGATCGCCGACATCATCCGCCTCGCGCTGATTGTCGCGCTGCCGATCCTTGTACTTTACCTGCCAAATCAAATGGGCGGCCTTGGACACTAGCTGTCCGCGCCGCGCACGAAAGGAAATGTCATGAGCCTTCTGGAAGTGAAAAGCTTTGCCGCCGGTCAATGGGTCTCTCCGGATGCCAATGCCCGGATGATTGAAAACGCCGTCACCGGCGCGCCTTTGGGGCGTGCGGGCAATGATGCGCTGGATGTGCAGGCGATGCTTGATTACGCGCGCAACACTGGGGGTCCGGCCCTGCGCGCGCTGACGTTCCATGACCGCGCGCGCATGCTCAAGGCGCTGGCGTCCCATCTGGGCAAGCACAAACAGGCGCTCTACGATCTTTCTTTTGCCACCGGCGCCACGCAATCCGATCACATGATCGACATTGACGGGGGCATCGGCACGATGTTTGTCTTTGCCTCCAAGGGCCGCCGCGAAATGCCCGACGCGCATGTCTATCTGGACGGTGACGTCGAACACCTGTCCCGCAATGGCACCTTCCTTGGCCAGCACATCGCCACCTCATTGCAAGGCGTCGCGGTCCATATCAACGCCTTCAACTTCCCCGTCTGGGGGATGCTGGAAAAGCTCGCGCCAACCCTGCTGGCCGGTGTGCCTGCCATCGTTAAACCGGCCACGGCGACCTGTTACGTCACCGAACTGGCGGTCAAGATCATGCTCGACAGCGGCATCCTGCCTGCAGGTGCCCTGCAGCTCGTCTCGGGTGGCTTGGGCGACATGCTCGACCGGCTGACCTGTCAGGACGTGGTGAGCTTCACGGGCTCGGCTCAAACCGCGTTCAAACTGCGCTCGGCCCCGCATATCCTGCGCAACTCGATCCGCTTTGTTGCCGAACAAGACAGCCTGAACGCCTCCATCCTTGGCCCCGATGCGGTGCCCGGCACGCCGGAATTCGACCTGTTTGTCAAAGAAGCCCACCGAGAGATGACCACCAAGGCCGGTCAGAAATGCACCGCCATCCGCCGCATCATCGCGCCGCAAGCGCAGGTTGACGCGGTGATCGAAGCGCTAAGTGCGCGTCTGGCCAAGACCGTGATCGGTGACCCGCAAGCGGAAGGCACCCGCATGGGCGCGCTGGTGTCGAACAGCCAAAAACGTGACGTGCTGGAAAAGGCCGGGATCATCGGCACCGAGGCCGAACGCGTGTTCGGCGATGCCGACAAATTCGACGTGCAGGGCGCGGACGCCGACAAAGGCGCGTTCCTGCCGCCGATGCTGTTTCATTGTGCCAACCCGGATGCCGCAGAGCGCATCCACGACACCGAAGCCTTCGGCCCGGTGTCCACCATCATGGGCTACCGCGATCTGGATCACGCCATTGCCTTGGTCAACCGGGGCGAGGGGTCGCTTGTGGCCTCTGTCATCACCCATGACCCAGAGGTCGCGCGTGACGTGGCGCTTGGGGCCGGGGCGTTCCACGGACGGCTTTACTTCAACAACCGCGACAGCATGAAAGAATCCACCGGGCACGGCTCACCTTTGCCCCACATGGTCCATGGCGGACCGGGCCGCGCAGGCGGCGGTGAAGAAATGGGCGGTGTGCGCGGTGTCATGCACTACATGCAGCGCACCGCCATTCAGGGCAGCCCCGATATCCTGACCGCCATCGGTCAGAAATGGGTGCCCGGTGCCACCGAAACACTCGCCCCGGCGCATCCGTTCACCCGCACCTTCCACGAGCTCCAGATCGGCGAAACCATCCACACCGATCCGCGCACGATCACCCTGGACGACATCGAACATTTCGCCAATTTCACCGGTGACACGTTTTATGCCCACATGGATGACGCCGCAGCCAAACGGAACCCGTTCTTCCCCGGACGTGTCGCCCATGGCTATCTGCTGCTCAGCTTTGCGGCAGGCCTGTTTGTCGAACCGAACGAAGGTCCGGTTCTGGCCAACACGGGTCTGGACTCCCTGCGTTTCATGAAACCGGTCGAGGCCGGTGACAGCCTCAAGGTGCGCCTGACGGTCAAGCACAAGACACCCCGCAATGACGAATATGGCGAGGTGCGCTGGCACGCGACGCTGACCAATCAGGAGGATGAGCTGGTCGCAGAGTACGAACTCCTGACGATGAACGCCTACGCACGTTAAGCTTGGAAACCAGCGATTTGCGGATTACCAACCGCATATGAACCGTGCGTCTTTCGACACCATCGTCACCACGTTGACCCAAGATCAGACCCCCCGGGTCTGGTCTTTTCTTGTTTCCGTGTTCGGTGATCTGGCCCAGCAAGAGGACGCACAGATCAGCGGTGCGTTGCTGCGCCAGTTGACAGAGCGTATCGGCATCAAACCCGAAGCGGTGCGCGTGGCGATCCACCGTCTGCGCAAGGAAGGCTGGATCGACAGCCGTCGCAGCGGACGCACAAGTGTCTACTTCCTCACGCCCTGGGGCCGCACCCAAAGCGCGCAGGCCTCGCCGCGCATCTACAGCGCCGATGAGGGGGCAGAGCGCGCCTGGCTGGTCCTGTTCAACCCGGCAAAGCCTGCGCCCGGCACCGATGACTCCGGGGCGTGGATTTCGTCGAACATGTTGATCACCTCGGTCAAACCCAAGGACGGGGCGGCCTTCGCAAGCGCGCTGACGGCCGATACCCCTGTGCCCGGCTGGATGACCAGCAAGGTCTGCGAAACGCCGACCGTTCTCATGTCGCAAGACTTCGCAACCGCACTGGACGGTGTTGCGCGCCAACTCGACCCGATGCCGATGCTGCAACCAGTGGACATTGCCGCGCTTCGGGTGCTGCTTGTGCACAGCTGGCGGCGTATCCTTCTCAGAACACCCATCCTTCCGGACCACGTGTTCCCCGACGGGTGGTGCGGCGCGGACTGCCGCGCCAAAGTGGCCGAATTGCTTGCCCGCTATCCGAACCCGGGCTTGCAAGCGCTTGAGGCAGATGTGGATGCACCAACCCGGGACACGCCGTAACACCCGGTCACACAGCGTTAAGCGATCCAGAGTGACGGATCTCTGCCTTAACTGTCTGGTTCGATCTTGCCGCGCAGTGCCTTGACCTCGCCGCGCACCTTCTTGGCCTTCAGGCGGCGCTTTTTTGATCCAAGTGTTGGTTTGGTCGGCACCCGCCGCTTGGGCGGTTTCAGGGCCGCCACGATCATCTGCTTCAGTCGATCCCGCGCGATATCCCGGTTGCGCGCCTGCGACCGTGTCTCGTCAACCTGAAGCACCAACGCGCCGTCCTTGGTCCATTTCCGCCCGGCAATTCGCCGCAATCGCGCTTTCACGGGGCCAGGCAGGTTCGGAGACCGCTCGGCCTCGAACCGCAATTCGACGGCCGTGGACACCTTGTTGACGTTTTGCCCACCCGGCCCGGAGGCCCGGATAAACTGCTCCGTCAGCTCCCAGTCTTCGATGGTGATGGTGTCCGAGACAATGATCATCCCAAGGGACATAGCGCCAAACGCGACACACAAAAAGGGCCACCGCGATGCGATGGCCCTTCGAGAACAAACGGAGGTGGGGTCTGGTTAGGTTCCTCACCAATTCGTGGGGTTCATCACCCAGGGGCTGCCCTAGATGTGTGCCTCCCGAACTGTTCCGACACCTCTCTCCAATACCTCTCTCGACACTGGATCACCTCCTTTCAGCTGTTACAAAACGCCCCCTCAGCGTGGCACGGTTTTTCATAACTGCAAGCGATTTTTTCAGGTGCGGACCGAGTTTCCGCGAAATCGCAGAACAATGAGTCGAAATGGTACCAGTGCGATCAGGGCCAAAGCCAGCTTGACCATCCAATCGGCAACCGCCAGCGACACCCATAGCGGCGCAACCGGCCCCGCACCCAGCATCGGCAGCATGTCCCCTGCCCAGGACACATCGTTTTCGGGTTCAAGGAACACCAGCGTTCCGGAAAACGCGATGGTAAAGAACAGCGCGGTATCCACCGTCGCACCCACCAGCGACGACGCAAGCGGCGCGCGCCACCACGCGCCTTCGCGCATGCGGTTAAAGATCGCCACATCCAGAAGCTGCGCTGTCAGAAACGCCACACCCGACGCCAAGGCAATGCGGAAGGTCACCAGAGGCCCGAATTCTCCTTGGATCTGCGTGCCGACAAGCGAACAGAACACACCGACGATAAAGCCGATAAACACCACCTGACGGGCCGGGCCGGCACCATACAGACGGTTCATCAGATCGGTCACCAGAAAGGCAAGCGGATAGGTGAACGCCCCCCAGGTCAGCCAATTGCCAAACAGGAACTGGACTAGGATATTTGAGGCCAACACGATGAGGGCCATGGCAAGAATGCCAGGAATATGAGCGCGGGTCATTTTGGCTCCCGTTTTTGCAAGGTTGCGGGGACTTGATTCCCGTCATTCGGGAATGGCGCGACCCATAGCGCGACATTTTGGCAGGCACAAGTTAGTTACCGACCGCGTATTCCACGATTTCTGTCCTCTGGAACCGCTGAAAGTTGTCGTCCGACACCATGGTCAGCCGCACTTGCTTGTCCGGTGTCATCCAGACCGACAGCCCTTCCAGATTGTCGTGCACCCGCGCGCGGGTGGTCAAAAGAACCTCGCCGCTGATCTCTCCGGCGTCCCGCATATCGAACCTGCGCACCTGGCTGAAAAACCCAAACCCGGCGAATCCACGTTCCAGCACATACAACCGGCCATAGATATCGAAATCCGACCCAACCGGAAGGAACCCCGGATGGCGCGAAATGCGCAACTCCGTGTCCCAGCCCGCACCTTCGCGAAACCGGTAGACGGTGAACGGCGTCAACAGCCCGTCCGACACTTCGGGAATGGCCAGCACCGCGCCATCCGGCCCAATGGCCAGCGCTTCCAGCCCCTTGTTCTTGGGCAGGGCCGTGATTTCCGGATGGGTCGGCAGCAAGGACCACGTTCCGTCATGCTCCTGCCGCGCGATCCTGTTCTCATGTTCGAACGACACGTAAAGCCGCCCGGACGCATCGCGCGCGATCCCTTCGGTGTCGGTTTTCGGTCGCTTGCCGAACAGCTCTTTCGGAAAGGCGAATTTCGTAATTTCCTTGCTCCGCACCCCGATGATCGTGTCGTTGTGCCGAAAAATGCTCCCTTCGATCAGATGCCCCCTGTCGCTCATCACGACAAAGCTACTGCCATCGTCAGACAGCTTGATCGCCGAATACCCGCCGAAATGCTCGCGGTCCTTGGTCCATTCAAACGACGAAAGGAACCGCGCGGCTTGGGGCGTGCGTGTCATGGTGTATCCAGCGGTCACGGAGGTCAGTTGGACGACAGCACAGCAGAGCACTGCGCAGGCAGATCACCCAATGTCAGTTCCCGGCGCGGCTTTGGTTTCGGCGCGTTCGGGTCCGGGGGCGGCGGGTTGAGGATATTGTTCACCCATTGCTGCGCATCGGCACACCCGTCCCCCCGTGGCGGCGGGGACTGGTCCACACATCCGCGCATCCCGCGCGGGCAGGACAGACGGACATGGAAATGATAGTGATGCCCCCACCAGGGCCGGATCTTGCGCAGATAGCTGCGGTCCCCTTTTTCGGCGTTGCACATCGCGACCTTGGCCCCGGGAAACACGAAAATCCGCGACACACGCGGGTCTTTTGCCGCCGCTTTCAGGATATTGTGATGCGACTTCGTCCACTTGTCGTTGGTGAACGCCCCATTGGCCCGGCGCATAGAAATCGACGAGATGTTTTCGCGTTCACTGCGTGTCAGGTTGAGCCGGTCCGGAGGCAGCATCCAGATATCCGCATCCAGCCCGATCTGATGACTGCGATGCCCGGTCAGCATCGGCCCGCCGCGCGGCTGGCTCATGTCGCCCACATAAAGCCCCTTCCAGCCCGGTTCGCGCGCCGCGATGCGGGACAGGTCCTGCACAAAATCCACGGTGACCGGCAGCGCCCAGTTGCGGTTCCGCGACAGGCGCATGGCCTGCCATGTAGGCCCGGTTTCGGCCAATTGCACACCACCGGCCATGCAGCCTTTGGCATAGCCCCCGTAGGCGGCGGCCGATTGCGCCGATCCGTTGCTCATGCCGCCGAACAGTTGCTTGGCCTGCCGCGTGCTCAACACACCCGCGCTGCGATTGGCCGATACCCCGGCAGAGCTGTTCGAGGACGGAGCCTCGGCCCCGCCACATGCCGTCAAAAGAAATGCCAGTCCGAATAAGAGAGAAAACCGTGTCATGCTGCCGCCCGCTGCCCGTTTGGTTTCACCCAGACTAGCAAGACTAACCCGATCAGGAAAAGCCCTATCACCGGGCTGACCCCCAATTGCTGTGATCCGGTGGCATAGGTGGTGATCCCGATCAGCAACGGAGCCAGAAAACTGGTCGCCTTGCCCGACAGCGCATAAAGCCCAAATGCTTCGGTCATGCGGTCAGGGTTGGCCTGTCGCACCATCATGGTGCGGCTGGCCGATTGTATCACACCCCCGGCCGCGCCAATCACCGCGCCGATGATCATGAAGGCAATGTCAGGCACCACAGACCCTTCGGCCAGCGGAATGCCGAAAAACGCGTCGCGCGAAATCATCACGATGGTAATCCCAACCGCGGTGAGGATCAGGATGCACAGCACGATCACCGGCTTTGGCCCAAACCGCACATCGGCCTTTCCCCCCAGCCACGCCGCAATCGCACCGGCAATGATCGCCACGATCCCGAAAGTCCCGGTTTGCTGCACCCCCCACCCCAGAACACCTGCCGCATAAATGCCGCCAAACGCATACATGCCGTTCAGCGCATCGCGGTAAAACATGGCAGAGGCCAGATAGGCGAACAGCGATCTCTGCCGGGGCAACCGCACAAGCGTTGCGCGCAGATCCCGCAGCGCTTGCCTGATCGCGCCGTCAGGCGCCTTGCGGGTTTTCGGATCGCGGACAAACAGGAAAAACGGAACCATGAAGACCGCGAACCAGATCGCGGTCAGCGGTCCAACCGCTCGCGTGCCTTCGCGCAGGTCCGGGTCAAGGCCAAATGCCGGGTCCCGCCCGATCAGTGTTCTCCCGGTCTCTGCGCTTTCGGCGAAAAACAGCAACATGATCGCCAGCGCAATCAATCCGCCCACATATCCAAACGCCCAGCCGTTGCCGGAAATGCGCCCGATCTCTTCGGGTGTTCCAAGGTCGGGCAACATCGAATTGGTGAAAGTGGTCGCAAACTCCATGCCGATCAGGCCAATGGCAAAGAACACCAACACGACAAAAAGGTTGAATTCACCGGGCACGGCAAGCCACAGCCCACCAGCCCCCAAGATATACATCAGCGAAAACAGCCAGATCCAACGCTGGCGATTGCCACCGGTATCCGCCAGCGCCCCCAGCACCGGGGCCGCCAGTGCGATCACGATACCTGCCGCACCCACGCCAAACCCCCACGCAGACTGCGCAGTGGTTCCATCGCCGATCAGCTCTTTGATGTAGGGGCCAAAGATAAACGTCAGTAGAAGCGTGTTATACGGCTGACTGGCCCAATCAAAAAAGAACCAGCCCCAAATCCGTTTGCGTAGACCACGTTGCACCATCCTGCGTCCCCCTGACCGGGTTATGGGCAGGAAACCAGGGTCCGGCAAGTCAACAAGCGCTCAGGTAGCATCCTGCATCGGGGGCCACGGACGCGCCTCTTCGGCCTCAAGCCAACGCGCCACCCAAACGGGCATCTCGGGTGACGTGACACCGGCAAACCCCATCGCATCCGCCACCCGGTCCGCCGCGACGATCCCGTTCCGGTCAGTGACCGCAGACCGGTACACCGCATGGTTCGCGCATTCGCCATCGGCTTTCCACATCGACTGTTCGATATAAAAGAACCGCGCATCCCAGCAGATCAGCCGACTGCGCATTTCGATCTTCTCAAAAGTCCGGATCCGGCGTCTGTACCGCACGACAACGCCCGCCATGGTCAATCCCCAGCGCTCTTTGCGGATCACGTCCAGCAAGCCGTTCTTTTGCGCCAGAGGGATGCGGCCAAGGTCATACAGCGTCAGCGTGCGCCCGTTGTTCAGCTCCATCCACATGTCGATATCCCACGGCCAGCAGCGATGGTGCGACACATAGGTGTCCAGCAACCCCATGTCCGGGGCTTTTCGGGCGGTCCACATGCTGTGGGCCATACGGATCAGCGGGTACATACGTTTACTCCTGTTGCGCCTTCAGTTGACCTCACCGCCGATCACGTCAACCGCGACCTCGCGGCAACTGCTCTCTCTCTTGTTCTTCGGCCCGGATGCCCCTACCTCTTGGCCTGCGACAGACAAAGGAACACCCACGATGCAATCGCTGTTTCAGATCCTCATGCTGCTTCTCGACATCGTGTGGTTCTTCATCATTGCCCATGTCATCATGAGCTGGCTGATCAACTTTCAGGTGCTCAACCTGCGGCAACCCATCGTTGCCCAGATCTGGGATGCGCTGAACCGCATTCTCGAACCGCTGTATTCGCGCCTGCGCCGGATCATCCCGCCCATGTCGGGGATCGACCTTGCCCCGCTTGTTGCGCTGATCGGCGTCTATATCCTGCGCATCGTCCTGGCGAATAATGCGGGCTGGTTCTACAGTTTCTAATGCCGCTTACGTTTCACCCGCATCCGGGTCATGTTTTGGTTTGCGACTTCCGTGGCTTTATCGCCCCGGAGATTGTTAAGAAACGACCGGTCATTGTTGTGTCTTCCAAGCTTCCTTACCGATCCGGTTGGCAACCGTCGTTCCAATCAGTCTGACTGAGCCTCGGTTTGAGGTGGCTTATGCCGTAAAGCTGACCAAGAACTACCATCCAACTGAAGACGATGCTGTGGCGTGTTGGGCGAAGTGTGATCTCCTCGCAAATGTGTCGCTTGAGCGATTAGACCGATTTAAAGTTGGTCGACGGCAGTATTTTGCGCCAAAAGTGAGTGAAGAGGACTTGGCAGCTGTGAGGGAGGGTGTGCGGGCGGCGCTAGGCTTATATTCTTGAAAAATTAATGGTTCAGACATATATCACGACTTGTAACCCGGTATCGGGCTTGAAGACCTAGATCACTAGGCAGGCTGGCCGCTGAGCGATGACAAGCTCTGGTCAGTCTAGATTGTGTCACTGTCCTGAGGCCTCGTCTATGCGAGGCCTCAGTCATTTCAAAATGCCTTGTTCACCTATCCTTAGTATGAGACTGTCAGGCTCAGAGCAGATTTAGTTAAGAACCTGACAGGTCACCCATGCCCCGCGATATGTCCGACGCAGACAGCATTCTGCGCGACGTCTTTGGATTCGACAGCTTCCGTCCCGGCCAGTCCGAGATTGTAGAGGCTGTGACGCAGGGTGAAAACGTGCTTGCCATCATGCCCACGGGGGGTGGCAAATCGCTGTGCTTCCAATTGCCCGCGCTGGTGCGGTCCGGTGTGACCGTGGTGATTTCCCCCTTGATCGCCCTGATGCGCGATCAGGTGCGCGGATTGCGTGAAGCGGGTGTTGCGGCGGGTGCTTTGACCTCGGCCAACACGGACGAAGAAAATGACGCCGTCTGGGACATGCTGCATTCGGGTGCGTTAAAACTGCTGTACCTTGCGCCCGAACGGCTTGCCTCGGGCGGAACCCAGCGGATGTTGGCCCAGGCAGGCGTGTCCCTGATCGCCGTAGACGAGGCCCACTGCGTCAGCCAATGGGGCCACGATTTCCGCCCCGATTACCTGCGCATCGGCGAACTGCGCCGCGCGCTGGATGTGCCCTTGGCGGCCTTCACCGCGACGGCAGATGCAGAAACCCAGGAAGAAATCGTAAATCGCCTGTTCGATGGTCAATCCCCCCGCACCTTCCTGCGCGGGTTTGACCGGCCCAACATTCACCTGATGTTTGCGCCCAAGAACAAACCGCGACAGCAAATCCTTGAATTTGCCGCCGCTCGCAAGGACCAGTCCGGCATCGTCTATTGCGGCACCCGCGCCAAGACCGAAACGCTGTCTCAGGCGCTCAACGCCGAAGGCCACACCGCCTGTTTCTATCACGGCGGCATGGAAGCCGATCAGCGCCGTCACGTGGAAGCGCGGTTTGCCACCGAAGACGGGTTGATCGTGGTCGCCACCGTGGCCTTTGGCATGGGTGTCGACAAACCCGATATCCGCTGGGTCGCGCATGCCGACCTGCCCAAATCCATCGAGGCGTATTACCAGGAAATCGGCCGCGCCGGGCGCGATGGCGCACCTGCCGAAACGCTGACACTCTATGGGGCCGACGACATCCGCCTGCGCCGGTCCCAGATTGACGAAGGGCTGGCCCCGCCCGAACGCCGCCATGCGGATCACGGACGCCTGAACGCGTTGCTGGGTCTGGCCGAAGCGCTCGAATGCCGCCGCAAGACCTTGCTTGGGTATTTCGGCGAACATGACATCACCTGCGGCACCTGCGATCTGTGTGACAAACCGGCCGAGGTGTTCGACGGCACCGAAGCGGTGCGTAAAGCGCTGTCTGCCGCGTTGCGCACGGGCGAAAGCTTTGGTGCCGGCCACCTGATCGACATCCTGCTGGGCACCAAGACCGAAAAGGTGCTTGCCCGCAGTCATGACCAGTTGCCCACATTCGGCGTCGGTAAAGACCTCAAACGCGGGGAATGGCAGGCGGTGTTCCGCCAGATGATGGGGCACGACCTCATGCGCCCCGACGCCGAACGGCACGGCGCGTTGGTGATGACGGAAAGCGCCCGTCCGATCCTGCGCGGTGAGGCGTCGATCACCCTGCGCCGCGACAGCATAGACGCCGCCAGCGAACGCCGCCCCAAGGTGCGCACGTTGGTCAGCGACGAAGACGCGCCGCTGATGTCGGCGCTCAAGGCCAAACGCCGCCACCTGGCCGAGGAACAATCAGTTCCCGCCTATGTCATCTTCCCGGACCGCACGCTGATCGAAATGGCTGAAACACGCCCGCAAACGCTGGATGATATGGCGCGCATCAACGGGGTTGGTGCCAAGAAACTTGAACGCTACGGCCGCGCGTTTCTCGAAGTGATCGCCGGAGAGGTGCAGGACACCCATCCCGCCCGCCGCAAACTGGCCAGCAAGGGCGCGGGTGGTCTCTATGATGCGCTGCTCGACAGTCAGGCGGCGCTTTTGCGGGGGGAATGCGGCACGCTGAAGCCGATGTCTTGCGAAGCAGGCCAACTCGCAAAGCTGGCGCAGAACAAACCCCGTGACGAAGACGGCATCGCCCGCATCATCGGCGACCGCCGGGCCGAGCGATTTGCCCAGACGTTTCTGGACGTCCTGCGCGCGGCGGACTAGATCCTGATCGAACTGCGTTAACCAAAGGTGCTGCCATGCTCGTCGTGATTTCCCCGGCCAAACGTCTCGATTGGTCCGAGCGTGATGTTGAGATGACCACCCCGGTGTTTCAGGACGATGCCAACCGTCTGGCAAAAACCTCGCGCAATCTGACGCTGGGCAATCTCAAGGCTTTGATGGATCTCAGCGATGATCTGGCCAAGCTCAACCGCGACCGCTTTCGCGCGTTCGAGGACGCACCTTCACAAGACGATGTGCGTCCTGCCGCGCTGGCCTTTGCCGGGGACACCTATCAGGGGCTTGAGGCCGACACGCTGGATGCCGATGAAATGCGCTGGGCGCAGGATCATCTGCGCATCCTGTCGGGGTTGTACGGTGTGCTGAAACCGCTGGACGGGATTCAGGCGTATCGGCTTGAAATGGGCAGCCGTCTGAAAACCCGGCGCGGCGGAAACCTTTATGACTACTGGCGTGACCAGATTGCGAAGGAACTCAAGCGCGAGGCGTCTGACCTTGGCACCGACACGCTCATAAACTGCGCCAGCCAGGAATATTTCGGCGCGGTGCCACCCAAGGCGCTGGGCCTGCGGATCATCACACCGGCGTTTATGGAAGACAAAGGCGACGGCAAGGGCCCCAAGATGGTCAGCTTCTTTGCCAAGAAAGCCCGCGGCGCGATGGCGAGGTTTGTGATTCAGAAGCGTCTCACCGATCCGGCGGGTATTCTGGATTTCGACCTTGGCGGATACGCCTACCGCGAGGACCTGTCCGACGCGGACAAACCCGTCTTCGTTCGTCCTTACGAGGCGAGTTGAACCTGCGGGCAATAAAGCTCCAGCTTTTCGATCAACGCGGCCTTGCGCAGAGGTTTGGTCAGGTAATCGGTTAACCCCGCCGCAAGGATCTGTTCCCGGTCCCCCTCCATCGCGTGCGCGGTCACGGCAATGATCGGCACCTGTGGGCCGGGTCCTTCGATCTGCCGGATCTTGGCGGTGGCCTCTTTGCCATCCATGCCGGGCATGGAAATATCCATGAAAATCACATCAGGGCGGTCGTCCTGAAACGCCGCAACCGCTTCGAACCCGTCCTTGGCGGTGCGCAGATCGATGTCCAGTTTCCCGACCATCTTGCGAAACACCATCTGGTTGGTGCGGTTGTCCTCGGCCAGCAGCACTTTGGGCGGGCCAAGTGACGACAGTGCAGGTGTGTCGGTCTGTGTCGGGAGGGGAGGCGCGACCGCTGTGGACTGGATCGCCTCCAGAAGCGCCGCGCGCGACACCGGGCGCTGGATGACATGTGTGCCGTCCGGACAGTGCCGGGATGCGGCTTTCTGATCTGTTGCCAGACACAGGATCGGGGGTGGGATGGCACACCCGTGCAACCGGTTCAGGACGTTGTCAAAATCCGGGGTGCCCGGCTCTAGCGCCAGCAGGGCAAGGCTGACGTCTTGCAGCATGTCGGGCGTTAGATCCAGGGGATCAGTACAAACAATCGGTTTCGCCCCAATCGCGCTGACCTGATTGATCAGACGCGTCGCGCTGTCCTGATCCGAAGGTTCCACCACAAGGATCCGCGTCAGGTCCGGCGACAACTGCGGTTGGGTCGTGTCACTTTCGTCAATGGGCAGAGTCACCTGAAAGCCAAAGCAACTGCCGACGCCTTCTTCGGAAACAACCCAGACCTCGCCCTGCATCAATTCGATCAGGCGTTTGGTGATGGCAAGGCCAAGCCCGGTGCCTTCGAATTGACGATTTCGGTCGTCTTCGACCTGATTGAACTCTCCGAACACGTGATCGACCTTGTCGGGCGAAATGCCGATGCCGGTGTCTTCGACCGTGATGTGCAGGGTGGTTTGGCCGTCCGGACCGGGCACGCCAACGACGCGCAACAGCACTTCGCCCTCAAGCGTGAATTTCACCGCATTGCCCATCAGGTTGGTGATGATCTGCCGGATGCGACCGGGATCCGCCACAAACCGGGTGGGCAGGAAAATGTCGTAGTCGATCCGCAGGGTCAGTCCTTTGCCCCGCGCCGTGGGCTGCAACAGCATCACCACCTCGTGCAGCGTCTTTTCAAGATCGAAGGGTTCGGGGTGCAGCACCAGCTTGTCGGCGTCGATCTTGGAATAGTCGAGCACATCGTTGATGATCACCAACAGCGCTTCGCCAGAGTTCTTGATGGTTTCGACGAACAGCCGCTGTTCGCTGTCCAGATCGGTCTCGGTCAACAGATCGGCCATCCCCACCACGCCGTTCATGGGGGTGCGGATTTCGTGGCTCATATTGGCAAGAAACGCCGATTTCGCGCGGTTCGCGGCCTCGGCCCGTCGGCTGGCCTCGCGCAGTTGCTGTTCGTAAAGCACGCTTTCGGTGATGTTGAGACCAAGGCTGACCACGTCCCCCGACGGACCGCGCCGGTCAAACACGCGGATGTGCTGGCCGTTCCACAGCTCAAGCTCCATCGGTTCGGGCACGTCCTGCTGCCACCGGTCCTGCATCCGGGCGCGCCATTCGGCAGGGGGGCCGTTGCCGATATTGACGATGCCTTCTTCGGTCAGAAGCTGAAGAATCCGTGGATAGGTGATGCCGGGCCGCACCTCTTCCAGGCCATCAAAGATCGCCAGATAGGCCCGGTTCGCCACGATCATGCGGTTGTCGGCGTCGAAAAAGGCAAAGCCGTCTTGGATGGTTTCAATCGAATGCCACAGGCGGCGTTCGGCGATCTGGATCTTTTCGTGTGCAACCCCCAGTTCGGTTTTCACCCGCTGGTTTTCGCCCCGCACCATCGCCACTTCGGCGCGGGTTTCGACGATTTCTTCGCTCAGCTGTTGGGCGTGATTGCCCAGCTTGCGATTGGCGGCGAAAAGCTCGGCCTGTTTGAGTTCCAAAAGGCGTTCCGCAGCAAGCCGCGCGCGCCGTTCCTCGGCCAATTTGTTGGCGAGACTCATCCAGACCTCCGTTTTCGTCGCTGCGACTTTCGGGGATCATGGTGAAAAAGAAATTAACCCGGCTGAACGATGTCAGCCGGGTTCAAAATACAACCTATGCGGTTACCCGTGGGTTACACCGCCTAATTTTTAGGCGATTAAAGCCGTTCAATGGCCAGCGCAATGCCCTGCCCACCGCCGATGCACATGGTGATCAGGGCTTTGGACCCGCCGATCCGTTCCAGTTCATACAACGCCTTCACGGTGATGATGGCACCGGTTGCGCCCACCGGGTGGCCCAGGGCAATCGCACCGCCATTCGGGTTCACCTTGGCCGGGTCAAGGCCAAGCCCCTTGTTGACCGCAAGTGCCTGTGCGGCGAAGGCTTCGTTGCTTTCGATGACATCGAAATCACCGATTGACAGACCCGTGCGCTTGAGAAGGTTCTCGACCGCTGGCACCGGGCCGATGCCCATCACCTCGGGTCGGACACCTGCGTGGGCATAGCCCAGCACCCGCGCGCGGGGTTTGAGACCGGCTTTTTCCGCAGCCCCTGCCGTTGCAAGGCAGATCGCGGCAGCGCCATCGTTGATGCCTGATGCGTTGCCCGCCGTGACCGTGCCGTCCTTCTGGAACACCGTGCGCAGGCCGCCGAGTGTTTCCAGGCTGGTCGCCTTGGGGTGTTCGTCGGTGTCAAACGCCACCGTCTCGCGTTTCTTTTTCACGTCGACGGGCACGATCTGGCTGGCAAACCGGCCTTCGGCGATGGCCTTGGCGGCGCGGTCCTGGCTGGTCATTGCAAACTGGTCTTGCATGTCGCGGGTGATGTCATGCTCTGCCGCGACGTTTTCGGCGGTGACACCCATGTGGCCGGTGCCAAACGGGCAGTTGAGTGCGCCCAGCATCATGTCGAGCGTGCGAATGTCGCCCATCTTGGCGCCCCAGCGCTGGTCGGGCACGATATAGGGCGCGCGGCTCATGGATTCGGCCCCGCCTGCCAAGGCGAAGTCCGCGTCACCCAGCATCAGCGACTGGATCGCCGACACAATCGCCTGCGCGCCTGATCCGCACAGACGGTTCACGTTCATCGCCGGGGTGGTGTCGGGGATGCCCGCCTGCATGGCGGCGACGCGGCTCAGGTACATGTCGCGCGGTTCGGTGTTGATGACGTGGCCAAAGACGACGGTGCCGATCTGGCCGCCGTCGACGCCCGACCGCTCCATCGCGGCTTTGGCGGCTGTTGCGCCCAGATCAATCGGTGGCGTGGCGGCAAGTGAGCCTCCAAAGGTGCCAATCGCGGTGCGCGCGCCGTCAAGGATTACAATATCGTCTGCCATGGAAGTCCCCCAATTCTGTTGCGCGCAGTATGGGCAACCGTCGGGGCGGAGTCAGCCACAACGTCCCGTCAGTCGGCAGGACCATTTGTCGCCAGCACCGACCCTTCGAGCATTTTGACCTCGCGCTGCGGGAACGGGATCGAAATGCCGTGTTCCTGAAACGCGTCCCAGAGGGCCAGGTAGACATTGCCGCGAATGTTGGTCAGCCCGCCGGTGGGGTCGCGGATCCAGAACCGCAGGATGTAGTCCACCGAGCTGTCGCCAAATCCGACAATGTGGCACACCGGGGGTTTGAAGCTGAGCACCCGGTCAACAGATTTCGCCGCTGCGATTGCCAGTTCGCGGACTTGGTGGGGATCGTCCTGATAGGCGGTGCCGAAATAGATATCGAGGCGGACAAATTCGTTGGAATGCGACCAGTTCACCACCTGCCCGGTGATCAGGTCTTCGTTGGGAATAAGGTATTCCCGCCCGTCGCGTGTAACCACGCTGACATAGCGCGCGCCCAGAGAGTTGATCCAGCCAAACGTGTCGCCCAGTGAAATCACGTCACCGGGTTTGATCGACTTGTCGAGCAGGATGATGATGCCGGACACAAGGTTCGACACCACCTTCTGCAAACCAAAGCCGATGCCGATACCGATGGCACCGGACAGAACGGCCAGACCTGTCAGGTCAAACCCGACAATCCGCAGCGCGATAAAGAACGCGGCCCCGTAAAGCGTGACCTGAAGGAACTTGATCGCCAGAACCTGCATCGAGGGCGAGATGTCTTCGTTCTTGCGAATGGTGGCGGCGGTAGAGCTGCTGATCAGGCGGGCGATGGCCAGAAGGACGGCAAGAAACACGATGGCCTGCAGGATGATCCACAGCGAAAACCGCGATTCGCCCAGATCAAAGGCGGCGCTTTCCAGAAGCGATTGCGCCTCGTCTGCAAGGCCGGTGATCGACAGCGTGACCCAGATCCACGCGCCGTAGCGCACGATGCCCCGGATCAGCGTGTTCGAGATCAGTCGCGTGGCAAGGACGATGAACAGCCAGGCTGTCGACAGGTTTGCAATGATGCTCAGCAGATAGGATCGTGAGGGCCAGGTGATCTCTCGCATCGCGAAAACGACGATCCAGATCAGCAGGACAAACAGGATCATCCGCAACCGTCGATGCAACACGACGAGGATGCGCATGCGCCATTTCGGCCAGCCCTCGCGGGTGCGCATCCAATCGTGCATGCGTGGCTTGAGCAGAGCGGCAAGCAGATGCGCCGCAACGAACACGCCCAGCGCGATACCAAGCTGGTAGGCGTTCCATGGCCGCAACAGGTTGTCGACAAACGCCTGCACCCACGCGAACGAGCCCAGGGCAAGTTCGGTCAGTGCCTCGGTGGTGACGGCCTCTTGTTCCATGGTGCGCTACCGCTGCTTCTTTTGGTGCAGCGTCGCATTGCGGTTGCGATGGCGCAACCGGTTAGGAACTGATGAACGGCAGGATCACAGGTTCCGGCCACGCTGACGTGTCGGCCCCGGCGGTATGGACCGCAAGAATGCCTGCAAGCAGGGCGATCAGCCCGAGATTGATGATGTTAAGTTTGGTCAGCATAAGTCCCTCGCAGTGATAGGTACGCGTGTGGACGTGGTCCGGATCACATTTTATCTGGCGCGCGGCCGCGCCACGTGGCTCAGGCTTGCGACTGGCCGGTCTGATGATGTAGGACAGCGTGCATGACGATGGTTTTTGACATGGATGATCGCGCGCGGTTGCGTGAACGATTCTTCGGTGCGGCGCACACGGTGCGGGCGCGACTATCCTGACGCGCATCCGCGCGAGACCCCGACCAACACATTCACATTGCTTTGCTGTAAGGGAGAGGACAGATGTCCCCCAAAACGCTCTATGATAAAATCTGGGATGCCCATGTCGCGCATGAAGCCGACGATGGCACCTGCCTGCTTTATATCGACCGCCACCTTGTTCACGAAGTGACAAGCCCGCAGGCCTTTGAAGGTCTGCGCATGGCGGGCCGGTCGGTGCGCGCACCGGACAAGACGATCGCGGTGCCGGATCACAATGTTCCGACAACGCTGGACCGTGCCAACGCGGCAACCATGACCGAAGACAGCCGTGTTCAGGTTGAGGCTTTGGACAAGAACGCAAAGGACTTTGGCATTCATTATTACCCGGTGTCCGATGTGCGGCAGGGCATCGTGCATATCGTCGGCCCCGAACAGGGTTGGACACTGCCGGGCATGACGGTTGTATGCGGCGACAGCCACACCGCGACTCATGGCGCGTTTGGGTCTTTGGCGCACGGCATCGGCACATCCGAAGTTGAGCACGTTCTGGCGACGCAGACGCTGATTCAGAAGAAGTCCAAGAATATGAAGGTCGAGATCACCGGCAAGCTGCGCCCCGGTGTGACCGCCAAGGACATCACCCTGTCCGTGATCGGTGAGACCGGAACCGCCGGTGGCACCGGTTACGTGATCGAGTATTGCGGTGAAGCGATCCGCGATCTGTCGATGGAAGGTCGCATGACGGTCTGCAACATGGCGATCGAAGGTGGCGCGCGCGCGGGTCTGATCGCGCCGGATGAAAAGACGTTTGAATACGTGAAGGGCCGCCCGCACGCGCCGAAAGGGGCACAGTGGGAAGCCGCTTTGGCGTGGTGGAAGACGCTCTATTCCGATGACGATGCGCATTGGGACAAGGTTGTGACCATCAAGGGCGAAGACATCGCGCCTGTTGTGACATGGGGCACGTCACCCGAGGATGTTCTCCCGATCACAGCCGAGGTGCCTGCTGCCGAGAGCTTTGAAGGTGGCAAGGTTGGCGCGGCACAGCGGTCTTTGGACTATATGGGTCTTAAGCCCGGACAGAAGCTGTCGGATATCGAGATCGACACCGTGTTCATCGGCTCTTGTACCAATGGTCGGATTGAAGACCTGCGCGCGGCTGCGGAAATCCTCAAGGGCAAGAAGATCGCCGTGAAGCGTGCAATGGTTGTGCCCGGATCAGGCTTGGTTCGTGCGCAGGCCGAGGAAGAAGGTCTGGCGGACATCTTCAAGGACGCCGGGTTCGAATGGCGTCTTGCAGGCTGTTCCATGTGCCTTGCAATGAACCCCGATCAATTGCAGCCGGGTGAGCGCTGTGCGGCAACATCCAACCGGAACTTCGAAGGCCGTCAGGGCCGGGGTGGCCGGACGCACCTGATGTCGCCTGCAATGGCTGCGGCTGCGGCTGTGACCGGGAAACTGACCGACGTGCGGGAGATGATGTAATGGAAAAGTTCGAAAAACTCACCGGGATCGCGGCGCCTATGCCGTTGGTGAATATCGACACCGATATGATCATCCCCAAGCAGTTCCTGAAAACGATCAAGCGGTCGGGTCTGGGCGTGAACCTGTTTGACGAGATGCGCTATGATGATGACGGCAACGAGATCCCTGATTTCGTGCTGAACAAGCCGCAATATCGTGAGGCAGAGATTCTTGTTGCCGGGGACAACTTTGGCTGTGGATCGTCGCGGGAACACGCGCCTTGGGCGTTGAAAGATTTTGGCATCCGGGCGGTTGTGTCGACCTCGTTTGCCGACATCTTTTACAACAACTGCTTCAAGAACGGCATTCTGCCGATTGTTCTGCCGCAAGAGGCCGTCGACGTGCTGATGAAAGATGCCGAGAAGGGCTCGAACGCGCGGATGACGGTTGATCTGGAAAACCAGGTTGTGACCAGTTCGGACGGCGAGAGCTTTTCGTTCGAGGTGGACAGCTTCAAGAAGCATTGCCTGATGAATGGTCTGGACGACATCGGTTTGACGATGGAAAAAGCCAAGTCCATCGACACGTTCGAAGCGCAGGCCGAACAGGCGCGTCCCTGGGTTTAAATCCCTTAGGGTAAACTTTGAGAGGTCGTCCCGGTGGGGCGGCCTTTTTTTGTGTGATACGGGTTGTGCGCGTGCCCGTGGTTCGCAAGATTGCTGGTATGGCAAAGGACAGTCCGACCCTTCACATGATGTGCGGCAAGATCGCGAGCGGAAAGTCGACGCTTTCGGCGCGATTGGGTGCGCAGCCGCGTACGGTCGTGATCGCAGAAGACGTGTGGCTGCACGGGCTTTATGCGGATCAGCTTGCATCGGTTGCGGATTACATGCGGGCGATGGCAAGGTTTCGCCCGATGATCGGGCCGCATATCGCGGACTTGCTGACTGCCGGTGTGTCCGTCGTTCTTGATTTTCAGGCCAACACCGTGGATGCGCGGCGCTGGATGCGGGGGATTGTTGAGCAGACACAGGCGTCCCATGCGCTGCATGTTCTGGACGTTCCTGACGAGGTCTGTCTGAAGAGGTTACACGCCCGCAACGCGGCGGGGACGCATCCCTTCACGGTGAGCGATGCACAGTTTCATCACGTTTCGGCGCATTTTGTACCGCCATCCGACGACGAAGGGTTCCATATCGTGCGCCATTCCCACGGCGATGGCCCGATGGGTGAGGGTGCGTGAGACCGTATTTGGCGAGCTTACAACATGTTGTGGGTTCTTCTGCGATTGCCACATTTGGCATCGGTCGTTGATGTATTCGCGCACCAGTTATTCTGCAAAAACAGGGATTTCGTAGACCCGACCCGCAGTAGGCGTTGAGCGGGAATCCGAACTTGGGCAACAATAGGGCAATAATGAGGCAGGCCGTCCCATCCGACGGTCACAAAATTTGGAACAAGGGCACGGCATCGTATCGCGTCCGTCCAAGTTGAGAGGAAACCAGAGTGGTCAAGCGGATCATTGGATCAGCTATCCGTGCGCTATTGATGGCGTTCCTTGTGGCGATTCCGTCGCTTGTGTTGCCGGGCACGTCCAGCGATGCCGCGCAGATGGCGGCGCTTGTGGCGCTTGTGGCGGCGGTTGTGACCTTTGCCGAGTATTACAGCGAATACCCCACCTTTCTTGAGTTCCGGGACGCTCCGCCCTTTAACCGGCTTCGGTTCCTGGGGCTGTTCTTTTGCGTGATGTTCGCCTCGTTGCTGACCGCGTCGGACGGGCGTGGCGCGCATGTGCCGCAGACCTTGCTGCAGGGGTGGTCGCATGATGCGGCAGTGGCCTTTGATTTTCCGTTTTCGCCGGTGCACCTGATGTCGATTGCGTTTGGCGATCTGCCGCAGCTGTTTGATGTTGCGGCTGTCACACGCATGGCGAGCGTTCTTTTTGCGGTGACGCTGATCACGCTGTGTTTGTTCTGGGTGCACGCCCGGTTCATTTTCTGGCCCATCCGCAAGAAGGCGTTCAATTTCTGGATCAATCTGCCGTTGTTTGACCCGACCTCTGGCAAGGATGTTCTGTTTCGGTTGAAACGCGATGCACATATTAACCTGGCTTTAGGGTTTCTGCTGCCATTCCTGATCCCGGCGCTGCTGCGGATGTGGATGGGGGCGTTCGATCCCACCATCCTTACGGTGCCAGAGGTTCTGATCTGGGTTCTGTGCGCGTGGGCGTTTCTGCCACTGACATTGATGATGCGGGGCATTGCGTTGTTCCGGGTGGCGGCTCTGATCGAAGAGAAACGTCGCCGCGCCTATGCGCAGGAAGACGAATTGCAAATCGCCTGATCGGGTGTGTCTGTATTTTCCTGATCTTTGCCGGAGCGGCCTTTGCGGGTGAGCTGCGGTTGGCGCTGTGGCATGTGCCGTTTTCGCGCGAGGGCCCCGGACTTTTGTTGCGCGATCTGCGCAAGGAGCAGGCGTCGCTTGTTGCGCTGGCCGACGCGATCCGGACGGCGGATGCCGATATCGTTGTCCTGACGAAATTTGATTACGACGCTCAGGCACTGGCGCTGACCGCGTTGCGGGATCTGGTGGGGGATGGGCATCACCATGTTCGGGCATTGCCGTCCAATTCCGGCCTTCCAACGTGGCACGATCTGGATGGGGACGGGCGTTTGGGGGAACCCGAGGATATGCACGCGTACGGGCTGTTTCCCGGGCAGGGCGCGTTGGCAATCCTATCGCGGTTTCCGATTGTCGACCATGAGATGGCATCGTTCAATGCGCTGCTTTGGAAGGACTTTGCGGACACGCATGTGACGCCGATAGATGTGGGTTGGGAGGACCGCCGTCTGTCCAGTGGAGGGCATTGGGTTGTCCCGGTGCAGGTCACGGACGGGATGCGTCTGGACCTGCTGATCGGGCATGCCGGTGCGCCGGTGTTCGACGGGCCGGAGGACCGCAACGGGCGGCGCAATCTGGATGAGCTGCGGTTGTGGAGCCAGATCATCGAAGAGCGGCGGGATGGGGCGCTGGTGTTCATGGCGAATACCAACCTTGATCCGCAGCGCGGCGATGGATACCGGGACGCGATGGAGACGTTCCTGCGCGACGGACCGTTTCAGGACCCGCTACCCGAGACCCCCACGGCGATGTGGGACCGACCGGGGCCGATGCGGGTGTCTTATCTTTTGCCATCGAGGAACATGGCGGTGCGGCAGGCGCGGGTCTGGCCGCTGGTGCCGGATCAAAAACACCGCCTGATCACCGTGGACATCCTGCTTCGGAATCGCCCGTCACCTTGACCCTCGGAGCAAGCGGGTCTAGGCGAAGCGCAACTTGGATGACAAAGGAGTCCCACGATGAGCAACGCTTCGCTTCTGATTTTGCCCGGTGACGGGATTGGCCCCGAGGTAATGACCGAAGTGCGCAAGATCATCGATTGGTACGGCGCGAAACGTGACCTGCAATTCGACGTGAGCGAAGACCTTGTTGGGGGTGCCGCGTACGACAAGCACGGCACGCCGCTGCATGATGACACGATGGCAAAGGCGCAAGAGGTTGATGCGGTTCTGCTGGGGGCTGTGGGTGGTCCGAAATACGACAACCTTGATTTCAGCGTGAAGCCGGAACGTGGCCTGCTGCGATTGCGCAAGGAAATGGACCTGTTTGCAAACCTGCGCCCGGCGCAGTGCTTTGACGCGCTGGCGGATTTTTCGTCGCTGAAGAAAGACATTGTTGCGGGCCTCGACATCATGATCGTGCGCGAACTGACGTCGGGCATCTATTTCGGAGAGCCACGCGGCATCTTTGAAGAGGGCAACGAACGCGTCGGCATCAACACGCAGCGCTACACCGAAAGCGAGATTGACCGCGTGGCGCGGTCGGCGTTTGAACTGGCGCGGCGTCGCGGCAACAAGGTCTGCTCGATGGAGAAGGCCAACGTAATGGAATCGGGCATCCTGTGGCGCGAAGTTGTGCAGAAAGTGCATGACGAAGATTACCCGGATGTCGAGCTGAGCCACATGTATGCCGATGCCGGTGCGATGCAGCTGTGCCGCTATCCCAAGCAGTTTGACGTCATCGTGACGGACAACCTGTTCGGCGACATCCTGTCGGACGCGGCGGCGATGCTGACCGGGTCGCTGGGTATGTTGCCCTCTGCGAGCCTTGGCGCGCCGATGGCGAACGGTCGTCCCAAAGCGCTGTACGAACCGGTTCACGGATCGGCCCCGGACATTGCCGGGCAGGGCAAGGCGAACCCGATTGCCTGTATCCTGAGCTTTGCAATGGCACTGCGCTATTCGTTCGATCAGGGCGATGAGGCGGCGCGGCTGGAAGCGGCGATTGAGACCGTGCTGGCAGACGGCGCGCGCACCGCGGATCTTATGGGGCCCGAGGGCGGCACACCGATGTCCACCACCGACATGGGTGATGCGATCATCGCGGCGCTGGACGCGAGCTTGTAAGCAGAAAGGGGGCCAGCGATGTCGTCCAACGCCAAGGGCGCTGTGCTGGCCCTGATTGCCTTTGGGCTGTTTTCGACCCACGACGTTTTTATCAAGACGTTGGGGGCGGTGTATTCCCCCATCCAGATCGTGTTCTTCAGCGTGTTGCTGAGCTTTCCGCTGGCGACAATCATGCTGATGCGTGATGCGAAACCGGGAACATTGGTGCCGGTGCATCCCTGGTGGATGGCGGTGCGGACTGTTGCGGGCGTGGTGACGGGGGTGTCGGCGTTTTACGCCTTTGCCCATCTGCCACTGACGCAGACCTATGCGATCCTGTTTGCGACGCCGCTGATCATTACAATCCTGTCGATCCCGATTCTGGGGGAAACGGTGCGGATCATGCGCTGGGCGGCGGTGATTGTCGGGTTGCTTGGGGTGTTGGTGGTGCTGCGCCCCGGGACCACGGATTTGACCGCCGGACACATCGCCGCGATCCTTGCAGCCTTTGGTGGGGCGTTTGCGTCGATCATCGTGCGCAAGATCGGTGCCGAGGAACGCACGGTGGTGATGCTGCTGTACCCGATGGTCGGCAATTTCGTGGTGATGGGGGCGGCACTGGCCTTCGTCTACAAGCCGATGCCGATTGAGCATCTGGGCATGTTGGCGGTGATTTCCGTCATGGCGTGGATTGCCGCGCGGTTCATTATCGCGGCCTATCAAACCGGAGAAGCGGCCATCGTGGCACCCATGCAGTATTCGCAGATCCTGTGGGCGACGGTGTACGGGTTGCTGTTCTTTGACGAACGGCCTGACCTGTATACGGCGGTTGGTGCAACGATCATCATCGCGTCCGGCCTGTTTATCGTGTTCCGCGAAAGCAAGGTTGGCACGTCGAAAACCACACCGGTTCTGCGTACCCGGACGCGGGTTGGCACGCCGTCGACCTTGCGGTTGAGCGGATTGATGACCTCAGGGCGGTTTCGAGACAAAGTTCCACCTGAAACAGATGACTGAATTGCGGGTCGCATGGCACGTGATGGGGCCTGCGTCGAAAACAACGCTTGTCAAAAAGCCGGTGCGGCAGTAATTCCGCCCCCACGGTCGGGCTGTAGCGCAGCCTGGTAGCGCACCTGCTTCGGGAGCAGGGGGTCGGAGGTTCGAATCCTCTCAGCCCGACCAATTTCCAATCCTCATGGTTCTGAACCGGTGCAGGTGATCTGCCCGGTCAGTCCCGTTGGTTTTTCTGGACAGGTGTGTCCATTCATGCTCAGCTTTGGAAATGGACAGGACTGTCCAGACCAGTCGGGGACCGGGTGTCTGTTTTGGTTGGTCCACTTGGGAGCGCACCACATGAGGTCGGGGTATCGGACTGTTTTGCGGCGCACGCGGCTGATGGTCGGCATGCGGACTGCCGGGTCGGAGTGCGCGCGTGGGTGTTGAGTCGTCCACGCCAGCGCGCGGCGGGCGTCGTCGTGGCCGGGCGGCCAAGGCGGATGCAGCGCCAACGCGCGAGGTCGATTATCGCACCCTGAAGAACCCGTTCCCGCCAATGGACGTGTTTTCCACCGACCAGATCGCCAACATGCACGACACCGCGTTGCGCATCCTTGAAGAGCTGGGGATGAAGGTTCTGTTGCCAGAGGCGCGCGCGATTTTCGCGCGGGGCGGGACGCGTGTCGATGAGACCTCCGAGATGGTGTTTATCGGGCGCGACCTTGTCGAGGCCGCGTTGCAGACCGCGCCGAAATCCATCCTGTGCAAGGCCGGTGCGCGTCGGCGCGATGTTGTGCTGGAGCTGGGCAGCCTGGTGTTTCAACCGGGGGCCGGTGCGCCGCATGCGACCGATCTTGTGCGCGGGCGGCGTCCGGGCAGCGGGCAGGATTACCGGGAATACACGCAGATCGCGCATCACTTTGATGTCTTTCAGATGATGTCGCCATCGGTGGAACCCCAGGACGTGCCCACCCATCTGCGCCATTACTTTACCACCGAAGCGCAGCTGACGCTGACGGACAAGTTTCCGTTTATGTTTGCGCGGGGTACGCCGCAGACGGTGGACAATTTCGAGATGCTGCAGGCGTTTCGCGGGCTGTCTGACGATGCCTTTGTGGCGCAGCCGCACAGCTATACGATCATCAACACCAACAGCCCGCGCATGTTGGATGTGCCGATGGCGCAGGGGTTGATTGATTTTGCCCGCTTTGGCCAATTGTCGATTGTCACACCGTTTACGTTGATGGGGGCGATGGCCCCGATCACCGTGGCGGGTGCGATCACGCTCAGCCATGCCGAAGCCTTGGCGGCGATCACGCTCACCCAGTTGACGCGTCCCGGAGCGCCCATCTGTTATGGGACGTTTACGTCGAATGTAGACATGAAATCCGGCGCGCCTGCGTTTGGCACGCCGACGCATTTTCAGGCGTCCCTGGCGGCCGGTCAGCTGGCGCGGTTTATCGGGATGCCGTGGCGGTCGGCGGCGGGATCGGCGTCGAATTGCAACGATGTGCAGGCGGCAAACGAGAACCAGTTTGGCCTGTGGGGGTGCCTGATGGCCGGGGCGACCGTGGTGATCCATTCCGCCGGGTGGCTGGAGGGGGGATTGTCGGTGTCTTACGAAAAGCTCGTCACGGATGCCGAAGTGCTGAACATGGTAGCCGAACTGTGTGCCGGACGGCAGGCCGAGGCGGATGAGATCGGGTTTGACAACGCGCTGCTGCATGTCGATCCGGGCGGGCATTTCTTTGCCGCGCCGCAGACGATGGAGCGCTACAATTCGGAATTCTACGAGCCGATTGTGCATGACTATGCCAATTTCGGAACCTGGACTGAGCGCGGTGCGCAGGATGCGTCAACGCGGGCGACCGGGGTGTGGCAGGCGATTCTGGCCGAAGACAAACGGCCGGATCTGGAGGATGACCGGGTTGAGGCGCTGCGGGCCTTTATCGAGAAGCGGACCGCCGAGGGCGGCGCGCAACCGGAAAGCTGAGATGGCACAATCGCGCACGCCTGTTCTGCACCGGGATGATCCGGAGAAAGATCCGCTTGTCGGTCATGTCAAAGTCACCCGCGAGGATTGGCTGAACCTTGCCCGCAATGTGCTGGTGCAGGAGGGCGTGGGCGAGTTGAAGATCCTGTCGCTGAGCACCCGGATGGGTGTGTCGCGGTCCAGTTTCTATTGGTATTTCAAGAACCGTGCCGATCTGCTGGCGGCGTTGCTGGACGAGTGGGAGGCGCGGAACACGCGCACGATTGTCACCCATTGCGAGATGCCGGCAGATGACATCAATGCAGCGGTTTGCAATTTCTTTCGTTGTTTCGTGGATCCGGCGCTGTTTGACCGGGGTTTGGATTTTGCCGTGCGCGACTGGGCGCGGCGGGATGTGCAGGTCAACCAGCGGATCGAAGCCGCAGATGCGCAGCGGCTGGAGGCCATCAGCGCGATGTTCGCACGGTTTGGCTATGACGCGTATGACGCGGATATTCGGGCGCGCATCCTGTATTTTATGCAGATCGGCTATCATGCCGTGGAACTGCGCGAGCCGATGGAGGTGCGGATGAGCCGACTTGAAGGGTTTCTGCGCGGGTTCACCGGGCGTGAGCCGACCGAGGACACCATTGAGGCGTTTCGGGTTTTTGCCATGGCGACGGAGGCCCGACCATGACGCAGTATTCGGCCTTCCGCCTGTTTCGTGAGGGGCTGCGCGGGCATAAAGGTTGGGGCAAGGCCTGGCGGTCGCCCACGCTGCAACGTGCGTATGACGTCGTGATCATCGGCGGTGGTGGGCATGGGCTGGCAACCGCGTATTATCTTGCGCGCAATCACGGCATAAGGCGCGTTGCGGTGCTTGAGAAAGGCTGGCTGGGCGGCGGCAATACCGGGCGCAACACAACGGCGATCCGGTCGAATTACTTCTACCCGGAGAGTGCCGCGCTTTATGATCTGTCGGTGCGGCTGTACGAGGGATTGTCGAAAGAGCTGAACTACAACGTCATGTTTTCACAGCGCGGGATGCTGGTCTGCGCGCATTCCGAACATGACATGGAGATGGCAACCCGGCAGTACAACGCGATGCGGTTGAACGGGATTGATGCGGAATTGCTGACCCGCGAGGAGATCCGCAAACGCGTTCCGATCCTGAATGTCAGCGACACTGCGCGGTTCCCTGTCCATGGCGGCGTGAACCAGCCGCGTGGCGGGACCGGGCGGCATGACGCGGTTGCCTGGGGCTATGCGCGGGCGGCGGATCGGCTGGGGGTCGATATCATCCAGAACTGCGAGGTGCAGGGCTTTGTCATGGAGGCGGGGCGCTGCGTCGGGGTGCAAACCTCCCATGGTGAGGTGCGTGCGGGCGTTGTTGGCGCGGCCGTTGCGGGGCATTCGTCGGTTCTGGGACAACTGGCGGGGTATGATTTGCCGATCCATTCCTATGCGCTGCAGGCGTTTGTGTCAGAGCCGATCAAGCCGGTGCTGGATACGGTGGTTCTTGCCCCGGCCTATGGCACCTATGTCAGTCAATCCGACAAGGGCGGTTTGGTGCTGGGTGGTGGGTTGGACCGGGTGCCGTCTTACGGCCAGCGCGGCAACATGCCGGTGCAGGAGGGTGTGATCGGGAGCCTGATCGAGATGATGCCTGCTTTGGCAAAGGTGAAACTGCTGCGCCACTGGGGTGGGATCGTGGATGTGACGCCGGACAGCTCTCCGATCCTTGGGCCGTCCGGGGTGGACGGGATTTACCTGAACTGCGGCTGGGGGACTGGTGGGTTCAAGGCTATCCCGGCGGGGGGGTACCTGTTCGCGCATTTATTGGCGACGGGGCAGCATACCGACATCAGCCGCCCGTTTGACTTGAGCCGTTTCAAGACCGGGCGTTTGGTGGATGAAAGCGCCGCGTCCGGCATTGCGCATTAAGGGGATTTGGCATGCAGATTTTCACATGCCCGTTCTGTGGCCCGCGCGATGAGCGGGAATTCCACTTTGTTGCAGAGCAAGGCAAGGTGCGCCCCGACACCACGCAATCGGTGTCGGATGCGGATTGGGCGGCGTACCTGCACACGCAGCGCAATGAGAAGGGCCGGGTTCGGGAGGTGTGGATGCACACCACCTGCGACGAGGTGTTTGTGATGGAACGGCATTCCGTGTCGATGGAGGTTCTGGCCACAACCGCGTTGCGAAAGGAGTCGACATGACATCGTTCCGCATGCCCACAGGCGGGTTGATTGATCGGACACAACCGATCTCTTTCACGTTTGACGGTACAGCTTACCAGGGCTTCGCGGGCGACACGCTGGCCTCGGCCCTGCTGGCCAACGGGGTGCGCGTCATGGGGCGGAGCTTTAAGTACCACCGCCCGCGCAGTGTCTGGGGTGCGTGGGTTGATGAACCCAACGCGATCATGACCGTGTCGCTGGACGGGCGGGACCTGCCAAATTGTCTGGCAACCACAACGCCGCTGGAAGACGGGATGCAGGCGCGGTCGGTCAATGCCTGGCCGTCGGCGCAGTTCGATATCAAGGGCGGTCTGGACCTGTTTCATCGGTGGCTGGCGGCGGGGTTTTACTACAAGACGTTTATCTGGCCCGACTGGCATCTGTTCGAGCCGTCCATTCGCCGGATGGCGGGGTTGGGGGCCGTAAGCCACGACGTGCTTGATGGGTATATGTCGGACCAGATCCATGATCGGTGTGACGTGCTGGTGGTGGGCGGAGGACCGGCGGGGCTGGTCGCGGCAGTTGCTGCAGCGCAGTCCGGGCAACAGGTGGTTCTGGTCGATGATCATCCGACACTGGGCGGCAGTGGTTACCAATACGACCGGATCGAGGACATGGACCCGCAAGGCTGGGTCGCGGCACAGGTGCAGGCACTGACGGCGGCAGGCGGTCGGCTCTTGCGCGGGACAACGGCGTTTGGGGTCTATGATCACGGGTTGGTGGGTCTTGCAGAAGCAGGCCCGTTCGGCACTGCGCCCCGGCTTTGGCGGATGCGGGCGGATCGGATCATTCTGGCCAGCGGCGCGCTGGATCGGCAGATCACCTTTGCCAACAATGACCGCCCCGGTGTGATGTCGCTGTTCGGTGCCGCGGAGTATCTGGCGCGTTACGGGGTTATGGCCGGGCGCGATATCGCGGTGCTGAGCAACCATTCCTTTGCGGATCGCGTCACGCAGCGGCTGACAGATGCCGGTGCGCGGATTGTGCCGGTTGATCCGGTGACAGACACACCGCGAGTGATCGGGGTGAAGACGCTTAAGGCCATCGACACCGGAACGCGGACGCATCCGGTGGATACGGTGCTTGTTTCCGGGGGGGTCACGCCCTTGGTGCATCTTTGGCGACATGCGGGAGGCAAGCTGGATTGGTGCGACCAGCGGCAGGCCTTTGTGCCGGGTGCGGCCCCAAAAGGCATGGTCGCCGTTGGAGCGGCAAACGGGACGTTTGATCTTGAGCCGGCGTTGGAAGAGGCGCGCGGGGTTGGCGCAGCTGAGACAACGACCCGTCCGTCATGTTCGATCAAACTGACGCGCCTGGTGCCAAAGCTGGGAACAACGGCACGGCAATGGATCGATCTGCAGCATGATGTGACGCTCAAGGATATCGAGATGGCGGCGCGGGAAAACTATGTCTCGGTCGAGCATCTGAAACGCTACACGACGCTGGGCATGGCGTCGGATCAGGGAAAGACGTCGAACATGGCTGGGTTGGCCGCAATGGCGGCGGTGCAGGATGTGGCGCTTCCCGAGGTGGGCACAACCACCTTCCGGCCGCCTTTTGTGCCGATCCCGCTTGAGACCTATCACGGGCGGATCTCAGGAGAGTTGCGTAATCCGGTCAAACGCCTGCCGCTGGAGGCGCGGCATCGCGCGGCGGACGCGGCGTTGTGCGAATATGGCGGGTGGCTGCGGCCCGGTTGGTACGGAAGCGGCGATCCGAAGCAGCACATTCAGGCCGAGGCGAAGATGGCGCGCGAAACGGCGGGTATTCTGGACGGGTCGCCTTTGGGCAAGATCGAGGTCATGGGGCCGGATGCCGAGGCGTTTCTGAATTTTGTCTATTACAACACGATCCGCACAATGAAACCGGGGCAGATCCGCTACGGGTTCATGCTGACCGAAGGCGGGATTGTCTATGATGACGGTGTGGTCAGTCGCGTCGGTCAGAACCGGTTTATCGTGTCCTGTTCATCCAGCCATGTGGACGGCGTGCGGGCGCATCTTGAGGCGTGGCGTCAGGATGGGAATGATCCGGACCGGATCTTTGTTCACGACCTGACGCAGCACTGGGCAACGGTGACGGTCACCGGGCCAAAAGCGCGTGATCTCGTGGGTGCGCTGGGGCTGGAGGTTGATCTGTCGGCAGCGGCGTTCCCGCATATGACCTTTCGAGAGGCGCGTTTCCACGGCCATACGGTGCGCATCGCGCGGGTGAGTTTTTCCGGGGATCTTTGTTACGAGATGTCGATCCGCGCCAGTCAGGCGGAGCGGCTTTGGGATGCGGTGGTTGCGGCGGGACAGGCCGTGGGGGCTGCGCCGATCGGGATCGAGGCCATGTCGATCCTGCGGGCCGAGAAAGGCTACATCATCATCGGCAAAGACACAGATGGCGAAACGATGCCGCATGATCTTGGGGTGTCCGCGCCGCGCGACAGGAAGACGGCCGCCTATATCGGGGATCGCAGCTTGCAGAGTGAGACGGCACAGGAGGCCTGTCGCAAGACGCTGGTCGGATTGGCGGTGGCTGAAGGGGACGCGCCTTTGGTGACCGGGGCGCATGCCATTACCACTGGCGGGTCGCCGCGATCAGTTGGGTATGTCACGTCGAGCTATTTCAGCCCGTTTCTTGGCCATCCGGTTGCCATGGGATTGATCGAGGGCGGCGCCGCGCGCATCGGCGAGACGATTGAGGTGTGGCATGACGGTGAACGCAGAACCGCCACGCTTTGCGCGCCGTGTTTCTATGATCCGGACGGGGGCAGGCTGCATGCGGGATGATCGCAACAAATGGGCTGCTTCCGGTACGTTGGGGGATGGCTTCGAGATCGGGGATGTTGTCGTGTCGCGTGTGCGCGTTTCCCGGCAGCTTTTGGTGTCCGGGCCGCGTGTGCGGACCCAGATTGATGTGCCGACTGTGGGCTGGCCGGAGATCTGTGAGGCGACCACCTATGCGCTGAGCCTGCGCCGCGACCGGGTTCTGGTGGTGAACGGAGACCCCGTAGAGGACGGCTGGGACGACGCGACATCGCAAGCCCGCTCTGACGCAAGCGATCTTTACAGCGTGTTCGATCTGTCGGGGCGCGATGCGTTCAATGTTGTGAAGCGGGGCACCGAGATTTCGATGGAGTCGCCGTCCAGAAGCGTGTTGCGGCGGTTTTTTGGGCTTCAGGTGATGCTTTACCGTGTTCAGGCGGAAGACCGGTTTCGGTTGCACGTTGCGCGCGCGTCCGAAGATGCGCTGCTTGGGTATCTTGAGAGCGCGGCTGGGTCTGCATGGGCGGCGCGGAGCCGTTGACCGTCGGGTCGTGACGCGGTTTTTGGTTACGCGGAGGCTGCGGCTTTCAAGCCGCCTGCGGCAAAGGTTGGAACATACGCGCCCAATTGCGCGGCACGTTCCGGGTTTGACGCATTGCCATCCAAGGCGCGGCGTTTGACGCCTTGCAGGATCGAGGCCATCCGGAAAAAGCTGAAGGCGAGGTAGAAGCCGAACCGGTCGATACCCGGCAGGCCCATGCGTGCGCAATAGCTGTCGATGAAATCCTGGTCTTCGGGGATGCCAAGTGCGGTGCGGTCCACGCCTGCCAAGCCGCGTCCGGAGTCGCCCGTGGGCAGGGACCATTGCATGATGACGGCGGCGAGGTCGGCAAACGGGTGGCCCAGCGTCGACAGCTCCCAATCCAATACGGCGACGCATCGGGGCGCGTCTGGCGCAAACAGCAGATTGTCGATGCGGTAATCGCCATGCACCAGCGTCACGCGGCCATCGTCGTCGGGCAGATTCGAGCCCAGCCAGTCGATCAGGGCGTCCATGTCTGCAACCGGTTCCGTTTCGCTGGCGCGGTATTGTTTGGTCCAGCGGTCGATCTGGCGCTGGTAATAGCTGCCTTGCGGTCCGTAATTGGCAAGGCCTGTTGCCGTCAGATCAACTGAGTGAATCGCGGTGAGGACACGGTTCATGTCGTCGAAAATCGCGGCCCTGTCCGCGGCGCTGACATCTGGCACACGCGGGTCGACGAAGGTGCGGCCGTCGACATGATCCATCACGTAGAACATCGCCCCGGTGACGGTATCGTCGTCGCACAGCGCGTGCATCCGGGTGACGGGAACATCGCTGTCGACCAAGGCCTGCTGCACCCGAAATTCGCGGTCGACCGAATGGGCGGATTTCAACAACTGGCCGGGCGGTTTGCGACGCAGCACATAAGCGCCCGATGGGGATATCAATTTGAAGGTTGGGTTCGACTGCCCGGTGGCAAACTTGGTGGCGTTGAGCGGACCGCGAAACCCGGTCACATTGTCGGCCATCCATGCCGCGATGGCGTCTCTATCCAGCAAGTCTGTCATGCGTTGGAGTATTTGCGCAGTTCGGCGCGGGCCACCTGACGACGATGCACGGCATCGGGACCATCGGCAAAGCGCAGGGTGCGCAGATGTGTCCACATCCGCCAAAGCGGGGTGTCCTGACTTATGCCGGTGCCTCCGTAAAGCTGCATGGCCTCGTCCACGACTTTCAGCGACATGAGCGGGGCGACCACCTTGATCTGGCTGATCCACGGTTGCGCGGCGCGGGTGCCTTGGGTGTCCATCATCCATGCGGCCTTGAGACAGAGCAGGCGCGCCTGTTCGATCTCCATCCGCGCATTGGCGATGATGTCGTAGTTGGCACCCAGTTCGATGATCGGCTTGCCAAATGCCTCGCGTTGCATCCCGCGCTGGCACATGAGTTGCAGGGCTTTTTCGGCCAGACCGATAGAGCGCATACAGTGGTGAATACGGCCCGGCCCAAGGCGGCCTTGCGCCACTTCGAACCCGCGCCCTTCACCGAGCACGATGTTCTTGGAGGGGATGCGCACGTCGGTGAATTTCAGGTGCATATGCCCATGCGGGGCGTCGTCTTGTCCAAACACATGCATGGGGCGCAGCACCTCGATCCCCGGCGTGTCGGCGTCCATAACGAACATGGTGTGACGGCTGTGCTTGGATGCGTCCGGGTCCGAACAGGCCATGAGGATGTAAAGCGCGCAGCGCGGATCGCCTGCGCCGGAAATCCAGTACTTTTCGCCGTTCAGGACCCAATCGTCGCCGTCCTTCTTGGCTTCGAACGCCAGTTGCGCGGCGTCGGAGGAGGCGACATTGGGTTCGGTCATCACGTAGGCGGAACGGATGTCACCGTCGAGCAACCGCGTCAGCCAGCGGTCTTTCATCCACTGCGCGCCGTAGCGTTCGAGCACCTCCATGTTGCCGGTGTCGGGGGCGGAACAGTTGAACACTTCTGCGGCGAGATGCACTTTGCCCATCTCTTCGGCGAGGTAGGCGTATTCAACGGTAGTCAGGCCGTGGCCTTTGTCACTGTCGGTCAGCCAGAAGTTCCAGAGACCGCGCGCTTTGGCTTTGCCTTTCAGTGCATCCAAAATCGCAAGCTGTCGGTCAGTCAGTTGAAAACGATCTCCGGACGGATGCTTGCCAACTTCGTCGTGGTATTCCGCATCCAGGTGCGCGATCTCGGTCTCGACCATATCGCGCACCTGATCGACCAGCGCCTTGACGCGATCTGACATTCCTAGGTCCATAAGGCTTCTCCCTGCCGCATAGCTGTCACGCTACGGCGTGTGACACACAACATCCAGATCAGACATCTCTTTCCTCTTGCCGAAAATACCTCGGGAGTGTGAGGGCAGAGCCTTCACATGCGTCAAAGGCGCATTCCGGTCGGATTGGCGAAGCCAATTCGAAATCAGAAGTCGAGGTTCTCGACGCTCAGAGCGTTCTGTTGAATGAACTCCCGGCGGGGTTCAACCACATCACCCATCAGCTTGGTAAAGAGATCATCCGCCTCGGTCATATCATCGACCTTGACCTGCAACAGCGTGCGCGCATCCGGGTCCAGCGTGGTTTCCCAAAGCTGATCGGGGTTCATTTCGCCCAGACCCTTGTAGCGCTGGAGGGACAGGCCTTTTTCGCCTTCCTCAAGGATCGCGGTTAGCAGGTCGAGCGGCCCGTGAATGACCTGCCGCCGATCCTTGCGTTCCAGCATGGCGGGTTTGTCATAGACGGCCTGAAGGCTTTCCGTGAAGCTGCCGGTCTTGCGCGCCTCGCCAGAGCGAAGCATCGGGCCGTCCAGTGTGCGCACTTCTTCAACACCGCGCAGGATACGCGCCAGTCGGACGCCACGGTCCTGCGTGATCCGGCCCTGCCAACCGCGTTCATATTCAAGCGCGATGAGGTCAAGACGTTGGGCCACCTTGTCGGCCACGCCTTGCAGGTCGGCATCTACAGCGCCCGATACAAACGCGCCTGCGATGGCGGCTTGTTCAAGGATGTGGCGGGGGTAATGCGTCGGGAAGGCGTCCAACACGCGGCGCAGCTGGCGGGCTTCTTCGACAACGCGCTTGAGGTCTTGGCCGGTGATGACCTCACCATTGCCTTGTCGCAGCTGCGCACCATCGACGCCTTGCTCGATCAGGTAGTCGTCCAGCGCGGCCTGATCCTTGAGATACACCTCGGACTTACCGCGCGCGACTTTGTAAAGTGGCGGTTGCGCGATGTAGAGGTAGCCGCCTTCGATCAGTTCGGGCATCTGACGGTAGAAGAACGTCAGAAGCAGGGTACGGATATGCGCGCCGTCGACGTCCGCGTCGGTCATGATGACGATCTTGTGGTAGCGCAGCTTCGAGATGTCGAATTCATCCCGACCGATCCCGGTGCCGAGCGCCATGACAAGGTTGCCGATCTCCTGGCTGCCCAGCATCCGGTCAAACCGCGCGCGTTCGACGTTCAGGATTTTCCCGCGCAGGGGCAGGACGGCTTGCGTGCGACGGTCGCGTCCGGTTTGGGCAGAGCCGCCAGCGCTGTCGCCCTCGACGAGGAAGACTTCGGTCAGCGACGGGTCCTTTTCGGAGCAGTCTTTCAGTTTGCCCGCCAGGTAGTTCACGTCCATCGCCGTCTTGCGCCGGGTCAGTTCGCGCGCCTTGCGGGCGGCTTCACGGGCGAGGGCGGCTTCGATGATTTTGCCGACGATGATCTTGGCCTCGTTGGGGTTCTCTTCGAACCATTCGGCGAGCTTTTCGTTCACAAGGCTTTCGACGGCGGGGCGCACCTCGGAAGACACCAGCTTGTCTTTCGTCTGGCTGGAGAATTTCGGGTCCGGCACTTTGACGGATAGCACGCAGGTCAGGCCTTCGCGGGCGTCGTCGCCGGTGAAGCTGACCTTTTCTTTCTTCGCGATGCCCGAAGACTGCGCGTAGTTGTTGATCGTCCGCGTCAGAGCGCCCCGGAAACCCGCCATATGCGTGCCGCCGTCGCGCTGGGGGATGTTGTTGGTGAAGGGCAGGACCGTTTCGTGGTAACTGTCGTTCCACCACATCGCGACCTCGACGCCGATGCCGTCTTTTTCGCCCACCATGAAGATCGGTTCCGGCATGATCGAGGATTTGGAGCGGTCGAGGTATTTCACAAACTCGCGCACGCCGCCTTCGTAGAACAGCTCGGACTTGAGAGGTTCTGCCGGGCGTTCGTCTTCGAGAATGATGCGCACGCCCGAGTTCAGGAACGCGAGTTCGCGCAGGCGCTTTTCCAGAGTATGGAAGTCGTATTCGAGGTTCGAGAAGGTCGTTGTGGACGCGAGGAAACGCACTTCGGTGCCTTTTTCGCCGTTTGCGTCGCCGACGACTTCAAGGTGTTTGACCGTGTCGCCGCGTTCGAAGCGCGCGATGTGTTCCTTGCCGTTGCGCCAGACGCGGAGTTCGAGCCAATCGGACAGGGCGTTGACCACGGACACACCGACACCGTGCAGACCGCCGGAGACCTTGTAGGAGTTCTGGTCGAATTTACCGCCCGCGTGCAGTTGGGTCATGATGACCTCTGCCGCAGACACGCCTTCTTCCTCGTGGATATCGACGGGAATGCCGCGCCCGTTGTCGCGCACGGAGACGCTGCTGTCGGCATGGATTTTGACGCGCACAAAGTCAGCGTGACCGGCCAGAGCCTCGTCAATGCCGTTGTCCACGACTTCGTAGACCATGTGGTGCAAGCCCGAGCCGTCGTCAGTGTCGCCGATATACATGCCCGGACGTTTGCGGACGGCTTCCAAGCCTTTGAGAACCTTAATGGAATCCGCGCCGTATTCTTCCGGTGCCTGTGCGGGGTCTGCCATGGATTTACCCTTTGTTATTCTCGCAATTTTATACGCGAAACGCAGAGGGTTGTCACGCAACTGACACAAGATTTAGCGGTTGGCTGTTCGCGGGGGCGGACGCCGCGTCAGGCGGGGTTCACCTGTGTCACGGATGTTTGGCCAGCGGTGTCGGTGACTTCGAAATACTGCGCGCGCGGGCCCAGTTCGGTGAACAGTTCTGCGCCGGTTCCCGTCATCCAGGCCTGCGCGCCAAGAGCGCAGATTTCGTCATAGAGGGCAGCGCGGCGTTGGGCATCCAGATGGGCTGCGACCTCGTCCAGTAACACGATGGGCGGCGCGCCGAAGTCTTCGACCAACGCGCGGGCGTTTGACAGCACAAGCGAGATCAGAAGCGCCTTTTGTTCGCCCGTGGAACTGTCGGCGGCAGGAACACCCTTGGCGGCGAACACGCCGTAGAGATCGGCGCGGTGTGGTCCGACCAGTGTGCGCCCGGCGGCCAGATCGCGAAAGCGGCTTTCCTCGAACGCGGCGCGCAGGTCATCTTCGGTGTCGGGCATTTCGCCTTCGGTTTGGGTCAGGTCCAACTGCGCCGCCGGGAATTGCGTGCTGGCCTGATCCTGTGCCTGCGCGATCCGGTCCAACGCGCGCTGGCGGTTGTGGTGGATCACGATACCGGAAGCCGCCATCTGGGCTTCGAGTGCCTTGTACCACATCGGATCGCGGACCTGATCCTTGAGCAGCCGGTTGCGTTCGCGCATCGCCTTTTCGTAGGTCAGCGACGCTTCGGCATGGTTCGGAAAAAAGCTGAGGGTCATGCGGTCCAGAAACCGCCGCCGCCCTTCGGCCCCTTCGATCCAGAGACGGTCCATCGACGGGAGCAGCCACAACAGGCGCACGAGTTCACCCAGGCGGGATTGCGGTGCGGGTTTGTCGTTGATCTTGACCTGACGCGGCGCGCCCTGGTCGGACGTGAACGCGATGCCTTGAAGTCCTTCGGGAGTTTCCACCAGTCCGCTGATCTTCCAGCCCAGTGCCTCTGGCCGGCGTGTCATGTCCTGCGCGGAGGCGCGTCGCATCCCGCGACCGGGAGAAAACAGCGACACCGCTTCGATCAGGTTTGTCTTGCCCGCGCCATTGGGGCCGTAGAGCACTACGGGACGCGTGTCAGGTTCCAGAGACACATGGAGATGTGACCGAAAATGCGACAGCGTCAGGCGATGGATACGAAGCGGCAATTGCGCCCCCGTTCAAAGGCGCAATGGGGTCACACCCGCATTGGCATCACGACGTAAACGGCGCTGGTGTCGTTGCCTTCGCGCATGAGCGTCGGGTCGCCTGCGGAGTTGAACATGAAGACGGCGTTTTCGCGGTCGACCTGGCTGGCGATTTCAAGAAGGTACTTTGCGTTGAAGCCAATCTCCAACCGGTCATCGCCGTAAGCCACGGCCAGTTCTTCTTCGGCAGCGCCGCTGTCGGGGGCGTTGACGGACAGGATCAGGCGGTCTTCGTCCAGTTGCATTTTCACCGCGCGGGAGCGTTCGGACGATACGGTGGCGACGCGGTCCACGGCTTTGGCGAATTCGGCAGCGTCGACTTCAAGCCGCCGCGTGTTGCCTTGCGGAATGACGCGTGTGTAATCCGGAAAGGTGCCGTCAATCACCTTGGAGGTCAGGGTGATGTCGGGCGTGGCAAAGCGGACCTTGGTTTCCGAAACGGAAACGGCGATCTGCATATCGTCATCGTCCAGAAGCTTGCGCAGCTCGCCAACCGTTTTGCGCGGCACGATCACGCCGGGCATGTCTGCCGCGCCGCTGGGCAGTTCGGCATCAATGCGCGCGAGGCGGTGGCCGTCGGTGGCAACACAGCGCAGCGCTTTGCCGTCTTCGCCATCCGCCACATGCATGTAGACGCCGTTGAGGTAGTAGCGTGTTTCCTCTGTCGAGATGGCGAATTTTGATTTGTCGAAGAGACGACGCAGGGTTGGCGCCGGGGCCGAGAAGTTCGCGGTGTATTCGGACGAAGCCATGACCGGGAAGTCTTCTTTTGGCAGCGTCGCCAGAGAGAAGTTCGAACGACCGGCTTCGACGGTAAGGCGACCGGAAGCGCTGTCCTCGGACAAGGACACCAACGCGCCGTCGGGCAGTTTGCGGACAATCTCGTGCAGGGTCACGGCCGAGACCGTGGTTGCGCCTGCACGTTCCACCTGCGCCACGGCGCGATCAACCACTTCGATGTCGAGATCGGTTGCGCGGAACTGAACCGTTTCGCCTTCGGCTTCGATCAGGACGTTTGCCAGGATCGGGATGGTATTCCGCCGCTCCACCACGGATTGCGCTTGCGAGACAGCTTTCAGAAGCGTCCCTCGTTCCATGCTGAATTTCATGCGTTCATCCCCCGACTGGCCGGACGCCGACAGTAACCCCCATTTGGGTTGCTCTCCAAGCCCTTAGTTTTGCAATTTCTTGGCTGGATTCCGCGCAGGGTCAAGGGCAGGCGTGCAGTAAGACACGCAATGCCCCCCTTTGTTGTGTCTGGGACTCAGGCTTCGAGCGATCTGCGGAGCAGTTCAACGTCTTCGGCGATCTGCGCGTCCTGCTTCTTGAGTTCTTCGATGCGGCGCACACCATGCATGACCGTCGTGTGATCGCGCCCCCCAAAATGACGGCCTATTTCGGGAAGCGAACGCGTTGTGAGTTGCTTGCACAGATACATGGCGATCTGACGTGGACGGGCAAAGGTCCGCACGCGCTTGGGCCCGACCAGATCGGAATGACGGATCAGGTAGTGATCCGCGACCTTGCGCTGGATCTCCTCGATGGAGACCTTGCGTTCGGACACGCGCAGGATGTCGGTCAGGCATTCTTGCGTCAGGTCCATCGTGATCGGTTTGCCGATCAGCGAGGCGAAGGCGAACAGACGGGTCAGCGCGCCTTCGAGGATGCGGACGTTGCTGACAATCCGTGCCGCGAGAAATTCGAGGATGCCTTTCTCGACTTCGAGGCCGGGATACATCCGGCTGTACATTTCGGACTTCGACTGAAGGATCCCAAGTCGCAATTCATAGTCGGTTGGGTGCAGGTCCACCACGAGCCCGCTTTGCAGGCGTGATCGGATGCGGTTCTCAAGATCCTTGATTTCGTCCGGGGCGCGGTCAGCGGAGATGATGATCTGCTTGTTCTGATCGACCAGGGCATTGAACGTGTGGAAGAACTCTTCCTGTGTGCTGTCCTTGCCGGCGATAAACTGTACGTCGTCAACCATCAGCACGTCGACCGAGCGGAACAGTTCCTTGAAGTCCATCATCTTGCGGTCGCGCAGGGCCTGTACAAAGCGATACATGAACTGTTCGGCCGACAGGTTGAGGACATTCAAGTGCGGCTGGCGCGTGCGCAGTTCCCAGGCAATCGCGTGCATCAGGTGGGTTTTGCCCAAACCGACGCCGCCATAGAGAAACAGCGGGTTGAACGTGACAGGGCCACCTTCTGCCACGCGCTTGGCGGCGGCATGTGCAAGTTCGTTGGGCTTGCCAACGACAAAGCTGTCGAAGGTGAAGCGCTTGTCGAGGGGTGATCCGTTCAGCGCGTCAGACTGCGGCGCGGTTTCTTCTTCTCCGACGAATTGCGGCGCAGCAACGGGGGCGGGCGCGGCTGCTTTTGGCGAGGCAGCCTTTGGAGCAGATGTTTCGAACGCGATGCGGCGGATGGTAGGGTCGACGTTGGCGACCTTTGACAGGATTACGTCGCCAAAGTTCTGGGACACGTAGTTGCCCATGAAATTTGTGGGAACCTGAAAACGGGCGATCCCGTCTTTCGTACCCAAATAAACCAGCGGCTTTATCCAGTTCTTAAAGCTGTTCTCACCAAGCGTTTCACTAAGCTCTTTCCGAATGGATCCCCATTGATCGCCAGTCATCGTATCCCCTGTCCCAACACTGTCTGTCGCGTGCTTGAACACACGCTGGTTCCGCTTTTCGAGGCAAATTATGCCTCTGCGATGCACATCAGTGGGCGAAAGAATGACAATGGCGTCCGGGGCATCCCGGACACAAAGCATCAGGCGTGCAGACCCGTTATTCGGGGGTCTGCAACAGCCAATCTATCAATTTGGACAAGGCATTTGATCGCTGATCAAACTGCAGAGCCGGTTCTTCGTTGAGGCAGTTTTCGTTCAACGTCGATCCGGCGGGACCTGTCCCCCCAAGTGCGATGTGACTCGCTGGGAAGACGTTATCAGTCTGAAATTGGCCCCATCAACAGTTCTTATTTCTTGACTCCGGAATCGCTGAAAAAGAATCTCAAACCGGTGCAAAGCTGCGCAAGCATCAGCAAAAAACGCCGTCCCTCTCGGAACGGCGTCTTGATTTTCGAGAACGGTTTTGTCAGCCGCCGATTCTTAGCCGAGCGCTTTGACGCGGGCGGAAAGGCGCGACACTTTGCGGGACGCTGTGTTCTTGTGGAAGACGCCTTTGGTCACGCCGCGCATGATTTCGGGCTGTGCTGCGCGCAGGGCGGCTGTTGCCGCTTCCTTGTCGCCGGACGCGATTGCTTCTTCGACTTTGCGGAGGAATGTACGGATGCGCGAACGACGCGCTTTGTTGACGGCGAAGCGCTTTTCGTTCTGACGTGCGCGCTTTTTGGCCTGGGGCGAATTTGCCATGTGATCAGTTCCTTGGTCTTTGGTTCGAATTGGGGTGCACAATGAAAGCCAGCCCGGATCAGAACCGGAACGAATCTTGCCAAGCGGGCATCACGCGCATTTCTGGGGCGCGTATAGCCCCAGTTTCGGTTGGTGAAAAGAGTTTATCTGTCGCGGAACTGTGCCGTGCGCTTTTCGAGGAACGCCGCCATGCCCTCTTTCTGATCTTCTGTCGCAAAAAGCGAATGGAAGAGACGGCGCTCTGCCAGCAAACCTTCGGCAAGCGTGGTCTCATAGGCGCGATTGACGGCCTCTTTCACGGCAAAGGTGGCTAGCATGGATTTCTCGGCGATTTTCGCAGCGGCAGAGTGCGCTTCTTCCATCAGAGTCTTGGCGGGAACAACCCGGCTGACCAATCCGGCGCGTTCGGCTTCTTCGGCATCCATGAAGCGCCCGGTGAGGTGCATGTCCATGGATTTCGATTTGCCGACAAACCGTGTGAGGCGCTGTGTCCCGCCGATGCCTGCGACAACGCCAAGGTTGATTTCCGGCTGGCCGAATTTGGCTGTGTCAGAGGCGATGATGAAGTCGCACATCATGGCAAGTTCGCACCCACCGCCCAGCGCATAGCCCGACACGGCCGCGATAATCGGTTTGCGGGTTTTGACGACCGCTTGCGATTCGGCGCCAAAGAAGTCCGACATGAACACTTCGACAAAGCTTTTCTCGGACATCTCTTTGATGTCGGCGCCTGCTGCAAATGCCTTGGAGGATCCGGTCAGGATAATGCATCGGACCTTTTCGTTTGCGTCCGCGTCCTCAAGTGCGCTTGCGAGTTCGGTCAGCAACTGGGTGTTGAGCGCATTGAGCGCGTCGGGCCGGTTGAGTTTGATAGTCGCAATGTGATCTTCGATTTCGACGATGATCGACTCATATGCCATGGGAGAGGGCTCCGTTCGGTGATCTCAGGCACGCAGCCTTACGCATCTCAAGCATGCCGTTCAAGTTATCTTTGGCAGGTCGGGCAGTAGAAAGTGGATCGCCCGGATTGCACGATCCGGCGGATTGTCGAGGTGCAGCCGGGGCTTCGACAGGGTTCATCCTCGCGTCCGTAAACGTCAAAGCTGTGCTGGAAATATCCAAGTTCGCCATCGGCTTGCTTGAAATCCCGCAGCGATGATCCGCCTGCATCTATGGCGTCGTTCAAGACGGTCCGGATGATCGGAACAAGGCCAGAGACACGGGTTTTTGACACCCGTCGCGCCGGTCGAGTGGGGTGAATTTTTGATCGGAACAAAGCTTCGCAGACATAGATATTGCCGAGACCCGCGATGGTTTTCTGGTCCAGCAAGGCTGATTTCATCGGTGTATTCCGGTTGGCAAGCGCCGCGATCAGGTAGTCTTCGTTGAACCCGTTGCCCAACGGTTCCGGCCCGATGGAGGCGAGGAGCGGGTGTGTATCTGACCCGACGGTCGCAAGCAGATCCATCGCGCCAAAGCGCCGGGGGTCGTTGAAGGTGATCCGCGCGCCGTTGTCCATATCGAGCACAACGTGATCATGTTTCTCGGGGGCCGGGTGGTCATGGATGAACTGGCCAAGGGGATCGCCTGACACCAGCATGCGCCCGGACATGCCCAGATGGATCAGCAGTGTTTCCCCGCTGTCGAGATCGGCCAGGATGTATTTCGACCGGCGGCGCAAACCCAGAACACGTGTGCCTGTCAGACGCGTGGCCATGCCTTTTGGGAAGGGCCAGCGCAGGTCAGGGCGGTTGACCCGGGCTTCGGCGATCACTGCGCCTTCCATGGCGGGTGCAAGGCCGCGTCTGACAGTTTCGACTTCGGGGAGTTCGGGCATTCGCAGTCTCTGACGGTTGGGCGCACACACGTCTTTCTTGAACGGTGGCTTCAACGTCAAGATAGGTCGTCTCTCGGCAATTGCGCGGCTGGAATTACTCGGTGGGATCCTGACGCAAAGTTTGCGCCGATTTGACCGTTTGTTCTTAGCCTTACATCTCTGTAGGAGACCTATGACGAAGCTGGGATGAAAGCAGACCTTTCTGATGACGGAACCGCGTGAAAACAAGACCCATTTCGGGTTTACAGAAGTCAACGAAAGCGAAAAGGCCGGTCGTGTTCAGGGCGTGTTCAGCTCTGTCGCGTCGAAATACGATGTGATGAACGATGCCATGTCGCTGGGCATTCACCGCATCTGGAAAGACACGATGATGGACTGGCTGGCGCCGCGCGCGGGACAGGAATTGTTGGATGTGGCCGGTGGCACCGGGGATATTTCGTTCCGGTTTCTCAAACGTGCAGGCCGCGGGCACGCCACGGTTCTTGATCTGACCGAACCGATGCTGATCGAAGGCCGGAAACGGGCCGAGGCAGAGGCGATGAGCGACAGTCTGGATTGGGTGGTGGGTGACGCCATGAACCTGCCGTTCGAAGACAACACGTTCGACGTCTATACGATCTCTTTCGGCATCCGGAACGTCACGCGCCCGCAAGAGGCGCTGAACGAGGCGTTTCGCGTTCTGCGCCCCGGTGGACGGCTGATGGTGCTGGAGTTCAGCCAGATCCCGAACGATCTGATGCAGAAAGTCTATGACCTGTATTCCTTCAACATCATCCCTTGGTTGGGACAAGCGATTGCGAATGATCGCGACAGTTATCAGTACCTTGTGGAATCGATCCGTAAATTCCCGGATCAGGACACGTTTCTGAACATGGTGCGGACCGCCGGGTTTGAGAATGCCAAGTATCGCAACCTGAGCATGGGCATTGCTTGCCTGCACTCTGGCTGGAAAATCTGACGTGAGGGGCCCGCACAATATTCTGCGCCTGATCCGCACGGGTGCCACCTTGGAACGCACCGGTGCGATGGGTGTGGTTCTGGACGCGTTCGATGCACCGAAGTCGTTGCGCGTCGCGGCGCGCTTGCTGGGCTGGCCGTTCAAATGGCTGGGATATCACGGCGACCCGACGATGCCGCCTGCGCCGCGTGCTCTGACAGCCCTTGGGCCCGCCTACATCAAGTTTGGACAGGTGCTGAGCACGCGTCCGGATGTTGTTGGCGATGAGATGGCACAGCAATTGCGGGTGTTGCAGGATAAGTTGCCGCCGTTTTCCGTGGGCGAAGCCAAGGCCATGATCGAAGCCGAGCTTGGCATGCCCGTTTCGGAGATTTTTTCGGAATTCAGCGAACCGGTGGCTGCCGCATCTATTGCGCAGGTGCACAAGGCCAGGTTGACCCAAAGCGGGGAGACCGTGGCGGTCAAAGTGCTGCGCCCCAATATTGAAAAAGACTTCCGCAAGGATATCGACGCCTTTTATTTCGCGGCAGGCATGATCGAGGGGCTGTCGCCATCTTCGCGTCGGTTGCGCCCCAAAGATGTCATCACCCATTTTGAAGGCGTTGTGATGGGTGAACTGGACCTGCGGCTGGAATCGGCGGCGGCGTCGGAATTTGCGGCGAATACCAAAGATGATCCGGGCTTTCAGCTTCCCGAGGTGAAATGGGATCTGTCGAGCCGTCGCGTGATGACGCTGGGCTGGGCCGAAGGTTTGCCCCTGGGGGACAATGCGGCGCTGGACGCGGCGGGTCACGATCGCGCAGCGCTCAGCCAAAGGGTGCTGCAGCTTTTCCTCCAGCACGCTTTGCGAGACGGGTATTTCCATGCGGATATGCATCAGGGCAACCTGAAGGTTGCTCCGAATGGGGACATTATCGCGCTTGATTTCGGGATCATGGGCCATATCGACGAATACACCCGCCGCGTCTATGCCGAGATCCTGTTCGGATTCATCAAGCGCGATTACAAGCGCGTGGCCGAGGTTCATTTCGAAGCCGGATACGTGCCCAACGACCGCGATGTCGACGAGTTTGCACGCGCGCTGCGCGCGGTTGGCGAGCCGATCTTTGGTATGGATGCCACCCGGATTTCGATGGGCCGCCTGTTGGCCTATTTGTTCGAGGTGACCGAACGGTTCGGGATGGAGACGCGCACCGAACTGATCTTGCTGCAGCGCACCATGGTGGTCGTTGAAGGCGTTGCACGGTCGCTGGACCCCAAGATGAACATTTGGGATGTCGCGCGACCCATTGTGGAAGATTACATCAAAACCAGCATCGGTCCCCGTGCGCTTGCCAAGGATCTGGGCAAAACAGCGCTTGTTCTGGCCCGCTTTGGTCCGCGTCTTCCGGGGTTGGTCGAACAGGCCTTGGTTGCCCAGGGGCAGGATGCGCCGGAACCCAAATCGAATACGGGTCGGCTGGTTGCGCTGTGTCTGGGCATCGGGGCGGTGTTTGGCGGGGGTCTTGTGCTTTTGGCCGAAGCGATTTTCTGAACGGACCGGTTGAAGTAACCATTTCCTAACCACCTGTCCCCTAGGTTTCTGCAAATCCGCAGAAGGCGAGGGATCCGGTGTCAGGCTGGTTATTGGTGAAATCCATTTGGGTAGCGGCGTTGTGCGCGGTCTTCGGCGCATCTGCCGCGCATGCCAATCTGTGCGATGCCGCGGCCTATCATGCGGCGGGTCAATCGGGCGTGCCTGCCGATGTTCTGCTGACCATCACGCGGCTTGAAACCGGTCGCGGCCCGGATGCCGAACCGTGGCCTTGGGCCGTCAATCAGGCGGGGCAGGGTACATGGTTCGGATCAGAAGACGATGCCCGCTCTTTCGTGTTTTCAAAGATCAAAACTGGAACCACCAATATCGATATTGGCTGTTTCCAGATCAACTACCGATGGCATGCTGACGGGTTTCGCAGTCTGGACGCGATGTTCAATCCCGAAACAAACGCGGAATACGCAGCAGAATTCCTGACCCGCCTCTACCGCGAGTTTGGCACGTGGTCGGATGCCGCCGCTGCATATCATAGCCGCACGCCGGAATTTGCCGAAAAGTACCGGGCTCGGTTCGAGGAATATCGATCCGGAATCGTGACGGCGCTGCCGTCTCAGCCAACACCTGTGGTTCGGAAGGTCGCGCACGCCGCCAAGGCCAATACACCCCGGCGCGGGTCGTTGTTTCTGGCCGAAACCGCGACGAAACCGTTCATCAATATCGGCAGGCTCAAATGATGGCGGGCAGCTTGCGCACCCTGTTCGGGCAGCCGACCGTTGTGCTTGCGGTTGCGTTGATGGCAATCATCGTGATGATGATTCTGCCGGTGCCTGCTTTTGTTCTGGACATCGGACTTGCCACATCTTTTGCGTTGGCGATCCTCATTTTCACGGTGACCCTGTTCGTCGAACGGCCGCTGGATTTCTCGGCCTTTCCGACGATCCTCCTTGCGTCCTTGATGCTGCGGCTGTCGCTGAACATCAGTTCTACGAAACTGATCATTGGTCAGGGGCATACCGGCACCGATGCGGCGGGGAACGTCATTCAGGGGTTTGCCGATTTTGTCATGGGCGGCAGCGTGTTTCTGGGGCTCGTGGTTTTTTGCGTGCTTCTGATCGTCAATTTCATGGTGATCACCAAGGGGGCGGCGCGCATGGCCGAAGTGGGGGCCCGCTTCGCGCTCGACGGGATGCCGGGGAAGCAGCTTGCCATTGATAGTGATATGGCGGCCGGCGCGATTACCCATGCCGACGCCCGCGCACGACGCGAGGTGGAATTACAGGAAACCACCTTTTTTGGGTCGCTTGATGGCGCGTCGAAATTCGTCAAGGGCGATGCGGTGGCGGGGTTATTGATCACGCTTCTGAACATCATTGTCGGGCTGATCATGGGCACGTTGGTCCACGGCATGCCATTGCGCTCTGCGTTTGAGACCTACGCGATCCTGACCGTCGGGGACGGGTTGGTGACGCAGATTCCGGCGGTGATTATTTCCATAGCGGCGGCACTTCTGCTGGCGCGCGGGGGGGCCATTGGTGCAACGGATCTTGCCATCACGCGCCAGCTGGGGCGCCATCCTGCGGCGCTTGCCACGGTGGCTGTCCTGATGGTGCTCTTTGCACTTGTCCCTGGCCTGCCCTTTGTGCCGTTCCTGACCGGAGGTCTGATACTGGGCGGTCTGGCCTATTGGGTCAGCCAACATCCCCCTGATCCCGCCGAGGTTGAAGAGGTCGATGAGGGCCCGGTGCTTCCAAAGGACCGGCCGATCGGCGACGCGCTTGATCTCGATGACATTCATGTCGAATTTGCACCCGATCTTGTCGACATGGTGCTGAGCCCGATTGACGGGCTGGATTCGCGGATCACGAATATGCGGACCCATGTCGCCAAAAGCTTTGGCGTTATCATGCCCGAAGTGCGGCTGACTGACGACGCGATGCTGAAGGATGGCACCTATGTTGTGCGTATCCACGGGGTCGAAACCGCACGCGGCGTGTTGCACCCGGATCTGATGCTGGCGCTGATCCCCGAAGGCACCACGGATCTGCCCAAGGGCACCGATGTGGAGGAGCCTGTCTACGGCGCCCCTGCGCGGTGGATCCAAAGCGCAGAGCGTGAAGATGCCCAGATGAACGGGTTGACCGTCGTGTCCCCCAGCGAAGTTCTTGCGACCCATTTGCTTGAGATCATCAAACGAAACCTCGGGCGGCTCTTGACGATGAAATCGCTCAAACGGTTGCTCGACGAATTGGGATCGCTGTCAAACACGGTACGCGCCGAGGCAAATCGGACGCTGATCGACCAAACCATTCCGGACAAGGTGCCGATGGACACCCTGCTTCAGGTGCTGAAACTCCTGCTCGAAGAACAGGTTTCGATCCGGAATTTCCAACTGATCCTCGAAGCGATTTCCGAAGCACGCGGGCAGGGTCATACGGCTGAATCCTTGTGTGAACATGTCCGGCAACGGTTGGGCTTTCAACTTGTGGCGTCGATGCGCCGCGAGGATGGGACCATTCCGCTGGTGCATCTGGCATCAGACTGGGAAAAAATCTTTGCGGAAAACGAACTGAAAAACGACCGTGGCGCGCCGGACGTGGCGCTTGCGCCCGGAGATTTCGAAAAGCTGTCCAAAAGCGTTGCCGAGGAGATGAATCGCGCGGGCCAGAAAGGCGTGTATCCAGCGCTTGTTATTCAGGGGCGGCGTCGCAGGTTTCTGAAAAGTCTGCTGGCGGCCAAGGGCATCACCAACCCGGTTCTGGCCTTTGAGGAAATTGGCCTTGATGCGAAACCTGCCATCGTCGGCACAGTGGCGGCCTGACGATGATCGAGGGACTCACCCAAGACCTGAACGCGCAAGTCTGGTTGATGTTCGCCGTCTTCCTGCGGATCGCACCGGCCATTGCCCTGATGCCGGGCTACGGCGAAAAATCCGTGTCACCGCAGATCAAGGTCATGACGTCGCTGTTTCTGGCCGCAGCCGTCGCCCCCATCCTGGAACCCAGTCTGCCACCGGAACGGCTGACCGGGACGGCGCTCATGCAGTTCACGGCGCGCGAGACAACCATCGGCGTGTTCCTCGGGCTGATCTCACGGGGGATGTTGTTCCTGTTGGAAAAGATCGGCGCGGTGATCAGTCAGACCGTATCCTTGTCACAGATGCTGGGGAACGCCATTGATCCGATGCCAGTGATCAGTCACGTTTTGACGATCACCGGCCTTGCGCTCTTTTTTGCAACGTCTCTCAATGATGAAGCGCTGTTCTGGCTGCTGTCCAGTTACTTTGTCGATATCCCGTATTTGCAGGATATCTGGGGATTTTTCGCGGAAACGATCACCGGCTTTTTCCAGTATATCATGACAAACGGTGTACTTTTGGCGTCGGGATTCATCGTCCTTTTCGTGGCCTATTACCTCTATTCCGGGTTCATCAACAAAACGATGCCGCAATTGATGGTCACCTTTATCGGGATACCGCTTGTCTCCCTGCTGTCGATTTTTTTTTGTACCAACATCATGAGTTGATCATGACAACCTGGGAAACCCGGGCGGGTCAGTTGACCAACTGGTCCTTAGAGTGGCTTGAATGACGGCTTCGGACGAAGACCAGGACGACAAGCCGTATGAGGCGTCGCAGCGCAAGCTGGAGGACGCCCGCAAGAAAGGTCAGATTGTCCGTTCACAGGACACGGTTGCGCTGGGTGCGGTGTCTCTCTTGCTGGGGTCATTCTCCTATTTCTTCGGGGCGCCGGCCTTTGGCATTGTCGAAGGGGTGCGCGGGATGTTGTCTGATTTCATTCAGCGCCGCGTTGATCTTTCGTCTCAGCAAATCCTCGGGGCGCTGACGCCATGGGTGCTTGAGATCGTCGTGGTGTTTTTCGTTGTCCCGTTCTTCGTAATCACCGCAGGTCTGATTGCGGCGCGTCAAATGGTGTTTACCCAAGACAATCTGAAACCAAAGCTGTCCCGATTGTCCCTTTTGGCGAATGCCAAGAAGAAGTTTGGGGCCTCGGGCCTTTTCGAGTTTTTCAAAAGTGTAGCAAAGGCGATGGTCCTGTCGACCGTGCTTTGGAGTATTGTGACGTCGGAAATGAACGCGTCATTTCAATCAATTGTCATTCTGCCCAAAGCCCTGGTGTTTGGTGAAATCTTTGCCAGCTTTGTCACCTGGCTGGCCATTATCGTTGGCATCTATGTCTGTTTTTCGGCGATCGACATCATGTGGCAGATCAAGGCGCACGCCAAAAAGCAGCGGATGTCACACAAAGAGCTAAAGGACGAGCACAAGAACGAAGAAGGCGATGCGCAGGTCAAACAGCAACGGCGCAACAAGGCGGAAGAGATCGCGACCAACCGGATGCTGCTGGATGTGCCAAAAGCCTCTGTTGTGATCACCAATCCGACGCATTACGCGGTCGCGCTCAGCTGGACGGGTGGGAAGGACTCGGTTCCCAAATGCGTTGCGCGCGGAACGGATGAAACGGCCCGTAAGATCCGGGAAGTGGCCATTCAATCAGGCGTCCCGCTGTACCGGGATCCACCCACTGCGCGGGCGCTTTATGCCAAGCTGAAGATCGGCATGTCGATTGATCATGATCACTACAAGGCGGTTGCAATTGCCATTCGCTATGCGCGCCGCATCCAGAAAATGGTGGAAGATGACGCCAGAACGTAAACTTAAGGACATCCTCAGGGTTCTGGAGCTTCAGCTGACGCAGGTTGAGGCGCGGCTCGCGCAACAACAAAGGCGAAATGCGGACCTGCGTGACCAGCAACTGGCGATTATCGAGCAGAAGGACAGTATTTTGATGTCAGCAGCAGAATCCTGCGCGCGGCAGCCGTCTGTTTTTGCCTATCAACAATCGCGGTTAAAGAAACTGACGCGTGACCTGGAGGCGTTACAGCCGGAAATGGCACAAGCCGCGATGGCGCGGTTGTCGGCTGAAGAAGAGGTCCGGTCCGCTCTCAGGGAGCGGATCGGGGTGCAACAGCAGCTTTCAAATCTACGGGCGCGCTCGCCTCAGTCCCTGAACGTGCAGGAACAAGCCGCAGCGTTGTTTGCGTATATGAAGTCGCTCAATTGACGTCCTGACGTGCCATGTCGGTGACAAGAACCGAGACCTGATCGTCCCGCAACACGCTGCGGGCCCGTTGTGTCAGCGTGGTGCGCACAAGGCCAAGGGTTTCCTTCGAGACCAGTTCGTCTTTGAACCCGTCCAAGGCCGCCAATTCAAACAACTCGTCAAGAAACGTGTCGCGGAGTTTTGGTTCGGCGGTTCGCACGTCATCCGCGCTGGCCGACGGCACTTCGAGCGCCACGGTGAGGATGACCACCGCGCGCACCCGGTTCCTGAGGATGACGGGCACAACAAACTGCTTGGGCAATTTGACAATTTCCAGGTCTGCATCTTCGGCGTCTGTTTCAGACGAGACCGGTGGCGGATTGTCTGTTCCCGCATGCGCGGTGTCGCCTTGCGCAGGTTGCAGAAAGATCGCAGCACCGGTGCCGCCGGCAAGGCCAAGGACAAGGGCGATGACGGGAAAAAGGATTTTTTTCATGGGTTTGTCACCTTTCAGAACGGCAGCACGGCGTCGAGAACTTGCTGACCGATCCGCGGTTGCTGAACGTCGCTGATCTGGCCCCTGCCGCCATAAGAAATCCGCGCAGACGCGATCTTGTCGTACCCAACTTCGTTCTTGCGGGTGATGTCCTCGCGCCGCACGTAGCCAGACACCAGCAGTTCCCGAAGCTCAAAATTCACACGGACTTCCTGCGTGCCTTCGATGCCCAGAACTCCGTTCGGGAGCACTTCGGTCACGGTTGCCGCAATGCGCAATGTCAGTTTTTCATTGCGGCGGACCGATCCGTTGCCCTCACTTTGACTTGCGGCGTCGAACTCCACCGCCGTGTCAATCGCCGCGCCGTCGGGCAGCGACTTATTCTTGCGTTGTGGGAGGCCAAAGAGCTGCGGAACGCCAAGATTTTCTGACGATGAGCGCCCCCGCGAGGTGGAATTGGAAATCTCGGCCTTGTCATCGATTTCGATGATCACGGTCAGGATATCTCCGGTCGTGAAGGCGCGCCTGTCGCCGAAGAGCGACGTTTGATCCCCTGTCCACAGTGACGCTCTTCGGTAATCGGACATATCGGCCGTGGTTCTGGGAAATCCGGAAAACACCATCGCCTGCCGTTCGCTGCTTGTGTCCTGCGGCGTAAAAGAGGGCGGTTTTCCAACGTGATCCAATCGGGCGCAATGGGCCAGGAAGAGGATACCGGACAGGGCAATGATCTTGGAGGGTCTCATCAGGGAAGGACTTTCAATGTGCCGTCGGCTTGGACCTCGGCACGGATCTGTGCGCGGGAGGTCAGGTTCATGGCGCGGATGACGTCCCCCGCCGCGCCGCGTTGCAGGGCGCGGGCTTCGGTCGAAATGGTCAGGCCGTTGATGGAAAAGATCGCTGGAATGATCTGGTTGCGTTCAACCACAGCCGGTGTCGCGAGGTTGCTGAGCAAAACGGGACGGCCCGCGTAAATCGCGCGTTGGACTTCCAAACCAATCACCGCGTCGGGTGACGTGGCAGCGCCGGCGACGGTGCCGGATTTTAGCTCGATCTGCTGAGCGGTCACGATTTCACGCGCGCGCAGCGTTTCGCGCGCGAACACGGTGTCGGCCACTGACGGGACGGGCGCGCATAGAAGCGTCGCGATTAAGAAAGACCGCATCAGCGGACCTGAGTTGTCGCGCCAAGCATCTGGTCGACGGCAGAGATGACTTTCGCGTTTAATTCATATCCGCGTTGTGCCTCGATCAACTCGGTCAATTCCCGCACCGGATCGACCGAGCTGTCCTCCAGATACCCCTGCCTCAGGGTGCCCAGCCCGTCCTCGCCCGGAGTTGCCACGAGCGGGCCACCTGAGGCTTCAGTCTCGCCGAAAAGATTGCCGCCAAGCGCCTCCAGACCCTTGGCGTTTGCAAATCCAACCAGATTGAGCTGTCCCAATTGCTGTGGTTCCGCGCTGTCGGCGAAATAGGCATAGACCTCGCCTTCAGGGTTGATCGAAATGCTGCGCGCGTCCTGGGGGATCACGATTTCGGGCGCGATGGGAAACCCTTCGGAGGTCACGATCACACCCTCTGCGTCGCGTTTCAGGGACCCATCCCGGGTATACGCCGTCTGACCCGATGGCATCGTCACTTCGAGATAACCATTGCCGTCAATTGCCAGATCGAGATCCGAGTTCGTCTGGCTGAGCGACCCTTGCGCGAGATGCACGGAGACGGCAGCGGGCCGCACGCCGAGGCCCACCTGAACGCCGGTGGGCAAGACCGTGCCATCGGCCGCGTTTACCGTGCCGGCCCGGGCAACCTGTTGGTAATGCAGGTCGGAAAATTCCGCGCGGCGCGCGTTGTAGCCTGTGGTGTTCATGTTCGAAAGGTTGTTCGAAATGATCTCAACCCGCATCTGCTGGGCGGTCATTCCGGTGGCTGCAATTTTGAGGGCTCGCATGTCCTGTCCTTTATTTTATCAGTGTTTTCAGGGCGTCGGTCGTGCGGTCATGCTCCATATCGAGGAGCTTTTGACCCAGTTCGTAGGATCGTTGCACTTCGATCATCCGGGTCAGTTGGGAAATCGCATCGACGTTTGACCCTTCGAGATGGCCTTGAAGCACCTTTCCGCTTTCCGAAGGTGCCAGCGCGGAATCTGTCCGAAACAACACACCGGATTCGCGCGTCAGATCGGCGCCGGGTTCCGGTTCCATGACGCCGATCTGGCCCAAGAGCTGTTCGCCAAGGCTGACCGTACCATCGGCGGCCACTTTGACATCGGCTTCGCCGGGCGGCACGTTGATCGGTGCACCGCCGGTATCCAGCACACGATGGCCGTCAGAGGACACGATGTCGCCGATGGAGTTCACGTTGAACGCGCCTGCGCGGGTCAGTCGAAGACCATCCGGCGTTTCCAGTTGAAAATAGCCGCTTCCCTCGATGGCAAGGTCCAGAGCGTTGCCGGTTTGGGTCAGGATGCCCTGTGCCGTTGACGTCTTTTTGACCCGGGCGGCGGCCATGGAAAGGCTGTCCCCGCCGCGGATCGCTTCGACATATTCCGAGAAGACCAGCCCCTGTTGACGGAATCCGGTCGTTGCCGAATTCGCGATATTATGCGCGATCAATTCCATTTCGCGCGTGAGCCCGGATTGCCGGGCCAGCGTGACATATCCGGTACTTTCCATATCTAGCTTCCTGCGATCGATGGCACGACAGCGACTTGAAAAAAGTCGACCAACGTACGCGTCATGAAACTCATCGACACCCAGAAGACGGCCAGCATGGCCATCAGTTTTGGCACAAATGTAAGCGTCATTTCCTGCACAGACGTCAGCGCCTGAAACAGACCAATCGAGACGCCGGTCAGAAGTGCTGCGATCAGGATCGGGGCCGAGATGACAACAGCGATCCGCAGCGCCTCGCGCAGAAGATCGAAGATAAAGCCTTCAGTAAACATGGGTCAAACCGGCATCCGGAGGATTTCCTGATAGGCTTCGACGACCCGGTTTCTGACCGTAACGGCCGTTTCAACGGCGAGCTGCGACTGGGCCAGCGCCTCAACCAAAGCATGCGGATCGGCATCGCCATACATCGCCCCCATCGCGGTTTCTTCGGTTGTTTTCAGTGTTTGCGCGAAGTTTTCCGTGATCTGCGCAAAGCTTTCAGCCACGGCGGCCCGGGGATCGGGGGTCGTCGCAGGTTTGAGAGCGGCATATTGTTGTGAGGCGAAGAGCGTTTTGACGTCCATGATTTTCTCCATTCTGGAAAGGTTATTTGCGCAGCAAATCCATCAGGCCAGACGACATCTGACGGGCCTGATCGAACATTTTGAGGTTCGCCTGATAGCTGCGCTGCGCTTCTCTTGCGTCGGCGATTTCGATCACGAGATCGACATTGGACCCGGTGTAATGCCCATCGCTGTCGGCCATGGGGTGGCCGGGATCATAAATGCGTTCACCGTCGCGACGGTCGAGGGTCACTTTGTCCACCTTAACCTCGGGCAGCCCGGTGCGCTGCAGTTCTGAGGCGAAGGAAACGGTTTTGCGTTTGTACCCTGGGGTGTCCGTATTCGCGACATTTTCGGACACGATCTGAAGACGTTGGGCTTGCGCCCGCAGACCGCTGGCGGACACGTTGAGGGCTTTTGAAAATGCTGACATGTGACGCCCCTATTGCTTGCTCAACGCGGCGCGGAGCATGCCGAGAGAGGCGCGATAAACGGCCAAAGCCCGGTCGTGCTGTCGTTTGGCAGCAACGGAATTCAGGATCTCGGTCTCAAGGTCGACACCATTGCCGTTCGGTTCCTGATTTGTTCTGATGACATTGTGCGCCACCTGAGTGGCGCGGGTGCTGTCGATATGTGTGTGCCGCGTGACTTTGAGAGCAAAACCGCCCTGAGCCCCCGGCGCAATATCCGAAAACGCAGCGACGGTTTTGGCGCGATAGTTCGGTGTGTCGGCATTCGCGACGTTCTGGGACGTCACGGCCTGTTTCAACCCGGCATGCCGGGCCATCGACATGGCGGTTTTGAACGTATCCAAATTCTGGAACATGGCGGGGCTTCTCCCTCGGTTGGTTCAACGAAGGCTTAACCCTGATTCCTTTAAAAAGGGTTTGCGACATCCGGAACGGAGACTTCGATGCAAATTGTGAACCTTTCAAATCTTCAGAAACGTGTTGCGGATATCGCGCCATTGTCACCGGTCGGCCGCGTCTGCGCCGTGACGGGTCATACGATTCTGGTTGAAGGCTTTGAGTCGGATGTCAAAACGGGTGATCGGCTAAAATTGGTGAAAGAAAACAAAACACACCTGACCGGTGACGTGATCCGGATCGACAAATCGGTGGTCACGATGCTGCCGGATGGGCCGTTGGATCAGATTTCCCTGTCGGATCGGGTCGTGTCCATGGGGCCAGGTCGCATCGCCCCGTGTGACGCGTGGATCGGGCGAATTCTGGATCCTTATGGTGCCCCACTTGACGATCAGCCTTTGCCGCAGGGGGACACACAGCTTGACGTGTACCACGATCCGCCCACGCCAATGTCTCGAAAGCCACTTGGCGCGCGGCTGGACACCGGGTTCAATATTTTCAACACCATGCTGCCGATTGTCCGGGGGCAGCGCGTTGGAATTTTTTCGGGGCCGGGCGTGGGCAAGTCCACGTTGCTTTCAAGTTTCGCGCGCAAAATCGAAGCCGATATTGTCATTCTGGTGCTTGTTGGGGAACGCGGACGCGAAATCCACGAATATGCCCGAACGGTGCTGGGTGAGGCGCGGACAAAGCGAACGATTGTCGTGGCGTCGGCCGCAGATGCGCCTTCAACCGCGCGGGCCAGATGTCCACTGACCGCGATGCGCATTGCAGAATGGTTCCGTGATCGTGGGTCGCATGTTTTGGTGATTATGGATTCCGTCACCCGGTTTGCAGAGGCGCAGCGGGAGGTTGCGATCATGGCTGGTGAGTTTCCCAGTCTGCGGGGATTTCCCGCGTCCACGCCGTCTCAGATTACCAAACTGGCCGAACGTGCGGGGCCGGGTCGCGTCGGGACCGGTGACATTACGGCAATACTAAGCGTCTTGGTGGCCGGATCGGATATCAACGAACCCGTATCCGATATGTTGAGGGGCGTGCTGGATGGGCATATTCTGTTGGATCAAATGCTTGCACAACGTGGGCATTTTCCGGCGGTTGACCTCTTGGCGTCTGTGTCTCGGGCTTTGCCGGACGCCGCAAGTGAAGCGGAAAACGCGGTGATCACGCAAGCGCGGTCTCTTGCGTCGGTGTATTCCGAAGCGTCGCCGCTGATCAGTGCTGGTCTTTATACCAAGGGGAGTGATCCACTGGTTGATCAAGCCATCGCGTTTCGTGGCCACTTTATGTCATTTTGCAAGGACACAACTGATGGTGGTTGCGATGCGAGTTTTGACCGGCTTCTGCTCTGCCTAAGGCGGTGTCAGGGGACGGAGATCACGAATCCGGGCCATGGCATGTGAACAGTTCTGGCGCAGTTCATTCAGACAGATTGCAATAGCATCAACGCCGTTTGCCGGGACGACATCGTTGCAGACGCTTGCGATTGTTTCAGTAATAGGAAGCGTTCGATAATCTCTTCGGAGGCAGTGGGCTGCGCCAGTTGAGACAGATCATCGGTACCAAAGACGGCCTGAGCCTTTGAGCGCATCCTGTCATGTTGTTCGTCAATGGAGAGATTACCGAAAGCCCTGGGCAGTCCGAGAGCGCTTTGTATCACCTCTTTCGCCGGGGGTGTTCCAAGAACCTGGTACCAAGCTACCGAAGGGGACGCGGCATTCTCAACAATATCGCGCAGAGCCCTTTCGAAACCCAAGGCAAGCCGCATGTCGGTGTCGACGTTACCAACAGAGATTGCAAAGCTCTCTGCCTTGTATCCGTCAAGAAGCTGTGTGGCGAAACGCGGATCGCGGGTGTTCAGGGGGACGCCCGAAGAGAAGTCGAAATCGGACGCAAGACGCCGGTATCTGCGATCAGATAGCTTGTTCGCAAGCGCATCCGCGTTGTCTACGCCCTGCTCCATGATCGTTTTGATGAAATGGCGGTTTTCCAAGTCTTCCGACAGCCCGTATGCACCGAGCACAACCTTCAACAGGCGGCGGTCCGAGGTGATGTCATCGGCAGTTTCAACCTTTGGAAACTGCGATTTGAAGTGCTCGGTCTCGGAAATCACAGCCGTTTGCGCGACGAGTAAAGACGTCTGGCTCTCTCGCGTTTTGGAAAGAAGCGACCATTTTTGCAGACCATTTCCGATCAGAACGGGTGAGAACGACATCCTAGGCCTGCTTCAAGAGAGACCGTTCGATCGCGAGCAAGCCGCGCAACGCTTTGAGGCCAAGGTAGATGTTACCGTCATCAATTGACGACCCGGCTTTATCGACCGCCTGAACGTAAGATGTGCGCTCGAAAACGCGCCGCAGAACATTGATCTGTTCCCGCAGCCGAGACGTCACGGCGGGACTGTCCACTTCGCCGCTCAACAGAAGCTGGGCCAGATAGCATGCCTGTTTGACTGGTGTGTTCACGTCGGATGGATGAATGGCGTCCTTCAGACGCAAAATCTTGGCGTGTTGGTTCACAATCGTGATTTTTGAGCGCCGTTCCCCATTTTCAATGACAGCTCCATTAATCAAAACGCGTTCGCGCGGTGCGAGCTTTAGGACCAGTCCGCTCATGACACCGCCTCGGACGCCGTCAAGCCGCGATAGATTGCCAGGTTTATGTCAATCAAGGGTTGGCAACTTTCAGATCCGGATTGGACGATTTTCGTGTAGTGCCGCACGAATTCGCTCAGGTAGAAGATCTTGGATTTCAAGTCTGGCGGAAGCACGTTGCCTTGTGAGGCCACATCCGACGCGAGAATGTTCCACAGCCGGGAATTGTCGTGCAGGGCAGCGACGAAACCAGGGAAATCCTCTTTTCTGCGGCAGGATGCGTTTTTCAGACGTCGGGTGGTTTCCAAGACGATGGACCCCTCCACGTCTCGCGCTGATCGTACGGATTGGTAGGCGTCTTGCTTAAGAGCTGAAGCGATCACCAGTGCACCTTTCTATTTACCCAGTCGTTCGAATTGGGGTCGCCGAAGCGACCCCAAGGAGATTATCGGAACAAGGACAGCAGGGACTGCGGTGCCTGGTTTGCGATCGACAAGGCCTGAACGCCCAGCTGTTGCTGAACCTGAAGTGCCTGAAGCCGTGCAGAGGCTTCTTCCATGTCCGCATCGACGAGTGTGCCGATCCCGGATTTGAGCGAGTCAGTCAGGCTGGAAATGAAGTTCGCCTGGGTTTCGATTCGCCCCTGAGCCGAACCAAAGGACGATGCCGAATCGATTGCGTTCTGGATCATGAACTCGATGGACACCAAAGCCGCGTCGGCACCGGAATCTGATGTGACATCGATGTCATTCAGTTTTTCCAGCCCGCCGCCGATTGTCACATTGGTAGGTGTCGTCAATGTGTCGACCCGTGCCGCAACCGTGTCGGTCGCATCGGTGACCGTTGAACTCAACTTCAACGTGCTGCCGGACGCGGTCACATTGAAGACGTCGGTATCCAGACCTTCTTCTGCTGCATAGATCGCGAATGCCTGGGCCAATCCTTTCGCGACATCGCCGGCGGTGTCACCGTCTCGCGCGATATACATGATCTTTTGCGCGTCTGCGGCAGACGTCCCGGTGGTGTAATCTGCAGCAGTAAACGTGCTTCCATCCGCGTCGGTGCCTGCGATTCCAAGACTGAAGACCTGGCCCGCGCCGGTTGGCGTCGTGACAACCAGATCAGCGGTTTGCGTCGCATTGAGGGTCGCGGCGGCGGTCAAGTTCGCAACTGTACCGCCGGTGACGGAACTTGCCGCTGTACCAAGGTCTTTCTTGGATACAGTGATATCACTTGCAGAAACGCCAGACGCTGACCGGTCGAGCGAAGCAAGAACCTTCACATTCCCAGAGCCCGCATCCGTTTCCCGGTTGGAGAGCAGGTTCAGACCGTTGAACTGCGCCGCCCCAACGACGGCATTGATTTGATCGCGAAGGGCGACAATGTCGGTTTGGATTTTCGCGCGATCCACGTTTTGTTCTTGAGACGCAACGATCTTGCCCTTCATTTCGGTGAGCAAATCCGTAACCGTTTCGGCACCGTTTCGTGCCACAGCCACAGTGGATTCACCCAAATTCAGGCTGTCGGAAATTCCTTGAAACCCCTTAACATCGGATTCCATGACCTTGGAAATCGCCCACACAGCGGCATTGTCTTTTGCCGTTGCGACGGATTTCCCTGTGGAAATCTCGTTTTGCGTTCCGGTCAATTGAGAATTGATCGATTTAAGGGTTTGCAACGCCACCATAGCGCCATTGTTTGTCAAAATACTGGACATCTTGTTCCTTTCAGGAGTGCTTCGCACAAATTTGAGAGCAACGCGCATTTGCAACGTTTCTCGGATAAACGGCCGTACTGGCACCTACTGACTTAAAGCTCGCGCCACTTGAAAAGTGCGCCTTGATCAATGCCTAAGAATTGTGAGTCAATTGTTAAGCCCTGCCATCTGAAGGCGGAAAATTTGCCGAAAATGAGATAGGAATATTCGCGATGCATTAGTGTAGTGTGAAGGATTGTGGCCCTAAACAATTAGAATGATGATAGGTACGATCCCTTTTGTGAACTTGAATAACGATCCTATGGCCACGGAGGTGGTGTCGGGTCACGCAAGGGGCGAGGGTCGCAATCACAAGGAGATGAGCTTTCTTGCTCTTTTTGAGAGTCCTAATTCTGTTGCTACGACAAAAGTGATTAATGAACCTTCTCCAAGTTCAAAAGCTACTCAAGTGCATGAAATTGGTGAATTTGACGCGCTTAGGATTTATGATGTGGTTCCAGGCACGAAAGAGACAAAATTTTCGCTAAATTTTAAAACCGCTGATCATGGTTTCTTAGAACAGGCAGAAAACTCATTTCCAGAGGCAGCGACCATAATGGTGCGCTTGACCAACGAAGAAATTGGGGTAGTTGAAAGCGAATCCGAAGTTGTGATGTCGCAGAAAGAAGTATCTGTTGTGCGACAATCCGCCGTTCCCATCCTTGATGATCCATCCACGATGGGGATTTCCAAGGCTATGGGTCAGCAGGAAAAGGATTTAATAGAATTACAGACGGCGAAATCTCATGATTCTGACGTCAGAATTAGAAGAATGGACGAAACGCTAAATTCCTCCTTTTTGGATGATCGTGAAGAAATCAAGCGCGATGTTCAGAGAGCGAAATTACCAATCCCAAGCGAGGATTTCGTCAAATTATCTCAAAATGGGAACGGATTTGAGAAAAACACCGTAGAGATGCGTTCTCGATTTGGTTCGTTAGAGTTGAAGAAATTGGAAGATCAATCAAATGGGTTGGTTAAGCCACTCAATATGCGAGATGCAGTTAATGGCGTAGACAGTTTGGTCCGCGGTCAGCAAAAAAATTCAAGTTTTGGTAGGCCAGAAGCGTTTGACGGTGATATTGGCGACGGTGCGAAGAAGTTGCATCAGACGGTGCATCCGCACAGCGCAAAGAGTGTCGACACTCTTTCCTCACTTGAGGCTTCCGATCCGCGTGAACATGGGAATATCGGGCGCGATGACTTAAAAGTCGCCGTGCCGCGTCACATAATTTCACACGAGGTTTTCACATCGGGACAAACCCAAAATCCTGTTGAACGGGGACCGGCGGCGAAGAATGTGTCACCGTCACCGTCACCGTCACCGTCACCGTCACCGTCACCGTCACCGTCACCGTCACCGTCACCGTCACCGTCACCGT
>NZ_JALKAO010000006.1 GCF_023015985.1 Marivita sp. S6314
AAAGTCCGCCTTCTGACCGAGCTGTTCGATCGGGCCGCCTGAATTAGGGCAATTCCGGGCCTCAGTCCGTCCTTGAGCGATCTACGCAACGATCCCTTTCAAAGAGCCTTGGCGAGATTTCGAAATCTCGCCCCCCGTCAGTGCGCTTCAGCCCAGTTGGCCCCCTGCCCTGCATCGGCGACAAGCGGAACCGTGAGGTGCACCACCGGATCAGCCGCGCCCTCCATGACGATGCGTACGGCTTCGATCACCGCGTCTTCGGCCCCGGCTTCCACCTCGAACAGCAATTCGTCATGCACCTGCAACAGCATCTTCGCAGGCAGATCAGCAATCGCATCCGGCATGCGGATCATGGCGCGGCGGATGATGTCGGCGGCGGTGCCCTGGATCGGCGCGTTGATCGCCGCGCGTTTGGCAAAGCCTGCGCGGGGGCCTTTTGCGTTGATCTCGGGTGTGTGGATCACACGGCCAAACAAGGTCTCAACCCGGTTGTGTTCCTTGGCGAATTTCGTGGTGTCGTCCATGTAGGCCTTGATGCCCGGGAAGCGTTCGAAATAGCGGTCGATGAAACCCTGCGCCTCGGCTCTGGGGATCCGCAAATTGCGGGCAAGGCCGAAGCCGGAGATGCCATAGATCACGCCGAAATTGATCGCCTTGGCCTGACGGCGCACATCGGGAGTCATCTCGTCCAAAGGCACATTGAACATCTCGGACGCCGTGGCGGCGTGGATGTCCTGGCCCTCTTTGAACGCGTCCTTGAGCGCCTGAATGTCGGCGATATGGGCAAGGATGCGCAGCTCGATCTGGCTGTAATCCAAAGCGACCAGCGTCTTGCCCGGCTCGGCCACAAACGCCTCGCGGATGCGGCGGCCTTCTTCGGTGCGGATCGGGATATTTTGCAGGTTTGGGTCGGTGGAGGCGAGACGACCTGTATTCGCGCCTGCAATCGAGTAAGACGTGTGCACGCGGCCGGTGTCGGGGTTGATGTGGTCTTGCAGCGCGTCGGTATAGGTGGACTTCAGCTTGCTGAGTTGCCGCCAATCCAGCACGCGGCGCGGCAGGTCGTGTTCCATGGCAAGGTCTTCAAGGACGTCCGCCCCCGTTGCATAGGCCCCCGTCTTGCCGCGCTTGCCGCCTTCTAACCCCATTTCATCGAACAGGATCTCTCCCAATTGCTTGGGGGAGCCCACGTTAAACTTGCGACCGGCCAATTCATAAATCTCGTCTTCCAGCCCCGCCATTTTTTGGCTGAACGCGTTGGACATGCGGCTTAGCGTGTCGCGGTCGACCTTGATCCCGTTGCGTTCCATCTGCGCCAGCACGGGCACAAGCGGACGTTCCATTGTTTCATAGACGCGGGTGACTTTGACCTGATGCAGCTGTGGCTTGAACATGAGCCAGAGACGCAGCGTGATCTCGGCATCCTCGGCCGCGTAAGGCACCGCCTTGTCGATCGGCACGCGGTCAAAGGTGATCTGGCTCTTGCCGGTGCCCAGCAGTTCTTTGATCGGGATCGGGGTGTGGCCGAGGTAACGTTCGCTGAGCGTGTCCATGCCGTGGCTGTGCAGGCCCGCGTTCATGGCGTAGGACATCAGCATCGTGTCGTCGATGGGCTGCACATCCACCCCGTAGCGCGACATGATCTTGGTGTCGTATTTCATGTTCTGCCCGATCTTGATCACAGCCGGGTCTTCGAGCAGCGGTTTAAGCGCCTCAAGCGCATCGTCGAGCGGGATTTGCCCCTCGGCCAGATCGTCAGAGCCAAAGAGGCCCTCGCCGCCCTCGGCCTTGTGGGTCAGGGGCACGTAGCAGGCCTTGCCCGGTTCCACGCAAAGCGAGATGCCGACCAGATCGGCGGTCATGTCATTGAGGCCGGTGGTTTCGGTGTCGAACGCCACCCAGCCTTTTTCATGGGCGGCGTCGATATAGGCCTGCAACGCGGTCAGGTCGCGGACGCAGTCATAGGTTGCCGGGTCCATCGGCGGCAGCTCGGGCGCATCGCCGTCAGGTGGGTTGGCGCCTTCGGGTGTGGTGTCCTGAATGACGGGTGGTTCCACCTCCAGCGCTTCGGCGATGCGCTTGGTGAGGGTGCGGAACTCCATTTCCGCCAGGAACGGCATGAGTTTCTCGGGGTCCGGGTCGCGCACCTCAAGATCGTCGAGGGTGAAGCCCAGTGGCGTTTCGCAATCCAGCATGACGAGCTTCTTCGAAAGCTCGATCTGGTCGCGCTTTTCGATCAGGGTTTCGCGGCGCTTGGGTTGCTTGATCTCTTCCGCGCGGTCGAGCAGGTCTTCGAGGGACCCGTATTCGTTGATCAACAGCGCTGCTGTCTTGATCCCGATCCCCGGCGCACCCGGCACGTTGTCCACGCTGTCGCCTGCCAGCGCCTGCACATCCACAACCCGTTCGGGATAGACGCCAAATTTCTCGAACACACCGTCGCGGTCGATCACGCGGTTGCCCTTCATCGCGTCCATCATCACCACGCCGTCACCGACAAGCTGCATCAGGTCCTTGTCGGACGAAATGATCGTGACACGGCCACCAGCGTCGCGGGCCTGCACCGACAAAGTCGCAATGATGTCATCCGCCTCGTATCCCTCAAGCTCTTCGCAGGCAATGTTGAAAGCTTCAGTCGCGCGTCGGGTCAGGGGGATTTGCGGGCGCAGGTCCTCGGGCATCGCTTCGCGGTTGGCCTTGTACTGATCGTACATGTCGTTGCGGAACGTGTGGCTGCCCTTGTCAAAGATCACCGCGACGTGCGTTGGCGCATCGGGGCCGTGGTTTCCTTCAACATAGCGTTGCAACATGTTGCAGAACCCGCTGACCGCGCCGATAGGCAACCCGTCGGATTTCCGCGTCAGCGGTGGCAGCGCGTGGTAGGCGCGAAAGATGAAGGCCGAGCCGTCGATCAGGTGAAGGTGATGTCCTTTGCCGAATGCCATGTCGCGTGCCCCCTGTTGCAATGCCGAAGGTGTGCCACGGACCGACCGCAGGTTCCAGCCACTAAGCAGATGCAATCTGCCTTACGCTGACGCGCCGCCCTTGTTTGAGGAAAGCCGCGTCAGAGCTTTGGCAACCAGCACGATCAGCGCGCCAACACCCGCAAACACCAACAGTAAACCAAGGACATTCAATGCAGTGCGCGCCAGGCCCAGGTTCGCAAGATTCAGGAAAAAATACGGGTACACGCCATCAGCCTGAGCCCTGATCATTGCATAGATGCAATACACCAAGGGCAGGATCAGCCACGGCAGGATATCCCTGTATCGCAATGCGTGTTTCGCAACGCAGGTCAGCCAGAAGAGCGCAAAGGCCATCGGGACAATCGTGTGCAGCAGCGAATCCACGACCGCGTCTATCCCGGTATAGTCATTCAACGACGCCAAGAGCGCGTGGTACACCGAGGCAACGATCAGGATCGACAACAACAGCCCGCTCAGGCCCTTCGGTGAAACCCGCGCCCCCGACGCGATCCGCGCGCAGGCAAACCCGATCAGCGTGTTGGTCCAGATGGTGAAGAACCGGTAAATCGACCAGACGGCGTCGATCACCGTCTCGCCATGTTCGGACATCCGCAACCAGATGCGGATGGCGATGGCCGCGAACACGGCCAGCGCAATCAGGCCGGCGAACAGCCGGTCAAACGTCACGCGTCAGACGAGTCCTTTTGGTCGGCGTGGACATATCTGGCATCGCAATACGGGCATTCGACCCAGCCAGTGTCATGCGGAATTTGCAACCAGACGCGCGGGTGGCCCAAAGCGCCCTCGCCGCCATCACATGAGATGCGATAGCTGTCCACGATCCTGGTTTCGGGCGCTTGCGTCGTCATCGGGTGCATTTCCTTCGTTGGCATTTCCGTTATGTGCGGTGTAAGCGGACATCGACGGTGGAGCAAGAGATAGCAATGACACAGGACGCCATTCGCATCGAGGGGCTGAAGAAGACTTACAAGGGCGGCAAGGAGGCCCTCAAGGGGGTCGACCTGACCGTTCCGCAAGGGTCGGTGTTCGGCTTGCTTGGGCCGAACGGTGCCGGCAAATCGACATTGATCAACATTCTTGCGGGGCTGGTCACCAAAACCGCCGGGCATGTGTCGATCTGGGGGTGGGATCAGGATGTGAACCCACGCCAGTCGCGCGCGTCCATCGGGGTGATGCCGCAGGAATTGAACCTTGATCCCTTCTTTACCCCGCGCGGCGCTTTGGAAGTGCAGGCCGGGCTTTATGGCGTGCCAAAGTCAGAGCGCCGTTCCGACGAGATCCTTGAGCTTGTGGGGCTGACCGACAAGGCAGAGGCCTATGCCCGCACGCTGTCGGGGGGCATGCGTCGTCGGTTGTTGCTTGGCAAAGCGCTGGTGCACACGCCACATGTTCTGGTGCTGGATGAACCGACGGCCGGCGTCGACATCGAACTGCGCCAGATGTTGTGGACCAACGTGCGCAAGCTGAACCGCGACACCGGGATGACGATCATCCTGACGACGCATTACCTCGAAGAGGCCGAGGAAATGTGCGACGAGATCGCCATCATCAACCACGGCGAGGTGGTTGCGCGCGACAGCACACAAAACCTGTTGGGCCAGCTGGATGCCAAAACAATGGTGATCCAGCCCGAAACCCCGGTCGGCAACTTGCGGGACAGATCCGGGATCAGCGTGTCGCGGCGCGATGATGGCACGCTTCTGGTGTCCTACCGGGCGCGTCAGACCTCGGCAGAGGACGTTTTGGAATTCCTGCGCGAAAACGGCATCCGCATCCGGGACGTGCGCACCGAACAGGCCGACCTCGAAGACGTGTTCCTGTCGCTCACACGCGCCGGGTAGCCGCGTTGGATAACGCGGTAAAGCCGTTTCGAAACGGCTTTACCGCGCTGGTTCCAGCATGCGGCCCAAGCCCCGGCCACCCAAGACATGGATATGCAGGTGCGGGACTTCCTGCACGCCTGCCTCCCCGGCGTTCGAGATGATCCGGTATCCATTCTCCTGCAGGCCTTCGCTTTCGCACACCGCGCCGATGGTGCGGGTGAAATCGGCAATTTCCGCATCACTCGCGGCCTGAGCGAAATGATCATAGCAGACATAGGGTCCTTTCGGGATCACCAGCACATGCACCGGCGCCTGAGGCTGAATATCGCGGAAGGCGAGACTGTGTTCGGTCTCCAGCACCGTGTCATTCGGGATTTCGCCCCTGAGGATTTTCGCAAAGATATTCTGATCATCATAGTGATAGGCCATGACACGACTCCTTAATCGGAAAAAAGATGGTCCGCGCGCGCGATGTCCAGCGCTTGATCGGGCGGCACAGCCAGAAACTGTGTCAACGCCACGGCGTTTTCGTCCGGGCTGTTCTCCTGACGGATCCGCAAGTAGTTCTCGAATTCGGCATCCCGGATCCGGTCGCTTTCATGCACGATATCGTTGCGGATCGTCGGCAAGAGCCGCTCCAGCGTCGCCTGCGGCGTGCTTTCCCCGGCCAGCCCAACGCGCATCGCATGGCCGATCAAGTACTCATCGCTGAAATGACATTCGATTTCGAGCAACCGGGTCGTGGCTCGATCCCGGCAGAAATCTTCGAGAAGATCGAGGTTTCCGGGATCCATGCAGACAACCATCCTGTCGGAATCGTAGTAATCGAACAGCATCCGCATCAATGACCGGCGGTGGCGGTGGCGCTTGCTCAGCGTTGCCTGAATGCCCCCCATATCCGGCAGATCCGTGTCCTCTTCGTTAAACAGATATTCGATACACGGGATGTTGGTCAGCTGCCGGATGCGCGCGACAAGGCGCTTGGCCACGTGCCATTTCTTGCACACCACGATCAGCAACTCGCGTTCGCGCCCCAGTGTGCTTTCCTTTTCCCAAAAGCGGGTCGCAAACCGGCGCCCCACCCGCCCCTTGCCGGTCAGGAATTTGAACAGGGACCGGCCTTCATTGGAGATTTCAAAGTCCACACCCCGTGCCGCATAAAGGCTGCCCAACCTTTCCTTGAGGTCAAAGGCTTCGGGGCTGATCTTCCGGGCGAACAGGAAATCCTGACTGAGCAGTAGATCGAAGTGATCATTGTAGAAGGTCACCGGCATCCCGTAGTCCGAGAACATCAGGAAGGTCAGCGTCCGACAGTCGATCTCGTTTTCCGGCACCAGATGGCGCACCAGCGTCTGAAAGAAGGTCTCGTCCGGGATCCATGTGGTGCTGAAGAACCGCTTCACGTCCGGGCGTTGCTTTACAAAGTCAAGAATGGCTTCAACGGTCCGGCGTCGCAGGCACCACCATTGGCTGCCAATCTGGATCTCAAGGTCTTCCGGAATACTGCGCGTCAGCTTGAAGCGCCTCTGAAATTCAAGGCTTTTGTAGAACAGCCATTTGGAATTTCGTTCGTTCAGGAAGTGACGGTAGATCAGCCGTTCTTCCTTCATCCCGGTCTTGATCCAATCCGAGGCGAAGAAATCGAAGCTTTCGATAAAGTCGACATCCCGCCGATCAAGATATTCATGCGCGTATTCGGCCGTCTTGATCGCCTGGCAATCCCCGGACAGCATGTAGAAATGCGTGGCGCGAGGGAATGCATCGACCGCCGCTTCGACAGCATAGAGCGTCGCCTGAACAAGCGACCACTCGCCCCAGCCGCATTTGATCCGCTTCTTGGCAAATGCCACGTTGGGATTGTCGCTAAGCGCGGTGTGGATGGTTTTGAAAGCTTTTGCATCCGCGCGCGCATCGAAGTGGATTGCGATGTAATCGCCCACGGCCGTCAGGCTCAGGGCCTGACGAATAATTGCGTCAGGGTCCTTGTGACACAGTAATATGAAGGCGATATTTGCCATTCAACCGGGCATCTGCTCTTACTTCACCTCGTTACCAAAGTGATACGCGCGTTCAGTCATTGAATAAACTGCCTTTCTTTGATTTTTTGTTTACGTTACGGGACGAGAAGAGCCCGAGATGAGGCTGGAGGCGGTAGAGTTATGGGATTTCCCGGCACTTGGATGACCGAGAGCGAAAGCATGGTCTATCGCGTTGTGCCGAAATGCGCGTGTTCGACCATCGGGCAGATCATGTTTTTTTCGGACCACGGCGAATTTTTCGATGGCGACATCCATGATGCGCAAAACGGGCTGCATAAATGGGCGCTGGACCATAGCCGGGATCCCATCACGAAGCGCATCCAGGCGCATGATACCTATTCCTTTACCTGCGTGCGGAACCCGTACACCCGGATCCTGAGCTCTTTTTTTGACAAGATCTGCGGCATCCAGCGCAACGGCAAACGGTATCGCGGCAACCTCGTTCCGCTTCTGATCCAGAAATACGGGATCGAGGTCGGCGGTGAGGACGGCAAGCAGGAATTCGACCAGATCAAGAGCTTCCGCCGGTTCCTGCTGTTTGCGCGCGACACCATCCGCTGGCGCCGCCCGATGGATCCGGACATTCACTGGTCCGCGATGTCAGGCCATATCAGCACGTTCATCGTGAATGGTGGCCGGTATGACAACATTTTCTGGACCGAGAGCTTTAACGACGGCATGGCCAGCGTCCTGAGCCAGGTCGACACGAAGCAAAGCATTGATCTTGCGAAGATCCCGCGCTTCAACGAAAGCGAAGGGCACGGACCAAAACGCGCGCATCCGGTCGAAGATTATTTCGATGACCTGTCGATGCATCTCGTCTACGAGATCTACAAACGGGATTTCGAGTTGTTCAAATACGACTTTGAAAATCCGGGCAACAAGATGCCGATTGGCGAGATCGACCTCGACGAGGTGCATGCCAAGCTTGGCGACTGACGCGGACCGCACTACGACGCGCGTGCGAAGTCGGTTCGAACCGACTTCAAGCGGTTTTGAACCCGCTTAGTCCGGCAATTCCGCCGACGGTATGATCTTGAAAAACGTCCCCTTGGACCAGACCCCGAACCAATCCTCGTGATGCGCACCGCACTCAACCAGACGGTAGAAACTCTTGCGGTCGATCAACGCCTCAAGATTGGCGCGGATCAGGATATATGGCGACGGCTCTCCGGTTTCGGGATCCCGCGTGACCCGGATGGGATTGTCGGCTGACGCAACGGCAGAGTCTCCAACATGGGTTTTGAACGTCAGAACCTGCGCGGCACCTTCGCCCTCAACATCGAAATCCGTGGCCACAAAAGGCGCGTCATCGACGGTGATTCCCACCTTTTCAACCGGCGTCACGAGGAAGTATTCGTCGCCATCCTTGCGCAGGATTGACGAAAACAGCTTTACCAGCTCGAATCGGCCAATCGGCGTGCCCAGGTAAAACCACGTCCCGTCCCGCGCGATGCGCATGTCGAGATCGCCGCAAAACGGCGGATTCCACAGATGAACCGGCGGCAGTCCCTTGCCTGTCGCGGCGCGCGCAGAGGCGGCGATGCCGTCTGCGGATGGATTAACACGATCTTGTGCGCTCATTGCTTTTGCCATTTTGACCCTGCGCGTTACACTTTCCTGAAACGAGATAATCCGCAAGGGAGACACGTCATGGCCCCAGCCGAAGATTTGGTGGCAGAGATCGAAGCGCTGGAAGATAAGCTGGCGCAGGCCAGGACAGCCATCACGCGGCGGTTTATCGGACAGGAACGGGTTGTCGAACTGACGCTGGCGGCGCTGTTGTGCGGCGGGCACGGGCTGTTGATCGGCTTGCCGGGCCTTGGGAAAACGCGTCTGGTCGAAACGGTGTCGACGGTGATGGGTCTGAATGGCAATCGGGTGCAATTCACACCTGACCTGATGCCCGCGGATATTCTTGGGTCCGAGGTTCTGGAAACCGGGGCGGATGGCAGCCGGGCCTTCAAATTCATTCAGGGTCCGATTTTTTGCCAGCTTCTGATGGCCGACGAAATCAACCGCGCGTCGCCGCGCACACAATCGGCCCTGTTGCAGGCGATGCAGGAAAAGGTCGTCACCGTCGCTGGCGAAACGCGGGAACTGGACGCCCCGTTCCACGTGCTTGCAACGCAGAACCCGATTGAACAGGAAGGCACGTACCCCCTGCCCGAAGCCCAGCTTGACCGTTTTCTGGTACAGATTGATGTGCAGTATCCGGATCGCGGAACCGAAAAGGAAATCCTTCTGGCCACGACCGGCGCAGAGGAGGCAGAGGCTTACGGCGTGTTCACCGCGGCAGAGCTGCTTGCCGCCCAGAACCTGCTGCGCCGGATGCCGGTGGGGGATGCGGTGGTCGAGATGATCCTCGATCTGGTGCGCGCCTTCCGTCCGCATGACGCCCTGGCGGGCGAGCGGGTCAAGGACACCGTCTCTTGGGGACCCGGCCCGCGTGCGGCGCAAGCGTTGATGTTGACCGTGCGCGCACGGGCATTGCTGGAAGGTCGGCTGGCCCCGGCCCCCGAGGATGTCATCAACATGGCCCGCCCCGTGCTGACCCATCGGATGGCGCTGACCTTCTCGGCCCGCGCCCGGGGCGAGGATCTGGGAGATCTGATTGACGAAGTTGCAAGCGGTCTGGTTGCGACCGAGGCGGCTGCGTGACCACGGTCACCGCCCTGCGCCAACGTTCCGAGGAAGAAGCCGCACGGCTTCCCGCGCTCCTTGCGCGGGCGGAACATCTTGCCGGGACGGTGCTCTTGGGGGACCACGGTCGCCGCAGATCGGGGTTGGGCGACGATTTCTGGCAGTATCGCCCGATGCAACAGGGCGACGCCCTGCGCGACATCGACTGGCGGCGGTCCGCGCGCAGCGATCAGCAATATGTGCGCGAACGCGAATGGCAGATTGCGCAAAGCGTCATTCTCTGGGTCGATCAGGCGGCATCGATGCGGTTTGCCTCGGACGACAACCTCAGCACCAAGGCGGATCGCGCCCGCACATTGGCCTTGGCGACATCAATCCTTTTGATCCGGGGGGGCGAACGGGTTGGCCTGACCGGGTTCGATTTGCCACCCCGGCGCGGACAGGCACAGATCACGCGACTGGCCGAGATGCTGTCAGTCGACCAATCCGACGATTACTCCGAACCCGAGGCACGCGGCATGATCCCGCAATCCCGCGCGCTGTTCTTTTCCGACTTTCTGGGAGATCCGGCCCCGGTTGAGGCGGCCCTGACCAAAGCGGCTGACCGGGGCGTGCGCGGTGCGCTGGTGCAAATCCTTGACCCGACCGAGGAGTATTTTCCCTTCGACGGGCGGACAATTTTCCAGAGCATTGGCGGCGGGTTGGTGCACGAAACGCTGAAGGCCGGTGACCTGCGTTCCCGTTACCTTGACCGTCTGGCCGCGCGTAAGGATCGGCTGGAGCATCTCAGCCGACTGACCGGATGGCAGTATTTGTGCCATCATACGAATGACAGCGCGCAATCGGCGTTGCTTTGGATTTACCGCGCGATGGATGGGGCTCACGGATGACGATTTTCGGTATCGGTTTTGTGACCCCGTGGCTGTTGCTGGCGCTTCTGACGTTGCCGATCCTCTGGCTGATCCTGCGCGCGGTGCCGCCCGCACCGATCCGACGGCTGTTCCCCGGTGTCGTGCTGTTGCTTGGCCTCAAGGACGATGATCAGGTCAGTGACCGAACCCCGTGGTGGCTGCTTTTGCTGCGTATGCTGGCGGTCGCTGCAATCATCATCGGACTGGCCGGACCGATCCTGAACCCCGAGACGGACGATACCGCGCAAGGCAATGCGCCCTTGTTGGTTGTGATGGACGGATCATGGGTCAGCGCCGCAAGCTGGCGCGCCCGGACGCAAGCGCTGGACGGGCTGCTGGCGCAGGCTGCGCGCGATGACCGTCGTGTTGCGTTGATCAAATTGACATCGCCGGAACCCACCAGCTTTCAGGCGGCGGATGATCTGCGCGCCCGGTTGGTAGGGCTGACACCAGAGCCGTGGGAACCCTCGGAAGATCAGATCAGCCGCGCGGTGCAGGTGCTGCCGGATGGTGGGTTTGACACCTACTGGATGTCCGACGGGCTTGACCGTGACAGCCGCGCGACGCTTCTGGAAGCGCTGGAAGAGCGCGGCGTGATCTCCGTGTTTCAGGCGGGTCAGACCATCCTGGGCCTTGCGCCCGCGCGGTTCGAGGATGGCAATATCATCCTGACCGCGCTGCGCGCCCAAACGGGCAGCCCGCGCGAGGTGACGATTCTGGCCCAAGGCCGCGACCCGGCGGGCAACCCGGCGGTTCTGGCGCGCGCGACAGCCGTGTTCGACGCCGATGCCGCAACAGCGGAAACCGCCTTGTCCCTGCCATCCGAGCTGCGCGCGCGGATCACCCGGTTTGAGATTGAGGGCAACCGCAGCGCTGGCGCGACAACCCTGCCGGATGACAGCCTGCGCCGCCGCGAAGTTGCGCTGATCGCAGGGCGCGAGGACCGCGAGGGGCTGCAACTGCTGTCACCGCTGCATTATCTTGAGAAAGCGCTGGAACCCAGTGCGGATCTGCTCAGCGGCGCACTGATGGATATCATTCCCGCCAACCCGGATGTGATCGGGCTTGCCGACGTGGCCACCCTTGGGCTGGCTGAACAGGACGCGCTGTTGGCGTGGCTGGAAGACGGCGGCATTCTCTTGCGCTTTGCAGGCCCCCGCCTTGCCGCCAGCGATATCAGCCGCGAAGAGGAAGACCCTTTGATGCCCGTCCGTCTGCGTGCCGGCGGGCGCAGTGTCGGCGGTGCGATGAGTTGGGGAGAACCAAAATCCCTGGCCGCCTTTACCGAAGACAGCCCGTTTTTCGGCCTGCCCATTCCCGCTGACGTCACCGTATCTGCGCAGGTGATGGCCCAGCCCGATCCGGCACTTGCCGACCGGGTGATTGCACAGCTCAGCGATGGGACCCCGCTGGTGACCCGCAAACAGGTGGGTCAGGGCCAGATCATCCTGTTCCACGTCACCGCCAATGCCGAATGGTCAAGCCTGCCGCTGTCGGGCTTGTTTGTGCAAATGCTGGAACGGCTTGCCATCGCCGCCGGAGCATCGGCGCAACCCAGCGCGGAGGATCTTGCAGGCACGATCTGGCAGCCAACTTTGGTTCTGGACGCCTATGGCACGTTGGCCGATGGCAGCACATATCCGGGCGTCACAGGCGAAGCGCTTGTATCGACATCGCTGGGGCCGGACCTGCGCCCCGGTCTGTATCAAAGCCAGGACCGCGCGCTGGCGCGGAATGTGCTGTCGGCTGAGGACGCTTTGGTCCCGGCAACCTGGCCCGCAGATATCACCGTCGAAGGCCTGACCCCATCCGAGGAAACGCCGCTGGCCGGGTGGTTGCTGGCGCTTGCGACCCTCTTGTTGCTGGCCGATATCGTTGCCTCTTTGTTCCTCTCTGGGCGTCTGTCCGGCCCGAAAGCCACAACTGCCGCCGCTTTGATCGCCGCCGCGTTGCTGATGCCCGCATCACCGGTCACGGCGCAGGAAGACAGCTTTGCGCTCAAAACCACAGCCGAGGTGACCTTTGCCCATGTGGTGACGGGCGATGACGCGCTGGACCAAGTGGCGCAGGCCGGGTTGCGCGGGCTGTCCGAAACGCTGTTTTTCCGCACTTCGGTCGAACCGGCGGACCCGGTTGCGGTTAACCTTGAAACCGATGAACTGGCGTTCTTCCCGTTTCTCTACTGGCCCATCACGCCCGATCAGCCAACACCCTCTGCCGAGGCTTACACCAAACTCAACACCTACCTGCGCTCGGGCGGGATGATCATGTTCGACACCCGCGACGCCGATATCGCGCGATTTGGCACCGGCAGCCCCAATGGCCGCAAACTTCAGCAACTGGCCGCGCCGCTGGACATTCCTCCGCTTGAGCCGATCCCCGAAGACCACGTTCTGACCCGCACATTCTACTTGCTGCAGGACTTCCCGGGCCGCCACAACAGCCGTGACGTCTGGGTCGAAGCCGCGCCGCCGGATGCGGAACTTGTTGAAGGCATGCCGTTCAGGAACCTCAACGACAACGTGACGCCGGTGATCATCGGCGGCAATGACTGGGCATCGGCCTGGGCAATGGACCGGCGGGGCAACGCCATGTACCCGATTGGTCGGGGATATTCAGGTGAACGTCAGCGCGAGATTGCGTATCGCTTTGGCGTCAACCTCGTGATGCATGTCCTGACCGGCAACTACAAATCCGACCAGGTCCATGTACCTGCGCTTCTTGACAGGTTGGGCCAATAATGACCGGCAGCATTGTTTTTGACCCGCTTCTGCCCTGGGGGCTGATTGCTGCACTGGCGGCACTTACGTTTCTTGGTGTCGCGCTGGCGCTGTGGCGTGGTTTGCAGGGATGGGCCTTGCGCGCTCTGGCCGCTGTGGTCGTGCTGGCGGCCGTGGCGCAACCGTCTTACCAGATCGAAGACCGCGCACCGCTGTCGAACATCGTGTTGATCGTCGAAGACAAAAGCGCGAGCCAGTCGCTTGGTGATCGCCTGAATACGTCGACCAATGCGTCGGTCGCGCTTGCGGCGCAGCTTAACGCGCGCCCCAATACCGAGATCCGTCGCATTGACGTGGCCGATGGCGAAGGCGACACTGGCACGCTATTGATGTCCGCCGTGTCCGATGCGTTGGCCGAAGAACCGCGCGGGCGCATTGCCGGGATTTTCCTGCTGAGTGACGGGCGGTTGCATGATCTGGAACGCACACCAGACCTGCCTGCGCCGCTGCACCTGTTGCTGACGGGCAAGGACACGGACTGGGACCGCCGCCTGATTGTCAAAAACGCCCCTGCCTTCGCAATCCTCGGGGAACCGGTCACCCTGACCCTGCGTGTCGAAGACGATGGCGCAGCCCCGGACGACAGCGCCACCGTGATCGATATCTCGGTCGATGGCGAAGACCCGCAGCGTTTCGAAATGCCGATCGGACAGGACATCGAACTGCCCATCACCCTGCCGCATGGCGGCTTGAACGTGATCCAGTTCACCGTACCCGAAGCAGACGGAGAACTGACCGACCGCAACAATACCGCGCTTGTCCAGATCAACGGTGTGCGCGACCGTCTGCGCGTTCTGCTTGTGAGTGGCGAACCCCATGCCGGTGGCCGTACATGGCGCAACCTGCTGAAATCCGACAGCTCTGTTGATCTGGTCCATTTCACCATTTTACGCCCGCCGGAAAAGCAAGACGGCGTCCCGGTGACCGAACTGTCGCTGATCGCCTTCCCGACGCGGGAACTGTTTCTTGAGAAGATCGAGGATTTCGACCTCATCATCTTTGACCGCTACAAGCGTCGCGGCATTCTGCCCGCAATCTATCTGGACAACGTGCGCAACTACGTCGAAGAGGGCGGTGCGGTTCTCGTTGCGGCTGGGCCTGACTTTGCCAGCGCCGACAGCATCTACCGGTCCCCTTTGGCGGATATCCTTCCCGCCGAACCCACCGCCCGCGTGATCGAACGCGGCTACCGGCCAGAGATCACCGATCTGGGCCAGCGTCATCCCGTGACCTCCGGTCTTGCTGGGCAGGACACATGGGGGCGCTGGATGCGCCAGATCGAAGTTGACCCCATTGGCGGTGACGTTGTCCTGAGCGGGATCGACGACAAACCGCTTCTGGTGCTTGACCGCATCGGCGAAGGCCGTGTTGCCCTGATCGCGTCTGACCATGCGTGGCTCTGGTCGCGCGGGTTCGAAGGCGGCGGTCCGCAGCTTGATCTGCTGCGCCGTCTTGCGCACTGGATGATGAAGGAACCAGAGCTTGAGGAAGAAGCGCTCTGGGCCGAACCCACCGGCCAGACCATGCGCATTATCCGGCGCACGCTGGATGAAACAATCGGAACGGTCACGGTGACCCGACCGGATGGAACAGAAGAAGAGGTGACGCTCGAAGAGGTGACACCGGGCCGGTTCGAGGCGCTCTATACCGGGCCGACGATTGGGCTCTATCGACTAACCGAAGGCGATGAAGAGGCCGTGGTTGGCCTTGGCCCCGCCGCGCCGCGCGAATTCGAAGAAACCATCGCAAGCGGAGAGGTGCTTGAGGAAACCGTCGCGGCAACGCGCGGCGGGGTGCGGCGGCTGGAAGAGGGATTGCCAACGATCCGCGCCGTCGGCGAAGGCCGTCCAGCCGCTGGCCGCGGCTGGCTTGGCATCACCCCGCGCGAGGCGTTCGAGACACTGGACGTGACCCAAACACCGATCCTGCCGGGATGGCTGGTCCTGCTTCTGGCCTCGGGCCTGATCCTTGGCGCGTGGTTACGCGAAGGGCGGCGCGACACGCCGACCTAAATCAGGCTCGACGCGTCGAAATCGTCGGTCAGAACACCCACCAGGGGCAACAGGAATTCCCCGTTTTGCGGGTCCAGCGCGTCTGCATAGAAATTGTCTGCCTGATTCCGTGCATCAATCTCGGTCACGGCAAACCCGTCAAACAGATCCATCACCGTACGGGCGTTGTCTACGTCTGACATTCCCAGATGCACGGCGAAATAGGTACCGATATCGGTTTTCGTATCAAGATAGTCCCGATCAATCCCGCGTTGCGCAATGGTTTCGGGCGAGTCGGTTGGCTGGTTCGGTGCATCGACACCGCGCAGCAATTCAAGGATGAACTCATCCCGCTGGCGCGCGCCGCTGTCGAGAACATTCACCCAGAACGCAAAGCCCACGTCATCGGGATCGCGCCCCAAGACGTTGTTATAGACGGCCGTGACAAATCCGCCGTTGGTGGTGCCTGCCGGATAGGTGGCTTGAGTCTCTGGTTGCGGGGCAAACAGCCGGGCCATGTCGTCCAGCGTCGACACAACCCCATTGGCATAGTTCGTCGCCCAGAAGTTAAGACCCAAGGCATCGGGCGCGCGATTGAAATAGGCGATATAGAGCTCGATGATATCCTCAAGCTCTTCCACCGTGATCAACGCCGCCCCGCCAAACGCCGTTGCGTCGAAGGTCGTGTCTTCAAAATCAATGAACTCGATCCCGGTGAGCGTGTCGGTCCCGGCCCCCTCGGCGCGCCTATCTTCCACGGTTGTCCCGGAAGGAGAGATCGTCACCGTATGACTGCTTTGCGGGCCAGCATAGATCGCCGTATCCTGCCCGGCACCACCGTCGATCACATCGTTTCCCGCACCGCCTTCCAGGGTGTCATTGCCCTGCTCCCCAACAAGCGAATCCGGGCCATCCGTCCCGGTCAAACTGTCCGGACCATCGGTCGGCATCATGTTCGAGGTCGGCGACCCGAACGGCAACACTTGCGACAGTGTGACGATTTCAGTCACGACGCCCGAATTGTTCAGAACCACTTCAAACGTGTCGATGTCCCAGAACCCGGATCGGTTCACCGAGAACTCGTAGGCAAACAGCACGTCCCCGGGTGCCGCGCCGCCATCCACCACGCCAACGGCCCTGTCGATGATCGTGTCGCCGGTTTCGAACACCATGGTGCTGGTGAGGGTTGCGTCATTCTCGACAACGCCAACAAAGTCGGCGGGGGCGACGCCCGGCACGTTGGTCGAATTCACGAGGCCTCGGATAAAGGTCTCGAACGTGGTGCCGTCAGGCAGGGCCTGATCGGCAACGATATTGATAAAAAACGTATCTTGAAATTGGCCGTATTCCAGTCTGAGAGGCATAATTCACTCCGGTTCAAAATGTTTGAGAAGTAAGGATCGGCTCGGAAGAAATCAGGGTTAACGAACCGTTAATAGGACCGATCCGGACCAAATGTTTCGCGCGCGAAACAATCGGTCCACTTGGTGACCTGTTTTTGACTAGACAATTCCTCCGCTGAAATCGTCGGTCAGGACACCGGTGATCTGGATCAGGAACTCACCGGTCAGCGGATCATTTGCAGCGCTGACAAACCCATCCGCCACGGTGCGCGCACCCGCCTCATCAGCTTGAGTGGCATCGCCGAACGCATCCATCACATCCTGCGCGTTCTCTGCATCGGTCATCCCAAGATGCACGGCGAAATACGCGCCGACATCTGTCTTGGTCTCCAGATACACCCGGTCCAGCGCCTGCTGGTCGATTGTCTCTTGCGGCGTGCCATCAGGAAGCGGTGCGCGTGTGCCTTGGAGGATATCAAGGATGAACTCGGCCCGTGTTGATCCGCCAGCGCCCAACTGGCCCAGCCAGAACGCAAGCCCTGGCGCGTCCGGGTCGCGCCCCAGAACGTTGTTATAGACAGCTTCGATAAAAACGGTGTCGGTCGTGCCCTCGGGGTACAACCCCTGCGTTTCCGGCTGCGTTGCGAAATCGTTGGCCATGTCACCCAAGGTGACCCCACCTTCGGCATAGGCATTGGTCCAGAAGGCCAGCCCCAGCGAATCCGGCGCGCGGTTGTAATAGGCGATGTATAGTTCGATCACCTCGTTGAACTGCGCCTCGGTCAATTGCGCGCCTGAATCGAACCGGTCCAGAAAAAACGCCGGAATGGCAGTTTCGCCTTCGAACTTGAGAAACTCGATCCCGGTCAGCAGATCGTAATCATCCCGCCCTGCCGTTCTGTCATCGACCCGCGCCGATGTTGGGGACAGTTGCAACGTGTAGCCGTTCTGCGGCCCGGAAAACACAGCCGTGTCGATCCCGTCATCGCCATTAATGAAATCCACCCCCGGTCCACCGAAGATCGAATCGTTGCCGTTTCCGCCTTCGATCACCTCTTGCTCATCAGTGACCCCGGACAGGCTGTCATCGCCAGACGTGGCCCGGTTTTCATCGGGCCCATCACCAACACGTTCTTCATCGCTGCTGAACACGATACGTTCGATAAAGTCGCCGTCGATATACGCCACGCGCAAACTGATCACCGCGCCGTCATCCGCGTCGGTCAGCACATAGGTCGCGGCCTCTGCTTCCCCGATCTGCGTAATTGTTCCGTCGCGAAACCACGTGTATTCCAGAGACTGTTCCGACAAGAGACCAAAATTTGGCAGCTGTGAGGTGTCAACAGAAAGCGTCTCACCGACGGCAAAGTCCCCAAGGATCATATCCGCCTCAAGGGGCGGCGGCGCCTCCAGATCAATCTCTGGCAAGGCAGGGGTGGGTTGCACAACGCCATCAAAACTGCCCTCAAACGAGGTGACGTCGATGATCCCGGCTTCGAGCACTTCGAATTCGAAAGACAACAGCCGTGTTCCGGCTGTCAGTGGCCCGATGAACGTCCCTGAAGACGCGGCGGTATAGCTGAAATTCGAGAGATCAGACGTGTTTGACACCTCTGCATTTGTCAGAAGGTCGATGCCATTTGAACGCACATCCTGCACGGTCATCGCAATATCGAAGGCAAAGGTAAAATTCTGCGAAACGTTTTCGGTTAAAGACACGATAACGGACGCCGCGCGACCGTTTTGAAGAATGGAAAGACTGTAAGACATGAGCCCTCAACGCTGGGTAAAACAAACGGTAAATATCAAGAGACTAAATCCATAACCCGTTCTTCACCAAGACAAAAAATACGTCATGCGGATTTTTGATAATCCTTAACAAATGGTTAACACCACCCTGAACACCGGGCGGAAACAGAAACGGCCGGCCCCCATACAGGGACCGGCCGCACGTTTGTTCGACACTGACGGGAAGACTTAGCTGCCCAGCTTGTCGTCCAGGATTTCGCGGAAATCGTTGTAGCTCATGTTGGAATGCGTGGTGCCGTCAATCACGAAGGACGGAGTCGAACTGATCCCGTGTTCTTCGGCATTTGCCTGATACCATTCGATCAGGGACCGCGCCTTGTCGCCGTCGCTCAGGCAGGCTTCCAACTGTTCGTTTTCCAGCCCCGCAATCCGGCCGATCTTGCGAAGCTCATCGGCGATGGCGGCCTCTGATCCCGCCCGTGTCCAGCTGCTTTGCTGGTCATAGATCATGTCTGTCACGCCAAAGAACCGCTCTTCCCCGCCGCAACGTGCGATCATCGATCCCCAAAGGCCGTACCGGTCAAAATAGACTTCGCGGTAGATGAACTTGACCTTGCCGGTGTCGATGTAATCCGCCTTCAGATCCTTGAACACACCGCTGTGAAAAGTTGCACAATGCGGGCAGGTAAAAGAGGCGTATTCGATCACCTCGACCGGCGCATCGGCGGACCCAAGTACCATTTCCTGAATCTCGACCTTTTCGCCCGTGCTTTCCTGCGCATTCGCGGCCCCAGGAAGCAAGATGTCCTGACCCGCAACCGTGGTTGTGCTGGTGGGCTGTGTGAACCACCATCCGGCACCGCTGGCCAACGCCAGGGCAAGAAAAATGGTCATCAAACGTTGCTTCATCGAGAAACCCTCTGTCTAGGTTGCTATCGGACCTACGTCCTGTGTTGTGTTTTGGAATAGACGTTGCTGGCCAAACGTTCGAGGGCCGATCGCAAGTCTCCGTCCTTTACGTCGCGCGCGGCGGTCTTTGCCTCTGGCAGGATCGGGGGCGGCGTGTCCGTTGCTGCGGCGGGCGCGCGGTGGTCGAAATGCGCTTGCCCTTCGGAAAACCCGGTGCTGGCGGTCTGGGTGATCCGGATCTTCGAAATCGCGTTGTAGCCGTAGACCGCGTTCACCTTTTCGCGCAGTTTTTCTTTTTGCATCTCAAGCATCGGGGCCTGTGCGCCGGTGGTCAGAAGCGTCAGCGTTGCGCCCAATCCACCCCGCCCGTAGCGGACCTCGACCGGGCGGCTGACACCGGCAATGTCAGACCCCGCAATTTCGGCCCAATGGGTCAACAGGCGGGACTGGGCAAACCCACGGCTTTCGGACGTCTTGCGGATCTGCGTCTGCAAGAGGCTCGATGTGCGTTTGAAGCCTTTTGTCTGACCGGTGCGCGGCGGCATGGCTTGAATCCCTTTTCCAAAAGCTATTCTACTGGTCAGACCGTCCAGCAACCAGCCCACAAATGAGACCCGAGATCAAAGGAATGTCAGACCTGCGTGAGCAGCCCGATCCCCGTGCCCTTCTTGAGTGGTATGATCGACACGCCCGCGACATGCCGTGGCGGGTGGGTCCCGTGCAAAAGCAACAGGGTGTGCGACCGGATCCCTATCGGGTGTGGATGTCGGAAATCATGCTTCAGCAAACCACGGTTGCGGCGGTCAAAAGCTATTTCGACGCCTTCACTTCCCGGTGGCCCACGGTCAGCGATCTTGCCCAGGCCGATGATGCCGATGTGATGGCCGCCTGGGCTGGTCTGGGCTATTACGCGCGGGCCCGGAACCTGTTGAAATGCGCCCGTGTGGTGCATCAGGACTATGACGGTGTGTTTCCCGACACATATGATGGCCTGATTGCTCTACCCGGGATTGGCCCTTACACCGCTGCGGCCATTTCCTCGATTGCCTTTGATCTTCCGGAAACGGTTCTGGACGGCAATGTCGAACGCGTGATGGCGCGGGTGTATGATGAACATACCCCCCTGCCTGCCGCAAAGCCGATCCTGATGCGCTATGCCTCGGCCCTGACGCCGGACACGCGCCCGGGATGTTACGCGCAGGCGGTGATGGATTTGGGGGCGACGATCTGCACCCCGCGCAATCCCGCTTGCGGGTTGTGCCCGTGGCGCACATCCTGTGCCGCCTGGGCGGCGGGCACGGCGAAAGACCTGCCCAAGAAGTCACCCAAGAAGCGCAAACCAACGCGGCTGGGCATTGCGTATATCGCGCGGCGGATCGACGGTGCGGTATTGTTGGAGCAACGGCCCGAAACCGGTTTATTGGGCGGGATGCTGGGCTGGCCCGGAAGCGACTGGACCGACGCACCAGAGGATGCCCCGCCAATCAAGGCCGAATGGCAGACCCTGCCCGCCGAGGCGCGCCACACATTCACTCATTTCCATTTGAAGCTGACAGTCAAAACGGCCCTGGTTCCGATGGATCGCACGCCGCTGCGGGGGCATTTTGTCGACGCCGATGTGTTTGATCCCAACGACCTGCCGACCGTGATGCGCAAAGCCTACGCTTTGACCCGGACGCAGTGACATCTTGCCAGGATCGCAACGTCAATCTTGGTGAACCCGGCTTTGGTTTGGTAGACTGAGTTCGCATTTGAAAGGGAACAGCCATCAATGACGGATAGCACTCTGCCTCCGGTCCCTGCGCGCCTTCCGCTGCGCGCGGCCCTGCCGTTCTGGCTGTCCCTGACCCTGATTCCACTTGTGCTGCTGAGTGCGATGGTCGGCGGGGTGTTTGTTATTCTTCCGATCCTCGCTGCTTGGGGTGTTTTCGCCACTCTGGATGCGGCCCTTGGATTGAACACGGACGGGCTGGACCCGCAGACGCAGGACAGCGCGTTGTTCTGGCACCGGCTGATCACGCTCATCTGGCCACCGCTTCAGTTCCTGATGGTGTTTGGCCTTGTGTGGTACATTCCCAGAACCGACCATCTGGGCCCGCTTGAAGTTTACATGGTGGCCGTGGGCATTGGTGTTCTGTCGGGCAGTGTCGGGATCGTGTACGCGCACGAACTGATGCATCAGAAAAACAAGCTGGAACGGTGGTTGGGCGATCTGCTGATGACGATGGCGCTTTACGGGCATTTCCGGTCAGAGCACCTGTTGGTGCACCACCGCCACGTCGGGACGCCGCGCGATCCGGTCACGGCGCGGTACAACGAGAGTTTCTGGCGCTTTTATCCGCGCGTGCTCAAGGGGTGCCTGCGGTCTTCGTTCAAAGCCGAAGCCGAGATGCTTGCCCGCAAAGGCCTGCCTTGGTGGCATTACAGCAATCCGTTCTGGCGATACGCGACGTTGCAAGTTTTGTTTGTCGCGCTCGCTTTTGTGCTTGGCGGTTGGCTCGGGATCGTCATTTTTGTGGTTCAGGCCGCGACCGCGATTTTCCAACTGGAGGTCGTGAATTACGTGGAGCATTACGGTTTGACCCGGAAGTTCCTTGGCGATGGCAAATATGAACATGTCAAACCCAGGCACAGCTGGAACGCCTCGCACAAAGCGTCAAACTGGTTCCTGATCAATCTACAGCGCCACTCCGACCATCACTTCAAACCCGACCGTCGGTTCCCCTTGTTGCAAGCCTATGACGAGGAGGAAGCCCCCCAATTGCCCTATGGGTATCCTGTGATGACCTTCTTTGCGTTGTTCCCCAGAAAGTGGCGCGCCATGATGAACCCGCGGGTGCACGCGTGGCGGCAAAAGCATTATCCCGAAATCGAGGATTGGGCGCGTTACAACCGGATGTGAGCACGGGTGAACCGAAACGTATGTTCAAGGGGAGGCGATTGCTCCTAACTCATATGCTCATCAAAATTTACTGGGCGAGTCAAAGAAACTTCGTACGAAGTTTCTTTGACCTTCCCTAATATTTTCTTGCTACGCCTGAATTGGCGGCACTTGTCCTAAAGTTCGGCAAGCAGTGCTTCACCGCCAGAAACTTCACACACGCCCGGGCTGTCCTCGACATGCAGCTTGGTCACCTTGCCGTCTTCCACCAGCATCGCATAGCGCTTGGACCGCGCAATCAACCCGGCTGGCGGGGCGTCAAAATCCATCCCGATGGCCTTGGTAAATGCGCTTTCCGCGTCCCCCAGCATCGTGATGCCGGCTGCGGTCGCCCCTGTCGCTTCGCCCCAGGCCTGCATCACAAAAGGATCATTCACGGACACGCAGATAATTTCGTCGACGCCTTTCGCATCGAACTGATCCTTCGTCCTGATAAAGCTTGGCACATGTGCGGAATGGCAGGTCGGCGTGAAGGCGCCCGGAACCGCGAAAACGACAACTTTCTTGCCCTGGATGTGATCGACAAGCGAAACCGCTTCGGGGCCGTCGCCGCCCATCTTGACCAGTTCAGCGGCTGGAAGAGTATCGCCCGGTGCAATCGTCATGGTGTGTCCTCGCTCAAGAATTGCAATTCAGATACCCTGTCATATAGGGTCGCGCCGGACGAGACCAATGGAAGTTGGGGAAAAGGAGCGCGGATGAGCCACGTAATTGTTATCGGGGCCGGTCAGGCCGGAGCATCGGTTGTTGCCCGGTTGCGCAGCAAGGGATTTGACGGCGACATCACCCTGATCGGCGAAGAGCCTGTGCCCCCTTACCAGCGCCCACCGCTGTCGAAAGCCTATCTCCTGGGGGAAATGGAACGCGACCGTCTCTACCTGAGACCTGAGAGTTTCTACGACGAACAGAACGTCACCCTGGCCCTTGGCGCACCGGTCACGGATATCGACACGTCCGGGCAAACCGTGTCCGTCGGGGATCAGCAGCTGCACTACGACCACCTGGTTCTGACCACCGGGTCACGCCCCCGTCGCCTGCCCGACGCCATCGGCGGTAACCTGACCGGCGTGCTGCTTGTGCGTGGCTTGGCAGATGTGGATCAGATGGCCCCCCGGTTCGTAGACGGCGCGCGCGTGCTCATCGTTGGGGGTGGGTATATCGGTCTTGAGGCTGCCGCTGTTGCCGCAAAGCGCGGGTTGCAGGTCACGTTGGTGGAGATGGCCGACCGCATTCTGCAGCGTGTCGCGTCACCGGAAACGTCTGCGTTTTTCCGCACCTTGCACAAGGATCACGGTGTCGATCTGCGGGAAGGGGTCGGCTTGGATCACCTGACCGGAGAGGCGGGTGCGGTCTCGGGGGCTGTGTTGTCAGATGGCAGCAAGATCGATGTCGATTTTGTCCTTGTCGGTGTGGGCATCGCGCCAGACACGGATCTTGCCGAAGCGGCCGGGCTTACGCTTGACAATGGCATCGCGACCAATGCGTTCGGACAAACCTCGGACCCCAAGATCTGGGCGGCCGGTGATTGTGCGTCCTTTCCGTTGAATGGTCAGCAGATGCGTCTTGAATGTGTGGGAAACGCGATTGATCAGGCCGAGTGCGTGGCCGACAACATCCTTGGCACCGAAACGCCCTATGTTCCCAAACCCTGGTTCTGGTCGGATCAATACGACGTCAAGCTGCAGATCGCGGGGCTGAACACCGGCTACGACACGGTGATCGTTCGCGCGAGCGATAGCGCGGTGTCGCATTGGTATTATTCAGGGGACACGCTTCTGGCGATTGACGCGATGAATGATCCCCGCGCGTATATGGTTGGCAAACGGTTGATCGAAGCGGGCAAGTCACCCGACCCGGCCGTGGTGGGTGATCCGGAAACCGATCTCAAGGCGTTGTTGAAAGCGTGAGGATCATCGCCGGGACGTGGCGCGGCCGTACGCTGGCCAGCGTCGGCAAGGGCGATCCGGGGGCGCATCTACGGCCAACAACGGACCGGGTGCGCGAAAGCCTGTTCAACATGCTGGGCGGCGGCCGGTTTGGCGATCCGTTCACGGAGGCCCATGTGCTTGACCTTTTTGCAGGCACGGGCGCTTTGGGACTTGAAGCGCTGTCGCGCGGGGCGCAATCGGCTGTGTTTGTCGATGACGGTCGCAAAGCGCTGTCGCTGATCAAGGCCAATCTGAAGACGCTGGACGCCGAGAACGCCCGCGTGATCAGCCGCTCCGCCACACGTCTGCCCGTCTGTGATGGACCAGCTGCCACATTGGTGTTTCTTGATCCGCCCTATGGCAAGGAACTTGGCCAGGCCGCGCTTGCCTCTGCCGTGGCAGGCGGATGGATTGCGACAGGCGCGTTGATCGTGTGGGAAGAAAGCACGCCGCAACTGGCACCGGTCGGGTTTGCGAAACTTGACACACGGCGGTACGGCGACACCCACGTGACGCTGTTGCGTTTTGGTGAAACGGACGCACCGTGATAAACGAATAACATGGGTACCCTCGCCGCCACAGCCGACGATCTGCGCGCCTGCGAAGATCGTGCAAAAGACACCACAAGACCGCCAGCCAAGGGCGGGCCAGTTCTGATCGCGGATTGCGTGACGCCCGTGTCGGGGGAAACACTGCTGTCCCTGTTCTGGAAACGTTGGGATGCGCAGTCCTGACACTGCGCCGGGATATTTACATCGACGCAAAAAAGGCGAGGCATCGCTGCCTCGCCCTCAGACCGTCACGGTCTGCGGTGATCAACCGTCTGCGGGCACCGTTTCAGAACGCGTTCCCGCAACGGCGGTCTTCGCATCCTCGACAAGCTGCGCCGCGTTCAGCCCCCGGGCCGTCATCTCTTGAATCCAGTCCCGGGTGACCTCTTCGCCCAGCGCCACAATCCGGGCTGTTTCGGCATCGCTGAGAGTTGCAATCTCGTTTCCGGCCTCTTCCATCAGCGCGCGACCTACGACATCCCCGGTATCATGGGCACGTCCGGCCATGGCGGATGTTTCAAGACCGGAGTTCGCATCAATGACCGCTTTGAGATCGTCCGGCAGCGCATTGTAGCTGTCCTTGTTCATCGCCCAGATGAAATAAAGGTTATAGAGCGACATATCCCCCGCCACGTCGGTATGGCTGTCGGTCAGCTCATCCAGCTTCAGCGATGGGGCCATTTCCCAAGTGATCACACCCCCGTCGACCACGCCTTTGCTCAGCGCTTCGGGAAACTGGGGAACCGGCAAACCAATGGGTTCGGCCCCAAGCTTGTCGAGCAAAAGCGTCGCAGCGCGCGACGGGCCGCGCAGTTTCAGACCGGCAAACGCGCTCAGATCCTCGATGGCATCGCCTGTCTTGTGAATGATCCCGGGCCCGTGCATGTGCGCCGCGATCAGGTGAACATCGGCGAAATCGTCCATCAGGTGGTGTTGCGTATACACCCACGCCGCCCGCGACGCCTCTTCCGCGCTTTTGGTGACCATGAAGGGCAATTCCAGCGCCTCGGCTTCGGGGAAACGACCCGGCGTATAGCCCGGGATCACCCATCCCCCATCAATGACACCATCCTTGATCAGATCGTATTGCGCCGTGGCTTTGCCACCCAGTTGCATGAAGGGATAGATCTCGATCTTGATGCGGCCGTTGGACTCCGCCACTACCTTCTCGACCCATGGATCGAGGAAGTATTTCGGGTTCGCGGAATTCGGCGACACGAAATGTTGGAATCGCAAGGTCACGTCCTGTGCGATCCCGGTGGTTGCGGTGAGGCCAAGCATGGCGGTTACAGCGGCGGTCTTGAGAAACGTCATATCCCCGCGCCTCCTATCTGACTGTGTCAACGCGCTGCTGCAGTGCAGCACAGGCTCTATGTAGGAGGTCCGGACCCTTGTTGCAAACGACTCGCAAGAGGCGCAGGATACCATTCCGCTCTATTCTGTTGAGAGCACACAGACATCCCGGATGACGGGGAATCAAAGCGTGGCTTTCCCCTGGGAAATCGCAATTGCGATGCGGGCCCTGCATATGGTATTCACAAATATGAATTTATCTTTGGGAGGAGACCCCATGCTGCTGCGCCCGACCCGCCGCTCGTTTCTCAAGACGGCTGCCGCGATGCCCACCTTAGCCCTGCCCGCGACATCGGCGCTTGCTGATCTCGGCGCGCCAGAGGGCGGCAATCCGGGGTATTTCCACTTTACACTGGGCGACGCCAAGGTAACGGTTGTGTCCGACGGTCATCTGTCGCTTCCCACGGGGGGGCTAGGCATCAATGCAGACGTGGCCGAGGTTCAGGCCTTTCTGGCCGCGCATTTCCTGAACCCCGAGTTCAGCTATTCCCACACGAACCACCTTTATATCGAAATCGGAGACGCCAAGCTGCTGGTCGATGTCGGCTCGGGCAACCGCTTCATGGACACCGCCGGGCGTCAGTGGAGCAACCTTGAAGCCGCGGGAATTGACCCGATGGAGATCACCCATGTAGTCATCACCCACGCGCATCCGGATCACATCTGGGGCATTCGCGATGATTTCGACGAAGCGATCATTCCCGACGCGGCCTATTTCCTCGGCGAAGCCGAGCACGCGTATTGGATGCAAGACGGCTTGGCCTCGCAGGTTTCCGAAGACATGCAGCAATTTGTGGTTGGTGCGCAGAACTCGATCAATGTTGACGGGGCCGACTGGGATCTGGTGTCAGACGGGGCCGAAATTGTGCCCGGGGTGCGGGTAATCGGAACTCCGGGGCACACGCCCGGTCATTTGTCTGTTGTGGTCGAAAGCAACGGTCAGCAGCTGATCGCGCTTGGCGATTCAATGACCCACGCGTATCTGAACTTCGCCCATCCCGACTGGTTCAACGGCACGGATATGGACGGCGATCAAACCGTGGCCACGCGCAAGCGCTTGCTCGACATGGCGGCGGCAGACCGGATGGCCGTGTTGGGCTACCACTTCCCCTTCCCCGGCGTTGGGCATGTCATGCGAGACGGTGACGGGCACAGCTTTGTGCCCGCGCTTTGGCAATTCGGCTAGGCGCGCCCATCACGCAGGTTGGCGGCGCGGTGCGACGCGAGGATATGGAGCAACGCGCCAAGCGAACACGCCCCGGCCACCGCGCCCAGCCACGTGATGTCCGAGACTGTCTGCACAAAACCCCCAAGCGCTGATCCGGCGGCAGTGCCGATGTAAATCGCCGCCGCGTTCAGCGCGAACACAACACCGGTGACCGTGGGCGCAAGGCCCATGAGCCGCACCTGTTGCGGGGCCACAAACGACCAGCCCATCGCCGACCAGCAAAACACCAAAAGCAGCAGCACCCAAGGGGCCAGCGGCAATCCCGAAAAGACCGGCATGAGACAGATATTTGCCAGGCACAGCAGCACAAGGGATCGCACGGAGCCCAGTCGATCCGTCAAGACGCCGCCCAGCAGATTTCCGGCAACCGCCCCCGCGCCATAGACAAAAAGCACCAAGGTGATGCCGTTACGCCCGTACCCCATCGTGTGTTCCAGCAATGGCGCAAGATAGGTGAACAGAACATAAATCGCGGCCAGAAAGCTCGCCGTGAACAGGACGGCGCCCATGATGAACCCATCGGTCAGCGTCTGCGCCAGATCAGAGAGCGATACGGGCTTGAACCGCAATCCCGCCGGGACCCGGACCCAGATCAGACATGTCGCCATGACCGCCAGAGCCATCACGATCCAGAACGCGGCCCGCCAGCCAAAGGTGAACGCGATCCAGCCGCCTGCCGGCACGCCGATCACCTGTGACAAGGTCAGCCCAAAATAAAACGCCGCAATGGATTTCCCTTGGGCTGTCGGCGGTGCCAGTGCGGCCACAACCGCCGCACCCACTGGCGTCACGATACCCGCACCCGCTGCGGCCATCGCGCGTGCCACGTAAAGTGTCGTCAGGTTTGTCGCCATCGCCGACATGAGCGCAGACAGTGCAAAGATCGCCATCCCCGCCGCCAGCACCCGCCGCCGCCCGACCTGACCGGTGAGGGATACCAGCAAGGGCGACAACACGGCATAGGACAGCGCGTAGGCGGTCATCGCACCGCCTGCCGCTGCGGTCGTGGTCTCAAGCCCGGAGGCCAGCAAAGGAACCATGCCAATGACGACAAAGGCGCCCATTCCGATGACAAAATTGCAGGCGGACAGCAACGCGATCAAGCCGACCGGTGCCGCTTGATCGGGTTTATCTGTCATGGGTTATCCTTCGCGAGGGGCGGCCGCCCGGCTGAGGCGATCATTAATCGCAACACCTAGCCCATGGTGTGGAATTGGCGATACCGCGATGACCGCACCGCCTTTGGCATCAAGCTGATGAAGGTACTCGAACAGATGGGATGCAGCTTCGACCAGATCACCGTCCGCAGACAGGTTTAGATCGCACTCAACCGCGCCGAACCCAAGGCACAATTCGCCGTCCTGCCAGTCGGTCGCGTTCAGGCGGACCGCCGCGTTTGGCGCGTAGTGCGACATCAATTGCCCCGGTGCCGAAATGGCCTCCGCGTTCTTGCGCACTGCGATCGGATGACCAAGGCACGCGGTCAACTGTTCCTCGGTCACACCACCGGGGCGCAGCAAGACCGGCCTGTCCGCAAGCCCAACGATGGTCGATTCTACACCCACGTCACAGCGCCCGCCATCGAGGACCGCGTCGATGCGGCCGGTCAGCCCGTCAACCACATGCGACGGTTGCGTCGGGCTGATCTGGCCCGACCGGTTGGCTGATGGCGCGGCGACCGGTCCTCCGAACGTTTTGAGTAACGCCCGCGCGGGGCCATGCGCAGGCAGGCGCACGGCCAGCGTCTCCAGGCCCGCTGTCACAAGCTTTGAAATCGGGCTGTCAGGTTTTTTCGGCAACACAAGCGTCAGCGGACCCGGCCAGAACGCCTGCGCCAGACCGTCCGCCTCGGCGGTCCAGGTGACGTGCTGCTTGACTGCATTCAGATCGGCGAAATGAACGATCAACGGGTTGAAACTGGGGCGACCTTTCGCCTCGTAGATCCGCGCGACGGCATGGTCATTACAGGCATCTGCGCCCAGCCCGTAGACGGTTTCGGTTGGAAACGCGACAAGCCCGCCGGCGCGCCACAGGTCTGCGGCACGGGTGTATCCCGCGTCAGTGTCGGGCAGGATTTGCAAAGAGGACGAGTTCATTCGTCGTGACGCCGCGTTTCTGTTGATGGCGTCGACGCCTTTCGTCAGGGTCACACCTAATCCGTCGGCTGCTTATCGTTCCGGCATCCAATTGCCAAGCCGCCGCACGCAGACCCACGTACCCTGAGTGAGCCGCACATGCCTTATCGCGCACCTATTTCCGAATTTCGTTTTTTATTCGACCACGTCATTGGCTTTGATCAAGTTGCCCAGACAGACCGCTTTGCAGAAGCGACTTCCGAAACCGTGGACGCCGTGCTGACAGAGGCTGGCAAGCTCTGTGAAGACATCCTGGCCCCACTTCAGCGCCCGGGCGATCTGCACCCTGCGCGGCTGGAGAACGGCATCGTGCGCACGTCGCCAGGCTATGCCTCGGGGTTTCAGGCCATCGCTGAGGGCGGCTGGATCGCTATCGCGGCCGACCCGGACCATGGCGGTATGGGCTTGCCCATGACCGTTGCGTCGGCTGTCAACGAAATGATGAGTTCCACCTGCCTGTCGCTGCAGCTTGCGCCACTGATGACCCAAGGACAGATCGAGGCGCTGGAACACCACGCAAGCGATGACATCAAGGCGCTCTATCTGCCGAAGCTGATTTCGGGCGAATGGGTCGGTACGATGAACCTGACCGAACCGCAGGCGGGCAGCGATGTGGGCGCGCTCAGCACGAAGGCGGTGCCGAATGACGACGGCACATATGCGATCACCGGGCAGAAGATTTACATTTCGTGGGGCGACAACGATTTCACCGAGAACGTCTGTCACCTTGTTCTGGCGCGACTGCCGGGTGCCGTGCCGGGCACCAAGGGCATCAGCCTGTTTCTTGTCCCCAAGCGCATTCCCGATGAAAACGGCGCGCCGGGTGTGGCCAACAGCCTCAAGGTGGTTAGCCTTGAACACAAGATGGGCCTGCACGGCAGCCCGACTGCGGTCATGCAATATGATGGCGCGACCGGGTGGTTGATCGGCAAGGAACATGACGGCATGCGCGCAATGTTCACTATGATGAACAATGCGCGTCTTGGCGTCGGTGTGCAGGGCATCGGTGTGGCCGAAGGCGCCTATCAACACGCGCTGGCCTATGCTGAGGGCCGCAAACAGGGGCGCACCGAAAACAACACCATCACCGACCACGCCGATGTCCGCCGCATGCTGGCCACGATGAAGGCCGACACCTTTGCCGCGCGCGCAATTGCCCTCGCCTGTGCCGTGGCTATCGACATGGAAACCGCCACCGACCATCCCGACTGGGCCGCCCGCGCCGCACTTCTGACGCCGATCACGAAGGCCTTTGGCACCGACACGGGTATTGACGTTGCCGGGATAGGCCTGCAAGTGCATGGCGGTATGGGATTTGTTGAAGAAACCGGTGCCGCGCAGTTTTCGCGCGATGTACGCGTGACCGCCATCTACGAAGGCACAAACGGGATTCAGGCGATGGATCTTGTGGGCCGCAAGCTGATGGATGGTGGCGAAGCGGCGTACCGGTTGCTGGACGAAATGGAAGCCGACGCCGAGGCGGCACGCGCCATTCTTCCCGAACTGGTGGATCCCGTGTGGCAAGCCTGCGAAACGCTGCGCGAAACCACCGAATGGATGGTCGCAAACGGGACGCAGGACCGCTTTGCCGGGTCTGTGCCTTACTTGCGTGGCTTTGCCCGCGTGCTGGGCGCGCATTTCCATCTGAAGGCTGCGCTTGCCGATCCGGAGGGGGCCCACGCACGGCTGGCCGCCTTCTATATTCACCGACTGCTGCCCGAACATGTGGGCCTTTTGGCCCATGCGCGTCAGGGCGCGGATGATTTGTATGCCATCACAGTGGATGATCTTGTCGCATGAAAGACCGAAGTTCAGGCGGAATCCGCTACCCTTGGGACATACCACCCGAGGAAGGTGACGCCATCGAGGTCGCCGACGGTATCCTTTGGATTCGCCTGCCGCTGCCGATGAAGCTGGACCACGTCAATGTCTACGCACTGGACGAGGGCGACAGCTGGACACTGGTGGATACGGGCTTTGACTCCAAACGCAGCACCGCGCTGTGGACCCGTCTTCTTGACGGTCCGCTCAAGGGCAAGCCGGTGGCGCGTGTCTTTGTCACGCATCACCATCCAGATCATATCGGCATGGCCGGTTGGTTCCAGTCCGAACATGGCGCAACGCTGACCACAACCCGGACGGCGTGGTTGATGGGGCGGATGTTGCAGCTTGATGAACAGGCCACGCCAAATCCCGAAACGCTGACCTTCTGGCAACGCTGCGGCATGACACCGGAGATCCTTGAAAAACGCGCCTCGGAACGCCCGTTCAACTTTGCCGATTGCGTCGCGCCAATGCCGCTGGGCTATCAACGCGTCAGGCAGGGTGACACGTTCCAATCGGCGGGGCGCACATGGGACGTGCATATCGGCAATGGCCACGCCCCGGAACATGCGACGCTGTGGTCCCGGGATGACAACCTGGTGTTGGCGGGCGATCAGATCCTGCCGTCGATCAGTTCCAATATCGGTGTCTATGCCACAGAGCCCGAAGCCGACCCGGTTGCGGATTGGCTGGAAGCCTGTGAACGGTTTGCCACGATGGCGCGCGAGGATCACCTGGTTCTGGGGGGGCACAAAATGCCCTTTACCGGGTTGCCGCTGCGCCTGCATCAGCTGATCGAAAACCATCACGGCGCGTTGCGTCGGCTTGAAGCACATATCGCAGAGCCAAAATCGGCAGGCGACTGCTTTGCACCGCTCTTCAAGCGGCAGATCGGCGATGGGGAATACGGGCTCGCACTGGTCGAAGCGATGGCGCATTGCCTGCATCTTTGGCACGAAGGCCGCGCGACACGCACCCTGAACGCTGGCGGAGCATGGGAATTTCAGACCAAGCGCTGAGGCCGGAGATCAGGCGCGCCCACCCGAGGCGGACAAGGCCAGTGGCGTGATTCCAAGACTGCCAAGCGCGGCTTCCCATTTCTGGGCATCGTCGGTGTCAAATACCAGCTCGGACGACGCATCACAGGTCAACCACCCGTTCGAGGCTATTTCGTCTTCCAATTGCCCCGGCCCCCACCCGGCATAGCCCAGCACAACCAACCGTTTGACCGGTCCTGTGCCCTTGGCAATGTTTTCCAGAACGTCCAGCGTGCCGGTCATCGCGAAACTGTCATCGACATTCAGCGTGGTCATGTCCGAACGGAAATCCGGGGAATGCAGTACAAAGCCACGTCCCAACTCCACCGGACCACCGAAATGCACCCGCAGATCCGACACCTCTTCGGGATTGTCGATCGACAATTGCTCGATCAGGTTGTCAAAGGTCACATCCGCCGACGGTTTGTTGACGATCAGCCCCATCGCGCCTTCGTCAGAATGCGCACATAGGTAAATCAAGCTGTGCTCGAACCGGGGGTCGGGCATTCCAGGCATCGCAATCAGCAATTGCCCGGTCAGGTCAGTCATGGTCTGGGTCTCTTGCACAGTTCAAAGATGGCCGCGCGGGCGTGGCGTTGCAAGACCACAATCCCGACATCCTCGCGCGATATCGCTGGTTTGTGACTTTTCATCGCGGCGGAAAGCCGCCATCTGCTGGGTATGAAGCTTTTTCGCACCCTGTGTACCGCCTTGATTGCCGCACTGGCCCTGACCAGCCCAACGGTGTCCTCTGCCGGAGACACCAAAGGTCTGTCCAAGGTCGAACTGCGCCCCGGGTGGCGCTTGCAGGATGGCAGTCACATGGCCGCGCTGCACCTTGTTCTGGAACCGGGCTGGAAGACATACTGGCGTGCGCCGGGGGATGTTGGCATTCCGCCGCAATTCGATTGGTCCGGGTCGCGCAACATCCGCAGCGTCTCGACTAGCTGGCCCACGCCCGAGGTCTTCTTTGAACAGGGCATGCGCTCGGTCGGGTACAAGCGCGAGGTGGTGATCCCGTTACACATGACCGCGCTCCGGTCTGGCGAGGACATGTCGCTGTCCGGTGAAATGCAGATCGGCATCTGCAAGGACATTTGCATCCCCGCACATCTGAGCTTTGAAGCCACCCTGCCGCCGGCATCAACCAGGCCGGACCCGATGATCGCCGCCGCGCTCACCGACATGCCGTTCACTGCCAAAGAGGCCGGTGTCACATCGGTCACCTGCCATCTGGAGCCCAACACCGATGGCGGGTTGCTGCTGCATACCAAGATCGACCTGCCCAGCGCAGGCGGAACCGAATACGTTGTGGTCGAGGCCGGAAACCCCCATGTCTGGGTGGCAGAACCTGACAGTCGCCGTGACGGTGGATCGCTTTATGCCACCACGCGTCTGATCCATGTCGAAGGACGCAGCTTTGCGCTGAACCGCGCCGATCTGCGCTTTACCGTGATCGGCAGGTCGCATGCGGTCGATATCCGGGGCTGCACACCCTGATCCGGTGTCACGCCGGTTTGCGCACCCGCATGACACCCACCGCCAACGCGGCCAGAATATACATCGCCAGACAGATCGCTGCGGCCCCCACGACAAAAAGTCCCAGCACTGTCGACAGGCTGACCTCTGCCCCGAGCGGCGCAAAGGACAGCGCTGTCTTGACCGCGACCGGCAGATCACCGGTCGCCGCGAAGGCCCCCATGGTTACACTCAGCCATGCCAAGATGACGGCAGAGGCCGCCCCCATCGCCACACGCACGCCGGTTTTCCGGAACCGCAAGGCACGACGGGCGGTCTGAGTCAGACGGCCAAAATCATTCTGGATCGCCATGAGCGACGGCACGATCAGAAGAACAAGAAACATCCCAAATCCCAGACCGTAGACCAGAGTGATCACCGTCGGTTTCAGGAACTGCGCCTGATTGGATTGCTCATAGAGCAGAGGTACAAGCCCCAGCACCGTGGTCGCCGTGGTCAGGAACACGGGCCGTAACCTGTCCGCAGCCCCGTCTATGATCGACGGAATCAGCCCGCGATCCTGCGCTTTCTCGTCAATCGTGGTCACCAGAACAATCGAATCGTTGATGATGATCCCCGTCATCCCCAACAGCCCCACAACCGTAAACATACTGAGCGGAACATCCCATCGCGCATGCCCGTAGATCGTCCCGACAAGACCAAAGGGGATAACCGACATCACTACCAGGGGCCGCGTCCAGCTTGCAAAGACCCACGACAACACGATGTAGATCGCCAGCAAGGCAAGGATCAGCCCGGTGCGCGCATCATTGAGGAACGCGCCCTCCTGTTCGCTTAGCCCGGACAAGGTGTATTCCACCTGCCGCTCGCTGGCGATGTTGGGCAGGATCTCTGCCTCAAGCGCCTGCATGATCTCGTTCGCCCGCGCCGGGTCGTCCTCTGACAAATCACCGGTAACCGAAATCAACCGAATGCCGTTTTCGCGCCGCACGGTCGAAAACCCTGTCCGCCGCTCGACACTGACGATATCGGCCAACTGCACATAGGCCCCGGCAGGCGTGCGCATCTGGGTGCGTTCAAGGAAATCCGCCGTCAATTCGCCGGTCGGCAGTTCCACCCGGATCTCAGCACTGCGTGGACCATCGGGATAGGTTGCCGCCTCGATCCCGCCAAGCCGCGCGCGTAGGACACGGCCAAGCCCGTCGATGGTAAAGCCCAGCGCCTGTCCTTGTGGCGTCAACTCAAGGATCAGTTCCTCTTTGTCATAGGCCAGATTGTCTTCAACCGCAGACACTTCGGGATACCGCGCCAACGCGGTCTTGAGGTCTTCGGACGCGCCTTTGAGCGTCTCGGCGCTGGCACCATAGAACTGCACATCCAGTGAATCGCCTCCCGGTCCGGACCCCCAGCTTCTGAAGCTGATGGTTTCAACCAAGGGATGGCGCGGCACGGCGTCCTGAAGTTCGCTCACGAAGGCGCGGCTGGAAAACGGGCGCGAATCTGCGTCGATCAGTTCTATCGATACGCCGCCCAGAAGATCCGTATCCTTGGTATCGGTCCCCGCAATCCCGCGCCCGGCGTTGCCGCCAATCTCGGCGATGACATAGTCTATTGGGTTCACACCTTCACGGTCTTCGAACGCTTTGCCGATGTCTTCGACCGATTTCTGAAAGATCCGCATCATCTCAAGCGTGTCTTCCCGCGTGGCCCCCGGGGCCATGGCAAAGTTCCCGGTGATCGAATTGCGCTCGGGCGCGTTAAAGAACCGCCACTGCACGTCGCCGCGAATGAACATCGCGGCCTGCGCGGCCAGCAGAACAACCGCCCCCGCCAGAACCGCGTACCGGGCTTGAATCACCACCGCCATCAATGGTCGGAACAGCCGCTCCCGCACCCAGCGGAACCCCCGGTTCACAACCCGGGACGGCACATCGTACCAGTGTTCCTTTGCGCTATGCGTCAGGGCGTGCGCCATATGGTTCGGCAGGATCAGGAAGCATTCGATCAGGGACGCGGTCAGAACCGCGATCACCGTAAACGGAATGTCCGCGATCAGATCGCCAAACCGCCCGCCAATCGCCACCAGACCAAAAAACGCGATAATCGTGGTCAATGTCGCCGAAAACACCGGCAAGGCCATGCGTTGCGCCGCCCGTTCCGCCGCATCCACCGGAGCCATTCCGTTGCGCGCCAGATGATCGGCATGTTCACCGACAACGATTGCATCATCCACGACGATGCCCAGCGTGATGATCAACGCGAACAACGAGATCATGTTGATGGTGATCCCCGCCGCATACATCAACGCAATCGCCGCCATCATCGCTGCCGGGATCCCGGCAGCCACCCAAAAGGCGGTGCGCACGTTGAGGAAAAGGAACAACAGCGCAAGCACCAACCCAAGCCCGGTCAGGCCGTTGTCCAACAGGATATCCAAACGCCCCGAGATCGCCTCGGCCCGCGTGCGGATCAGGTCAACCGAGACACCGTCAGGCAGCGATGCCTCAAACTCGGATGCAACCTCTTCAACCTTGCGCTGGATCGCAATCGCGTCTCCCTGATCGCTGCGGTCAACGCGGATCGAAATGGCCGCGTTGTCACCCACGAAATAACTGCGTTCGCGGTCGATGCCTTCAACGATGACAACGCCAACGTCGCCGACCGTCAGTTTTGACCCGTCATCATTGGACCGCAGCACAATGTCCGAAATCTGGTCCGCGCTGCGCTTTTCGACACCGGTGCGCACCCGCGTGTTGGCATTGCCGACATCTCCTGCGGGATTTGCATCAACCTCCTGTGCGATGGCGTCCGCCACCTCCTGCATCGAGATATCAAACGCGATCAGATTGGCCGAGGGCACTTCGACAATCGTTCGGGGTGCCGCCAGCCCGCGAATGGTGGTCCGCGTCACGCCTTCCGCAAACAGGCGCGCGGTCAGTTCATCCGCGAAGCGTCCCAGCTGATCAACGCTGACCGGTCCGGTGATAATCAGGTCGGTGACGCGGTCGCGCCACTGACCACGGCGGACGACGGGATCTTCGGCATCGGCGGGCAACGTAGTGACGGCATCCACGGCGGTCTGCACATCGTCCGCCGCACGGGACATGTCCCAGCCGGGTTCAAACTCCAGTTGCACGCTTGCACTGCCTTCGCGCGAACTTGCCTCGGAGCTTTCGACGCCTTCCACCGACAACAGCGCCGGTTCCAGCACCTGAACCACACCGCGGTCCACGTCTTCGGCCCCGGCCCCATCCCAGCGCACCGACACGCTGACATTATCAACCACGACATCGGGAAAGAACTGCGCCCGCATGTTCGGGATCGCCATCGCCCCGGCCGCGATCAGCAGCACCAGCAACAGGTTCGCCACCGTCTTGTGGCGCACGAAATACCCCAGAACGCCGCCTGCCCGGCCCGAAAGCGTGCGCGCCATGGCCTAGCCTCCCATCCGGGATTCGATCCGTTCAACAACCCGCGCAGGCACTTTGCCCTGCGCCAACTGATCCAGAATGCGTTGCTTGGCTTCGGCGGGCATCCGTGTGTTGCCTTCGACAAAGGCGGTCAGTCGCGCGCGGCGCTCGTCGGTCAGTTCAACCATCTCGGGCTGCTCGACCACAGTCTGACCTCCGGTTTCGCGCAGCGGGCGCACCTTGATGCCGCCACCAAGCAATGGTGTCCGTTCTGCAACCACATCGCGCCCGTTCAGGCCACGTGCCCGGATCAGCACGTCGTCGCCCTGACGGCGCACAAGGGTCACCTGAACAATCTCAAGCCGATCATCCTCGGCCAGAACCAAAACCTCGTTCGCCGCGTTCAGGGCAGAGGCCGGAACCCGCGCCACACGTTCGATGGGCGGTTCCTGGATCTTGACCGTTACAAAATCGCCCGGCCGAAACCCCGGCGCGGTGTCCAATGTCGCAAACAGCAAGCGCCCGGTTTGGCCGGATCCCACGGCAGCACCGGACCGGCTCAGCGTGCCTTTTGCGGTCAGGTTGGTTCCGAACACGTCCAGCACGACGGTCACATCCGCGTTCTGCAGCTTGCCCGCGTCATCGAGCAAGCGTGCGAATTGCTGCGTCGAAACCCGGAACGCCACTTCAAGCGCGTCGGCATCAATCAATCGCGCAAGCTGTTCGTTGGAGGATACCAGACGACCTTCGACAACCGACACGTCCGAGAGCGTTCCGGTGAATCCAGCCGTGATCACCGTGTCATCAAGCCGCCGCTGTGCTTCGGCCTCGGCCAGAATGGCGCGCGACAATCGGGTTGTGGACTGATCAATCCGCGCTTCGGCCTGCGCCACCGCCTGACGCCGCGACAAAACCGACTGACGCGCCTGCGCAGCCGCCAATTCTGCCACTTCAACAGCCGCTGCCGTCCCGACACCCCGGTCGCGCAAATCGCGCTGCCTCTGGAAAGCGCGTTCCCGCAATGCCGCCTGTTCCTCTGCCGCAGCCAATTCATCCTGCGCCAGCACGAGCGCACGGTCCGCTTCGCGCTGTTCCGCTTCGGCGTCCAGAATATCGCTTTGGACCCGCTCCAGAACGGATTGCGCATCGGTCGGATCAATGCGCAACAAAACCTCACCCTCAGTGACAGAGCCACCTTCGACAAACTCGGGCGCGATTTCGACCACGCGTCCGCCAACTGCCGCGCGAATCTCAAGCGTGCGACGGCTTTCAATCTGGCCAAAAGCCGTCAATTCCGGAGTGATGGTTTCAAACTGAACCGGCACCACGTTGACGGCAAAAATCCGTTCGCGCGGCTGGAACGACCGGGGTTCCTGCGCCATCCGATCCTGCACGGCATCGCGCACCTGCACCCCGGCATAGGCCAGAAGACCCAACGTCAGGGACAAAAGAAAAAGGCCAGTCAGGCTACGGCGCAAAAAGCGCATGGCGACAATCCTTCATCGCAATTCTGTCACTCAACGTAGTCAGAACCGCATGTTTTCCAATAACACGTCTATTTGTTACACGACGACGTAGGTCATTTCCGTCGCAAGTGTTCATCCAAACGCGGAAGAATCTCGACAAAGTTACAGGGCCGGTGCCGGTAATCGAGTTGCAGACTCAGAATTTCGTCCCAAGCGTCCTTGCACGCGCCCGGACTTCCCGGAAGAGCAAACAGGTATGTCCCATTGCGCACCCCACCGGTTGCCCGGCTTTGAATGGCGCTGGTGCCGATCTTGTTGAACGACACCATCGTGAACACGGTCCCGAACGCGTCGATCTCTTTTTCGTAGACATCCCGGTGCGCCTCGACGGTCACGTCGCGGCCCGTCAAACCGGTGCCACCCGTCGAAATCACGACGTCAATCTCTGGTTGGTCGCACCAAGCGCGCAGCAGATCGGCAATCTCGGCCCGTTCATCCTGCACGATCTTGCGATCTGCAACGATGTGCCCGGCCCCTTCGATCCGTCCGACCAGTGTGTCGCCAGACCGGTCTTCCTCCAGTGTTCGGGTGTCACTAACCGTGAGAACCGCAATGCGGATGGGCAGGAAGTCTTTGCTGTCGTCGATTCGGCTCATGCTCAGGCTTTCTTTTTGTGCAGTCGCGCCTGCAAGTCCAACAGGTCGGCCCAAGCCTCGCGCTTGGCTGCAGGGTTACGCAAAAGATAGGCCGGATGGAACATCGGCAACACCGGACGGCCAACCGCTTCGGTCCACTGCCCCCGCAACCGCGTGATGCCGCGTTTGCCCAGAAGCGCCTGGCACGAGATATTGCCCATCACAACCAGCAGGTCGGGCTGCGCCAGCGCGATATGCCGTTTCAGGAAGGGCAACGTCATCGCCATCTCATCCGGTTTCGGATCGCGGTTCTGCGGCGGGCGCCAGGGCAGGACATTTGTGATATAAACAGCCGCATCGGCGTCACGGTCACGCCCCAGATCAATCGCCGCCAGCATTCTGTCCAGCAACTTCCCGGCACGCCCGACAAACGGTTTTCCGACGCGGTCTTCCTCCCGCCCCGGCGCTTCCCCGATGATCATGACCCGCGCGCCCGCAATACCATCGCAAAATACAAGATTGCGCGCGCCTTTCTGCAATTCGCAATGCGGGTACGCCGCCATCGCATCCTGCAACGCGGCAAGATCACCCGCCCCGCGCGCCGCCGCCTCGGCAACCGCCACCGGATCAATCGCGTCTTGCTGGGCAACCAGCGCATCCGAAACAGGCCGCGCTGCTGCAACAGGCACTTTGGCAGGTGTCGCCACCTGTTCAAAACGATTGATGGGCGCGTCCGAGATCGCCTCGGTCACACCCATTTCAACCTGCCATTCAAGCGCGGCCCGCGCCGCGTGCCAATCCATCTGCGAATCCATGTGGTAGACTAACGCGGCATGGAAGGCTGCAAAAGCGGCGATCAGTCACCGCGTTTGCAGATCAAGTCACATCGGTGGGAATTGCCCTGGATAGCGCTTCCAGTTTGGCAAAATCGGCTGCGCCGATGGATAATGCTGAACATGCGATGGGGCCATCTTGGCAGTTGCCGCCGGAGCATGACGCGCCGGTCCCGCACCAATCACACACCCCTGCTCAATCATTGCTTTGGAAATCGCGTCATAGTGACCGCGCGCACTTGCCAGCTGCGCGGATTGGTCGACGCTGATCGGCAATGCGAAAATCGCGGGCCAGAAGATCAAGGCACTCGTTGTGATGAATACTGTGTCGGACTGCGCCGCTTTGCGCTGCTCTGCTGTGACATGCCGCACATATCCGGCAAGCGTCACGCGCTCGTTGTAGAGTTCCTGACAGCTCGCGCCGCGATAAACGATGCTTGGGATATATGTGGCCGGCACACGCTGAGCCTGTTCAGCACACGCAGAAAGAAAGAGGCCGGCCCCAAGCAGGAGGCCAGTTAAGGTATTATTAATAGTCATTATTTTCCCCGAAGCAGCAGCAGTTAGTCTTCGACGCCATCATCGAAGGAACAACTTGGGTAGTCAACCATATGGAGAGTAAAATTTTTCGAAGATCGCAATATATAGACAATTATCCACAGAATTTTTGACCGCGGGAGTTGGCTTGAAGCGCTACCGGAGGACACCTATAAGCGGGCTGTTCGGGTTTTAGGGTTCACGCATGATCTTCACTCAACGACACCTTCTTGGGATCGAACCCCTCCGCCCGGACGAAATCACAACGCTGCTGGACGTGTCGGACCAATATGCCGACCGCAATCGCACGCGGACGCGCAGCACGGATGTGCTTGCGGACATGACACAGATTAACATGTTCTTCGAAAACTCCACCCGGACGCAGGCCAGTTTCGAACTGGCGGGCAAGCGGCTTGGTGCGGATGTGATGAACATGGCCATGCAGGCCAGTTCGATCAAAAAGGGCGAAACGCTTGTTGATACAGCGCTGACGCTTAATGCGATGCACCCCGATCTGCTGGTTGTACGTCATCCCCATGCCGGGGCAGTGGACCTGTTGTCGCAAAAAGTGAACTGCGCGGTGCTCAATGCCGGGGACGGCAAGCACGAACACCCGACGCAGGCGCTGCTGGATGCCCTGACGATCCGACGCGAAAAGAAACGCCTGCATCGCCTGTCCATCGCCATCTGTGGCGATATCGCCCACAGCCGCGTGGCGCGGTCGAACATCCTGCTGCTGGGCAAGATGGAAAACCGCGTGCGCCTCGTGGGGCCGCCCACCCTGATGCCATCAGGTATTGGCGAATTTGGCGTCGAGGTGTTCGAAGACATGCGCGAAGGTCTCAAGGACGTTGATGTGGTGATGATGCTGCGGCTTCAGAAGGAACGCATGGATGGCGGGTTCATCCCGTCGGAACGCGAATATTACCACCGCTACGGGCTCGACGCGGAAAAGCTCAGCCATGCCAAGGAGGACGCCATCGTCATGCACCCCGGTCCGATGAACCGCGGCGTTGAAATCGACGGCACGCTGGCCGACGACATCAACCGGTCGGTCATTCAGGAACAGGTCGAGATGGGCGTCGCGGTCCGAATGGCTGCGATGGATCTGCTGGCCCGAAATCTCCGCGCGCACCGCGCGGCACAGCCCGAAAGCGTGATGGTATGAGCACCAAGATGCACATCAAAAGCAGCGAACGCGGCGTGATCCGTGTGTTTCACATCGACCTGCCCCGCGAGGCGATTGAACGCTTCACGACACAAGCCGGAACAGGCGAATGGCCACTGCAATACGCCTTGGGGGCCAAATCCTTGCGCAACGCCTTTGTCGAGGTGGTGGACATCCGCGAACTGGGAACGATGTCGCTGTCGCAATATCTGTCCGAAGCGCATGATGTGACCGGTGACGATTTCGACGCCATGCGCGCTCAACTGGACGCCCTGAAAGGCCACGCGCTGATCCTGCCCTCGCAAGCGTTCAACCAGACCGAACAGGAATTGACGATTGCGACCCCTGTCCGCTGGGTCGGCACGTTCAACGAACCCAAGTCCGCACCGCGCGGTGCCCCGGTTCGAAGCACCTCCGCCATTGGCACCGGCTCGGGGGCAAAAGCGCCGCCTGCGCAAAAGTCGAACTCTGGTCTATGGTTGATCGTGGGCATCCTGGGTGTGATCGTTTCGGGGATCATTCTTGCCAAACTGTTGGTCAACTGACCGTGACGGAGTTTCGCCCCGATAAATCCGCCTACATCCGATCTCACGCCGTGATGATGGCAATTGCCATGGCCGGAGGGATGCTCATCCTGTGGCTGGTGGGCAATCCACATGTCTGGACCGGTGCGGTCGGCGGGATTGCCGCAGTTCTGCTGCGCGGCTGGTACGTTGCAGATGAAGCCATGGATGAGGGATGGACCCTGACCACCACGGGTTTGGACGGTCCCGGTGAACGCCATGTCGACCTGTCCGCCATCGAGAAAATCCGCACGATTGCCGGGTCGGTTCAGATCATCACCAAATCCGGCGACAAACACCTGATCAAATATCAGGCAGATCCACAGGCCGTGATCGCGCAGATCGAAGACGCCATCAAGGCAACGGAGCCGTCGACATGACCACGCTTATCACCAATGCCCGGCTGGTCGATCCCGAGGCGGGCACGGTCAGGCATGGCGCGCTTTTGATGCGCAACGGTGTGATTGCCGATGTGTTTGACACGCCAGACCCACAAATCAGCACTGACAGCATCCCCAAGGACGCGCGCCTTGATGCGAACCGCAAGTGCATTGCGCCGGGCATCGTTGATATCGGTGTGAAAATCTGTGAACCGGGGGAACGGCACAAGGAAAGCTATGGCTCGGCCGGTCAGGCCGCAGCTGCCGGTGGCGTCACCACCATCGTCACGCGCCCCGACACCAGCCCCGCCATCGACACGCCGGAAACGCTTGAATTTGTGCGCCGCCGCGCCAACGAAGCGGCCCCGGTTCATGTTCTGCCCATGGCTGCCCTGACCAAGGGGCGTGCCGGGCGCGAAATGACGGAAATCGGCTTTCTGATGGACGCCGGTGCGGTGGCCTTCACCGATTGCGACAGCGTCGTCCGGGACACCAAGGTCCTGAGCCGCGCCATGACCTATGCCCGCGCGTTGGGTGCACTGATTGTCGGCCATCCACAGGAACCAACCCTATCTCAGGGCGCGGCGACGACATCCGGCAAATTCGCATCCTTGCGCGGCCTGCCTTCGGTGTCGCCAATGGCCGAACGCATGGGGCTGGACCGCGACATTGCCCTGATCGAGATGACCGGCGCGCGCTATCACGCCGACCAGATCACAACAAGCCGGGCCCTGCCGCCACTGGAACGCGCCAAACACAACGGGTTTGATGTGACCGCCGGAGTGTCGATGCACCACCTGACACTGAACGAATTCGACGTGGCCGACTACCGCACGTTCTTCAAGGTCAAACCCCCGCTGCGCGCCGAAGACGACCGGCACGCCGTTGTCGACGCCGTCAAGACGGGCCTGATTGACGTGATCGGATCGTTCCACACTCCGCAGGACGAGGAAAGCAAACGCCTGCCGTTTGAAGAAGCCGCCAGCGGCGCGGTGGGTCTGGAAACCATGCTGCCGGTGCTCATGCGCCTGTATCATTCCGGCGATCTTGACCTGCCTACGCTCTTTCGCGCGCTGTCGCTCAACCCCGCCAAGCGGCTTGGGCTGAAGTGCGGACGCCTGACCAAGGGTGCCCCTGCCGATCTGGTTCTCTTTGATCCGGACAAACCCATCATCCTTGACCGTTTCAAACTCAGATCAAAGTCCAAAAACACACCCTTTGACGGCGCTCGCCTGCAAGGTAAGGTTCTTGAAACCTTTGTGAGCGGAACCTCGGTCTACCGGAGCGCCTGATGCCCTTTTTCGAATCGAGCCTCGCCGTCCTCGCCCTCTGGGCCGTGATCGGCTACCTACTCGGGTCGATCCCCTTTGGCCTTGTGCTGACAAAGGCGCTGGGGCTTGGCAACTTGCGGGAAATTGGATCGGGCAATATCGGGGCGACAAATGTCCTGCGCACGGGTAGCAAATCCACCGCCGCTGCGACCCTGATCCTTGACGGCGCAAAAGGCGCGGTTGCGGTGCTCGCGGCCCGCGCCCTTGCCGGAGAGGACGCCGCACAGCTTGCCGCGCTGATGGCGTTTCTCGGCCATTGCTTCCCGATCTGGATTGGTTTCAAGGGCGGCAAAGGCGTTGCCACCTTCCTTGGCCTGATGCTGGCGCTGGCCTGGCCCGTGGGCCTGCTGTCCTGCGCCACCTGGCTTGCTGCCGCCGCGATCAGCCGCATCTCAAGCCTGTCAGCGCTTGTCGCTGCCGCGTGGGCGCTTTTGTGGTGTATCGTGCTGGGTCAGGGGCAGATCTTTGTGCTGACCGTTCTTCTGGTTGTGCTGATCATCTGGCGGCACAAGGACAACATTCGGCGTCTGAAGGCCGGGACCGAACCCCGCATCGGTGGGTCCAAGGCGTAAGGCCGTCCAGAAACAACGTATCAAAGCCGACCTCTGCCGTCGCTTTTGGCGTGACACCCCAAACCGTTTCCCCAAATACTGGCCCAAACCAGCTAGGGGACCCACGATGTCAAACGATCCACTCCTTCAGCCCTACCAGCTCAAGCACCTGACACTGAAGAACCGGATCATGACAACCGCACATGAGCCAGCCTACCCCGAAGACGGGATGCCCAAGGACCGCTATATCGCCTATCATGCCGAACGCGCGAAGGGGGGGATCGCGATGGCCATGACCGCCGGGTCGGCCTCGGTCTCCAGGGACAGCCCACCCGCTTTCAACAACGTCCTGGCCTATGACGATAACGTGGTGCCATGGATCAAACGCCTGACCGACGCACTACACGAACATGATTGCGCGGCGATGATCCAGCTTACGCATCTGGGCCGTCGCACCACCTGGAACACCGGCGACTGGTTGCCCTCGATCTCCTCTTCGAAACACCGCGAACCGGCACATAAGGCGTTTCCCAAACTGGCCGAAGACTGGGACATCGCCCGCGTGATCACTGATTTCGCCGATGCCGCCGAACGCATGAAGGAAGGCGGCATGGACGGGATCGAACTTGAGGTCTACGGCCACCTGCTCGACCAGTTCTGGTCGCCGCTTACAAATGACCTCGACGGCCCCTATGGCAACGCAAGCCTTGAGACACGCATGAAACTGCCGCTGGAGGTGTTGGCAACGGTGCGCGAACGCGTCGGCGACGATTTCATCGTCGGCATCCGCTTCACCGCCGACGAAACCGAGGCCGGGGGCATCACCCCCGATCTTGGCCTGCAAATGGCGCAGATCGTGGCCGATACCGGCCAGTGCGATTTCCTCAATGTCATCCGGGGGCGCGTTCACACCGATCCGTCCCTGACTGATGTCATCCCGCTGCAAGGCATGAAAAGCGCGCCGCACCTGGATTTCGCAGGGTCGGTACGTCAGGCCACCGGCATGCCCACCTTCCACGCCGCCCGCATCCCCGATGTGGCCACCGCGCGCCACGCCATCGAGGCGGGTCTGCTCGACATGGTCGGCATGACCCGCGCCCATATGGCCGATCCGCATATCATCCAGAAAATCCGGGACGGGCGCGAACACGACATCCGCCCCTGTGTCGGCGCGACGTACTGTCTGGATCGCATCTACGGCGCGGGTGGCGCGCTTTGCATCCACAATGCCGCCACAGGTCGGGAACTGGAGATTCCGCATGTCATCACACCCGCCTCGGAACGGCGCAAGGTTGTCATTGTCGGGGCCGGCCCTGGCGGGCTGGAAGCCGCGCGCGTGGCCGCCGAGCGCGGACATGATGTGACAGTCTTCGAAACCCAACCCGACCCCGGCGGTCAGGTTCGTCTGACCGCGCAGAACCAAAGACGGCGCGAGATGATCGGCATCATCGACTGGCGCATGGCGCAATGCGCCGCCCGCGACGTGACGTTTCACTTCAACACCTGGGCCGAGGCCGAGGATGTCACCGCCCTCAACCCGGATGTGGTCATCATAGCCACGGGTGGATTGCCCAATCTCGAACTCTTCGAAAGCGGTGAAGAGGCGCAGAACGTCATCTCGACATGGGATCTCATTTCCGGCGATGTCAAACCCGCCGAACGCGTGCTGATCTATGACGAAACGGGGGATCACGCCGCCATGCAGGCCGCTGAAGTGGCCGCCCACGCGGGATCCGAGGTCGAGATCATGACACCGGACCGCACCTTTGCGCCGGATGTGATGGGCATGAACCTGACGCCTTATATGCGCAGCCTGCAGGACAAGAACGCCACCTTCACGGTGACGCGTCGACTCAAGGGCGTCACCCGTTCGGGCAACACGCTGACCGCCACCATCGGAACGGATTACAGCGATTACAGCTTCGACAAAGAGTACGACCAGATCGTGGTGAATTACGGCATCATGCCGATGGACGATCTCTACTTCGCGCTGAAACCGCTCAGCGGCAACAAGGGGGCGGTTGATTACGACGCGCTCATCGCGGGAAAGCCCCAACCAAGACCATCAGACGGCTTCCAGCTTTTCCGCATCGGGGACGCCGTATCGTCGCGTAACACCCACGCCGCCATCTACGATGCGCTGCGCTTCATGAAAGACCTCTGAAAGCGCAGCCTTCCCTCGTTCCTCTTGCCGAAAATACCTCGGGGAGCGCGAGGGGCAGCGCCCCTCGCACGGTCGGACCGGCGCAGCCGGTCCGAACCCGTTATTCCGCTGCGTCGCGCTTTGGCAGCACCCAATCGGGTCGCGGGAAATGGCAGGTGTAGCCGTTCGGGAACCGCTCAAGATAATCCTGATGCTCCGGCTCCGCTTCCCAGAAATCACCCACCGGTTCCACTTCGGTCACCACCTTGCCCGGCCAGATGCCTGACGCATTCACATCGGCAATCGTGTCCTCGGCCACCGCCTTCTGCGCGTCATCGACATAGTAAATCGCTGACCGGTAACTCATGCCCCGGTCATTGCCCTGCCGGTTCAGCGTGGTGGGGTCGTGGATCTGGAAGAAAAACTCCAGAAGCGTGCGATAGGAGATCACGTCGGGATCGAAAGTGATTTCGATCCCTTCCGCATGGGTGCCGTGGTTGCGATAGGTCGCGTTCGGCACATCGCCGCCCGTGTAGCCAACACGGGTGGACTGCACGCCAGGCAGCTTGCGGATCAGATCCTGCATCCCCCAGAAACATCCCCCCGCCAGAACAGCGCGTTCAGTCATGCCACGTCCTCCACTTGGTCCAGATAGTCACCATAGCCCTCGGCCTCCATATCATCGCGATGGATGAACCGCAGGCTGGCGGAATTGATGCAATAACGCAATCCACCCCGGTCCTGCGGGCCATCCGGGAACACATGTCCCAGATGGCTGTCACCATGGGTCGACCGTACCTCGGTGCGGATCATGCCGTGTGACAGGTCGCGCAATTCGTTGACATGCGCCGGTTCGATCGGCTTGGTAAAGCTGGGCCAGCCACAGCCGGATTCGTACTTGTCCGACGACGCGAAAAGCGGCTCTCCGCTTACGATATCGACATAGATCCCCGGTTCCTTGTTCTCCAGGTATTCCCCCGTACCCGGCCGTTCTGTCCCGCTTTCCTGCGTGACGTAGAACTGTTCCGGCGACAGGGTCGCGATGACGTCCGGGTTCTTTTCATACTTGGCCATAAAGGGCACCTCCGTTCGATGTCTTGATCCTATAGATGGCACGCCGCGGCGCGACTCCAAGGGCTGTTACAGCGCCGTCTCGTCCTCGTGAGCCGCAATACGCGGACGGCCCGTCGCTTCAACGCTGATACGCGCCTCGACAAACATCTCGCGCGCCTCGATCTCGGCCCGGCGAATCTCGCGCGTGGCATTCAGATGAACCGATGCGGCCCCGGCAGCCTCGGCGGCCTGCTGTGCCTGTTGGCGGAGCGCCGTTTCCACTGCTGCAAGCGCCGCGTCCGGGTCTGGATAATCCTGCGGTCCGGTCTCCAGATGCGCACGATACCGGCCTTCCCCTGGCGAAGTCACAACCCCATCGCGCACCACCCTGATCCGTCCGGTCACGGCCCCAATGGCGTTGGCCACATCACCATGGTCATGCAGCAACACCTCGGTGTTCAACCACGCCCCAACCGCCGGGTAGGTCACACCGGCAGAGGCCCCAAGCCCCACAACAGGCACGCTCAAACCGGCGGTCATGCGCACCCATCCCGGCGCGCGTCGCAACCCGCGATGCAGCAACCCATGCCGCGCAAGGCCGGCCGGTTCCTCCAACCCATCCGCAGCAAACGCCGCCTCCAACAGCGCTGTCCCGGTCGCGTGTGTCAGGGCATCGACAATGCGCTCTGCAAGAACGTCGGCGCTCTCTGCAAAGCGGTCGCCCGACCCGCCCCGTTTGCGCGCCAACAATCGCAACGCCTTCTCTGATGCGGTTCTGTCCCAATGCACAAACCGGCCAAGTACATGCAGCGCATCCGTGGGGGTTGGACCAGCGATCTGCACCAGCCCGCGTGTCACCAACAGACGCAGCGCCTGCCCCTCCACCCGCGCTGTGATCGCCTCGGCCAAGGGCAGGGGTGCCTCCCCGATCCGGGACAAAACCGCACGCGCCCTGTCCGGCAGGCCCGCCTCATCCTGCCCCGCAACGCGTCGCACAAACCGTGCATCAAACTCTCCCGGCACCGGTTTGCTCAACTGCGCATCCAATGCCGCGTGTACGATCTCCGGCGCGTCTTTCGCAATCAGGGCAATCGGCAGCACGCGCTTGGGACCAAGCGTGATCCCCGCCTCCAAGCCCTCGGCGGCAACATGCACCTCGCTGTCCCCACCCAGCCCGTGGGTGCGCATCGCCACCGCCTCGACCATCGTGCGATGTGGGCCGACGCGCGCGCCGTCCGGGTCGATCACTGGTCGTCCGCCCTCCAGCACCGCGATGTCGGTTGTTGTCCCGCCAATGTCTGACACCAGCGCATGATCCGCGCCGGTCAGCCAGCGTGCCCCGACAATGGACGCCGCTGGTCCGCTCAGGATGGTTTCGATGGGGCGCTCCTGCGCTTGCCCGGAGGACATCAGCGCCCCGTCCCCCCGCACCACCATCAGCGGCGCGTCAATTCCAAGGTCCCGCAACGCACCTTCCGCCCGCCCAATCAACCGATGGGTCAACCCGATCAACCGCGCGTTCAGCACCGCCGTCAGCGCGCGTTTCGGGCCTCCCAGCTTGGCCGACAATTCATGCGAACAGGTCACGGGCTTGCCCGTCACAGCCCGCACCGCATCACGCGCCGCCACCTCGTGCGCCGGGTTCCGGGTTCCGAACTGCGCCGCAATCGCAAAGGCCGACACATCCTGCGCGGCCGCCCAGACTGCCACGGCCGCCACATCCAAAGGTGCGGCCTCGCCCCCACCATGAGAATGACCGCCCGCAGTCAGAAACACCGGATCGTCGCCCAGCGCCTCCTGCAACCCTTGCGCGGCCAGATCGCGTTCGGCAAAGCCGATATAGATCAAGGCCACCCGCGCGCCTTGGCCTTCGACCAAGGCATTTGTGGCCAGCGTGGTGGACAGGGACGCCAAGGCAATGTCTTTCGCGTTAACGCCGGATTCCCCCAAGACACCCTGCACCGCCGCAGCCACACCTTCAGCCAGATCATGCCGCGTGGTCAGCGCCTTTGCCTTGGCGATAACCGTCTCTTCGTCTTGCAAAAGAACGGCGTCCGTATAGGTCCCGCCTGTATCCACGCCCAACACGATTGCCATAGCTGTACCTCCCCGATCCGACCTATCTCAGTCGTCAGACCGCGCCTGCGTGTTTGCGACATCCGACTGTCGCATCACCGCCCAGCGCGCCGCGTCGGCGACAGTTTCGTCCGGATCACCGGTCAGCCCCTGCGCCACATCGCGCAACCGGTCCGACCCGGAATTGCCAATCGCGTACAGCACGTTGCGCACAAACCGGTTTCGTCCGATCCGTTTGACCGGTGAACCGGAAAAAAGCGCGCGAAATGCGGCGTCATCCAGTGCCGCGAGGTCGGCCAGATCCGGCGCAAGCAGATCCGCCCGCGCGTGGTACTTCACCTCTGCTGCCCGTTCCGCAAACTTGTTCCATGGGCAAACCGCCAGACAATCATCACAGCCGTAAATCCGGTTGCCCATCAGCGGGCGCAAGGCCTCGTCCACCGGGCCGTGATGTTCGATGGTCAGATACGATATGCACCGCCGCACATCCAGTTTGTACGGGGCCGGAAACGCATCTGTCGGGCACACATCCAAACACGCGCGGCACGACCCGCAATGGTCGACTTCCGCCGCATCCGGCTCCAGATCCAGCGTGGTAAACACCGACCCGATAAAGAACCAAGACCCAAGCTCGCGTGACACCAGATTGGTGTGTTTGCCCTGCCAACCAAGCCCCGCCGCCTGACCCAATGGTTTCTCCGGAACGGGGGCAGTGTCGACAAACACCTTCACCTCGCCACCCGCCTGCTCGATCAACCAGCGCGCCAGCCGCTTCAGCCGTTTCTTGACCACATCATGGTAATCGCGGTTCTGCGCATAGACCGAAATCGCAGCTTTCTCTGACTGCTCCAGAATGCCCAAGGGATCATGCTCCGGACCATAATTCTCGGCCAGCACGATCACCGACCGCGCATCGGGCCACAGAACCTGCGGTGCCGCGCGCCAATGTGTGCGCTCTGCCAGCCAGCCCATTTGCCCATGATATCCCGCATCCAGAAACGCGCGCAGGCGCGATGGCACATCCGGCACGTCCCACGGACGACACACACGGCAGGCAGAAAAGCCCTCGGCCAAAGCCTGAGCCTTCACCTGCGCAGTCAGGTCCACCCTGACCCCCGCCATCTTTGAGTGAAAAACATCCCGAACCGTGCGAGGGGTTGGCCCCTCACGCCGTCTTCGGGATCAAAAGTCCAGATCGGCATAATGTGGCGGTTGCGGGAAGCCCGAAACCTGATCTGCAAGAATAGAGCGGAACGCCGGGCGCGACTTGATCTTGGCATACCAGTCCTTGACCACGGCGCTGCGGTTCCAGTCCACATCCCGAATGTAATCGAGCGATGAAAAATGGGCCGCCGCCGCGAAATCAGCGAGCGTCATCGTATCACCCGCCAACCAGCGACGATGGTCCAGCAACCATGCCATGTAGTCCAGGTGATACTTGATCGCCTTGGCCCCCGCTTTGACATTCTTCGAATCCGGGAAACCCTCTTTCGTGACCTTCTTGTTGACCCGCTCGTAAAGCAGCTTTGACGTCACTTCGTTATGAAACTTGTCATCGAACCACCCGACCAGACGGCGCACTTCGTAACGCGCCTCAGAAGAGCGTGGCATCAATGGCGGTTCAGGGTACTTCTCTTCCAGATACTCGCAGATCGCGGCGCTTTCCGACATGGTCCGCCCGTCAATCTTGAGCACGGGAACCTTGGCGGCCGGATTGCGGCGCAGGAAATCCGGGTCTTTCTCCCAGTATTTCTCTTCGACCAGCTCACATTCGATCTTTTTCTCCGCAAGGCTAAGCCGGACCTTTCGGCAAAACGGAGACAGAGGAACATGGTACAATTTTGCCATTCGAGATGCGCCCTGATGATACGTCAAGCGCACCCTACTTGCCGCGAAGCGCGGGCCGTTTCAATGGTCGCTTGGGCGATTGTGGCAAAGCGCGCGGTTTTCGTCTCACCTGATTGCGTCAGCCCTGAAAGCAATCCGCCCGGCCATCTGCATTGATCGTCTCTGCACCTGCCCGGATCGACGCCGCGCGCCGTTGGACAAAATTGCTCGGACGCGACGCTGATCGCGTCTTGGGGGATGGCAGCACAGCCGCGAGGCGTGCGGCCTGCGTGGCGCTCAGATCGCGTGCATCAACGCCAAAATAATGCCGGGCCGCCGCCTGAACGCCAAACACGCCCTCATCGAATTCCGCGATGTTCAGATAGACCTCCAGAATCCGCTGTTTTGTCCACAGCCCTTCCATGATCGGCGTCAACCCCGCCTCCATCGCCTTGCGCACCCACGACCGGCCCTGCCAAAGAAAGACATTCTTGGCCACTTGTTGCGAAATCGTCGATGCGCCGCGTGCGCCTCCGGCCTCAATCGCGGCCTGAATTGCTTCTACGTCAAAACCCCAATGCAGGCAGAAATTGGCATCCTCGGCGGCAACCGCCGACCGCATCATCACCGGCGCGATTCCTTCGACCGGCACCCAGACCTGATCCACCGGCGCGTCAAGCCGCCGTCCTTCGGACCACATCGTATGGGTCGTAGGCGGGTTCACAAATCCAAACAGGCCCACCAGCAGAACCGCCAGCAGGCCAAGCACCAGAACCGTGCGGACGGACCATTTCACCAGCCACCGATAGGGCGCAAGAATGCGATCCACCAAGGTCGGCGCCTTGGTCTTGCGCTTGCGGGGTTGCCTGGGCTTGTCCAGCTTCGGCCCCTGCTGCGCGTTTGATTTGGATTTACTGCCAGCCATCGCTGGCACATTAGGCGCAACCGCCATCAGAGAAAACATCCCTCAATCATCACATCACGCGAAAGCCGTGCCAGCAAAATCCGGTCCCAACGCGGCATCACTGGGGCAAGACAAAGAAATCGTTTACTTTTGCCTCGGGACCGGCAAGACCACCGTCATGCCGATCCTCATTCTTTACTGTGGGTTTTACCTGTCAGGCCTGCTTATCGCGCGCTGGTTGACTTTGCCCCGGCAGGCGCTGGTCAGTGGGATCGCAACCACTGTGTCTGCCTGTGTTGCGGCGCTGACGCTGTGGCTGATCACCGTGGCCGGGTTTGTGGAACCCTGGCTGTCAATTGCGTTGGCCGGCACGGTGGGGTTACCGGCCCTGATGATGGGGCTCGGCCTGCTGGCTGGGGCTTGGATCCGCTACAGCGCGAATGTTCTGCTCCCCGGGCTTGCCGCCGCTAGCCCTGTGGTCATCGCCGTGCTCCTCACGCTTACGTCCTGATCCACAGGTCAGGTGGCCTTGATCAACCTATGACCCCGCGCACAGCTGACGGTAAAGCTCCGCGACCGGATCACCGGACAGGTCCACGTCTTCAAAGGTCACAACCGCGCCTGCAGGCACGTCCCGAACCAGCGTCACGTGATGTGCCAGACCAATCGGCAAGGCATCCCCGGCGCGCGCAACAGGCAGCGCTTTACCGTAGACGGTGTATCCGCCTTCGCCGTCCAGCATTTCACCCGCCGCGAGGCCACGCTTGGCGACCGACGCCACGGTGCCGCGCATGTCCTGCGACTGGCCCGTCGCTTCCTTGCGCAATGCCGCGCTCAGCACCGACACGGACAATTCCAACCCGATCAGATGGAAGGGTTTGTACATCGACGCATAGCGCCCGGTGTCGTCGGTCGGCAGACCGTACTGCCTGAAACACGCCGCCGCATAATCGTTTGGCGCTTTCAGAACCACGTAAACGCCCCAGCGCAGATCCCGGAACACAGGCCGCCCGTCCCGTTCCAATGACGAAATCGTCTCGACCATCCCATCGCCATCAAGCTGACCGCCAACCGCTTTCGGACGCAACACATGCGCAAGGTCATCCACGCCACAGGGCGGAAATCCAAGCCCCGCATCAGGAACATTCAACCCACAGGCATTGGCAATCGCCACCATCTCGATCGCGCTTTTGGTGCCATCGAGGAAAGAGTTGAACATCTGCGGGTTCATCCCCGCCGCCTTGGCCTCCTCTGGCGTCAGGCCGTAATGCGTCCAGACATCATCGGGTGTGACCTGATGGTAGGCAGGCAGGTACTTGGTCCCCTTGCCCGCAGCCGCAACCGTAAACCCGGTCGCCCGCGCCCAATCCACCATCTCGGCCACCAGCGCAGGCTGATCCCCATAGGCCATCGAATACACAACACCAGCCGAACGCGCCTCGGTGGCAAGGGCGGGGCCCACCAGCGCATCGGCTTCGACATTGACCATGACAACATGCTTGCCCGCCGCAAACGCCGCCCGTGCATGTGTAATCCCGGCGCGGGGGTGTCCGGTGGCTTCGATGACCACATCCACATCGTCCCGCGCAGCAAGGGCCGACCCGTCCTCAAGAAAGGCTGTCGCCTCAAGCCGCGCGCTGTCCCACCCCACAGCCTGACAGGCGGCCCGCGCCCGGTCGGGATCAAGATCGGCAATCGCAGTCACCTCAAGCCCTGCAATCGTCGGCACCTGGCTCAGGAACATCGATCCGAATTTCCCGGCCCCGATCAATCCAGCCCGAACGGGTGTTCCACGTGCGCCGGCCTCTGCCGCCAGTTTTGCAAGGTTCATGGCCGATCTCTCCCTGGGTTGTGACCCGCAAACATACCGCGAACAGGGCACCCGTCCAGAGACGCAACGCTTCGCGGCTGGCAAAAAACAGAAAACCCGGCGCGACGGCCGGGTTTCCGAAATACGCTTTTGCGCCGTTTACTCTGTCGGCCAGCCACCGATGGCTTTCACCTCAAGGAACTCTTCCAGCCCCCAGACACCGCCTTCACGACCGTTGCCGGACTGCTTCATGCCACCAAACGGCGATCCGGCGCCACGGCCCTTGCCGTTGATATCAACCATGCCGGACCGCACAGCGCGTGCCACGCGGCGGGCCTTTTCGGGATCGCTGGTCTGAACATAGTTGGTCAGACCGTAATCGGTGTCATTTGCGATCTCGATTGCCTCTTCTTCGCTGTCGAACGGCATCATTGACAGAACCGGCCCAAAGATTTCTTCGCGCATGATGTTCATGTCGTTGTTGCAGTCCGCAAAGACAGTCGGCCGGACAAAGAACCCACGGTTCAAGCCTTCGGGACGTCCAACGCCCCCGGCCACCAAACGCGCACCTTCGTCGATCCCCTTCTGGATCAGGTCCTGCACCTTGTTGAACTGCATCTCGGACACAAGCGGCCCAATGTGGCGGCCTTCCTGCGCTGCCGCGTTCACGGTTGTGGCCTCTGCCGCCGCCTTAGCGTCTTCAACGGCCTGTTCATAGCGCGACCGCTCGACCAACATCCGCGTCGGTGCGTTGCAGGACTGACCGGTGTTGTTGAAGCACCGGATGATCCCGTGCTTTACCGCTTTCGGATCGGCATCCGCAAACACGATGTTGGCCCCTTTGCCACCCAGCTCAAGGCTCACGCGCTTGATGGTTTCAGCAGCAGCAATGGTGATCGCCTTGCCCGCCCGCGTGGAGCCGGTGAAGCTGACCATATCCACATCCTTGTGGGATGACAGCTGGCTGCCCACACCCGGACCATCGCCGTTCACCATGTTGTACACACCCGCAGGCACACCCGCTTCGTGCATGATTTCCGAAAACAGCAGGCCGGACAGCGGCGATTGCTCGGACGGTTTCAGCACCATGGTACAGCCTGTTGCCAGGGCCGGCACGACCTTCAGCGTGATCTGGTTCATCGGCCAGTTCCAGGGTGTGATCAGCGCACAGACGCCAATCGGTTCACGGATGATGTGCGTGTCTTCTTCACCAGCCCGCAGCGGACCTTCGAAATCAAAATCCTTCAGCGCATCGATAAACGCCTGAAGGTGGTACGATCCGGTGCCCGATTGCTGGGATTTCGACATGTCGATCGGCGCGCCCATTTCGCGGCTGATCAATTCGGCCATGTCATCAGATCGGCGCATATAGATGTCGAGGATGGACTGAAGCAGGTCCAGCCGCTCGGCCTTGGTCGACAAACGCCATTTCGGAAACGCCGCCTTGGCCGCTGCAACAGCCGCATCCGTATCGGCCTGCCCGCCAAGAGAAATCGTCTCGGTCACCTCTTCGGTCGACGGATCGACCACACCAAAATCCTGTCCCGCCTGCGGAGCAACCCATGCCCCGTTGATATAAAAGTTGCGCGCGTTTTCCATGAAAGGCCCTTCCTGCCAGAGGTCGTCACTATTGCGCACAGACATGCGCCACACGCGCGCTGCTTGCAATCCGAATCCACGGTTACCCTAAGCCCTGATTGGCTGCACCGACACGCCATGAACGACAGAAACAGGCCCGGTTGCGGAGCTTTTGGTGTCTGACAATGGCCAACCGACAGACAGGATCAGTGGCCCGCAAACGCCGAATAAATGCCAAAGCACCCGACACAGACAAGGCTGATGGCCCAAAGAATATCAAGGTTGAACCACGCCTTGGACAGAAATTTCAGCCCCAGCCAGATGTAGATAAAGACCGCAATCACCGCGCCGGCGGCTGTCATGGCAAAGGTATGGACCGCCGCCACAAGAAACGCCAAACGGATGTTGCTTGTCATCAAAGCCTGCGCCGCTTCGTGACCAACATCGTCTTGCGCATAGCCGCAAAGGCCCAGAAAGATCGGCACCAGCATCAGTCCCGCACCATGCGCCAGTGCGGCCAGAAATGACCAAAGCGCAAGGCGCGCCGGATGCACGCGCGCAAGAAACCGCGGATGCCGCCGGTTGATGAGCAGATAAACCCCCATTCCGACAACGATCAAGCCCGCCACCAACCGTATCTGCAATTCCCAGTCGACCAAAAAGACCATCATCGAAAATGGCAGCAGGATCGCCAGCATCGACAGGAAATGCCCGAGCGCCAACAACGCCAGCGCATGCGGCAATGCACTGTGTTTTCGCTCCATCAGGGCGGCAGACACGGCCAAAGGCCAACCCATTCCGGGGTTTATACCGTGATAGAACCCAGAAAAAATGACGGCCCACCAAAGGGCCGTCACTGAAAGATCGTCTACGATCATTTAGGCAGACGGATAGCAGAAGCTGTCTGTTGAACAGTCTCCGCCCTCAAGCCGGATCTGGTGCGCACGATAGCCCTTTGGGAAATCAATGTAGAAATCAGGATCCAAGGCAAACCCGTCTTCCGTCACATTCGCCATCACCATTTGGCCACCTTCGTCATTCGGATAGAACTGGTCATCCCATGACGAATAGAGCGAGTTGGTCCAATACACCCGTTTCCCGTCACGGCTGATCTCGACCATCTGGGGGCCGTAAACAAAGGGTTTGCCGTTCGGGTGGTTGGCGCCTTTCGCGATGCCGCCGACTTCGACCTTGCCCGCCAAAACCGGGTTCATCGGGTCGGACACATCGTATTGGTGCATCTCGCCCAGACCCCAGCACGCAACGTAGAGGTACTTGTCGTCCAACGACAGGTCGATGTCCGTCACCAGAGGCGGCACGGCACCAAAGCCTTGCAGCAGGGGCGGAAGGTTTTCCGGGTCTTCAGGTCGCGGATCAATGGTGATCACCTTCTTGGACTGCCACGTCCCGTCATCCCCACGCCACCAGGTAAAGATCGCCCCTTGCAGGTTTGTCGTATCAACCACCACACCGCAGAACCCGTAGGATTTCTTTGGGTCGTGTGCAGGGCGAATTTCCAGCGCCATCTGGTAGTTTTCGCCGAAATCAATGGTCTGGATATTCTTGCGCCCGCGCAAATCCCAGAAGTGGATTGAATGGCCGTATTTGTTCGACAGCAGGTCTTCCGGCACCACGCCGTTCTCGAACTGCGGCGGCAGGCCCCATTCGGAACTGACCATGTAATCCTGCGGCAGGTTCCACCAGAAATCGTAGTGTTTGTCCTGCTTGCCCCGGTCCATCTCATATTGGCCGATCACCTCGAAGGTCTCGCAATCCATGATGAAGATGCCCGGAGGTCCGTCGGTGCCATCCTCGCCACCGCCCCCAAGGGTCGAGACATAGATGCCTTCGGGACCACAATGGATCGTATGCGGGCGGGAATAGCCGGTTTTCTCGAAGATCTCTTCGGGTTCAATAATCTTGTGGATTTCCGCTTTCAGGGGATCTTTCACGTCGATCACATACACCCGGCTTGACCGGATGCCCGGCACGATCAGGTAGCGGCGTTCCAGAAAGGCATGACCGGTCAGCGGCGACAGAGACGACGAACAGGCGTTCCAGCCGAAATGGTGAAATTCGTCCCCTTTGTAGGGCACGATCACCTGATGCACGATCTGGCCATAGGTGTCGGATTTCGGATTCACATCCACAACAGCAATGCCATCGGATTGTGATCCATCCGGACTGAGCATCACCGTAAACGCATAATTCTCAACCGGGGCCTGCATCGCGATCTTCGGCGATGCATAGAATGTCGGGTCAGGTCTTAAATTCATCACATGTCCTCCCTTGGATGAATAGGAGCCCTCTTGCCGGGGCTTTGAAATATGTGTTGCGGAGCGCTGTGCTGGTTACACCTCCGCAACGTTACAAAGTTGAATTGCGCCACTCACGCGGTCCGAGAGGCCAATGAGTTTCTTTCCGATTTCCGCCCGATACGGTTTGTCAAATCGTCGGATCGGGCCGACAGCGCCAACACTGAAGGTGGCGCCAATATTTCCAATCGAAACAGGCGCCGCGACGCTTGCGATGCCAAGGTCGATTTCCTGATCGCAATCGGCAAATCCCTGCTTGGCGATCGTTTCAAATTCAGCCCGCAATGCGCTTGCCGTGGTTTTTGTAAATTCAGTGTACTGTTTCAAACTTCCGGAAATGATCTGATCCTGAAAATCCCGTTCTGTAAACGCCGCAATTGCCTTTGAGCAGGAACACGCATGCATCGGGCGTACGCCTAACCCGGGGTGGATATACGCGCGCGCCGGATCATCCGGGGTTTCGACATGGATGATCTCAACCGCCTTGTTGCGAAACCGCGCGAGGAAAACCGTCTCGTTAAACCGAATTGCTGCCGCTTTGAGAAGTGGGGCCGCCGCCTTGCGCACGTCCACATCCGCTTTGCCCAATAGCGCGATCCGGATCAGCCGTTCCCCAATCACAACCTTCCCGTCCTCGTCAGACGGATCGAGTAGCCGCTGCTCCTGAAGCGACTGCACCAATCGGTAGCAGGTGGGTTTGGGAAGGCTCGACGCTTTCTGCAGTTCGGACACCGAAATGGGGCGGCCTGCAACGGCAACCAATTCCAGCAACGTGATCATTCGGTCGAGGTGCATCTTCGTCGAATCGTCTCACATTTCGATAACCTGTCTCAAACGATGAGATCAAAAAGCTAATCGGTCAAGACGTATCGTCCACCCGTCACCCGGAAACGAAAAAACCCGGCGCAAGGCCGGGTTCTTCTGGAGGTCTTTGCAGGTGTTACTCTGCCGGAACCGCGTGATCTTCGACTCCCAGTGGATGTTCGATCTTGTCGAGCATCTCTTTCGGGCAAACCTGAACGAAGTTTGCAAGTTCAATATCCCAATGCTGCAGAATGTCCTGCGCCTTGCGGCTCATGGTTTCTTCGGCGTGACGCTCGATCAACCCTTCAAGCTGGCTGATCCAGTGCTGCACAGTGACCGGGCAGGTCACAAGGCTTTCCATATTCATCAGCGCCTGCGCCTTGCCGTCCGGGTCGTACAGATAGGCCATGCCGCCGGTCATCCCCGCGCCAAAATTGGCCCCGATATCGCCGAGGATCACGGCAACACCGCCGGTCATGTATTCACAGCCGTTCGATCCGCAGCCCTCGACCACAACCTTGGCCCCCGAGTTGCGCACCGCGAACCGCTCACCGGCGCGCCCAGCCGCAAAGAGGTAGCCGTCCGTTGCACCGTACAGCACGGTATTGCCAATAATCGTGTTGTCCGCCGCCACCAGCGGCGACATCATCGGCGGACGCACCACAATCGTGCCCCCCGACAACCCCTTGCCGACATAATCATTGGCGTCGCCCGATACTTCCAGCTTGAGCCCCGGTGCCGCAAACGCACCAAGCGATTGCCCCGCCGATCCGGTCAGCTTCACGGTCAGATGGTTCGGCTGCAGCGCGTTGCGCATGCCGAACGACTTGACGATATGGCTCGACGTGCGTGTGCCGACGGTGCGGTGCGTGTTCTGCACCGCGTAGGACAGCTGCATCTTCTCACCATCCTCAAGGAACCGCGCTGCATCGCGCACGATTTCCGCATCCAGCGTATCTGGCACCGCATTGCGGGCGCGATTGCGGTCATAGACGATGTCATCCGACCCATCGACACGGATCAGCAGCGGGTTCAGGTCCAGATCGTCCAGATTGTCCGCCCCACGCGACACCTGAGACAACAGGTCCGCCCGGCCAATCACCTCATCAATCGACCGCGCACCGATGCTGGCCAGCACTTCGCGCACTTCCTGTGCGTAGAAGGTGATGAGGTTAACCACCTTGTCCGCATTGCCAGTGAACTTCGCGCGCAGGTCTTCGTCCTGCGTGCACACACCAACCGGGCAAGTGTTCGACTGGCACTGACGCACCATGATGCACCCCATCGCGATCAGCGCGGCGGTCCCGATGCCGTACTCTTCCGCCCCAAGCATCGCCGCCATGACGATGTCACGCCCGGTGCGCAGACCACCGTCTGTCCGCAGGGTCACACGATCCCGCAGCTTGTTCATCGACAGAACCTGATGCGCCTCGGTCAGGCCCATTTCCCACGGCAGACCGGCGTACTTGATCGACGTCGCAGGTGACGCACCCGTCCCGCCATTGTGCCCCGAAATCAGGATCACGTCCGCCTTGGCCTTCGCCACACCGGCGGCAATCGTGCCAACACCCGAAGACGCCACCAGCTTGACCGTCACCTTACAGCGCGGATTGATCTGCTTGAGGTCGTAGATCAGCTGCGCAAGGTCTTCGATCGAATAGATATCGTGGTGCGGCGGCGGGGAGATCAGCGTCACACCTTTGGTCGAATGGCGCAGACGGGCAATCAGGTCTGTGACCTTCATCCCCGGCAACTGACCACCCTCACCGGGCTTGGCCCCTTGGGCGACCTTGATCTCAAGTTCTTCACACTGGTTGAGGTATTCAGCCGTAACACCAAAGCGACCAGAGGCCACCTGCTTGATCTTCGCAGACGGATTGTCGCCGTTCGGCTCCGGCACAAAATGCGCCGGGTCTTCGCCGCCTTCACCGCTATCGGACTTCGCACCAATCCGGTTCATCGCCACGTTCAGCGTCTTGTGCGCCTCGGGCGACAGCGCGCCAAGCGACATGCCCGGTGTCACGAACCGCTTGCGGATCGACGTGATCGATTCAACCTCTTCCAGATTGATCGGCTCGCCCAGAGGTTTGATCGCCAACAGGTCGCGCAAATGGATCGGCGGGTTCGCCTGCATGGCCTTGGAATAGGTCTTCCAAAGCTCGTAGGACGCCTTGTTACACGCCATCTGCATCAGGTGCATCGTCTGCGCGCCCCAGGCATGGGTCTCCCCCGACTTCCGCGCCTTGTAGAACCCTCCAATGGGCAGAACGTCCTGGCCACCGCGGAAACCGAGCGCGTGGATTTCTTCGGCCTTGCGTTGCAATCCGTGCAGACCAATGCCCGAAATGCGGCTCAGCATGCCGGGGAAATATTCCGCACAGAGCGCGCGGCTCAGGCCCACGGCCTCAAAGTTCAGACCACCGCGATACGAGGAAATCACCGAAATCCCCATCTTCGACATGATCTTGAGCAAACCCTGATCCACCGCTTCGCGATACTTCGCAACCGCCTCGGTCAATGTCAGGTCCAGAAGACCCCGCTTGATCCGGTCAGCCAGCGAATCTTCGGCCAGATAGGCGTTCACAACGGTCGCCCCCGCGCCGATCAGAACCGCAAAGTAATGCGGGTCGATGCATTCGGCAGACCGCACGTTCAGCGACGTAAACGTCCGCAACCCCTTGCGCGTCAGATGGCTGTGCACCGCACTGGTGGCCAGGATCATCGGCATCGCAACCTTGTCTTCGCTGCAATGCTCATCGGTCAGAATGATATGCCCAGCACCGGACCGCACGGCATCTTCTGCCTCGGACCGCACCCGCTCCAACGCGACCTGCAACGCGCGCGGATCGCCACCGGCGGCAAAGGTGCAGTCAATCTCAACCAGACTGGCGTTGAAATGCTTTGCCATCTCCTTGAACTGCGCGTTGCCGACAAACGGACTGTCCAGCACAATGATTTCGGTCTGCGCGCTGCTTTCGTCCAAAACGTTCTTCAGGTTGCCGAACCGCGTCTTCAGGCTCATCACCCGGTATTCACGCAAGCTGTCAATCGGCGGGTTGGTCACCTGGCTGAAGTTCTGGCGGAAGTAATGCGACAGCGGGCGGTACTTCTTGGAGAGCACGGCCGATGGCGTGTCATCGCCCATCGACGCCAAAGTCTCTTTTCCATCCTCGGCCATCGGCGCAAGGATCTGTTCCAGCTCTTCAACGGTATAGCCCGCCGCGATCTGGCGACGGCGCAAATCCGCGCCTTCAAACATCGGCTGTTCGGTGACCTGCGCCAGCGCGTCGTCCAATTCGTTGATCTTGCCAACCCATTCGCCAAACGGCTGCGACGCGGCCAGCTTATCCTTGATCTCAACGTCGTGGTAGAGCTTGCCCTCGGCCATATCGACCGCCAGCAACTGCCCCGGACCAAGCGCGCCCTTCTCGCGCACCGTGCCTTCGTCAATCGGCACCATACCGGCCTCGGACCCCGCAATCAGCAGGTTGTCCCCGGTCACGACATAGCGCATCGGGCGCAACCCGTTCCGGTCCAGCCCGGCACAGACCCAGCGGCCATCTGTCATGGCAAGCGCGGCGGGGCCGTCCCACGGCTCCATCACGCTGTTGCAGTAGGAATACATGTCCCGCCACGCCTGCGGCAGTTCAATCGCCTGCTTGGACCACGATTCCGGGATCAGCATCGTCTTGGCCATCGGCGCATTGCGCCCGGCACGGACCAGCACTTCGAACACCGCATCTAAAGCCGCCGAATCCGACGCGCCATTGGCGATGATCGGCTTGATGTCTTCGGCCATATCTCCGAATGCGCCCGAGGCCATGCGGATCTCGTGGCTCTTCATCCAGTTGATATTGCCTTTGAGCGTGTTGATCTCACCGTTATGCGCCAACATGCGGAACGGCTGTGCCAGCCACCATTGCGGGAAAGTGTTGGTCGAATAGCGCTGGTGATAAATCGCGAACGCGGATTCAAAGCGTTCATCCTGCAGGTCGGGATAAAACTCCGCCACCTGCTCGGCCAGCATCATGCCTTTGTAAATGATCGACCGGCAGGACAGGGACGCAATGTACAACCCCCCGATCCCGGCCGCGCCTGCCGCCTTCTCAATCCGGCGACGGATCACGTAGAGCTCGCGCTCAAAGGTCTCTTCGTCGACGCCTTTGGAATTCGAGATCAGGATTTGCTCAATCTCGGGCCGTGTGGCATTCGCCTTTTCACCAAGGCAATCAACGGTCACCGGCACATGCCGCCAGCCATAGATGTAATAGCCCATGCGCAGAACTTCGGTTTCCACAATGGTCCGGCAGGTTTCCTGTGCGCCAAAATCCGTGCGCGGCAGGAACACCTGACCAATCGCCATCAATTCATCCATACGCGGCTTGTGCCCGGTGCGTTCGATCTGGTCGTAAAAGAACGACACGGGGATCTGCACGTGAATACCCGCGCCATCGCCGGTCTTGCCGTCGGCATCCACAGCACCGCGGTGCCAGATCGCCTTGAGCGCATCAATGCCCGCCTCAACCACCTTGCGGCTTGGCTTGCCGTCGAGGGACACAACAAGGCCTACACCGCAGGAAGAATGCTCGTCTTCCTCTGAATAGAGACCATTTTCGGCCATCCACGCGCGCTTGGCTTCCTCGGCAGCAACCCACTCGGCATCATATTTGGTCATGTCTGGTTCTCCTTTTCCAGGAACGCAGCAAGCTGCGCTTTCATCTCTGCTTCGGTCCGCTGGGCTGCACCTTCAAAGGGTGGAAACCAGTCGGGACGAAAATCAACAAATATCTCTTCGGTGACGGTGATCCCGCTTTGATCGTCAAGCAAACCCAGCGCCACAAACGCAATCGAGCGGTCCTGCAACTTCCAATACAGCGTCGATCCGCATGTTTGGCACACCGCACGATCGCCCCAATCGCTATGGGCGTAACTGTGGATGTTCTCAGCGCCCGTCAGGTCCAGATCGCGGACGCGCACCGCGAACAACGGTCCGCCACCAGTCCATCTCTGACACTGCGTACAGTGACAGGCCTGCGCAGTCTCCTGCACGTCTCCTTTGAAACGCACGGCTCCACACAGGCAATGTCCGGATCGAACCGCCAATTCTATTCCGCCGCCACAGCGCTGGACGCGTTCAAACGTTCAAGGATGGCCTCGGCACAATCGCGCCCGTCGCGGATCGCCCAGACAACCAACGACGCACCGCGCACGATGTCGCCCACGGCATAGACGCCCTCAAGGTCCGTCGCACCCGTGGTAAACTCAGCCTTAACAGTCCCCCAACGGGTCACCGCCAGTTCCGGCGCACCCCAAAGCGTTGGCAACTCCTCGGGTTCAAAGCCAAGCGCCTTGATCACGATGTCGGCGGGTTCAACATAGTCCGATCCGTCGATCACCTCGGGCATCTGACGCCCGGTTGCGTCCGGCAGACCCAGACGCATCCGCTGCACCATCACGCCTTCGACCGGCTCACCAACAAATCCCTTGGGCGCGGTCAGCCATTCAAACTGCACGCCTTCTTCCTCGGCATTCTGCACTTCGCGCTGCGACCCTGGCATGTTGGCCTTGTCACGACGGTAAAGGCACTTCACCGATGTCGCGCCCTGGCGGATCGCCGTGCGCACACAGTCCATAGCGGTGTCACCGCCACCAATGACCACAACGCGCTTGCCCTCGGCATTCAGCTCTCCGCTGTCAAACTCGGGCACAGCGTCGCCAAAGCTCTTGCGGTTGGACGCCGTCAGATAATCCAGCGCCTTGACGATGCCGTCAGCACCAGACCCCGGCCCGGCCAGATCGCGCGATTTGTAAACGCCTGTCGCAATAATCACCGCATCATGCTTGGCGCGAATGTCCTCGAAGGAAATGTCCTCACCCACGTTGCAATTCAGTTCAAATTTGACACCGCCAAGCTCAAGCTGCTCATTCCGGCGCATCACAACTGGCTTCTCAAGCTTGAAACCCGGAATCCCGTAGGTCAGCAATCCACCCGCCCGGTCATACCGGTCGTACACAGTGACCTGCACACCCTGACGGCGCAGCACATCCGCAGCGGCCAAACCACCCGGCCCGGCGCCAATAATGCCAACCGACTCGGTCCGCTCTTGCGTGGGTTTGATTGGCTTTACCCAACCTTCTTCCCACGCGGTATCTGTGATGTATTTCTCGACCGACCCGATGGTCACGGTGCCGTGGCCAGACGATTCGATCACGCAATTGCCTTCGCACAGACGGTCCTGCGGGCAGATGCGGCCGCAGATTTCGGGGAAGGTATTGGTTGCCTGCGACACTTCATAAGCTTCCTGCAACCGCCCCTCGGCAGTCAGGCGCAGCCAGTCGGGGATGTTGTTGTGCAGCGGGCAATGCGTCTGGCAATAGGGCACACCGCATTGCGAACAGCGGCTCGCCTGCTCTTTTGCCTTCGCGTCTGCGTATTCCGCATAGATTTCGTGGAAGTCCTCACGCCGCTCTTCCGCCTCACGCTTGGTTGGCATGATACGTGGCACTTGAACAAACTTGAGCATTGGCTGCTTTGCCATCGGCTGAGTTCCTTCCCTGAGTGTGGTCGCGCCTGATTACAGAAGCGCGATGCAAAAGAAAAGTAAATTATACTGACCTATTTTCTACTTTTCTTGCGTCCAAGGCCATAAATCATGCCGCAATGCAGCTAAAATAGGTCCGAACCGGACATAAATAAACGCTTCCCCTTTATTTCTAGGGGGATATACCCGGCTCAATCGACCGATTTGGACCGTGTGACATGGCGCTGACCCACCTTCTGATCCTCGCACTGATACAGGGCGTGACCGAATTTCTGCCGATCTCAAGCTCCGGCCACCTGATTCTGCTCCCGAATCTGACCGGGATGCAGGATCAGGGGCAGGTCATAGACGTGGCCGTCCATGTCGGCACCTTGTTCGCGGTGATCCTCTATTTCTGGTCCGACGTGAAGGTCGTGACCATCGGAAGCACCCGCCTGATGCGCGGCAAGATCGACACCCAGGGCGCGTTCTGGGCGCTGTGCCTGATCCTTGCGACCATCCCAGTGATTGTGTTCGGTCTCGCGCTCAAGCTCAGCGGTTTGAACGACCTGCTCCGCTCCACCGCCGTGATCGGCTGGACCATGCTGATCTTTGGTCTTGTGCTCTATTGGGCGGACCAAACCGGGCCCACCACCAAAAAGGCCACGAACTGGAGCATCAAGGACGCCGCCATCATGGGCCTGTGGCAAGCGCTCGCCCTGATCCCCGGCACATCCCGCTCTGGCATCACCATCACGGCTGGGCGCCAACTGGGCTATGACCGCGAAAGTGCGGCCCGCCTTGCGATGCTCATGTCGATCCCGACAATCATCGCCTCTGGTGCGCTGCTCAGCGTTGAGGTCATCCAGACCGCCGATTTGGCCGCCGCCCGCGACGGGGCCATCGCCGCCGTCTTCGCCTTTCTCGCAGCACTCGCCGCGCTGGCGTTGATGTTCAGACTTCTGAAATCCGTCAGCTTCACACCCTACGTGATCTACCGCGTGATCCTTGGGCTGATTCTACTGGCAATCGCCTACAGCTAGAGCGCCATCATCACACCCGATGATACGGCGTCCCCGCCGCAATCGACGCCGCGCGGTACATTTGTTCTGCAATCATCACACGCACCAGCTTATGTGGCCAAACCATCGCCCCGAAAGATAGCAGAAAATCCGCCTCGCCGCGCAACGAAGGATCAATCCCATCTGCACCGCCAATGACAAAGGTCACATCCGATCGCCCTTGATCCGCCCAACCCTGCAACTGTTTGGAAAAGTCGGGCGACGACATCACGCGCCCCCGCTCATCAAGGCACACAAGAAGCGACCCGGAGGGGATGGACGCCCGCAGCAAATCCGCCTCTGCCGCCATCCCACCGTTCTTCTTGTCCTCAACCTCGGTTTCCCCGCCAAAGCGCCAGCCAAGCCCGCGCCCGGTCTGTTCGAACCGAGACAGATAATCGTCCACCAGCGCGCGTTCTTCAGAGCGGCCCGTAAGCCGCCCAACGGCGCGCAGATGGACGCGCATTAGCTTGTCTGCGCCGCTCCAGCCGGAAGCCACATCTTCTCAAGCTGGTAAAATTCGCGCACTTCGGGCCGGAACACATGGACAATCACATCGCCCGTATCGATCAGCACCCAATCGCCGGTTTCCTTGCCTTCGATCTTGGACAGGACACCGTGATCCGCCTTGAGCGTTTCGACCAGCTTTTCGGCAATCGCCGTCACCTGCCGGGTCGACCGCCCCGAACACACGACCATATGGTCGCCAATCGCAGACTTTCCGCGCAGATCAATCTGCACGATGTCTTCGGCCTTGTTGTCTTGAAGTTCCGCAAGAATGGCTGCGAGCAACGCGTCGCTGGCCGTTCTGTTTCCGGGTGTGCCGCTCACCGGCAGACCCCCGTCCGTGGCCTTAACCACATCCGTTTGAAGAGACAGGACATCGTCCTCCTTTAACATCACGCCGATCAAGCCCCGGCGCTGGGTAACTGCAAAATAGCATCGGTAAGGTGAATTCTCAATGACTGCGCGGAATTGTCGTCACCCGGTGGCGCAAAGCTGCACACGTCACGCGCCGTAAGGCACCCAAACCGTCTTGACCTCGGTTGCCGCATCAAGAAACACATCCGCATTTCCAGCCGACCAATCCCGCGCCATCCCGTTATTCACCCAACTGCGTTTCAGGTTTGTCGCCGCCCCCCGCTCGATCTCGGCCGACAGGTCGGATGACGAAAATGACCAGACCGCCTCCACATCCATATGAGACGCCAGCGTCGACGCCACATCCAAATGCCGCCCGGTCAAGATATTCACCACCCCGGCAGGCACATCAGACGTCTCTAGCACCTGATAGAAATCCGTCGCCGCCAAAGGAAACGGCTCGGACGCCACCAGGATCACGCGATTGCCCATCGCAAGTGCCGGGGCCATCACGGACACCAACCCAAGCAACGGTTCATCATCCGGGCAAATCGCGCCGATCACCCCGCAGGGTTCCCGCATCGCCAGGGCAACCCCGCGCAACGGCACCTGTGCCACGCGGCCATCATATTTGTCAGTATAGGCGGCATAGGTGAACAACCGGTCAACAGAGGCATCCACCTCTTTCGCGCCACCGCGCGCGCCGGTCATCTGGTTGATCCGCGATGCAAATTCGTCTTTCCGCGCGGCAAGGTTTTCGGCGATGTAGTACAGAATCTGCGCCCGGAGATGCGCCGTGGTCGCGGCCCATCCCTTGGCCCCGCGCGCCGCTTCAACCGCGTTGCGCACATCCTTGCGGTTGGCCAGTGGTGCTTGCCCGATCAGCTTGCCCGCCTTGGTAAACACCTCATAGGCATAACCGCCATCCGGCCGCGCCTGCTTGCCCCCGATGTAAAGCTTCGCCGTCCGGTCCACTGCCTGCGGTTCGGTATCCGGCCCGGAACTGAAGCCCTCAACCTTGGCCAACGCCTTCGCCTTACCCGCAGGTTTGGTATAGGCGCGCAGGCCCTCCGGCCCACCTTCACGCCCAAACCCACTTTCGCGCACGCCACCAAAGGGCGCTGCAGCGTCGAACATGTTGGTCCCGTTGATCCAGACAATCCCCGCCGCCAGCTTGGGTGCGACATCCAACGCCACATTGATATTCTCGGACCACACCGTCGCCGCCAGCCCGTAGCGGGTGTTGTTCGCCAACTCGACCGCCTCAGATGGCGTGCGGAAGGTGGTGCCCACCAGCACAGGCCCGAAAATCTCATCCTGCATCAACGGGTCCGCCGCACTAAGCCCGGTAATCAGAGTCGGCGGATAGAAACACCCGCCTTCGGGCAGATCGCAAGCAGCCTGATACATCTCACCCGCTGTGTTGCCATCAACCAGCCTTCGGATCGTCTCCAACTGCTTGGGGTCCACAATCGCGCCCACATCAATCGACTTGTCCAAAGGCGAGCCAACCCGCAGCTTATCCATCCGCGCACGCAGCTTGGCATAAAACCGCTCCGCCACGCCTTCCTGAACCAAAAGCCGCGACCCCGCACAACAGACCTGCCCCTGATTGAACCAGATCGCATCGACCAGCCCTTCCACGGCTGAGTCGAGATCCGCATCCTCGAACACAATGTACGGCGACTTGCCCCCAAGCTCCAACGTCAGGGCCTTTCCAGACCCCGCCGTCGCCTCCCGTATCCGCCGCCCAACAGCGGTGGACCCGGTAAACGCCACCTTGTCCACGTCGGGATGTGTGACAACCATCTCACCCACCGCACCATCGCCGGTGACGATGTTCACAACACCTTTCGGCAGCCCGGCCTGACGGCACATATCAGCGAACAACAGTGCAGTCAGCGACGTATATTCCGCGGGCTTCAACACCACCGTATTGCCCGCTGCCAAGGCAGGCGCGACCTTCCACGCCAGCATGAGCAAGGGAAAGTTCCAAGGGATCACCTGCCCGCAAACGCCTTGCGCCACGCGACCCGCGCATTCGGTGTCAAACACCTGCGCCTGACCCGCGTGATAGTAGAAATGCCGCTGCGCCAACGGGATGTCGATGTCCCGGCTCTCCCGGATCGGCTTGCCGTTGTCCAGTGTCTCCAAGACGGCAAACAACCGAGAATGCTTCTGCAACAGCCGCGCCAATGCATAAAGATACCGCGCGCGCCCGGCACCGCCCAGCCTCTCCCACTTGCCTTGCGCTTTGCGCGCCGCCGCAACCGCCGCATCCACATCCGACGAAGACGCTTGCGACAGATGCGCCAGCACCTCGCCAGTCGCCGGATTACGGCTCTCGAACACCTCACCGGGATCGGTCATGCGCCCGTCTATGAAATGCCCGAACCGGCTTCCCTGATCGACCAACCACGCAAGCGCATCCCCGGCCGATTCCGGTGCCGTCCCATAGTCCATCGTCTCGAATATCTCTTGCACGGTCATGGCTTCTTCTTTTCAAAAATATGCAAAGGCATCCTATCCACCGGCATGCCGCCAAGACGCTGAATAGGCCCCGGTCACGTGATGCTCCAATTGCCGCTCGATATCGCCCAGCAGCGATGACGCACCGAACCGGAAGAGATCGTTCTGCAACCACCGATCCCCCAGTTCTTCTTTCATCAACGACAGGTACACCAAGGCATCCTTCGCTTTGGAAATCCCGCCCGCAGGCTTGTACCCCACGCGAAAGCCGGTCTCCTCGAAATACTCGCGAATGGCGCGGATCATCACCAAAGACACGGGCAACGTCGCGTTGACACTTTCCTTACCGGTAGACGTCTTGATAAAATCCGCCCCCGCCATCATGCAAACGAGTGACGCCCGCGCGACATTCTGCAACGTGCCCAATTCACCGGTGGCCAGGATCGCCTTCACATGCGCCTCACCACAGGCTGCACGAAAGGTCTTCATCTCGTCATAAAGCGCGTCCCAATTCCCGGTGAGCACATGCCGCCGCGAAATCACGATGTCGATCTCGGCAGCACCCGCTTTGACGCTTTCCTCAATCTCGGCCACGCGCAGATGAAACGGCGACAACCCGGCTGGAAAACCGGTGCTCACAGCCGCCACCGGAATGCCAGACCCGGCCAAAGCCTCAACCGCGGGTTCGATCATATCGTGATACACACAGATCGCGCCCACTTTCAGGCCATCCATGCCCAGCGCCTCAAGCAGATCTTGCCGCACCGGCTGGCGCCCCTTGGCACACAAGCGCTGCACACGCCCGACCGTATCGTCCCCCGCCAAGGTCGTCAGATCAATGCAGGTCACCGCCCGGCATAACCATGCCGCCTGATGTGCCTTCTTCACCGACCGTCGCCCCGGCAAGGTCGCCGCGCGCCGCTCGATGGCGGACCGGTTCGCGGTCGCCCGCATCACCCAGTCCAGATCAAGCGCCGTACCGGCATTGCGCGCCTCAAGCGTCTGCGGAAGGTTCAAACTGTCCGTCGCTGTGTGCATCCAAGTCACTCCTTACGCCAATGCTGACACGCAGGCCCACCGCGCACAACCCGGGACGCCACGTAGGCTGCCCCGAACGCGGCGGCGCTACCGGATCAGGTTCGAAAACCAGCGTTTGATCGCAGAGGTTTGCGGCCGCAGGATCGGCAGATGCAGGATCCGTGGTTTCGGCTGATCCGAATAGATCAGCTCTGATGCTTCGAAGATCCGTTTGTTGTATTGCGGCGGGAATACGTAGAACCGCAGGTCGGAATGCCAGAGCGTCTCACGAAAGGTCGGCTGATCGATCTTCATGCCCGCCGCGTCATACGCCGCCTGCCAGGCATCAAAGAACGCCTCGGTCTCGGCCGACTTGCGGTACAGCAGCACCCCGCAATTGATTTCGGGAAAGGTCTCCGGCACCTCGGTTTGCCACATCCGCCGATGCCGTGGCCGATGCCACAACATCACATGCGCGCCACACAGATCGAATTTCTGCAACAGATCGAACAGGGACGACAGGTCCGCCCGGATCATCGTGTCATTGTCCAGATAAAGCGTCTCGTCATAAGGGCTCAGCTTCAGCGCCCCGACCTTGGGCCGCGTCATCCCCGGCGGAATCACAAACGCCTCATCAAACCCGCTGGTATCATCGTCCGCCGCACACCAGATGGCGCAGGACAAATCCGGATTGAACCGCTTCACCGAAGCCGCTGACCGCCGCGCCACGTCCACATGCGCCTTGCCCCAGGCCACATAGACCACACCCCGCCGTGCCATTTGTTGCCCCATGACAGCCCCTGCCCGCTTGACGCCTCCACGCGCCTCGTGTCTGCAATAGCACCATGACGCGCCAAACACAGCCAGAGCTCAACGGTTTTTTGACCGATCTCAGAACCGAATGGCTGTTCCCCGATACGGTGCTTCTGACCGCACGCTACCATGTGGACCTCTACCACCACGATCTGCACGCGATATCGGGCATTCCCCTGCCAGACCGGCTTGGCAAGGCTGTGACAAAACGAAGGGCCGAATTCCTGGCCGGGCGTCTGCTTGCTCGGCAGGGCCAAACGGCGCTGGGCTGCAAGCCGCGCACGGTCCCCATCGCCGCAAACCGCGCACCTGTATGGCCCGACGGGATCACCGGCTCACTGACCCATGCAAAGTCGCAATGCGCCGCACTGGTGTCGACCAACACAGACCGGACCCTCGGGATTGATTGTGAGGCCATCGCCAATGGCACATCCCTCACCGCAATTCGCTCGCAAACCCTGACCATCACCGATCTTGGCTGGATCTCGTCCCCCTATGAGGCCACCTGCCTCTTTTCAGCCAAGGAAACGCTTTTCAAAGCGCTGTTCCCGCAGGTCAACCGGGTCTTCGGGTTTTCGGCCGCTGAACTGACCGCCGCCATCGGCCCCGACACCCTGTCCCTGCAACTGACCGAAAATCTGACCGACACGCTGGTCGCCGGGACAGGGTTTACGATCACCCATCGTCAATGGGAAACACATGTCCTGACCTGGCTGGCCCGTTAAGCATCTTCTTTTTTCAAATATGCAAATCCGGCCCCGCCACGGGAATGGCCTGCGGGAATAATCGAATCACTGGAAAAAGAACAAAATAAGAACATAAAGAAAGGGTATGTTCGCAGAGCTGTCGATCACCTCCAATTTCACCTTCCTCACCGGGGCCTCTCACCCCGAGGAGTACATGACCCGTGCCTCCGAACTGGGCCTATCCGCCATCGCCATCACCGATACCAACACCGTCGCGGGCATTGTCCGGGCGTGGACCGAGGCCAAACAGATCAAACGCATCCTTAAGGAGCGTGCAGAGCAAGAGGCCGAACACGGCCCCATCGGCCCGCCGGTCCCGGATCACATCCCGCACCAGCGCTCCCAAATCCTGACAAACGTGCCACGCCTGATCCCCGGCGCAAAAATCGTCACCGACACCGGCTTCACCGTCACAACGCTTGCCAGCACACGGCAAGGCTGGGCACATCTCTGCCGCCTGATCACCAAGGGTCGCACCCGCGCGCCCAAGGGTGATTGCCACCTCAAGCTCGACGATCTGATCCAGTGCTCAGACGGCCTGTACTGGCTCCTGCACCCCCCAACACAGGCGCAAACGCATCCGGGCGGCGCGCGCGATTGGCGGACACAGGCGCACCGCCTGACGCGCCGCTTCCCCAAGGCAACCTACCTTGTCCTCAGCCCCCAATACGACGGGCAGGACCCCAGCCGCTTTGACCAGAACGCACAGCTGGCAACAGACCTTGGCATCCCCACCATCGCCTCGGCCACACCGATCATGCACCACGGCCGCCGCCGCCGCATGGCAGATGTGGTCACAGCAATCCGCGAAGGCTGTCGCGTGGACGAATTGGGCACGCAGGCCCTCGCCAATGGCGAACAACGCCTGCGGTCTGAAGCAGACATGCGCCGCCTGCTCGGCCCCCACGCCGACGCTGTCGACCGTGCCGCGCAACTGGCGCAAGACTGCCATTTCGACCTCGGCCAGCTGCGCTACGAATACCCAAGCGAGATCACCGCCAATGAAACCGCCACGGAACGGCTGATCCGCCTGACCTATGAGGGCATGAAATGGCGCTACCCCTATGGCGCACCCGACAAGGTCAAACGTCTGCTCAAACACGAACTCACGCTGATCGAAAAGCTGAACTACGAACCCTATTTCCTCACCGTCCGCGACATCGTCCATTTCGCCCGCAGTCGCGGCATCCTCTGCCAAGGGCGCGGGTCCGCCGCGAATTCGGTTGTCTGCTACTGCCTCGGCGTGACCTCCGTGTCACCGGAGCTTGGCACCATGGTGTTCGAACGCTTCGTCTCCGAGGCGCGGGACGAGCCGCCCGACATCGACGTCGATTTCGAACATGAACGCCGGGAAGAGGTGATCCAGCACATCTATGACCGCTACGGCCGCCACCGCGCCGGGCTGTGTGCCACCGTCATCCACTACCGCGGCAAACGCGCGATCCGAGAGGTGGGCACCGCGATGGGCCTCTCCCAGGACACCATCGGCGCGCTGTCCTCACAGCTTTGGGGGTTCTTTTCCACCAACGGGCTGGAAGAACACCGCATGCGCGAGATTGGCCTTGATCCGAACGATCACCGGCTCAGGCTCACCATGGAGCTGATCTTCGAGATCATCGGTTTCCCCCGTCACCTCAGCCAACATGTCGGCGGGTTCATCATCACCGAAGGGCGGCTGGACGAGTTGGTGCCCATCGAAAACGCGACGATGGAAGACCGCACCGTTATCTGCTGGGACAAGGACGACATCGACGCGCTGGGGATCCTCAAGGTCGATGTGCTGGCGCTTGGCATGCTCTCCTGCATCCGCAAAAGCTTTGACCTGCTCAAGCTGCACCACAACACCAGCTACAGCCTTGCAACGCTGCCCCCCGAAGACCCGGACGTCTACGACATGCTCTGCCGCGCCGACAGCATCGGCGTGTTCCAGGTCGAATCCCGCGCGCAGATGAACTTCCTGCCGCGCATGCGCCCGCGCACCTTCTACGATCTGGTGATCGAGGTCGCCATCATCCGCCCCGGCCCCATTCAGGGCGACATGGTTCACCCCTATATCCGCCGCCGCAACGGCGAGGAGGAGGTGTCGTTCCCGTCTGATGAATTGGGCGCGGTCCTCGGCAAAACCCTTGGCGTGCCGCTCTTTCAGGAACAGGCCATGCAGATCGCCATCGTCGGCGCGGGCTTCACCCCCGAACAGGCCGACCGCCTGCGCCGGTCTCTGGCCACCTTCAAGAAGCACGGCAATGTCAGCGAATTTCGCACCCTCTTCATGCGCGGGATGCGCAAGAACGGCTACGAGGAAGACTTCGCCGCACGTTGCTTTTCCCAGATCGAAGGCTTCGGCTCTTACGGCTTCCCCGAAAGCCACGCCGCCAGCTTTGCGCTGCTCGTCTATGCAAGCGCCTGGGTCAAACACCACCATCCGGGTATCTTCGCCTGCGCGCTACTCAATTCCCAACCGATGGGCTTTTACGCCCCCGCCCAGATCGTCCGCGATGCGCGCGAACATGGCGTGACCGTCCTGCCCATCTGCATCAACGCCAGCTATTGGGACAACGTGATGGAACCCGATCCGAACGGTGGCCTCGCCCTGCGGCTTGGCTTTCGCCAGATCAAGGGACTGTCCGAAGAAGACGCGCAATGGATCGCGGCAGGTCGGGGCAATGGCTACCTCAGCGTGGCCGATGTCTGGCGCCGCGCCGGGCTTGATCCATCCGTGATCGCGAAACTGGCCGAGGCCGATACCTTCCGAGCCCTGGGTCAGACCCGCAGGCAGGCCCTTTGGGACGCAAAAGCGCTCACCGCCAAAAAACCGCTGCCCCTTTTTGACGGCGATATCGACGGTGAGGGCATCACCGAACCCGCGGCGCTCTTGCCTGAAATGACCGAGGGCGAACAGGTGGTCGAAGATTACGTCGCCATGCACCTGACCCTGCGTCGGCATCCGGTGGCGTTGCTCCGGCATCTTCTGACGCCAGATCCGTCTTGTACGTCTGAACCGTACAAACCGTCCCAAACGTACGGAAAGACAAAACCGCCGCCGATGCCATTGCCTTTGACGCGGGGCAATCCGGATTGATCCCAGCACGTCCCCCGCATCTCATTTTCAAAAATATGCAAACACGACGGCACCCCCTGCGCCACGTTTGCAAGGCAGGCCTTAGATGCCCACCTCGATCATCGCTTTTGCAAGGATGGGCACCGTTTCCTTGTTCAATCCGGCGATGTTCAAACGCGAGTCGCCAACAAGGTAGATCGCATGCGCGTCGCGAAGCTTTGTCACCTGCTCGGGTGTTGCGCCCAATCGCGAAAACATACCCCGGTGCTGGGCGATAAAGCCAAACCGGTCAGACCCGGAAAGGCGCTGCAGCTCGCTGGCCAATTGCTCGCGGATTGCCAACATGCCATTGCGCATGTCTTCCAGTTCAGCCGCCCAGTCAGCACGCAGCGCATCATCGTTCAGAACCATTGTCACAACCCGCGCCCCATGGTCCGGCGGAAAGGAATAGTTCTGGCGGTTGAGATAGGCCAACGTGCCCTGATTGAGCCCATGCGCGGATGGATCGGATGACACGGCCATCAACAAACCGGTGCGCTCGCGGTAAATCCCGAAATTCTTCGAACAACTCGCAGCAATGATCGTTTCCGGAACAGAGGACGCGATCAGACGGGTTGCAGCCGCATCTTCCTCCAGCCCGTCACCGAAGCCCTGATAGGCAAGGTCCACCATCGGTGTGGCCCCGGTCTTGAGAAGCAACTCAACCAGCGCCGTCCACTCCGTCATGTTCAGGTTGGCCCCGGTCGGATTGTGGCAGCACCCGTGCACCAGCACGATGTCACCCGGACCAGCCGCGGCAAGGTCTGCCATCATGCCGTCGAAATCGACACCACGCGTGTCCGCATCGAAATAGCGGTAGGGCACCATCGTCATGCCCATATGCTTGAGGATGGACAGGTGGTTGGGCCATGTCGGATCGCTGACAAAGACCTTGGCATCGGGGTTCGCCATGCGCACCATGTCAAAGCCCTGACGGACCGCGCCTGTACCACCCGGCGTCGCCACAGCCGCCACATTGCCGCGCGGAACGGCGTTACCCAACACCATGGCGATCATGGCGTCACCGAATGCGGGATCACCGGCAAGGCCTGTATACGCCTTGGTGCTTTCCACTTCCCAAAGCTGCTTTTCTGCGGATTTGATCGCCCGCATGATCGGCGTGTTGCCGGACGCATCTTTATAGACGCCGACACCCAGATCGATTTTACCGTCACGTGGGTCTTCGCGGAAGGTTTGCATCAAGGCCAGAATCTTGTCTGCGGGTTGTTCCTTAAGCGTCTCGAACATCAGTCGTCTCCTGTGGCCACGGGTACGGTGGGGAACATGCCCCATTCGGACCAGGACCCATCATATAAAGAATGGTCGTCTTTCCCCATGCGGGCCATCGCAAGCGACAGGATGGCCGCCGTCACACCGGATCCGCAGGTTGTGATCGCGGGGCGCGACAGGTCAACACCCGCCGCCTCGAATATCGCGCGTGTTTCCTCAACGGACTTCATCGTCTGATCGTCGTTCAGCAAAGACGCGTAATGCACGTTTTTCGAACCAGGGATGTGACCGGGGCGCATGCCCGGGCGCGGCTCGGGTTCATCACCACGGAACCGCCCCGCAGAGCGCGCATCAATGATCTCGTGATCCTGCAGTTTTGAGGCAGCCGCCACCTGGGTCACGTCTTTGACCAGATGCGCCTGACGCCGCACGGTCATGTGGCGGTCCCGAACCACAGGCGGCAGATCTTCCAGGGCGCGCCCCTCGGCCACCCATTTGGGCAACCCGCCATCCAGCACCGCGATATCATTCTGGCCCATCAGCTTGAACAGCCACCAGACGCGGGCCGCCGAAAACAGGCCAGCCCCGTCATAGACCACCACCTGATGACCATCGCCGACACCCATCGCCCGCATGCGAGACATGAATTTCTCGATCGGCGGTACCATGTGGGGCAGATCCGACCGGCTGTCGGAAATCTCGTCGATATCGAAAAAGCGCGCGCTTGGGATGTGACCCGCCGCGTATTCCGCTTTTGCGTCCCGGTCCGACCCCGGCAAGTAATAGGACGCATCAAGGATGCGCAGGTCAGGATCGCGCATATGCGATGCAAGCCATTCGGTGGAAACAAGTGTTTTGGGATCGTCCTGTGCCATAAGCGCCGCCGCGTCAGTCTGGGTCGGCTCTGCATAGAACCCGCGGCGGCGACTCGCAAGAGAGACCCGGTGCGTGAGGGAGACGCACCGGGCACCTTCGTGGTCACTTGGCCAAGGCGTTCCGCACGACACCGATGATGGCGAGAACGACCCCACCACCGACACCGCCGCTTGCGACCTGACCCAGGATCGACGCGATATCCAGCCCACCTCCGCCAGCAGATGCCCCAAGGCCAGACAGGATCGTACCACCCAACCCGCCCCCGACGAGGCCCGCAATCGAATTGATCAATGTGCCCTGGTTGAGATTTTTCAGAAGACCACCGGCCACGTTGCCGCCAACCGCACCTGCGAGAAGTGAAATGATAAGTTCCATGCTGAACCCTTTCCCTGTTGGACCCGAAATCGGATCGCTCCGGCTGGGTTAAAGCAAGGCCGAGCATCGCGCGGCAGTGGGAAAGGACACCCAGTTTTCCCGCCTCGGGTGACGATGCGTCGACGCATCGTGTGCTTTCCATCCATGGAAAGCGCGCTGTGATTACCCGGCGGTCTTCAACAACCGCTGCTTCTGCCGGCCCCAATCGCGCTTGGCCTGGGTTTCGCGTTTGTCGTGATTTTTCTTACCCTTGGCGATGCCGATCTTCATCTTCACCATGCCTTTGTGGTTGAAGTACAGCACCATCGGCACCAGCGTCATGCCCTTGCGCTGGGTTTCGTTCCAAAGTTTGGACAGCTCTTTACGCGACACCAGCAGCTTGCGCCGCCGCCGTTCTTCGTGCGGGAACATCGCGCGGTTGTAGGGCGCAATATACGAGTTCACCAACCACAGCTCACCATCCTCCACCGCAGCATAGCTTTCGGCGATATTGGCGCTGTTTTCCCGAAGGGATTTCACCTCGGAGCCCTGCAAGACGATGCCCACCTCAAGATCATCCTCAATCGCATAGTCGAACCGCGCGCGACGGTTGTCGGCGATCACCTTGTAGTTCGGATTGTCTTTCGGCTTGGCCATCGGCGCGGTCTCCTTATCCCGCAGAAGCTTTAGATATAGGAGAACGCATCAAGTTTGAAACGGGTTTCTCAGTCGCGCGTTACGGACAGTGACTGACAGTCGCACCGGAATACTTCTCGTCCGGTTTGCGTGGTGCACCGACGCTATGCCGCACGGACAACCTGTCGCGCGCCCTGCGGTCGCAGTCGCCTGAAAAGCTGCTTTTTGAACTTACCTTTCGGGCAATCGAAGACAGGCAAAATGGCAAGGTCATGGACACACTGATCCTTTCGCGCATCCAGTTTGGTGCCAACATCTCGTTTCATATCCTCTTCCCAACCATCACCATCGCGTTGGGCTGGGTCCTCTTGTTCTTCAAGCTGCGATTCAGCCGCACAGGTGACCAGAAATGGATCGAAGCGTATCGCTTCTGGGTGAAGGTCTTCGCGCTCAGCTTTGCCATGGGCGTCGTGTCCGGCATCACTATGTCATTCCAGTTTGGCACCAATTGGCCGGGCTTCATGGAATCCGTCGGCAATATCGCAGGACCGCTGCTGGCCTATGAAGTGATGACCGCGTTTTTCCTTGAGGCAGTGTTCCTCGGCATCATGCTGTTCGGTATGTCCAAAGTGCCAAGCTGGCTGCACACATTGTCCACCTTCCTTGTGGCGTTCGGCACAACCATGTCCGCGTTCTGGATTCTGGTCCTGAACTCCTGGATGCACACCCCCGCCGGGTTCGAGATGCGGGACGGTGTGGCCTATGCGACCGACTGGTTTGCGATCATCTTCAACCCGTCGATGCCTTACCGCCTCGTCCACATGCTCTTGGCATCTGGCCTGACGGTGGCGTTCCTGTTGGCGGGCCTCAGCGCCTTCCGCTGGTTGATCGGCGATCGGTCCAACGGCATGCGCGCGACGATCAAAACGGGCCTGACCTTGGGGGCCGTCCTGATCCCGCTGCAAATCCTTGCCGGCGACTTTCACGGACTGAACACGCTGGAACACCAGCCCCAGAAAGTGGCCGCGATGGAGGGCAACTGGGAAACCGGACCGAATGTGCCGCTTGTCCTGTTCGGTATCCCGAACGAGGAAACCCGCAGCACGGATTACGAGATCAGCATCCCCAATGGCGCGTCTTTGATCCTGACGCACAAAGCCGACGGTATTGTGCCGGGCCTCAATGACTTTGTGCTTGAGGATGGCACGGTGAAACACCCGCCTGTCGCCCCTGTGTTCTACAGCTTCCGCATCATGGTCGGCGTCGGCATGACGATGCTGCTCCTGAGCTGGAGCGCCGTGTTCTTCATGGCCCGCAAGCGGCGCGGTGTGGAAGGATTACCCAAACCGCTGCTTTACGCGCTGGTGCCGATGGCCTTCTCTGGCTGGGTGGCGACGCTTGCGGGCTGGTACACAACGGAAATCGGCCGCCAGCCGTGGCTCGTGCAGGGCGTTCTGACCACCGAAGCGGCGGTTGCCGATGTGCCAGCACCCTTGGTGGCAAGCACATTGATCGCCTACCTCACGATCTACGCGGCGCTTCTGTTCGCCTATATCGGCGTGCTGTTCTACCTCGCCCGGAAAGCGGCGAAAGGCGAACCGATCAAGCCGCGCCTCCCGGTTTCGAAAGAAGCCCCCGTCACCGTTGCAGCGGAGTAAGCCATGTATCTGTTCGGAGACCCCGAAACCTGGCTGCCCCTTGCCTTTGCAGGGCTGCTGGGCGCATCGATCCTGATCTACGTTGTGCTGGACGGATTCGACCTTGGCGTCGGGGTCTTGTTCCCTTTCGCAGAGCCCGAGGAAAAGGACCGCATGGTCGCCTCTATCGGTCCGTTCTGGGACGCGAATGAAACATGGCTGGTTCTGGCCATCGGTATCTTGCTGGTGGCCTTTCCGACCGCCCACGGAACCATCCTGACCGCACTTTATCTGCCGGTTGCGATCATGTTGATCGGGTTGATCCTGCGCGGGGTGTCGTTCGAATTTCGCGTGAAAGCCCCGGCTCAGTACAAAAAGTCATGGGACAATGCGTTCTACATCGGGTCGATGATGACATCGCTCAGTCAGGGATACATGCTGGGCATGTATATCATGGGGCTACAGGTCACCGCATTCACCCTTGCCTTTTCCGCCATCACAGCGGTGTTCTTGACCGTCGCCTATTCATTCATCGGGGCAACGTGGTTGATCCTGAAGACCGACGGCGCATTGCAGCAAAAGGCGGTCGAATGGTCTAAAGGCGGCATCTGGGGTCTGGTCCTCGGACTTGGGGCTGTCTCACTTGCGTCGCCCTGGGTCAGCCCACGCATCTTTGACAAGTGGTTTTCGATCCCCGAGTTTTTCTTGCTGCTGCCCTTGCCGCTGATGTCCGGCGCGCTGATCGTGTTGCTGTGGATCGCGTTGCGGCGTCTGCCCACCAGCGACGACAGCTTTGCCTGGTTCCCGTTTGCCGCGACGATCGTGCTGTTCATCCTTGGCTTTTTCGGGATGGCCTATTCGTTCTATCCGTTCATCGTGCCGGAACAGCTGACCATCTACGAAGCCGCCAGCGCACCTGAAAGTCTGTTCATCATCCTGATCGGAACGGTGTTCGTGTTGCCGATGATCCTTGGCTACACGGCGCTCGCCTACACGGTGTTCCGCGGCAAGGCGACAACGCTTAGCTACGATTAAACTGGGAAGCGAACCGCAGACCAGGCCTGACTGTCTGTCTCTGTTTTCAAAATACCTTGGGAGAGCGCGAGAGGGCAAAGCCCTCTCGCACCTGTCGGAGTGGCGCAGCCAATTCGACTAAGGTCAGGCCACGTCGAATTGCAGCGGCTTCACCTGAGTGAAGAGCCCCGTGTCGTTCAAAGCGTTCAGCGCTTCCGCTGGAACGGGTTCGTCGACATACAACAACGCGATGGCCTCGCCCTTCACGTCGGCACGACCCAGCGTGAAGTTGGCGATGTTCACGCCATGCGATCCCATCGTGTTGCCCAGCGCGCCGATGATGCCCGGCACGTCTTCGTTTGTGGTATAAACCATATGCGCCCCGATCTCGGCGTCGATGTTGATGCCCTTGATCTGGATGAAGCGCGGCTTGCCGTCGCTGAACACGGTTCCCGCAATCGAGCGTTCGCGCTTGTCCGTCACCACGGTCAGCTTGATATAGCCATCAAACGCACCCGACTTGGCCTGGTTTGTTGTGCTGATCTTGATGCCACGCTCCTTCGCGATCAACGGGGCCGAGACCATGTTCACATCCGGATTCACCCGCTTCATGATGCCTGCAATCGCCGAACAGTTCAGCGCATCCAGGTTCATATCCGCAACCGACCCATCATAAAGGATGTTGATGGCCTTGATCGGCTCATCGGTCATCTGTCCGATAAAGCTGCCCAGATGATCGGACAGTTTGATCCACGGACCCATGATTTTGGCTTCTTCAGCGGTCACCGATGGCATGTTGAGCGCGTTCTCAACGGCTCCGGTCAGCAGGTAGTTCGCCATCTGCTCGGCCACCTGAAGCGCCACGTTTTCCTGCGCCTCGGACGTTGCGGCACCCAGATGCGGCGTGCAGACCACGTTGGGCAGGTTGAACAGCGGGTTTTCCTTGGCCGGTTCTTCCTTGAACACGTCAAAAGCCGCGCCTGCGACATGGCCGGATTTCAACAGCTCTGCCAGCGCCTCTTCATCGACCAGACCGCCGCGGGCACAGTTGATGATGCGGACACCTTTCTTGGTCTTGGCCAGATTTTCGGCAGACAGGATGTTGGCCGTCTGGTCCGTGAAGGGCACGTGCAGCGTGATGAAATCCGCGCGGGTGAGAAGGTCATCAAGTTCGACCTTTTCAACCTGCATCTGCTTGGCTTTTTCTTCGCCCAAGAACGGGTCATAGGCGATGACCTTCATCTTCAACCCGCGTGCACGGTCACAAACGATGCCACCGATATTGCCTGCCCCAATCACACCCAGCGTCTTGCCGGTCAGTTCCACGCCCATGAACTTGGACTTTTCCCACTTGCCCGCGTGGGTCGATGCGCTGGCTTCGGGGATCTGTCGCGCAACCGCGAACATCATCGCAATGGCGTGTTCAGCGGTGGTGATCATGTTGCCAAAGGGCGTGTTCATGACGATCACACCCTTTTTTGAGGCCGCATCCTTGTCAATGTTGTCGGTGCCGATCCCGGCACGGCCGATGACCTTGAGATTGTCTGCTGCTGCCAGAATGGTCGGGGTGACCTTGGTGGCCGAGCGGATGGCAAGGCCATCATACTGGCCGATCACGTCTGCCAGCTTGTCCTTGTCCTTGCCAAGGTCAGGTTGGAAATCCACGTCGATACCGCGATCCTTGAAGATCTGGACGGCGGCGTCAGAGAGTTTGTCAGAGATAAGTACACGGGGGGCCATGGTTTTGGTCCTTTGGAATATCGGAAGGGATGGCGGGCAAATGCCCGCGCTACGTTATGTGTAGGCCGGGCTTCAGCCCGGCTAGGCGTCACGCCGCCTGCGCGAGCGCCTCAATTTCAGCGTGAAACGCCCAGTCCAGCCACGGCAGCATCGCCTGGATGTCTGAGGTTTCAACCGTGCCACCGCACCAGATGCGCAGACCTGCCGGAGCATCGCGATACGCACCGATGTCAAGCGCGACACCTTCGGCCTCCAGCCGCTTGGCCACCGCTTTGGCGAAGGTCGCCCCATCGGTGATGCGGGCATCGGTGAACTTGAGACACACAGACGTGTTTGATCGCGTCGCCGGGTTCACCGCCAGATTGTCGATCCAGTCATTGGCATCGCAGAAGTCAAAGATTGCCTGCGCATTGGCATCCGCGCGCGCCATCAGCCCCTTGAGACCACCCACAGACCGCGCCCAGTCCAGCGCTTGCAGGTAGTCCTCAACGCACAGCATCGACGGCGTGTTGATCGTGGCACCGCTAAAGATGCCGTCGATCAGCTTACCGCCTTTGGTCAGCCGGAAAATCTTGGGCAGCGGCCATGCCGGTGTGTAGCTTTCCAGCCGTTCAACAGCGCGGGGCGACAGGATCAGCATCCCGTGCGCCGCTTCACCGCCCAGCACCTTTTGCCAAGAGAACGTCGTCACATCGAGCTTGTCCCAAGGCAGGTCCATCGCAAAAGCCGCGCTTGTGGCGTCGCAGAGCGTCAGACCCTTGCGGTCCGCCGGGATCGCGTCGCCGTTCGGCATACGCACGCCAGAGGTGGTACCATTCCACGTAAAGCAGACGTCATTGTCATAGTTGAGCGCCGCCATATCGACAATTTCGCCGTAATCAGCGGTATGCACCGTGTGTTCGATCTTCAGCTGCTTAACCGCGTCAGTGACCCAGCCCGCGCCAAAGCTTTCCCAAGCAACCATTTCCGCCGGGCGTTCCCCCAGCATGGTCCACATGGCCATCTCATAGGCGCCGGTGTCAGACGCAGGCACGATGCCGATCTTGTAGTCGGCAGGCACGCCCAAAATCTCACGCGTCTCTTCGATTGCCGCCTTGAGCTTGTCTTTACCGACAGAAGCGCGGTGCGACCGGCCCAAAGGCGCGCCCGCAAGGTTGTCGAGTTTGAAAACGGGGGGTTTGGCACAGGGGCCAGACGAAAAACGCGGGTTAGCCGGCCGCGTTGCCGGTTGTGAAATAGCCATTGATGCTACCCTTCCAGATAAGCGCCTCTCGTTGGGGAGAGGTGTCCCACCGACGGGTCTATGCGGCGGCGCGGCGCGGCACAAGTCGGAAAATGCACCCAAAATGACGCAATCAATGACCCGATCCGGGGCCCGTGTCGCGGATCGGAAACTTGGCCTGACAGGAGCATCTCGAAATCCGGGAGCCTCCGGCGAAGAAATTTGTGAAACACAGATGCAAGGCTCAGCGCTTTCATACCATCTGGTGTTTTTGACATCTGATGGCTAAAGCGCCGCGTGACGGAAAAGGATCTGCCCCATGTACACCGCCACATTGATCGCCAAACCCGGAACACTGGACCCTGCCTTGCTAGATGCCTTGCGCAACGCCTGGGGTGGTGGTGATCTGGTTTGGTTGTCGCCGGACGAAGCGGCCGAATTCGAGATGTCCGTGCTTCCGGACACCGCCGCGTCAAGCTGGACAACGTTGCAGGATCAAGGCGTGGATCTGGTCATTCAGCCCAGAAGCAGCCGTCGAAAAAAAGTGCTTTTGGCGGACATGGACAGCACCATGATCCAACAGGAATGCATCGACGAATTGGCAGAAGTTGCAGGCGTCGGCACGCAGGTCAAAGAGATCACCGCGCGCGCGATGAATGGTGAGCTTGATTTCGAAGGCGCGCTGATCGAACGGGTGAGCCTTTTGAAAGACCTTCCCGCCTCGGTGGTGAATGAGGTGCTTGCACAGCGGATCACGTTAATGCCCGGCGGCCCCGCATTGCTGGCAACGATGAAGGCCAATGGCGCATATACCGCGCTGGTGTCCGGAGGATTCACCGCCTTTACACAAGCCGTTGCTGCCGCGCTTGGCTTTGACGAAAACCGCGCGAATACTCTGATTGAGGAGCGCGGCGTGCTGGTCGGCGATATCACTCGCCCCATTCTTGGGCGCGACGCCAAGGTGCAGGCGCTGGACGAAATCACCGCGAAGCATGGCTATCACGCAGCGGATGTTCTGGCCGTGGGTGACGGGGCCAATGACCTTGGCATGCTCCAACGCGCCGGGTCCGGGGTGGCGCTGCACGCGAAACCAAGCGTTCAGGCGCAAGCAAAGATACGTGTCAATCATGGCGACCTGACGGCCTTGCTCTACCTGCAAGGGTACAGCAAGGCCGACTTCGTCACGCCAGAAGTCCCGCCGCTGGTTTGATTTCCCCGGTCACCAATCCATCCAAGTTCAAGATAGATGGATTGAGAAACGCCGCAACGTCCGGATGAACCGGATCCAGCACATTCAAACGCACCAACAAGGCGGCAATGGCGCATTCGGCGGCGCGGGTCGCCCCATCCGCAGTCTTGAGCGCGATCCCCAATCCGCGTTCCGGCAGGATCGCAATAAAGTACCCTTCCGCGCCGGTTTTTAACGCAATGGGTTCCCGTGATGCCCGCATCAAACGGGTGCATGCGCGCCCTTCGCCCGCCACCAGATCCGGGTGCAAATGCATCGCTTCTGTCAACCGCGCCGCTGCCGCGCTGAGGGTATCGGAGCGCTGCCCTGCAGTCGCAAACCATCCCATAGCCCGGGCCATTCCGTGCATTGTTGTGGCAAAGTTGGGCGCAGAGCACCCATCGATCCCATATCCCGGCGATTCCATATCTGTCACGGTTTCGAATGCGTCACGACAGGCCAGCTGAACCGCGTGATCGGGATCGACATACTCTGGCCCGGCCCCAAGGTGCTGCGCCAGCGTCAGAAACCCAGCATGTTTGCCAGAACAATTGTTGTGCACACGGCACGGCATTTGATGCGCCCGGATCATTTCGATCCGCACCGCGTCATCCCAGCTTTCCTGCGGGCCGCATCGCAACGCGTTGTCATCTAGATCAAGGTCGCCCAGCCAACGGTTGACCCGGTCAACATGGATCGACGCCCCCTGATGCGAGGCACAGGCCAGAGCCAGATGCTCGGCTGTTAACCCCCGCTTATCGGCAGCGCCAGACGTCACCAAAGGCAGGGCCTGGATCATCTTGGACGAACGCGCGGCAGAACCACGGTATCGGGATCCCCCCAGGCGTTGACGATCTGGCCCGTGCCATCGCAGATCACCGCATGCCCCAGATGCACACTTTCCAGAAACGGACCACGCCAGACTTCGACCAAAGGTGCCGCTTGCGTCATGTGAATTCCCCTTTCGCATTTGGGCAAAAATCTGCCAATTGGGCTTTAAGTGGCGTGATTAATCAGGCTATTCTGACAAGGTCGAGAAGAAAAGTTGCAGTGACATAATCGAACACTAAACCCATACTGCAGCACGGAAACGAGTTGAGGCTAAGGACAGTCTGGAGGCTGGACGCATGAAATCATGGATCGGCGGAATGGCAATCGGCGCAATGACGCTGATGTCTGCTGGTGCCAGCATGGCGCAAGAAACAAGCACGAACCGCGTGAACGCGATCACCGACTGGAGCGTGTTCGAAGGTCAGGACCCACGTGAATGCTGGGCCGTGACGACGTATAAGGAAAGCGTGAACACGCGTGGTGGCCGGGTGGTTGCGGTGACACGGGGCGAGATCCTGTTGATGGTCTTCTACCGTCCCGGGGCCGAGGTGCAGGGCCAGGTGGCCTTTACCGGCGGCTATCCGTTTGCGCCGGGATCGACCGTGAACGTGAATATCAGCGGGACCGAGTTTGAATTGTTCACCGAGGGCGAATGGGCCTGGCCTGCAACGCCGCAAGATGATTCCAAGATCGTCACAGCGATGAAGCGTGGGGCAAATGCGATTCTCACCGCGCGGTCGGCGCGAGGAACAACCACCAAGGATACGTTCTCACTTCTGGGCTTTACCGCCGCAGTCGAGGACGCCGAGAAGCGGTGTTCGTCGTAACGATCTGAAATCAAATAAAATGAATCACGTTTCAGGGTCGCACATGCGGCCCTGTTTTCGTTCAAACACATGCAAAATATTTTAACTTGCATTATAACTATATTTCTAGTTATTTAGTTATATGGATCTTACCCAGGATATCGCCCGCGCACTCGCAGCACTCGGACACGAAGCCCGGCTTCGGATTTTTCGCGTGCTTGTCAAAGCAGGTCATCAAGGCCTGACCGTCGGCGAAATCGCCACGCATCTCGGCCTGCCTGCCTCGACACAGGCGCACCATCTCAAAATGCTCGTCGATGCGGGGCTTGTCGTGCAGGCCAAACAGGGACGCGCGGTGATCAACACGGTGGATTTCGACAAGATGAATGGCGTCCTCGGATTTCTGTCCGAAGAATGCTGCACCGGATTTGCCGCCAACGCGCCCGACAGCGCGGCCTGAGCAAATCTCAAACGCAAGGAAGCCGCAGATGGCCGATCTTTCCTCAAACGCCCCGCCGCACCAGATTTGGAGTGCGCTCAAAAAACAAAAGGTCTGGCTGGCGTCAGGGCTGATTCTCTTGATCGTGGCGCTTCTTGCGCCCTCGCAGGCCCGCGATAGCCTCGCGTTTATCTCTGCATCCCTGCTCCACACCGCGCCCTATCTTCTGGTGTCGATCGCCATTGCCGCTTGGGCGGTTGCCACGGGCGCAGACAACCTGATCGCGCGGGCCTTTACCGGCTCTCCGGCGCTGATGATCTTTCTCGCGGCATTGGCCGGGGGATTGTCGCCCTTCTGTTCCTGTGGCGTGATTCCCCTGATTGCAGCATTGCTGACAATGGGTGTTCCGCTGTCGGCGGTGATGGCGTTCTGGCTGGCTTCTCCGGTTATGGACCCGTCCATGTTCCTGCTCACCTCTGGCGTTCTGGGCTTTGAATTCGCGATCGCCAAGACGCTTGCCGCAATCGGTCTGGGCATGGCCGGTGGGTTTATCGTTCTCGCCTTGGGCGGCACACATATCCTGCACGATGCCCTGCGGGACGGTGTTGGCAATGGCGGTTGCGGCGCATCTCGGATCCGCGATCCCAAACCCGTTGTCTGGCGCTTTTGGACCCAAGCGGACCGGGTTGAGAAATTTGGCAAGGAAGCGTTGAAAACCACGCTCTTTCTCGCGCAGTGGCTCACCCTCGCCTTCCTGCTGGAAAGTCTGATGCTGGCCTATGTCCCCGCTGAAACCATCACCTCCGTCCTGGGCGGAAGCGGCATCGGACCAATTGCGATCGCAACTGTCGTCGGTGTGCCCGCTTACCTGAACGGGTATGCCGCCCTGCCCCTGATCAGCGGCTTGATGGAGCAAGGCATGGCGTCCGGCGCAGGGCTTGCCTTCCTCGTGGCAGGCGGCGTCACGTCCCTGCCCGCCGCAATCGCGGTCTGGGCGCTCGTCAAACCGCGCGTCTTTACGCTTTACATCGCGATCTCGCTAGGTGGTGCGTTCCTGATTGGGCTGGCCTATCAGGGCTGGACGTTGCTCTGAGCGCGGGAAAGCGTCTTCGAAGACGCTTGGTACGGCGCTTCGAAAAGCCGTGCCCCGTCTTTCCCCTTTGGCAAAGCCCAAAGAATCCTATATGTGGCGCATCTCTTTTCGAGAAAGGCTGATCCCATGACCGGTTCCGCACCGATCACGCAAGACGTACTCACCATCCCGCGCAAGATGCCGGAAGGGGGCAAGACGAACATCGTCGGCCTGACCCGCCCGGCGCTGCGCGACGCGTTGATTGACATGGGCACGCCCGAAAAGCAGGCCAAGATGCGGGTGAACCAGATCTGGCAATGGGTCTACCAATGGGGCGTGCGCGATTTTCACGCGATGACGAACCTGGCCAAGGCATACCGCGTACAGCTGGAAGAGCACTTCGAAATTGCCGTGCCAGAAATGGTGTCGAAGAACGTCTCGGCCGACGGCACCCGCAAGTACCTTGTCCGCATTGCGGGCGGGCACGAGGTCGAGGTGGTCTATATCCCCGAAACCGACCGGGGCACGCTTTGCATCTCGTCGCAGGTTGGCTGCACGCTCACCTGTTCGTTCTGCCACACCGGCACGCAGAAATTGGTCCGCAACCTGACCGCGGGTGAAATCATCGGCCAGGTCATGCTGGCGCGCGACGATCTGGACGAATGGCCTCAGCCCGGTGTCGGCACCGGCGATGCAGGCCCGCGCCTGTTGTCGAACATCGTGCTCATGGGGATGGGTGAACCGCTCTACAATTTCGACAACGTGCGTGACGCAATGAAAATCGCGATGGATGGCGAAGGCATTGCCCTCTCGCGCCGCCGCATCACGCTCAGCACCTCGGGTGTGGTTCCAGAGATCGCCAAGACGGCTGAGGAGATCGGCTGCCTGTTAGCGGTATCCTTCCACGCCACCACAGACGAGGTGCGCGACAAGCTGGTGCCGATCAACAAGCGCTGGAACATCGAAACGCTTCTGGATGCGCTGCGCGAGTATCCGAAGAAATCAAATTCGGAACGGATCACGTTTGAATACGTGATGCTCAAGGGTGTGAACGATACGGACGAAGACGCCCGCCGCTTGGTCAAGCTGATCAAGGGCATCCCGGCCAAGATCAACCTGATTCCCTTCAACGAATGGCCCGGCGCGCCCTATGAACGCTCTGACTGGTCGCGGATCGAGGCGTTTGCCGACATCATCTACAAAGCCGGCTACGCGTCGCCCATCCGCACCCCACGCGGCGAAGACATCATGGCGGCCTGTGGTCAGCTGAAGTCAGCAACGGAACGCGCCCGCAAGAGCAAGGCACAGATCGCGGCAGAGACCGGCCTGTAAATCCGGTCGCAGGCCGGGCTCGCGCCCGGTACCGCACATTCGCCGCACCTCCCTCCCTTGACCCTCCAGTCACTGGAAGCCTTATGTAAGGCTGGACTCATAAGGACCAGCCCCATGACCACGCTTCGTTTTGCTGTCGAAAACCTAAGCTGCGCAGGCTGCGCGGGCCGCGCCGAGCGTGCGTTGCAAGCCGCGCCGGGTGTAGAGACCGCCTCCGTGAACATCGCAAACCACATGGCCCAGGTTTCAGGCGATGCCACAGCCGACACGCTGTCCAACGCGCTAGCCGAGGCCGGGTATCCCGCCAAGCAAACCACCCATCGGCTCAAGATCACGGGGATGAGCTGCGCCTCCTGCGTGGGCCGCGTTGAACGTGCGTTGCAAGATACAGACGGCGTGATCGCCGCATCCGTCAACCTGGCCACCGAAACAGCAGAGGTCCGCATCCTTGACGGCGCAATCGCCCCGACAGAGCTGGCCGAGATCGTCACCCAAACGGGCTACACAGCGAACCCGATCACATCAGACACACCGCAGGAAACCGACGACATCACACCGCTGAAGCGCGATACGCTGATCGCGGGCGCGCTGACATTGCCGGTATTCCTGACCGAGATGGGCGGACATCTCTTTCCGCCGATCCACCACGCGATCATGGGCAGCATCGGGATGCAGACTTTCTGGGTGCTGCAATTCCTGCTGGTCACGCTTGTCCTGATCTGGCCGGGTCGCCGGTTCTTCCGCATCGGCCTGCCGCTTCTTTTCAAAGGCGCGCCCGACATGAACAGCCTTGTTGCCCTTGGCACCGGGGCTGCTTGGGTGTTTTCAACCATCGCTACCTTCGCACCCGCTCTTTTGCCTTCAGGCACCCGCGCCGTTTATTTCGAGGCCGCAGCGGTCATCGTCACACTGATCCTCGCTGGCCGCTGGATGGAGGCCCGTGCCAAGGGCCGCACCGGGGCGGCCATTCGGCACCTGATCGGCCTACGCCCCGACAGCGTGCGCGTGATGCGCGACGGGGCGTTCACCGAACGCCCACTCGCCGAGGTCGAGACCGATGACCTGATCGAAGCCCGCCCCGGCGCGCGCATCGCGGTGGATGGGATCGTGACCGACGGGACATCCTTTGTGGACGAAAGCATGATCACCGGCGAACCCCTACCGGTGTCCAAGTCTGCAGGCGATCCGGTGACAGGCGGCACGATCAACGGCAACGCCCCGCTGACCTATCGCGCCACTGCCGTGGGGCCGGACACCGTGCTCGCCCGCATCATCGACATGGTGCAAACCGCCCAGGGCGCAAAGCTGCCCATTCAGGCGCTGGCTGACAAGGTGGTGCGCATCTTTGTCCCTGTGGTCCTTGTCGTCGCCGCAATGACCATCGCCATCTGGCTGATCTTCGGTCCGGACCTCAGCTATGCGCTGACCGCTGGCGTTGCCATTCTCATCATCGCCTGCCCGTGCGCCATGGGGCTTGCGACACCGACCTCAATCATGGTCGGCACAGGCCGCGCTGCCGAACTGGGGGTGCTTTTCCGCAAGGGCGACGCGTTGCAACGGTTGGACGCCGCCAAGGTCATCGCGTTTGACAAGACCGGCACACTGACCGAAGGCCGTCCGACGCTGGTTGATCAGACCACTCTTTCAGGTATCGACGCTGAACGTGCGTTAACCTTAACTGCCGCCGTCGAACAAAGCTCGGACCACCCGATCGCCCGCGCGATCCTCTCTTCCGCGCCTGACACGCTTCCCAATGCGGAAACCGAAACCATCCCTGGTTACGGCCTGAGCGCACAGATAGACGGGCAGAGTATCCTTGTCGGTTCCGAACGCTGGCTCTCCAGGAACGGCGTAGACACCGCGCCCCTGCAAGAGGCGATCCAAAGCTATGCCGCCAAGGGCCATTCCCTTGTCTGCCTCGCCATTGACGCGCAACCCGCCGCCGTGTTTGCCATCGCCGACCAGATCAAACCCAGCGCCAAACCCGCCATCGACGCGCTACATGACCAAGGGCTGCAAGTCGCCATGATCTCGGGCGACAACGAAGCCGCCGCCACTGCCATCGCCCGCCAACTGGGCATTGACCATGTCACCGCCGGCGTCCTGCCCGATGGCAAGGTGGACGCGATCAAGGACCTGCGCGCGCGGTTCGGCCCGGTCGCTTTTGTCGGCGACGGCATCAACGACGCGCCTGCACTCGCTGAAGCCGACACCGGCCTGGCCATTGGGACCGGCACAGACGTGGCAATTGAGGCGGCGGATATCGTGCTGTCCTCCGGTCGCGTATCTGGTGTCGTGAATGCGGTCGAGGCCTCGCGCAAAACCATGCGCAATATCCGGCAGAACCTGTTCTGGGCCTTTGCCTACAATACGGCGCTCATCCCGGTCGCAGCAGGCGTGCTCTACCCCTCTTTCGGGATTTTGCTGTCCCCGATGCTCGGGGCGGCTGCCATGGCGCTCAGTTCCGTCTTCGTCGTCAGCAACGCCCTCCGCCTGCGCAATATCGCGGCCGCCCAAAGCGATGTGCAATCGCGTCCCTACCAGGAGGCCCCGGCATGAACATCGGAGACGTAGCCAAACGCGCGGGCCTGCCAGCGAAGACGATCCGCTATTATGAGGATATTGGCCTGGTGAAACCACCGCGCGATGCCAACGGGTACCGCGCCTTTCGCGAACAGGACGTGCACAAGCTCGCCTTCCTCAGCCGCGCCCGCGCGTTGGGTTTTACCATCGAAGACTGCCGCACGCTGCTGACGCTTTACGAAGATCAGACCCGCGCCAGCGCAGATGTCAAAACACTGGCCGAAGCTCATCTGCACAAGATCGAAGATAAAATCGCGCAGCTGCAATCCATGCGCGACACGCTGTCAGAGCTGGTCCATGCCTGCGCCGGCGACAACCGCCCCGACTGCCCCATTCTCAAGGATCTTGCTGCAGACACAAACGCCTGATCTTTGATGGCTCACAACATCGCGGATCAGGCAGGGTGCCGTTTCCGTGAACGGAAACGCTTGGATGCGTCAACGCATCCAATCACCCGATCTCAATCGACGTGACCTGCCGATAAGGCCGCTCGGGACTACACAAGATCGACCCGAAGGCAGGTACATTGACGGCGTTTGGCAAATCCTGCGCCTCAAGACACAGGCCCGCAAACCGTTGATGCGCGGCCCCGGGGCCAGACGGCATGTCCGGTTCCAGCGTGTTCGACGTGTAAACCTGCAATCCCGGTCGGTCCGTCCACAGACGCAAACGCATCCCGTCCGGCGTCGTCACATCCGCAGCGTGCCCTCTACGGGTGTTGAGCACAAGGTTCGCATCCCATCCCTTGGCATCGTCAAGTCGAACAGAAGACCGAAAATCATACCGCGTGCCATCAACCGGCGCGATATGGCCCTCGGGCAGCAGGTCGGGCCTGTTGGGCGTATACCGGTCCGCATCAACCCAAAGCGTATGGTCCTTTACCGTCCCGGTCCCCGCAAGATTGAAGTAAAGATGCTGCGCCAGATTGATCGGCGTTTCCCGGTCCGGCAGTCCCGTCATGTCCCAGGTCAGGCACCCGCCAGAGAGCCGTATCTCAACTGTGAACGCCACGCGCCCGGGATACCCCTGATCGCCATCCTCCGAGATAAGCGAAAACCGCACCGCATGGTCGCCCTCGCGCTCCATGTCCCAATTGCGCCAGCCCAACCCACCGGGACCGCCGTGCAAATGATGCGCACCGCCATTGGCGGGCAACACGACCTCCCGCGCGCCAAGCGTGAAACGCGCGTTTTCGATTCGGTTCACAACGCGTCCACAGACCACACCCATCGACGACGGGTTGCTGCGGTAATGGTCTGGTTCCGCATAGCCCAGCACAACATGCCGCCCGCGCACCTGCCAATCCAGCACGGCACATCCAATGGACAACACGGTGATGGCCGTGTCCGCATCTTGCAGGACGTGGCGTTCGATCTGGCCCAAAACACCGCTCCTTCGCTTTGGCACGGACACAATCGCACTGGCACCGCGCGACGCAACCACTAAGGTGGCGCAATGACAGATGCCCCCATTCTCGACAGTGGTTATTCGTGGATTCGCCTTTTGGTGACAGTCCTGATTGCGATTGTCATCAATGTGGGAATCTGGATCCCCATCGTCGTCATGCCTGCCGTTCAGGCCGAATTTGACGCAGGCCGCGCCGATGTCTCCATCCCTTACACACTGACCATGATCGGTTTTGCCATTGGCAATTTCGTGGTTGGACGCGCGGTGGACCGCTATGGCGTGGCCCTTTCCTTGTCGGTGTGCAGCGTCGCGGTGTCCATCGCCTATATCCTCGCAGCGCTAAGCCCAACGCTTTGGATGCTGACCTTCCTGCAATTCTTCATCGGCTTTGCCTCGGCCATCGGATTCGGCCCGCTGATTGCCGATCTGTCCAAGTGGTTTCTCAATCGGCGGGGCATCGCGGTGGCGTTGGTGGCCTCTGGCAACTACCTGTCCGGTTCCATCTGGCCCCTTGCCCTGGAGGCAGTTGGCGGAGGCGACTCCTGGCGGTGGAGCTACACCGCCATCGGCATCGTCACCATCCTGTCAGTTCCACCACTCACCTTGCTGTTGCGCCGCGCCCTGCCAGAAGACGCGATCCGCATCGCGGACGCTCAATCCGCCCTGCGCACCAAGGCCAGCGGCTTCACGCCACGCCAGCTTCAGATCATGCTCAGCATTGCCGGGATTGGATGCTGTGTCGCCATGTCCATGCCGCAGGTTCATATCGTGGCGCTTTGCGTCGACTACGGGTTCGGCGCGGCGGTGGGGGCGGAAATGCTGTCGCTGATGCTGTTGGGCGGCGTGGTGTCGCGCCTGATCTCCGGCACGCTTGCCGACCGGATCGGTGGCATCCCGACCCTTCTCATCGGCTCCACGCTGCAGGCCATCGCGCTGTTTCTTTATCTGCCCGCAGGCGGCCTTGTGTCGCTCTACGTCGTGAGCCTGATCTTCGGGCTGAGCCAAGGCGGCATCGTGCCCAGCTATGCGATCATCGTGCGCGAATACATGCCCACGAAAGAGGCCGGTGCGCGGGTGGGCTTCGTCATGATGATGACCATCCTAGGCATGGCCCTGGGCGGTTGGCTGTCCGGTGTGATCTACGATCTGACAGGCAGCTACCAATGGGCGTTTGTGAATGGAATTGTCTGGAACGGCCTGAACATCGGGATCATGATCCTGATCCTCTATCGCAGCCAACGCGGTGGCATGATACGCACCGTACCGGCCTGAGAAAGCCACCCGAAGCCCTGAACCGAGGTCCGCTATGTCAGACGCACCGCTCGAAGGCTGGAACCACACACCCGACGTGCCGCTTCAGGTCTCGCCCCTGTTCCGCTGGCCGTTACAGCCGATGGCCATCCTGCGCTGGTTCTGGGACTCGTGGTTCCTCATCTCGGAGCGCCTGATCATCGTGGCGATTGCGTTTGTCTCGGTTACATGGTTCCAGCCGCCACTTGAAGAGACCCGCACACTCGCCTTTGGCTGGATCGCCGAGATGTATGTCCGCAACCTGATCCTGATGACCGGTGTTGCAGGTGGGCTGCACCTTTATTTTTACGGCTTCACCAAGCAGGGCCAGCGGCTCAAATTTGACCCGCGCCCGTTGATGAAGAACGGCAAGCAGTTCACCCTGGGTGGCCAGATCAAAGACAACATGTTCTGGACACTTGCCAGCGGCGTTACGGTCTGGACGGCGTACGAAACGCTGTTGTTCTGGGCGATGGCCAATGGCTATGCACCCGTCCTTACGTGGGCCACCAACCCGGTCTGGTTTGTCGCGTTATTCTTCCTGATCCCCATTTGGGAGAGTTTCTATTTCTACTGGATTCACCGTCTGCTGCATGTGCCATTCCTGTATATACACGTGCACGCACTACATCATCGCAACATCAATGTTGGGCCGTGGTCCGGCCTGAGCATGCACCCGGTAGAGCATGTCATTTTCCTTGGATCCGTTCTGATCCACTTTGTCATTCCCGCGAACCCGGTGCATATCCTGTTTCACCTGCAATACTATGCGCTCACCGCGGCAACGACGCATACGGGGTTCGAAGGATTGCTGATCAAGGACAAGAACCGCCTGGCGCTTGGCACCTTCCACCACCAGATGCATCACCGGTATTTCGAATGTAACTACGGATCGCTTGAAATCCCGTGGGACAAACTCTTCGGGTCTTTCCATGACGGGACCGAACGCGCGAACGACAAGATCAAGGCGCGTCGTGCGCGCATGATGGGCTAAGGGGTCGGGGGCGATGCATTGATGCATCGCTCTTTTGCGTTACCGCAAAAGCACCCTGCTTAAACGACCACGTCCTGCGCCGCCTGATCGCCAACGCCGAAAACGCGCTTGTACCGCGCGATCTGGTCTGCGGGTCCCATCGCCTTGTTCGGATTGTCCGACAGTTTCACCGTTGCGCGGCCATCCGCCTCTACCGCCTTGCAGACCAGTGAAAACGGCGCAAGTCGGTCGTCCGGCGTCAGCCCCCGGAAATCATTGGTCAGCAGGGTTCCCCAGCCAAAGGACACGCGTACGCGGCCAGCGAACTGGGCCTGCAATTCAAGGATCTTGGTTTCATCAAGCCCATCCGAGAAAATCACCAGCTTCTTGGTCGGGTCTTCGCTCCGCTCTTTCCACCAGCGAATGGCCGTCTCTGCGCCGGTCGCGGGGTCGCCTGAATCGATCCTGATACCCGTCCAGCCAGCCAGCCAATCTGGCGCGTCCCGCAAGAAGCCCTCGGTTCCATAGGTGTCCGGCAGAATCATTCGAAGATTGCCGTCATGCTCTTCGTGCCAATCGGCCAGAACATCGTAGGGGGCTTGTTTCAAGGCAGCATCGTTTTCGGCAAGCGCAGCATAGACCATCGGCAATTCATGGGCGTTGGTGCCAATCGCCTCGAGGTCTCGGTTCTTGGCGATCAGACAGTTCGACGTACCCACAAAGCTGCTGCCCAGCCCCTCGACCATGGCCTGTACGCACCAGTCTTGCCAAAGGAACGAATGCCGGCGTCGGGTTCCGAAATCGGCGATCCGCAGTTCCGGCACCTCGCGCAGCTTTTCTATCTTTTCCCAGAGTTTCGTCATGGCCCGGGCATACAGCACCTGAAGCTCGAACCGCCCCATATCGTTCAAGACGGCCCGTCCACGCAGTTCCATCAGCACAGCCAAGGCCGGGATTTCCCACAGCATCACCTCGGGCCATGCGCCCTCGAAGGTCAGCTCGTACTGATCGCCCACGCGTTCAAGGTGGTAGGGCGGCAGGCGCAGGTTTTCGAACCATTCCATGAAGTCTGATCGAAACATCTGACGTTTGCCATAAAACGTGTTCCCGCGCAGCCAGGTGCTTTCGTTGCGGCGCAAGGACAGCGACCGGATATGGTCCAACTGTTCGCGCAATTCACCTTCGTCGATCAGCTTGGCCAAAGGCACGTGCTGCGACCGGTTGATCAGGCTGAACGTCACCTGCGTGTCGCGTTTGTTGCGAAACACCGACTGACACATCAGCAGTTTGTAGAAATCCGTATCGATCAGCGACCGTACAATCGGGTCGATTTTCCATTTGTGGTTCCAGACACGGGTGGCGATATCAACCATAACGGTCTCCGAAGGCGCAGGCGCGTCGCTTAGACCAACCGCGGCCAGACTTGTCCAGACTCAGTGGGTCTTGTCCCAATTGGCCAGCTCATATTGTCGAATGGCTTCACATCGCTCTTCGCTGAGACCCAGGCGCTCGGCAATCTCGCTGACGATGGACAATTCGCTGACGTGTCGGCGGCCATCCGCATAGACCACGTCCCACAAGGCCGCGACTGCCTGTTCGCGATCTTCGGTGCTGGTGGTCTCTTTCAGAATCTCGGCTAGGTCAGCGGTTCTGGGCAGCTCGTGTTCCAGTTTTTCGCATTGGGCGCGCATCTTGGCTGCCTCGATTGGGCCCAAGTCGTACATCTTGGACAACACGCGATCGATTTCTCTGACCTCCTTGAACAGGTAACTGTTGTCCGCCAACGCCGTGCGCACCATCAATGCGCCCAGCGCATATTTGGCATCCGCCGGAGGAAGTTCCGTTTGCGGCACGGCACGATCAAAGAGAGCAAGGATTCGTTCAAACATGGGACGGGGTCTTTTCACCAGAAGTCGTGCAGAGAGTATCCCGCATTTCGACACCCACAAGCCCGACGCATCGCATCTCGGCAAGAGCGTTACTCGACGCGCACACCTGCCTGGGTCATTTGCGAAAGCGCTGCGTCGCGCGATCCGTTCAAATCAATCGCGCGGCACAGCTCAGTTCGAACCGTGACACGATACCCCAGCTTCACCGCATCCAGCGCTGAATAAGCGACGCAAAAATCAGTGGCGAGGCCCACCATGGTCAGGTCAGAAATCCCGCGTGTGCGCAAATACCCGTCAAGACCTGTCGGCGTGCTGTGGTCGTTTTCGAAAAACGCTGAATAACTGTCGATACCGCGCCGAAAGCCTTTGCGGATCACCATTTCGGCATGGGGCGTGTTCAGGTCCGGATGAAACGCCGCCCCCTCAGACCCGATCACACAGTGATCCGGCCATAAAACCTGTGATCCGTACGGCATCTCGACCGTATCGTACGGAGATTTGCCGTCGTGCTGTGACGCAAATGAGCTGTGATCTTCGGGATGCCAGTCTTGGGTCAGGACAACCGCATCGCTGTCCGCCATCAGCGCATTGATCCCGGGGATAATCAGGTCGCCCTCTGGAACCGCCAGCGCGCCGCCGGGGCAGAAATCGTTTTGCACATCAATGACAATCAGCGCGGACATGAGCGTGTCTCCTCTTCTGTGTGACTTGGGTAGAAAGCGCACGGCGGCGGGTCAAGGGTTGCGGCATTGCGGAACCTTGCACGAGAGGGCCGACAGGCGCTATTGCGCCCGCATGTTTACCGTATGCGCACTCTATCACTTTACCCGGTTCGACGATCCCTCCCGCCTGCGGGATCCCCTGTTGGCCGTTTGCCGCGAGAACGAGATCACTGGCACGCTCCTGTTGGCGCAGGAAGGCATCAACGGCACGGTTGCCGGGTCTGCTGCTGGGATCGACCGTTTGCTGACATATTTGCGCGCACTGCCCGGCTGCGCCGATCTGGAGTGGAAATTGTCGACCGCCTCCATGCGCCCTTTCCACCGCATGAAGGTGCGCCTGAAGAAAGAAATCGTGACCATGGGCGTGCCGGATGTCGATCCGCGCGCGAAGGTGGGGCACTACGTTCAGCCTCAGGATTGGAACGCGCTGATCCAAAGCCCGGATGTTGCCGTGATCGACACGCGCAATGACTACGAAGTCGCAATCGGCACATTCGACGGGGCTGTCGATCCGCAAACCGCCAGCTTTCGCGAATTTCCCGAATGGTGGGAAAAGAACAAGGATCGGTTTCATAACAAGCGCATCGCGATGTTCTGTACCGGAGGCATTCGCTGCGAAAAATCTACCAATTATCTACTGAGCCAAGGGGTGGAGGACGTATACCACCTCAAGGGTGGTATCCTGAAATATCTTGAGGAGGTTCCGCAGGACGAGAGCGCGTGGAATGGCGATTGCTTTGTGTTCGACGCGCGCGTGTCGGTTGGTCATGGGCTTGTCGAAGGGCCGCATCATCTTTGCTACGCGTGCCGCCGCCCCATCTTGCCGGAGGACCTGCAAAAGCCGTCTTACGAACATGGGGTATCCTGCCACCAATGTGTTGATGAGACCTCTGAGGACGACAAGGCACGGTTCCGGGAACGGCAAAAACAGATCAGGTTGTCCGAGAAGCGCGGCGAACGGCACCTGCACGCGGATGTCATCGACGAGCTTTGAACCCTTTGGGCGAACAGCGTCGGTCAGGGCGTGCCCGATGAATCAAAAAGGGTTCACCTTTTCTTAAAGCCTTTGGGTCCAAGATTTTTCGTACGAAAAATCTCAGCGGGACAGGGGGACGACGGTTTCGGACCATCCGTCGACCGAGCATTTGGCACGGATGAACAGGGATCCATCCGGCAGATCTGTCACAGTCAAACTGCGAGTAAACGGCTGCTCCTCAACATGTGGGTGCAGCAATTCACGCACGCCGAGGATCGTCCCATCCTCAGTCTCGATCCGCCAACCATCCGCATAGTGATCCCAGCCTGTGTCGGGGTGCGCAATCGTCACGGACACCCGCGTACCGGTAATATCGACGGCGTCGATGGTGGGCGCGTCAGCCCAGACCTGGGTCGCAAGAAGGGTAAATAAAGCGGCACTGCGGTACATCATGTTCTGAACTTAACAGGCCAACGCCCGCGTGAAAGTCACGTTTTCGTCGGTGGCACACCGTGCAAGAGCACGTGCCGCGACCGCGACCCGAACTCGCGGCGCAACACAACAGCGATGGTCACAACCGTTGCCACGATTAACGGCCCTGCGCCCAGCAACCAGGCTGAGGACGCGATTCCGAAATAGACCGACCGAAGGCCCCGGTTATACCCACGTGCTGCGGTGATATTGATCTCACCGGCCTGCAGTGCCATCGGCATGGAGCGGGGATCATCCGGATCATTCGGCACCGCCGACATCAGCACCGAGCAATAGCCAAACAACCGGTGTGCCCAGACAAATTTCAAAAACGCGTTCGCCGCAAACAACAAAAGCACCATCAACTTGATTTCGAGGATGATCACCGACCCGCTTTGCAGTGACAGGTCTTCGGTTACGCCACGCAACCTGTCTGCATTGCCCAGCAAGGCAAAGCCCCCACCAATGGCGATCATGCTGGCCGATGCAAAAAACGCCGTGCCCTGCCGCAGGCTTGCAATGATCTGTCCGTCATAGATTCGCGGTTGCCGGGTCACGAACTGCACCATCCAGTCGCGGCGAAATCCCGCCATCAATTGTGACATGGACGGAACCGACTTGGGCGCGTGTTCGATCATCAGCGTGCTGGCAAACCATCCCACCAGCAAAAGGCCAAGCCCCACCGCGTCGAGCGCCGTGAACAACGATATCTTGTCGTACCACTCCATGCCCTAAAACGGTTTGACAACAACAACCCAGAGGATTGCGATAGCCCCGAACACACTGACCTCGTTAAAGATCCGCAGGTAGCGATCAGATTCGGTAAAGACCCCGCGTTTTGCACGGATAACAAGCCGCCCTGTCCATGCGTAATGCAGCGCCAACAACAGCACGAGCCCAAGCTTGAGCCACACCCACCCCGGGAATCCCCAGATCGCGCCAAGCCAAATCCCGGTGATCAACGCGATCACCGCCAGCCCGGCGGAAAACCGATAAAGGCGGATGGTCAGATCGCCCAGTGGCCCAAACTCGCCCAGACGGTCAAATTCGCGTTTCCAATAGATTAGGGCACGCGGCACCGCGAAAATCGAGGTCATCCAGCCCATAACACACAGGATATGTATGATTTTTATCCATTCCATATCTGCTTGGTGCCGCTCCCTGCGCCGCTTGGCAAGAGGCCGTTCTGACGCTGGGCTTGAAAAAATCGCTGGCCAAATAGCGCATATTGGTTATATCTTTTTACCAATTTGGAGGTTTGCCCATGGAAATGCCCATACCTGACGCGTCGGTGCTGTCCCGAAAAGCGCAAATCGTGGCGCGGTTGCAGGCAGTTTTGCCCGAGACAACCATCATCTCGGATGAGATGGAGACCCGAGCCTATGAATGCGACGCGCTGACAGCCTACAAATGTCCGCCTCTTGCAGTGGTGTTGCCTGCAACGACCCAAGAGGTCGCTGCGACGCTGAAAGTGTGTCACGAGCTTGGTGTTCCGGTGGTCCCGCGTGGATCCGGCACATCACTGGCCGGTGGGGCCTTGCCCACGGCGGATTGCGTGATGATCGGTGTTGCGCGGATGAATGACGTGTTGGAGACCGACTATGACAACCGGTTTATCCGCGTCCAGACCGGGCGCACGAATCTGAGTGTCACCGGCGCGGTCGAGGAAGACGGGTTCTTTTATGCGCCAGACCCCTCCAGCCAGCTGGCTTGTGCTATTGCCGGTAACATCGCCATGAATTCCGGTGGCGCACATTGCCTGAAATACGGTGTGACAACAAACAATCTGATGGGAGTCACGCTGGTTCAGATGGACGGCACCATCATGGAGATTGGCGGCAAACATCTGGATGCGGCGGGATACGACCTGCTTGGGCTAATTTGCGGATCCGAAGGGCAGCTTGGGATTGTGACAGAGGCCACGCTGCGCATCTTGCCCAAACCGGAAGGCGCGCGACCCGTTTTGATGGGGTTTGACTCCAATGAAGTTGCGGGGGCCTGTGTCGCCGACATCATCAAGGCCGGTGTGCTGCCCGTCGCGATCGAGTTCATGGACCGCCCCTGTATTGAAGCGACCGAAGCCTTTGCCAAAGCCGGGTATCCGATGTGCGAGGCCTTGTTGATTGTCGAGGTCGAAGGATCAGACGCAGAGATTGACGAGCAACTGGCGCTCATCCTTGAAATCGCGCGCCGCCACAATCCTGTGGAACTGCGTGAGGCCAAGGATGCGGATGAAGCCGGTCGCATCTGGCTGGGACGCAAATCCGCGTTCGGTGCCATGGGTCAGATAAATGACTACATGTGTCTGGACGGGACGATCCCGGTGTCGGAACTGCCCTATGTGTTGCGCCGGATTGGCGAGATGTCCAAGGAGTATGGTCTGGACGTGGCCAACGTGTTCCACGCAGGTGACGGCAATATGCATCCGCTGATCCTGTTTGATGCAAACAAGGAGGGCGATCTGGAACTGTGCGAGGCGTTTGGCGCGGATATCCTGCGGCTGTGTGTTGAGGTTGGCGGATGCCTGACCGGCGAACACGGCGTCGGGATCGAAAAGCGCGATCTCATGACCGACCAGTTCGCGCCCGCCGACCTTGAAGCGCAGATGGCGGTGAAGGATGTGTTTGATCCGGCATGGCTGCTGAATCCGGCAAAGGTGTTCCCGCTGGCGGTGTCGGAAAGCCGCCGCAGCGTTGCGCTGGCGGCCGAATAGGTCTTGGGGGCGCTGCCCCCAAACCCCCGAGATATTTTAAAAACAGAGATGATCATGAGACCTGAGACAGAGGCCGACCTGGCCGAGGCGATTGCTGCGGCCAAAGGGCCGCTTTCGATCCAAGGCGGCGGAACGCGTGGTGTTCGCCTTGATGGCGATGTGGTCCAGACCGGCGGGATGCATGGCATCACCCTGTACGAGCCGGGGTCCTTGACCATGGTGGTCCGTGCCGGAACGCCACTGTCCGAAGTTGAGACGGCCCTTGCCGCGGAAGGCCAGCGACTGGCGTTTGAACCCATGGACCATCGCGGGTTGATGGGAACATCCGGCGCGCCCACCATTGGCGGTGTTGTTGCGGCAAATGTCAGCGGTCCGCGTCGGGTGTCGGTGGGCGCGTGCCGCGATTTCATGCTGGGTGTGCGGTTTGTCGACGGGGCGGGTACCGTCGTCAAAAACGGCGGGCGTGTCATGAAAAACGTGACCGGGTATGATCTGGTCAAGTTGATGACCGGATCCTGGGGCACATTGGGGGTTCTGACCGAGGTCAGTCTCAAGGTGTTGCCAAAACCTGAAACCGCCGCCTGCGTTCTGATTGATAATCTGAGCACACCGGCGGCCATAGACGCCATGGCCAAAGCGCTGAGCTCTCCGTTCGAAGTCTCTGGCGCGGCGCATATTCCCGTCGGCATGGACGACGCGCCTGTTACCATGCTGCGTCTGGAAGGGTTCGCCGGATCAGTCGCATACCGCGCCAAGGAAGTCGCCGCATTGTTCAAAGACTGCGCCGTGCGCATCGAAGACAACGCGGAGGCCGTATCTAAAGGATGGGCCTGGGTGCGGGACGTTGTACCATTCTACGATGCCGAAGGCGATGTTTGGAAACTGTCCTGTACCCCGTCCGACGCGGCGGCATTGGCGGACCAGGCCGGGGCGCAAGAGGTGATTTTTGACTGGGGCGGCGGGTTGATCTGGATGCGGGTTGGCACCGGAACCGATCTGCGAAAACGGCTGGGCGCGTTTGATGGGCACGCCACGCTCGTGCGGGGCACCGGCCAGCCAAAGTTTCAGCCCGAGCCTGCCGCGCTGGCGGTGCTGTCCGCCGGGCTTCGCAATAAGTTCGATCCAAAAGGGATCCTGAACGCCGGTTTGATGGGGTAAGACATGCAAACAACGTTTACAGACGCGCAACTGCGTGATCCTGATTTCGAGCGCTCGAACGACGTGTTGCGCACCTGTGTGCATTGCGGATTCTGCACCGCCACCTGTCCCACCTACCAGGTTCTGGGTGACGAGCTGGATAGCCCGCGAGGACGCATTTACCTGATCAAGGACATGCTTGAGAACGAGCGCACGCCGGATGCCAAAACGGTCAAGCATATCGACCGCTGCCTGTCCTGTCTGGCCTGTATGACCACCTGCCCCTCGGGTGTGCACTATATGCATCTGGTCGATCACGCCCGCGCCTATATCGAGGAAAACTACGACCGCCCGAGGCATGAGCGTGTGCTGCGCTGGACGCTTGCAAACATCCTCCCCTACCCGACTCGGTTCCGGGTGGCGCTGCTCTTGGCGAAAATCGGCAAACCGTTTGCGCCCCTGATTCCGGACGCACGCCTGAAAGCCATGCTTGAGATGGCCCCCAAGACCATTCCACCCGTGTCACGCAATGACGATCCGCAAAGCTTTGCGCCGTACATGCCGCGCAAAAAGCGCGTGGCGCTTATGACAGGCTGTGCGCAGAAAGCGCTGAACACCGATATCAATGATGCCACAATTCGCCTGCTGACCCGGTTGGGATGCGAAGTGGTTGTCGCCGAAGGTGCGGGCTGTTGCGGGGCTTTAACCCATCATATGGGCAAAGTCAGCGAAAGCCATGGGTCAGCGGCGGCAAACATCAAAGCCTGGGCGCGCGAGATGGATGGCGCCGGGCTTGATGCGATCGTGATCAACACCAGCGGCTGCGGGACGACCGTCAAGGATTATGGACACATGTTCCGAAATGACCGCCTGGCCGAGGATGCCGCGCGCGTGTCGGCGGTTGCCAAAGATGTCAGCGAGGTTCTGATCGACCTGATCGATGAGGCCAGTGTCGCCAATGCGCGAACGCTTCATGGCGGCAAGAAAGTGGCCTATCATGCGGCATGTAGCCTACAGCACGGCCAGCAGATCAAGACCCATCCCAAGACCCTTCTCAAGGCGGCCGGATTTGAGGTTGTCGAGCCCGCCAACAGCCATCTGTGTTGTGGATCGGCCGGAACCTATAACCTGATGCAACCCGAGATTTCCAAGGAATTGAAGGCGCGCAAGGTCGAAAGCCTTGAGGCGAAACAGCCCGATGTCATCGCGGCAGGCAATATCGGCTGTATGATGCAGATCGGATCAGGTACGGACGTTCCGATTGTTCATACTGTGGAATTGCTGGATTGGGCGACCGGCGGACCTGTGCCGACCGCCCTGAAGGTGCCGAACTCGTGATATCCGTGCCATAATACCGCCGAATTGGATCGGTAGGCCGGACGCACAAAACGGAGATACTGCGTGCGCCATTTGATCCTGGGGGCTTTGATGTTCGCGCTGCCTGCTGCCGCGGCGGCCCAAAGCACTCGGCTTTTCTCGATGGAAAGCCGACAGGACGGGCGTGCCTGGGAAGCGGTCGGCCGGCTGGAGCTTGCGGGCAAGGCCTTTTGCACCGGATCGCTGATCACCCCGGAGCTGGTTCTGACGGCAGCTCATTGCCTGTACGACGAAAACGGTGATCTGCTGCTGCCCGAGGATATTCAGTTTTTGGCCGGTTGGCGCAATGGCAGGGCCGCCGCGTATCGGCGCGTTCGAAGGGCCGTTGCCCATCCCAACTACGACGTTGGGGCCGACCCCAGTTCGGACCGCGTGTTCCACGATATCGCGCTGATCGAATTGCAGCATCCGGTGCGCAACACCACGATCATTCCGTTTGCAACCGATCAACGCCCCCCGGCCGGGGAAAGCGTTGGCGTGGTGTCGTATGCGCATAACCGGTCCGAAGCGCCGTCAATGCAGGACACCTGCGAGGTGCTGTCGGAACAGTCCACCCTTCTGATCCTGTCCTGCTCCGTCGATTTCGGCAGTTCCGGCTCTCCGGTGTTTGCTTTCGGGGACAGTGGTCCGAGGATCGTTTCGGTCGTTTCGTCCAAGGCCAAAAGCGATGGCAGACCTGTGTCTTTGGGCGCACCGCTGGATGGGCAGATCGAAACGATCAAGGCGCTGATGTCGGACGGGGCGGGGTTCGAAGAAGGCTCTGCGTTCCGGCCGTTCCGGGCCGAAGACGGCGCGCGCAAGGACACGGGGGCCAAATTCGTGCGCCCCGAGGGGAACGATGCAGACCCCTTGAAACCGTAAATTCCATTCCCAAATTTCAGTGTGTCGGGACGCCCAATATGGGGCCCGGCGCTGAAAACCAGGCCTGTCCAATGGTGGAAGGCTTTCAACACTTGGTATCGCTCAATGGAGGATGACCACATGCGTAGCTATGATTTTGCACCCCTATACCGTGCAACCGTCGGCTTTGACCAAATTGCCGATATGATGGACCGGGTTCTGACAAATGATGTCACACAACCCAGCTATCCCCCCTACAATATCGAGAAAACCGCAGACGACGCATATCGCATTTCGATCGCCGTTGCCGGATTCTCTGATGCGGACCTTGCCGTAGAGGTCAAAGAAGGTGCCCTCGTCGTATCGGCCAAGAAAGTCGACGAAGACGAGACCCGCACTTACCTGCATCGCGGCATCGCAACCCGCGCGTTCCAGCGCCGGTTCCACCTTGCCGATCATGTCCGCGTCGTTGGCGCGAGCCATGTGGATGGCATGCTGCATATTGATCTGGAACGGGAAATTCCCGAAGCGTTGAAACCGCGTCGGATCGAGATTGCGAAGGCAGACGCCATCGAGAAAGACGTGGTCGACGCCAAGGCGGTGAACTAACCGAACGCGTTAGTTGAGATGGAAAGGCCCAGCACGCTGCTGGGCCTTCTTTGTATGTGATATCTGCTTTGCGGACGTCGAGGTCGTTGAGCACAAACAGCGCGTCGACGATGCGCAGCGGCCTGCGGCCTTGAGTCCGCGCAGGGCAGTGTCCGCTTCGGCTCCAAGCAGTCATTCGACGATTGTTCAAAGTATGAACCCGCGCGCGAAAGTTGGCGATGTGTCAGGAGTGAGGCCCGAAATCGGATCTCACTGGAATGTTCACGAATACGATAGGGCTCAGACACTCATGCAAACGTATTTCATCTCAAGGAACTCCTCGATCCCGTGATGGCTGCCTTCGCGGCCAAGACCGGATTGTTTGACCCCGCCAAACGGCGCGACCTCGGTTGAGATGATGCCCGTGTTCACACCGACGATGCCGTATTCAAGCGCCTCGGCCACTTTGTAGACGCGGCTCAGGTCCTTGGCGTAGAAATAGCTGGCCAATCCGAAAATCGTGTCATTGGCCATTTGGATCACGTCATCTTCGGTTTCGAACTTGAACAGCGGCGCAAGCGGCCCGAAGGTTTCATCCGTTGCAAAAGCCATTTCCTGTGTTGCGCCGGTGACGATGACAGGGTTGAAGAAGTTGCCCCCTGCCTCGTGCGACTCGCCGCCAAGGATGACATCCGCGCCCTTTGCCTTCGCGTCGGCGATATGCTCTTGCACCTTATCAAGCGCATCGTTGTTGATAAGCGGCCCGAGATCGGTGCCATCCTCAAGCCCATCACCGACCTTCATCGCGCTGACCTTGTCTTTGAGCTTTTGCGCGAAGGCATCATAGACACCGGCCTGCACGTAAATCCGGTTTGCGCAAACGCAGGTCTGACCGTTGTTTCGGAATTTGCACATGATCGCGCCTTCGACGGCGGCGTCAATATCAGCATCATCGAACACGATGAACGGTGCATTTCCGCCCAGTTCCATGGAGCATTTCATCACCTGATCTGCCGCCTGACGCAGCAGGATACGACCAACTTCGGTGGACCCGGTAAAGGTGATCTTGCGCACCGCCGGGTTCTCGCACATCTCTTTGCCCACCTCGGAAGAGGACGAAGACGGCACCACGTTGAACACACCCGCCGGAATACCCGCGCGGTCGGCTAACACGGCAAGAACAATGGCCGACAACGGCGTTTCCGCCGCCGGGCGCGCCACAAAGCTGCAGCCTGCGGCAAGGGCCGGACCGGCCTTGCGGGTGATCATGGCATTGGGGAAATTCCAGGGTGTGATCGAACCGACAACACCGATGGGCTGCTTCATGACCATGATGCGTTTGTCACGCTGGTGCCCGGGGATGGTTTCGCCGTAGATGCGCTTTGCTTCTTCCGCGAAGAACTCGATGAAGGACGCGCCATAGGCGACTTCGCCCGTGGCTTCGGCCAGGGGCTTGCCCTGCTCTGCAGTCAGGATCACACCCAGATCATGCTGGTGCTCCATCATCAGATCGAACCACTTGCGCAGCACGGTGGCGCGCTCTTTACCCGTCCACTGCGCCCAGTCTTTCTGTGCGACCTCTGCAGCAGCAATCGCCTCGGCCACCTGGGCCCGGGACAGGTCTGCGACATCGGCAATCGTGTCGCCGCGCGCCGGGTTGTCCACGGGAAATGTCCCGTCCGCGCCATCGACCCAAGCACCGTTCACATAGCCGCGTGTCTCAAGCAATGACGGGTCTTTCAACAGGCTGGCAAGGTTTGTGATCTGGTCTAGCATGAGTCCCCTCCATTTTAATGCTGACAACGGTGGTACACTTGCTGCATGCAATGGCAAGGGTTGATCTTGTGTGGAGACCGCGCGTGGATTGGGACGACGCTTACGCCAATGCCAAACACATTCCCGACGGGGCCGGGTACGCCGACCGCTGGCGGGCAGAGTCGGATGCATTCCGCAAACGGATGTCGGTTCTGGGGCGTGCCCGACTTGGGGTGATGTACGGGCACGGGACCCGTGAAGTTGTGGACATCTTCCTGCCGGACGGTCCGCCAAAGGGTGTGATGGTGTTTGTGCATGGTGGGTTCTGGAGGATGTTTGACGGCGCGGCCTGGTCGCATTTCGCGCAAGGCGGGCTGGATGCAGGATGGATCGTGGCGATGCCGACCTACGACCTGTGCCCACGCGTACGCATTGCCGACATCACGCGCCAGATCGCGCAAGCGATTACCGTTGTGGCCCATGACTATGCCGGTCCGCTGCGTCTGACTGGCCATTCCGCCGGGGGGCATCTGGTGGCACGCATGCTGGCCCCCGGGGTCTTGCCCGATCCCGTATTGGCACGGGTCGAAACATGCGTTCCCATCTCACCGCTGTCGGATCTGCGCCCGTTGGTGCAAACCCAGATGAACGAGGATTTCAAACTCGATAACGCCGCAGCTGCGGCGGAAAGCCCGGTTCTCATGGCAAAACCGGCCCAACCGGTCACGGTCTGGGTCGGAGCGGATGAACGTCCAGCCTTTCTCGAGCAGGCGCGCTGGCTGGCGGACGCGTGGGACTGTGATGAGGTCATTCACCCCAATGCGCACCATTTCGACGTGATTGACGGCCTTTGCGACGCGAGAAGTGCGTTGATGCAGACCATTCTGAAACCGGTGACCTAACCAAAGGAAACCTCAATCAACACCGTGACTTTGCCCTTGCCGAGACGCGGGAAACTGGCATTGTGTTCGTCGATGCACACGCATGCAAAGGTGTTCGATGCCCGGCTTCCAATCTGAAAAGCAACTCGTCCGCGATTACTATGCGGCCCTGTCCAACGCTGAGACCAACGCAGTTCCCGGCGTCATGGCGGACTACTGCGCGCCCGATCTTGTCTGGCGCGGGTATCATCCTTTCGGGCTGCTGACCGACCCGGATGCCGTGGCCGCGCAGTTCTGGCAACCGTTGAAAACCGCGCTCACCGCGATGCAGCGCCGAACCGACCTGTTCTTTGCCGGACGGCATCACATGTCCGAGGACGGAGCGGTCTGGGTGGCGTCGATGGGGCATCTGATGGGGCTGTTCGATCACCCGTGGCTGGGCATCCGGCCCACGCGCAAGATCGCGATGTTGCGGTTCGGCGCCTTTCACAAGGTCGAAAACGGGCGGATCACCGAAGAGGCGATGTATTTCGACATTCCCCATCTCATGGTTCAGGCGGGGCAGAATCCGTTTCCACCGCAAACCGCAGCGCATCTGGTCCAACCCGGGCCTGCCACGCATGGCGGCCTGTTGTTCGACGATGCCCCCCATGCCCAAAGCCGCGCGACGCTAGATGCGATCAATGCGATGGTGGGCGATCTGGGGGAATGGAACCTTGGTTTGCCGCTGGAAGATGAACTGCGCCGGACATGGCATGAAGACATGATCTGGTGGGGGCCAGAAGGGGTTGGCGCGACCTACACGATCCCGCGGTATGCCGCGCAGCATTCCGGGCCTTTTCGCGCGGCTTTTACCAACCGGTCAAAAACCAACCATATCTGCCGCACCGCCGAAGGCCATTTCGGGGGGTTCTTTGGTTGGCCCAACTTTACCGCCGAGCATGTCGGAGGGTTCATGGGCATGCCCGCGACGCCCGGTCGGGTGGAATTCCGGGTCATCGATTTTTACCGGCGGGAGGGGGACAAGCTGGCCGAGAACTGGATTTTCATCGACCTGCTGCACCTCTGGGCACAGCAGGGCGTGGATGTACTGGGGCGCGCGACCAAGATCGGGTAGGAAGGCTCTTTGAAGAGCCTTTCTCAAGCGATTTCGAAATCGCTTCCCGGTCACTGAACGGGGAAGTAATCCTCGCAATCGCCGTCGCGATATACGTCAGCCGTGCAGCAATGCAGGCCTCCGCCAAAGGCATAGGCGTCGCGCAATTCCACCGGGATGACCTCCATCCCCAGCTTGTCCATCTGCTCCATCTGGTAGACCTCGGACGCCTCGACACAGACGGTTTTGGGATCCAGCACCAGAACGTTCATCGACAGCCAGGTGGACGAATAGCACAGCGGTGGCGGCGTGTTATGCGCCGGTTGCGCGGCATCGACGATTTCCCAATCGTTCTTCTTGAAATACTCCCGCTGTTCGTCAGGCAGACGCCGGTTCGGGTTGTTCAGGATCAGACCGGGACGCAGCGGTGTGAAGGTTGCGTCGATGTGGATCGGGTACGGATCACCCGGGAAATTCACCGCGCGGACGCGGTGATCGGGGAAGTGACGGCGCAACCATTCGATGCCCTTGAGGTTCGTGGTGAACCCGTGCTGCACGATCAGGTCTTTGCCAAACCGCAGAACGTCAGCCGCATCGAACAACGGCTCTTCCTCGGTTGTGACAAAGTGCTTTTCTGCCGTCCATTTGAGACGCTTTTCGATACCGATTGCCTCAGACAGGTAATCGTCGTGGTAATCTGCGTCTGTCAGGCGCGGTTTCGGCGCGGCCTCGTGGCGGAAATTGGGATCTTCCTCCCAGTATTTCTGCATCAACGGCCGGAAACAGAGGTATTCAAACCAGCGGCAGCGATAGGACATCGTGGCCTCAAGGATTTCGTGGCCCACGGTCAAGAGCACATCGCGCGGCGGCATGCAGCCGAACTGGCTGTCGGTGTGAAAATCAGGCGTGGTCACGGGCAGGCTGAAATCCGTGGGCGTCGGGCGATCCACCCGGATGCCACGTTTGCGCAGCTGATCGGCGAAGGTGTCGAGCAGTTCGTTGGCGCGGTCGATGGTTTCCTGCGGGCGGCGACCCCATTGGCCGCGCATGTCGCTGTCTTCGGGCACTTTGGCATCAAGCGCAGGTTCTTCCGGGGGGATGTGGCAGTCATCTGCTTTGCCCACGATCACATGGCGTAGGGTGTCCCACTCGTTCCAACTTTTGACCTGCGTTTTATCCGGCGACCAAGACATCGCGCCCCTCCATCGTTGTTCAAAAGAAACCCGTCTTTCATTCTTGCGGAATTGGCAAGTGAATTTGCGGTCGCGCCCTACCCCATCGCGGCTTTCTTTTCATCGCGGCATTTGCAAAACTCGCCTGACATATCGAACAACCGGGGATGTAAATCATCTTAACATTCCCTATATTTGCTTCAAAGCATTGATCGGAGGGACTGAAATGGCGGAATTTGATACGCAGGTGCGCGAGAGCCAGGCGCAGGTCGCAGAGGCGCAGGCCAAGATTGCCGAACTGACAACCCGCATCGAAACCGCCCGGGCGCAGATGAAATCGGGTGATGACGTCACTTTCGACATAGAAAATGCCACGCTCGATGATGTCCATGCCCATACCGACGTGATGAACGCCAACATTGCCGAACTGATCATGGGTTTGGACGATGTGACTGCCGCCTTTTCAAAAGATTTTGACGAGATGCGGTCCAAGACCGGTTGGGAAAGCTTTGTCGGGTTCTTTTCGCGCGGGAAATCTGAATCCATGCGCCAGGAGCGGATGAAGACGGCGTCAATCGACGACAAGCTTCAGGATCTGATCGCGAAGTCCGATGTGATCGTCACGCTGCTTCAAGGCCAGCTGAACCTGCTGAACGAACAAAAGGACAAGGTTGAGGCAAACCTGTCCGAAACGCTGGACGACCGGGAAGCAACCGTGGGCGAGCTGGAAGCCGTCCGCGCAGATATCCTCGGGATGGATCCGAAGATCATTGAACTGGAAAACAAGATCAGCGTCGAACAGGATGCAGCAGCGCGCACCAAACTGGAAACCGAACTGGCGGAATTGAACGCTGCCTATAACGCGCTGGTGCAGGACGAACAGGTCAAGCTGGCCAAATCGCAGACGCTGGAACGCTATATCGAGAAGGGCAAGACCTGGATCGACTCACTGCAGAACCAAGCGGCGACGCAGATGGTGCTGATCAACAAGCTGCAGACAGACACCAAACAACGCGTTGTCCTGTATGATGCGCTGACCAAGTCGTTGAAGACCGCACAACAGCAAGATGTGGCGCACCGGATCAATGAAATCGGTGTGCAAACCGATCAGGAAGCGCAATCCGCGATGGCCGGGATCGGGGCCGCAACAAATCAGCGAATGGCGGATATGCTGGAAAGCCACGAGGACCATATGGTCTTTGCCCGCGAGGTGCTGGAGGCGAAGGCCAAGGCGGACGAGCGCTTTGCCCGTCGGTTCCAGGCGATTGTCGAGAAACACGACAAGAACCTGTACGGGGCGTAAGCAGCGATGGCTTCTGTTAAACTTGCTTTTCTGATCGTGGTTTTGCCGGGCCGCCGATTGGGTCAGTTGCCGACGTCAAACAATGACTGACACGCGCAAAGACCACCGCGGCCTGCCCGACACCCAAGCCAGCCGTCGCTATTTCGCCAAGTTCGACAAGATCCTCACCCATCTGGGCCGGGTCGCCGCGATGCTGCATGTGGAAAAGCGGCTGACCAAGGACGAGGTTGAAGTGGTGGCGCGCTATGTCACCAGCATCGCCCTGACCTTTCGCGCCCTGTCGATGAAGTACCTGCTGGTCGGTCGTGACACCGGGCAGTTCTTTGGGTCACTGACGATGGACGTCAAAGACAGCGGCTTTCCCACCACGACAGAGCTTCTGGTGATGGCCAACGATGCCGCGCAGGCGGAGCAGCATCTGAAAACCATGCCCTCCACCGATGCGCTCAAAGACCAGATGGTTGCCGAGATTATCGGAGACCAGTCGATCCCGACACGGTTACAATTCTCGTTGAGTCAGCGTCTCTATTATGAAGACCTCACACGCGGGAAACTGTTCTGGGCGCGCAATGACCCGCAATGCCTGTGGCTGGACGGGGTCGAACCGCGCAGACGTTACCTGTTGCATTGGGGCGTCTATGACAGCCAACTGAACCTGCCGACGATCTACCTGATGGAGGTCGAGGACAGCGGGCGCGACGCTTTGCCGAAAGACGACCGGCGCTGGCCCGAAGTGCAGGCACATCTCATGGCGCAGTCCCTGGGTGGGTTGAAGCTTTTGACCATTGCGCAGGGGTTTGACGAAACTTTTGATCACCTGCACCCAAAACGACTGCGTCGTTTTCACATCGGCCCGATGTATTCGCACAGCTTTACGCAGCAATCCGGACCAATCCGGGATGTGCTGGAACAGGCGCGCGCCCCGGAAGGGCAGGATTGGGCGCTGGCCTGGACGCTGGAAGAGCTGGCAAGCGAGCACGTCCGCGAAGAAAAATCCGGTTGGTTTTCCAGAGTAGAGCGCGAGGTGTTTGCACTTGATCCCTTCGCCGGGCGCGGGGCCGAAACCGGCACAACCACGACGCAGCGCATGGTTATCATGCCGGAACGCCCCTTCCAGGTTTTGTCCGAACGCAACCCACCCGGCTTTGGGTCTGTCCGCAAATTCGTGGTGAGCGATAATGGTCGGGTGCTGAGTTATTGAATGGACCGCCTGTGGAACTGTCAGGCCGTGCATATTTGTAAAAAGAAGAAACAGGGGATGCGCCCATGTCTGTGACCTCGGATCTGATGGAACTGCGCGAAAGCGAAATTGTGAAGCATTATCCGGCTGCCAATGCGTTGCTTGACGGGTTTGATCACACGCCGCGCATTGCTGCCGGGACGCAGCCTGCCGTGGCAGAGCGGTCGGCAGGCCTTGGCACGCGGCGGCGGTTTCGGACCACGACACCGGGATTGGTCACCCGATCCACGGCGCGGGCCGAAGGGGTGCACCTGTTGGACAGGATTGCAGCATCGGATGACGATGATCCGCTTGTCTCTCCGGCACAGGCATCGGTCATGCATGGCCTGCGGCGCGGGCTGGCGATTGCCTTGGCGATGGGCGAGGCGTTTTCAGAGGCGACGGGATTGGCCGATCTGAAGCGCGCGAATTTGCAGGGATCTTTGGGTGCAGATCGCAAGGCGGAGTTCACCGCGCTTTTGGAGGCCGAAGCGTTGGCGCTGGGGCATGTTTTTGCTAATGCCTGCGCCTATCTGCTGGCTTCGCAGGCGAGTGAGGTTTCGGTTGAAATCGGCGAAGTGCAGGAGGTTCTCACCGACAATGCGCAGCTTGCCCTGCATGGCGCGCTTTGGGAGTTGGACCAGAAGCTGACGCTGCATGCCAGCGATGACGCGCGGCTGATCGCGACGGTGCTGGCGTTTGCCGAACAGTTCATGGAACGGGTGTCCCTGCGCGCACAGAATGCGGGGCGGTTGGGGGCGTTTGCGTCTGCCAACTGGCGGGTGGAGGCAGATGACCTGACAATCCGGGGCTTCACGCCTGCGTCCAAGGCCAAGGGCACCACGCTCACCATGCAGTTCAAAAAGCCGAACGAAGTGGTGGGCAACCATATCGCCAAGTATCAGGCGATGCGGCTGGCCAAGATGCTGATGGCTTATGATTTTGAACGCCGGTTGAACCCTTTTGCGGAACTGGGGGGCTTCATCTTCACCTTCATGGGCGATGGCGCGCCGGGAACCGGGAAAACCACGCTCATTCAGATGATGGCGGGAATGGTGAACGAGTATTGTCAGGTGGCGGGCTATCCGTTCCGCTACCAGAACTTCGGCATCGACAATATCGACAGCTACCAAGGCAAATCCGGCCAGAACGCTAAGGCGTTTATCAACAACGTGCTGGACCCGTCGGTGATCGGGTTCGGCACCATTGACGACATCGACCAGATCGCGGGCAAGCGGGGAGACCGGCAGTCCAGCGCGGGCCAGCAAGAGGTCACGGCGGTGTTCATGGAGGCGTTTGCCGGGGCCAACACGGTCGTTCGAGGGAACTGCACGTTCGGGATGTTTTCGAACTACCCCGAGAACGTGGACGACGCACTACGCCAGCGGGCGGGGGCGCGGTTCCTCGTGGACGGGCCACAGACGCGGGAGGATTACATCGACATCCTTGCGCTGCTCATGGGCAAGAAGCACGACATTCCCTTGGGCGACCATGAACTCTATGCCGCGCAACAGATCAAGAAAGCGGTCGCGGCGTCGTTTGAATCGCACAACCGGCCTAAAGAGATTGGGCTGCTGGAGGTCTATGACCGTGTGTCGTCGGACATTGGTGCGCTCGACACGATTGCCAAGATGGGCACCTACCTCAAGGCCATTCAGGAGGCCGACCCGCGCTTTACGGGCCGGGCGATCAAGAACATCACCGATGCGGTGAAGGTCCGCGCGATGGATTTTGAATTGCCGGATGAATGGATGGAGCAGCCGGAGCTGTTCCTGTTCAAACCGTATGACGAGAAGGCCGCGATGATCGAGGAGTTGCGGCGGCCGATCACGGTCGAGATGGTGATCCAGGAGATCAACCGCTACGCGGATTCCGAGTTCAGGTACGCTGACAAGTCGGATGAGGTGGCGATTGACGCGATGGTGCGGGACTTTGGGCGTCAGGAAGAGGCGAAGCGGCGGTATTTGGAGGGGAAGGGGTAAGTGTACGAGTTACCGCACACACCAGATATTCTTTCTGCATTTGGCTCGCTCATCACGGGTGTGGCAGCTTTGGCAGGCGCTACAATTGCTGGTTTCGGTTTGGACCGATGGAAAAAACAACGAAAATGGGAGCAAGAAGATGAACTAGCCCGCCGCCTTTTTGTAGGATTTCGGAAGCGTTATGATGCTTTCAAAGGTGTGCGAGGCGCATTCTTCTTTGCTGGAGAACTGGCAAAAGCCAAACGAGAATTGGAAGATGTTGGTACAGAATATGATGATACGACAGAAGGTGCGACAATCATTCGTTGGCAGCGCTTGGAGCGCATTCGCGACGAGCAATACGGTGATATAATTGAAAGTGCAGCTCTTTGGGGCGTTGAGATCGAAACGCTCGAAGCAGAGCTGTTACGCATAGAGCAAAGAGTGCTTTTGGCTCAGCAAGAGTATTATCAACTCAACAAAGATAGAAGCACACCGGATGCTCGAAGAAGCCTCCCGGAAGTCGCGAGAGTAGCCTTTAGTTCCGCTGAAGATCCGACGCACGAGGAATATGAAAAAGTAATTGGCGACGTTCGGCAAATATTAGTTCGGCGAATGGATCGAAAATGAGGCGAATTAATCTTTCACCAAACAGACTTCTTGTGAGGGCTTCAGCCTGCGCGGCAAAGCCGCGACGCGCCCGACCCGCCCCCCAGGGCGGGCGCGTTCCGCACCCACCCTCGGGTCGGGCGCATCGCTTTGTGCTATGTGTTAGGTGTAAAGCATGAACCGCCTCATCCAATCCGGCCTGATGTTCGGCAACCTGATCCATGTGACCTCACCTGCGCTGGTGGAGCGGTACAACCGGGCGCTCAAACATCTGACGGGCAAGACCACCGAACAAACCGATTTCCACATCGACATCTCTGGCTTCTCACCCGAGATCGGGGACGAATTGAACGATCCGCTCTACCTCAACCACAACGGGGTGAACCGGCAGTTCATTCTGCTGACGACGCAACAGAAGACGGCGCCGCTGCTCGAGGCGAAGTTCTCGACCTCGCGGGGGATTTTGCGGCAGTTCATTGAAGCGAACGAAAGCCAGTTGTTCGCGCTCACCGCCAAGGATGCGGTGGCGGGGGAGCTGGTGAATTCGGTGTTTGACGTCACCAGCCCCGCGCGCCTGTTTGATATCGGCACAATCACGATCGAGGCGGATACGACCCAAGGCACGCTGCGCGATGCGGACAGGCTGGCCTCTCTCGTGGACCGGTTCAAGACGGAAGACGACGGTTGGCACGATGACGTGCTGATTGCAGAGATGATCGGCCTCGCGAAACGCACGGGTGACGTGGTGCGCAATCCGGTGCGGCTCAAGGAGATGAGCTTCAGCCAGGAGAATTTCCACACCAGCCATTTCGGCGGGCTCTATGTCTTTCAGGGGATGGATCACCCGGCGGTGATTTCGTCGGGTGAGGCGGTGGAGGACGTGCCCATCAAGTACAGTTTCGGCTTCAAGCATCGCAACCAAATCGCGAAATTTCTGGAATACAACGATCTGGTGGAACCCATCGTCAAGGCGCGTGGCATTGATGCGGCGGCGATCCTGCGGCAGAAGATGGATTTCATCGTGGTCGATGCAGCCGGTGATGCGCAGGTCGATCTGACCGGGGCCACAAGGCGCGACATTCGCGGTCTGGCGCGGCGCATCTCGGATCGGTTGCCGCCGGAATGGCACGCGCTTCAGAAGCTTGTGCAATGGGCGGAAGGCGACGCAAGCTGGCCGCGGATCAGCAGCGACCATCCGGCCTATTTCTACACGCTGCGCGCGGCGGATGTGCCGGATGCGGACCTTGTGAACATGTTGCTGTCAGAACTGTCGCCCAAGGATATCCGGCAGCTTTATATCTGCCACAAGGAAGAGTTCTACCGCCGCTATCGCGGCTGGAGCGACACCAAGAAGGCCTATGTCGTCGATTTCCTGACCCGTGAATACGTGGCCGACAAGGCCGGTGCGCGCGAGGCGCTCTTCGGCCATGACGCGCCGCTTGAAGAACCGGCACCAATCCGCGACGATATCGTGGCGCGCGTTGGCCCCTGGGGCGCTGTACGGAGGTAACTATGTTTGCACTTGGTCGGTTGTTGGTGATCGGGTTTCTTGTCCTGAGTGTCGTCTATATCTGCGTGTCGCTCTATTCCCGCGCGGTGCGGCGCGATAAACTGGAAAAGGAATGGGACGAAGACATCCAGCAGGGCGACCGAGAGACCTTTGTCGAGGCCGGTTTGCGCGAGTATGACGGATCTCTGCGCCGCAAGCTTATTCTGGGGGTGTATATTGTGCCCCTGACGCTTATGTCTGCGATCATCTATTTCACGAATTTCCACTAGGGGGACACCGCCGTGGGTTATATCAAGTGGGCTATCATCCTGACGTTCTGGTCCCTTTTCGCGGCGTTCCTGCATTACACGCTGCCGCAACATGACGTGGCACGGATCACCGACACTGAAGTGCGCCGCATCGACCCCGGTGAAAACCGCTGGTTCTGGGCATCGGCGGATGCGGGCAGCGATGCGACCCTAGGCAATCGGGACGTGTTCTTCATCTCGGCCGTTCTGACCAATGGCAAGGTCATGGTGTACCGAAACGAGGACACCAGCTGGGGCTGGCCGCCGTATTTCAAGTTCGACACCTCCAACCTGCAGGCCGAAGCGGCAGACCTGCGCAGCACGTCGGCCGATCCGCAATGGGTCGTGATCCGGCATTACGGGTGGCGGAACGAATTCCTGACCATCTTTCCAAACGCGATCTCGATTCGCGCGGTGGACAGTCCGGATCAGCGGATCATCCCCTGGATCAATATCATCATCCTGACCACGCTTGCCGCGATCTTCTGGGCGATTTGGGTCCGGTGGAGACGCTTCCGTCAGGCCCGGATCGATCCGGTTCTGGAAGACATGAACGAAGGTCTTGAGGCCGCGGGTGACAGCATTGCCGAAAAGCGAAGCGGCATCCGCAGGTGGCTGGACAGCTGGAAGTCAAAGTAACGCCCTTGCCAAACCTGTGCGGTTGCGGTCACTGTCTTGCAAACGCATGCAGCGAGGTAACATGGCTGGCGCACGACCGGAACAGGCGGTTCTGACCCGCGACACGGATTTGTCCAAAACAGACGACACGCGACGCGTGATCGAAGGGATGGTTGATGGTCTGAACGATCATCGCATCGCCGATATCGGCGAGTTTTTCGCGGAAGGCTTCCGCTGGATGGGCAACACAGGGTGCGGAACCAAAGAGGGCTTGCGGGACTTTCAGGAAAATTGGCAAAAGCCGTTCCAGGCCGCGTTTTCCGACAAGGTCTGTATCGACGAAGCGCGCCTTTACATGGGCGAATGGGCGGCGGCCTTTGGTCGGCAAGAGGCCGTGCATTCCGGAATGTTCATGGGGGTAGAGCCGACCGGCAAGAAGGTCACCATCCGCTACATGGATTTCTGGAAGGTCGTGGATGGAAAAATCGTCGACAATTACGTGATGGTCGATTTCCCCCACGTGCTGGCCCAACTGGGCGTTGACGTGTTCAACGGCGAAGGCTGGGAAGCCTTTGACAGGGGCGAAAAGGCCCCACCCGAACCATGAGCCCGACCGGGAAGGTGACGTCTCTGGACGTTGCCAAACGCGCGGGCGTCAGCCGCTCTGCGGTCAGCCGGGTGTTTACACCGGGCGCGTCGGTCAGTGAACGCACCGCGCAAAAAGTCCGCGACGCGGCGGATGCGCTTGGATATCGCCCGAACGTTCTGGCCCGTGCCATGCTGACCGGCAAGAGCAAGATCATCGGGCTGGTGGTTGCCTATCTCGACAACCATTTCTACCCGAAGATCCTTGAGCTTTTGTCCGAGGCGCTGGAGCGCGAAGGGTATCACGTGCTGGTTTTCATGGCCTCGCACACCGCCAGCGATATCGAAGATGTGGTGAGCCAGATCCTGGACTATCAGGTTGACGGGCTGGTGCTGGCGTCAGTTGCGCTTAGCTCTGATCTTGCGGATCGGTGCCGTGCATCGGGGGTTCCGGTTGTGTTGTTCAACCGGAAGGTCGAGATCGAAGGCGAGCTTGCGGTTGTGTCGGACAACCGAACGGGCGGACAGATCGTGGCACAGCATTTGATTGACCTTGGGCGCACGCGGATTGGCCATATTGCGGGTTGGGAAGGCGCAAGCACGCAGCGTGATCGCGAGGCGGGCTTTATGGAAGGGCTGCGCGCCGCGGGTCTGGGCCTTTATGCGCGCGAGGTGGGGGATTTTCGGCTCAATCGCGCAAAGGATGCGGCGCGGCGCATGTTTGACACCGATGCGCGGCCGGATGCCGTTTTTGTGGCCAACGACTACATGGCGTTTGGCGTGATGGATGTTTTGCGGGCGGAACTCGGATTACGTGTGCCGCAAGACGTTGCCGTGGTGGGCTTTGACGATGTGCCCAGCGCGGGTTGGCCTGCCTATGATCTGACGACGGTTCGGCAGAACGCGGCGGCGATGGTGGATGCGACGGTGGCGGCACTCATCACGGAAATCAGCGGGGAGCGCGTGGATGCGCCGGACCCGCTTGCTGTTGAACTGGTCAAACGCGGCACGACGTGAACCGGCAAACGCGACGCGTCTTACAGATCGCCGGTGCCCAGCAATATCTGTTTCCAGATCGCGGTCTCGTCGATCAGTGTCCATTCCCTGCGTACACCATAAGGGCCGAATTCAGCATGGGTGATTCCCATGATGTAAACCTCTGCCTGGGTCGGCGTGCCGAACATGCCCCAGCCGGCATGCGCGCCGTGTAAGGACCAGCGCACCGCTGCACGCGGTGGCGACAGTGGGTCGTCCATGCCAACCGCGTGGTCAATCGAGAACGCGGCATTGGGAAACGCCGCATGTAGCGACATCCAGAACCGGTCCGCATCCTGGTGCCCGACGCCGTCAACGTTACCCGGATAGGCCAATTCCGCCGCGCGATCATATTCGGTAGGGACAATCGACATCTCTGCAGACGCCATCCGCGTCAGGATATCAGCAAGCTTTTCGCCCCATTCGCTGTCATTGCCTTTGCCGGAATAGGGCCCCGGAAGATCGGTGGCAGGTGTCATCGGTTTGACGCAGGCGTCAGGACCACCTTCACGCGCAATCAGGTCGCGCGTCCAGGTTACGACATCCTGCCCCATCTGGCGCACAATCGCGCCCTGGTCGCGGACCAGCCATTCGTCCTGAACACCGTTTTCGCGGCACCAGCAATCAGCAAGAATGCGATACGCAAGTTTGTGCCCGGTGGGCGCACCGTACATGCCTGCGCCTTCATGGGTCGCCGTGCAATAGAGCCGGTGGGATGACAGGAAGCTGTCTTCGCCCGTCGGACACCATATCACGTCTTCCCCAAGCAATTCGCGGTTTGGAAATTCAGCCAGCGTTGCCTGCGTTGCCGCGATAATCCCCGCATTGCCCTTGATCACGGATGCAGGTGAGCGAACGACGAGGTCAGGTCCGTAGTAGTCGTGCAGCGTGTGGATCCCGCGATCTTCCCAGATATCCTTGGTAATCCCCAGAATGTAATCCGGCACATTGGCCCAACGCGGATCGAACCCCGGCATGAATGACATGATTCAGCGCATCCCGTAATAGAGGCCGACGACATGCTCTGCCTCGGCAAAGAAAAGCCACCGCGAAACAAGCACACCCGCCACATGGCTGAGCAACGCGAGCACTCCGAAGACGTGTGGAAACGGCAGCATCAACAACAAGACCGGCACCACCAACATCAACGCCAGCGCGATCAGGCGCAGTTTTTCTGCATGGCGGCGGCCAATGGTATAGACCATTTCATTCAGCAGATAATTCGTCCCGGTATGCGGCGGCTCGAACGCGCGGACCTCTCCGATATTGCCAAGGCCCGTCGCGGTGTTCATGTCCGTCCCGCTTTCCTTGAACCGCGTATCACCGGTTTTCCACCAGACGAACTGCAGCCCGCCTGCAATCACCAGCAGCACAAGCGCGATGGTCACGCGACCCGACAAAAGCGCGCCGCCTGCGATAGACAGGGCGATGAACAGAACCGAAGTAAGAACCGTGTTCCACCGCGGCACAGTTTTGAGCTGCGCATAGATCATCGACGTCGTGTACACCGTCATCAGGCAAAAGAACGCACCGATCCAGCCAAGGACGTGGATTTGCGTGTCGAAGAACACCAACAGGAACGCGTAAATTCCCATCGAGACAAGTGCCGCAACCGCGCACCACGCCTCTCGGCTGAGCCAGCTTGTCTGCCACTGCGTGAACGCTTTAATCGCCCGTTCGGGGCGGCCAAGGTGGAAGGTCGATGAAATCAGTCCGCCAACCGCGAAGATGTAGCCAATGGCAAAGAATGCAAACGCCACCCATCCGGTCGGCGCGGTTGTGTCCACGCCCAGCCAAAAGAGCAGGCCCAAACCAAGGCCGGAAAACGTGCTGAACGCAATGATAGACGGGGCCGGGTGCATCAGATCTTCTCCAGCGTTTTGTCGAGCCAGCCAAGGAAGCCTTTTGGTTCTTCCGCGACGGGGGCAAGCAGGGGCGCGAGGATATCAATCTCTTCGCGCGGGCTTTCGTTGAGTCTGTCCTTGGGCCGTGGTGGCAGGTATTTGTTCACCGGCTTGGTGCCCTGTTCCGGCATCAAATCCATCCCGCCGCGTTCGGCCACCAACTGGCTGACCTCACTGTCAGGATCCCCTAGATCGCCGAAATGCCGCGCGTTCGATGGGCATGTCCGCACGCAGGCGGGCACGCGGTCTTCCTCGGGCAGGTTGTCGTTGTAGATGCGATCCACACAAAGGGTGCATTTCTTCATCACCCCTTCCGCCTGATCCAACTCGCGCGCGCCGTAAGGGCAGGCCCATGCACACAGACCACAGCCGATGCAGTCTTTTTCATTGACCAGAACAATCCCGTCCTCAACCCGCTTGTAGCTTGCGCCAGTTGGACAGACCGTGACGCAGGGCGCGTCTTCGCAATGCAGGCAGGATTTGGGGAAATGGATCAGTTGCGCCGGGCCGCTTTCGGGCTGCACCTCATAGGAATGGATGCGGTTGAGGAATGTACCCGACGGGTTCGCGCCATACGGGTCCTGATCCGACAACGGCGCGCCGTAATTCTCGGTGTTCCAGCCTTTGCAGGAAATCACGCAGGCATGGCACCCGACGCAGGTATCAAGGTCGATGACCAAGCCCATTTTGCGTTCGGTTTTCTCGGGTAGCATCGTCATGCGCGGTGCTCCTCTTCCAAGACCTCAATTGCCGGGACATGGCTCAGGGCCGGTTCGGCGTCCTTGTCCCAGGTTTTCACAAACCAGATGAAGCTTCCCACCATGCCCAGCAAGATCACGACGATCAGGCCGAGCGTTGCTTTCATTGGCCCGTTCATGTCTCGACCTTCCAGCGCAGTTCATCCGGGCCTTGGCCCACGGGGGATTTGATCGGCGGTTGCACAGGGTGTGCCTCTGCCACGGCGTCGACCTTTTCGATCTTCACCCGCAGATCGAACCACGCCGCCTGCCCGGTGATCGGATCGGAATTGGCCCAGCGTAACCCGTCGCCCTTGGGCGGCAGCAATTCGTGGATCAGGTGGTTGAGCAGAAAGCCCTTGGTCGCCTCGGGCGCGTCTTTGTCGAGCGCCCACGCGCCCTTGCGCTTGCCAATCGCGTTCCATGTCCAGATCGTGTTTTCGTTCAGCGCCGCCATATGGGCGACTGGCACGGTGATCTCTCCATGTGCAGATGTGACCTTGGCCCATTCGCCAGTCTTGAACCCATGCTGTTCCCACAGCTTGGTTGGCAGATACATCGGGTTGTGCCCGTGGATTTGCCGCAACCATGCGTTCTGCGTACCCCACGAATGATACATCGCCATAGGTCGCTGCGTCAGTGCGTGGATGTTGAATTCTTCGGTATCAACGCGCCCGTCCTCGAACGGAGCGTACCAGATCGGCAGCGGGTCCAGCGTGTGCTTGATCCGGTCGCGCAGGTGATCCGGCGGCTGACGGTCGCCATGCCCTTCGGCAGCCAATTGGAACTTGCGCATCGGTTCGACGTAAAGCTGGAAGATATACGGCGCGGGCGCATCGTAGAGGCCGATTTCCACCGCCCAATCCTGATACGCCTTGTTCCACGGTTTGTAGTACAACCCTTGGTCCGGCACATGCGATGACCAGAACCCGCCATTGGCGATATAGCTGTCAAGCTGGCCTTCGTTCACGTCACCGCGCCCTTCGGTCAGCCCGGTTTCCCCCATACGGAAGCCCGCCAAGGGGCCAATACCGGGGCGGCGCTGGTGGTGGGTAATGTAGTCAGCGTAATCCGCATATTTCTGGCTGCCGTCTTCGTTCACAAACCCCGGCAGGTTCAGCTTGGCACCAAGCTCACACAACACCGACTGGAAGCCGCGCACATCGCGGTCAGGCTCCACAACAGGCCAGCGGATCGCGTCCGCCGCCGCATCCGCCTCGCAGATCGGGCGGTCGAGCAATGAGATACAATCGTGACGTTCCAGATAAGTCGTATCGGGCAGGATCAGGTCTGCGTAGGCGACCATTTCCGAGGAATACGCATCGGAATAGATGATGCGCGGGATCACGTAGTCACCGTTCTCATCCGTATCGGTGAGCATCTTCATAACGCCCGTCGTGTTCATCGACGAATTCCACGACATGTTGGCCATATACATGAACAGCGTGTCGATCTTGTAAGGATCACCCGCATAGGCGTTCGAGATGACCATATGCATCAGCCCATGCGCGCTCATCGGGTTTTCCCAGGTGAACGCCTTGTCGATGCGCGCAGGCGTGCCGTCGTCCTTGAGGCACAGATCATCAGGCCCGTGCACGAACCCAAGATGCGGACCGTCCAGCGGCTTGCCCGGAGTCACCTTGCAATGCGGTTTGGGATGCGCCGTCGCGGGTTTGGGATACGGCGGCTTGAACCGGAACCCGCCGGGGGTTTCGACACTGCCCAGCAGGATTTGCAGCACATGCAACGCGCGACAAGTCTGGAAGCCGTTGGAATGCGCAGAGATGCCCCGCATTGCGTGGAAGGACACAGGACGCCCCACCATTTTTGCGTGTTTCTCCCCCCGGAAATCGGTCCATTCTTGATCAATTTCAATCGCTTCCTCAAACGCCACCCGCGCGATCTCGGCCGCGATGCGCTTGATACGCTCTGCCGACACACCGCATGTGTCGGCCACGTTTTCGGGCGCGTATTGCGGGTCAAGGTAACGCTCGGCCAACAGGTGCATCACCGGCTTGTGGGTGATCCCGGCATGGCGGTAGCTGGCGGCAAGATCAGGCTTGACCCCCGGCTTGTCGAACGCGGTCAGCTTGCCTGTGACCCGGTCCATGACCAGTGGCTTGCCATCGTCGTCTTTCAGGAACAGCCCATGTTCCGGCGACTTCGGATCGCCATTCACCAGCACTGGCGCGTTGGTGAACCGCGCAAGGTAATCAAGGTCGATCTTCCCCGCTTTCAGCAACTCATGCACCAACGCCAGAATGAACAAACCGTCAGTGCCGGGTGTGATCCCAACCCAATCATCCGCAATCGCGTTGTACCCGGTGCGGATCGGGTTGACGCCAATCACCTTGGCCCCGCGCGCCTTGATCTTGCCAAGGCCCATCTTGATCGGGTTGCTGTCATGGTCTTCGGCCACACCAAACAGCATGAAGAGCTTGGTATGGTCCCAGTCCGGCTGACCAAATTCCCAGAACGCACCGCCCATCGTGTAGATGCCAGCGGCGGCCATGTTCACCGAACAGAACCCCCCATGTGCGGCATAGTTCGGTGTCCCGAAATTCTGCGCCCAGAAAGACGTAAAGGATTGCGACTGGTCGCGCCCTGTGAAGAACGCCAGCTTTTCGGGGGCCTCTGCGCGCAACGGCTCCAACCAGCCTTTGGCGATGCCCAGCGCTTCTTCCCACGAAATCTCCTCGAACTCGCCCGAGCCACGCGGCCCGACCCGCTTCAACGGCGCACGCAGACGCGACGGCGCGTTGTGCTGCATGATCCCGGCGCTGCCCTTGGCGCAGAGGACGCCCTGGTTCACAGGATGGTCACGGTTGCCTTCGATATAGGCCACCTTGCCGCCCTTCATATGCACGTTGATCCCGCAGCGGCAGGCGCACATGTAGCAGGTCGTCTTGCGCACCTCGTCTGACACTTTCGGTGACAGATTAAGCTCTGGCTGGACGTGACCCATGTGTTTTCTCCCTATCCTGCCAAGGCCGCGCTTGGTCAGATTTGGCGACAGTGTTTACGTTTCTGCCGCAATGGTAAAGCAGCAAAATGCAAGCGCTTACATTCCATCTCTATCGTTCTTCAATCGGCAGCCAATTGCGCGGTTCCGGCCCGTTATAAAGTGTCAATGGACGGATCAGGATATTCCCGCGCTGCTGTTCCAGACACTGGATCACCCAGCCCGGCATCCGGCCAATCGCAAAGATCGGAACGTACAGATCCATCGGGATACCGTGCAATTGGTAGATAACGCCCGAGTAGAAATCGACGTTCACGTTCAGACCGTGGCGGCTGTAGGGTTTCATCGCCTCAACAACCGCTTGCAGAATTTCGTACCATTCCGGCGCGCCCATCTCTTCGCCCAGCTTGCGAACGCCTTCCCGCATGTGCCGCGCGCGTGGGTCTTCAGCGCGGTAAACCCGGTGGCCAAACCCGGTCACAGCCTCGCGGTTTTTGCGCTTGGTTTTGACATACTCTGCGGCTTTGTCAGGTGTGCCGATTTCCTTGACCATCTTCATGACGTCTTCGGCCGCACCGCCATGTGCAGGGCCAGCGAGCGTGCTAAGCGCGGTGACAATCGCGCCATGCAGGTTCGCTTCGGTCCCGACAGTCACCCGCGCTGCAAAGCTGGAGGCATTTGCGCCATGTTCGGCGTGCAAGACAAAGTCGACATCGGCAAGGCGCGCAGCAGCCTCGGACGGCTTTTCGCCCTTGAGCATCCACAGCCAGTTCGCCGCGTGGCTGAGGCTTTCATCGGGCGCGATGGGATCACGCCCGTTGCGGATCGCCTCATGCGCGGCAATCAGCGTCGGCACCTGTGCGGTGAGCTTTAGCCCGTTGCGCTGAAACGCCTCTTCGCCGACTTGCTGGCTGTCTAAATCAAGCGCGGCCAAGGCTGACACACAGGTGCGCAGGACATCCATCGGGTGTCCGTCTTTGCACGTGCGAATGATCTCAAGCACCGCATCCGGCACCGCGCGATAGCTGCGCATTTCCGCGTCGAACGCCTCCAGCTCGGAAGCGTTTGGCAATTCGCCCCGCATCAAAAGGTGGCACACCTCTTCAAACGTGGCGTGCGCTGCCAGATCGTGAATGGAATAGCCGCGGTAGTGCAGCGTTCCCGCTGATCCATCGATATCGCTGACACCTGAGCGTTCAAAGTAAATGCCTTTCAGGCCACGGTTGATCTTGACGGCATCGGTCATTGCGGGCTCCTGTGTGACGACGATTTGGAGGGATGTATGAGCGTTCTCGACACCGCGCGCGACGTCGCACGCACAGCAAACGCCCGGGTGGTGTTTCCGGAACTGGACGATCCCCGCGTGGCGGGCGCGGCAGAGCGTTTGGCGTCTGATGGATTGTGCCAACCTGTTCCGGTGAGTGAGGTCGTAACTGAGGCGCAAGTGGCGGCCCTTGTTGCGACGCGCGGTACAAAGGAAGCGCTGGCGCGTCGGATGTTGCAAAAGCCGCTGTTCCGCGCGGCGGCAATGGTTGCCGCAGGTGAGGCGGATGCGATGGTCGCAGGGGCGGACAGCCCGACCCGACGAGTCATTGAAGCAGCGAGCATCGCGATTGGCTTGGCAGACGGCGTTGCAGTCCCATCGTCGTATTTCCTGATGGTGTTCCCGGACGGGCGCGAATTCATCTTCGCCGATTGCGCAGTGAACGTGGCGCCGGATGCGACAGCGCTTGAAGCCATCGCGCGCGCATCGGCGGATACAGGGCGCAAATTGCTGGAGGATGCCCGTGTCGCGCTCTTGTCGTTCTCAACCGGGACCAGCGGCGCGGGGAACAGCGTTGATATCGTCCGCGACGTGGCAGACGCGACGGGGTACTTGGGACCAATCCAGGCGGACGCCGCATTGAACGCGGCGATTGCCGAGAAGAAGGGTTTGGGCGCGGGGGATGCCAACGTGCTGATCTTCCCGTCGCTGGACGCCGGCAACATCGCGTACAAGCTGTGCCAGGAATTGGGCAAGGCGCAGGCAGTCGGTCCGTTCCTGCAAGGGTTTGCCAAACCCGTCTGCGATCTGAGCCGCGGCGCAACGGTCGACGACATCGTCGCCTCGACGCTGGTGACCATTGCTTTGGCAAAAGGCACGTAAGTCACGCAGCCTCCAAAAGCGCAAGCGCGTCGAGCGCAATCATCCGCTCTTCTTCCGCCGGGATGACCCAGATCGCAACTTTGGAACTGTCCGCGTGCAATCGGGGGCCCGAGCGGTGGTTGAAGTCCGGATTGATCCGCACGCCCGCCCATTCCAGACCCCGCAGGATACGCGCGCGGACGCCCACTGCATTTTCGCCAATCCCACCGGTAAAGGCGACGGCGTCCAGACCTTCCATCGCCGCAATCAGCGATCCGGCATGGCGCAGCGTCCAATAGCAGAAGTGTTCCACAGCAAAGGCACTGTCAGCAGACGCGTCGAGCATCAGCTTGCGCATGTCCGACTTGCCACCAGACAGCCCAAGCAAGCCGCTCTCATGGTTGAGAATGGCCTTGGTGCGCTCAAGCCCGTTTTCTTCGACAAGCCGCAGCACCGCGTTGGCGTCGATCCCGCCAGAGCGGGTTCCCATGGTAAGGCCGTCCAGTGGCGAATAGCCCATTGTCGTCGCAACCGATTGACCATTATGGATGGCACAGAGCGACGCCCCGTTTCCAAGGTGGAAGGCCAGCAACCGCGAGGGTAGCGCTTCGCCAGACACTTCCGGCAAGCGGCGCACCAACGACGCATAACTGAGACCATGAAACCCGTAACGGCGAATACCCTTTGTCTCCATCATCTTGGGGATCGCATAGCGCGTCGCAACACTCGGGTTCGTGGCGTGGAACGACGTGTCAAAGCTTGCGAATTGAGGCAGGTCCGGCGCAAGCCGCGCCAGCGCCTCCATCGGGGCAAGGTTGTGTGGATTGTGGAGAGGCGCAAGCGGCGTGCAGTTGGCAATCTCGGCGCGGACCTCATCCGTGATCCGCATTGGCGCTGTCAGCTTGCGCCCGCCATGCACGACGCGGTGACCAACTGCGCGCAATGTGTCAGGTGTGATTCCGCGATCAGCCAGAGCCTTCAAGATCGCCTCCAGCGCCGCACGGTGATCGATCAACGGAACGTCCCGCTCATCCTCCCCAACCCGCAACTTGGACGCGCCACCGATGGCCTCTGCCATGCCCGAAAGCGTTTCGGACACGGTCTCGTCAAATACGGCAAACTTGATCGAGGACGACCCCGCATTCAGCACCAGAACAGAGGTTGCCTGTGCGGGGTCCCCCATGATTAAGCGACCTTCTGCGGGCGCATATCTGCCGGGTCGATGCCTGCCACTTCCACCGGCTTTTTCATCGCATCACGGCGGAACGGTTCGCCCAGTTCCTGATTGATCATCGCTTCGATCAGAGTGGTCTTGCCGTTCTCCATCTGGTCCTTGATCGCCTGGTTCAGCGCGTCGGTCAGTTCGTCCATGGTGCGCGCAACGACACCCTTGAGCCCACAGGCCGACGCGATGGCCGCATAGCTGACGCCCTCGTCCAGTTCTGTGCCGACAAAATTGTCTTCGTACCACAGGGTCGAATTCCGCTTTTCCGCACCCCACTGGTAGTTGCGGAACACGATCTGGGTGATCGCAGGCCATTCCGGGCGACCAATGGCCGTCAGTTCGTTGACCGCTATGCCAAACGCTCCATCACCGGCAAAGCCGACAACCGGCACGTCCGGGCACCCGATCTTGGCCCCAACGACAGATGGCAAACCATATCCACATGGCCCAAACAGACCCGGCGCAAGGTATTTGCGGCCTTCTTCGAACGACGGATAGGCGTTGCCGATGGCACAGTTGTTGCCGATGTCCGACGAAATGATCGCCTCTTTCGGCAACGCGCTCTGGATTGCGCGCCATGCCATGCGAGGGCTCATCCAGTCGGGCTTGGACGCGCGCGCGCGCTCGTTCCACGTGGTGCCCGGATCGTCGTCTTCGTGGTCCATCGACGACAGTTGCTGCGCCCAAGTGGATTTGGTTTTGGCGATGGTCGCTTTCCGCTCTTCGCGGCCTTCGTCGCCAGCGGTGTCAGACAGACGCGCAAGGATACCTTCGGCGACCTTCTTGGCGTCACCCACGATGCCAACGCTGACCTTCTTGGTCAGGCCGATGCGGTCGGGGTTGATGTCGACCTGAATGATCTTCGCATCTTTGGGCCAGTAGTCGATCCCGTAGCCCGGCAGAGTCGAGAACGGGTTGAGGCGTGTGCCAAGGCACAGCACCACATCTGCTTGGCTGATCAACTCCATACCGGCCTTGGAGCCGTTGTAACCCAGCGGGCCTGCAAATAGAGGATGCGAACCGGGGAACGCGTCGTTGTGCTGATAGCCCACACAAACCGGCGCGGTCAGACGTTCGGCCAGTTCCATCGAGGCCGGTATCGCGTCAGCCAGAACCACGCCAGCACCGTTCAGAATGACCGGGTTCTTTGCAGATGACAGAAGATCTGCCGCTTGCTGGATCGAGCTTTCGCCACCCGAGGGACGTTCGAATTCGACAACTTCTGGCAGATCAATGTCGATCACCTGAGTCCAGAAATCCCGCGGCATATTGATCTGCGCCGGGGCCGACGCGCGCTTGGCGTTCAGGATCACGCGGTTCAGAACCTCGGCCACACGGGTCGGGTCGCGGACTTCTTCCTGATAGGCGACCATGTCTTCGAACAGCTTCATCTGTTCAACTTCCTGAAAGCCACCCATGCCGATGGTCTTGTTTGCGGCCTGCGGTGTGACCAGCAGCAAAGGCGTGTGGTTCCAATAGGCGGTTTTCACAGCCGTCACGAAGTTGGTGATCCCCGGCCCGTTCTGCGCGATCATCATCGACATCTTGCCAGACGCCCGGGTGTAGCCGTCGGCCATCATCCCACCAGAGCCTTCGTGCGCGCAGTCCCAGAACGTGATGCCCGCTTTGGGGAAGATGTCGGAAATCGGCATAAAGGCCGACCCGATGATGCCAAACGCATGTTCAATGCCATGCATCTGGAGGACTTTGACGAACGCTTCTTCGGTGGTCATTTTCATGGTGGCTCTCCCAAACAAGAGCACCGACCAAGCGGTCGGCGCGATTGAGGCGGACAGTAGCGATGAGTCGAAATTGCCAGTAGGTCCAATTCGACCCCCAAGTTAAGTCCAAAACTGCGAGCTAAGTCACTGAACACGGCCACGCATTCCGGTGCAGAACCACGGTTTTGCTGCATTCCGGTGCTATTTGGGCCGAATTCACGCTACACTATACTGGCGATGATGGGGCATACCCCATTCGATACGTTTCGTGAGGCCAGAGGCAGGCAAAACGATGCCCAATGCACTGGCTACCCTTGCGCTGGCAATCTGGCCGGTCGTGACGGTGGTCCTCTTTTTAAAGCTTCCGCCGGGGCGCGCTGTTATCGCGACCCTGGTGATTGGGTATTTGTTCCTGCCCGAACCACCGGCCGGCTTTGATTTCCCGCTTGTTCCGCCGTTGACCAAACACACGATTCCCGCGCTCAGTGCGCTTGTCATGTGGATCTGGATGTACGGCCATGACAAGAATTTCCTGCCGCGATCTCCGGTGGTGAACGTGCTGTTTCTGCTCTTTGTCTTCAGCCCGATCGCGACAACCGTCTTGAACACGGAACCGGTGGAATGGGGGCAGTTTCAAATCCAGGGGATGAGTGTTCGCGATGCGTTGGCCATCGTGATCCAGCAAGTGCTGCTGATTATCCCGTTCCTGCTGGCCCGGCGGTTCCTGTCGACCGCCGATGATCAGCGCGATTTGATGTATGCGTTTGTGATCGGCGGATTGCTGTATGCGATCCCGATGCTGATCGAGATCCGGCTCTCACCGCAGTTGAATTTCTGGATTTACGGATACTACCAGCACGACTTTATCCAAACCATGCGGTTTGGCGGCTTCCGCCCGATGGTCTTCTTGTATCACGGCATCTGGGCCGCGTTCTTTATGCTGATGGCAATACTGGCCGCCTACGCGCTGTGGCGAACAGAAAAGACCGGAAAACCGTGGAAATTACTCATCGCTGCGCTTTTTCTGACGGGGATTCTGGTGCTGGCCAAGTCACTGGGCGCGTGGATTTTTGCAGCGGTGCTGATTCCGGTTGTCGTGTTCTTTGGGTCGCGTTGGCAGATGCGGCTGGCAATCTTTATCGCGGCGTTTGCGATTGCCTACCCGGCGCTGAAAGGTCTTGACCTTGTTCCGCAGGATCGACTTCTGGAATATGCCGAAGGCATTGATCCGGCCCGCGCCCAATCGCTGGGGTTCCGGTTTGGTAACGAAAATCTGTTGCTGGAGCGGGCAAGCGAAAAACCCCTGTTCGGCTGGGGCAATTACGACCGCAATCAAATCATGGACCCGGCCACCGGGGATATTGAAACCGTCACGGATGGCCGGTGGGTGATCCTGATCGGGCAATTTGGCTGGCTTGGGTTTCTTGCGGAGTTCGGTCTTTTGGTGTTGCCCGTGTTCATGCTCTGGCGCGAAACGCGGTACCGCACACCCGAGAGTTATTCCCTTCTGATCGTTCCAATGTCGCTGATGCTCGCCATCAACGTGTTCGACATGTTGCCCAATGCGACACTGACCCCCCTGACATGGCTGATGGCGGGTGCGCTGACCGGATATGCAGAAACGCTGAAGAAAACGCGCCATTCTTACCCAACAGCAGAACGGCTTGAATGGAAGCCGGTTCTTTAGGAAAAGCGTGTGACTCTGTCTGCGTTCTTGCCGCCGATTGTCCGCGATTCAGACATTGGCGGACCTCACGCATATTCTGCACCTGACCTTACGTAACACACTGTTTCCACATTGCCTGTTGTGTGATCGTTCAAATTCTATGTACTTAGGGGCATCGGTGTGGGGCCGTAACGTAGATCAGTGTTTTAGTGACAACCCAGACCAACCCAGATTCCCGGGCGATTTTGCATATCCCAGACACGGCGTCCTCGCGCGCTGAAGTCCGGCAATTCCTGCTGGCTCTTGCAGGGCTGGCCTTTGTGTTGTCCACGCTTGGGACACGCGACGGCGGGCCGATGGCCTTTGCGGCGGACATCGTGCTTGTGCTGTGCGGCGGCTGGTGCGCCAATCAACTGATCCGTGGCTTCGACGTTTTCAAAGAGCAGGTCATCTGCGTTCTGCAAGCCTACTTTGTCGGGTTGCTATGTTGCTCTGTCGTGCTTTTCGTGGCGGGCTGGCTGGTTTTTCTGCCCAGTGAATACCTACACCTCGGGCAGTCGCTTATGTTTGCTGCGACCTTTAGCACGAATTTCGAACTGGCCCTTCTGCCACATGCCGTTCAACTGCGGTTTGATGGATTGCTGGATCACCTTTGGGTCCCGGCCCTGATCGCGCAATGCTGCGCAATCCTTGCGGCGGTGTTCTGGATGTGTCGAAAGAACACGTTCAGATTGCTGCTTATCTTAGGCCTCTTAGCCACAGGCTCATTGTCCGTATCGAGTTCGGATTCTCCAATCGTTCAACTCTTGCCCATCGGCGGCCTTTGGGCCTTTCTGTTCGGCGCGATCCCGTTCTTTGCGTCAAACAGGTATCCCGTTCTCAGATACGCATTGATCCTTGGGATCGTGAACCTGTTGACCGGTATTCTGGCCGTCACGGCCATGGGCGACACGTTGTTCGCAAGGGCCTTCTTTGCAGTCGGAATCGCGTTTCTGTATCTCGGCAGCCGCCCTTTCGCATCGCGCAAGGGTGAAACCGAGCGCCGCCGCAGATGGTTCGGGATGGCGTTGCACATGTTCCTGTGGGCCATTCCTCTGGCCCAATTGACCGCCGCGCTTGACGTCATGGACCCAAGCAAACCGAATTTCACGGCCTTGATGATGCCGTGTCTGCTGCTCGCCCTGATGTCGTGGTCACTGTGGCAACGGATTGAGGGCAAACTGCAACTCAGCCGCGTTACACCGACGGCCGTGATAGCCGGTATTCTCTTGGCGAACGGGGTCATCAGCTTCAGTGCTCAAGGTATGCAGCTGCGCTTCGCGGAGCAAAGCTCGGCCTATATCCACGCGCTGGGCGCAAATGACCTGTCGACCCGGTGTCCGATCCAGACAAGCGGACCCCTGGCTGGCCTGCATGTATGTGAACTTGGCCCCAAGGGACCACCCAAAGCGCTGGTTTGGGGGGATCACCAATTGGTGGCAATGAAAGCCGGTTTTGCAGAAGCGGCGCGGCGCGCAAAGGTTTCAACGATACTGGTCGCGCAGCCCAATTGCGTGCCTTTGGACGGCCTGCAAACGCGGTTTGCGTCGGCAGATACCTTGAGTGGCAGAAGCTGTGATCAGCAATCCGCGCAAGTCCTGCAAGCCCTTCCCCATCTGAACAGCATCCGACATGTCACGCTGGTTGCGGATTGGCTTTACTATCTTGGGGACAGGAACGCCGAATTCAGACCGAAACCCGTGGTCCGGCTTGGCCCCGTTGACGGAACACCGCTCAACACCGCGCATCAGCCCGACTATGTTGCGACGGCGTTAGAGCAAACGGTCAAGGCTTTGATCGACAACCAGGTGCGCGTGTCCGTGCTGCGGCAGGTGCCGGCCTTCCCGCAGTTCGATGCGGAAACAGCCGCGCGCGCCAATACCCCGGGGCACTGGTTGTACCAAGGCATGCCACAGCTTGCCGATGTCGTGTCCAAGGGTCGCGCGATCAAGCGCCATGCAAAAGCCGACGACATGTTCCGTCGGCTGTCGACCACCGGGGCGCTGACCTATGTCGACACATGGTCTACGTTCTGCACATCGCAGCGCTGCACCGCGCGCGGCGGACTGTCCAGTGATTATGTGACATCCACATTGCTCACGACATCCGGTGCACTGTCGATGAGCCGCATTCTCGAAGATGACCTCAAGCGCGCGCGAACCCACACCGCGCTGCGGCGCGGATACGGAAGCTAACAAACGGCAAGCGCCCGGTCAGGCGGCTTCGGTTTCCATCAACTCTTTCCAGCGATGGCAGGACACGTCATGCCCGGACCCAACGGTTTCCAACGTGGGCTCCACCCGTTTGCAGTGATCAATCGCAAACGGACAGCGTGTATGGAACTTGCATCCCGACGGCTGATTGGTCGGTGACGGAATTTCCCCGGTGAGCTTTTGCGCGGACCCGCGATCATCCGGATCAAGTGACGGAATCGCAGAAAACAGGGCCTTGGTGTAAGGATGCCGTGGCGCTTCAAACAGTTTGCGGGTCGGCGCGGTTTCCACCAGTCGGCCCAGATACATCACCGCAACGTGGTCACAAGTATGGGCCACAACGGACAGGTCATGGCTAATGAACAAAAAGGTCAGACCCATCTCTGCCTGAATCTGTTTGAGCAGGTTCAGGACATCGGCCTGGATCGACACATCCAAAGCCGCTACGCTTTCATCCGCCACAATAAACTTGGGCGCAGACACAAGAGCGCGCGCAATCGAGATCCTTTGCCGTTGCCCACCGGAAAACGCGTGTGGGAAACGGCGCAGGTGTTCGAGGTTCAACCGGCACTTGGCCGCAATCTCACGCACACGCGCGTCGGTTTCTTCGCGTGACTTGGTCAGCTTCATCACTTCCAACGGTTCGGCAATGATGTCCCGCACGGTCATGCGCGGGCTCAGCGCTGCATAAGGGTCCTGAAAGATCAGCTGCGCCCGTTTGCGGTAGTCCTTGAGCTGTTCCTTGGTGATGTTCTCAAGATCGTAATCGACCTCTCCATCACTGTAATGCGCGCCACCCGCCGTGATCGGTGCGGCCTTGAGAAGCGCGCGGCCCAGCGTGGTCTTTCCGGACCCGCTTTCCCCGACCAGCCCGAAGAACGATCCCTTTTCGATGTCGAGTGACACGTTGTCGACGGCTTTCAACACCTGCTTATTGAACAAACCTCCGCCGATTTGGAACCCGACAGACAGATTCTTGGCGCGGATCAGGACGTCGCTCATGCGGGCACCTCGTCGTAGATGTGGCAAGCCACGCTGTGAGAATCATCAATGGCGTGATTGACGGGGATCGCGCGTTTGCAGACATCCCCGACAACCTGCGCACAGCGCGTGTGGAAGACACAGCCCGAGGGACGCTCAAGCGGCGACGGGATATCCCCCGGCACAGGCGTCAAGGGCGCGTCGATATCGTCCAGCTTGGGCAAGGCGGCAAGCAAGCCCTGCGTGTAGGGGTGTTTCGGGTTCCGGATCACCTCGCGCACCGGGCCTTCCTCGATCAACCGGCCCAGATACATCACATTCACCTTATCCGCCGTCTGGGCCACAACGCCCAGGTCATGGGTGATGAACACGATCCCCATGTGAAATTCGTCGACAAGATCTTTCATCAGGTCGATCACCTGCGCCTGAATGGTCACATCCAATGCCGTGGTCGGTTCATCCGCGATCAGCAATTGGGGTTGCGTCGACAGCGCCATCGCAATCATCGCGCGCTGCCGCATGCCACCGGACAATTCAAAGGCATACTGGTCAAACCGCTTGGCCGCATCCGAGATACCCACCCGGTCCAACATCTCGACCGAAATGTTCTTGGCCTGCTGCTTGGAATAGTCGCCGTGCAGCTGAAGCTGCTCCACCATTTGCTTACCAATGGTGATCGCAGGCGCGAAACTGGCCATCGGCTCCTGAAAGATCATAGAAACTGCGCCACCGCGGACGATGTTCAGGTCTTTCGGAGTCTTCAGCGACAGAACATCGACCGATCCAGTGTCCGTGTGCAAGGTGATCTTGCTTTCCGGCGTATAGACCGCGTTCTTGGCGTTAAGATGCATCAGCGCTTTTGCCGTGACGGATTTGCCTGACCCGGATTCCCCGACCAATCCCATCACTTCGCCTTTGTTGAGCGAAAAGCTGACATTGTCGACAGCGGTGATCAGCCCTTCGTCCGTGCGGAATTTGAGCGTCAGGTTTTCTACTTCAATCAGCGCTGTCATTTGTTGTTATCCGAGTAAGGGTCCGCAGCGTCGCGCAAGCCGTCGCCGACAAATACAAAGGCCATCACCAGCGCGATGAAAAAGATCACCGGGATGAAGTACCATTGGTAGTTCAAAAGCACGTCCGCGCTTGTCACATTCTGAAGCATCACGCCAAGGCTGTTCACCGGGTCTTTCAGACCAAGGCCGATGAAAGACAGCGCCGTTTCAGACAGCACCATGTACGGGAAGGAAATCACCAGATCGACGATGATGTAGCTGGTGAAACTGGGCAGCAGATGCCGTCGGATTGTGTGGCCGGAGGACGCTCCGCAGAGTTGTGCAGCCAGCACGTATTCCTGATTGCGTTCCGTGAGAAGGTGCGTGCGCACCCGTCGTGCCAAGGTGGGCCAGCCGATCAGTCCCAGTATCAGGGATATGTAGAAGAACCGTTGTTCCGCCGTCATCTCGGGCGGCATAAAGGCCGCGACCGCCATGAACAGCGGGATGGCGGGCACTGTTCGGACGGCATCTGTGATCATCTGTAAGAAACTGTCGATCCACCCCCCGTAATACCCGGATATCCCCCCGATCACGAGCGCCAGAACAAAGGCGATGAACACGCCGATGGTCCCGACTTTCAAAGAGGTCCAGATCGCATGGAAGGTACGCGAAAAGATATCCTTGCCACTGGCATCGGTGCCGAAGACGTGGACAAAGCCCTCTTGTGTGCCGAACAGATGGGTGTCCATCGGGATAAACCCGAACAGTTTGTAATCCCAACCTTCGACAAAAAAGTAGACGTAGTTCCGTTGGTCCTCGTTCACGGTTGTGACCCACCGGAAATTGGTGGCCAAAGACCGTTCGCGTTCCACGGCGTGCACAAACGGGCGCATCGAACAGCCGTTTACATCGCAGAACATCGGGATCTGCGGCGCGCCGTTCAGATACTCATCGTTCTTGCCCGCAATCGTCGGATCATAGGGCGACAGGAACGGCGCGAAAATCCCGGAGAGGATCAGGACCGCCAGAATACAAGCCGCCACCATCGCGGCGCGCTGTTTCTTGAAGCGTGCCCAGATCAGCTGACCTTGCGACGCGGTGAAATACGCCTCTTTCGACCGGCGTTCGACCGCGCTTTCGGTTTCGACAATGGCCACGTTCGGACCGGTGGTTTCGGCCAGGTTCGGCTTGAGCGGATCAGGAGTGCTGTTCATGGCCTTACCTCACAATGCTCTTGCGGACACGCGGATCAAGCACCGCAAGCAACACGTCCGTCAGGAAATTGAGCGTCACGATAGACGCCGTGAGAAGGAAGATGATCGCGCCTGCCAGCTGCTGGTCGTTTGACCGGGCAAGCGCCTCGATCAACAACGCGCCGGCGTCGGTCAGAACAAGGATCAGCGCGACAATCGGCAATTCGTTGAAAATCCGGTTCAGGTCAAACCCCAGACTGTTCACAATCGGGCCCAGCGCATGCCGCGCCGGATAGTTCCACAAGAGCTTACGCCCATGCACACCTCGTGCGGCCGCCGCTGTGACATAAAGCTTGCCGATCTCATCCGACATCAAGGCCCGCACTGTCTGCAGGGCGAACGCGGTTGCCGACCAGCCCAGGATAAAGATGGGCAACCAGGCATTGCTCATCAGGTCAAGAAACCTGTCAAAACTCCATGGCGCATCCCGATATTCGGCCGAGAACAGACCCGTCATCGTATCCCCGAAATACACCGTCGAGAATAACATGATCATCAGGGCCAAAAGGAAGTTCGGCATCGCCAGCCCAAGGTAGCTGAAGATCCGCAATGTGTTGTTCAGGATGGCATTGTCAGACGCCGCAGCGATGATGCCAACAGGCAGCGCAATGGCATAAGCCAGTGTGAGCGACGCAAGGCATAGCCCCAGCGAAATCCAGAACTTATCGCCAAGAAGCTGGGCAATGTTCACGCGTAGAATACAGCTGTCGCCAAATTCGCCCTGAAAGGCACCGACAATCCATTTGCCCCATCTTTCAAGAAATGGCCGGTCTAGCCCTAGGCGGATGCGTTCGTTTTCGATGTCTGCAACCGAGATGCCCGACCCCTGGGTGTTCTTGAATGCGAGATAACGCTCGGCACAGTCGCCCGGCACAAGCTCCATCAGCGAGAAGACAACCAAGGAGACAATGATCAACGTGATCATCGCCAGTACGGCACGCGTCAGCACAAAACGTGCGAAGTTCAGCATGGATTTTGCCCCTGAAGGTTGTCTGCGCGCCCGATTTGTTCGGGTTATTTCCAGACAACGGTCTTTCTTTTTTGGGAGGTGGGCAAGTCAGACATGCCCACCTCCAGTTCAGACAGACTTATTCGTCCAGCCACCACTGCGTGGCGCGGTACGGGTAGGTCCGGTAGTATTCATAGGAATGCGTCTGCATCTCTGTGAAGTTGATCAGGTTGTTCCGATGGATCATCGGCGCCGGCGCGTTCACGGTCCCGATGAAGAGAAGGTTCTTCGTCATCGCTTCCGCCATCTTGGCACCTGTTTCAACAAACACGTCAGACCCGGCTGCGGCAGATTGAAGGGTGTTGATGTCTTCCATCATTTCCTTCGCCCATGCTGGCGGCTCTACACCTGCGGACCCACCGGAATCGACCCACTCGGCCCACAACATCGCGTTGCGGTTGCCAAAGTAGTTTTCATACGGCGGCACCCACAGTTCGTTGTTGCCAAGAACAATCGCCAACGGCTGGCTCTTGCGCCACATGGACACGTCGAGCTTGTTGGAAGATTGCGCGGACCGGTATTCGTCCGGCGTCACTTCTTTCACGACGGAATCAATACCGACGTCGCGCCAGTATTGCGACACCAGTTCAACCGTCTGACCGGCGATGCCTTGGGTCGAGAAGTTCAGGTTCAGAACCAGCTTTTCGCCGTTTGGCAGTTCACGCATGCCATCGCCATCCGTGTCGGCCAGCCCCAGCGCATCCAGCTTGGCCTTGGCCATATCCGGATCGTATTGCGCCATATGGTCGTGCAGCGACGGATCAACGAAATCCGGCAGCGGCGAGAAGCCAACATATTGCTGCGGGTTGCCCTGACCGAAGAACGCAATCTCGTTCAGTTCTTCCCGGTTGATCGCAACAGACATCGCTTCACGGAAGCTCAGGTCACCAAAGACAGCACGCTTGGCTTCGTCTTCATGTGTGACGTTGAACCCGAATGCACCGATGGTGATTTCCGGCTTCAGGTGGACCGTGTAGTCCCCCTTTTCCTGTGCTTCGAGAAGGATCGGTGCCGAGGCGAGCTGCAGCGACTGGGACTTGTAGTCTACTTCGCCGTTCACGATCTTGAGCAGACGCACTTCGTTGTCGTTGATATACACTTCGTCCTGGGTCGAAATATACGGCAACTGCTGACCTGTCGGGTCAACCTGGAAGAAGTACGGGTTGGCCACCAGACGACGACCTTCCGTGGTGTCGCTGATATAGATGTGGCTTTCCAGCGTTGGATAGGTTGCCTTCGGCAGACCATCGACAAGGTCTGGCTTGGACAGCATCGGAGTCGGCGTGTCCGTCCAATCCGAGTTTCCGTAATACGCCTTGATCGCATCATAGCCGTTTTCAAAGCCCAGCGCCTGCGCATTGGCATCCGCATTTGGGTCGATATCCGGGTGGAACTGGCCAAGGAAATGCTTGGGCTGGAATGGCTGCGAGTAGTGCGTCGCAAAGTGCGCGATCAGACCCGGCTTCGGTCCAGGCAGGTTGAAGATGACCGTGGTATCGTCGGGCGTTTCCACCGTCATCGTTTCGCCGCCAACGGTGATGTAGTCCTTTGGCGTCTCAAAGATGTTCGTGTCGAGCATCAGGTTGTCGTGATAGAACGCCACATCCGCAGATGTGAACGGCGCACCATCGGACCACTTGTGGCCTTCACGCAGCTTGAGCGTCAGCTGGGTGAAATCATCATTCCACGACCAGGATTTCGCAACGTTTGGCACGATGGTCTGAAGATCGTCGGAATACCGTACAAAACTGACATGACGCACGGACAGGAAGTCGGATGTCCCGGCCTCTGTCGCGTTCGACAGAACGTTCAGTTCACCACCGTATTTGCCAACAGCGTCATATGGAACAACGACCAGAGGCTCTGACGGAATGCGATCCGTCAAAGGCGGCAGGTCGCCATTGCCTTTGATCTGCGCGTTCAGCGCTTCAATTTCGGGGTTTGCGGAAAACTCCATCGTGCAGCCGGCGGCTTCCTGAAATTCCGCAAGCTCGAATTGCTGCGGAAATTCACCCGCGGCCACGCCTTGCATATCTGCCACCGTCACGGGTGGGCAGTTGGCAAAAGCCGCTGCCGGCAAGCCGATAAAGGCTACGCCTGAAAGAAGGATACGTTTCATTGTCTCTCCTATTGGTTCCAAGTGTTAAACGGGGGTTGTTCCCCCTTTTTATGTCCCGATCCCGTGTTCGGGCCGGTCAATTCCGTGTCCGTCAAAGGCGCAGCCTACAGGCAGTGTGCGGCGCGCTGCGAACGGAAATCGCAAGAGGTCTCCTTCTGCTTGTCGACCCGTCCTGGGGTCGCTGCGTTTTGTATCGCTGGCACGCATGACATGTCTGTGACACTGCCACCGGTCATGAAACCACCTTTACACCAGCCTCGGTAATCAAGGTCCGGGAAAATGTGCCATCGGTGTTAACCATCCGATGGCAAAGCATATCTTGCATCAAATCAAGTCTTGTCTGCGTCTGATCCGAATTTTTCGCCAGATTTCGGGACTCTTCGCCGTTTGAAACATCCAAAAGGATCGGCTCAAGCCCTTCGGCGAACTGCACATAGCGCAGGTTCCCTTTGCGCAGCACCGCCAGATTCGCACCATCCAGCGACAGGTTCAGCGCGGTTTGCCAAGGGGTTGGCTGGACCGGATCTGCAAAATCAAGCTCGGACACAGAATAGCGTCGCCAGTTCGCAGGCGATGTCCCGTTCAGGAAGGGGCGCAAGCTTTGCCCGTCCATCGAATGCGGCACAGGTACGCCAAGGCAGTCCAGAATTGTCGGAGAGATATCAATGGATTCCGTTGGCGCGGTAACGACCTCTCCACGTGCGGAGGCCCGTGGATCACGAACAATCAGCGGCACATGGAACGCGGCATCGTGGAACGTCCGCTTGCCCCAAATCCCGTAGTCGCCCAAAAGTTCGCCGTGATCCGACGTGAGGACAATCAACGTGTTATCGTACTGACCGCTGTCCTTGAGCCAGCCGAAAATCCGGCCGATGTGGTGATCCACCTCGGTCGCCAGCCCGAAATACAGCGCCCGGATCATTTTGACCGCATCTTCGGTGTCCGGCAGGTCCGGGAACCCTTCGACCACGCGCGACACAGAGGAACCGCTGCGCGCGGGCCCCATGAACCCGTGCCATTCGGGATCCTCAGCAGTTTTCGGTGCGGGCATCGCATCCGCCGCATACATCGCGTTATAGGGCGCGGGCGCAACGAAAGGCGGGTGCGGACGGATATATGTCAGATGCGCAAACCATCCCGGCGGGTGCTGCGCCAGCTCTTCCAGCGTCCGATTGGTCAGGAACGCGGTATCGCTATGCTCGGCGGCATAAAGCGCCGGGGAATCGGGTGTGTCACCGGTCGGGCGGTACAAATCCGGGTAAGGGCCGGGCGCATATCCGTTGTCCTTCAGATAGGTTTCCCACTCTGAATAGTCGCCCTCCAGTCGCATCCGCACAACCTCGCGAAAGCCTGCGGCGACCTCTTCGTAGGAAAACAGACGCGGATCGTCCGGTTCCAGATATCGCGGGTCGTGCGAGGTATCGGTGTACCCGAACAGCATTGGATCATACCCATGATCCCGCGCGGCGGTGGCTATCGTGGGTGTGTCATGTTTGAGCGGCGTCCCGTTCCGGGTTGCGCCGTGGTTCGACGCGTATTGCCCGGTCAGGATCGACACGCGCGACGGGCCACAGGGCGCGGTCACCGAATAATGGTTCTGAAACGACACCGCATCCTTGGCAAAGGCGCGCATGTTCGGCAGATCAAGATGCTGCGCAAGTGCGCCAGACACACAATCGGCCCGCAATTGGTCGATCACAATGAAGAGCGTATTGAGCTTTGTATCTGTCACAGTCTTTCCCAAGCGTACGGGGATCATGACAAGTCCCGGTCATATGTAAAGATGCAGCGTTATTATAATTCCATAACCAAAACCTATAGGCAGCAACCCTAAAGGATGCTCTGCACCGCTTTGAGAAACCCCCGGATCATCGGAACATCCCGCCGCGCCGACAAGGTGACCAGGGATTCTGACATGCCAAGATCGACATCTTCAAACGGAATGGCCCGCAACCGTCTGTCATGGCCAAATTCGGCTTCACTGATAAATCCGATACCTGCGCCAGACGCCACCAGTTCACGCATGGCCTCGCGGCCCTCAACCTCGATCGACGGTGCAAGCGACAGCTTCAGGCGTGCCGCCTCCTCGACAACTTGCGCACGGGTGCGCGACCCTTCTTCGCGATAGATCAAGGGGTGGTTCCCAAGATCCGCAAACCGCAGGGATGTCACCGCATCCGGCAGGAAATCCTTGGCCACCAAAGCAAGGATCGGTGTGCGCCCCAGATCAACGCTGTCTAGGTCAGGGGCTGAAATCGCGTTGCCAACAACGCCGATCTCGGCCTCGTAATTCCTTAAACGGCGCAACAGATCTTCGGTGTTGCCTGTCCGGATCGTCACAAAGACCGCAGGATTGGATTCGCGAAACCGCCGCACCGCATCGGTAATGTGCATCGCGGAATCCGCCATGATCCGCAACGTACCGGTCAGCGCGGCGCGGCTTTCATCGAACAGCGCGCTGATCCGCTCTTCCACCTCAAACATCTCGCTGGTCAGCCGGAACAGGGCTTCCCCCGCTTCAGTCATCCGCACCTGCCGCGCATCGCGGTAAAACAAGAGCACGTCATGCGCCTGTTCAAGCTGGCGCACCTGGTCCGACACAGAGGGCTGAGAGATGTTCAAAGCGCGCGCCGCGCGGGAAAACCCGCCGTGCAGGGCCACGTGGTGAAACGCACGAAGTTGACTGTAGCGCATTCGAAAACCTCGGTCAGAACACGGATGCAATATAGCCGTAACCTATCAATCAATAGAAAACAAAGATTTTACATATGCCCGGATGGGCCTCATATCCGATGTCAGAACAGCATTGGAAATCTGCCATGTCCAACACGCCTCTGCCCGCCCCCGAACTTGGTGAGCCCTATCTGCTCACGCCGGGACCCCTTACAACCGCTTACTCGGTCAAGCAGGCAATGCTCAAAGACTGGGGCAGCTGGGACGATGATTTCCGCGCGATGACGCGCAATCTGCGGTCACAGCTTCTGGCGATGATCGGCGACAGCGCAGCGGACTATGATTGCGTCCCGATACAAGGCTCCGGCAGCTATGCGGTCGAAGCGATGCTGGGCAGTTTCGTCCCAAGAGACGGCAAAGTTCTGGTTCTTGCTAATGGTGCATACGGTCTGCGCGCGGCACAAACGCTTGATTACCTGGGGCGGGCATATCAATTGCTCGACAAGGGCGATTACCTTCCGCCGCGTGGAGATGAAGTTGCCGAAATTCTGGCGAACGACACCGCGATCACCCATGTGTTGGCCATTCACTGTGAAACCTCCAGCGGCATTCTCAACCCGGTCGAAGAAATCGCCGACGCGACCCGCGCGGCAGGCCGGAAACTTCTGATCGACAGCATGTCCGCCTTTGGCGCGCTTCCGCTTGATCCCGGCGCGCTCCATTGTGCCGCGTTTGTCTCCTCTGCCAATAAATGCATCGAAGGCGTGCCGGGGTTCGGTTTCGTCATCGCACGCAAGGACGAGATTGAAGCCTCCAAGGGCAATTCCCATTCCCTGTCGCTTGACGTGCACGCGCAATGGGCGACGATGGAAAAAACCGGCCAGTGGCGCTTTACCCCACCGACGCATACGGTGGCGGCGTTTATGAAAGCGCTCGATTTGCACGCACAGGAAGGCGGCGTTGCCGCACGAGGCGCGCGATACACCAAAAACCGCGACGTGATGGTTGGCGGCATGCGCGATCTGGGCTTCGAAACCTTGCTCGCCGACCGCTGGCTCAGCCCGATCATCGTCACCTTTTTCTGCCCCGCCGATCCGAACTTCACGTTCCAAGGCTTCTACGACGCCATGAAAGCGCGCGGCTTTATCATCTATCCGGGCAAACTCACCGTGGTAGACAGTTTCCGAATTGGCGTGATCGGCCAAATGGATGAACATGTCATGCGCCGCGTGGTGGACGCCGCGCGCGAGGCATTGACCGACATGAATGTAAGCAGCGCCGCCCCGCCGGTCGCTGCTTTGGAAGAACGCAAGAAACTCGCTGCCTGAAGGACCAGACATGCCCATTACAAACCCCGTGGTCGCCAACGACCGCACCTACGCCATCCCGAAAACCTGCGCGATTGCGATCTGTCTGGATGGCTGTGAACCCGAATACCTTGAGGTTGCGATTGCTGAAGGCCTGATGCCCACGCTCAAACGCATCCGCGAAACCGGGACAGACCGTCTCGCCCATTCGGTGATCCCAAGTTTCACCAACCCCAACAACATGAGCATCGCCACAGGCCGCCCGCCAAGCGTCCACGGCATCTGCGGCAACTTCCTGTATGATCCCGAAACGGGTGAGGAGGTGATGATGAACGACGTCCGCTTCCTGCGCGCGCCAACGATCTTCTCCAAATACTACGAAGCAGGCGCGCGCGTTGCCGTTGTGACCGCCAAGGACAAACTGCGTGCTCTCTTGGGGGCAGGTCTCAAATTCAATGAGGACCGCGCCATCGCGTTCTCGACCGAAAAATCCGACACCACCACCAAGGCCGAACACGGCATCGACAACGCCAGCGCCTGGATGGGCCTGCCGGTGCCAGAGGTCTATTCCTCGGAACTCAGCGAATTCGTCTTCGCCGCCGGCGTGAAGCTGCTCAAGGAATGGAAGCCGGACGTGATGTACCTGTCCACAACAGACTACATCCAGCACAAATTCGCCCCCAATGAGGCGGGCGCAAAAGACTTCTACGCGATGTTCGACACATACCTCGCCGAACTCGACGCAATGGGCGCAGCCATCGTCGTCACCGCCGACCACGGTATGAAGCCCAAGCACGACGCCAATGGCGACCCAGCCGTGATCTATGTGCAGGACGTGCTGGACGACTGGCTTGGCGAAGCTGCCGCGCGGGTGATCCTGCCGATCACCGACCCGTACGTCGTGCACCACGGGGCATTGGGTGCATTTGCGACAGCCTACCTGCCCGACGGCGCAGACCACGCCGACATCATCGCGCGCCTGTCTGCTTTGCCGGAAATGCTCGAAGTTGTGCGCAAGGCCACCGCCGTCCAGAAATACGACCTGCCCCCGGACCGCATCGGCGACATCGTGATGATTTCGACCGAGAACATGACCATCGGCACCTCCGCCCACCGCCACGACCTTGCCGCCCTCAAGGAACCCCTGCGCAGCCATGGCGGGCTGACCGAACAGGAGGTCCCGTTCATCGTGAACCGCAAGATCGACCTGCCCAACGCCCCCACGCTCCGCAATTTCGACGCGTTCTTCTACGCCACCGCCGCAGCAGCCCTGGAAGAGGTGGACGCATGACCGAAATCCGTCACGACCAGATGCGCATCGGCGGTGAAAAGGTGGATACCAAAGACCGCCTCGAAGTCCGCTACCCCTACACGAACGAGGTGATTGGCACCGTCCCCATGGGCACCGCCGAACATGCGCGCAAAGCCTTCGAGATTGCGGCGAACTACCAATCCAAACTCACCCGCTACGAACGCAGCCAGATCCTGCAACGCACCGGGGAAATTATCGGCGAACGCCGCGACTACCTTGCCAAATGGCTGACGCTGGAACTGGGCATCTGCCACCAGCACAGCCTCTACGAGACCAAGCGCGCGCAGGACGTTTACCAATTCGCCGCCGCAGAGGCGCTCAAGGACGATGGCGAGATTTTCTCCTGTGACCTCACCCACAACGGCAAGGCGCGCAAGATCTTCACCATGCGCGAACCCGTGCGGGCGATCAGCGCCATCACCCCGTTCAACCACCCGCTCAACATGGTCAGCCACAAGATCGCCCCGTCGATTGCGACGAACAACTGCATGGTGTGCAAACCGACGGAACTGACGCCGCTCACCGCGCTGACGTTGGCAGATATCCTTTACGAGGCGGGCCTGCCACCCGAGATGTTCCAGGTCGTCACCGGAATGCCCGCCGATATCGGCGACGAAATGGTGACGAACGACAACATCGACATCATCACCTTCACCGGCGGTGTGCCTGTGGGCAAACTCATCGCGTCCAAGGCAGGCTACAAACGCACCGCGCTCGAACTTGGCGGTAACGATCCCCTGATCATCTGCAACGACCTGAGCGATGCAGACCTCGACCAAGCCGCGACCATCGCCGTTGCCGGGGCCACCGGCAATTCCGGCCAACGCTGCACGGCAATCAAGCGTATCTTGGTGCAGGAAAGCGTCGCGGACAAGTTTGTGCCACTGGTGGTCGAGAAAGCCAAAAAGATCAAATTCGGCGACCCACAAGACCCTGCCACAGAACTCGGCTGCGTGATCCACGCCCAAGCCGCCGAACTCTTCGAAAAGCGCGTTCTGATGGCCGCCGATCTAGGTGCCAACATCCTCTACCATCCAGAACGCCAAGGCGCACTCCTTCCGCCCATCGTGGTGGATCATGTCCCGCACGACTCAGAGTTGGTGATGGAAGAAACCTTCGGCCCCATCATCCCCATCGTGCGCGTGCCGGACGACGACACCGAGGTCATGCGCATCTCCAACAGCACCGATTTCGGCCTCTCCTCAGGCGTCTGCACCAACGACCTGAACCGCGCGATTGCCTATATCAACGGTCTCAACGTCGGCACCTGCAATATCTGGGAACAGCCGGGCTACCGCATCGAAATGTCCCCCTTCGGCGGCATCAAGGACAGCGGCAACGGCGTGAAGGAAGGCGTGATCGAAGCGATGAAGTTCTTCACCAACGTCAAAACCTATTCCCTGCCGTGGCCTTAAAATCGGCCGATATCATCGCGGATGGTGACGCCATCCGCGCAAAGTGGGCCGATGGCATGTCGGCCCGCTTCCACGCGATCTGGCTGCGGGACAACGCCCAAGACGAGGCCACGCGTGACGCCGGAAATGGCCAGCGCCTCATCGCACTGTCCGAGATACCCAGCGGCATTCGCGTGACAGGCGCAAAGTCGCATGGTGATGTGCTGAACGTCACGTTCTCCAACGGCCATGTGACCCGCTTTCCGGAAGACTGGCTGCGCACCCACGCCTATGATCGCGCTCACGTGGCAACCCCATGGTCCGACGCCATCACGCTTTGGCGCGGTGATCACACAATCCGTTGCGCCGGGTTGGGCGACTTGCAGTCAAATCCGGACGCTCTGCGCCAATGGCTCGCCGCCGTGCGCCGCGACGGGGTGGCCAAGGTTCACGGTCTGCCAACCACCTCTGGCAGTCTTGAAAAGGTGGTCAACCTCTTCGGCTATATCCGCGAAACCAACTATGGCCGCTGGTTCGAGGTCCGGTCCGAGATCAACCCGACGAACCTCGCTTACACCAATCTTGGCCTGCAAGCGCACACCGACAACCCGTACCGCGATCCGGTGCCGGGTTTGCAGATCCTGGCGTGTCTGGAAAATACCGTCGAAGGCGGCGAGAGCGGTGTGGTTGATGGCTTCGCCGCCGCCGAAACTCTGCGTCAGGAAAACCCCGACGGCTTTGAAGCCCTTGCCCGCTATCCGGCCCGGTTCGAATATGCCGGGTCCTCGGGCGTGCGTCTGACCTCAAAACGCCCCGTCATCGAACGCAATCCTGACGGCGAAGTCATTGCGATCCGCTTCAACAACCGCTCCATGGCGGCCGTCACCGACATCCCGTTTGACGACATGGGTGTCTGGTACGCCGCGCTGCGCCGCCTTGGCGAGATCATAGACGCGCCTGACAGCCAGATCACATTTCGCCTTGATCCCGGAGAGGCCTTCATCGTCGACAACACCCGCGTCCTGCATGCCCGCAATGCCTTTTCGTCGGGCGGAATGCGGTGGTTGCAAGGGTGCTACGCCGACAAGGACGGGCTGTTGTCCACCCTTTCGACATTGGAGGCGTCATGACGCCAACCCGCGAAAACATCGTTGCCTTCATCGCCGACATCTTTGAACGGCGCGGGGCCGAAAGCTATTTGGGCGAACCCGTGACAATGGCCCAGCACATGCTGCAAGGCGCGAAACTGGCCGAAGACGCGGGCGCGCCCGACGAACTGATCGCGGCGGCCTTGCTCCACGACATCGGCCATTACACCTCGGAATTCGGCCCCTATTCGCCGGACGATACCGAGGACAATCACCATGATGAAGCCGGGGCAGACGTGCTGAAGCATTTCTTCCCGCCCGTGATCGTGGATTGTGTGCGCCTGCATGTTGCCGCGAAACGGTATCTTTGCGCCACCGACCCCGGCTACTTTGACAAGCTGTCCGAAGCTTCAGTGCACACGCTTGAGCTTCAAGGCGGCCCGATGAATTATCAGGAAGTCGCCGCATTCGAGGCAGTGCCGCATTTTCGCGAAGCGGTCCGCGTGCGCCTTTGGGACGAAGGCGGCAAAGACCCCGACATGACAACCCCACCCTTCAGTCACTATATTCCGCTGCTGGAACGTGTGGCCCATGCTTGAGCGCCACACAGAAGGCGAAGCCAACACCAGCGCCGCGCGGGCGGAATGGTCAGCCCGCGAAACGCACAACGAAACGCGTGATCTTCTTGCCCGGGACGCAAACGCGTTTCTGCACCAGTCGCTGTCCTCTCCCTGCCTGAGCACCATCGCCAAGGCCGAAGGCATCTGGATCGAAGACACATCAGGCCGTCGGTTCATGGATTTCCACGGCAACTCCGTCCACCACATCGGCTACGGCCATCCACGCCTTGTTCAGGCGGTCAAGGACCAGATCGACGCGCTGCCCTTCTCGCCCCGCCGGTTCACCAATGACGTCTCTGTCACGCTGGCCGAACGGCTTGGCGCGCTGGCCCCCGGCGACCTGAGCAAGGTGCTTTTCACAACCGGCGGCTCCGACGCGGTCGAAGTCGCCCTGCGTCTTGCCCGTGCCGCAACCGGCAGATTCAAAACCATCAGCTTCTGGGATGCCTTCCACGGCGCCGGCTTTGGTGCGTCCAGTGTGGGTGGCGAAGCCACATTCCGCAGCCACATCGCCGGGCCACTTTTGCCCGGGGCAGAGCATGTCGCGCCCTTTCACTGCTACCATTGCGCCTACGGGCATCCGGGGCCCGACAGTTGCGGTCTGGCCTGCGCCAAGATGGTCGAGTTTGCCTTGCAACGCGAAGGCGATGTGGCTGCGGTGATTGCGGAACCAATGCGGGCCGTCCCGGTCGTGCCCCCGCCCGGCTACTGGCAGGCCGTGCAAGCGGCCTGTCACAAACATGGCGCGCTGCTGATCATGGATGAAATCCCGACGGGCCTTGGCAAGACGGGCAAGATGTTCGCCTATGATCATGATGCCATTCAGCCCGACATCGTGGTGTTGGGCAAAGCCCTTGGCGGCGGCATGCTGCCCCTTGCGGCGGTCATTGCGCGGCACGATCTGGATGTCGTCGGTGACTACGCCATCGGGCATTACACGCACGAAAAAAACCCGATCACAGCCCGAGCGGCGCTGACCACGCTGGATATCATCGAAGAGGAAGGGTTGGTCGACCGGGCCGCACATCTTGGCGCACATGCACAAGACCGTCTGCAAAGCGACCTGCACACCCACCCCCATGTCGGAGACATCCGCGGGCGTGGCCTGATGTTCGGGATCGAGATCGTGACCGACCGGGACAGCCGCACCCCCGATCCCGACCGCGCTGAGCGTATCTATTATTCCTGCCTTGAACAGGGGCTTAGCTTCAAGATCAGCGCAAGCAATGTGCTGACGCTGTCGCCGCCGATGACGATCGACAAGACAGATCTCAACACCGCCCTCTCTATCGTCATTGACGCCATCAAGGCCCATTCGTGAGCCCTGCCGTTCTCGGCATTGTTCTGTTGGCCGCGCTGTTACACGCGCTTTGGAACGCGCTGGTCAAAGCCTCTGGTGACAGGACAGTCACGCTTGGTCTCATCGCGCTAGGCCATTGCCTGCCCGCGATCCTGTTGCTGCCCTTCGTGCCAATCCCGAACGGTGTCGCCTTTTGGTACATCGCCGCGTCAACGGTCATCCATTGGGCCTATTACTATTTCCTGAATATCTCTTACCGGTTCGGCGACCTGTCGCTTGTCTATCCGATTGCGCGCGGTGCCGCGCCCGTGATGGTGGCGTTGGGTGCCATGATCTGGGCCGACGAGACACTGGGCTGGATCGCCTGGTCTGGCATCCTTGCCATCTCGGCAGGTATCATGGTGTTGGCCACGGTGCGGAATGCAGACAAACGCGGCATCGGGGCAGCACTCCTGACATCGGCAATCATTGCCGCCTATTCGATCGTCGATGGGATCGGCATTCGCGCGTCTGGCACACCGGTGGGATATGTTGTCTGGCTCTTTGCCGCCGAAATCTGCGTCGCGGTCTTTGTTATGGCGTCGCGGGTTGAACGTTACCGCGCGATGGCCCTAAAAACCCAGATGCTTGGTTTGACGGGTGGTGTAATTTCAGGTTTGGCGTATGGTCTTGCACTCTTTGCCAAGACACTTGCCCCGATTGGCATTGTTTCGGCGGTCCGCGAAACGTCGGTGATCTTTGCCGCGCTGATCGGCGTCATCTACATGGGCGAAGGCCCCGCACACCGCCGTCTTCTGGCCGCTGCTATTGTCGCAACGGGCGTGATGATCCTCGCGCTCTACTGAAAACCGATCCGTTTATATGCAAATTCTCATCTTCCTCCTTCATCTAGCCGGTGCTGTCCTGCTTCTCCTGTTTGCCGTCCGCATGGTCCGCACAGGCATTGAGCGGGCCTTGGGGCCACGCCTGCACCGCACGGTCAGTCGGCCAAGATCACCGCTGACGATGATGGCCTCTGGGCTGGTGATGGCGATGATCCTGCAAAGCTCTGCGGCGGTCACGTTGTTGGTGGCGGGTTTTGCCGGAACAGGTGGTGTGGGCTTTGTGCCGGGATTGGCCATGGTTCTGGGTGGCGACCTGGGGTCAGCCTTGCTGATCATGCTGTTGTCCCTGCGTGTCGAAACGCTTGTGCCACTTTTGTTGACTCTGGGCGGATTGCTGTTTCTGAAATCCCAGACCCGCAGTTGGAAACAGGCCGGACGCATCATTCTGGGGATCGCATTGATCCTGATCGCGCTCAGATACCTGCGCGAAGCGGTTGAACCAATTCGGGACAGTGCGGTCCTGCCTGCGCTTGCCGCCTATTTCGAACGCGACTTTGTGACCGCGTTTATCACCGGTGCGGCCTTGGCCTTTGTCATGCACAGCTCGGTCGCCACGATCCTGATGACAGTGGCTGTGGTGGGCATGGGCGCGCTGCCGCTTGCCGCTGGGGTGTCCATTGTGTTGGGCGCAAATCTTGGCTCTGCGGTGATCCCTGTCTGGCTGACGCGCAATACCGATCCGGCGACCCGGCGCATTCCCTTGGCCAACCTGATGCTGCGCGGCTGTGCGGCCATCGCAGCGGCCATTGCAATCGACGCGTTCGGCGTGCCACCGCAGTTTGACTCGCTTGGCAACGGTGCCACGCTTGTTGTCGTCCATATCGCGTTCAATACACTGGTGCTTGGTTTGATATTCTGCGCCTTGCCGGTCGAGGCGCTGCTGTTGAAGCTGCTTCCCGATCTGACGACGGCGCGCGACATCAAACCGCTTCATAAGTCGCATCTTGATCCCGGCACCACCGATGTCCCCGTTCGCGCGCTGGCCTGCCTGCGCCGCGAAGTGATCCGCATGGCCGATGTGCTGTCCGAGATGTTTGCCCCGACGATGGAACTCTACCAATCCTTCGACGACACACGCGCGCAGGCGATCACCCAAGAAGACAAGGTCCTCAACACCGCGCTTAATGAAATCCGCGTCTTTGCGGCCGACCTTCCACATCACGCGATGCAAAAGGAAGAAAAACGCGAACTGCGCGCGCTTGTCGATTACGCGATTGCACTGGAAGCGTGTGGCGATTTGCTGGTCAAACGCCTGCTGCCTCTTGCACGGGAAAAATCGGAAAACGGGCTTCAGTTTTCCAGCGACGGGTTTCTGGAGCTTTCAGACATGCACGCCCGCGTCAGTCAGAACCTTGCAACCGCGTCCAGCGTTCTTGTCAGCAATGACCTGTCCGGTGCCCGGCTGTTGCTGGAACAGAAGACCGACATTGCCCGATTGGAACGCAAGACACGCAAGTCGCATCTGAAACGCCTCAACGCCGGGAACGAGGACAGCTTTGAGTCCAGTGATGTGCATATCGAAACAGCCTACACGCTGAAAGAAATACACTCGTGGATTGTGACCGTGGCCCACCCGATTCTGCGCCGCGAGGGCCAGCTTCTGGACAGCCGTCTTGCCGAAACTGCGACCGATCCAAAGTCAGGTTGATTTGCGAAAGATCCGCGTGGATTGGAACATGTCTTCCAAGGCTTCCATCCGGTCCTGCGCGCTGTCCGCAACGCGGGTCTGCACTTCGGCGATCAAAGCCTCGATCACCAGATTGATCGCAAGGGTCGAATCCCAGCTTGATGGCACCTCGATCAGCGCGTTCACCACGTGATCCGCAAGGTGCGATATCGGTGATCCCCATTGGTCGGTGAACAGAACAAGTTCAGCCCCTCGCTCTTTGGCCAATTCGGACAGTCGTTTCAGATCCCGTTCATACCGTCGGATGTCGAAAACGATCAGGACCGACTGTTGGTCCATGTCCAGAATATACTGCGGCCACACATTCGGTGAAGCCCCAAGCAGGGTCACACCGGGCCGGATGATCTGAAGATGGTTGTACAGGTAATCCGCGTTGGACCGCGTGATCCGTCCACCCGTCAGATAGACCCGCCGTTCGGTATCCGCCAGAACACCGGCCAACGCATCAAGCCGGCCCGGTTCAAGCCGGTCGATGGTCCGGCTCAGGTTGTCAAAGACGGCTTCGGCAAAGGCTTTGAAGGCCGCTGATCCGGGTTTGGTGTCATCCCACCCGTCACGTTTGCGGATGGGCGTCTTGAACTGGGCCGATGCTTCCTCTCGCATGGCGGCCTGCAGTTCAGGGAATCCGTCGAATCCAAGCTTGCGTGCCAGGCGGATGACGGTTGGCGTAGACACCCCTGCGGCCTCTGCAATCTTGGTGATCGATTGCAGCCCCCCAACCGGGTAATCGCGCATCAAAACGCCGGTCAATTGTCGCTCTGCCGGGGTCAGCGCGGCGGCCTGATCCTGAAGACGGTCTTTGACGGAAAGGGGCTTTGGCATCGGTCTGCCCATGTTTGTAGCAATTTCTACAGATTGCCAAATTGCAGTAAATATTTCAACCAAAATAGCTTGACAGGTCTTTGACCACCTCGCCTAATGCCAGCGTGAGCACCGCTGATCTTCATACGATTCTGAGCATCGACGAAGGCCCCGCCGCCGAGGTTATCAATCCCGACGGCGCGGCACCTGTGTGCCTTGTGTGCGAACATGCCAGCGCGTTTATCCCGGCCTCCTTGAAGGATCTGGGCGTGTCTCCGGACCAGCGCTTCAGCCATGCCGCGTGGGATATTGGCGGCCGGGATCTGGCGATGGCATTGTCACACGCGCTGGATGCCCCTTTGGTCGCCTCCCGCGTGTCGCGATTGGTCTATGACTGCAATCGCCCGCCCAGCGCGCCAGACGCCATTCCGGCGAAATCCGAAGTGATCAACGTGCCGGGCAACGCACATCTTGGCGAAGCGGACCGGGTTGCGCGCATTGCCGAAGTCTACCACCCGTTCCGGCAGACGCTGCACACCACGCTTGACGGGTTCGTATCGCCGCCAACTTTGGTCACGATCCACTCCTTCACGCCGGTCTGGCACGGTCAGAAACGCGATGTGCAGCTTGGCCTGCTGCATGACAGCGATGATCGTTTGGCCAAAGCCATGCTGGACGCCGCCCCGAATGGCGTTAACACGCAGCTGAACGCACCCTATTCCGTCACCGACGGGGTCACACATACGCTGCGCGAACACGCGATCACCCGAGGTTTGCAAAACGTGATGATCGAAGTGCGCAACGATCTGATTTCCGACCCAAACGGCGTCGCCCGCTTTGCCGAGATCCTGACCGATATGCTGACACATGCGCTTGCAATGCAGAGGGCCACATGACTGGGCTTCTGAAACGCTATGTCGCACTGATCGATCCGCTGAACCGCGTGATCGGACGCATCGTGATGTACGGCATTTTCGTGATGATGGGCATTCTGCTGTGGTCTTCGATTTCCAAGACCTTCTTTCTGCCGTCACTTTGGACGCTTGAAATGGCGCAGTTCGCAATGGTGGCTTACTATATCCTTGGTGGGCCGTATGCGATCCAGATGGGGTCAAACGTACGGATGGACCTGATCTACGGCGAGGTTTCGGACCGCCGCAAAGCGATGATCGACGCTGTGACCGTGGTGTTCCTGTTGGTCTATCTCGGGTTCCTTTTTTACGGCGGTGTTGCCTCGACCGCCTATTCACTGGGGTATTTCGGGTCTGAACCCATCGGCTTTTTCGCCGGGCTTATCACCGGGGAGGCCGAAATGGGTTTCCTCGAACGCAGCCCAACCGCGTGGCGTCCCTATCTTTGGCCCATCAAGACCATCATGGTCCTCGGCATCTTCCTGATGCTGCTGCAAGTCCTCTGCGAACTGGCAAAAGACATCCTGCGCCTGCAGGGGCACGACATGGGGGCCAAGGTCTGATGCCGTACGAGCTGATCGCCATCCTCATGTTCTCGACCATGATGCTGATGCTGCTCACCGGGCAGCGTGTGTTTGGCGCGATTGGTTTTGTCGCCGTGGTCGCGGCGTTCCTGCTCTGGGGCGACCGGGGTGGGTACGACCTTGGCTTTTCCGCCGCGATGAAGCTGATGAAATGGTATCCGCTGCTCACCCTGCCGATGTTCATTTTCATGGGTTACATCCTCAGCGAAAGCCGCATCGCGGACGATTTGTATAAAATGTTCCACGTCTGGATGGGCGGCCTCTCCGGGGGCCTTGCCGTGGGCACCATCGGCCTCATGGTTCTGATCTCTGCCATGAACGGATTGTCCGTCGCAGGCATGGCCATTGGCGCCACCATCGCCCTGCCCGAACTGCTCCGGCGAGGATATGACAAACGGATGGTCACCGGGGTCATACAAGCCGGGTCCTCCCTCGGCATCTTGGTCCCGCCATCGGTCGTGCTGGTCCTCTACGCCATGATCGCCCGCCAACCCGTTGGCCAACTCTGGCTTGCAGGCGTAATCCCCGGCCTGATGATGGCCGCGATGTTCATTATCTACATCACGATCCGCTGCAAACTGAACCCATCCCTCGGCCCGATCCTGCCCAAAGAGGAACGGGACATCCCCAAGGCCGAAAAATACCGTCTCCTCGCAGCAGGCCTCCTGCCGCTGGCCATCTTTTTCGTGATGATGGTGCCCTTCGTGAACGGCTGGACCTCCCTCGTCGAAAGCTCTGCTATCGGCGCGTTGGCCGCCATGCTCGCCGCGATCCTCAAAGGCCGCATGACACGCGAGGTGTTCGAGAACTCTGTCCGACAAACGCTGGGCATCTCCTGCATGTTTATGTGGATCATCCTCGCCGCCCTCGCGTTCGGCGCAGTCTTCGACGGCCTCGGCGCGGTGAAGGCCATCGAAAGCCTGTTCACCGAACAGCTTGGCCTGAACCCGTGGGTGATCCTGATCCTGATGCAACTCAGCTTCATCATCATGGGCACATTCCTCGATGACACAGCCATGCTGGTGATCGTCGCACCGCTATACGTGCCCCTCGTCGGAGAACTTGGCTTCAACCTGATCTGGTACGGCATCCTCTACACGATCACGACCCAGATCGCCTACATGACCCCGCCCTTCGGCTATAACCTCTTCCTGATGCGCGCCATGGCCCCACCCGAGATCGGCCTGCGCGACATCTACACCTCGATCATCCCGTTCGTGCTGGTGATGGTCTGCGCCCTTGCCATCGTCATGATCTTCCCGGAAATCGCCCTTTGGTTGCCCGGGCTCGTCTACGGAAATTAACCCAGAAGACCCCGGTCAAACGGGGCATTTCAACCCAACTGAGAGGATTTGAAAATGACCACAAGACGTAAGTTCCTGAAAACCGCCGGCGTCGCAGCCGCCGCTGCCCCATTGGCCGCGCCCGCGATTGCCCAATCCACCATCACATGGCGCATGCAGACCTATGCTGGCGCGGCACTGGCCGAGCACGTGATCGACCCCGCGATCGAGATGTTCAACAAGATCGCAGGCGACCGCATGCAGATCGAGTTGTTCTACGCCGACCAGCTTGTCCCGACAGGCGAGTTGTTCCAGGCGATGCAGCGCGGCACCATCGACGCGGTGCAGTCGGACGATGACTCCATGGCGTCTCCCACCGAAGTCACCGTCTTTGGCGGCTACTTCCCGTTCGGCTCCCGCTACTCGCTCGACGTGCCGGTGCTCTTCAACCAGTACGGCCTGAACGAGATCTGGGACGAGGAATATTCCAAGGTCGGCGTCAAACACATCAGCGCGGGCGCATGGGACCCGTGCCATTTCGCCACCAAAGACCCGATCCGCTCCCTTGCAGACCTGCAAGGCAAGCGCGTCTTTACCTTCCCAACCGCTGGCCGCTTCATGAGCCAGTTTGGTGTCATCCCGGTGACCCTGCCGTGGGAAGATATCGAAGTGGCAATGCAGACCGGCGAACTCGACGGCATCGCGTGGTCCGGCATTACCGAAGACTACACCGTCGGCTGGGCGGACGTGACCAACTACTTCCTGACCAACAACATCTCGGGCGCATGGGCCGGGTCGTTCTTTGCCAATATGGAGCGCTGGAACGAGCTGCCGGAAGACCTGCAAACCCTGTTCCGTGTCTGTTGTGACCAGTCGCACTACTACCGCCAGTGGTGGTACTGGGGTGGCGAAGCCAACCTGCGCGTCAACGGCACCAAGCTTGAACTGACATCGATCCCCGATGACGAATGGGCCACGGTCGAGGCCGCCGCGCGCGTTTTCTGGGACGAGATCGCCGCCGAAAGCCCGACAAAAGCGAAGGTGGTCGATATCTTCAAGCAGTACAATTCCGATATGGAAAAGGCGGGCCGTCCGTATCGCTACACCTAACGGCAAATCTGGTCCCTTGGCTTGTTCAAGGGGCCATTTTGCGTCAACGCAAAACCGAGAACCCGTCAACGGGTTCTCCACTGACCACCCAAGGAGGCCCTATGACCCTTGATGACCTGCAAGCCCTCGCCGAGACGGGTGAGATCGACACCGTCCTTGTCTGCATGGTTGACATGCAGGGCCGCCTGATGGGCAAACGGTTCCACGTGTCGAACTTCCTAGAGTCCGCGTGGAAAGAAACCCACTGCTGCAATTACCTCCTCGCCACTGACCTCGAAATGGCCACCCCCGACGGCTACAAATCCACGAGTTGGGAAGCAGGCTACGGCGACTACGTGATGAAGCCCGACATGGACACACTGCGCCCCATGCCATGGCTCGACGGCACCGCGATGGTGTTGTGCGACATTATCGATCACCACACGCACGAACCCGTCCCGCATTCCCCCCGCCAGATGCTGAAGAAACAGGTGGACCGCCTGACCGAGATGGGCCTGACGCCCATGATGGCGACCGAACTTGAATTCTTCCTGTTCGAAAGCTCTTTCGATACCATCCGCAAAGGCGGCTTCCGCGATCTTGCCCCGATCAGCGGCTATAACGAAGATTACAACATCCTCCAGACCACCCGCGAAGAACATGTGATGCGCCCGATCCGCAATCATCTCTTTGCCGCCGGTGTGCCTGTCGAGAACTCCAAGGGTGAGGCGGAAACAGGTCAGGAAGAGCTCAACATCCGCTACGCCGATGCTGTCGCCTGCGCGGACAACCACACCATCGCGAAACACGCGGTCAAGGAAATCGCCCATATGCAGGGCCACGCCGTGACCTTCATGCCCAAATGGCGCGCCGACAAAGTGGGCAGCGCCGCGCATGTGCATCAGTCCCTGTTCAAGGGCGACACCAACATTTTCCACGACGCAAACGCGCCGCTCACCATGTCGGACACGATGAAATCCTACGTCGCGGGCCTCATCAAATACGCCCCTGACATGACAGTGTTCCTTGCGCCTTACGTCAACAGCTACAAACGCTTCCTCGCGGGCACCTTTGCGCCAACCAAAATCGCATGGTCCGTCGACAACCGCACCGCAGGCTATCGTCTAGTTGGCGACGGTACCAAAGGCGTGCGCATCGAATGCCGCATCCCCGGCTCGGACATCAACCCCTACCTCGCCTGCGCCGCGCAACTCGCTGCGGGCATTAAAGGGATGGAGGAAAAGCTGTCGCTCGAAGACCCTGTGTCTGGTGACGTCTACAACATGACAGGCGTGCCCGAGATTCCCAACACCCTGCGCGCGGCAACCGAAGCCCTGCGCACCTCAACCATGTTGCGCGAAGCCATGGGCGACGACGTGATTGACCACTACACGCGCTGTGCCGAAGTCGAACAGGAGATGTTTGACGCCGCCGTCACCGACTGGGAAATCCAGCGCGGATTTGAAAGAGCCTGACCTATGACCAAAACAGTTGACCTCATCTCGCCCATCGACGGGTCAGTCTACCTCACCCGCGACGTGCTGACCCAGGACGCCGCCCTTGCCGCCGCCCAGCGCGCGAAAGAGGCCCAAGCCGCATGGGTCGCGCGCCCGGTGTCTGACCGCATCGCGATGGTGCGCAAAGCGGCCGAGATCATCGGCACACAACAAGACCGCATGACAACCGAAATCGCGCATCAGATGGGCCGACCCATCCGCTATGGAGGCGAATTTGGCGGGTTCAACGAACGTCTGACCTATATGGCGGACGTCGCCGAAGACGCGCTCGCGCCGATGGAAATCGAAGACAGCGACCAATTCCGCCGCCTGATCAAGCGCGTGCCATGGGGCACCGTCATGGTCATCGCGCCGTGGAACTACCCCTATATGACTGCGATCAACACGGTGGCCCCCGCGCTTATCGCGGGCAACACGGTGATCCTGAAACACGCGGGCCAAACGCTGAAGGTAGGCGAACACCTGGCAGAGGCGTTCCACGACGCGGGCATTCCAAAAGACGTGTTTCAAAATCTTGTCCTCGACCATGACACAACGTCTGCCTTGCTATCCAGCAAAGCTGTCGATTTCGTTAATTTCACCGGCTCCGTTGGCGGCGGCCAGGCCATCGAACGCGCCGCCGCTGGCACCTTCATGCCCGTCTCAACCGAACTGGGCGGCAAAGACCCCGGCTATGTCCGCGCCGACGCCGATCTCGACGCAGCCGTCGATACCCTGCTCGACGGTGCGATGTTCAACGCGGGCCAATGCTGCTGCGGGATCGAACGCATTTACGTGCACGAAAACCTCTACGACCAATTCGTCGAAAAAGCCGTTGCTTGGGTCAACGCCCAAACCCTCGGCAACCCGCTCGACCCCGACACAACGATGGGCCCCATGGCCCACAAACGCTTCGCTGCAGAGGTGCGCGCGCAGATCGACGAGGCCGTTGCGCAAGGCGCAAAAGCCCATATCGACACTATGCCAGCCGACGATGGCGGCGCATACCTCACCCCACAAATCCTCACCAATGTCACTCACGACATGCGCGTCATGCGCGACGAAAGCTTTGGCCCCGTCGTCGGCATCATGCCGGTCAAGGACGATACCGAGGCGATCCAACTCATGAATGACAGCCAATTCGGCCTGACCGCCTCTATCTGGTCTAAAGACGCCACAAAAGCCGAAGAGATCGCCGACCAGATCGAAACCGGCACCGTGTTCCTGAACCGTTGTGACTACCTTGACCCCGCCCTGTGCTGGACCGGCTGCAAAGACACCGGACGCGGGCAAGGCCTGTCAAAACTCGCATATCAGGCTCTGACACGGCCCAAATCCTACCACCTCAAGAAAGCATAATACCATGAGCCTCACCGCAAACTGGTCCTACCCCACTGCCATCCGCTTCGGCGCTGGGCGCATGTCGGAAATCGCCGAGGCCTGCATTGCCGCGAACATCACCAAACCTCTGCTGGTCACGGATCGCGGGTTGGCCAACATGGATATCACCACCAAAACGCTCGACCTGATTGAACAGGCGGGCCTCGGTCGCGCGATCTTTGCGGATGTGGATCCGAACCCGAATGAAAAGAACGTCGAAGACGGTTTGAAGGTCTACCGCGAAGGCGGGTTCGATGGCGTCATTGCCTTCGGCGGCGGCTCAGGACTCGATCTGGCCAAGACACTCGCCTTCATGGCGGGTCAATCCCGCCCGCTCTGGGATTTCGAAGACATCGGCGACTGGTGGACCCGCGCTGACCCCGACGGCATCCACCCCATCGTTGCCGTGCCCACCACTGCTGGCACCGGGTCCGAAGTGGGCCGCGCCAGCGTGATCACCAATTCCGAGACGCATGAGAAGAAGATCATTTTCCACCCCAAGATGCTCCCCGCCGTTGTCATCTGCGACCCAGAGCTGACGGTAGGAATGCCCAAGTTCATCACCGCAGGCACCGGCCTTGATGCCTTCGCCCATTGTGTCGAGGCGTTCAGCAGCCCGCATTATCACCCCATGAGCCAGGGCATCGCCTTGGAGGGTATGAAGCTGGTCATCGACAACCTGCCAACCGCTTACAACGATCCCACCAACATCGACGCCCGCGCCAATATGATGAGCGCAGCGGCCATGGGCGCAACCGCCTTCCAAAAGGGCCTCGGCGCGATCCACGCCATGTCCCACCCCATCGGCGCGCATCACCATACGCACCATGGCACCACCAACGCCGTGTGCATGCCCGTGGTCCTCAAGTTCAACGCGCATGCCATCCACGATCGGTTTGATCTTGCGGCGGGGTATCTTGGCATCGACGGAGGCTTCGACGGCTTCCGAAAGTTTGTCGATGGGTTCAATGAGAGCTTTGGGATCCCGAAAACCCTCACCGACCTGGGCGTCAAAGACCCCGATCTTGATGTACTGGTCCGCGACGCTTTGAAAGACCCAAGCACTAGCGGCAACCCGGTGGAAATGAACGCGTCCAACACGCGCAAGCTTTTTGAAGCGGTGCTCTGACCCGGACGTGTAGGGCGGCAATCGCAGGCCTGATGAAAAAGAGAGGCCCCGGATCACTGGTCCGGGGCATCGCGTTACTGGTAATGCGTCTGATAATGCCCACGGGCAGGATCGACTACAACCGACGCGCCTGATGCAAACGTCGGCCTGAACTACGCCGGAAGCGCCTCGGCCGCGTATTGATCCACATATGCGCCCACCGGCGGAATGGGTTTGATCACGTCAATCAAAACTCCGTTTGGGTCGCGGGTGATGTAGTGCCGCTGGCCGAAAGCCTCGTCTGTCAATGGTTTGAGAATTGGCAATCCCGTCGCCTGCGCGCGTTCGAACTCTGCATCCACATCCTCGACCTCGAAATTCAGGATCAAGCCACCAACACGACCTCGGGCCTGTTCCGGGATGGTGTCGTGGTCACACTGCAGAATGGCAATGTTGACGCTGGGGTCTTCGCTGGATTGCAGATGGCAGTACCAATCGGCATCAAAACTGACGTTGAATCGGAAATGATCAACATAGAACGCTTTGGTTGCGGCGACATCGTTGGTTTGGATCACGGGGTAATACTGAGTGCATTTCATATTGAGTCTCCTTTCAAACAAACATACAGTCTGTATGTAACTCATCTATAAACATACAGGCTGTATGTATGCAACAGGAAAATCAAACCCGCTCGAATAAAGCGCGCACGGCAGCCACGCGTCTTGCGCTGATCAATGCCGCGCGAATGCTGTTTTCGGAAAAAGGCTACGCGGAAACCTCAACACCCGAGATCGTCAAGGCCGCCGGTGTCACGCGCGGCGCGCTGTATCATCACTTCGAAGACAAGATCGCGCTGTTCCGCGCCGTGGTGACCGAGGAATATATCGCCGTCGCCAATGAAATCACGGCCACGTCCAAGGCACATCCCGGCACGGCAATCGACGCGTTAAAGCAGGGCGGTCGCGGCTATCTTAAAGCCATGCAAGACAAGGGGCGCGTCCGCATCATGCTGTTGGATGGCCCCGCCGTGCTTGGGCAACTGGAGTTGGCTCAGATCGACCAGGACACATCCGGAGACACGCTGCGCCAAGGGTTGCACGGGGCCATGCAGGCGGGCCAGATCAAGACCCTGCCGCTCGACGCGTTGACGGTGCAGCTATCCGCCCTGTTCGACCGGGCCGCGCTTGCCGTGGCCGAGGGGGATGACCCGCAAGATCATCTTGATGTCCTCGACGCCATTTTTGAGTCGCTGACGTAACGCGGCGGACGCCCCGATCTTGATCAGTCGCGCAGCACCGCCATGCTGTCGCTGTCCCATGCCGCCCAGATCAAATCATCGCCAATGGCATGGCCGGTATCCGCGTCGACAAACGCCCGCAGCTTTGCACCTTCGGACTGTTCGACCACCATATCGACAGCCATCCGACTGCCCAGGAATGTCTTGCTGATCACGCGGCCCTGCACGGCGTTCGGCAGGTCCGGGCGCGCGGTGTGGAAGCCCAGCTTTTCCAATCGGACCGATGCCGTGATGGGCGCGCCTTCGGTTGGGATCCCGGACGGCGCATGACCTTTGAGGGTCCGACCGTACCAATCCATGACAACGGCATCCCCGTCGACACCGCGCATCTTGCCAGAAAGCAGATTGGTCTCTCCGATAAACTCAGCGACAAAGCGGCTTTGGGGGTGGAAATAAAGATCCTCGGGCGTGCCATCCTGTTCCACGCGTCCCTTGTTCATCACCACGATGCGGTCTGACATGGTCAACGCTTCTTCCTGATCGTGGGTGACGAAAAAGAACGTCTTGTGAGTTTGCTGCTGAATGGATTTCAGTTCGCGCTGCACCTGTCCCCGCAGCTTGGCATCCAGGGCGCCAAGCGGTTCGTCCAAAAGCAACAGCGCCGGGTCCGGGGCAAGCGCCCTCGCGAGGGCAACACGCTGACGTTGTCCACCCGACAATTGACCGGGATAGCGGTCACCAAACCCGTCGAGTTCGAGGAACGACATGATCTCGTCGAGCCGCCGCTTGATCGCGGCCTTGTCCATGCCTTTGAGCTCCAGTGCAAACGCAATGTTCTGCTGCACCGTCATATGCGGGAACAAGGCGTAATCCTGGAACACCATGTTCACATGGCGCTTCTCGGGTGGTTGGTTGGTCACGTCCTCGCCATCCAGAATGACGCGGCCGGTGTCCGGACGTTCGAACCCACCCAGGATTCTGAGGGTCGTGGATTTGCCACAGCCCGATGGGCCAAGGAAGGTCACGAACTCACCCTGCGCGATATCAAGAGACAGGTTCTCCAGCGCAACCGCATCGCCAAAACGTTTGGAAATGCCGTCGATATGGACAAGTGGCGCGGACGTCATGCTTGACTCTCCTTGTTGGTGCGTCGGGTAAATCGTTCGGCCCAGATACCAACGGCGGCGGTCAGGACCAGGGCAACGGTGGCGATGGCGTTGATCTCGGGCGACATGCCAGAGCGCAGCATCGCGAAGATCAGCACAGGCAGTGTTGGCTCATAGCCACCCAGGAAGAAGGACCGTACGAAATCGTCAAAGCTCAGCAGCAGGCAAAAGATGCTGGAGCCAAGGATCGCCGGAACCAGATACGGCAGGGTGATGCGCATAAACGCAATCAGCGGGTCGGCCCCGAGATCACGCGCCGCTTCGATCTGGCTCTTGGGCAGGGTCGACAAACGCGCCATGACAACAAGGCACACGAACGGCACATTGTGCACGGCATGCGCCCAGACAATCGCGCCCATACCGGGCTCGATGCCCAGCCACCGGGCGTAGATGCGGAATGCGATGGCTGAAATGATCCCCGGCACAAGCGCGGGCAGAACCATAAGCGCAAAAGTAACCGCCCGACCCCAGAACTTGCGCCCTTCCAGAAGCACGGCAATCCATGTGCCAACGATGACCGAAATCAGCGTCGACAGGATGGCAATCGCAACCGAATAGCCAAAGGTATACAGCACCTCTGCATCGGAAAAGACACCCTTGTACCAGTCCAAAGTCCACGACCGGATGGGAAATCCGATGAACTTGCTGTCCTTGAACCCCATGATGATCATCAGGATCAGCGGCACAAAGACATAGAGAACGAAAGCCCAGTAGATACAGGCCAGAAAGATCCGGTTCCCCCGGTTAAGCTCGACCCGGTTGTTCATCTCGTGTCTCCCTTGCGGAGCATGTACATCAGCTTCTGAAAGACGCCCGTGATGACCAGCGCGGCGGCAAACATGATCACGGCAAAGGCCGCACCCGTGGGCCATTCGTCACCGGCGACATGGAAGAACCCGGCAATGGTTTCGGCAAACACCGTGGTCGATGGACCCCCCAGAAGAACGGGTGTCGCGTAAAAACCCGTGGATATCAGGAACACCAGCGTACAGCCCGACGAAATGCCTTCGATGGTCAGTGGCAGCGAGATGCGGCGGAACCGGGTCCAGGCCCCGGCCCCCAGATCGGCGGCGGCTTCGTTCATGCTTTGTGGCAGCTTTTCCAGTGCGGAATAAAGCGGCAACAGCATATACAGCGCCGTCAGGTAGACGATGCCGACCCCCATGGAAAAGCTCGTGTACATAAAGGGAATGGGCCGGTCGATCAGCCCAAACCATTTGAGCACAAGGTTCACCGCCCCGGTATTGCCCAACAGGATCATGATCGCATAGGTCCGCACGATTTCGCCAACCCAGAACGGGATCAAAAGAAGCAACAAAAACAGCATCTGGTTTTTGCGGCTGACATGGCGCGCGAGAAAATACGCCACCGGATAGGTGATGATCAGCGTGCAGAACGTGAACACGGCAGCGAATGTCAGGGTGCGGAAAAACGGCATCCAGAAAATGCTGTCGCCGAAAAACCGCATGTAGTTGTCCAGCGTGAATTCTTGCGGCGTGCCGGGCGCGACCGGATACGCGTCAATCAACGACACACGCAGCATCTGAAGCATCGGACCCAGATGTTGCGTCAGCAGCCACAGGATCGGAAACGCGGCGAGAATGAAAAACTGGCGGCGCGGTGACGCTGTCAGGAAGACAGCAAATGCGCGGTACGGTCCCCAATTTGCCACACGCCCCCAGAACGGGCGCGGGCCAGAGGCCACCGCATGGCCATCGCTGTCTTTGCGCACGGATGCGTCATACGTCATCTCACGGGTACCTTTCTCGCCGAAAAGGAAGTGTGGCGACCCGCCATACGTCACGGCGGGTCACGCAGGTCACAGGGGTTAGGCCGCCTTGACAGCCTCGACCGCTGGATCAACCAGACTGTACTTCATCTCGTTCGCCTCGGCGCGGAAGAACTGGAGGTTCGCCAGCTGCTCTTCCGGGAAAGACGTCGATTTCTTTTCAAGATCCGTCAGGTAGTTCGACGCATCCTTGTAGGTCGAGATAAAGCCCGACGCCTTGGTCATCGACGCACCGATTTCTGGGGATGCAAGGATCGCATCAAGGAACGTGTAGGCGTTGTCCACGTTCGGCGCGTTGTTGGCGATGTTATACGTGTAGACGAACCCGTAAGACCCTTCGCGCGGAATGGTCATGGCAAGCGGGAAGCCGTCATTGATCAGCGCCGCCGCCGGTCCGTTCCAGCTATGGCCCAGCGCGATGTCCTGGTTGACCATCATCTGCTGGAATTCTGCACCGCTCTCGTAATACTTGCGCACCAGCGGCTTGTGATCGATCAGGAATTGCTTGGCCTCTTCCACGATGGCGGCCGCCTTTTCCGGATCGTCCATATAGGCCACCATGTTGCCGTCATACCCAAGCTTGAGCATGACAATCGACATCATGTCCTGAATGATATACGCGGTCTGGCCCTTGTATTTCTCAGAGAACAGCGTGTCCCATGTCAGCGCTTCTTCTTCGGACACCAATTCCGTGTTGTAGGACAGAACCTCCATCCCGGACAGGATAGGCGCGCCCCATTTCTCACCGTTGATTGTCGCCCAATCGCTTTCCGAGAAGGTTGGGTTGATATTGCCCCAGTTGGACAAACGGCTCGTATCAAGCGGGGCCAGCAGTTCGCTGTCGATGAATTGCAGGAACCGGTGGCCGGCCACTGTCATGATGTCCACGGTCGGGTTCGGCTGCTCGGCGGCAAGCAGGTTGAACTGTTTGCCCTGGTCATCGACCAGACGCACGTTCACCTTGATACCCGTTTCGGCCTCGAACTGTTCCTTGAAAGCTTCTGGCACAAAATCATTGTAGGTCCAGATGTTCACCTCACCGCTGCCCTGCGCTGCGGCACGGCGCAGGTAGGCCGGGCTGGCAACAGCAGCACCGGCAAGCGCCGTCGTGCCGATAAAACGGCGGCGGTTCATCAAAAGCTTGGTCATGGTATCATCTCCTTGTTGGTTTTTTGTCCCCGTACCTCAGTGTTCACGACGCTAGGTCAAGTGTCTAGCGCAACAGGCCGGTACGGGCGGCTTGTTGCAAGTCGTCAAGGCTGTAGCGGTCCAATTCCAATGCGGACAACAACTCGTTTTCATTTGCAAAATCGCGATCATACATCGCCGAGAATATCTCGATCCCGGCTTCATGCAGCACGGCGGGACGATCCACCAACCGGCCCAGCACAGCCGTCAGCTGCAAGCCGTAAGGCACATCCTCGGTCACGTAGCGGCTGTCGGCCGTGGCCGGACCGGTGCCGCCATTCCCTTGCGCATGCATCTGCTGGTTCATTTCTGAGATAGACGCGACAGGCACATGAAAGCTCAGGTGGAAGTGTTCGAAAATCGTCTTGACCTTCAGGTCCAGCGCCTCTGCGATGGCCAACCGTTCCAGATCAAGCTTTTCCAGCAGCCGCCCGACCTTCGGTGTCACGTTCTGCCCCTGGCTCCAGACCTCGCCCCGTTCCATCCGCGTGATGTTGCCCAAGGCGATGCCAAGGTGGTTCTGCGGGTTCAGGTTCGACAAAGAAATCGCCAGCAATCCGTCGCGCGGCTGAAACCGGTCGCCGAACAGCGTTTGGCAAAGAGCAAGCGCGTCGTCCGATGCAGTTTCCGGCACGGTGCAAAGATCGACCCGGCTGCGGATCGTGTTGACACGCACCACGGCACCCTCCTGACGTCGTCCGGTGACAACGGTGGTGCCCCAGGCGGTGATCGGCGCGGAGACCCCGCGCGCGTTCAACATCTGCATCAGGTACACCGCACCCATCGACGCGTGCGAGGACATGATCACGTGCTGCCCGTCGCGGATATGGGGCGCAAGCGCGTCTAGAACCGCCTTATGTCCATATCCGGGCAACGCCAGCACGATAACGTCATTTTCGGCGACAAGCATCTGCGCGGTCTCAGCGATACGCGCGGTAAAACCCCTGTCCAGCGCGCCTTCTGCCGAAATCCCGCCCTCAAGCCCCTTGGTGCCTTTGCCGGATGGCGACCAGAGCATCGGGTCATGCCCGTTTTCCGTCAACAGCGCCGCTGTTCCCAGGGCGATGGACCCCGCACCGGCAATCCCGACACGCCCAATAGCGCTCATGCCGAACCCTCGCGGCGGACGGGATCTCCCAGGACGTGCATCAAACGGTTGGCCCAGCCGAACAGCGATGTCGACAAGATCAGATCGAGGATCTCCGCGTCCTCCAATCCAGCCTCCCGCAGCGCGGTGACGTCATCGGCCCCCGCCGAAGGCGGCGCTTCGGACAGTTTGCGCGCAAAGGCGAAAATCGCGGCATCGCGCGCAGACAGATCTGCATTCGCCCCATCCGCAAAAAGCTTGTCCGTGACGTCGGTACTGCCTTCCAGTTTGGCATGACGGTCGGCATGCACGGCAGCGCAATAGATGCACCGATTGACCATCGACGCCGCAATCGCGCCCAGTTCGCGCTCGGCCCGCGACATCCCGCCTTCGTCATACATGATCGCGTTGAACAGGGGCGACCGAACCGCAAGGCTTTCCACATCATGCGCCAGGGTCAGGACATAGGCCGACACCTTGGTATTCGATGGCGTGACCTTCAGCGCGTCCAGTTGTTCCGGCGTGGCCTCGTCCAGTTTGACAGGCGTTACCCGAGGCTGCCATTCCGGCACACGCCGGGTAAACTTGTGCACAACGCGGCTCATGATTGCGCTCCTTGCATCAGTCGCAATCCGGCAGCCACGCGCACTTGGTAGGCGACAAAGGCCACCAGTTCGCACAAGCGCACGATGTCTGCATCCGCAACCCCTGACGCTTGCAAACGGGCGATATCTTCTGCCGCGATGTCCTTGGTTGCCGTTGCGGCCTTGTCGACAAAAGCCACCAGATCGCGGTGCTCGGCCCCGCCATCCTGCGCCGGGTCCGACAGGGCGACAGCGTCACCGGCCGCATCTGCGTACTGCTTGGCCAACGCCGTTTCACCAGCTTGCGCCGCAATGCGCGATGCCAGGGCAGCGCGCAGGGCATGCGGCACGCCACCCGCGTCTTTGGGCCGCAAAACCGCGTCTTCGGCGGCTTGCGTCATCTCGAAGATGTTGGCACGGGTCTCAACGGCCTCACCAACCGCGCCAGCGGCGTGCACACCTGCGGCGCGCAATGTGGAGGTTTCAAAAACACTCATGCAACTTTGCCCTTTTGGCTGTCCTGCTCCAGCTCTGTGGGCTCCCACTCATGCCCCAAAAGCTCGGGCTTGTCGTAGTCCTGCATCTCCCGCCAATGCGTTTCCACGTCTTCTGCATAAAGCTTCGCCGCCACTTCACGGGCAAGCCATGTGGCACCCTCACTGATGCCCGGAATATCGCCGCTGACCTTTCCAAGGCTGGCTGACGCGCCGTAGTTGAAGCAATAGACACTACTTAACCAAGGTGCGGTCCCCGGGTTTTTCTCGCGGAAGGTGAAATCCGGATTGAGGTAGGGGAACCGCCCCAGATCCGCGTTTTCCTCGCCTTTTGGCGGGCTGTAGACGTCCTGCCACAACAAGATATTGCCTGCCGTATCGCCGAATTCGGTTCGCGCCATGGGATCAATCACGAACCCGGTTCCCAGGATGACGAAATCGGCGAAATAAGACGTGCCATCGGCAAAGAAAATCTCCGCCCCACTGCCGCGCTGTTCGATCCGCACGGTTTCCTTACCGAAATGGAAATATGCGTTGTCATGGCGGCTGACCCGAAGCGTTGAACCATGCGGCGGCGGTGTCTGGGTTGCAAAGGAATACTGCATGAACCGCCAGCGCCATTCGTCGGGCAAGGCCGCAAACCCGGCTGTGAACCCAAAACTGCCGATACCCATCATCTTGTTGATCGTCGGCATCTCGGCACGGCGCACCAGATGCCGAACCTCGGCCGCGCCATGCTCCAACGCCTCGGCGGCATTGTCGACGGCTGACGCGCCCACACCGATCACCGCGACGCGTTTGTTCTTGAGGGTCGTAAAATCAATCTCGTCCGCGCTGTGCGCCCAAAGCGCCCGTGGCAGATCCTTGACGAAACCGGGAATGTTCGGCCCGCCCGTGCCATCGCGCCCGGTCGCAAAAACCAGTTTGCGGCACAGGATCGTGCCAGCGTCTGCACCGGATACTGTCAACCGCAACAGATCGCCTTCGGGTTCCACGTGATCCACGGAGATACCGTTTTCCACCGGGATATCCAGCGCATCCCGGTACCATTGCAGATAGTTCATCCACATCGGACGCGGGATCTTGTCCAGCTTGTCCCACGCCTCGGCCCCGAACTGTGCGCGATACCATGCCTGAAACGTCAGCGCGCCGTGGCCGAAAGCAGGACCCGTCAGGGTTTTGGGGGACCGCAGCGTTTCCATCCGCGCATAGGTCAGCCACGGGCCCTCACGCCCTTTCGGGGAACGGTCCAGCACGCGCACGTTATGCATCCCGCCGGTGCGCAGCGCGAACCAGGCCAGCATCCCGCACATCCCGCCCCCGATGATGACAACATCCGTGACGTCCTCTCGTTGAGGCACCCAGTCCTTGCCCGGATACAAAAGGCAATCGAGGTCAGCTTTCAACCGGGCCTCAAGGCCGGACAGACCCAGTCCGTCAAATTGCGGTAATTCATGCAAAGGCATCAGATCGATCCCGTCATCTAGAGTTTCGGTTCGGCATCACGCAGGTCCGTTGGACCATCGCGGATGCAGATCATCAATATAGAAAGGATGCGCATGGCGATGATTTTCGCCTGTCGCCTGTGGATCACGCAAATGCGGATGATCCGCTGGCAACTCCGGATGCGAATGGGCACGCGCGACCGGGTCTTCCTTCGGCCAGACCTGCAGCGCCAGCAGCGAAACCGCGATACACATCAGGCACAACACCAACAGCGCCATTTCAAGCGACACCCAGGTCGCCATCCACCCGGCCAGGGGATAGGCCACAAGCCATCCCGCATGGCTAAGCGAGAATTGTGCCGCAAACACCGCCGCACGATCCGTTTTGCGCGCAGACCGGGTGATCACCAGACCGCCGGGTGTCAAAACCCAGGACGAGGCAGCGCCGAACCCGATCCAGACCACAGCAAGACCGCCCAGCGGCGCAGTCGGCAGCAGCGAGAAACACATCCCGACCGAGGCAAACAGGAAGGTGCCCAGACCCATCACGTTGCGCTCACTCAGCCGCCGGACAAGCCGCGGCACAGTCACCGCGCCCAACGCGGCCCCAAGGCCATAAAACCCCATCAAGACCGGGAAATAGGTTTCAGAAGACCCCAATCGCGCGCCCGCATAGACAACGGTGTTCACCAGCACCCACGCCATCGCAAGCGACAGTGCAAAGTTAAACAGGAACAACCCCCTCAGGCGAGGCGTGCGAACGTAGATCGTCAATCCTTTGGAAGCCCGCTTCCAGAACGGCGTTTTTGCCCGTTCGACACCATGCGACGGAACCTGCGCCATCAGGATCGCCACAACCGACCCGGCAAAGGCAACCGCCGCAACCAGGAACAACGATCCTCCGGCCAGCACCGTCAGCAATGTACCCGCAATAACCGGGCTCAGAACGGCCTCCAGCGTGTAGGCAATACGCGACCACGCCAAGGCGCGCGTATACGCGTCCTCTTCGGGGACAATATCGGGAATGACGGATTGATAGAGCGGGGTAAACCCGGCGGAACAGACGAAAAACACGAAAGACAAAGCCGCGATGTGCCAGATATGCGTCGTGAACGCCATCGGCACCAAAAGCATCATGCGCCCGATATCCAACGCCACCAGCGCACCTTTGCGCGACACACCCGCAAGCAGGCTTTCCGCGACCGGGGCCAGCCCGACATAGGCCACCATTTTCAACGCCAGCAAAAGCCCAAGAACCTGACCCGCCGCCTCGGCTCCGCCAATCCGGTACGCGGCAAGGGACAGCGCAACTGTCAACAAACCAACCCCGATCAGCGAGCAGACCTGCGCGCCAAACAGCCATCGGAAGTTCGGATTGGCCAATGGGCTAGTCACGATGCGAGTGTCTCCTGGGTCTGGTCCACCGGAAAGAACCGTGCAGTTGCGGGATCTGCACGATAGCAAGTTTGGTAGTCCGCCGCTGAGAAGGCAAGCCGATCTACCGCGTCGATCACCCGATCCACCTTTTCATCCGTCATCAACGCCGACAGGTTCAACCGCACCCAACCGGGTTTTTCCAACTCGTGACCTTCGGAAATCGCACGCTCAAGGTTGGCGGATTGTTCGGCATCAAGGTTCAGCAGGCGATGGGCGTAGGACCCCGCGCAGGCACATCCGCCGCGCGCCTGCACACCACTGACATCACTCAGAAGGCGGGTAAACAATTGTTGGTGGACAAACCCACCGCGCCCGTCCGGAACACGGAACGAAAAAATCGGAAGCGCATTAGGTTGCGCGGCACCCAGAATCTGCAATCGGGAATTTTGCGACCAGACTTTTTCGGCCCGTTCACGCAGATGCGTATGGCGCGCATCCAGCCTCGCCTGACCCAGCGCTTCTTTCACCAGCATGGCCAGCGCAACGCGGATATCCCCGATCACGTTCGGCGTGCCCGCCTCTTCGCGCGCCTGAACCCGTTCGGAATAGGTATGCCCCCAGGGCGACACGAAACTCACCGATCCGCCGCCCGGTAATGTCGGTGTGTGCCGTGTGACAACCGCATCGCGCAGGATCATCACACCGCTTGCGCCCGGCCCCCCGGGAAACTTGTGCGGCGAAAAAACAATCGCGTCCTTGGCTGCGTCCGTTCCCGATTTCATGTCCATCGGCATGTAGGGCGCACCGCACCCGTAATCCCAGATCGCCAAAGCGCCGCGCGATTTGAGCAGGCGGGTCACCGCATCCACGTCCGTCACGATCCCGGTCACGTTCGATGCTGCCGAAAACGCACCAACCACCAGATCCGCACCGGCTGCATCCTCCAAAGCCTGACCAAGCGCCGCAAGACACGGGCCTCCGGTTGCGCCTTCCGCGATCTCGACAACCTCCGCCCCGCTTTCTCGCCACGGCAGCAGGTTGGAATGATGCTCATAGGGGCCAACAAACACGACAACGCGACCGCCCTTTTCAGCGATGCGGGCGATGTTGAGCAAGGCAACAATCCTGTTGATCGCTGCGGTCGAACCTGACCCGGTGAACACAACACTGATGCCAGCACCCGCCCCGGTCAGCCGTCCGACCTCGCGGCGCGCAGCTTCGCGCAAGCGTGTGACATACGACCCGCAGAACGACGCCTGCGTATGGCTGTTGGCGTAATAGGGCAAAACCTTGTGCCGGACAAAATCCTCGACCTGATCCAGCGCGCGCCCCGACGCAACATAGTCGGCATAGATCAGTGGTTTGGGGCCAAACGGACCGTCAATTTCGATCCCGTCTCCTATCAGGCCCGCGCGCACCCAATCCAGAACGTCGTCGCGCAAAAGGGATGTCTTGAAGTCGTCAAGGGGACACATTTCAGCCTCCAAAGATCGATTTGGCTAAACCGATAATGACACACGTTATTTGAAAGTTTTCATTGCATATTTGCGCTTTACGAAAGTATTTTCGATCATATGATCGGTTTATGACCCAGAAACTAGATCATATTGACTACCGCATTTTGAACGAATTACAACGCGACGCCGCCCAGTCGCAGCGCGCGCTGAGCGACCGTGTCGGCCTGTCACAAAACGCCTGCTGGCGGCGGCTGAAAGCGCTGGAATCAAGCGGTATCATTCGCAATCGGACGGTTGTGCTGGACCGTGCGCAACTTGGGGTCGGATTGATCGTGTTCGTCATGGTTAAAACGCGGCACCATTCGGCGGACTGGCTCAAACTGTTCCGCACCCATGTGTCGTCGATCCCCGAGGTGATTGATTTCTTCCGCATCGGCGGTGAATACGATTACCTTCTCAAGATCGCGACCAAGGATATGGCCAGCTATGATCGCGTCTACAAACGTCTGATCGAAGGGATCGAACTGGAAACCGTCACCTCGCATTTTTCGATGGAGGCGATCGAGGAACAAAGACCGATCCCGCTTTTCTGACAAAAGCGGGATCGCGTTTCACCTCAACACTCGGGCAGATTCACGGCGAGACCACCAAGGCTGGTTTCCTTGTACTTGGTATTCATGTCCTCGCCCGTTTGGCGCATCGTCTCAATGCAATTGTCGAGCGGCATGAAATGGGTGCCGTCTCCGCGCAGGGCCAATGACGCCGCTGAAACCGCCTTGATGGCCCCTAGCCCGTTGCGTTCGATACACGGCACCTGTACCAGACCGGCAGCCGGATCGCAGGTCATACCCAGATGATGCTCCAGCGCAATTTCGGCCGCATTCTCGATCTGCTTGTTTGTGCCGCCAAGCGCTGCGCAAAGCCCTGCCGCCGCCATGGCTGACGCGCTGCCAACCTCGGCCTGACAACCACATTCCGCCCCCGAAATCGACGCGCGGTGCTTGATCAGCCCACCAATCGCGGACGCGGTGAGCATCATGGTTTCCACGCCTTCGTCCGTGGCTCCGATGCAATGGTCGCGGTAGTATCGCACCACCGACGGCATCACGCCCGCCGCACCGTTTGTGGGCGACGTGACAACGCGCCCTCCAGCGGCGTTTTCCTCGTTCACAGCCATCGCATAAACCGACAGGTAATCATTCGCCGCATGCGGTTGGCGCAGGTTGCTGCCTTGTTCGGCCAATAGCTGCTCGTGGATCGCTTTCGCACGGCGTTTGACGCTCAAACCACCGGGCAGGATGCCTTCCATGCGCAGGCCACGGTCGATACAGGCGTTCATCACGTCACAAACGCTGGTAATCTGAGCCGACAGCTCGCGCGGCTGGATATTCTGATGCGCGCATTCATTCGCACGCTTCATCTCGGCAATGCTCTTACCCGACGCGCGACCCATCTCCAGCATCTCTGCCGCCGACCCAAAGAGATAGGGATACCCCATCGCCTCTTTCTCGGCGTGCAGGGTCTGGGTCTTGGCGGCCTTCTCGGCCTCCAGTTCTGCCTCGGTCACAACGAACCCGCCACCAATCGAATAGTAGGTTTGCGTCATGTAAGGATTGCCGCGCTCGTCAAAGGCGCGCAGCACCAGACCATTGGCATGGCCGGGCAAGGGCGGGCCATAGTCGAACACAAGGTCCGTCTCGGGATCAAAATCCAGCGTGCCAAGCCCCGTTGGGCTGATGCGCTTGGTCTTGCGGACCTCTGCTTCCAGTTCCTCGGCGGCATCAGGATCAAGCGTGGCTGGCAGGTAGCCGATTAACCCAAGGATCACCGCGCGGTCGGTTGCATGGCCTTTGCCGGTAAAAGCAAGCGAGCCGTGCAAGGACGCCCCGAGGCGGGCCAGTGAGCCCGCCCCCGGAATTTTCTCAGCCCCGCCGCGCAGATCATCGAGGAACCGCGCGGCTGCGGTCATCGGCCCCATCGTGTGCGACGAAGAGGGACCGACGCCGACCTTGAAGATGTCAAAGACCGACAGGAACATGGCTTACACGCCGTCGCTGTAGATCGGGTGTGCGGCGCACAGCGCCTTCACCTCTTCCAACACAGCCGCTTCAACCGCCGCGTCGCCCTCAGGATTGATCGCCAGTGCGTTGATCACCTGAAGCACAAGCTCACCAACTTTGCGGAACTCGGCCTCACCAAACCCGCGCGTTGTACCGGCAGAGGTGCCCAAACGTACGCCCGAGGTGACAAACGGCTTTTCCGGGTCGAACGGAATGGCGTTCTTGTTGCAGGTCAGCCCTGCCCGTTCGAGCGCGATTTCCGCCACCTTGCCGGTCACACCCTTGGGGCGCAGATCGACCAGAACCATGTGGCAATCGGTGCCACCGGACACGACGCCCAGACCACCTTCGACCAGCACTTCGGACAGCGCGCGCGCGTTTGCAATCACGTCCTTGGCGTATTGCTTGAACGACGGCTCCAGCGCTTCGCCGAACGCAACAGCTTTGGCCGCGATGACGTGCATCAGCGGGCCGCCCTGATTGCCGGGGAACACGGCAGAGTTAAACTTCTTGGCTAGTGCTTCGTCATTGGTCAGGATGATGCCGCCGCGCGGACCGCGCAGGGTTTTGTGGGTGGTCGAAGTCACAACATGCGCATGCGGCACCGGGTCAGGATATTCACCCGCCGCAATCAGGCCTGCGTAATGCGCCATGTCGACCATCAGGTACGCGCCCACTTCGTCGGCAATCGCGCGGAACGCGGCGAAATCCATGTGGCGCGGATAGGCGGATGCACCTGCAACGATCAGCTTAGGCTTGGTCTCAAGCGCAACCTTGCGCACGTTGTCCATGTCGATCAGGTGATCGTCCTCGGACACTTCATAGCTGACAACATCGAACCACTTTCCCGACATCGTGACGGGTGAGCCATGCGTGAGGTGTCCGCCATGCGCGAGGTCCAGACCCATGATCCGGTCACCTGGCTGAAGCAGGGCAAGGAACACCGCTTGGTTGGCCTGAGCACCGGAATGCGGCTGCACATTGGCAAAGCCCGCACCAAACAGCTCTTTCAGGCGGTCGATGGCGATCTGTTCAACCGTATCCACGTGCTCGCACCCGCCATAGTAGCGACGACCCGGATAGCCTTCGGCGTATTTGTTGGTCAGAACAGAGCCTTGCGCGCGCATCACGTCCGCGCTCACGATGTTTTCAGACGCGATCAATTCGATCTGGTTCTGCTGGCGGTCCAGTTCGAGGCTAACGGCATCCGCAATCGCGGTGTCGGAAATGCGGGTGGTGTTCAGTGTCTTGAGCATTGGGATAGTCCTTTCAGACGTAGCAAGAGGATCGCGCCCCGAGTTCGGGGCGCGTTTCAACATGAGCGTGAACGAAGGTTAGAGGCCGACAGTCAATTCGCGCGCGGCGATTTCCAGAAGGCCGTGGACATGCGGGAAGTAAGACCGCCAGACCTCAACTCGGAACGCATCTTCCGCGTCCCGGATCAGCATGACCTGTGCATAGTCAAACACCGTGCGCTTTGCTCCGCCGATGGGCAGACGCGACAGATCAATCGGGCATCCAACCGACAACAGCGCAAGCGCGTCTGGGCCGTCGATCCCAATGGTCATTTCCCGGTCCGAGATCACAACAAGGCTATGGGCCGTATCGGCGCGCACGGCGGCAAACGCCGAGACAATCGCCTGCTGGTCGGCTTCGGCCGCGTGCAACAGCCATTCGTCGGGCCCGATGCAATAGGCGGCACGATCCCCGCTCTGAGCGCCCTGACCGATCTTGGTGGGCAGCGTCAGTCCGAAGGCGGCAGAGGCCACCGACAAATCGGCAGGCGCAATGCGCAGGTTGAACCGGGCCACGGACGGCAGAACCGTTACCGAAACGGTGTCGAAAGATGTTACCGGAGCATTCATGGGTTTACCCTCCTCACTCGACCTTCAGGCGGTCGCCTGCCGGATCATAAAACACGGTTGAGGTGACTTTGGCCGGGACGGCATCACCATTTTCGGTCGGGATGTGCAGCGTGTCATCCATCCGGTCGAACCCGCCTTCGACCACGGCCATCGCAATGGACCGGCCCAACGACTCCGACCAATAAGACGAGGTCACGTGCCCGATCATCTTCATCGGCTTGGCCTGCTTGGGATCCGCCACAATCTGCGCACCCTCGGTCAGCACGGTCTTGGGGTCTTCTGTCAGAAGGCCGACCAACTGCTTGCGGTTCGGGGCCACGATGTCAGGGCGGTCCAGCGAGCGTTTGCCAACGAAATCAGGCTTCTTCTTGCCAATGGCCCAGCCAATACCCGCATCCTGCGGCGTGACTGTGCCATCGGTATCCTGACCCACGATGATAAAGCCCTTTTCGGCGCGCAACACGTGCATGGTCTCGGTGCCATAGGGACAGATGTCGTATTTCTGACCCTCAGCCCACAGCTTTTCCCAAAGCTCTTTACCGTGGCGGGCGGGCACGTTGATTTCAAAGCCCAACTCGCCGGTAAAGCTGATCCGGAACAACCGAGACGGGAAGCCCGCGACGGTGCATTCGCGCACGGACATATGCGGGAACGCCTCGTCGGAAATATCGATGCCCTCGACAAATGGCGCAAGCACTTTGCGCGCGTTTGGACCGTTGAGCGCGATTGTCGCCCATTCCTCGGTGGTCGAGGTCAGCCAGACCTTGAGGTCGGGCCATTCCGTCTGCAGGTAATCCTCCATCATGTTCAGCACACGCGCGGCACCGCCGGTTGTGGTGGTCACATGGAACAGATCATCGCGCATCCGGCCAATGACGCCGTCGTCACGGATGAACCCTTCTTCACCAAGAAGCAGGCCATAGCGGGCGCGGCCCACTCCCAGCTTGGTCCAGGGGTTGGTGTACATCCGGTTCATGAATTCGGTCGCGTCGGGGCCAGAGACCTCGATTTTGCCCAGCGTGGAGGCATCAAAGATGCCAAGGCTTTCGCGGGTCGCCTTGCATTCGCGGGCAACGGCTTTGTGCATGTCTTCGCCTGCCATGGGGAAGTACCACGCCCGCCGCCAGAGCGCGACCGGCTCGAACTCTGCGCCGTGCTCTTCGGCCCAGCTGTCGATGGGCGTCTTGCGCGTCACTTCAAAGTGCTTGCCCTTGTGGTAGCCTGCGAAGGCCCCAAAGGTTGTCGGCGTGTAGGGCGGACGGAACGTGGTCAGACCCACCTGCGGCGCCTCTTTGCCAAGCGCGTCGGACGCAATTGTCAGGCCGTTCATATTGGACAGCTTGCCCTGATCGGTCGCCATGCCGTTGGTGGTATACCGCTTGACGTGTTCGATGGACTTCATGCCCTCGCGCACGGCCAGACGAATGTCCTTGGCGGTCACGTCGTTCTGGAAATCGACAAACGCCTTGGCTTTGCCCGCGCTGCGATCTGTCGGCAGTTCCTTTTGAGTGATGCCGGTGCCGGTGCGGTCGTCTGCAACCTCGTAGGTCGCAACACCCGCGTTGCCGCCCAGCGATTTGACTGCGTCGGTTCCGGCCTTGGTGCCGTCTTCAAGTGCAGCAGCAATGCCCCAAAGCCCGCGCCCCGCACCTGCGATATGCACGTCTTCGGTTTTGTGACCGGGCAGATACACCTTCGCCTCTTCATCCCAGTGCAGCGACCCCTTGGTGTGCGAGAAGAGGTGCAGCGACGGCGTCCAGCCACCGCACACCAGCACGGCGTCACAGAACAGCAGATGGGCGGAGCCAACCTTGCCGTTGCGAACAGGGTTCACGCGCAGCGCGCTGACCCGCAGGCGGCCCTTGGTGCCGGTCGCGGTGTAGCTGAGATAGGTCTTGATTCCGCGCGCATTCGCTTCGTCGAGCAACGCCTGAGACACGGTCTCACGCGTGTCGACAATCGCGACAACCTTTGCACCTGCATCGGCCATATCAAACGCGCTGTACCACGCGCTGTCATGGCTGGTCAGGACAACAGGCTTCTTGCCGACCAACACGCCAAATCGGTTGAGGAAGGTCTGCGCGGCCCCGGCCATCATGATGCCGGGTGTGTCGTTGCCGTCAAACACCATCGGACGCTCGATGGCACCCTGTGCCAGCACAACCTCTTTGGCCCGCACCCGCCACATCCGTTCACGCGGCGCGCCTTCGGGCACATCCGCCATGTGGTCGGTCAGCTTTTGCACCAGACCAATCATGTTCTGGTGGTAATACCCCATTGCCGTGGTCCGCGTCATGCGCGTCACGTTTGGCATCCGGTCCAGTTCGGCCATCGCCCCTTCAAGCCATTCCCAGGCAGGCTGACCGTCGATGGAAACTGACGGCTCGGAAAGGAGCGTGCCACCCATCTCGGAGTTTTCGTCAACCAGCACAACCTTTGATCCCGCGCGACCAGCGGTCAGTGCTGCGGCAATGCCCGACGGGCCAGAGCCGACGACGAGCACGTCACAATGCAGGTAACGACTGGCATAATGATCCGGATCGACCTCTGTCGGCGCTTTCCCAAGACCCGCGGCTTTGCGGATGAACGGCTCATAAACCGAGTCCCAGAAGCTGCGGGGCCACATGAAGGTCTTGTAGTAGAACCCGGCCGAGAAAAGCATGTAGAGGCGGTCATTGATCGCGCCCAGATCGAACTTCAGGCTGGGCCACTTGTTCTGGCTCTCGGTCTTCAGACCTGCGTAGATCTCTTGCATCGTCGCACGGGTGTTCGGCTCAAACCGGCCTTTTCCACCGCCACGGGTTGTCCCGATCAGCGCGTTGGGCTCTTCCGAGCTTGCCGTGACCACGCCGCGCGGGCGGTGGTACTTAAAGCTACGCCCCATGAGGTGCTCACCATTGGCCAGCAAAGCCGACGCAACCGTGTCGCCCTCAAACCCCTCGTAAGTCTTGTCGTCAAATGTGAACTTGACCGGCTTGGCGCGATTGACGCGGCCCCGGCCTTCTACGCGATACTCGGTCATTCTGCGGCCTCCAGGGTTTGCATGTCAGGGCGGGCCTCGCCTGCCTTGTAGGTGGTCAGGAAACGGTCACTGACCGTGTCGCGCAGCGCGTTGAAAAAGCGCCCGCAGCCGTTGATGTGCCGCCAGCGTTCGGCGTGCACACCTTTGACGTTGGTGCGGATGAACAGGAAATCGCGCCATTCCTCGTCGGTCAGCTTGGACGGATCGGCGGGACGGTCGATATGCGCTTCACCGGCATAGGCAAATTCGAGTTCGGGAAGTGTGTCGTCGCAATAGGGGCAGTGAATCAAAAGCATCGGGTATCCTCCCTTAGTGTGCCACAGCAGCGGCAGCGGCTTCGTCGATCAGACGGCCGGTGGTGAAACGCTCAAGCGTGAACGGTGCGTTGATCGGGTGCGGCTCGTCCTTGGCCACGGTCCAGGCCAGCGTATGCGCCGCCCCCGGTGTTGCCTTGAACCCGCCGGTGCCCCAGCCGCAGTTGACGTAGAGACCCTTGACCGGGGTCTTGCCCAGAATGGCCGAACGGTCGGGCGTCACATCGACGATCCCGCCCCATTTGCGCAGCATCCGCATGCGGTTGAAGATCGGGAACACCTCGCAAATCGCCGCAACCGTGTGCTCGATCAACGGCAGGCCACCGCGCTGCGAATAGCTGGTGTACTGGTCTGTGCCCGAGCCGATCACCAGCTCGCCCTTGTCGGACTGGCTGATATAGGCGTGCACGGTGTTCGACATCACAACGCAGGGGAAGACCGGCTTGATCGGCTCTGACACCAGCGCCTGAAGCGGGTAGCTTTCCAGCGGCATCCGCACGCCCGCGCTATCCATGACGACCGATGTGTGACCGGCGGCAGAGACCGCGACTTTCTTGGCCTTGATAAAGCCCTTGGCGGTATCAACACCCTCAACGGACCCATCAGCACCGCGACGGATCGCGATCACCGGGCAGTTCTGGATGATGTCCACACCGCGCTTTGCCGCGGCGCGCGCGTAGCCCCAGGCCACCGCGTCGTGACGTGCCGTGCCCGCACGCTGCTGCAACGCCGCGCCCATCACCGGGTAGCGCGCGTCGGGCGAAATGTTCAGTGGCGGACAGAATTCCTTGGCTTCCTTTGCCGTCAGCCAGCGGTTGTCGACACCGTTCAACCGGTTGGCATGGATGTGGCGCTGGAAAGATTGCACGTCATGCACGTTATGCGCCAGCATCATCACGCCGCGCTTGGAGTACATCACGTTGTAGTTCAGCTCGGTCGACAGGTTGTCCCACAGGTCCAGCGCGTGATCGAACAGCTTGGCGCTTTCGTCGTACAGATAGTTGGACCGAATGATCGTGGTGTTCCGCCCGGTGTTGCCACCGCCCAACCAGCCTTTTTCGATGACCGCCACGTTGGTGATGCCGTGCTCTTTGGCAAGGTAGTACGCCGCGCCAAGCCCGTGACCGCCCGCGCCGACGATGATCACGTCGTATTCGTCCTTGGGCTGGGAATCCGGCCATTGCTCGGGCCATTGTTTATGGCCGGTAAGCGCATTTTTCAGCAGCGACATCGCAGAGAAATGAGTCATGGCAAAGCCTTTCAGAGCGGAAGATTCGGAAGTTCCCGCACTTATAGGTGGCCCACCTATTCCGGACTGTATAATTCCGTCATTCTTGCATTATGATCTCGTCATGAGTGAACGTGATTCCAGCCCGGCAAAAACCCGCTTGCGCTTGCGGGTCGGATTCATCCTGACCCGCAGGTTTACCATCTGTGCCTTCGCAAATTTCGTGGATGTTCTGCGCCTTGCCTCTGACGAAGGGGACCGGTCGCGGCCGATCCTGTGCAACTGGCGCGTGATCTCGTCCGACATGAGCACCGTCACGTCGTCAAGCGGGATCGGTGTTCAGCCCGAAGAACGCCTGGGGGACCCGACTCGGTTCGACTACATTGTGGTGATCGGCGGGTTGATGAGCAAACTGGAACAGGTCGAACCCGCCTATATCGCCTTTCTGCAACGCGCCGCCAAAGCCGGGGTGCCGCTGGTCGGTGTCTGCACCGGGTCGTTTGTCTTGCACAGCGCCGGGTTGCTGAACGGGTATCGGTGTTGCGTCAGCTGGTTTCACCACAACGATTTCCTAGAACAATTTGACGGTCTCGCCCCGGTATCGGACCAGATCTTTGTGGTTGATCGGGATCGCCTGACCTGCTCCGGCGGGACCAGTTCCGCCCATTTGGCCGCCTTTCTTGTGGACCGGCACATCAGCAGCGATGCGGCCCGCAAAAGCCTGTCGATCATGATGATCGACGAAGCGATGAAAGCCGATCAACCGCAACCCGGCATGCCGATGGATCTGACCACCAATGACAAGATCGTGCGCCGCGCGCTGTTGCTGTTCCAGCAATCGCTGTCGTCGCCGCCTTCTGCGCCAGAGCTTGCCGAAAAACTGAATGTCAGCCCGCGAACCCTTGAACGGCGCTTCGCAGCGGCGCTGTCGATGACCCCGTTTGAGGCCGGGCGCAAAATCCGCCTCGCCCATGCGGAACGGCTGTTGCAGCGCACCACCCACAGCATCACGCAAATTGCACAGGACACCGGGTTCTCGGACGTGTCGCATTTCATCAAGGTGTTCAAATCCGCCAATGGCAGCACACCCGAGGTCTGGCGCGAAAGATGGGCCGAGACGGCTGGTCGTTCCACCGAATTTGAGCTTTGATGCGGGACATGCCGGTCACGCCTGAACAGGAGCTTTCATGACGCCCCGCAACCCCGCCTTGCAGCGCTTTCTGAATTCGATTGAACGCGCCTATCTTGCGCGTCCACGCCCCGACCTTCATGAAACGGCGGTCCGGATTGTCTTTAACTGCCTGAAATCCCCCGCACCGCAATCAAACCAGACCCCCGGTCGATTGCCCGTCTGCACCCATCTTGCTCCGCTTGCCGAACCACAGCGTTTTGACGACCCATCCCTGCGTCAAGTGATGACCGATTTCATGGCGCTCGAACCCCGTCTGGAATGGCGTCGTCGCGTCGGCAGCCGTACCGGCGCAAGCGACAGTTTCGAAGACGGCCATGCCAACGTTTTGCTGGTCGGACCCGGTGGATTGGAAGACCGCACAGATGTGTGGCTGGGCGCATCGCTACTGGCCCCGCATGTTCAGTACCCAGATCACCGGCACACGCCCGAAGAAACCTATCTCGTGATGAGCAAAGGCGGCTTTCGCCAAGGCCACAACGCTTGGGTCGATGTTGAAGCAGGCGATACGTTTTATAATGTTTACAACATCATACACTCGATGCGTTCGTGCGACGAACCGCTGTTCGCGTTTTGGGCGCTTCGGGAAAAACCCATCTGACACGACCATCAACGCACAAAAAAGGACAGATCCACCGACCTGCCCTCTCAGCTTTTTTCCGCGCCTTGATCAGGCCGATGCGACGCGCTTGTCCAGACCGAATGTCAGGATGCTGACACCGACATACAGGGCTGTCGAAACCGCACATCCGACCAGCGGGCCAACAACCCAGCCAGCGTCCCCCCAGATCAGCAGGTATCCCGAGGTGCAGAACCCGCCAACCATGGCCGCCAACGCGCCATAGCCGTTGCCGCGCCAGACTGCCGAGACAAAGATCGGTCCAACCAGCGCCGCCAGCAAAGTGCCTGTGCCCAGAATGCCAAGCCACGACAGGAAGAAGGGCGGTGCGTAGATCATCATCAGCAACCCGACGAGGCCAAAGACCACAACCGCCGAACGGTTGATGAACAACACGGTTTTTGCGTTTTCATGCCCCGGGAACAGCGCGCGGCGCAGGTCATGCGATGCTGCGGACGCAACCGTGTGCAGCAGCGAGTTTGCGGTCGACTGCATGGCGAACAGGATGCAGAGCGTGATGAAGCCACCAAGGATCGGGTGCAGGAAGGTCTCAAGATAGACCGGCATCGCCTGATCCGCTTCGGCCAGTTCGGGCATCTTGATCCGCATGTAACGGCCAACGATCGGGATCAGCGACAGGATGCAGGCAAACGGCGCAACATAGAGCGCAACAGTCGAAAACTTCACGTCCGCCCGGAATGCAAGGAACCGCACCGCCATGTAAGGCAGAACCGCCGAGAACATAAACGCGTAGGGCAACACAAGGTACACCGCCCCCTTGGCCTGACCATACGGGTCAGAGGTGACCGGATTCACCAGGTTGGGATCAATCGCGTTTAGCTGCGAAATCATCTGCGTCAGGGGGATGTCGCTGAACATCTGCACACACACGATCACGGCCGCGACCAGCATGCCCATCAGCATCAGCGTGTCCGTCCACGCAACCGCCGTCAAACCGCCCAGAACGGTGTACAGGATGATGATCGAAATCATCAAGGTAGCGCCCCAGACCTGTGGCAGATCCAGCCACCCAGCGGCCAGAATACCAACCGCCTTGATCTGGCTGGTCAGGAACACCAGCAACAGCACAATCGTCACAATCGCGGCGACACCCTGCACCAAGCGGGCAAGCCCGCCATTGCCATGCAGGTTCGCGGCATATTCCGGGATCGTGTTGCTGCCCATGTCAGCCGCACGGCGCGACAGGAATTTTGCAAAAAACAAAACGGCAATCACCATCGCCGGGGCGAACATGAAGTTGCCCAGAATTTCGATTGCGCCGAATTCATAGGCGACACCGGGAGACCCCATGAATCCCCATCCGGAATAGCCCGTTGCCACAATTGTCGCGGCCCCGACAAACGGTCCAAGCGACCGACCGGCAACAAGAAAGCCGCTTTCGTCGTCATTGTTGGAATGTACGATTTTGCTTGATTTCCAACCAAGCCAGATCAGCGCGACAAAGGACGCGCCCATGATCAGCCAGTTGATCCATGGAATGCTCTCCATGATGCTCTCCTCCAAAGATAGTGTAGATTGCGCCGCATCCTCCGCGACGCGGATCAGGGGATCAGTCGTCCTTGCGAACGCGGTCCAGCAGCCAGGCCCCAAGGGCAAGGGCGACGGTGGCGATGCTCAGAATGAAAAACCAATCAAGAACCCAGGACTCCACAAACATGTGCGCCTCCTCCTTTGTGATGTTTCAGGATAAAAAAACGCCCCGGTCCGACACGAACCGGGGCGCGAAATACTGGATCAGGCAGCCTTGGCGTTCGCTTTGACGATCAGGTGATCCGGACCATACGGGAAGCCTGTGATGTTGCGGTTGCCCTCTTCCTCGATGACGAGGATGTCGTGCTCGCGGTATCCACCTGCGCCCGGCATGTTTTCCGGGATGGTGATCATTGGCTCCATCGACACAACCATGCCTTTTTCAAGCACGGTGTCGCAATCTTCGCGCAGCTCAAGACCTGCCTCGCGACCGTAGTAGTGGCTCAGCACACCGAAGGAGTGACCGTAGCCAAAGCTGCGGTATTGCAGCAGATCTGCCTCGGCGTAGATCTCGTTGAGTTCTTTCGCGATGTCAGAGCACTTGTTGCCCGGCACAAGCAGTTCCTTGCCGCGATCATGCACCTTGCAGTTCAGTTCCCACATCTTGATATGCGCATCGCTTGCGTGCTCGGCAAACATCGTCCGCTCAAGCGCAACGTAGTAGCCCGCAACCATCGGGAAGCAGTTCAGCGACAGGATATCGCCGTGCTGGATCTTGCGGCTGGTGACAGGGTTATGCGCGCCGTCTGTGTTCACGCCGGACTGGAACCAGGTCCAGGTGTCCAGCAACTCGGCATTGGGCCAGACCTTGGCAATCTCGCGGATCATTGTGGCGGTGGAATGCAGGGCCACTTCGTGCTCTGGCACACCGACAGCAGTCGCTTCAACACAGGCCGCGCCACCGATATCGGCGATGCGGGTCATCTTTTCCGTGTGTGCGATTTCTTCTGCAGATTTGATCATCCGCAGGCGCATGGACGCCGCTGCGATGTCAACGAATTCGATCTGCGGGAATTCGGACTTCAGCAACGCCATCGTGTCGAGGTTGATGTGGTCGAATTCGACACCGATCCGCTTTGCGCCGGTTGGCAGCAGGGTGCGGATGGCATGAAAATAATTGTCTTTCTGCCAATCGGTGTAGGTGACGTTCTTGCCACCGAATGTCCGGCGCCAAGGCTGACCGCCGTCAATGCCCGCGCTGATGGAGGTCGCGATGTCGTGATCGATCAGAAAGCCGTAGCGACGACCGAACTGGCAATAGATGAAATCGGAATAGTAATTCACACAGTGATAACTGGTGAACAGGGCTGCATCAATGCCTTCCTTTGCCATATGGGCGCGGATGCCATCAAGACGGCGCTGCATTTCGGCATCAGAGAAGGTGCCGGGGGCCTTGTCGCCGTTGCCGACGTAGTTTTGTAGACGTTCGCGTTCCATGAAAATCCTCCAGTTTTCGATCTGAACCCAAGCGGTTCGTTCTGGCCGCAAACAGCGCCTATTGCGCGAATTCGTCAAACGATGTTATTTCAGCATATGATTAGATTTTCTCATGCTGCAGGAATATCATGGCGTTACCTCCGCTAAACGCGCTGCGCGCGTTCGAAGCCGTGGCAAGACTGGGCTCATTCAAGGCTGCGGCGGACGCTCTTTTTGTCACGCAGTCAGCGATCAGCCATCAGGTCAAGAACTTCGAATCATGGCTGGACGCGCCGCTGTTTCACCGCGAAGGCAACCGCGCAACGCTGCTGCCCCATGCACAGGAACTGGCCAATTCCCTGTCTTTGTCGCTGGCGGAAATCGACGCCGCCTGTCACCGCGCGCGTTCGGACAACGGTCGCAAGGAACTGGTGGTGGCCACGATCCCGTCGGTTGCCATGTGCTGGCTCATTCCGCGTCTGGCAAGGTTCAAACAGGCTCATCCCGAAATCGAAACGCGCATCGTCTATGCCATTCACGGCTACGAGATCAATTTCTCGGATGTGCATCTCGCCTTCAGCTTTTCCCCAAGCCCCCCGAAAGGCCCGGATTTCGATGCCGCGTATTTCCTCAGCGGTGACAGCCTTCCAGTCTGCAGCCCGGCGCTTCTGGACCCCGATGCGGACCGTCCCAAACGCCCCGCTGACCTCCGCGCGCTGGGGTTGTTGCATGACGGCGATCACACGGGTTGGGAACGCTGGTTCGCCCATTGCGGCGAAGAGGCCCCGACCCCGCTGACCGGCACAACCTACGAAGACTTCAACCTGCTCAGAGCAGCGGCCTTATCGGCACAAGGCGTGGCCCTGTGCCCGATTGCGATGATCAAACCGGATCTGGATTCGGGCGCCCTGATTCAGTTGTCCGATCACCGGATGCCTTATGGGCATGATTATTACCTCATCAAATCCAAACGCACGCCGATGTCGGTTCGCGAACAGGTCAACACCTTCGCAGAATGGGCCTTCTCGGAACGCTAGGACTCGTCACGCTTTACTCCGCTGCAAAGGCCGACACCGCCTGCGGTGTGTAGTTCAGGATCGGCGCAAGCCAGCGTTCGGCCTCGTCCAGATCCATTCCCTTGCGCGCCGCGTAATCCTGAACCTGATCCCGCTCCACCTTGGCAACGCCAAAGTAATACGCTTCGGGGTGGCCGATATAGAGGCCCGACACCGACGATCCCGGCCACATGGCCATACTCTCGGTCAGTTCGACCCCGGTGTTCGCCTCGGCATCCAGAAGGCGGAACAGGGTGACTTTCTCGGTATGATCCGGCTGCGCGGGGTATCCCGGTGCCGGGCGAATGCCGCGATAGGGTTCCCCGATCAGGTCTTCAGGCGCATAGCTTTCTTCCGGCGCATAGGGCCAAATCTCGCGGCGTACCCGTTGATGCAGCATCTCGGCCATGGCTTCGGCAAACCGGTCGGCCAACGCCTTGACCAGAATGGCGGAATAGCTGTCATTGGCGTCTTCAAACTGCTTCGCTAGCGCCTGCTCTTCCGGCCCTGCGGTCACAACAAACCCGCCGACGTAATCGGCAATCCCCTTTGGTGCCACGAAATCAGACAGCGCCACGTTCGGTCGCCCTTTCCGCTTGGCATGTTGCTGGCGCAGAGTGTGCAAGGTGGCCAAAGGCTCTGACCGATCCTCCCCCGTAAACAGCCGAATATCATCGCCATCCGCATTGGCAGGCCAGAAACCCACCACAGCCCGTGGTCCAAACCATTTTTCCGAAATGATCCGGTCAAGCATCTCCTGAGCATCAGCAAACAACGCGCGCGCCGCTTCACCCTGATGGGCATCCTCAAGAATCTTCGGATAGACGCCCTTCAATTCCCAGGTGCGGAAGAACGGGGTCCAGTCGATATATTTGGCGATTTCCGCCAGATCCCAATCGTCGATCACCCACGTTCCGGTGAATGTGGGCGCGGGAACGGTGTAATCGCTCCAGTCAATCTGCACCGCGTTCGCGCGCGCAACATTCAACGGCACCCGTTCTTTCGCCCGTTCTGACCGTTCATGACGCTCTGTCACCGTCACGTAGTCTTCCCGGATTCCCGCGATGTAATCGTCACGCGTGTCGGGGTTCAAAAGCTGGCTGACCACGCCCACCGCACGGCTGGCATCCAGCACATGGATCGCCTGGTTCTTGGTATAGCGCGGTGCGATTTTCACCGCTGTATGAACCTTGGAGGTTGTTGCACCCCCGATCAGCAACGGGATGTCATAGCCTTCCCGCTCCAGTTCAGAAGCCAGATGCACCATTTCGTCAAGGCTCGGCGTGATCAGGCCGGACAACCCGATCACGTCGACATTCTCGGCCTTCGCCACTTCAAGAATCTTCTGCGGCGGCACCATCACGCCAAGGTCGATGATCTCGTAATTGTTGCAGGCCAGCACGACACCCACGATGTTTTTACCGATATCATGCACGTCGCCTTTGACGGTCGCCATCAGCACTTTGCCAGCCGCTTCGCGTCCATCCCCGCCGTTCAGGCGCTTTTCCTCTTCCATGTAGGGCAACAGAACCGCCACCGCCTGCTTCATCACGCGGGCGGATTTGACCACCTGCGGCAGGAACATCTTGCCTGCACCAAACAGGTCACCAACCACGTTCATACCGGCCATCAACGGGCCTTCGATCACATGCAGCGGGCGCTCGGCCTGCAGGCGTGCCTCCTCAGTGTCCGCATCAATGAATTCGGTGATGCCGTTGACCAGCGCATGCTCCAGCCGTTTTTCGATCGACCACTCACGCCACGCCAGATCGCGGACCTTTTCCTCGCGCGCGCCTCCGCGATACCGTTCGGCCAGCTCCAGCATCCGCTCCGTCGCATCGTCGCGGCGGTTCAGGACGACGTCTTCACAGGCGTCGCGCAGCTCGGGATCAATCTGGTCATAGACCGCCAGCTGACCCGCATTGACGATCCCCATATCCATTCCCGCCTGAATAGCATGGTAGAGGAACACCGCATGCATCGCCTCGCGGACGGTTTCGTTGCCCCGGAACGAAAAAGACAGGTTCGACACCCCTCCCGACACATGCGCATGCGGCAGGTTGGCCCTGATCCAGCGGGTCGCTTCGATGAAATCAACACCGTAATTGTTGTGCTCTTCGATCCCTGTGGCGACAGCAAAGATGTTGGGGTCAAAGATGATGTCCTCGGGCGGGAAACCGACCTCATCCACCAGAATACGATAGGCCCGCGCGCAAATTTCGGTCTTGCGCGCTGCGGTGTCGGCCTGCCCCTGTTCGTCGAACGCCATGACCACCACGGCAGCCCCGTAGGCCAGGCACAACCGGGCGTGGCGGCGGAACTCGTCTTCGCCCTCTTTCATGGAGATCGAGTTGACGACCGACTTGCCCTGCACACATTGCAGACCTGCCTCGATCACGTCCCACTTGGAACTGTCGATCATGATGGGGACACGCGCGATATCCGGCTCAGACGCGATGAGGTTGAGAAAATCAATCATCGCCTGTTTCGAATCGATGAGACCCTCATCCATGTTCACATCGATGATCTGCGCACCGTTCTCGACCTGATCGCGCGCCACATCCAGCGCGGCGGTATAGTCGCGATTGGTGATCAGCTTGCGGAACTTGGCAGACCCGGTGACATTCGTCCGCTCCCCGACATTCACAAACGGAATGTCCGGGGTCAGGACGAACGGCTCAAGGCCGGAAAGGCGAAGATAACGGCTCATGCGGCTTGCTCCTGTCGGATCTGGCGCGGCGCGAAGGGGGCAACCGCCTCGGCAATGGCGCGGATATGGTCCGGCGTGGTGCCACAGCACCCGCCGACCACGTTCAACAGGCCTTCCTTGGCAAATTCGGCCAGTTGTCGGGCGGTGTCGTCCGGGCCTTCGTCATACTGACCAAAGGCATTGGGCAGCCCGGCATTCGGGTAGGCGCAGGTCAGCGTATCGGCAACGGCGGCAATTTCGGCCATATGCGGACGCATGGCGCTGGCCCCAAGCGCACAGTTCAACCCCACGGAGAACGGCCGCGCATGGGCCACCGAATGCCAGAACGCGGTGGGGGTCTGCCCCGACAATGTGCGCCCGGACGCATCGGTGATGGTCCCGGAGATCATGATCGGCAAATGCGTGCCTGTGGCAGCAAACGCTTCGAAACTGGCAAAAATCGCCGCCTTGGCGTTCAGCGTATCAAAGATCGTCTCGATCAGGATCAGGTCCGCGCCACCGGCGATCAACCCGCGAATCTGTTCTCCATAGGCGCTGCGCAAGTCATCAAACGTCACCGCCCGGAAACCGGGATCGCTCACATCCGGCGACAACGATGCGGTGCGGTTTGTCGGCCCGACCGCGCCTGCCACAAAGCGGGGTTTGCCGTCGGCCTGGGTCGCCCGGTCCAACGCCCGTCGCGCGGTGCGCGCCGCCTGTTCGTTAAGATCGAACACCGCCGCTTCCAAGCCGTAATCTGCCTGCGCAATCGAGGTCGACGAAAACGTGTTTGTCTCGACAATATCCGCACCAGCCAAGGCAAAGTCGTAATGGATCTGCTCAATCGCCTGCGGTTGCGTCAGCGTCAGCAGGTCATTGTTCCCCTTCTGCGGATGGTCTGTTGGATGCACGCAAGCCGTACCCGACCCGCGACCTGCATAATCCTCTTCGGTCAGGTTCAGGCTCTGGATCATCGTGCCCATGGCACCGTCCATGATCACGATGCACTCCTGGGCAGATGCGGCAAGCGCGCGGGCAGTGCTTTTCTCGGATACAGACATGACGGCTCCTTCGATATGTGCCGCCGCCTATGTATCCATTGCAGCCCTATTAGAGAAATTCATAATATTCAGGTTAAATATGAAATTCTCGCTTATTCAGCGTCCGTGATATCTGAAATCCACGTACCTGCCGCCACCGCGCGCGGAAAGCCAAGCGGACCAATGGCAAGCAATGCCACTTGTTGAAGATCGTTGGTTGGAATGCCCTCGGCCACACCGCGCCGCGCATGCGAATGCACCGCTCCTTCCGACGCGGCACCGATAGACAGCGCCAGCTTGACCAGACGGCGTTCCCGCTCTGTCAGACCGCCGGCCTTTGCCGTGGCTTCGCCAAGATCCGAATAGGCGGACCAGACCGAAGGATATGTTTCCGCCAGATCACCGGCTGCACCGGGAAGGGTCTTGCTCATGTGTTCGTTCCTTTTGTGATGTTTCATCAGAAGACACGGTCCCGCTTCGCCATGCAATGCGGGCACAGTTCGGGTCAGACTATCCGCCCAGCGTCGACATGTGTCGCGTAACGGCGGGCGTTGCCATATTGGCTGCATCGAACCGGTGGCGTTCGGGCTTGGCGCGTAAAGCTGTCTGGATGGCAGCAAGGGTTGCCGCATCCGAATGACGCAAAGGCGCGCGCAGATCGACCGATCCTTCATCACCCATGCAGGTATACAGCCGCCCGGTACAGCTCACGCGGACCCGGTTGCACAGCGCACAGAAATTGCACGACATCGGCTGGATGAACCCGATCAACCCGCCGGTTTCGGCAACCTGCATAAACCGCGCAGGCCCGCCTGTGCTGCGATGATGCGGGCGCAGCGTCCAGCGCTTCGACAAATCAGACTGCACATCCCGCAAAGACAACGCGGTTTCGCTGCGGTCCTGCCCGGTTTCACCCAGCGGCATTTCCTCGATCAGGGTCAGGTCCATGCCACGCGCATGGGCAAACGCGATCAAGTCATCAACTTCATCCTGGAACGCGCCACGGCTGGCCACGGCGTTCAGCTTGACCTTCAGCCCCGCGTCCAACGCTGCGTCGATGCCGCTCAGAACAGCCTTGATATCGCCAAGCCGTGTCACCGCGCGATAGCGGACCGGGTCCAGCGTATCCAGCGATACGTTCACCCGCCGCACACCACACCCTGCCAGCGCTTCGGCATGCCGGGCAAGCTGGGTGCCGTTGGTGGTTAGCGTGAGTTCATCCAGCATCCCTGTGCGCAAGTGCCGGGACAGGTCACGGAACAGATCCATCACGTCCCGCCGGACCAGAGGCTCGCCCCCGGTCAACCGCAGTTTGCGCACACCCTGGCGGACAAACACGCCGCTTAACCGTGCCAGTTCCTCAAGGCTCAGCACATCGCGCTTGGGCAGGAACACCATCTTTTCCGCCATGCAGTACGTACAGCGCAGGTCGCAGCGATCCGTCACCGACAGGCGCAAATAGCTGACGCAGCGCCCGAAACTGTCGACCAATGGCGATTTCAGTGTCGATGCGTCAAGCGGCATGGGTCTGCTCCTGTTGTGCCAGTATCCAGTCCAAAACCACCGATTGGTCCATCGGCAGATCACAGGCGATCCCGTCGCCAAACGCAGCCCAGGCCTCGGCATAGATCGGGCGCACGGCGGTCAGGACCGGAACGCCCAGCGCGATTGCGGTGCCAATCAGATCCCGAAATCCGCGCCCTTCGCTTTCGCCCCGGCCAAAGCGGTTGAGGATCAATAGATCCGCGCCGCCTTCAAGCTCTTGCGCGATAAAGGCCGAACACTCCGCCAAAGCACCGGGATGCAGGCGACAGCCATGCGATCCATTGCCCAAAGGCTGGGAAATGCGAAACGTCCGGTTTGACGACAGCGTGGTCAGATCCATGTCCGCGCAGTGGCACGCGCCAGTGGTCACGCCACGGCTTTGCAATGCGCCGCGAACCCGCAACCCGCGCTCTGCTGCGCTTTTTGCGACGTCCGCAAGAAACCCGTCGATGTCGGCGCTTTCGAACGGGATGGCGGCAAGGGGGGAATACATCATTGCTCTGCTCCGGTCTGGCAAAAGGGGTGCCATTTCACGGGTGTTCCGTTCGTGACATGGATGCAATCGGCGGGCACAATGGCCAGCCCGTCCGCTTCGCTGAGCGGCAGCAAGGTGGCCGACACGCTGCGCCCCAGACGCTCCAGCACGGGGCGTCCATAGGTATCCCGGCCCGTCACGCGCACCGGAAACACCTCGGCCCGTCCGGGTTTGCGGTCCCAGTCGAACCCGGAAATTCCGGTCTCGGACGCAAAGGCGCGCGGGGTCGCGCCGGTCAGGCGGGCAAGTTGCGGCAACAGGAACAGGTGGAAGCCGACATGGGCGGCAAAAGGGTTGCCCGGCAACCCGGTAAAGGCTGTCTTGCCCAGCGCCCCGAACATCACCGGCTTGCCCGGTTTTAGCGCAACACGCCAGCCGTCAACCGTGCCACCCGCCGCGACCAGCGCGGCCTGGACATGATCCTTGCCGCCCATCGACACCGCGCCGGTTGTGACAATCAGATCGACCTGATCGCGCATCCCGCGCAGGGCATGTGTGGTGGCGTCAGCCTCGTCCGGCAGAATACCCATGTCGACAACCTGCGCCCCGGCCTGTCGCAACAGCGCGCGCAACAAGGGGCGGTTGGCATCCGGGATCTGGCCCGGCTTCAACGCGCCTTTGCACACCTCGTCCCCGGTGGAAAACACGGCGACGCGTGGACGGCGCACGACTGACACCGTGTCGATCCCGTTCGCCGCCAACAGGCCGATATGATGCGGCGCCAGTCGGGTGCACGCCGGTACAATCTGCTGGCCTTGCGCCTGATCACTGCCGTGACAGCGAATATTGGTGCCCTTGGCGGGAACCGTGTTCAGATGAACCTTGGTGGTTTTGTCGACACAGGCCTCGATCATCACAACGGTGTCTGCACCGTCGGGCACAGGTGCCCCGGTATAAATCCGTAGCGCGGTTCCGGCAGGCAGCGCGCGCGGGGCATCCCCGGCGGCAACAGTCCCGGAAACTGGCAAACAACAGCGGCCTTCAAGGTCAGACCGGCAAAAGGCAAACCCGTCCATCGCCGCATTGTCAAAAAGCGGCATCGCCATCGGGGCGCACACCGGTTTGGCCGTGATCCGGCCCACCGCTTCGGCAATTGCGATGTCTTCGACATCCGCAATCGGCGTGACCCGGCGCAGCGCGCAATCAACTGCTTCGGGAATGCTCAAAAGGGACCCAAGCGCCAGGACGCTGTCACAATCACAGCCACCAATCGTGCGATCCATATGCATGAGACATGCCCTTTCTTGCTTGATTAAGCTTTGTGGAATGCGCGCAGGCGGTCGGAAAAGTCCCGGTCGCCTGCGCAGAGTTTGGTGCTTACATCGCTGCGTCAGCGGCGTTCTTCATCAGGTAGTCCATGACCAGCGCCGCTTCGTCTTCATCAAGACCTGCACGGGGGAACATGGACGGGGTGATGCCCTTCCACTGCTGCTGGCTGAAGTGCGAGGGTTCCCGCGGGCCGTGACAGACGGTGCAACGCTCGTAGAAGATCTTCTCACCCGGTCCCATATCCGCCATCAGCTTGTCAGTGATGTCGTAGATACGGTCCAGACCAAGGGCGTCTTCGTCGATCTCCGCGATCTCCATATCCTCGATGATCGGAGGTTTTTCATACGCCATGTTCGGACCTTCTGGATCTTCACACTTGCGCACGGAACACAGGGTGGTGTTCGCAGTGGTTGCCTGAGACAGCCCCGAGGACCGCTGGGTCGAGGTCAGGAAGTTCACCAGACCCGAGTTGCACCGACCCTTGCTGTCCAGCGACGGCCATGCCCCTTCATAGATCGACACAACACCCGGCATGATGTCATCGCTGACAACCGCCCCGGCAATCACAGTGCCACGGTCGTTATAAAGTTCGACCAGATCCCCATCCGCGATCCCGCGATCTGAGGCATCCTGAGTGTTGATCCGCACGGGTTCACGTCCCTGCACCTTGTAAAGGTCGCGAAGACTTTCCGACTGGTCCATCTGGCTGTGCAGGCGGAACCACGGGTGCGGGCTGACCACGTGCAACTGACCCTCTTTGGCGTTGCCAAGATACTCGTGCTTTTCAAGCCAGATGGGCATGGCAGGCATGTCGTCGATCTCGTACTTTTCAAAGTCCTTACAGTACATCTCGATCTTGCCCGAGGTTGTGTGCAGCGGGCTGCCTTCAGGGTCTTCGTAGAACGCACCATGACGGGTCCATTTGCGGGCCTCTTCCGGCACGCCCATGAAGGCATAGCCTTTTTCCCAGAACTCCTCGAACGGGGTATGTTCCGCCGCGCTGGATTTCTCATAGGCCTGACGGATGTGGTACATCTTGTCTTCACCGTCAGTGAACTGCGCCCAAAGCCCCAGTTTGTCGGCCAGACCTTCGAAGATCTCGTAATCCGGCAGGCTCTCGCCCACAGGCTCGATCACCTTCTTCATCGCGTAGACCTTGTCGTTCGAATAGGTCCCGCCCGAGGTGATGTCGTCCTGTTCCAGTGTCGAGGCAGCTGGCAAAACGATATCGGCCCAGCGAACGGCAGCGGTCCACCACACATCGACCGAGATAATGGTCTCGACCTTCTCAAGCGCCCGAATCAACCGGTTGGTGTCCTGCTGGTGCGACATGAAGTTGTTGCCAGCGTTAAAGACAACCTTGATGTCCGGATAGGTGTGGGTATTGCCGTTGTAGAACACCTCTTTGCCGGGGTTTTCCAGCGCATCGGTGATCCGGCTCGCAGGGACAACGCCCTTGACCCAGTTGCGGCCCTGGCTGAGGCCAGACGGGGTGGATTTGCCCGAGGCCGGCATACCGCCGTTGCCATAGTGCCAAGAGAAGCCGACACCACAGCCCGGCTTACCGATTTTCCCGGTCAGCGCAGCGAAGTTGACAATCGCCCAGTGGGTCAGTTCCCCGTGCTGTGCCCGTTGCAGGGACCAGGCACCGGCGATGTTGGTGTTGGAGGTTGCAAACAGTTCGGCCAGTTCGCGGATCTTCGCGGCGTCCATACCGGTGATGCCAGCCGCCCATTCAGGTGTCTTGGCTTCGCCGTCGGTTTCGCCTTTCACATAGGCGATCCACTTGTCACCGCCGACGGTGTAGCGGTCCATATAGGCCCGGTCTTCAAGACCCTTCTCCAGCACGTGATGCGCCATACCAAGGAACAGCGCCACATCGGTGTTGGGCACGATCTGAACCCATTCGGCGTCAAGATATTCATCAGACGCGGTGCGCTGCGGGTTGATAGAGACGAACTTGACACCCGCATCACGGATTTCTTTCCAGTGGGCATACATCCCATGGTCCGCCACGCGGTATTCGATGCGGTTGTTCTTGATCGGGTCACAGCCCACCAGCACAAAGACCTCGCCTTCGTCGCGGATGGTCTCCCACGCGGATTGCGCGGAATAGACTTCCATGTCGCCAATGATATGCGGCAACGAGATTTGCGAGGCACCGGCAGACCAGTCACCTTGCGTGTTGGTGCAGCCCCCCATCAGGTTCAGCAAGCGGCCCTGCAACACGTTTGGACGGAAGTTACCGGCGTTCGACCAGCCGCCGTAAGACGAACTGAAGATCGATTCATTGCTATGGTTTGTCGCCGCGTCGAGCAGCGCCTTGGCCGCAAGGCTCCAGGCGGTGTCCCAATCAACGCGAACATATTCTTCCTTACCGCGCAGCTCGGGCTTGATGTCACCGCTTTGCCAACCTTCAAGATAGGATTTGCGCACCATCGGATAGTTGATGCGCGATTTGTCGTAGGTCCGGTCCTTGATCCCGTAGGCCAGCATCTCGGTCGGCTGGGCGTCGATCTCGGTCATGGACGAAATGTTGATGAGCTTGCCATCACGCACCACGGCCTCGAACGGGCCAAAGTGCGTTGCGTGGAAAATCCGGTTCGCGTGCGAGTTTGGGTCGATCGACGCGAGCGCGGTCGTTCCCATCAGGTTGGCAACCCCGAACGCAGCCGCGCCACCTTGTAGAAATGCGCGGCGGGTAGGTTGAGAAAATGACATGCGGGCCTCCTATGGCTTACGATCTGGCGTCACAGTATTCCTTTGGGCATCGGCCAACCTTGACCCGCAGCAATTCAGGTTGTTCGAAAATGTAAAAAAATGTAAAACCGACATCATGGCCCAGCACATCCTTATTGTCGAAGACGACCGCATCACGCGCATGCGATTGGGCGCCTACCTGCGCGAACAGGGGCACCGCGTCAGCGAAGCCGAAAACGCCGACGACATGGAAGAAATCATCGAACTGGACCCGCCAGAGCTTTTGCTGGTGGACATCAATCTTGACGGCAAGGACGGCTTAACCATCACCCGCGAACAACGCGCCGTGTCGCGGGTCGGGATCATCCTGCTGACCGCACGGGACGACCAGATCGACAAGATTGTCGGTCTGGAAATGGGCGCTGATGATTATGTCACCAAACCGTTCGACAAGCGTGAACTCGCGGCACGGGTCAAGAACCTGCTGGCGCGCATTGCCGACATCGGACAGGCCCCGCAAGGCCCGCCACCGGTGACCGATTTCGGCCCCTGGTGCTTTGACCGCATCCGACGCAGGCTGGTGTCAACCGCACGCACCGAAACCCTGACCAAACAGGAATTCGAAGTGATGGCCGCGTTGGCGGATCACCCGGGGCAAACCCTGAGCCGCGCACGTCTGGCCGAAATCATGGGCCGCCCCGCCATGCGCTCGAACGACCGCATGATCGACGTCGTTGTCGGACGTCTTCGCAAGAAGCTGGAAAAAGACCCCGCAAATCCCGACTGGATCCTGACCGAACACGGCCAGGGATATCACTTCGTCGATCCGGAAACGGTCTGAAGCCCCAGTTTTGCAGCGGCGTCCCGTAACGCCTGTTCCGCCTCCCGCGCCGTCTCTCTGACAGCCTGAACATCCGCTGTTGCAGGCCCCTCTGCCTGCTCCAACTGTGCCAGCGCGGCACAAAACGCATGTAACCGAAAGTTGGACGCCGCCCCTTTCAGCTTATGCGCGGCCTTGCGTCGGTCCTCGGCACGGGCATCGTCGATCGTGGCAATCGCTCCCGGCAAGTCATCAAGGAATTCCCGCACAATCTGGGCCGTTGTCTCCGATCCAAGGTCGTTCAGGTCGCCTTGCAAACTCTCCACCACATCCGCGTCGTCCCGGGCAGGCGCGTCACCACCCTCTTCCCCGCGCAGCACTTCGGCCAAGGCCCTTGGCGAAATCGGTTTCGACAAAATACGCGCAACCCCCAGTTCAGCGCGGTTCTCAGGGGTGTCCGCAATCAGATGCGCCGTCAGCGCCACAAGCATCGGCGGGTCAGCCATCGCCGCAATCCGCGCCGCAACATCCCTGCCGGTCATATCAGGCAGATCAAGGTCAATCAGAACCAGATCAAACGCCTGTTCCGACACGGCCTTCAACCCTGCGGTTCCGGTCTCTGCGTCCGTCACACGACAGCCAAGCCGCTCCAGATACCCGCGCGCAACGATCAGGTTGACCGCATGATCATCAATCACCAGCACATCGCGGTCCAGTTCCGCCCCGTGCACCAATGTATCCGCATCCCCGACCAGCTCTGGATCGCCCGGCATCAGCGGCACGGTCAGGGTAAACCTGCTGCCCACACCAACCTCGCTTTCCACGGTCAATGCCCCGCCAAGCGCACGGGTCAACGTCCGCGAAATCGCCAGACCAAGACCCAGCCCCTCGATCCCCGCCCGTTTGGCACTATCGGCACGCTGGTACGCGTCAAACGCATGCCCAATCGCCTCTTGCGTCATCCCGATCCCGGTATCGATCACCGAAAAGCTCAACACCGGCTGATCCGTCTGCGTGTCGACCGCGTAATCCACAGCCAGAGTGATCGACCCGCGCCTGGTATATTTCACTGCGTTCGAAATCAGGTTCCCGACCACCTGACGGATCTTCACCACATCCCCGTAAAGCGTCAAAGGCGCTGCCTCTGACAGATCAACACTGGTCTCCAGCCCCTTCGGTGCCGCCAGAGATTGCAACTGGTGCCCCATCTGTCCAACCAGTTCACGCAGATGGAAATGCAGTGACGTGCCCCGCGCCGTGGTGTCCTCCCCACTGGCAAAGCTGAGGATATCGTTGGTCAGATCAAGCAACTCCCGCGCCGAACACAGCGCCGTATGCGCCCGCTCTTTCCGTTCTGGGCTCTCGGTCTCGGCCTCAAGCAGATCCAGCATTCCAATCATGCCGTTCAACGGCGTCCGGATTTCATGGCTCATCCGCGCCAGAAACTCTGTCTTGCTGCGATTGGCCTGTTCCGCCTCGGCGCGCGCCGCATCCGCCGCCTGCATCTCGCCCACAACTTCGCCGGTGCGCGCGATCACCGCCTCTTCCAGACTGTCGCGCAGCCGCTCTGCATCCCGCGCCCTGCGGCGCAGGATGTTCAACGCCTTCTCCATCCGCCCGATCTCATCATGCCCACTGATCGGCAGCGGCGCACCGTAATCGCCCCCCGCCACCGCCACGATCCGGCGCGACACGGTCCCCAACCGATCCACCAACTGACGCCGCGCGTACCAGACCAGCACCGCGCCCAGCACCACGGCAGCCCCCACCAGACCCAGCAACACCAGAAGGATCCACGCAGATTGCCGGTCCACCAACGCGATCCGGTCAAGACTGGTGGCCTGCATCGCAGACCGCATCTGTCGCGCGCGCTCTGACAGGTCAGCCACCGTGGCCTGCAACAACTGCCGATCCGCACCAATCGCCGCCTGAAGCGCGATCCGTCGGCCTTGAAGGTCCAGCAACGCACCGTCGCCCAACGCCGCCTGCAATCGCGAAAACTGCGCCGCCGCCTCTTCCGCCGCCAGCGGGGACGGCATGTAAACCACCCGCCGCAGCGCCAGATCAAGCTGTGCCCCCGCCTGGACCTGCATCGCCTCGACATCCGCCTGACGCGTCAAAGATGGCACCTGCTGGAACTGCAACCGCAGCGCATCCACCATCCGCGCCAATTCCGTCAGACGTTCAAACGCAAAGAAATACCGATCCGCCAACGCATCCAGCGCCGGACGCGGCGCGACATCCGGCGCAACATAGAGATCCGCCACACCCGCCGTGATCCGCAACCGCGCCAAATCCGTTTCGGCCTCGACCAGCGCATCAAGCTGCGTTCCAATCCCGGCAATCTTGTCGGCCCGGGACGCAATCCGCGCCTCAAGCTCCAGATCCTCGCGCGATGCCAGCGTCATACGCGCCACGATCTCCTGCGCCCCGGACCTGCGCCGCGCGCCAACTTCAGACATGCGCAGCGTCACAAACGCATCGGCCCGCGCTTCAATCTCGGCAACCGCCGCACTCAACGCACCCGCCGCCCGGTCAAGCGCTTCCCGCGTATCGGCCTGAACAAAAGCCTGCGCCAGCGATCCAACCACCTCGGCGGATGCACCGATTTCACTGGCCAGTTCAATCGCGGGCAGGTTGGTCTGCACCAGCTCCGCATGCGCCCGCACCAGATAGCGATTGACCCCGATGGCCACGACACCCACGATAACGGCCAATGCCGCCATCGCGCTCAGGATCTGGATCAGCCGCTTGTCAAAACTCGTGCGTCGCATAACCGGACAGTACGGGGCCGCCTGCCTCCGCACAATCATGTCCACGGTGATCCTGTGCGCCCTGCTCGGCACAGCCGCAACTGCGGCATCAAAGCCCCTGATCTGCGTGCTGGTCCCCCATTTCAAAGACGAATACTGGCTCAGCGTGGGCTACGGGCTTGAACAGGAAGCCGCGCGTCAAAACGTGGATCTGCTGTTCTATCAGGCCGGCGGCTACCGCGCGCGATCTGCCCAGATTGCCCAGCTGGACGCCTGCGTCACCCAAAAGATGGATGCGATCCTCCTTGGGTCGGTCACATCCGATCATCCCGATATGACAGCCGCCATTGCCCGCGTGTCGAAAACAACCCCGATCTTCGCCCTTGTGAACGACCTGCGCGCAAAGCATCTGAGCGGACGGATCGGCGTCGATTGGACCGACATGGGCCAGCTCATCGGCGACCACCTGCGCCAGTTGCACCCGGCGGGAACGCCCCCCGTGACGGCCGTGTTCCTGACCGGTCCGGCAGAGGCGGGCTGGACCGCGCCGCTGGAAACCGGCCTCCGCGCGGGCCTGTCCCAAAGCGCGGTGACGATTGCCGCGGTTCTCGAAGCAGATACCGGGCTCAGAGCGCAACTGGCCCTCGTGGAACGCGCCCTGCAGGACCACCCGACCGCAGACTACCTGATTGGCAACGCCCCCGCGATCGAGGCCGCCTTTGGCCTCTTTGCCGCGCGCACCGACACGAATGCGCCGAAATTGATCTCAACCTATGTCAACCACTCCGTCCGGCGCGGTCTGCAAAACGGTCAGGTTCTGGCCGCCCCGTTTGATGACCCGGTGGCGCAGGGAATCGAGGCGATCCGACAGGTGATGATGGCTCAGACGCCGAAAAGTAGCCCGGCGATGATCGGCCCAAAGGTCGTCTTGCTGACACATGGCGACCCGGCCATCCGCACGATCCAGACCTCCCCTGCGGGCTATTTTCCGGCCATTCAGTAACGGCGTGCAGAACAAAAAAGGCGGCGTCTGATCGACACCGCCTCAAGGTCAGAACGCCTGTTACTCCCCGCTCAGAAGTCGACTTCGATTGCGACGCCGCGTTTGATGGCGAGGTCGACGACCTTTGCGGCGACGGCGAGGTCCTGCAGCCCGACGCCGGTGCCGTCGAAGAGCGTGATGTCCTCTGGCGATGTGCGCCCGGCGTGGGTTCCGTTGATCACCGCGCCGATCTCGATCACGTCGCTTTCGGCAATCAGCCCTGCGCCCACCGCGTGCTGCGCCTCGCCGATGGACACCGATTGCGC
>NZ_JALKAO010000007.1 GCF_023015985.1 Marivita sp. S6314
GCGCAATCGGTGTCCATCGGCGAGGCGCAGCACGCGGTGGGCGCAGGGCTGATTGCCGAAAGCGACGTGATCGAGATCGGCGCGGTGATCAACGGGACGCATCCGGGGCGCACATCGCCAGAGGACATCACGCTGTTTGACGGCACCGGCGTCGGGCTGCAGGACCTCGCCGTCGCCGCAAAGGTCGTCGACCTCGCCATCGAACGCGGCGTCGCAATCGAAGTGGACTTCTGAGCGCGGAGAGCAGACCGCCAGAGAGGACTTTCGCATGTATCTCCCGTTGTCCCTGTTGTTTGTCGGGGCCGTTCTCGTGCTGAACGGGCTTTGGATGCTTGGCCGGATCGCAGACCGGGAGATCATCGTGATCAACCTCGTCACGGCAGCCGTGACCGCAACCGTTGCGTTGCTGACGCTGATCCGCGCCGAGGCATTGACCGATGTGCGCAACACCGCGCTGACCTTGCTGTTCAGCGTCACGTATCTGTGGGTTGCGATCAATCGCATGACCGGGGCCGACGGGCGCGGATTGGGGTGGTTCAGCCTGTTCGTGGCGATCACGGTTCTGCCTGAAGCGATCACCACCCTGAGCGCAGCGCAGACCGTCATGGACCTGTGGCTGGGGTTGTGCTGGCTGGCCTGGTCGGGCCTGTGGTTCTTGTATTTCGTCACGCTGGCGCTGCAACACCCTCTGGTGCGGCCCACCGCCCATGCAACGCTGGCGGCGGGCGTCCTGACGGCGTGGATGCCCGCGCTTGTCCTGCTGAACAATGTCGGCGCATGACGCAGGTGCATCCCGACCCGCGTCCTCACCTGTCATTCACCCCAGATCAACACAAAGGAAACCCCATGATCGAACGTATCGAAACCGGAGAACGCTCTTCGAAAATCGTCAAGCACAATGGCGTGGCGTACCTGACCGGCCAGGTGGCCGAAGGGGAGACCATCCAGGAACAGGTGCGTCTGTGCCTCGACAAGATTGATGCCCTACTGGAGAAGGCGGGATCGTCCCGCCAAAACATGCTGCGGGTGACCATCTGGTTGGCCGACATGTCAGATTTCGCCGGTCTGAACGAAGTCTGGAACGCCTGGGTGCCTGCGGGCCATGCCCCGGCACGTGCCTGTGGAGAGGCCAAGCTAGCGCGCCCGGAGCTCAAGGTCGAATTCATCGTGGATGCGGCTTACTCATAACACCCCCCGCAAGACACGAAAAAGGCCCGGTCGATGTGACCGGGCCTTTGCGTTTTGAGATGTGACCTCTTGCGTCAGACGTGATCGTCTTTGACCAATTCGCCTTCGGCATGACCCGCGAGGCCACCGGAGACCTCTTCGGTCGCTTCGTCTGACAGCTCTTCCGGCAGGATGAGGTTCAGGACGATGGCGATGACAGCGGCTGGCAATAGACCAGAGGTCATCAGGATGCGCAGCGTGTCGGGCAGGTACTGCACCGCTTTCGGGTCAAGCTGCAGACCAAGACCAACCGACAGGGAGATCGCAAAGATCACCATGTTGCGACGGTTCCAGCGCACATCGGAGAGCATCGAGATACCCGCAGCCACAACCATGCCGAACATCACGATCACACCGCCCCCAAGGACTTCGATCGGGATCGTACGGATCACCGCGCCGACCTTGGGGATCAGTCCACAGATGATCAGGAAAATCGCGCCGATTGTCACGACGTGACGGCTCATCACCCCAGTCATCGCGATCAGGCCAACGTTCTGGCTGAAGGACGTGTTCGGAAAACCGCCAAAGAGACCAGCAACTGCAGAACCAACACCATCGGCATAGGTCGCGCCTTGAATTTCCTTGTCCGTTGCTTCGCGGCCTGCACCCCCTTTGGTGATCCCGGAGACGTCACCCACTGTTTCAACAGCCGAGACAAACGCCATCAGACAGAAGCCGACGATGGCGGCAAAGCTGAATTCGATCCCGTACTTGAGAGGGACGGGGAACGCGACAGGTGCGGCACGGTTCCAGCTGGTTGCGATGCCTTCAACGGTGACCATGCCGACGGCCATGGCATAAAAATAGCCCACTGTGATCCCGATCACGACAGCCGAGACCGCCAGCATGCCCTTGGCATAGAACTTGAGACCAAGCGTCACGAAGATCACGACAAGTGCTGCTGACCAGTTGAGAAGCGAGCCGTATTCCGGCGCGTTGATCGCAGGCACACCACCGGCGGCGTATTGAATGCCGACCTTGACCAGCGCCAGACCGATCATCGTGACCACGAGACCCGTCACCAGCGGCGGCAGGGCAAAGCGGATCTTGCCGATGAAGGTTGAAATGAACGTGTGGAACAGACCACCGATAACCACGCCGCCGAACAGTGCAGGCAGTGCTTCGACGCCTTTGCCCGCCACCAGCGGGATCATGATCGGGATAAACGCAAAGCTTGTCCCTTGAACGATGGGCAGTCGCGCGCCCACAGGACCGAAACCGATCGTCTGGAACAGCGTTGCGATGCCGGCAAACAGCATCGACATCTGGATGAGGTAGGTCATGTCAGGGAAACCCTGCGCCCCTGCATCTGAGCCAAAGCCAAAGCCCGCAGCGCCTGCGATGATGATCGCTGGGGTGACGTTTGACACGAACATGGCCAGAACGTGCTGGATGCCCAGTGGAATGGCCTTGTGCAAGGCCGGTGTGTAATTGGGGTCGCGGAGTTGTTCCGGCGTCCCGATGGATGCATCTGACATGAGTTGTCCCTCCCTTAGTGATGCGACGCGGCCTTCCCAACCGCGTGTTACTTCTTATTGTCGCTCGATCGTAATCGCCTGGTCGAACCAGTGTTCCTCAAGATTCGGGCTGTCTGTGACACGGTCTACGACCATGAAAAGCCCCGGATCGGACAGCGGGCACAACACCCCGTGCCACACGTTCCGTCCAATATTCACCCCTTGTCCGGCACCGGCGATATAGGCCCGTGGCGCATGGGGTTTTCCGTCTTTGTCCTCGGCAAGAACCACAAGGTACTCGCCCTCCTGCATTGGCAGGAAGGCTTGCGATCCAAACGGGTGCCGTTCCATCATCTCCATCTTGAACGGCATCGAAAACGACGCCGACTTGAAGACACTGATCCCGACTTCGCCATCAACCACGTCCAGCGTTGCGCGGTTGTGGAAACGCCCGCACTGGTCCTGATTGATCAGCTTGTCCGCCTCTCCGCGCGCTTCGATCAACTCGGCCAGACCGGCAATCGCGTCCTGCGTGATGGGCACGGCTTTCAGCGTGGTGCTCATGACGCGAATTTCTCGATCAGGCGCAGTTCCGCGATCCGTTCGACCTGTCTGCAGGCTTCGGCGAACTCCGTGTCACGGTCATTGCCGATCCGGCGGTGAAACGCCTGAAGGATCGACGCCTTGTCATTGTCTTTGACCGCGATGATGAACGGAAATCCATGCCGGTCGACATATTGCGCGTTCAGATCCTGGAACGTCGCGCGCTCTTCATCGGTCAAAAGGTCAAGACCTGCACCTGCCTGCTCTGCCGTGCTTTCCGCCGTCAGCTTGCCCGCCGCGGCCAGTTTGCCCGCCAGATCCGGGTGGGCTGTCAAAACGCCCAGACGCTGCTCGTCCGACGCGGTCCGGAACACCCGGCACAGCGCGTGATGCACACCGACCGCAGTATCATGCGTCTCGCCCAGCTCAAGCGCGTGTGCGCCCTCGGCGATCCAGGGACTGTGTTCGAAAATGCCGCCAAACGCCTCGACGAAGCGGTCACGGTCCATCTCGGACGGGCGCTCCGTCTTTACCGGCGGATGCGCGGCAGCCCAGTGATCGGCGATCTGTTCCCGCGTGGCGAACCAGACACCCTCATGTTTCTGGAAATGCTCAATCGCGCGCTGCAACGCCTTGGCCCGGCCCGGACGCCCGATCAGGCGGCAATGCAGCCCGATGGACAGAATGGCCGGATGCCCCGCCTCGCCTTCCTCGTACAGCATGTCAAAGCTGTCTTTGAGATAGCTCTCGAACTGCGCCCCGTTGGTGTAGCCCGCCTGAATGGCGAACCGCATATCGTTGCAATCCATTGTATAAGGCACGATCAACTGATCCTTACCGCCCGCCTTGACCCAATAGGGCAGATCGTCGGCATAGCTGTCGGCGATATAGGCAAAGTCGCCCACTTCCGCCGCCAGATCGACCGTGTTCATCGAACACCGGCCTGTGTACCAACCGCGCGGCGCGCTGCCGGTCACTTCGGTGTGCAGGCGGATCGCCTCCTGGATTTGCGCGCGCTCTTCGTCGGGCGACATGTCTTTATGTTCGATCCATTTCAGACCGTGTGACGCGATCTCCCAGCCCGAGGATTTCATCGCCGACACCTGTTCGGGCGCCCGCGCCAAGGCGGTGGCAACCCCGTAAACGGTGATTGGCAAATCGCCCAGCAACCGGTGAACGCGCCAGAACCCGGCGCGCGATCCGTACTCGTAGATCGATTCCATGTTCCAATGGCGCTGCCCGGGCCAGGGCGCGGCCCCGGTGATTTCGGACAGGAACGCCTCGGATGCGGGATCCCCGTGCAGGATATTGTTCTCGCCGCCTTCTTCGTAGTTTAACACGATCTGAACAGCGATTTTTGCCCCGTTCGGCCACGTCACCGCCGGAGGTTTTGGTCCATAGCCTGTCATGTCGCGTGGATAGCGGTTCACGGTAAACTCCCTTCATTTCCCTTAATCCTCTTTAGAACAAAACAATGAGGAAGTTTTTCAAAAAAATTTTGATACAGCCTCTTGAGGATAGACCTTTGATGCAAAGCATGCGGTCTGTCAGACACATTACAGAGATATCTGGAGGGTTTCATGAGCGGCTATCTGACAACACACGTCCTCGACACGGCACGCGGGTGTCCGGCCGAAGGGCTCAAGATCGACCTGTTCCGAATTGACGGGGACAGCCGGACGCATCTGAAGACGCTTTCCACCAATGACGATGGTCGGACCGACGAACAAATCCTGCCGGCAGCAGAGTTCGAGACGGGCGTTTATGAACTGGTTTTCCACGCCGGAGATTACCTGAACGCCATCGGCACCCCCGCCGAAAACCCACGGTTCCTCGACATCGTCCCGTTGCGTTTCGGGATGTCAGAAGCGTCGCATTACCATGTGCCGCTTTTGCTGTCGCCGTTCGGCTATTCCACCTATCGCGGCAGTTAAGCGGCTTTTACCACGTCCGAGATTTTCTCGATGATGTATTCCATAAAGAGGCGGGTCTTCGGATCCTGCCTTTTTCGGTGTGTAAACAGGCACGCCATCTGGATCGGTTCCGGCGGCATGTTTTCACATACCGCGACAAGCCGCCCGGCGCGCAGATGCTCGCTGACCTCGAACAGGGGTTTCATCGCGATGCCATGCCCCGCAAGCGCCCAGTCGGTCAGCACGTCCCCGTCATCGGATTCGTACCGCCCCGCAACGCGAAACCGTTTCGGGCCATCCTTGGTCACAAGACGCCACTGGAATTCGGTCGCGCCGGGAAACCGCAGGTTCAGGCATTCGTGATTGTCTGACACCAGCTCCACACCATCCATAGGTTTCCCCCGCCGCGTGATATAGTCAGGCGACGCGCACAGCACCCGCTCCACGTCCGCGATCTTGCGAATGCGCAGGTTGCTGTCCTCGGGTTTGCCAAGGAAAAACGCCAGATCCAGCCCTTCGGTTGTCAGATCCACCTTTCGGTCCGTCATCCTCAGACGCATCTTCACTTCCGGATACAGGTCAAGAAATCCCGGCACCTGCGGCGCAATCAGCCGTCGTCCAACGCCCAGCGGCGCTGCAACATACAACGATCCCTTGGGATTGTCGGTCATGTTGATGACCTGCGCTTCGGCGTTCTCGACCGCTTCAAGGATCTCGCACGCCGCCCCGAAGAAGGTTTTGCCCTGATCCGTGGGGGCCAGGCTTCGGGTGGTGCGCTGGAACAACCGGACGCCCAGATGTTCCTCAAGCTGGGATATCCGCGACGACGTCACAGCCGGAGAAATCCGCAAATCGCGTCCGGCGGCGGACATGCTGCCAAGTTCGTAGACGCGGACGAAGGTGCGGATGTTGTCGAGATAAGACATTATTCGGTTTTTTTTGATGCTGCTTGGCCTTCTGCAGACATAGCAGAACAATTACAGCCCGCATAGACTGCCCCGGAACACAGGTATCGGAGGGACCACCATGTATGACTTAGCCATCCTTTGGGATTGGATCGCGTTCTCGGTGCGGTGGCTGCATGTCATCACGGCGATGGCCTGGATTGGCGCGTCGTTCTACTTCATCGCGCTTGATCTCATGCTCAAGCCGAACGATGCCCTTCCCGAAGGCGCATATGGCGAGGAATGGGAGGTCCATGGCGGTGGTTTTTACCATACGGTAAAATACCTTGTCGCCCCGGCCCGGATGCCCGAACACCTGACATGGCACAAATGGCAAAGCTATTCGACCTGGCTGTCCGGCGCGGCGCTTTTGATGATCATCTACTGGGTGGGCGGTGAGCTATACCTGCTTGACCCGACCAAGGCGGACCTTGCGCTGTGGCAGGGCATCCTGATCTCGGCCGGGTCGCTGACCATCGGTTGGTTGCTGTATGACGCGATGTGCAAATCGAAACTGGCGGACACCCCGACCCTGTTGATGCTGCTGCTGTTCGTGATCCTCGTGATCATGTCCTGGGGCTACAACCAGATTTTCACCGGACGCGCCGCCCTTCTTCACCTTGGCGCGTTCACCGCCACCATCATGACCGCCAACGTGTTCTTCCAGATCATGCCAAACCAGCGGATCGTGGTGGAAGACCTCAAGGCAGGCCGCACGCCGGACGCCAAATACGGCAAGATCGCCAAGGTCCGTTCAACCCACAACAACTACCTGACGCTGCCGGTTGTGTTTCTGATGCTGTCCAACCACTACCCGCTGGCCTTTGGCACGGAATTTGCGTGGATCATTGCCTCGCTGATCTTCCTCACAGGCGTCACCATCCGGCATTACTTTAACACCATGCACAAAACCGGCGCTGCCCCGAACTGGACGTGGGGTGTGACCATTGTGCTGATGATCGTCATCGCTTGGCTGTCGACCGTCAGAACCGGCGAAACCTATGAAGAGGCCGAAGCGCGCGACCTGACCCCGTATGAACAGAAATACGCGTCGGCAGAGGGGTTCGAAGAAGCGTACTTTGCCGTCGTCGGCAATTGCTCCATGTGCCATGGACGCGAACCGACATGGGACGGGATTCGCTGGGCCCCCAAGGATGTGTTGCTTGAAACCGAAGGGGACGTCGCCCGCCACGCCAGCGCGATTTACCTGCAGGCCGGTGTCAGTCATGCGATGCCGCCCCCCAACGCGATCCAGATGGACGACGAGGCGCGCCAAGCCATCATCGCCTGGGTGCGCGAGGTCAGAAAGACCAACTAGAGTATCCGGCGACACAGCCTCACAAACAGCACACGCGCGGCTTGCAAAAGACCGCGCGCTGGCTTTTTTACGCGACCCCATTGCAGCGGGAAAATGTCAATCGTACACGCGCAACATGTCGCAATCGCGGGTGCGTGACCGACAACACATGATGTATACTTGACCAAACGCGCGGCCCCGCCGATGCACAGCCTGATTCCGGAGGTTCCCGACATGACCCATCCCCTGTTGTCCGCAGAAGACATCACCACCTACCAGCGCGACGGCGTTGTTCTGGTCCGTGGCCTGTTCAAAGACCAGGTGGACACCCTGCGCGACGGGGTTGCGCGCAACATGTCCGAACCCGGTCCCTACGCGGCAGAGAACCTCAAGGAAGGCGAAGCGGGTCGCTTTTTCGACGATTACTGCAACTGGGAACGCATTCCCGAATTTCGCGCAGCCATCGCCGACTCCCCTGCGGCCGAGGTCGCAGCAGAGCTGATGGGCAGTGACCGTGTGCAGATGTTCCACGACCACGTACTAGTCAAAGAGCCCGGCACGTCGAAACCCACACCGTGGCATCAGGATGGCCCCTACTATTTTGTCGAAGGTCAGCAGACGATCAGCTTCTGGTCACCGCTTGATCCGGTCGACACGGCCTCCCTGCGCTGCGTGGCGGGATCCCATCGCTGGGAAAAGCCGGTGCTGCCGACACGCTGGCTGGCTGAAACCAGTTTCTACCCCGACGAAGATGCCTACCAGCCCGTTCCCGATCCCGATGCCGACGGCATGGACATCCGCGAATGGACGATGGAGCCGGGCGACGCCGTTGCGTTCAACTTCATGACGCTGCACGGCGCGCGTGGCAATGAAACGGGCAGCCGCCGGCGTGCATTCTCGCTTCGCCTTGTCGGGGATGACGCCCGCTACGTCGCGCGCCCCGGTCCGACATCCCCGCCCTTCCCCGGCCATGACATGGTTCCGGGCCAGCGGCTGCGCGAAGATTGGTTTCCGGTTTTGCGCGAAACGGCAAACGTGTAAGATCACCACATGGCTGAACCTGCATCAGATACGCACCGGACCCCGGTTATCCCCGATGGCGCGTTCAGCTTTCCGATCACACAGCCGCGTGAAACCCGCTGGTTCAATTTCCTGTTGCTGGACGGGTTCACGCTACTGGCCTTCAGCTCTGCCGTCGATCCGCTGCGCATCGCCAATCAGGTGTCCGGCGCGCCGCTTTACGGGTGGCACGTGGTTTCTGAAACCGGGGCATCGGTGGCATCGTCTTCGGGGCTGTCGGTCGAAGTGCATGGCGCGCTGGCGGGTGTCGATGACAAGGCGCAAATCTTTGTCTGTGCCGGAAATCAGGGGCACGTCGCCGCGTCCGAAGCAACCATTGCCGAACTGCGCCGCCGTGCCCGGTTCGGAAGCTCGTTCGGGGCGATTTGCACCGGTGCGGCGACCCTTGCGCGGGCCGGGTTGCTGGACGGCAAACGCTTTACCCTGCATTGGGAAAACCAGCCGGGCTTCATCGAAGCCTTCCCGACACTCGAACCCACCCGCAACCGGTTCGAGGAAGACGGCGATCTGCTCACCTGTGGCGGTGGCTCTGCAGCCACCGAGATGATCCTGACCCTGATTGCACGGGATTACGGCACCGAATTTGCGGTTCTGATCGCGGATATGTGCCTCAATGATCCCGAACTCAAAGGCCGCCGGGACCAGCGATCCTCGATCGCCACTGCCGTGGATTCGCGCAACCCCAAGCTGTTGCAGGTCGTACAAGGCATGTACGCGCATATCGAGGAACCGCTGACGCTCGAAGATCTGGCCGCGCATGCCGGTGTGTCCCGGCGTCAGATGGAGCGCCAATTCAGAAAGCTCTTGGGGGAAGCCCCCGCTGCGGTGTACCGCAACATCCGGCTTGAGCGTGGACGCGCCCTGCTGGTGGAAACCGATATGACCGTGATGGAGGTGTCGACCGCTGTTGGCTTCAACTCGGTCAACGTCTTTTCACGGCATTTCAAGGCGCGCTACGGCGAGACGCCCTATGGCGCACGCGGAAAGCGCGGCTGAGCGGGCGGGTATCTGGCCGCAACACTGCGGCCAGACATGTGGTCCGGATCAACCGATAACGTTGTGCTCGGGGCCGTAGGGGAAGCCGGTGATGTTCTCGTTGCCGTCTTCCGTGATGATCAGAATATCATGTTCGCGGTAGCCACCGGCACCGGGCTGGCCTTCCGGAATGGTCAGCATCGGCTCCATCGAAATCACCATGCCAGGTTCCAGAACCGTGTCGATATCTTCACGCAGTTCCAGACCCGCTTCCCGGCCGTAGTAGTGGCTGAGAACGCCAAAGGAATGGCCATACCCGAAGGTGCGGTACTGCAGCAGATCGCGCTCTTCGAAGAAGGCGTTGATCTTGTGCGTGATTTCGGAACAGGTCGCGCCCGGCTTGAGTAGGCTCATGCCGTATTCATGCGCGCCGACATTGGCTTCCCAGACCTTCAAAGACGCCTCGTCCACGGTTTCAACAAACAACGTGCGTTCCAGCGCGGTGTAATAAGCCGAGATCATTGGGAAGGTGTTGAGGCTAAGGATATCGCCCCGCTCAAGCGTGCGGCAGGTCACGGGGTTGTGCGCCCCGTCAGTGTTGATGCCCGACTGGAACCACACCCAAGAATCCCGGATTTCGGAATCCGGGAACCGCTTGGCAATCTCAAGCTCCATCGCGTCCCGACCGGCCATGGCGATGTCGACCTCGCGCGCCCCAACCTTGATCGCGTCACGGATCGCATAGCCACCGACGTCAGCGGTGTTCGCACCGGCGCGGATCAATTCCAGTTCCGCCAGGGATTTGTGCATCCGCTGCAGCATGGTGGCTGGCGCAATGTCGACCTTTTGCTTGGGCGACAGAAACTCATCCAGCAACCCCATCTGCACGATGGACAGGTGGTCACCTTCGTACCCGATCACTTTGCCCGACCCGGTCACCGACTGGATGGCGCGCCAGTAGTTGTTCCGCTGCCAGTCTGTATAGGTGATGTTGTCGCCATACCCGCGCCGCCATGGCTGCGCCGCGTCGATGCCGGCACTCATGGTTACGGTTTCGGTGGCGGTCACAACCTGCGCGTAGGGCCGCCCGAACGAGCAATACAGAAAGCCCGAATAATACGCGATGTTGTGCATTGATGTCAGGACACAGGCATCAACGCCCATATCCGCCATGGACTTGCGCAACCCGGCAAGGCGCGCTTCGTACTCGGCATCGGCAAATGGAAGAACTTTCTCTCCCTGGTGAAAACGGTAGTGTTGTGGACGCTCCATCAAAAGACTCCTTCGCATCACGGTGCCCAATGACACGATGAGCGAAGGGGCACCTTCCCTCACCGCGGAAAACGGCAAAGTAAGATCCCGGCGTTCAGGATGGTAAACAAAAGATGTGGTATGCAGCGGCGACGCCATCGCCTGACCAAAATTCTCGTGGCACGCGTCTGATCAAAAATCAAGAATCTTTGCAGGTCGGATCGCCGAAAAAACCCTGTGGGTTCTCCGCATTGGGCCATCCGCTTGGGCAGGCAAACGCACGTCAAGAACTGGATACCGCGCTGGGCCGCACCGCCGGATTGCAGCAAAGTGCGGGATATTCAGCGTTGCGAACATGAAAGGCTGTCCTTTAAACACCGCGAGACGGATCTGGTCCTACCAGGCCAACAGACATGACAGGCATCAGACACAGGGGCCAGAGAGTGACACAAGACCTGCCGGCAACCGGATGGAGCATCAAGGCACCCACGGTTGCATCCGCCTTCAAGGCGGCCTTTGACGCCGCGCCAGAGGCGCTTTTCTGCAAAAGCACGGACGGCAAACTGAGCTATGGAGAGGCCGCAGCGGCGATCCACGCGCTTGCCGAAGACCTGCGCGATGATGTGCAAGGCCGGGTCGTTGCACTGATCCTGCCCAATTCGCCGGACTTCCTGATTGCCTATTTCGCAACCTTGTTCGCAGGGGGCACGCCCGCGTTGATCAATAACGGGCATCCGGAGGCCACGATCGCCAAGCTGCTGGATGGTCTGGATATCGCGCTTGTCTTGTCCGACCGGGACCATCAAAGCGCACCGACGCGTCTGATGAACAACGCGGCACTGACCAATCACGCGCCGCTTGCGGATGCCGACGCGCTGCGCGACCCAAGTGCCCCGGACGACATCGCCGCCATCATGTTTTCAGGTGGCACCACCGGCCTGCCCAAACAAGTTCCGCACTCCAACGCCGCCATCATCGCCACGATGGAGCGCGGCGATTGGGGCTGGCGCACCAAACCCGGTGAAATCTGGCTGCCGGTGGCCCCGTTCACGCATATCTACGGCTTTCTGATGGGGTTGACCAATCCGATCATCAAGTCCGGTGCCGTGGTGATCCCCGAACGCTTTCATCCGGACGTGATTGTCGATCTTCTGGCCAACGAAGGCGTGACGATTTTTGGCGGCGGCCCGCCCGCGATTTACCAAGCGGTCATGGCATCAGAAAAATTTGCCACCGCAACCTTTCCAAACCTGCGGATTTGTCCGGGCGGCGGCGCACCCTTCCCGCTCGACGTGCACAGACGCTGGGAAGCCGCGACCGGCCTGAAGATCTACGAAGGCTACGGCATGACCGAAATCGCACCGATTTCGATCAACACCGAAGCCTATGGCGTGATGCCGGGCTCTGCCGGCAAGGCCGTTCCGGATACCACGATCGAAATCGTCGATCTTGAAACCGGCGACCGGGTGCTGCCCACGGGCGAGACCGGCGAAATCCGTGTCAAAGGCCCGCATATGATGACCGGCTACACCGGCAACCCCGAAGAAACGCAGATCGCGCTGCGGCATGGATACGTCTATACCGGCGACATCGGCACCCTGGACGCGGACGGGTTTCTGACAATCACGGATCGCAAGAAAAACGTGATCTTTGTCAGCGGGTTCAACGTCTTCCCGCGCGAGATCGAAGAATTGCTTCTGACCCATCCCGCCGTGTCCGGTGCCTGCGTCGTTGCGCGCCCGCATGACCGGTCCGGAGAGGTTCCCGTTGCCTTTGTCACGCTGCGATCCGATACAACCGAAGACGAGATTCTGGAGTTTTGCCGGAACACGCTGATCGCGTACAAGCTGCCCGAACAGGTCATCGTTGTTCCCCAAATGCCCCTGACGCCCGCCGGCAAGGTCGACCGCAGCCAGTTGCAAAACAGCCTGCAGACCCAAGCCTGACGGCCGCGACGAAAGCCCGCTTATGAAAACCCGTATCGATGCGCTGAAATCGAAAATGGTCCTGCCCGCAATTGCGGCGCCGATGTTCCTTGTGTCCAACCCGGAAACCGTCATCGCAGCCTGCCGGTCCGGCGTCATGGGATCCTTTCCCGCGCCGAATGCCCGCACAACGGCAGATCTGCGCGATTGGCTGACCCGGATTACAGACAATGTCGGGTCAGACGACGCCCCCTGGGCGATGAACATGATCACGCATACAAGCTATGGCCGCTTTGACGACGAACTTGCGCTGATCGAAGAATTCCAACCCGATCTGGTCATCACCGCGCTGGGTGGCCCGCACCGCGTCACCCACCAGGTACACGGCTATGGTGGCTTGGTTTTTGCGGATGTGATCTCTCCGAAATTCGCGCGCAAGGCGTTGGACAAGGGTGCGGATGGTCTGGTTCTGGTCTGTTCGGGCGCGGGTGGGCACACGGGTGAATTCGCGATGCTGCCCTTCATCGAAGAAATCCGCAGCTTCTTTGACGGGCCCTTGGTTGTCGGCGGCGGCATCGGAACCGGCCGCGCCATCCGCGCTGTTGAAAACCTGGGGGCGGATTTCGCCTATCTCGGCACCCGGTTTCTGGCCACGCGGGAAACAATGATCTCGCAAGAGTACCGCGAAATGGTGTGGCAAAGCACGATGGAAGACCTGATCCCCTCGCGCGCCATCACCGGAGCCTTGGGCAACTGGTTGCGCGCAAGTGTTGAAGCCGCCGGCCTGTCCCTTGAAGATATGAAGGAAACTGTCAAAATTGATTTCTCCGGCGATATGCATGACGCGCCGCGAGGTTGGAAACATGTCTGGAGCGCCGGTCAGGGCGTTGGCGGGGTCACCGAACCCGAAAGCATCGCCGATGTCGTCGCCACGCTATGTGACGGTTACAGGACCGCCGTTGAGGACCAACGCAAAGGCAGCCGCTACTGCACCGACGCAAAACAAAAGAACGGAGTGTAGGATCATGGCCATCAGCACCGAAGAAACCCGGATCATCGAAAGCATCCTCAAGCACACCGAGGACGGTACAACCGATATGCAGCCTCAGTTGATGCGCAATCCGGTGTCCACCTACACGGATCCCGACGTCCTTGCCCGGGAGATGGAAACCCTGTTCCGCAAGTTCCCGGTCATCATGGGCCATGCCGAACAATTGCCGGAACCGGCAAGCTATTTCACCAATGACGAATTTGGTGTGCCGATCCTGATCACGCGCAACAATGACGGTGTGGTCAAAGCCTTCATGAATGTCTGCCGCCACCGGGGCGCGCGCCTGACGGATGCAGGCTGTGGCAAGGCCAAGACGTTCTCCTGCCCCTACCACAAATGGACCTACGACCTGAACGGCGCCCTGCGCGGCCTGCCCCACGCCTCGGGCTTTGGCGACATCGACAAAAAGGCGCTCGGGCTTGTGGAACTGCCCGCCTTTGAACGCTTCGGCCTGATCTGGGTGCGCCCGTCAGCAGGCGACGACGATCTGGACATCGATGCCTGGCTGGCCCCCATGGCCGAACAACTGGGCAGCCTCAACCTTGAGACCCACACGGTTTTCAAGGCATGGTCACTGGACCGCAACATGAACTGGCACCTGGCGCTGGAGGGCTTCCAGGAATCCTATCACTTCTGCGGCGCGCACGAACACACCGCCTGTTCAGCCTATCTCGACAACCAAAGCTCCTGGCTGGACAAATATCCACATGTGCGCCACTCCGTTCCGCTGCCCAAAATCGTGGAATTGAAAGACAAAGCGCAAGAAGACTGGCAGCACCGCCCGTATTTCATGACGCAGAACTACCTGTTCCCCTGCAATTACGTGCAGGTGATGACGGACCACGTCTACGTGCACACCATCATCCCGACCGGGGTCGATACCTGCATTTTCAAATGCATGATGCTGATCCCCGAAGCGCCAAAAACCGAAAAGGCGCAGGGCTACTGGGAAAAGAACTACGACGTGATCCGGACCGTCTTCAGCGAAGATTTCGAGATCGGCGAGAACATCCAAAAGGGCCTGACCTCGGGTGCCAATGCCGAATTCCTCTTCGGCCGCTACGAGATCGGCCTCCAACTGGGCACAAAAGCCATCCACGACGCGCTAGAGGGCCGATTGACAGCCTGACCCCGGCAACCAAAACGCAGTGTCATCGGGGCGCGCATATCGACCCACCTACAGCGTGTCCCGATCAAAGGCTTGGGCCAGAAACGAACTGGCGATCCCGGCAGGATTCGAACCTGCAACCTGCCCCTTAGGAGGGGGCTGCTCTATCCAGTTGAGCCACGGGACCGCACAACAAAGGCATACTGAGGAACGTGCGGGTTGTCATCTGCGACAATCGACTTTTTCCAAAGCCGCGCAATCGCTTGCTGGACAGTTCATGTTTGCGGTAGCATTCGTGTAATTGCAAAAGGATGACGCACTTGGCCAATGACGATACCCGCCCGCTGACGCTCCGTGATGTATCAGAAGCGTCGGGCGTTTCGGAAATGACCGTAAGCCGTGTGTTGCGCAATCGGGGTGACGTGTCCAAAACCACGCGGGAGCGTGTTCTGTCGGCGGCAAAATCGCTCGGCTACGTGCCCAACAAGATCGCAGGCGCGCTGGCCAGTCAGCGGGTCAATCTGGTGGCGGTGATCATTCCAAGTCTGCGCAACATGGTGTTCCCCGAAGTGATGTCGGGCATCAGCGCGGTGCTTGAAGAAACCGAATTGCAGCCGGTTGTCGGCGTGACAGATTATCTGCCCGAAAAAGAAGAGCGCGTTCTGTACGAGATGCTGTCCTGGCGCCCCTCCGGCGTCATCATCGCGGGGTTGGAGCACACCGATGCGTCGCGCGCCATGCTGACCGCCAGCGGCATCCCTGTGGTGGAGATCATGGACGTGGATGGCACGCCGATTGACTCAATGGTTGGCATTTCCCACCGCCGCGCCGGGCGCAAGATGGCGGAGGCCATTCTCAAGGCAGGCTACCAACGGATCGGGTTCCTGGGCACAAAGATGCCGTTGGACCACCGCGCGCGCAAACGCTTCGAAGGGTTCACCACGGCGCTTGCCAAGGGCGGCATCGAAATCGCGGATCAGGAGTTTTACTCGGGTGGATCGGCGCTCGCCAAAGGGCGCGAAATGACCGACGCGATGCTGGCGCGCGATCCGGAACTGGATTTCCTGTATTATTCCAACGATATGATCGCGGCCGGTGGGCTGTTGTCTCTTTTGGAAAAGGGCGTGGATATTCCCAACCAGATCGGGTTGGCCGGGTTCAATGGGGTCGAGCTTCTGGAAGGTCTGCCACGGCAGTTGGCCACGATGGATGCCTGCCGCACCGAGATCGGCGAGAAGGCGGCAGAAATCATCGCCCAGCGCGTCACTTCACCAGAAAACGAAGGCCCAAAAGTGGTCGAGTTGACGCCCAAGATCAACTACGGCGACACCCTGCGCCGCTAATGAAAAAGGGCCCGAAGGCCCTTTTGTCTTTTATGTCCGGATCGGATCAGTTCAGCGCGTCTGACACCGCATGCGTCCAGGCCGCATCGCCCGGATCAGCCGTAATGACCGGGTCCGATCCACCTGCCAGAAGCGTGGCAACCGTGCGCTGGAAATCGGCTGGATCAAGCGCACCATTGGATCCGGCGGTCAACTTGGCCACTTCGCCCATCATCCGCTTTTGATGCTGTTCGGTCTGCGCGCCCGTCTCGTCATATTCGAGAACGATCATCGCGGCATCATCGGGGTTTTCTTCGGCCCATTTCCAGCCCTTCATCGACGCCGCCACAAAGCGCTGCATCTTTTCAACAAAGGCCGGATCGTCAAGGCGGTCTTCGAGAACGTACAGACCGTCTTCAAGCGTCGCGACGCCCTGGTCCTCGTACTTGAAGGTCACCAGGTCATCGGGGTTCACTCCTGCATCAATCACCTGCCAATATTCATTATAGGTCATGGTGGAAATGCAATCGGCCTGACGCTGCAGCAACGGGTCGACGTTGAAACCCTGCTTGAGCACCTCTACCCCGTTTTCGCTTTTGCCATCCGTGGAAATGCCAAGCTGGCTCATCCAGGACATGAACGGGAATTCATTGCCAAAGAACCAGACACCCAGCGTGCGGTTCTTGAGGTCTTCGGGGCTTTCGATCCCGGCATCCTTCCAGCAGGTCAGCATCATGCCCGAGCTTTTGAACGGCTGCGCGATATTGACCAGCGGCAGGCCCTTCTCGCGTGCGGCCAGCGCGGCTGGCATCCATTCGACCGTCACATCGGCACCGCCGCCTGCGATCACCTGTGTGGGCGCGATGTCCGGGCCGCCCGGTTTGATCGTGACGTTCAGGTCCGCCTCTTCGTAGTAGCCGTTTTCAAGCGCCACGTAATAGCCCGCGAATTGCGATTGCGTGACCCATTTCAATTGCAGCGTGACATCATCTGCCGCCCAGGCCGGGGCTGCCAGCCCAACCGCCGCAAGTGCGCCAAGGAATTTCGTTTTCATGTGGTAACCTCCAAGTTGTTGTTTGCCGTTTTTTATTATCTTCCATCCGACCGATGCGACGGGTGCCAGAACGTGACCCGCTTTTCGATCCAGGCGACCAACCCGTAAAAGGACGTGCCCGCAATCGCAGCCACTGCGATCTCGGCCCAAACCAGGTCAATCGATAAACTGCCGACGCCTGTCGAGATGCGGAACCCCATGCCCCGTGTCGGCGATCCAAAGTATTCAGCAACGATTGCCCCGATCAATGCAAGCGTTGTCGCGATTTTCAGCCCGTTGAACACAAACGGCAACGCCGCAGGCAGGCGGAGTTTGAACAAAGTGTCGAAATATCCGGCAGCATAGGTGCGCATCAGGTCGCGCTGCATTGCATCGGTTTCGCGCAGACCCTGCACCGTGTTCACCAGAATCGGGAAAAACACCATCACCACGACGACCGCCGCTTTGGAATGCCAGTCAAAGCCGAACCAGTTCACCAGGATCGGCGCGATCCCGACAATCGGCAGCGCCGCGACGAAATTCCCGATGGGCAGCAACCCCCGTGTCAGAAAGGCCGACCGGTCGATCAGCACCGCCGTCACAAACGCGGCCGCCGCCCCGATGACAAAGCCTGACAACGCGCCCTTCAGAACGGTCTGCCGGAAATCTTCCCACAGGATGTCCGTCGAATTGGCAAAGGTCGCCGCAACGGTCGACGGCGCGGGCAGGATCACGGGCGATACCCCGAACCCACGGACAATGCCTTCCCACAACACAAGCAGTGTGATCCCGAACAGCACCGGGATCAGCACGCGCACCGCCATGGAGCCCCGCCATTGGGAATTGGCCAGATAGGCATTCAGCGCCCACGCGCCGCCCCAGAACACCAGCGCGAAGACCAGCCAGGTCATGCCTGCATCCCCATCCGGCGCAGTGTCAGCCGTTGCAACACATCCAGCAGCGTCACCAGAACACCAGCCAAAATCGCGGCGGCAAACAGCGCCGCCCAGATCGCAAGCGGCGTGCCAAACTGGTCCCCGATCAGAATACGTGCGCCCAGACCGGAAATCGCCCCTGTGGGCAATTCACCGACAATCGTTCCCACCAGCGCGGCGGCAATGCCGATCTTCAGTGATGTGAACAGGTACGGCATCGAGGCCGGCAAGCGCAGCTTCAGAAACGCTTGCACACCCGACGCCGAATAGGTCTTCAGCAAATCCAGCTGCGCCACACCCGGCGACCGCAGCCCTTTGACCATGCCAACCAGCACCGGGAAGTAACACAGATAGGCCGAGATGATCGCTTTGGGCACGCCGCGCCCTTCGATCCCGACCTGACTCGACAAGACGATAATCATCGGGGCCAAGGCCACAATCGGCACGGTCTGGCTGATGATCGCCCAGGGCATCAGGCTCATATCGACAACGCGGCTGTAGACGATGGCAATGGCCCCCGCCATGCCCAGCACCGTGCCCAGCACAAACCCCCAGAGCGTGGATTGCAGCGTGATCCATCCGTGATAGATCAACGACCTTTTGGACATCGGCCGCCCCTTCAGCGCCATCTCCCCGGTGGTTTTCCACAATTCCTGCCCGACCTGCTGCGGCGTGGGCAATCGCGGACGATCCAGACTGTACCCCGCCGCGATGTAATCGGGGTTATTGACCATGAGGCGCCAGACGGATTGCTCGAACCGCGCACGCGATTCTGCCGGAACCACCTCTGCCCCGCTGCGCTCTGCCATATCCAACGCACCGCGAATGTTCATCGGAGCCACGACGGCATACCAAAGTGCCACAATCGCACCCAGCACCGCGAGGATGGGAACCACGTTTCTCATAGCTCAGTCGTCATAGGCATGCCCGGCACGAAGCCCTTCGCGGACGCGATGGGCAATCTGCAGAAATTCCGGCGTGTCCCGAATGTCGAGCGGCCGTTCCTTGGGAAGCGGGCTTTCGATAATGTCCGTGATCCGCCCCGGTCGCGGCGACATCACAACGATCTTGGTCGACAGATACACCGCTTCGGGGATCGAATGCGTCACGAATCCGATGGTCTTTTCGGTCCGCGCCCACAGCTCCAGAAGCTGTTCGTTCAGGTGATCGCGCACAATCTCATCAAGCGCGCCGAACGGTTCATCCATCAACAGGATATCCGCATCAAACGCCAAGGCCCGCGCAATCGACGCGCGCTGCTGCATCCCGCCAGAAAGCTGCCAAGGGTATTTCTTGCCAAAATTCGACAGCTCGACAAGCTCCAGCACCTGCGCAATGCGCACGTCCTGCTCGGCCTTCGAATAGCCCATGATCTCCAGCGGCAACGCGATGTTCTTCTCAATTGTCCGCCACGGATACAGCCCCGCCGCCTGAAACACGTACCCATAAGCCCGCGCCTTACGCGCCGCGTCCGGGGTCATGCCATTAACCGTCAATGTGCCGCCCGTGGGTGTTTCGAGCGCCGCGACACAGCGCAGAAACGTCGTCTTGCCACAGCCCGAGGGGCCAATGAAACTAACGAACTCCCCCTTGCCGATCTCAAGATCAACCCCGGACAGCGCGTGCACGGGTCCGTCATTTGTCTCGAACGTCAGGTCCAGACCCTGTGCCGAAATGACCGGAGAGGTGGAACTTTGGTCCAAAACCGAAGCCTCTGCTACGTCCTGCATCAAACCCCCGTCGCAGGAATGCCCGTCCGCTTCACAGGCGTCGGTGCGGTCAGGTCTTTCCAGGTCGACAGCGCTTTGTTCACCGTCCCGTTTGGTTCACGTGCCACGAACTTGCCATGGCCTTCCTGCGTACGGATTTCCCCGTCATGCACCGCGACATGCCCGCGGGTCAGGGTGAAACGCGGCAGACCTTTGACGTGATGGCCTTCGAACACGTTGTAATCAATCGCAGATTGCTGCGCGCCTGCCGTAATGGTTTTCTCTTTCGCTGGGTCCCAGACCACCAGATCGGCATCTGCACCAACCAACACCGCCCCCTTCTTCGGATAGCAGTTGAGGATTTTCGCAATATTGGTCGACGTCACCGCAACAAACTCGTTCGGCGTCAGCCGCCCGGTTTCCACCCCGTGCGTCCAAAGCATGGGCAGCCGGTCTTCCAAGCCACCAGTCCCGTTGGGGATTTTGGAAAAATCGCCGATCCCGGTGCGCTTTTGTTCCGTCGTAAACGCACAATGGTCCGTCGCCACTACCGACAAGGAGCCCGACTGCAAACCGGCCCAAAGGCTGTCCTGATGCTTCTTGTTGCGGAACGGCGGCGACATCACCCGCCGCGCGGCATGGTCCCAATCATCATGGAAATACTCGCTTTCATCCAGCGTCAGATGCTGGATCAGCGGCTCACCCCAAACGCGCTTGCCCTGCATCCGCGCACGCCGGATCGCTTCATGCGCTTCCTCGCAAGAGGTATGCACCACGTAGAGCGGCACACCCGCCATATCCGCAATCATGATCGCGCGGTTCGTCGCTTCGCCCTCAACCTGCGAGGGCCGCGAATAGGCATGCCCCTCTGGCCCGGTGTTGCCCTCAGCCAGCAATTTCGCCGTCATCTCGGCCACCACATCGCCGTTTTCCGCATGCACCATGGCGATGCCGCCTAGCTCTGACAGACGGTTGAACGACGCAAACAGCTCGTCATCATTGACCATCAGCGCGCCTTTATAGGCCAGGAAATGCTTGAACGTGGTGATGCCGCGATCCTGAATGACGGATTTCATGTCATTGAACACCTGCTCGCCCCACCACGTCACCGCCATATGGAACGAATAATCACAATTCGCGCGCGTGGATTTGTTGTCCCAGCGTTTCAGCGCATCATGCAGCCCCTCACCCTGGTTCGGCAGACAGAAATCCACCACCATCGTGGTGCCACCCGCAAGCCCCGCACGTGTGCCGCTTTCGAAATCGTCGCTGGAATAGGTCCCCATGAATGGCATCTCAAGATGCACATGCGGGTCAATGCCGCCGGGCATGACATAGCAGCCCGTTGCGTCCAGCTCCTCGTCGCCTTTCAGGTTCGGACCAATCTCGGTGATCACCCCGTTTTCGATAAGGACATCCGCCTCATAGCTGAGGTCCGCTGTGACAACTGTTCCGTTTTTGATGACTGTGGTCATGTCTCGCTCCGTCGTCCTGATCTTCTCTGGTTCAAAAATATCTCGGGGGAGGCCGAAGGCCGGGGGCAGAGCCCCCAATCAGCTGACAATGCCAGCCGTCTCAACAACCGCATGGAACAGAACGTCCGTCCCCGCGGTCGCCCACTCCTTGGAAATCTCTTCCGCCTCGTTATGCGACAGCCCGTCCACACAGGGACACATCACCATCGCCGTCGGTGCCACGTCGTTGATCCAGCAGGCATCATGCCCTGCACCAGACACGATATCCATATGGGAATATCCCAACCGCTCTGCCGCATCCCGGATCGCGCCAACGCAATTTTCATCAAACGCAGGCGGATCAAACTGACCCACGATATGGCAGTCAAAGCTCACGCCAATCTCGTCACACAGCTTCGGCGCGCGCTCCATGAACTCGTCAACCATGCCGTTCAGCTTGTCCAGCAAATGCGTGCGCATATCGACTGTGAAAACCACCTTGCCGGGGATGATGTTGCGCGAATTCGGATAAACGTCGATATGCCCGATGGCCCCTACCGCATTGGGTTGGTTCTTCATCGCAATCTCGTGCACCAGCTCGGTGATCAGCGCCAACCCGCGCCCCGCGTTCTTGCGCATCGCCATGGGTGTCGATCCCGTATGGCTTTCCTTGCCGGTGACTGTGCATTCGATCCAGCGCAGCCCCTGACCATGGGTCACAACGCCAATATCCTTGCCCTCGGCCTCAAGGATCGGACCCTGTTCAATATGCAACTCAAAAAAGGCGTGCATCTTGCGGTCGCCGACTTTCTCGGGGCCCTTCCAGCCAATCCGCTCCAACTCGTCCCCAAACCGTTTGCCCTGCGCATCCTCTTTGTCATACGCCCATTGCAGGTCATGCTTGCCTGCGAACACACCAGAAGCCAGCATCGCTGGCGCAAAGCGCGTGCCTTCCTCGTTTGTCCAGTTGGTCACAACAATCGGATGTTTCGTCTTGATCCCCAGGTCGTTCAAGGACCGGATGATCTCCAATCCACCCAAGACCCCCAGAACCCCATCATATTTCCCACCCGTCGGCTGGGTATCGAGATGCGAGCCAACATAGACAGGCAACGCCTCAGGATCCGTGCCCTCGCGCCGCGCAAACATGTTGCCAATCTCGTCAACGCCCATGCTGCATCCCGCGTCTTCACACCATGTCTGGAACAGCGCGCGCCCTTCGGCGTCTTCATCGGTCAAGGTCTGGCGGTTGTTGCCCCCGGCCACGCCCGGGCCAATCTTGGCCATCTCCATCAGGCTGTCCCACAAACGGTCGCCATTGATCCGAAGGTTTTCACCGGGTGCAGCCATTTTATCCCCCCCTTGCCGATGGTCCCAGCATGACGCTTGCGCGCGGCGCTCAGGTTTTTTACCAATTGGTAAAGTTACGATTGCAATGCACCCCGAGCCTGTCAAGGCATGATCTTGACCGACAGGCCCCCAGCACGGCGCAATTCCATCCGCCGCCCGGCAAAATGGCAAAAAGGAACACAGAGGTGACAGAGCCCGCACGCAAGCCAAGCCGCATCCAGGTGGAGAACCGAAAACGCATTCTTGAGGCGGCGCTGGAGCTGTTTTCCAAACATGGGTTCAGAGGCACAACCCTTGACCAGATTGCATCCGCCTGCGGCATGCACAAACCCAATCTCATCTATTATTACGAAAGCAAGGAAGCGATCCATGTGGACTTGCTCAACACGTTGATGACCGAATGGCTCAGCCCCCTGAACGCGCTGGATCCAGACGGCGACCCGATGGAAGAAATGCTGCGCTATATCCGCCGCAAGATGGAAATGAGCCGCCTCTACCCGCGCGAATCGCGGCTCTTTGCCAACGAGATTGTGCAAGGCGCACCGCGCATGCTGCCGCATCTCGAAGCGACGCTGAAGCCGCTCTTTGACCAGCAATGCGGCATCGTCAACACGTGGATGCATGCCGGAAAGCTGGCCACAATGCATCCCGCACACCTGATCTTTTCGATTTGGGCGGTGACACAACACTACGCGGATTTTGACGCCCAGATCTCGGTGCTTTTGCCCGGCGATGACAAACGCGCACGCGGGGCAGAGCAGTTTGTCGAAGAGATGTTCCGCAAGCTGCTCTCACCTTGAAGGGATTCATCGGTGTTTAACCACAGTGAGGCACATTGCGCGCATGGATATGCAACACGCGTTTGACGCCCCGACCGCTTTCAACCCCCATGGGCGCGCCCAATTGTTCAGCGCAGATGCCGTGCGACGCAAAGGTGTCGTGCGACGCAAGAAAGGGGCGGTGCACCGGGAAATCGGTCTTGACCTGCTAAAGGCCGAAATCCGCGCACGCGGGTTTCAGCTCTACGATGTCGGAACGGATTACCTGATTGTCTGCCACGCCCAGTCCATTTCCCGCATCGGGTAAGACGCAGGGTCCGCCGTTGACAGAAATCATGCACACCACCAGAAATTACTGGGCGGGACCAAGAAACTTCGTACGAAGTTTCTTGGGGGTTCGTTAGAAAAAAATAAACAGGCGCTGCGATTTTTCCGATCTTATTCCGCCGCAGTCCGCACCGCAGGATTGTTCGGATGTGTGGTCCAGTCGCCATGCTCGGCTGCAACCGGGGTATTGGTCCGCTCGTCCACCGCCCCAGGCGCCAATTCGACCATGGTGATGCACTCCTCAACCGGACATACATTCACACACAGGTTACACGCCACACATTCGTCGTCCTTGACCGTGAACACCCGGTCTTCGGACATCGCAATCGCCTGATGCGAGGTGTCCTCGCAGGCGGCATAGCACCGTCCACACGCGATACAGAGATCCTGATCGATCCGCGCCTTGGTCACGTAATTCAGGTTCAGGTTCTGCCAATCGCTGACATTCGGCACCGCCTTGCGCACGAGTTCCGACGTTGACGTCATCCCCTTTTCATCCATGTACTGCGACAGGCCCGAGATCATCTCCTGCACGATCTTGAACCCATAGGTCATCGCCGCAGTACACACTTGCACATTGCCTGCGCCCAGCGCCATGAACTCCGCCGCATCTTTCCAGGTCGTCACCCCGCCAATGCCGGAAATCGGCAGATGCGCCATCTCGGGTGTGCGCGCAATCTCGGCCACCATGTTCAGCGCGATGGGTTTGACCGCAGGTCCGCAATAGCCCCCATGCGCGCCTTTGCCGTCAATCGTCGGCTCCGGCGCGAACAGGTCCAGATCGACAGATGTAATCGAATTGATCGTGTTGATCAGGCTCACCGCATCCGCGCCGCCCGCAAGTGCGGCCATCGCCGGTTTGCGCACATCCGTGATGTTCGGCGTCAGCTTGACGATACAGGGCATGCGTGTGTTCTGCTTGACCCACCGCGTGACCATTTCGATGTACTCGGGCACCTGCCCGACAGCGCTGCCCATGCCGCGCTCGGACATCCCGTGCGGACAGCCAAAGTTCAACTCAACCCCGTCCGCTCCCGTCTCTTCGACCAGCGGCAGGATGGCCTTCCAGGCCTCTTCCTCGCACGGCACCATCAGCGACACGACCATCGCCCGGTCAGGATAGTCGCGCTTGACCGCCTTGATCTCGCGCAGGTTCACCTCCAAAGGCCGGTCGGTGATCAGCTCAATGTTGTTCAACCCCAAAAGCCGCCGATCCGCGCCCCAGATCGCGCCATAGCGCGGCCCGTTGACGTTCACGACAGGCGGTCCGGCCTCGCCCAACGTCTTCCAGACCACGCCGCCCCACCCCGCTTCAAACGCGCGGCGGACGTTGTATTCCTTGTCGGTCGGCGGCGCAGAGGCCAGCCAGAACGGGTTCGGGCTTTTGATGCCCACGAAATCAGTCGTCAGATCAGCCATTGGAGCCTCCCATCAGGCTTGCATGAATATCTTCCGCCGCGTCGCGGCCTTCGGCCACGGCGGTCACGGTCAGGTCTTCTCCGCCAGCAGCACAGTCACCGCCAGCCCAGACACCGTGCACCGAGGTACGCCCCGCACCTGTCACGGCGATCTTGCGCCCGTCGAGGGCGGGCAACCCGTCGCCCTCAAGCGTCTGACCGATGGCCTTGAACACCTGATCCGCGGCAAGACGGAACGTTTCTCCGGTGGGTTTAAGATCGTCATCCGTGAATTCAAATTCGATCTCCCGCACTGACCCGTTGCCATGCACCGCGACGGGTGACGCATTGGAAATGATCCGCACACCTTTGGCCGCGGCAAGATCCTGCTCCCACACGCTGGCATTCATGCGGTCCCGACCGCGTCGGTACACAATCGTGACGTTCAAGGCGCCCAGCAGCTTGGACTGCACCGCCGCGTCAACGGCGGTCATGCCGCCCCCGATCACAACCACGTCGCGTCCGACCGGCAGAGACGACAGATCCGACGACTGCCGCAACTCGGCGATAAAATCGACTGCGTCCAGCACGCCGTCCTTGTCCGCACCCGGCGCAGTCAGTTCGTTCACGCCACCAAGGCCCATGCCCAGAAACACCGCGTCAAACTCGGACCTTAACCCGTCGAGTGTCAGATCCGGCCCCAATGCTTTGCCGTTCTCGATCGCAATCCCGCCAATCTTGAGCAGCCAATCCACCTCGCGCGCGGCAAAGTCATCGGTCGTCTTGTAAGCGGCGATCCCGTATTCATTCAGGCCGCCCGCCTTGGGGCGCGCATCGTAGACCACCACGTCATGCCCGTGCATCGCCAACCGATGCGCGCAGGACAACCCTGCCGGACCGGCCCCGACCACGGCAATACGCTTGCCCGTCGAGGCCGCCCGGGAGAACGGGTGGACGTTCTGAGACATCAATTCGTCGGTTGCATAACGCTGAAGCCGGCCGATCTGCACTGGCTCGCCTTCTGCCGCTTCGCGCACGCAGGCCTCTTCGCAAAGCGTTTCGGTCGGGCAGACCCGCGCGCACATGCCGCCCATGATGTTCTGCGTCAGGATCGTCTTCGCCGCCGCTTCGGGTGTGCCCGTGGCGATCTGGCGGATGAACAGCGGGATGTCGATGGCGGTGGGGCAGGCCGTGATGCAGGGCGCGTCATGGCAGAAATAGCACCGGTCGGCTGCCACCAAGGCCTCGTGATCGGTCAAAGGCGCGTGCAAATCCGAAAAGCCGTCCTGGAGCGCATCTGCGTCCAATCGGCCGGGGTGAACCCCTTCTTTCAAAGCTCTGGCGTCCATGGTCTCCCTCCGAGATCAGCTTGAACTCTTCCAAGACGGTCTCACGGGTCAAAAATTTTATCAACTGGTAAAATTTTTTGCGCCCGAGTTTTTTTCCACCGCCCGTGCCCGCACTGCTATGCAATCTGGTTGTGCCGGGTATGCCCAAGAGGAGGTACTCCTCGTCTTTTCAAAGACTTACTTGTACCGCGTCCCATTCATCGGAAACACAGAGGCAAATCATGGCACTTACACAGTCCTATAGCGGTGAGAAGGTTGGCTTTTTCAGCAGCCTGTTTGATGGCCTGATGCGCGGCATTGGCCAGATCAGCGCGTCCCAGTCCCGGGTCCGCGAGATCGAGCGTCTTCAGGCGATGTCGGACGAGGCGCTGAACGCCAAAGGTCTGCGCCGCGAAGATATCGTGCGTCACGTTTTTCGGGATGTGTTCTGGCAGTAACGTCCAGACATCCCGTCTGATCGGAAAAAAGGCTGCGCAGAACGCGCGGCCTTTTTCTTTTTTTCGTGAACCCCTGACATGAAAAAAGCCGCCCGGAAGGGGGCGGCTTTTCGTATGGTTTGTACGGTTGATCCGTACAGATCAGGCTTAGTTCTGAGCGTAGTATTCGATAACGAGGTTTGGTTCCATCATCACTGGGTACGGCACATCGCCCAGACCCGGAGTGCGGATGAAGGTGGCCTTCATCTTGGAGTGATCGACCTCGACATAATCCGGCACGTCACGCTCTGGCAGTTGAACCGCTTCGAGCAGCGCTGTCATCTGCTTGGACTTCTCGCGCACTTCGATCACGTCGCCTTCCTTCACGCGGTAGGACGGGATGTTGACGCGCTGGCCGTTGACCGTCACGTGGCCGTGGTTCACGAACTGGCGCGCGGCAAAGATGGTGGCGACGAACTTGGCACGGTACACAACCGCGTCGAGACGGCGCTCCAGCAGACCGATCAGGTTCTCGCCGGTGTCACCCTTCACACGCTCGGCTTCGCCGTAGATGCGGCGGAACTGCTTTTCGGTCAGGTCGCCGTAATAGCCCTTCAGCTTCTGCTTGGCACGCAGCTGCAGACCGAAGTCGGACATCTTGCCCTTGCGGCGCTGACCATGCTGGCCAGGGCCGTATTCACGACGGTTGACGGGGGATTTCGGACGACCCCAGATGTTTTCACCCATCCGGCGGTCAATTTTGTACTTGGCAGACGTGCGTTTTGTCACGGCTGATCTCCTTCTTGGAACGACGCCCCGAAAGGCGACTATGAAGGGCGTTGTCCTCTTGGGTTTCCCCATGACAGGCATCCCCTTGCGGGGGCCACCAACACCAATGAAGCCGCGCTTATACGGGGGGTTTTTGCAGAGTCAACACATGCCGTCGCTTTGCAGCGCCATTAAGCCTTACTTAAGGCGCATGATCCAGACTGCACATCACCTGGCAGGAGAAATCCCCTATGGCGCAACGTGCAAGCCGCAAGGCATTTGGTCCGTCTCCGCTTGATGCGGCTGTGCAGACGCGGGATCAGAATATCCTCTCGGTGGTCGAAGAGGCCGTCCGTCACCGTGAAGTGCGGTTGGCCTTTCAGCCGGTGGTCCATGCCCGGCGGCAGGATCAGACCGCCTTTTTCGAGGGGCTGATCCGCGTGACCGATCCGACCGGCAGGATTATTCCGGCGGGTCAGTTCATCGAGCAGATCGAGGAACGGGAAAGCGGACGGCTTCTGGATTGCCTGGCACTGGAGCACGGTTTGCGCACGCTGGCGCAAACGCCGGGGATCCGGCTGGCGATCAACCTGTCGGCCCGATCCATCGGCTATCCGAAATGGCGCAAAGTCTTACAACGCGGGTTGTCCCGTGACGACACCGTGGCAGAGCGACTGATTCTTGAAATCACCGAAGCCTCGGCCATGCTGGTGCCGGAACTTGTGGTGCAAGCCATGCGCGACCTGCAACAATTGGGGATCAGTTTCGCACTGGATGATTTCGGCGCAGGATACACCGCACTGCGGTATCTGCGGGAGTTTCAGTTCGACATTCTCAAGATTGACGGACAGTTCGTGCGCGGCATTGCCCATGACCCCGACAACCAGGTCCTCACCCGTGCCATCGTCGCAATTGCCCAGCAATTTGATATGTTTACCGTGGCCGAATTCGTGGAATCGCGCGCCGATGCCACGATGCTGGCGGAGCTCGGGGTCGATTGCCTGCAGGGGTATTACTTTGGCGCGCCGTCGATCGAACCACCGTGGAGGCCGGTTGCGGCACGCGCCGCTGCCCGCTGACCGCGCCATGACCCTGCGTCAACCCGGCCATGCAGAAATGGCCTGAGACACCCTGTCCGGTATGCGGATGCAGACCATTGCTTTAGGCAAGCGCCGGAACGGGCCTGGGGGCCGCAGGCGCTTTGGCGCAGAATCCACTGCGGGAATCCCCCCTCGCCCAACACTCGGTGGAGGAACATATGACAAACGTCGTTATCGCATCCGCCGCACGGACGGCTGTTGGGTCGTTCGGCGGTTCTTTCGCAAACACACCTGCCCATGACCTTGGCGCGGCCGTGCTCAACGCTGTCGTTGAACGCGCTGGCGTCGAAAAAGACGCGGTGTCCGAGACCATTCTCGGTCAGGTTCTGACAGCCGCACAAGGCCAGAACCCTGCACGTCAGGCGCATATCAATGCCGGCCTGCCGCAGGAAAGCGCAGCCTGGGGTTTGAACCAGGTGTGTGGCTCGGGCCTTCGTGCCGTGGCTTTGGGCGCGCAGCACATCATGCTGGGCGACGCCGAGATCGTGGCCGCAGGCGGTCAGGAAAACATGTCGCTGAGCGCGCATGCCGCCAATCTGCGTCAGGGCACGAAAATGGGCGATGTCAAATACATCGACACCATGATCCGCGACGGTCTGTGGGATGCTTTCAACGGCTACCACATGGGCCAGACCGCGGAAAACGTTGCCGAAAAATGGCAGATCAGCCGCGAGATGCAGGACGAATTCGCCGTTGGGTCGCAGAACAAGGCCGAAGCCGCTCAGAAAGCGGGCAAGTTCGACGACGAAGTGATTGCCTACACCATCAAGACCCGCAAGGGCGACATCGTGGTCGATAAGGATGAATACATCCGCCATGGCGCGAACCTTGAAGCGATGGCCAAGATGCGCCCCGCATTTACCAAGGACGGCACCGTCACAGCGGCGAACGCATCGGGCCTGAACGATGGCGCGGCGGGCGTGTTGCTGATGTCGGAAGAAAACGCAGCCAAGCGCGGCATCACGCCGATGGCCCGCATCGCATCCTATGCGACAGCCGGTCTGGACCCGAAGATCATGGGTGTCGGCCCGATCTACGCATCGCGCAAGGCGCTGGAAAAAGCAGGCTGGTCGGTTGGCGATCTGGACCTTGTCGAAGCCAACGAAGCCTTCGCCGCGCAGGCCTGCGCGGTGAACAAGGACATGGGCTGGGATCCGGCGATTGTGAACGTGAACGGCGGCGCGATTGCCATTGGTCACCCAATCGGCGCGTCCGGCGCGCGTGTTCTCAACACGCTTCTGTTCGAAATGCAGCGCCGCGATGCCAAGAAAGGCCTCGCCACACTCTGCATTGGTGGCGGCATGGGCGTGGCCCTCTGCGTCGAGCGTTAAGACCGGTCGGCGGGCCTTTGTGCCCGCCGGTCCCTTTTATGTAGGCCGGGGTTCAGCCCGGCATCCCCAAAGACTTTAGAGGAGATCTCCAATGGCACGAGTTGCACTCGTCACAGGTGGCAGCCGCGGAATCGGTGAAGCCATTTCCAAGAAACTCAAGGCAGACGGGTACGACGTTGCCGCAACATATGCGGGCAACGACGAAAAGGCCGCCGCCTTTACCGAAGCCACCGGCATCAAGACCTACAAGTGGGACGTCGCCAACTACGAGGCGTCCGAAGCGGGCATCGCGCAGGTCGAGGCCGATCTGGGCCCGATCGACGTGGTTGTCGCCAACGCGGGCATCACATGGGACGGGTTCTTTCACAAGATGAAGCCCGAGCAGTGGCAGAAGGTGATCGACACCAACCTGACAGGCGTGTTCAACACCGTGCGCCCGATCTGGCCCGGCATGCGCGAGCGGGGCTTTGGCCGCGTGATCGTGATCTCCTCGATCAATGGTCAGAAAGGCCAGGCCGGTCAGGTGAACTATGCCGCGACCAAGGCGGGTGATCTGGGCATCGTGAAGTCGCTGGCGCAGGAAGGTGCTGCCAAAGGCATCACCGCCAACGCGGTTTGCCCCGGTTATATCGGCACCGAAATGGTGCGCGCGATCCCGGAAGAGGTTCTCAACTCCAAGATCATCCCGCAGATCCCTGCCGGTCGTCTGGGCGAGCCGGAAGAGATTGCACGTTGCGTGGCGTTCCTCGCCTCTGACGACGCCGGGTTCATCAACGGCTCGACGATCTCTGCCAATGGTGCGCAGTTCTTCGTCTGAACCACCGGAGAGGACGTTTGTGAAGGCCCGCCAACTGCGCGGGCCTTTTCTTTTGCGCCACATCTCACTAAGCCGCGCGCATGACACACATGACTGCCACCGGCATCGGCTTTGTGGCCGTTCTGCTTTGGGCGCTGCTAGCGCTTTTTACCGCTGGATCAGCCCCGGTCCCGGCGTTCCAGCTGAACGCGCTGACCTTTGCCATCGGCGGCACGGTGGGCGTGTTGTGGGTTGTTGTGCGTGGCACGGGGCGTAAGCTGGCGCAGGTGCCCTGGACGGTCTACGCCTTTGGGACGGCCGGGTTGTTCGGCTACCACGCCTTGTATTTTTCGGCATTGCGGCTGGCGCCTCCGGCCGAGGCGGGGTTGATTGCCTATCTCTGGCCCTTGCTGATTGTGCTGCTGTCGGGGCTCTTGCCGGGTGAACACCTGCGGCCCGGTCATATCATCGGGGCACTTGTGTCATTTGCCGGGGCCGCGCTGATCGTGTTGCGCAACGGGTTTGCGTTTGACGCCGCCGCGACGCCGGGGCTGCTTCTGGCCGGGCTGTGCGCCCTGACTTGGAGCACCTATTCGGTGGTGTCGCGCAGGCTGGGCACCGTGCCGACGGAAGCGGTGGCGGTGTTTTGCGTCTTTACCGCACTCTTGTCCGTTCCAGCGCATCTGATGTTCGAAACCACGATCTGGCCGGGCGACCTGTTTGGCTGGTTGTCGGTTCTGGCGCTGGGTTTGGGCCCGGTTGGCCTCGCATTCTACGTGTGGGACATCGGGGTAAAACGCGGCGACATCCAGTTGCTGGGCGTGGCAAGCTATGCCGCGCCGCTGTTGTCGACGCTGGTTCTGATTGCGGCGGGATTCGCGATGGCGTCTTGGCAGCTTTTGGCCGCTGCCGGGTTGATCACCGTGGGGGCCGGTATTGCCGCACTGGCGTCTCGCCAACGCTAGACCCTGCGTATTCGCACAGAAAAGGCGCGCCTATGGCGGTTTATGTGCGCGAAACCGCAGCTATATCTTGGATCAAACGGGATAGACCCATTTGCATTCGGGAGAGATACCATGCTGAACCAGATTAACGGATTGCACCACGTCACATCGCTGGCCAGTGGCGCACAAACAAACAACGACTTTTTCACCAAGACGCTGGGCCTGCGGCGGATCAAGAAAACCGTCAACTTCGACGCGCCAGAGGTCTATCACCTGTATTACGGCGACGAAGAAGGCACTCCCGGCACGGTGATTACCTATTTTCCATTCCCAAACGCCCGGCGCGGGCGTCCGGGCACGGGTGAAGTGGGGATCACCGGGTTTGCCGTGCCCAAGGGCAGCCTTGGCTATTGGAAAGACCGGCTGGCCACCTTTGACGTAAAAAACATCAAAGAGGAAACCACCTTCGGTCAGGCGCGCCTGCGATTTGACGGGCCGGATGGCGACGGATTTGTTCTGGTGGAAACCGAGGATGATCCGCGCGCGCCGTGGACCGCCTATGGCGTGTCCGAGGATGTGGCCATTCGCGGGTTTCACAGCGCGGACATGCGGTTGAAAGATGCCGGGGCCAGCGCCGAATTGCTGCGTTTCATGGGCTATGAAGAGTTGGAGCGTCAGGACAACGTCACCCGCTTTCACGTGCCAGACGGCAACGAGGCGAATGTGATCGACATCACGCAGGTGGACGCACCATTTGCGGATCAGGGTGCCGGATCGGTGCACCACATCGCGTTTTCCGTCGACAACCGGGACACGCAACTGGAGGTGCGCAAGGCACTGATGGACACCGGTTATCAGGTCACGCCGGTGATTGACCGCGACTATTTCTACGCGATCTATTTCCGCACACCGGGTGGCGTTCTGTTCGAAGTGGCGACCAATGAGCCCGGGTTTGACAGGGATGAGGACACCGCACATCTGGGCGAAGCGCTGAAACTGCCAACGCAGCACGAACATCTGCGCTCGGTTCTTGAGAACAGCTACCTGGAGCCGATCGTTGACTGACTATCTCCATGCCCAGACCAAAGGCGCGCCGGGCGCGCCTTTGGTGGTGACCTTCCACGGTACGGGCGGGGACGAACACCAGTTTCACGATCTGGCGCGGCAATTGATGCCCGACGCCCATGTGGTGTCCCCACGGGGCGACGTGTCGGAACACGGGATGGCGCGGTTTTTCCGCCGGACCGGCGAAGGCGTGTATGACATGGAGGATCTTGCCACGCGGCGCGAGGCAATGGCGGGATTTGTCCGTGCCAAGGCTGCCGAAACCGGCGCGGCGCAGGTGATTGCGTTGGGCTATTCCAACGGTGCCAACATCGCGGCGGCGGTGGCCCTGGATCATCCCGATATCTTTTCCGATGTCATTGCCATGCACCCGCTGATCCCCTGGACCCCTGCCCCGCAGCCGGGTCTTGCCGGGACGCGGTGGCTGATCACGGCGGGAGAGCGGGATCCGATCTGTCCTGCATCGCAGACTCAGGCGTTGATGGCATATCTTACTGCGCAGAACGTAGATTTGTCGACCCATTGGCATGCCGGCGGGCACGAATTGGTACAATCCGAACTGACCGAAATTCAACGCTTTCTCGGGTAACAAAAAACGCCCCCGGAGCCATCAGGTTCGGGGGCGTTCCTGCGTTCGGACCGACGGAGTATCTCTGCGGTCCGGGTCGTCTTAGCCACGCAACGCGCGGAAGAAATTGCGGATCAGTGCGCCGCGTTCTTCGTGGGCGGCACGGATTGCGTCACGGTGGCGGGTGGTTGTTGGGATCTCGAACATGGGGACTTCCTGACATTGGTAAATTTCAACTGTCCTGAATATGGGGCCTTGCCATAAAAGCGACAAACGAGACTTTTCATTCTTTCAGTTTAGTTTTACTTAACTGTCATGAGTGACCGTCTGCCGCCCCTGACCGCCCTGCGCGCCTTTGAGGCCGCCGCGCGCCATATGTCTTTTGCGCAGGCGGCGGCCGAGCTAAACGTGACATCTGCCGCGTTGTCGTTTCAGATCAAATCGCTTGAAGAACATCTGGGCGTTCCGGTGTTCCGCCGTTTGAACCGGGCGGTTGAATTGACGGCAGAGGGCAACGCGCTTCGGGGCGGTGTGGCCGAGGGGTTCGACCTGATCTCAACCGCGTGGCGCTCTGCGCGCAGGCAGGCCCAGTCGAACGTCCTGACGGTCACGGCGGGTCCGGCCTTTACCGCCAAAGTGCTCGCGCCGCGCATGTTCGGGTTTGTGCAGGCCCATCCCGAGATTGATCTTCGGGTTTCCGCCAGCCTGCGATTGCTTGATTTTCAACGCGACGATGTCGATGTTGCGATCCGGTTTGGCTATGGCAAGGACGAAGGGCTGTTTTCCAAGGTCCTGATCCATGACTGGATCGCGCCGGTGATGACACCGGAATTGGCCGCGATCTATGACACGCCCGACAAGCTGTGTGCGGCACCGCTGATCTTTGATGACAGCATCGACTTTCTGTCGCCGCGCGCGGATTGGGCGCAATGGTTCAAGGCCAATGGCCTTCAAGTGTCGGATTTGAAGGGCGCGCATTTCAGCCAAGCGGATCACGCGGTGGATGCCGCACTGTCAGGGGGTGGCGTGGTGTTGGCGCGCAGCACCGTTGCGGCCAGCGCCCTGATCGATGGTCAGCTGGTGGCCCCGTTCGACATCGCCCTAACGACAAATGCGCATTTTCGATTTGTGTGCCCGCAAGGACATGAGACGAAACCGCATGTCGCGCTGTTTGCCGATTGGCTGGATCACGAGATTGGTGAAATCCGCAAGCGGTTGCCGGACAAAACCACCGTGTCGGTTGTCGGGATGTGAAAAAGCCCGGGGCGAGCCCGGGCCAATCGGATTATGAGAGACGCTCGATCTCTTCCTTTAATCGGAGCTTTTGTTTTTTAAGCGACGCGATGGCCAGATCGTCGACGCCCGGCGCACGTTGCGCCTGTTCCACTTCTTCAGACAGGGATTGGTGCTTTCGCTTCAGTTCCTGAAGGTGTGAAGTCAAGCTCATGTAGTCCTCCTGTTGATGGGTACAGGTTCAGTCCATCATAGTTTTCGCAATCTGTCACGCCGCATTCGCATTGTTCCTGAACTTGGCTTAACCTTGCCGCTTAAGGTGACGTTTTTAGTCGGGAAATGGCAACGGTTGCGCGGATCGCAGCGCATTGGACACCGGTTTTGTGTACGAATCACCGTCTTTTTCGTGATGATCGCCGCGGTGCAGCACAAGTGGAGGGTGCGACACAAACGCCGCCCGCGCGGTTTTGCGCCCGCGCAGCAGGAACAGACGCGCGGCGCGGTGCGTCCGCGGCTGAATCGGCCAAAGCTCCAGCGCGCCCAGATGGGCGTAAAACGCGCTCATCAGTTCGGGCAGGCGTTCGATCCGCTGGATAAAGGTGACCATCCCGCCGGGGGCCAGACGTTTGGACGCGACGCTGACCCATTTGGCCAGCGGCAATGCGCCGGACCGGGCAAAGGCGCGATCTGCCGATGTGGGTGCAACGGCGCGCCGGTTCTCGAAATAGGGCGGATTGGCGATCACATGGTCGAACCTGTGGGCTTTGACCTCGGGCGGCAACGCGGTGAGGTCAGCGCAATGGATGGTGCCCGTGACGCCGTTGTCGTCCAGATTGCGTTGCGCAAGATCGGCATAGGCGCGTTGCATTTCAACGCCGGTCACCGTGAGACCGGGCACACGTGCGCCCAGACAGGCAAGCGCAGCGCCGCCGCCGCAACCCAGTTCCAGCACCGTTTCACCGGATCGCGCCGGCACCGACGCGGCCAGCAAAACCGGATCGGCCCCGGCGCGGTAGCCGTCTTTTGGTTGCCACAACCGAACCGCCCCACCCAGAAAATCGTCGCGGGTCAGGTCGTCGGGGGCAAACGGGTCAGTCCTCAAATTTCACCCCGTATTCCCGCAGGATGCGACGGGCCTCATCCAGCTCGTCGGTGCGCACCATCAGACGGCGCGGCAAGATGCCGATCGAGCCTTCGAGGACGCTCATATTTACGTCCAATTCAAAGCTGGCTATACCCTCGTCCTCAAGCACGGCGCGGGCGAGCGGTATCAGTGTTATGTCGTTGGTACGCAGAAGCTCTTCCATGACCATGATGTAGGAACACCCGGCCCGCTTTGTCGAGCCTTCCACAAGGATTGGTGATGAGTTTGGATAATCCGTCGATCAAGCCGCATGATCGTTTGGCAGAGGTTCTGTCGGATGACATGACGGCCGTGAACACGCTGATCCGCACGCGCATGGCGTCCGAACACGCCCCGCGCATCCCGGAAGTGACGGCGCATCTGGTCGAAGCGGGCGGCAAACGCCTGCGCCCGATGCTGACCTTGGCGGCAGCGCGGATGTGTGGGTATCAGGGTGATGACCATGTCAAGCTGGCCGCGACGGTTGAGTTTATCCATACCGCGACGCTGCTGCATGACGATGTGGTGGACGAAAGCGAAAAACGGCGCGGGCGGCCAACGGCGAACCTACTCTGGGACAACAAATCCAGCGTTCTGGTGGGCGATTACCTGTTTGCGCGGTCGTTCCAGTTGATGACCGAAACAAACAGCATCCGTGTGCTGCGCATCCTGTCCAACGCGGCGGCAACAATTGCCGAGGGCGAGGTGCTGCAACTCACGGCGGCGCAGGACATCACGACCACCGAAGCGATCTATCTGCAGGTGGTGCGCGGGAAAACAGCGGCGCTGTTTTCCGCCGCGACCGAGGTGGGCGGCGTGATTGCGGACATGGACGACGCCAAGGTGCAGGCGCTGTTCGACTATGGCGATGCCTTGGGTATCGCGTTCCAGATCGTCGATGATCTGCTGGATTACTGGGGCTCCGATGCCACGGGCAAGAATGTCGGCGACGATTTCCGCGAACGCAAACTGACGCTGCCGGTGATCAAGGCGATTGCCCTGGCCGATGACGCAGAACGCGATTTCTGGACCCGCACGATTGCCAAAGGCAAACAAGAGGACGGCGATCTGGAGCACGCCATTGCATTGCTGAACAAACACGGCACGCTTGAAGCAACCCGCGCTGAAGCCAACGCATGGATTTCCAAAGCGCGGCAATCATTGGCGACGCTGCCGGATCACCCGATCAAGGACATGCTGGACGATCTGGCCGATTACGTTGTGGCGCGGGTCAACTAGGCTGTGCGCCGATGGTGTGGCACGCGGTGACCCACCATTCGGGATGTACGCGCGCGATGCGTGACGCCGCACCGGTGGCCTGTGCGATATCCGGATAGATCCCGAAGCAGGTCGAGCCGGACCCGGACATGCGCGCAAGCTGTGCATCCCTGAGGGCGTCCAAGGCATGGGCAATGCCCGGAGCCACGGACAACGCTGCGGGTTCGAGATCGTTGCGTTGCTCGCGCAGCCAAGTCAGCCAGTCCGCGTCTGGCGTTTTGGGAATATCCGTCAGACCCCCGTTGGATTTGGTATCCAACGCGGAAAACACATCCGGCGTGGCGACGTGGAGACCCGGATTGACCAGCACCAGTGCAAAAGACGGCACCGGGTGGTGACGATCCAGCCGGTCCCCAATGCCGCGCATGCGTTGCGGGCGATCCCACAAACACACCGGCACATCCGCGCCAAGTTCGGGGGCAAACTCGGGACGGTCCAGCAGGCGGAGAACCGCCGCTGCATCGGCGGACCCGCCGCCAAGGCCAGCCCCGTGGGGGATGTTCTTGGTCAGGACAATATCATACGCGCCGCCACACAGCGCGGCGGCTTTCCACACAAGGTTGCTGGCATCCGCAGGCACACCGTCTGCAAATGGGCCGTCCACTTTCAGGCGCATCTGGTCAGATGGCGCGAGGGAGAGCGTGTCCGCCACATCGGCAAACACCACGAGCGAGTCGAGCAGGTGATATCCATCGTCGCGCTGACCTGTGACATGCAGCGTCAGGTTGATCTTGGCAGGCGCGCGCGCCTTAATCGGTGCTGTCACTGGCCACCTGCAACGGCGGTGCGCCCTCTTCGGCCAACACCTGATCCAGCCCCACCTCTAGCTTGCGGCGGATGCGGTCGACCTTCACCTCTTCGGCGGTATTACCATAAGTCGCAAAGGACAGCGCGCGTTTCCATTGGAACCGCGCTTCGGTCTTGCGGCCCACAGCCCAGTACACGTCGCCCAGATGGTCATTCACAATCGGATCAACCGGCATTAGTTCCGCCGCGCGCTCCATGTGCCCCACGGCTTCGTCATAGCGGCCAAGCCGGTACAGCACCCAGCCCAGGCTGTCGATGATATACCCGCTGTCGGGTCGCGCGGCCGCAGCGCGTTCAATCATGTCGAGCGCCTCGTCCAGCTTCATCTTCTTCTCGACCAACGAATAGCCAAGGTAGTTCAGAACCTGCGGCTGGTCCGGGTTCAGTTCCAGCGCGGCACGGAAATCGGCTTCGGCCTCGTCCCAGCGATCCAGACGTTCATAGCTGATCGCGCGGGCATAATGCAGGAACCACTGGCTGCGGCCCTCGACCTCGAACAGGTCCAGCGCATCGGTGTAGGCCTGAATGGCCTCCTCGTACCGTTCCAGCTGGCGCATCGTGTCGCCAAGGGTGGAATGCACAATCGGTTCCTGCGCATGCGTCTTGGTCAGACGTTCCAGCACCTCGACCGCCGCATCCACCTTGTCGCTGTCGCGAAGCGCAGCCGCGCGGCCCAGTTCGGCGGCGTGATAGGCCGGGTGCGTGTCCGGCACCTGCGCATAGGCTTTGCCGGCAAGGTCGGACTGACCCAACTCGTCCAGCAGGCTGGCCGAGAGCAGGATCGCATCCACATGATCGGGGCGAAGGTATTCTGCCACACGGGTATAGAGCAGCGTGAATTCGTCATTGGCTTCGCTCGCCAGCGCGGCCGCGAGTGTGTAGAACACCTCGGCCACGCCATCGCGCGCGCCACGGATATGCGTGAAGGGCAGCGCCTCACCCGATTCAAGCGTGGCTTTCATCTCGCGCAGGGCCGGGTCCAGTTCCCCTCCGAATGCGGTTGCGATCAGTTGCAACGCGTCCTCGTTGCGCTCCAACTGGCTTAGCACTTCGGCATGCGCCATGACACCCCGGCGGGTCAGTTGCATGCCACCTGTGCCCGCGTCCTCAAGAATACCGCCCGCGCTTTCGAAATCGCCGACCGACGCCAGCGCCAGCGCCTTGTGATACAGCGCGAAATTCCGCATGCCCTGCTGGTTGGCGATCTCGTCGAACTGCACCAGCGCCGATGTCATGTCGCCCGTGCCCAGTTGCGACCATGCCAGAAGCAGACCATCCACCAGCGGTCCAACGCCCCGATCATCCTCGATCAGCGCGATCACGGCGGTGTAGTCTTCGTCGCGCGCGTTTTGCGCCACAAGCGCCATCTGCGCCACCTGGCTGCGGCTGCCATCATTGACCAGCTTCGACCCCAGCGCGGCGGCGCGCTCCAGATCACCAAGCGAGATTTCCGCCAAGGCGGCGCGTTCGAGGATCACCGGGTTGTCCGGATCGAACATCACCGCACGGCCGTAATACTCTGCCGCTGCCGAAATGTTGCCGTCAAAGCTCGCCTGACGTCCGGCCAGATAGTCTCCGGACAGGCTGTTCGCCATGACGCCGCCGGGGGCCAGCAGGCACAGCGCAACTGCCGCCGTTCCCAGTATCCGTCGCATGCTCGAATGAACCATCCATGTCTCCCAAAAGGCCATTTGTCGAAACGTAGCGCGGGGTCCGCACCGGCGCAACCAACGCAAAAGGCCGGGCGAGTGCCCGGCCTTGCTGAGTTACATATTCGGGTAGTTCGGCCCGTCGCCGCCCTGCGGGACCGTCCAGTTGATGTTCTGGCTTGGGTCCTTGATATCACAGGTTTTACAGTGGACGCAGTTCTGGAAGTTGATGACGAATTTGTCGTCGCCCTGTTCGTCCTTCACAAATTCGTAAACCCCCGCCGGGCAATACCGTGCCGACGGTCCGGCGTATTTCGGCAGGTTCACCGACACCGGTATCGACGCATCCTTCAGCTTAAGATGCGCCGGCTGGCTTTCCTCGTGATTGGTGGCCGCAAAGGACACGTTGGTCAGGCGGTCAAAGGACAGTTTGCCATCGGGTTTGGGATAGTCGATCGGCTTGAACTTGGACGCCTCGCCCGTGGCCTCGGCATCGGTTTTGCCGTGGCCCATGGTGCCGAACATCGAAAAGCCCAGCGTGTTGGTCCACATGTCCAGCCCACCCAAGGTCAGGGACGCAAGCAACCCGCGCTTGGACCACATCGGTTTGACGTTGCGCACTTTCTTGAGGTCTTCGCCAATCGCGCCGTCGCGGACTTCGGTTTCGTAATCCGCCAGCTCATCCGACGCGCGACCATCCTTGATCGCGGCAAAGGCAGCTTCTGCCGCGGCCTTGCCCGACAGCATCGCGTTGTGGTTTCCCTTGATGCGCGGCACGTTGACCATCCCCACCGAACACCCCAGCAGCGCCACACCGGGGGCCACCATCTTGGGCATCGACTGATAACCGCCTTCGGAAATCGCCCGCGCACCATAGGCCACGCGTTTGCCACCCTTGAGCAGATCGGCCACCATCGGGTGGTGCTTGAAGCGCTGGAACTCCATGTAGGGATAGAGGTGCGGGTTTTCGTAGTTCAGGTGCACCACGAACCCGACATAGACCTGATTGTTGTCGAGGTGATAGATAAACGACCCACCGCCTGCGTTGGAATTCAGCGGCCAGCCCATCGTGTGGGTGACAGAGCCTTCATTGTGCTTGGCCGGGTCGATCTCCCAAATCTCTTTCATACCAAGGCCGAACTTTTGCGGTTCTTTGCCCTTGGACAAATCGAATTTCTCGATCACCTCTTTGGACAGGCTGCCGCGCACGCCTTCGCCAAGGAACACGTATTTGCCGTGCAGTTCCATCCCCGGCTCGTATCCCGGCCCGGGCGTGCCATCCGCGTTCTTGCCGAACTCACCGGCAACAACACCTTTGACCTCACCGTTTTCACCGTAGACGATTTCGGAACAGGCCATGCCGGGGAAGATCTCGACCCCCAGTTCCTCGGCCTGTTCGGCCATCCAGCGGCAGACATTGCCCATCGACACGATGTAGTTGCCGTGGTTGTTCATCAGCGGCGGCATCGGGAAGTTGGGGATGCGGATTTGGCCCGCTTCGCCCAGCATGTAGAAATTGTCATCCTTGACCGGCACATTGAGCGGCGCGCCCTTGTCCTTCCAGTCCGGGATCAGCGCATCCAGACCGCAGGGGTCCAGCACCGCACCCGACAGGATATGCGCGCCCACTTCCGAGCCTTTTTCCAGAACGACCACGTCAAGATCGGCATCCAGTTGCTTTAACCGGATCGCAGCAGACAGGCCCGCTGGCCCTGCTCCGACGATGACAACATCATACTCCATCGCTTCGCGCGTGTGTTCGCTCATGTCTGGCTCTTCCTTAGAAAATGGCGTCTCGAAAACCTGACACGGGAGGTAACGCGCGCGCCCAACACGGTCAATTGCGACACCGCGTTACAGGTTGTTTTTGACCCCATTCGCAGGGTTTTCAGTCGATTTTGACCGTTTTCGACATCGAGTCCCGGATGGTTTGCAAATGCGCCCGCATGCTGTCCTGTGCCGCCTCGGCGTCACCGCGGGCAATCGCCTCTGCGATGGTGGCGTGCTGGGCGCTGTGCAAGCCGCGAAATTCCGCGACGCCGATCCGGCGATAGGTCCGCCCCCATTCGTGCTGCCACGCGCGCCTGCGCCGCACGTCCGACAGGTATGACAACACGCCAAGCAAAACCGGATTGCGCGCGATTTCGGCGACGGCCCGGTGAAAGGCGCTGTCGGCCTGTTCGCACATGGCCGGATCACGCGCGGCGCGGCCTGCCTCCACATGCGTCATCAACCGCGCGCCATCGTCCGGATGGGCCATCTGCGCGGCGCGGGCGGCAACAGACGGCTCCAGCGTCAGACGCGCCTCCATCAGGTCCATCGGTGAGGTCAGTTCGATCAAAACCGCGTCCCGCACCCGCGCCCCGTCCGGACGCGGCCCCCAGAACGTGCCCTGCCCCACGTGGCGCCAAACGGTACCTTCCCGCGCCAGAACGTCCAACGCGGCCCGTATCGTCTGGCGGCTGCACCCGATCCGCGCCGCCAGATCGCGTTCGGGCGGCAACCGGTCTCCGGGTGCAGGCTGGGTTTCGGCCAAATGCACCCGCAGCGCCGTCAAGGCAGTCGTCTTGTTCATGTCGCCCCCAATTACAGACCAATTTGCAGACCAATCCAGCCTTTGGCAAGAGACCCCATCTTTCACATCGGTGCGCCCCCATGTTTGACACAGCCCTCCTGATTTTTGCCGGCCTTGCCGCCGGAATGCTCAACGCCATTGCCGGTGGTGGCACATTCATCAGCTTCCCGGCGCTGGTCTGGGTCGGCGTGCCGCCGGTGATGGCCAATGCCACGGCCACGCTCACCGCGCTGCCCGGATACCTGAGCAGCGCCTGGGCCTACCGGCACGACATGGAAACGCAGGATCCGCTGCCCATCGCAATGGTGCTTTTTTTGGCCGCGATCGGGGGCCTTGCCGGGGCCGGTCTGCTTTTGATCACAACGCAAGAGACGTTTTCAGCACTGGTGCCGTGGCTCTTGCTGTTGGGCACGCTGGTCTTTGGCCTTGGACCGTTTGCCATGAAACACATGCGCACCGGGACAAAGGCCCCGAAACCGGTGGCGGCTGCGGTGCTTTTGGCCGTGTCGATCTATGGCGGCTATTTCAATGGCGGGCTGGGCATCATGCTGCTGGCGGCGTTTGGCCTGATGGGGCTGACCAATCTGCACGGGATGAACGGGCTGAAGAACCTCGTGTCCGCCCTGCTGTCGGTGGTGTCGGTGGCCGCCTACACCGTAGCCGGGCTGATTGCATGGGACGCCGCACTGGTTCTGGCGCTGGCGCAGCTTTGCGGCGGCTATATCGGCGCGCGACTGGCCCTGAAGATTACCGACACCGGGCTGCTGCGGATGTTTATCACCGTCATCGGCCTGGTCATGGCCGGGATTTTCTTTGTGCGCACGTGACCGCGCAGGCGCAGCAAATCACTTGCGTTTCCCGAATGGGTCGGGTCAGTCTTGTGCAAACCGAAGTGACATGTTTAGACCGCACCAGACTTGCCGGCGTCAGAGCCTTGGCTCCAATGACCAAAAGGGAAACGTCCCATGGAAAAGCTACCAATGACCCGCGCCGGCCATGCCGCGCTTGAGGCAGAATTGAAAACGCTCAAATCAACAGAGCGTCCCGCCATCATTCAGGCCATCGCCGAAGCGCGGGAATTGGGCGACCTCAAGGAAAACGCCGAATACCACTCCGCGCGGGAAAAGCAGGGCTTTATCGAAGGCCGGATCAAGGAACTCGAAGGCGTGCTGAGCCTGACTGAAGTGATTGATCCCACCAAGCTGTCCGGCGCAATCAAGTTCGGCGCCACCGTGACATTGGTCGATGAAGACACCGACGAAGAGAAAACCTGGCAAATCGTGGGCGAACACGAGGCCAATATCGAAAAGGGTCTTCTCAACATCAAATCCCCCATCGCCCGTGCCCTGATCGGCAAAGAGGAAGGCGACAGCGTGGAAGTGCGCACGCCAGGGGGTGAAAAGTCGTACGAAGTGCTCAAGATCGCATACGTCTGATCGGTTGGATCGCGTCATGGCAGAAAAGAACGACACCCGCACCGGCACGAATGTCGGCCTCAGCCGGACCTCGGAGGCGTCCGGCGGATTGAGCGGGATTGAACTGACCGCAGCCGCGCTGAGTGTCATCTGGCTGGTGATTTCGGCGGCGTTTTTCCTGTTTTCCGGGGATGACGGCGCTGACGGGTTGCGCTTCCTGCTTGTGATGATGGTGGTGTTTTTTCCGGTGGGCATGATCTGGGTCGCCGCCCTGGGCGCGCGCTCGTCGCGGATCATGCGCGAAGAAAGCACCCGCCTGCAGACCGCCATTGATGCAATTCGCCACGCGTATATCACCCAGAACCAGGCCGGTGGCCGCGATCACCAGCCGCACCCGTCGATTGTCAAGAAACTTGAAGAAATCGCGGATGCGCAGAAAAAGGCCGAAACCACGCTGGCGATGTTCACATCGACCCGCGCCGCCCAGATCGCGGTACAGGCCGCCGCCCCCGATCCCGAAACCGGGGACCAACCGGCGCTTGCCTTGGGCACACCTGCCGAAGCGTTGCAGCCGCCGCTGTCGAACTCCGATTTTGTCCGCGCCCTGCATTTCCCGGAAACCGCCGACGATCAGGAAGGCTTTGCCGCCCTGCGCCGCGCGTTGAAAGACCGCCCGTCGGCGCAACTGGTGCAAGCTGCGCAGGACGTGCTGACCCTGCTGAGCCAGGACGGCATCTACATGGATGATCTGCGCCCCGACATGGCGCGCCCGGAACTGTGGCGGCGCTTTGCCAAGGGCGAGCGCGGGCGCACCATCGCGGCCCTTGGCGGTGTGCGGGACCGGTCGTCGCTGGCGCTGGCGGCGGGACGGATGAAACAGGATCCGATCTTCCGCGACGCCGCGCACCACTTCCTGCGGCTGTTCGACAAGGGCTTTGCCCGGTTCGAAGAAACCGCAAGCGATGCCGAAATCTCGGATCTGGCAGGCACCCGCACGGCACGGGCCTTCATGCTGCTGGGTCGCGTGACCGGCACGTTCGATTGATCCCGGCGGCGTTTCCGCCCCCGGAAACGGACGGATGCGTCAACGCATCCGCTCCCCCATCGCAAACGATCCGTAAGGGATGTACCGCACCGGATCACCGGGGCGCACATGCACTGCACCGTCCGGCAGTTCGACCAGCCCCTCCGCCCAGCTGAGCCCGCTGATCCGGCCCGATCCTTCGGATTTGAACACCTCGGCCCGCCCATTCCGGATCCGCGCGCGCAGATACTCCCGCCGCCCCGGCTTCTTGCGTTTCTCGAACGCTGCGGGCACGTCGAACCCCTGCGGCACCTGCCACCCTGCCCCGGCCAAAGCCCCCATCGCGGGGCGCGCGAAAACCAAAGTGCAGACCAGCGCTGCAACCGGGTTGCCCGGCAACCCGAAAACCGGTTTGCCATCCCACAGCCCCAGCGCCAAAGGCCGTCCCGGTTTCAACGCGATCCGCCATTCCTGCAATGCGCCGCTTTCGCGCAGCAGCGCCGACATGTGGTCTTCATCCCCGGCAGAGGCCCCGCCCGAGGTCAGGATCACATCCGCGCGGGATGCGGCCTGATCCAGCAACCCCCGCAGCGCATCCCGGTCATCCGGGGCGCGGCCGATATCAACCGGCGCGAACCCGAACCCGGCGCACAGACTCAGCAGCATCGGGCGATTGGCATCATAGATCTGCCCCGCCTGCACCGCGCCCCCCGGATCGACGATTTCGTCCCCCGTGGACAGAACCGCGACACGCAACCGCCGGAACACCGGCAGGTCGCCGTGTCCGACCGCGGCCGCCAGCGCAAGATCAGCCGGTGTCAGAACGCGTCCCTGCGTCAGGGCCACATCCCCGCTGGCCACGTCTTCTCCGGCCTTGCGGGTGTTGGCACCCGGCTTCAGCGGGCCGTGAAAGGCCACCTGCCCGTTGGCCACCCGCACATCTTCGTCCAGCACCACGGTGTCCACACCTTCGGGCAAATCTGCCCCCGTCAGCATACGAATGGCATGGCCTGCGGGCACAGACCCGGCATAGGGCGCCCCCGCCGCAGAGCGCCCGTCAACCAGCGGCAGAAGCTGCGGCCCGTCCCCTATCGCCGTCCCGGCAAAGCCATAGCCATCCACCGCCGTATTGGGGTGTGGCGGATTGGAGCGCTGCGCGATCACATCCTGCGCCAGAACCCGCCCCGCCGCCTGCATCAGCGGCACGGTTTCCTGCCCGACAACGGGCGTGATCCGATCCCGCAGCAGCCCCAGCGCGTCATCCACCGGGGTCCAGTCGACACCCGCAGGCAAGGCGAAACAATCGTTGCGCAAGGGCGGGGGCGTCAGCGTGATCCCGGCCTGAGCAGCCTTGGTCAGCGCATCGCGATGCCCCGCACCCAAGATCCACGCCTCTTCTGACGCCGTCTCCCCGACATCCGCCAGCATCGCGTCCAGACGCTCGGCCGGCAACGCGGCCAAGGCCCGCGACAAAAGCCGCACCTGAACGCGGTCGCGGATCGGGTCGTCAGACACCGCTTTCACCGCGTCCTCGATCAATCCCGGCCAGATCTCGACAAACAGGGTCTGCGCGTCCGCTCCGTCTTCGAACGGCCAGACCTTCACTCCCGTACGCTGGCGCAACCGGGCCAGCATCGGCAGCCCCATCAGGGACTGGCTGCCGACGGTCGGATTGAAAAACAACTGGAAACACGATGACGCCGCCTTTGCGACCAGATCACAGGCCCGGCGTTCACTCACCACATCATAGGCAATCCCGGTCTTGCGATACGGAATATCGGGCCACAGCTCCGGATCGGGTTTGCCCCAGAATGGACCCGGCCCGTCAAACAGCCGATTGAGGTGTCCGGCCACCTCGAACCGGTTGTTCGCCCCCGTTTCGTCATCGGTGATCCGCGCGGCAAGCCAATCCCAGAAAACCAAAGGATCGTCCGATCCGGTGACCGCGCGCACAAACCCCTTTGGATAGCCGAACGGGAAATCAAACCCGGCCAGAACCCGTCGTCCGGCCTTGGCTTCGGCGTCCAGAAATGCCGAAAGCCACGCTTCGGCTTCGATCCGCGTGCGGCAATAGACCGGGTCACGCTCTGATCCGTCCTGCACAATCCCGATCCAGATCGCGTCTTTTGACGGGTGCTTGGGCGCGCGCTTTCCGGCGGACCAGTCCACGACCACAAAGGTGTCAAAGCCGGTCAAAGCCCGACCTCGGCCAGGATGAAATCGGCAATCGCCTGTGTGTCGTTCAGATCAAACACCGGGCGGTCCAGATCCAGCGCGCTGTCACTGGCCACGGCGCGGATCGTATCATCCCCCGGCGCGATCAGATCATTGCCCGTCTCGGCGCGGAACGCCTCGATCTTGGGGTGGCGGTCGCGCTTGTAGCCTTCGACCAACACCAGATCGACCGGCGCAAGTTTGCCCAGCAGCGTCTCAAGCGTTGGTTCATCCTCTTCGCGCAATTCATGCATCAACGCAAAGCGGTTGCGGGACGCCAGCAGCACTTCGGTGGCCCCGGCGACGCGGTGACGGTGGCTGTCCTTGCCCGGATGATCGACGTCAAAGGTGTGATGGGCATGTTTCACCGTTGACACCGAATGCCCGCGCCCGGTGATTTCCGTCACAAGACGTTCCATCAACCCGGTTTTACCCGCGTTCTTCCAGCCGGTGACACCGTAGAGCTTCATATCATTGCCTCTGCCGTCGCCAGGTCTTCGGGTGTGTTCACGTTGAAAAACGGATCGCCCGCGTCGGTCGGAAACACCGCCTCGCGCCCGCCGTGTTTTTCGGTCCAGATGACCACCTTGCTGATCCCGTCGCCCAAGGCCGCGCGCAGATCATCGCGCAGGGCGACCGGCCAGAGGCCAAATGTCGGGTGACGGATCAGGCCGGAGCGGCTCATGGATTTGGTCTTTTCCGTCCCGCGCGGGGTGGCGGCCAGAACCAGCGGATGCGCCATGCCGTCGGCCATCTTGCAAAGATGGGTCACAAGGTCCGTCGGGAAAAACGGCGTGTCCGCCGCCACGGTCACAATGGTCTCCGCGCCCTGCTCTGCCGCCCAATCGAGCCCCGCCAACACCCCCGCAAGCGGGCCGGGAAACCCGTCTATGCTATCGGGCAAGACCGGCAGGCCGTAGTCAGAAAATCGTGCAGGATCGCCGTTGGCGTTCAGTGCCATGTCCCCCACCTGCGGGGACAGCCGTGCGACAACGCGCGACAACAGCGTGGTGTCGCCAAGGCGCAGCAACCCCTTGTCGCCCCCGCCCATACGCGTGGCCTGACCGCCCGCCAGAATAACCCCCATTGGTGTCTGCATCACACGGCTCCGGTTCCTGCGCAGGTCATTCCGCGCTCTTTCTGCGGTGTTTCTTGCTTTCGTCGGGCACCGTGTCCGGATCCATGTCGCGCACTAGACGGTCTTCGCCAGACAGGCATACAAACCGCTTGCCCCGCATCCGGCCAATGCAGGTCAGACCCACCTGACGCGCAATCTCGACCCCCCAGGCGGTAAAGCCGGACCGCGAGGCCAGAACCGGAATGCCCATCAGCGCCGTCTTGATCACCATTTCCGAGGTCAGACGCCCGGTGGTGTAGAGCATCTTGTCCGATGCAGTGACGCCTTCCTGAAACATCCAGCCCGCAATCTTGTCCACCGCGTTATGCCGCCCCACGTCCTCCATGTAGACCAGCGGTCGGTCGCCCTGACACAGGACTGTCCCGTGGATCGCGCCCGCCTCAAGGTAAAGCGACGGCGTCGTGTTGATCTTGTGCGCAAGGCTATAGAGCCACGAGGTGCGCAACTCGACCTGCGGCAAAACCACCTTGTCGAGCCCCTCCATCATGTCGCCGAACACCGTGCCCACGGCGCACCCACTGGTGCGCGTCTTTTTCTTGACCTTTTCCTCGTAGGTCGTCTGCCGCTTGGTCCGCACCACAACGACTTCGAGGTCCTCGTCATATTCGACCCGCGTGACCACATCATCATCCAGCAACATGCCCTGATTGCGCAGGAACCCGACGGCAAGGTATTCGGGATAATCGCCAATCGTCATCGCCGTCACGATTTCCTGGCTGTTCAGGAAAATCGTCAGCGGGCGCTCCTCGACAACGCTGATCTCGGTCGCAGCGCCAGTGTGATCGGTGCCGACAACCCGCCGGGTCAACCGCACCGCCGCCGGATCAGGCGCAATAAGATAGTCGTGATCGCCAGATTCCGGCATTTATTGCAACTCCTTGCGGCTCGGGATACGCCCGGTCAGACACGGACAACAGGAGACAGTGATGGCGCGACACAGCCCAATGTCAAGCTACTGGCGCGGCGTCAGAGACGGCTTTCCGTTTCTCTTCGTTGTCGGGCCTTTTGGCATGCTTTTCGGCGTGCTGGCCACCGAAGCCGGGCTGAACCTGACCGAGACGATGGCCTTTTCCATCGTCGTCATCGCCGGGGCCGCGCAATTCACCGCGCTGCAACTGATGAACGAAAACGCGCCCACACTGGTGATCATTGCATCGGCGCTGGCCGTCAACATGCGCATGGCGATGTATTCCGCCGCAATCACCCCGCATCTGGGCGCGCTGCCGCTTTGGAAACGCGGGATCGTGGCGTATTTTCTGGTGGATCAGACCTATGCGCTGTCCATCCTTGAATATGAACGCGACCCGGACCAGTCGATTGGCAGCAAATTCGCGTATTTCATGGGGGTCATGAGCCCCGTCTGCCCGATGTGGTACGTGGTCACCCTGCTTGGCGCGCTGCTCGGCAGCAGCATACCGCCCAGCCTTGGGCTCGATTTCGCGCTGCCCATCGCCTTTATCGCCATGATCGGCCCGATGCTGCGCACGCCTGCGCATCGCGTGGCCGCACTTGTGTCGGTGATCCTGGCGCTGGCCTGTGCCTGGGTGCCCTATAACCTTGGCCTGATCATCGCGGGGCTTGGCGGCATGATGGCCGGTGCACAGGCCGAAGTTCGCATGGGGATCAAGCTATGACCGGCACACCCGAGCTTTGGATCATCATCATCGCGTTGGGCATTGGCAGCTTCGGCCTGCGCTTTGCGTTTCTGGGCCTCGTCGGGGACCGCGATCTTCCGCCGTGGCTCTTGCGCCACCTGCGCTATACCGCCGTTGCGATCCTGCCTGCGTTGGTCGCACCGCTGGTCGTCTGGCCCGCCGCGACAGATGGCGAAACCGATCCCACCCGCCTGACGGCAGCGATTGCCACCTTGGTGGTCGCGTATCTGACGAAAAACGTCTTCGCAGCAATGGGAACCGGCGCGGCTGTATTGATCGGGCTTAGCCTGCTGGCCTGACGGTCACTGCCCCGCAACCGCCTGTTCGAACTGCGCGATGGCGACAGCCTTGTCGTCGCTGTCATTCTCGAAGATCTTCGTCGTTTGCACGCCGGGGATCTGCGCGAAATCATCCATCAGCCGCTTGGGAAACCAGGTCGATCCGATATTCTCGAACCCCGGCAATTGCCGCAGGATGGCGCTGGTGCTGAGCGAACACTGGGCCGAGGCCACCGGCCCCGCCGACATCGCCAACCGCATCGCGCGTTCGGCCACCTCGGGTGACACCTGCACGCGTTGGATGACAACGTGATACGTTTCGCGCGCATGCGCCCGCGCATAGAAATCGGCGACGCCGGGGGTCACACCATAGAGCACATCATCGCGCTCGGGCACCGCACTCAGCCGCACCGTACCCGCCGGATCAAAGATGATCCGCTGCGATCCGTTGATCATCAGGCTGGTATGCGCGCCCGCCCCGGACCGGTTGTTGATCATCGTATAAAGCGTCAACGCGGGCGGCCCCGGATGGGAATACGCCGCGCGGCTCACCTCTTCGAGAGAGGCATCCGGGCGCAGGTCGGTCACACCGCCTCCGCACCCGGCCAGAACCAGCAATGCCAATCCGGCAAACACACGTGTCAGACAGGTCATGCGCAGTCCCAATATTAAACGCGGTCTCAGGAGTTGAAGATCGCGAGGAAGATCAAAACACCGATCGAGAACAGTGCCACACGTGTGCTCCACCGGATAAACCCGTCAAAGGTTTTTTCCTGTGTCGTCGTGTCCATTGTGCCGTGTTTATGTTCAGCCATGTCTGACATCCTTTAGAATTCTGTTCGCGAGTCGGTACCCGATTTGCCCGACACTGTCACCCATGCCAAGCGCGCAGTGTGTCGCGGTTCACTCGGCCTGTTCCAATTCCGCCGCAAGTTGAAAGCCGATCCGGCGCGGCGGTTCTTCGGGTCTGGGAATCGGCAGCGCCCGCAATGCCACGTTGAGCTGTGACACGTGCTGGATCAACTGCATCCGCCCACCGGCGGCATCCGTGCCGTAAAAGGTGACGATATCGGGGTCAAAAAATCCCAACCCCTCGATCCGCAACACCCCGGTTTCATTCCCGGCAAAGCCCATCGCCACTTCATGTTCGTTATCAAGCTGCTGCTCAAAGTTCTGGATATACAGAACCAGACGTTCATGCGCCCATTCCGCCGGGCTTTTCTGTTGCACCGGTTTGCGGGTCACCGATTCGGGCAAGGGTTTGTTGCCGCTTTCACCACAGCCTTTGGCATGGGCTTCGAAGTGCCGTGGCAATGCTTCGCTTTCCGCAAATTCCGCTGTTGTGCGAATGTCCTCACCCATACCCGAACCCCTTAATTGCGGCATCGCCGTCATATTCCTGATGTCGTTCTTACCGAAACTCACCGGAATATCCGAGAGCGGAATGCGCCGGATCACGCAGTTGTATGGGCGCATGTGATCAAAGCTACCCTGCAAGATTTTTTCCGTGGTAGCGTTCACATACCATCGGGGAGGGGACATCATGAAAGACCAGCAGTTTCAGCAGGCCGGGTATTTCGACCCCGAGGCCTGTGATCTTGACGCGTTCAAACGCCTGATCGCGCAACATACCGCCCCCGAAGATGTGCCGATGGCCTCTGACGTCCTTGCGAATATCCCGGTCTATGACGCGCCCGCCCTGCGCCCCGTTTTGATGGACGCGGCGGCGCGGCGCAGGGTGATGACCGAATGGGCGGATGTCCTGATGAACGGCGCCGGAGCCCTAATTCTGAAAAGGGCCTATACAGAGACCACCGTCATCGACGAAGCCTCGGCCATTTTCGAGACGATCATCGCGCAGGAAAAGCAAACCGCCGGGGGTGGCGCGGATCATTTCGCGACGGCCGGGGCCAATGACCGGATCTGGAATACGCTGCAAAAGCTGTGCAAAGCCGCACCAGACGTGCACATGCGCTACTTCGCCAATGCTGCAATCGCCGCCGTGTGCGAGGCTTGGCTGGGCCCGAACTACCAGATGACGGCGCAGTTGAACGTGGTGCATCCCGGCGGCGCGGCGCAGCAGGCGCATCGCGATTACCATCTTGGTTTTCAAACCTCCGAGATCAGCGCAACCTACCCCGCGCATGTGCATCTGCTGTCCCCGGTTTTGACCTTGCAGGGCGGGATTGCCCATTGCGACATGCCGGTGGACAGCGGGCCAACCAAACTGCTGCCGTTCTCACAGGCCTTTGCCGCCGGGTACGCCGCATGGCGGCGCGAGGATTTCCGCGCGGTGTTTGAAGACAATTTTGTGCAAATCCCCCTGTCCAAAGGGGACGCCGTCTTCTTTAACCCGGCGCTCTTTCATGCCGCCGGGGCGAACCACAGCGCCGACATTCACCGGATGGTGAACCTGTTGCAGGTCTCCTCCGCATTTGGCCGCGCGATGGAATCGATTGACCGCAAAGCGATGTGCACCTTGATGTACCCCCACGCGTTGCGCGCCGTTCAAACCCAAAGCCTGGACGACCTTGATCTGCGCGCATCCGTTGCGGCCACCGCTGAGAGTTATGCGTTTCCCACCAATCTGGATCGTGATCCCCCCAAGGGCGGGCTGGCGCCGGAAACCCAGCAGGCATTCTTTCTGCGGGCGTTGAACGAAGGCCTGAGCGCAGACGCATTTGCAGAGGGTCTAAACGCCATGGCGCAGCGTCAGCGTCCATAAGTTAACAAAGGGTTAAAGGGTCCGGTTCGGACCCAATGTTTCGCGCGCGAAACACTTTCGGGCGACACCGGGCAGCGCCCAAACCAATCTGTTGCCCTATTCGCCCGGCTGTTTGGCAAGGTGAACAACGGGCGCAGGCGCGTCCTTGGCCAATTCCTCGAAATCGAAGTTGTCCAACCGTCGCGCCCGGCGGCCCGCCTTGTCGGCACTGATCTTAATGTCCGCGATATCCTTGGCCGCCTGCCCGAAATGCCTGTCCAGGTTTTCCACCCGCGTGCCCAACCGGTCCACATCGGCATAAAGCAAACCCAGTTCCTTACGGATCGCCCCCGCCTGTTCCTGCATCCGCGCATCTTTCAGGATCGCGCGCATCGTGTTCAGCGTCGCCATGCAGGTGGTCGGCGACACGATCCAGACCCGTGCCGCAAACCCGTCGCGCACCACTTCGGGAAAGTTTGCGTGGAGTTCAGCATAAACCGCCTCGGACGGCAGGAACATCAGCGCGCCATCCGCGGTTTCCCCTTCGATGATGTACTTTTCCGAAATATCCTTGATATGTTTTCGCAGCGAAAGCCGAAGCTGCTGCGCCGCGCGGGTCAACTGGTCCTGCGTCTCGGCCCGACGCAACTGTTCGTAGGCCTCCAACGGAAACTTGCTGTCGATTGCAATCGGCCCCGGCGGGTTTGGCAGGTGGATCAGGCAATCCACGCGTTTGCCGTTCGACAGGGTCGCTTGCAGATCGTAGCTGTCCTTGGGCAGCGCCTTGCCGACGATATCCGTCAGCTGGATTTCCCCGAACGCCCCCCGCGTCTGTTTGTTCGACAAGATGTCCTGAAGCGACAGCACGTCGCCCGACAGCTTGGTGATATTATCCTGCGCCTTGTCGATGCTCTGCAACCGCTGCTGCAATTCACCCAAGGATCGCGCGGTGCGCTGGGCCGAACCGTGCAGGTTCTCGGTCATCTTGCCCTGCACCTCTGCCAGCCGCCGCTCCATCAGTTGCAGCATGGCGGTCTGGCTTTGCGCCTGCGCCTCACTGACGTGATGCAGCCCGCCTGACAGACGTTCCTGCCCTTCGCCAAGCGATTGCACCCGCTGCCCGACCTGCGCAAGCTGGTACACCAAGGGTTCCGCAAGTTTCGCGGCGCGACGCGCAGACAGCAACGACATCACGAGAAGGAGAAGCACCAAGGCACCAAGTCCGAGGGCAAGAAACACCACCGGATCGCTCAGGTTCAATGTCAGGTCACCAATCTGGATCATGTTCGGCCAAACAAACGTTCAATGTCGCTCAACTTAAGTTCCACATAGGTGGGACGGCCATGGTTGCACTGGCCGGAATACGGGGTGGCTTCCATTTCGCGCAGCAATGCGTTCATCTCTTCCGCCCGCATCTGGCGGCCCGAGCGAATGGACCCGTGGCAGGCGACACGGGACAGGATCGCGTCGATCCGGTCCTGTACGGCGGTTGCCTGCCCCTGATCGTCCAATTCGTCCAGAATGTCGCGCAACAGCGCATCGGCATTCACCTCTCCCAATATCGCGGGGGTTTCGCGCACGACCACCGCGCCCGCCCCGAACGGTTCAACCGTCAAACCCATACGCGACAAATCCTGAACATTCTCCAAAAGCCGACTACAATCTGCGTCGCTCATTTCCACCACATCCGGGATCAGCAGTGCCTGCGCGGGAACGCCGTTTTCCGCCATCTGGGTTTTCAGCTTTTCATACACCAACCGTTCATGCGCCGCGTGTTGATCGACGATGACGATGCCATCTTCGGTTTGGGAAATAATATAGTTTTCATGCACTTGCCCCCGCGCCGCCCCAAGGGGGAGCGGATCAGACTTGGCACTATCTGCCTCGTCACACACCTCTTCGACAACCCGGCCAGAATAGCTGTCCTGCATCTCGGCAAAACCGGGCGCCTGCGCCTGATACGCGGCGTGTTTCGCGGCGACACTCGGGCGGTCCATCTGGTAAACACGCGGGCTTTGCGGTTGCTCTGGCCGCATCGCCCCAAGCGTGGCCCCTGCCACGGTGGTGGACGCGCGGTGCCCGGCTTCGGCCAGGGCATGCCGCAGGGCGGACACAATCAGCCCGCGCACCAGCCCCGGTTCGCGGAACCGCACTTCGGATTTCGCCGGGTGGACGTTCACATCCACTTTGTGCGGATCGCAGTCGATGAACAGAGCCACCGCCGGGTGACGATCGCGGCTCAGGAAGTCGGCATAGGCCCCACGCAGCGCCCCGATCAGCAGCTTGTCCCGCACCGGGCGTCCGTTGACGAACAGGAACTGCGCCACAGCCGCACCACGGGAATAGGTCGGCAATCCGGCAAGACCGGTCAGATGGATGCCTTCGCGTTCGGCATCGATTTGCACCGCGTTTTCAATGAATTCGCGGCCCATGACCTGACCCAGCCGTCCGCGCAAGGCGTCGAACAGATCGCCCGTGACCGCATCGGCGCGGAAGGTGACGCGGCCTTCGCCGCCGCCGGACACGTCGCGCAGGGTAAAGCTGACCGAAGGTTCAGCCATCGCGAGGCGTTTGATGACATCCGAGATCGCCTGCATCTCGGCCCGGTCGGAACGGAGGAATTTCAGGCGCGCGGGGGTGGCGAAAAAGAGGTTGCTCAGCGTGACAACGGTGCCTTTGGACAGCGCTGCAGGTTTGATCGGCTCGGCCTTGCCACCGGTGACGTTCAGTTCGGCGGCATCCGTACGATCCGTACGACTCGTCAAGCTCAACCGTCCAACTGCGCCAAGCGACGCCAGCGCTTCGCCGCGAAAGCCAAAGCTGTGAATGCTGAGAAGATCCGATCCGTCGATCTTGGAGGTCGCATGCCGCGACACCGCGAGAGGCAGTTCTTCGGGTGGAATGCCACAGCCGTCGTCGCTGACCCGGATCAGGGTTTTGCCGCCATCCGCAATGGCGATGTCAATGCGGGTGGCTTCGGCGTCGATGGCATTTTCGACCAGTTCCTTGACCGCAGAGGCCGGGCGCTCCACCACCTCACCCGCCGCAATGCGGTTGATGGCGCTTTCCTCAAGCTGTTGAATTGAGGCGCGTATCTTGGGGGCATGGGTATTCATGCCACGAGATGTAGCATGCGTGGCGCGATTCTTCTATGGGGTTTGGTGTGACGTGGTGCGGGAAATCACGCACCCAACAGGTCAGAAAAACTTGAACAGAATACCCATCGCGCTGGCATACGCGGCCATCAGCACCCAGAAACGGTATTTCATGTTCTGGTTGATTTCCGATGTTTCCGCGACCAGCTTGGCAATTTCAGCGCGCATCTTGTCATCCGCGATGGATTGTTCCTGAAGTGTCATCCGCATGTCCCGTACAGTTCACTGCACCACCTTAAGATATAAGTGGTTAACAGAACCCTGTCGAGATTGACGCCGGTTCTTTGCATGGTAACACGGGCGTTATGCTGGAAATCTTCCTTCAAACTGTTCCGTTTTTTGCCATCATCGCCGTCGGTTACGGCGCGGGCAAAACCGGGTTTTTCACGGAAGACGCCACCGCCTATCTGACCAAGTTCGTGTTCTATTTCGCGCTGTCGGCGATGATCTTTCGCTTCTCGGCCAACCTGTCGCTGGCTGACATCTTCGACTGGCGGATCGCAGCGGGATATCTGTGGGGCACCGCGTTTGTCTATGGCCTTGCCATGGCGGTCGCGTTCATGCGCGGCATGGACGTGGCGCGCGCCGGGTTCGAAGGACAGGTCGCCGCGATTGGCAACACCGGCTTTCTGGGCATTCCGATGCTGGCGCTGCTGATGGGCGAAGCAGCGGTTGGGTCGATCATCCTCATCCTGGCCATCGACCTCGTCGTCTTTTCATCGTTGATCGTCATCCTTGTGGTCGGGTCGCGCGAAGGGTCGCTCTCGCTGAGCATTTTCAAAACGGTCGGTGTCGGGTTGCTGAAGAACCCGATGATCGTGTCCATCGTGCTGGGGTTCTGTGTGTCTGCCACGGGCACACCGATCCCCAAACCAATCAACGATTTCCTGGCCATTCTTGGCGCTGCGGCCACACCCGGCGCGCTGTTTGCGATTGGCGCATCTCTGGCCAGCAAATCGGCAGAGCGTCTGCACATCGCGGGCTGGCTGAGCTTTTGCAAACTGGTCATTCACCCGCTGATGGTGGCGGTCGGGGTGTATTTCCTGTTCCCGGCAGACCCTTATAATGCAGGGGTTGCTGTGGCAGCCGCGTCTTTGCCGGTGGCCGGGAACGTGTTCATTCTGGCGAAACACTACAATGTCGCGCCGCAGCGGGTGTCTGCGGCAATTCTGATTTCAACAACACTGAGCATCGTGACAGTGTCGTTTGTGATTTCACAGGTTTTGGTCTGAGAGGGGCTTATGGAAACGGTATCTGAAAACGTTTGTTTTGATGGGGTTCAGGGGGTCTACACGCACAGCTCTGACGCGTGTGGGTGTGACATGACGTTCGGGCTTTACCTGCCGCCCTTGGCGCGGGTCGAGAAGGTGCCGGTGCTGTGGTACCTGTCGGGCCTGACCTGCACCCATGAAAACGCGATGACCAAGGCAGCAGCGCAGGGCGTTGCCGCAGAGTTGGGCATGGCGGTTGTGTTCCCTGACACCTCACCGCGCGGCGACGATGTTGCCGATGACGAAGCCTATGATCTGGGTAAAGGCGCCGGGTTTTACGTGAACGCCACGCAAGACCCGTGGGCGCCGCATTTCCAGATGTGGGACTATGTGTCAGCCGAATTGCCCGCGTTGATCGGCGCGGAGTTTGCCGTTGATCTGGACCGTCAGGCGATCACTGGACATTCGATGGGTGGACATGGCGCGCTGACACTTGCGATGGCACACCCCGGGCGGTTTGCATCGGTATCTGCCTTTGCGCCGATTGCGCATCCGTCGGGCAGTGACTGGGGCCGCAAGCAATTGTCGGCGTATCTGGGTGATAATGAGACGACCTGGGCCAAGCATGATTCAACCCTGCAGATGCGGGAGGTCGGGTTTGACGGGCCTGTCCTGGTGGATCAGGGCGCATCCGACCAGTTCCTTGAGTTGCTCAAACCCGAAGAGCTGTCGCAGGCGATGGCGGCGCGGCGTCAGGACGGCGTGTTCCGGATGCAAAAAGGGTATGATCATTCGTACTTCTTTGTGCAAAGCTTCATCGCCGATCACATGGCGTTTCACGCTGACGCCCTGGGGTCGTGACCCGGCTCTTCATTGATGCGGATGCCTGCCCGGTCAAACAAGAGGCCGAGCGGGTGGCGACGCGCCACAAGGTAAAGATGTATCTTGTGGCGAATGGCGGGCTGCGCCCGTCGCAGAACCCGTTTGTCGAGGTGGTGGTTGTGCCCGACGGACCGGACGTCGCCGATATGTGGATCGCAGATCGCGCCGGGCCGGGGGACGTGGTTGTCACCGGGGACATTCCGCTTGCTGCGCGCTGCGTTGAAACCGGGGCGCGGGTGCTCAAGCATAATGGCGAACGGCTGGACGCACGCAATGTCGGGCAGGCTCTGGCAACGCGGGACCTGATGACGGATTTGCGCGCGGCAGACCCGTTCCGGCAGGGCGGTGGCAAGGCGTTTTCCAAGGCAGACCGGTCGCGGTTTCTGGACGCCTTGGAACGCGAAATGCGGGGGGCGTTGAAAGATGGCGGTTGAGGCGGTGGTGTTCGACATCGGCAACGTGCTGGTGGAATGGAACCCGGAGCGGTTCTTCGACAGCAAGATCGGTGAGGCGCGACGCAAGGCGCTGTTCGCGGCGGTGGACCTGCACGGCATGCACGAAGGCGTGGACCGCGGTGGCGATCTGGCCACCATCGTGCAGGATTGCGCGCGGGCGCATCCCGATTGGGCCGACGACATCCTGATCTGGCGCGACAACTGGCTGGACATGGTGGGCCCGGTGATTGAGCCATCGGTGGAAATGCTGCTTGCGTTGAAGGCCAAGGGCGTTCCGGTCTTTGCCCTGACCAATTACGGGCGCGGGACGTTCGACATGTCGGTGCCGAAATTCCCGTTCTATACGCTGTTTGACCGCGCATACGTGTCGGGGCGCATGGGAGTGATGAAGCCCGATGCGGAAATTTACCGGCGCGTGGAAGAGGATTGCGGTGTGTCCCCTGCGTGCCTGCTTTTCGCCGATGACCGCCCCGAGAACATCGCCGCAGCCGAGGCGCGGGGGTGGCAAGGGCATCTATTTGACGGGCCCGACGGGTTTCGGACCCGGCTGGAACAGGAGGGGCTGTTATGAGCCTGCCAGACATCATCCCGTTTGACGAAGGAGAGGCGCAGCTGGACTGGCTGGGCCTGACAGAGGCGCTTGCGGCGGGTCATGATCTGCCCAAAGCGGACATCGCGGACAGCTTCCTCTATCGCGGCGACGACACGCTTTTGAACCGGGCCGCGTGGATTGACGGGCTGGGACTGGCGGTCAAATCCGCAACGATCTTTCCGGGAAACACCCGTCACAAGAAGCCTGCGGTCAATGGCGGGGTGTCTCTCTATTCGGACACCGATGGAACGCTTGAGGCGATTGTCGATTTCCACCTTGTGACCAAGTGGAAAACCGCCGGCGACAGTTTGCTGGCGGCGCGGCGGTTGGCACGGGCGGACAGCAAAGTGATCCTGATCGTCGGGGCCGGCACGGTCGCGCGGTCTTTGGTCGAGGCCTATTCAGCGGGGTTTCCCGAGGCGCGGTTCCAGATCTGGAACCGGACGCAGGCCCGCGCAGACGCGCTGGCGGCCGCGCATCCGCATGTGACAGCGGTTGCGGATTTGCCCGGGGCGGTGGCACAGGCGGATATCGTGACCTGCGCAACCATGTCGACAACACCTGTTTTGCAGGGAGATTGGCTGCGTTCCGGGGCGCATGTGGATCTGATCGGGGCCTATCGACCGGATATGCGCGAGGCCGATGATGCCACCTTGTTGCGGTCGCGGATCTTTGTGGATTCGCGCGACACGACCGTGGGGCATATCGGCGAACTGAAAGACCCGATTGCGCGGTCTGTGATTTCGGAGACGGATATCGTGGCCGAGTACTATGAATTGAACGCGTTTGTGCGGCGCTCTGACGACGAGATCACGCTGTTCAAAAACGGGGGCGGCGCGCATCTGGACCTGATGGTCAGTCGCTACATCCTGGAGCGTTGGCGCGCGCGGTCCTGACCGCGCGAAAACGCGGTGCCGCGTTTCGAGTTTCCATGCTTGGAAACTCTTGCGCCAGGTCTTCCGGCAGGGAACACAGGTCAGGCAACGCCTCGCACAGGCGCCCGGTTTTCCCGGATGGGCAGGTGCACGATGGCGCTGAACGCCCCCACGGCAACACCGATCCACCAGACCAGCGTGTAATCCCCGTAGGTGTCATAAAGACGCCCGCCAAGCCAGATGCCGATAAAGCTGCCCAGCTGGTGGCTGAAAAAGATGATCCCGTAAAGCGTGCCCATGTAGCGCAGACCGTAGATATGCGCCACAAGGCCCGATGTCAGCGGCACAGTGGCCAGCCAGAGCGACCCCATGGCGGCAGAAAACAGGATGACGGATGCGGGCGTGATCGGAAGCATGATAAACACCGCACCGACCACCGTGCGCGCGACGTAAATCCCCGACAACAGGTATTTCTTGGGCCAGCGGCTGCCCGCCCAACCGGCGGTCAGGGTGCCGACGATATTGGCCAGACCAATGATCGAGATCGCCAACGCGCCCAGCGCCGACGTGGTGGTGATGCCGATGGCATGCAACGCGCCGCCGGGCAGGATCGGGCCGCACAGTTCGGTGACAAAGGCGGGAAAATGGGCGGTGATGAACCCAAGCTGGTAGCCACAACTGAAAAAGCCAAGAAAGATCAGCGCATAAGACGGATCGCGAAACGCGCGCATCAGGACGGTGCCCATGCTGTCTTCAAGCTCGGCCCGGGTGGCGGGGCGCTGCGGGGACCGCATGATCGGCAGGATGCACATGACGCCAAGGATCGCGGCGGCAAACCACAGGAACACGGTTTGCCACGCCAGAAAGCCCAGCATCCATTCGGCAATGGGCGCGCCGAAAATCTGGCCGATGCTGCCCGCCGCTGTCACAAGCGCGAGGCTCATGGAGCGGTTTTCATCGCTGGACGCGCGCCCGACAACCGCGAGGATCACGCCAAAGCCGGTGCCCGCGATGCCGAACCCCACGAGAATTTCCAGCCCCTGATGCGCCTCCGGTGTCACCGCAAAAGACGACAGGACCAACCCTGCGGCATAGGTGAGCGCGCCGAGGAAGATGGCCTTGCGATCCCCGATCTTTTCGGCGATGGCCCCGAAAATCGGCTGGCCGATGCCCCAGGCGAGGTTCTGAATCGCTATGGCGAGCGAGAATTCGGCCCGCAACCAGCCAAATTCTTCGGCGATCGGGATCTGAAACACGCCAAAGCTTGCGCGGATCGCAAACGACACGACGATGATCACGCATCCTGCGATCAGAACCGGGGTCAAAAGCGGTTGGTGTTGCGTGGTCATGGTGCACCCGTTTTTTTCCGAGCCGCAGGCTTGGTGCGATTTCAGCGCAGCGTCAAGCGGGCATGTCGGGTGACAGGGCCATCCCCCTGCGCCGCGATGCGCGCGATGGCGTCTTGCAAGGGCTCGTAAACGACGGCCATGTGATGCGCATTGGCGTGCAGCAAGGTGTCTACATCCGCGACCCAGCCAACATGGCCCTTCCAGAACATCACATCCCCCCGTTGCGGTGGCGTGCCTTCCGGCATCGTCTCACCCAAGGACGCGGCTTGTTGATCGCTGTCGCCGGGGCACGGGATGTTGCAGGCCCGGCAGGCCATCTGCACAAGCCCCGAGCAGTCGATCCCGAAGGCCGAATTGCCACCCCAAAGATAGGGCGTGCCCAGCAGCGTTTCGGCCACGGCGACGGGATCGTCTGCGTCGTTGTCAATCTCACACAGGTGGGCAGACGGGATGTAGAGGTCATGCGGTGCGCCCCGGATTGTGCTCCATCGGTCAGTGGCGGCGGTGACCGTCACCTCTGACCCGATGGACAGGGCAACCTGTTCGGCGCGGGTGGCTTTGAAATCCGGCTCGGACAGCGCCATCGTCTGGCGCGCGATCACGCGGTGGGTGGGCGGTGCCACCACCGGTTCCAGCATCTGTGCTTCGATATAACCTGCATAGCCATCCGCGCGCGAGAAACCGAAGGCAAAGCCCTGCGCGACGTCGAGTACGCAAAAGGTCTGTCCCCACAGCACTTCGCGGTCACGCGCGCCTCCGGGGCGGCGCCACAAAGCGGCGACCGGTGGCCATGTCACACGATGATCGGTGCCGTCGGTGAAGGTCTCGGCTGTTACCTGCCCCTTGAGGCTGGAATGGGCCACGGTGCCGTTGGACCAGAGCGATCGGCTGTCGGTCATAGGTCGAGCAGGTCCGGCAGGGCGTCAAACAACGCCCGCGCGCCCTGCAACGCGCCGCCCTTGGGACGCCCGGGCGCTGCGGTTGGCTGCCAGCCGTAGATGTCGAAATGCACGTAGCGGTCGTCTTCTTTCACAAAGCGGCGCAGGAAAAGTGCCGCCGTGATTGCACCGGCAAAGCCGCCCTTGGGCGCATTGTCGAGATCCGCGATCCCCGGTTCAATCATCTCTTCGTACGGGGCGTGAAACGGCATCCGCCACACCGGGTCGGCAACGCGACGGGCCGACAGGTCAAGCGAGGTGGCGATGACGTCATCATCGGTGAAATACGGGGCGAGGTCAGGGCCCACCGCAACGCGGGCCGCACCGGTCAGGGTCGCCATGGAGACAATCAGGCTGGGCTCCTCCTCGGCAGCAAGGCACAAGGCATCGGCCAGAACAAGCCGCCCTTCGGCGTCGGTGTTATTGATCTCGACCGTGAGGCCCTTGCGCGAGGTGAGAATATCCTGCGGCCGGAAACTGTTGCTGCTGACACTGTTTTCCACCGCCGGAATCAAGACACGCAGACGCAGGGGCAGGTTTGAGGCCATGATCATATGGGCCAGCCCCAGCACGTTGGCGGCACCGCCCATATCCTTTTTCATCAGACCCATGGACCCGCCGGGTTTGAGGTTGAGTCCGCCGGTGTCAAAGCACACGCCCTTGCCAACCAGTGTCAGGTGCGGGCCTTGCGATCCCCAGGTCATGTCAATCAGGCGCGGCGCGCGGCTGGAGGCGCGCCCAACCGTGTGGATCATCGGGAAATTCTGGTCGAGCAGCGCGTCGCCGGTGATGACCGAGATCGTGGCACCATGCTGGTCAGCCAGGGCCCGGGCGGCGGCGTCCAGTTCATCCGGCCCCATATCTGACGCCGGGGTGTTGATCAGGTCGCGGGTGAGAAATTCGGCTTCGGCGAGGGTGTTGATCCGGTCCGCGTCAACACCGTCCGGCGCGACCAGCGACGCCATGTCAGACTTGGCGTCGCTGTAGCGGTCGAACTGATAGCTTGCCAGAAGCCACCCCAGCACTTCCTGTTCCAGCTGATCCTCGGGCACGCCACTGGCGATGCGGTAGGTGCCCGGCGCCAGTTTGGGCAGCGCCGCCGCAAGGGCAAAGCGGCTGCGCTTGCGTTTTGCCGCCGTGCCATAGCCGATCAACGCCGCTTCGGGTTGGCCCAGATCGTTCGGGATCATCAAGGCCGATCCCAGCGCGCCTTTGAAGCCGCTTGCGTCGACCCAGGTGCGGATTTTGTCGCTTTGCTGTCCGGCCCATAGCGCGACGTCGTCACTGCCAAGGACGTGAAGTGGCACAGCTTTTGTGCCCGCAGGCGCAAGTGCTACGGTCATGAAGATCCCCTTTGTCGCTTGGTCAAAGGGTACGCCGATGACCGACCGCTGCAAGGGAAATCAGAGCGACAGGTCCATTCCAACTTCGGCACAGGAAATGGCAAGTTCCGCGCTGCGCAGCAGGCGGCACAGCGTGGCCGCCAGTGCAACCCCTTCGCCGCGATCCACACAGATCACCACGTCTTCGGCGATGGTCGCGACACAGGGCAAACCGATCTGTTCGGCGATTGGAATCAGCGCGCGTACGGATTTGCGCAATTCGGGCGTTTCCGCCCGCGTGTAATGTTCGCGGATCTGCGACAGGCGCGATGCCATGTCTTCAAGCGCGCGGCACAGAATGTTCTCAGCCACGTTTGGCCCCAGATCCCGACTCAGCGCATTGAGCGTGTCTTCATCGAAATATGCGGTATCATGCGGATGCAGAACCGAGATTTGGTCCACCATCGTTTTTCCTTTCTCACCCCAACCTTGAAGCGGTTCTGGCAGCAATCGGTTTCCATCCGGTGACTCCCGCGACGGTTTTTCTCTCGAATTCCGATCAAATTCGACGTATCCCGCATGGAATGACGTATGACGAGGCGGAGGAATTCATGAACGCCGCGAAGCCGCTGCCTTCTTATCTTATCCAGCGTTACCATGGCTGGAAGGCGACCACCTATTCAGACAATCGGGCCTGGTACAAACGGCTTGCCACCGAAGGGCAACGCCCCCGGGCGATGGTGATTTCCTGTTGTGACAGCCGCGTCCACGTGACGTCGATCTTTGGCGCTGATCAGGGTGAGTTCTTTATCCACCGCAATATCGCGAACCTCGTGCCGCCTTATGAACCGGACGGCGATCATCACGGCACGTCCGCCGCGATTGAATACGCGGTGACCGCGCTGAAGGTCGCGCATCTGGTTGTGCTGGGGCATTCAAGCTGTGGCGGTGTACAGGGGTGTTATGACATGTGTTCCGGCAATGCGCCGCAACTAGAGGAAAAATCGAGCTTTGTGGGCCGCTGGATGGATATCCTGCGCCCCGGGTTCGAGCGGGTGACGGCCTCGAATACAGCCGAAGATCCCGTACGCGCGCTGGAAAAGGAATCGGTGATCGTATCTTTAGAAAACCTGATGACGTTCCCGTTCGTGTCAGAAGCGGTCAAGGATGACAGCCTCACATTGCACGGCCTGTGGACGGATATCGGCGAAGGGGGCCTGGAATATTTCGAACCGACCTCGCGGTCCTTCCAGCCGGTGTAATCAGTTTTGCAGCGTCGCGGTTGACCCGGCACAATCGCTGCGCAACTTCGGACGCCCCAACCGATCCGCAAGGCGCGACAATGGCGATCCGATCATGGCGCCGGTGCACACCGGTTTGCCCTGTTCATCGGCAAGCACCAGATGCCCGAAACGGAACGTGATCTCGTACCCTTTGGCCCCCAGCCGCTTGCACAGGTCGCCCCAACTGGTCGCGTGTTCAAAATGCGGAAGCAGCACGGTGCGCAACAGCATCGCCGTTTCGCTATCCAGCGGGGTCGGCATACTGACGGATTGATCTGCCACAATGGGCCCGGTCTGCGCTGTCATCTCTATCACCTATACAAACATGCCCCCGCAAAAAACAGCCTGCGAATCAAATGAGGCAGAATTGGGGCAGTCGCGTGCGGTGATTGAGGGTGTGAAGTTTACGCAACATACAGTTGCGATACGTGACACCGCGTGACGTAAGCGCAGGATGTCTTGACTATGGCGAAGAAAACCCATGAGTGTCGCGGCAGGTGGTGGTGTTCATAGGTGTCGTGTTGTGTCGAAGATTACCACCATCCAGGTCCTGCGTGGCGTGGCCGCAACGCTTGTTGCGGGACATCACCTGCAACGCGCGTCCTTGGCCGAAGGCGGCGATCCGGGGCTGTTCCAGGTTTTTGACGGCGGTGCCATCGGTGTGGACATCTTCTTTGTCATCAGCGGGTTTATCATCTTCTACGTCTCAACGCTGCGTCCGGCGCAGTCGGGCCGCGACTTTATACAGGCCCGGTTCTGGCGGATCGTCCCCCCCTATTGGGCCATCCTGACGCTGTACGTGCTTGCCGCCACAACACTGGCGTACGGTCTTGGCCAACCGGATGCGTTGCCCGACCTGCGAAGCCTCATTGTCTCGTACCTGCTGCTGCCCTATCCGGACCACGTGATCATTATCGCCTGGACGCTGGCAATCGAGCTATTGTTCTACGCGCTGTTTGCGGCCACGTTCTTTGGTCGCAACGGAACACACCGCCTCGTGCTGGCGATGGGGGCGTGGATTCTTGCATCGCAGGTGTTCCTGCATGCCGTCGATCCCAAACCGCTCTGGCTTGTTTTGGGTCTGCATTCCGCAGTGCTGGAATTCCTGCTTGGGATCTGGATTGCGATGCTGTTTCTCAGCGCGCCGGACCGGGTCCGGCAATTCCGCTGGCCTGCTCTGATCCTGGGCGGCACCGGTGTCGGGGTGTATCTTGTCACCGGTGGTTTTGTCATCGGCCCCTTCGGCCGAGAGATCGCGGCCGGTCTTCCTTCGGCGCTGCTTGTGTGTGGCGCGCTGGGGTTCAGCCTTGCCAGACATGAGGTGCTAGAGACGTGGGGCGAAAGCTCTTACATTCTGTATCTGCTGCATCTTTTGTATTTTTCGATCGCCGGCACCGTGTTCACCCTTGTGACAGGGCAAAGCATTTACCACTCACAGCTTTGGATGGTGGCGCTGCTGATCTCGGTCACGGTGATCAGCTACGGTTTGACGGTCTGGGTCGAACGCCCCTACCAGGCCTGGACAAGCCAGCGCCGCAAACGAAACACCCTCGCGCTGGATGCACGAGGGTGACAGTGTTGCTTGATGCGACAGCACCGGGGGCCGGTCAGCCCTTTTTCAGAACCTCACGCCCCAGCACTTCGGCGATCTGAACCGCGTTCAGGGCAGCGCCCTTGCGCAGGTTGTCAGAGACACACCAGAGGTTCAGGCCGTTGTCGATTGTGCTGTCCTGCCGGATGCGGCTGATGAAGGTCGCGAAATCACCCACACATTCCTTGGGCGTGACGTAGCCACCGTCCTCGCGCTTGTCGATCACCATGATGCCCGGCGATTCACGCAGGATATCGCGGGCTTCGTCTTCGTCGAGGAAATCTTCAAATTCGATGTTGATCGATTCCGAATGGCCAACAAACACCGGCACGCGCACGCAAGTGGCTGTGACCTTGATGGATGGGTCGACGATTTTCTTCGTCTCGGCGACCATCTTCCATTCTTCCTTGGTCGATCCATCTTCAAGGAACACGTCGATATGCGGAATGACGTTGAACGCGATGTCCTTGGTGTAGACCTTGCGCTCGTAATCCGCTGTCGGGTTGTAGACCGCCTTCGTCTGGTCCCACAGCTCGTCAATCGCGTCTTTGCCCGAACCAGAGACGGACTGGTACGTGCTGACGACAACGCGCTTGATGCGCGCACGGTCATGCAACGGCTTGAGGGCCACAACCATCTGCGCCGTCGAACAGTTCGGGTTCGCGATGATGTTCTTCTTGGAATAGCCGTGAATCGCATCGGCGTTACATTCCGGCACGATCAGCGGCACGTCGGGGTCATAGCGATAGAGCGACGAGTTATCGATCACCACACAGCCCGCTTTGGCCGCGATGGGCGCGTATTTCTTCGTCGCGTCAGAGCCAATGGCAAACAGCGCAAAATCCCAACCCGTAAAGTCGAACGTGTCCAGATCCTGCGTTTTCAGCGTCTTGTCGCCAAAGCTGACCTCCGTGCCCAGGGACCGGCGCGACGCAAGCGCGACGATCTCGTCTACGGGGAACTGGCGCTCGGCCAGGATATTCAGCATTTCGCGGCCCACATTTCCGGTGGCACCGGCAACAACGACTCTGTAGCCCATGTGGCTCTCCTTTCACTGGCCAGCCAACGGTCGTGACGCGGCTGGACTGGCGCGGCTCATACAGCAGGTGCTGCATGTGCGAAAGGGGGCGTTTTGGCCTATCTGCCGGGAATACCGTCGCGCGGCGGGGCGGGTTCCCAGTTCTCGATGATCTCGGCCGCCTCTTCCGCGGTTTCGACAAAGCGGAACAGGTCCAGGTCTTCGGGGCTGATGGTGCCCGCGTCCTTCAACGCGTCCCAGTTGATGATGCTGTCCCAGAATGCCTTGCCAAAAAGCAGGAACGGCACACGGTCCATGCGCCCGGTCTGGATCAGGGTCAGGGATTCAAACATTTCATCCAGCGTCCCGAACCCGCCGGGAAAGATGCAGATCGCGCGGGCACGCATCAGGAAATGCATCTTGCGGATCGCGAAATAGTGAAAGTTGAAGCACAGCTCGGGCGTGACATATTCGTTCGGCGCCTGTTCGTGCGGCAGCACGATATTGAGACCGATGGATTTGCCCCCCTCGTCCATCGCACCGCGGTTGCCCGCTTCCATCACGCCGGGGCCTCCACCGGTGACAACCACGAATTCACGGTTCTGCGTTTCCAGCGATTTGCGCGTCATCAGGCGGGCGAAACTGCGCGCCTCGTCATAGAAATGCGACAGCTTGGCCAGCGTTTCGGTGCGCGCGTGATCCTTGTCCGCAGGACGCGGAATACGGGCCCCGCCGAACAGCACAATCGTGCTTTCGATCTGGTGTTCGTCCAGCAAAAGCTGTGGTTTCAGCAATTCAAGCTGCAACCGCACCGGGCGCAGATCCTCGCGGCACAGGAATTCGTCATCCGCAAAGGCCAGTCGGTAGGCCGGAGACCGTGTCTGGGGCGTATCCGGCACCTCGCGCGCGGTGCTGCGATCCAGTTTGGCGTCCCGGAACGGGCTGGTGCGGTGGTCTTTCATATGGAACGGCTCCTTGTTCGCGTCTCGACAGACCTATAGCGTCCGACATCAACGCACCAAAGAGGGGTTGGGATGGATTGGCAAGCCGAGATTGAAGCCGCAGCCAAACGGATCGCGGGTCATGTTGTCGAAACACCTGTTTTGCGGTCGGATGCCTTTGGTCGCCCGCTGGAGCTGAAGCTTGAGCAGATGCAGTACACCGGCAGCTTCAAGGCGCGCGGCGCGTTTGCCACCCTGTTGGCCTCTGATGTGCCAGAGGCAGGTGTTGTGGCCGCGTCAGGCGGCAATCACGGCGCGGCGGTGGCCTTTGCTGCCAAAGCGCTGGGACACCGCGCCAAGATCTTTGTGCCGGAAATTGCAGGCCCTGCGAAAATCGGATTGATCGAGCGGGTCGGCGCGGACCTGACCGTCGTGCCGGGCGAATACGCGAACGCGGCCGCGCTGGCCGACCGTGAGGCGTCCGAAAGCGGCGCGATGCAGATCCATCCCTATGATGCCGATATGACCGTGATCGGTCAGGGTACGGTGATGCGGGAATGGGAAGCCCAGGCGCTGGACGCAGACACGGTGCTGATCGCCGTGGGCGGCGGCGGGTTGATCGCCGGGGCGCTGCACTGGCTGGCCGGACGGCGCAAGGTTGTCGGGGTCGAACCCATGACGGCCTGCGCGCTGCATGCCGCACTGGAGGCCGGTGAACCGGTGGATGTGCCGGTGTCGGGTGTGGCCGCCAACGCACTGGGGGCGCGGCGGATCGGAGAGATTTGCTTCCAGACCTCGCTCAAAGCGGGTCTGGATGTTGTGCGCGTGACCGACGGCGCGATCACCGAGGCACAAAAAGCGCTGTGGCAGGCACACCGTCAACTGGTTGAACCGGCAGGTGCGGCAGCTTTGGCGGCGCTTCTGTCGGGCGCGTATACGCCGGAACCGGGCGAACGCGTAGCGGTGCTGGTCTGCGGCGGGAATATCGCGCCGGACCCCGATATCTAGGCCAGCAACGCGCGGGCATCCTCCCACATCTCGGTCACGATCTGTGTTGCCGGATGGGCCTTGGCCAGACCGGCGGACTGGCCCGCCCAGGCTTGCATCGTGTCGATGCTGTCGGCCTTGGTGGCAGCCCCCCGCATCGGTGCCGTCAGCGCCCGTTGCACCGGGTACGGGGCCGGATCGGGCGCGTCGGGTTGCGCGGCTGCGGTGACATAGCTGTTGGCAATGGCCCGCCCCAGTCGCCCCGAAAACGCGCGGGTCGGCAGGGTGTCCTCGGGGGCAGCAGCGCCAATCGCGTCGGCCCAGGCCGGGGCCACACCCGCCTCGGGGCTGCGCAACAGGGCGGTGCCAACAACAACAGCAGACGCCCCCAGCACCAGCGCTGCCGCCAAGCCCCGCCCGTCGGCCACACCCCCTGCGGCAACCACGGGGATATCGACCGCATCCACCACGGCGGGCAGCAGCGAAAACAATCCAACAGACTTCGCCAAGGCGTCTTTTGCCTCAAACGCCCCGCGATGGCCCCCGGCCTCTGCCCCTTGCGCAATCAGAACATCGGCCCCGGCCTCAACTGCGGCGCGGGCTTCGGACACGGTGGTCACGGTGGCAAACCAACGGATGCCGCGCGCCTTCATCTCGGTCACCACATCCGGCGGGTACAGCCCCATGATCGACGACATGACCGTTGGACCCGCCGCAATCATCGCCGCGCATTGATCGGCAAACTGCGGCCCGCCGAGATCAACAGGCGGCACGTCCGGCCCCCAGGTTTCCAGCCAGTCGCGCAGCCGCGCTTCGTGGGCGTCATCGCGCACCGGGTCCGGATCGGGGATCCAGGTGTTGAGCATGAACGCCCCGTTGCTTGACCGACGCATCTGCTGGGACCAGTCGGCAATGCCCCCTGCATCCATCAGCAACGCGCCACAGGCCCCCATACCACCGGCATCCGCCACAGCCGCGGCAAGCGACACCGGACAGGCCCCCGCCATCGGGGCCATCAGGATCGGAACCCGAAGACCATAGCTTTGCGCAAAACCCTCTGCGCGTGTCAGGGCTGCTTTCATGGGTGTTCCCTCCTGTCAGAGATGATTGCGCCTATGCGCCCCAAACACTATAGGCGTCTGAAAGTTCGTCGGAACAAGGGGAAGTTTGATGTCCAACGCACAGCTTGAAACCGCCATCGAAGCCGCATGGGAAGTCCGTGACACCATCACGCCTGCCACATCAGGCGAAACGCGCGAGGCCATCGAAGACACGCTGAACGCGCTCGACAGCGGCAAATTGCGCGTGGCCGAGAAGCAGGGCGATGGAAGCTGGCATGTCAACCAGTGGGCCAAGAAAGCCGTGTTGCTGGGGTTCCGGATCAAGGACATGGAACAGCAGGACGGCGGCCCGCAGGCCGGTGGCTGGTGGGACAAGGTTGACAGCAAGTTCAAAGGCTGGGGTGACAATCAGTGGAAAGCGGCAGGGTTCCGCGCCGTGCCAAACTGCGTCGTGCGCAAATCCGCGTTCATCGCACCCGGCGTGGTTCTGATGCCGTCATTCGTGAATCTTGGGGCTTATGTAGACGAAGGCACAATGGTCGACACCTGGGCAACCGTGGGCAGCTGCGCGCAGATCGGCAAAGGTGTTCACCTGTCGGGTGGCGTGGGCATTGGCGGCGTTCTGGAACCCATGCAGGCCGGGCCCACCATCATTGAAGACAACTGCTTCATCGGCGCGCGCTCCGAAGTGGTCGAAGGCTGCATCGTGCGCGAAGGCTCGGTTCTGGGTATGGGCGTGTTCATTGGCCAGTCCACCAAGATCGTGGACCGCGAAACCGGCGAAGTGATGTATGGCGAAGTGCCGCCCTATTCGGTGGTTGTGGCAGGCTCCATGCCGTCCAAGAACGGCATCAACCTGTATTGTGCGGTTATCGTGAAGCGCGTGGACGAACGCACACGCTCCAAGACCGGCATCAACGAGTTGCTGCGCGACTAAACCCCTGTTTCGGTCTGTCCGGCAGACGCCGGGCGGGCCTTATGTCGGCGCGGCCACCGATTGCTGCGCCGATAACAGCTCTTCGATCAACAGATCGATATCCGCCTTGTCGGTCGCGTGATTGATAATCGACACACGCACGATCTGGTGACCCTGCCAAACCCCGTGGCTTGGATAAACGCGACCGCGCGTTTGCACCTGTTCAAGCACTTTGGTTGTGACCTCATCGCTTTCAAAAGCGATGGCCACCTGGTTCAGAACAACATCATTCAGAATCCGGATTCCCGGGATCACGGAGAGCTGGTCCGCCAGGTACACCGCCAGATCACAATGCCGCCGGATCATGGCCCGCACGCCATCCGCGCCCAGATGTTTCAGTATCGCGTAGCTGGGCACCCCGCGGGCGCGGCGGCTCAGCTCCAAGGTCGATTCGCTGGGTTCCCAAGTCTCTCCGATCTCGGGCAGATACGCGCCGCGCGCGGTCATGGATGTCACAAGGTCGGTGCGATCCTTCACGATGCACAGCCCCGCGTCGTAAGGTGCGTTCAGCCATTTGTGCAGATCCACGGCCCAACTGTCTGCTGTCTCAACGCTGGCGGTGCGATCGCGCATCTCTGGGATCGCGTTGGCCCAAAGACCGAACGCACCATCAACATGCACCCAGCCCCCCGCCGCGTGAACACGCGGGATCGCCTCGGCGAACGGGTCAAACGCCCCGGTATTGATCTGTCCCGCTTGCAGGATGACCAGTGGCGGCGTTTCGCAGGTGTCCAGCGCAGCCTGTAAAGCATCCATGCGGATGCGCCCCTGATCGTCGGTGTCCAGCCGTGTGGCCCGACCAAGGCCCAGCCCGGCATAGCGAATGCCCGCCATAGGCGCGGAATGGGCATCCGCACCGATAAGGACGGGAATATGCGGCGCGCCGAACAGACCTTGATCACTGATGTCCCATCCCTGCCGCGCCAGCAACGCATCCCGCGCCGCGATGATGGCTTGCGTGTTGGCCACCGTGGCCCCGGTCACGATGCCGACACCGCAATCAGGTGGCAGCCCCAAAAGATCAAGACACCACCGGCACACGGTTTGTTCGATCACGGCGACCGACGCGCTCTCCCATGAGGACGCTGCGTTCTGCCCCCAGGACGTGACAAGAAAATCCGCTGCCGCGCCCACCGGCATGGACCCGCCGCAGACATAGCCAAAGAACCGCGAAGAGCTGTGCGCGTGTATGCCATCGGCTGACTGAGCAACCATGTCTTCGATCACCGAAAGCGCGTCTTGCCCGGATTTCGGCAAATCCCCCTTGAAGCGGTCAACCACCGCCGAAGGGCGTTTATCAGGCGCGGCGCGCGCCGCATCGAGACCGGCACGATAGGCCACGGCATGGCGCGCGGCGGCTTCCATTGCCTTGCGGTCGTCATCGTCAAGGCATGACAAGGATTGCGTCAATGACGGGTTTGCCCTGGACCGATCTGGCGTGTGATCGTTGCTCATCTGGCCCCGCTTTCTAAGTGTCTTTTTTGCGCTGCGCCACGTCACCGCCCGACGCCACCCAGCCTGTGAAGCCGTCAGTCATATGGCTGACGTTTTTCAGCCCCATCTCTTGCGCGGTTTTTGCCGACAGGGCGGACCGCCAGCCAGAGGCACAGTAGAACACGATGCGGTTGCCGGTCTGGAACTGCGGTTTTGCGTAGGGGCTGTCCGGATCAATCCAGAATTCCAGCATCCCGCGCGGGCAATGAAACGCCCCCGGGATCATGCCCTCGCGGTCCAGTTCGCGCGGATCGCGCAGATCCACAAACGTGACCCCATCCTGCCCGACCAGATCCAGCATCTCGGCGGCAGGCGCATGTTCGACAACACGATTGGCGGCAGCCACCATGTCCTTGACTGATTTCATGGGGTCATTCCTCTTGTTCCGGGGCAGTATGCGCAGAGTTGGAATGGCGACAACCCTCGACCTGCGCAGCGTTTCGTGTCAGAGGCTGTGCCGCATCCAGAAACAGGTTCCCCCATGAGCGACGCCCCCCGCAAACCGAAGAAACCCCAGCATGTGTATACGTTGGTCGTTGAGGTTGGCCGCAAGTCCGGCGATGGCCTGCCCAAGAAGGCAACCGGCGCAGGCCTGATGTGCTATGCCTCGGGCGTTGACGAAGCCGAAGCCGTGCGCGAGACGGTTGCGATCCTGAAGCAGGCCGATATGGCTCCGCTGGATGTGACCGGCTATGGCACGCTGGAAGAGCGCAAGGCGCAAGGCCACGAGATCGAGCCGGACGAGATCGAACTGATGCAGAAAGCACTGGACGACAATGCGGTGATCGTGGCGCAGGTCACGCCGTATTACGGCGACGACCGCGACTAGGCGGCGCGGGCTTCGGCCAGTGAAATCGCCTCGAACGCACGCAGCACCTGGTACCCGGCGCGGTGGTGTTCGGGCAGCAAGGATCGCGACACGTCGCTCAGAACCGACGCATTCAGCTGCGCCTTATCCCGCCGCATCCGGCCGATATACAGGGATTCAAGCGCTGCATCCGGGGTTTGCACCGTGTCGTGATGCGGCAGCAGGATCTGGTGGTAGGTCACGAAACGCGGCGCGGGTTCGAAATGCCCCGCGTACCCGTTCACAAGCGCCGATGCCGGGATCAGCACCTGTTCCCGCCCGAACAGGTATTCCACCTCGGGACCGCTGACCAGCAAGCGCTGGTGGCGGGACACCACCACATCCTGCGTCAGTCCGAAATACGGCGCTCTGAGCCGAACAGGGCGAAACGACCCAAGGCTTGGCACAGCGCGCCGAACCGTGTGGAGCACCGGAACCAGCTTGCCATCCGCCGCGCGCACCACATCCCCCGGTTTCAGCGACATGGCCAGTTTCGGCCCCTGCGCCGTTTGAAGCGGAACGGAGGGTGCAAGCGTGGGCATAGGCCCCACAGGCTCAATATCCGACGACAGCGCCACGAAAATCACATCCGGATCCACCTCGGTCAGCCCTTGCGGACGGGACAGGGCCACCAGATCAGACAGCAACGGCGGGTGGGGCATTGCGAAATTGCGGATCAGCACATGTTCGGTTTCAGGCCGCGCCACCACCAGCCGCCCGACGCCGCTTGCAACATCCCAACTGATCGTCACCTGCAACGTATCGGTGCGCGCTTCGCGTCCGCGCTCCATGACTTCGTGCACAACGGTGTCGCCATGCGCGATAACCAGAACAAGACTGCCATGCGGTGTCGACATCAGCGAAAAGCTCGCTGTTGCCCGGGTGTCGCGTCGGTATGAAATCAGCGTCTGCGGACGGGCATCCGGCGACAACCGCGTTTCAAGCACAACCGACCCGCGCGGCACGCAGGCCTTGGGACGCTTGGCCAGAACGTCCTCCACGTCCTCGCGCACCCACGGCTCACGCGCCCCGCAGTCAAGCAGCGCAAACCAGCTCATGCAGCGGACCCGAACAGCATTCTGGCCTCGTGTTTCTTGAGAATCTGTCGCGCCGCATCGCCATAGCCTTCTCCTGTCTCCAGATCGAGATCGGGAAACAGCTGGGCAATCTCATCAACGATATCGTCCTCGAACGCATCCACCGTTTGCGGACCGGGCAGGAAGCTTTCTGTCGCCAGCCCGTTGGCCATGACAATCTCGTGCTGGTCGAAAAGCAAATGCACATAGGTGACGCTGCCGCCCTCGACCGACTGAACGTTGCGCCCGTCCACCAGATGTTTCGCGGCAACCAGCACTTCGGGTGTACCGAACACCAGATCTGCCAGCGGATCGCGGACAAGAATGCGGTGCTGCGGCGACAGCATCAGGTTCGCGTGATCCCCAAAGGTCCCCGCCTTGACGCGCACCGGCGCAAACGTGCCCGTCGCCGCGACAGTTCGCTGACCAATCCAGCGCAACGGCTGCAATCCGCGGTCCATCGACCACACCATGTCGCCGGGACGCAGATCCTCGACACGGGCCTGCCCGTCCTCTGTCCGGATCAGGGTGCCCGCCACAAAGCACGGCACCGTGGCGATGGTGACAAAGCCGGTGTCGATTTCGCCATCGCCATTTTCGATGCCGTAGGTGAAATTGACGGTTTCGAAATCATTGTCGGATGTCACCGAAAGGGTGCCGTCCGCATTCAGCGTAATCGTCTGCCCGGAGGTCAGGGTGACGCTGTCGCCCGCGATCACGGCGATGCCGTTGATATGGGTGATAACCATACCACCCGTGCCGTAATTGACGTCATTGTCCAGAACGTCGAGCACTTTGGTCTGGTTGGTGTACATGCTGATGAGGTCAGACTGCGCAACCAATTCGGTCTGGATCGAATCCGCCGCGATCAGCAGGTTGGAATCGTAGTTGGAGTCGCCCACATCCGCGATGCCGATGCGGATGGAATTCGGCTCGCCCGCATTGACCTGGATGGTCATGGTCAATGTGACGGTAAAGCCATCCATTTCCGTGTTGTAGGCGTCGCCCGTGTTGTTGTTGAACAGGTTGACGTTTTGCGACGTGTTGAGGTTTGCCGGGTCAACGTCACCGTCACCGGCAACGATTTCAACCTGCACCCCGTTCACCCAGACGCCGACGAAATCCTGATAAATGGAATTCGTGAATTCGGGATATTCCTCGGACGAAAAGACGAAGCGCATCGTCATCAGGTCATTTTCGGGCGTGAAATCGACATCAAGATAATTGGCGTCGTAGGTTCTGGTGTTGCCGGCTGCGATGTTGAATTGCTGCAGGTTGTTTTGGCCGCTGTTGCTGCTTGTGGTCGATGCGCTGCGGTTGGGATCGCCAGAGGATTGTGTGAACCGGTCAACCCGGCCGGTGGACAGGATCACACCCGTGTCGCTGGGCGTGACCCCCGGAGCCAAAGCATCGCCGTTGCTGAAAATGGCGGACGCGTTGGAATCGCCGGTAAAGCTGGCACCATCAATTGTCACGCCGGTGCCAAAGATCGCCTGCGCCATCGCCAGAGGGCTGGCCCCGGTGTTGTACGTAAGCTCTGCGCCTGTTGCCATGCCTGCCTCGATCCATGCGAAGGCAAACGGCCCATACCGATGATAAATTCACACGCGCATGACCGGTGTTTTCACCGTGCCGCGCCACCGTTTGTATGACCGCCTGCCTCGTGGCGTATTATTATTAAAAGATTTTTAACACAGCTTTGCCACGGCTGTCATCTTTGACGCGACGGACACGGACCGGCGCACCCTTGATGTTGCGCTTTTTTCGTCACATTTGCCCTTTTGCGCGGTTGGCGGTAGCCAAGGCGGACCGTTTGCAAAGAGGCCCGACATGACCACAACCGATCCCATCGAATTGACAGCCGCTTTGGTGAAATGCCCGTCGGTGACGCCCGAAGAGGGCGGCGCGCTGGTCTTGCTGGAGAAGCTGCTGTCTGACGCAGGGTTTGCGTGCACGCGCGTGGATCGGAACGGCATTTCGAACCTCTATGCCCGCTGGGGCGACAAGGGCCACCCCAAGACGTTTGGTTTCAACGGTCACACCGATGTGGTGCCGCTGGGCAATCCGGACGATTGGACCATGCCGCCCTTCGGGGCCAAGATCAAAGACGGTTTTCTTTACGGGCGCGGGGCGACGGATATGAAATCCGGCGTTGCCGCTTTTGCCGCCGCCGCCGTGGATTTCGTGCGCGACACCCCTCCGGAAGGCGCCGTCGTTCTGACCATCACCGGGGACGAGGAAGACGAAGCAACCGACGGCACCGTCGCGCTGTTGGACTGGATGGAGGCAGAGGGCGAACAGATGTCGGTCTGCCTAGTCGGAGAGCCAACCGCACCCAACCATATGGGCGAGATGATGAAAATCGGGCGGCGCGGGTCGATGACAGCGTGGTTCACGACAACGGGCAAACAGGGGCATTCGGCCTATCCGCACCGCGCGCTGAACCCGATGCCCGCAATGGCGCGGTTGATGGATCGGCTGTCGTCGCATGTGCTCGACACCGGGACAGAGCATTTCGATCCGTCCACGCTGGCGGTGCTGACGATTGATACCGGGAACCCGGCGACAAACGTGATCCCGGCTGTGACCAAAGCGTGTGTGAACATCCGCTTCAACGACACCCATACCGGCGCGGATTTGTCTGACTGGCTATTGGCCGAAGCGGCAAAGGTCGATGCGGAATTCGGGACAACGACCGAGGTGAAGATCAAGATCTCGGGCGAAAGCTTTATCACCCCGCCCGGCCCGTTGTCCGACCTGATTTCCAAAGCGGTCGCGGCAGAAACAGGCGTTGTGCCAGAGATGTCGACAACCGGTGGCACCTCGGACGCGCGGTTTGTGAAAAACCACTGCCCGGTGGTGGAATTCGGCCTTGTTGGCAAAACCATGCATGCGGTCGATGAACGGGTCGAGATCGCGCAGATCGTCGAATTAAAGCGCATCTACACCCGCATCCTGAAGGACTATTTCGCCGCATGAGTGTGACAATCAAGCAGGTCAAGGACCTCAGCGACTGCCTTGCGCTGCGCCATACCGTGTTCGTCGAAGAACAAAACGTGCCGGTGGACCTTGAACGCGACGAACTGGATGCGTCGGCGATCCATTTGTTGGCGACGGTGGACGGCACACCCATGGGGACAGCCCGGATTGTGATCAAGGATGTGACAGGCAAGATCGGGCGCGTCTGCGTTTTGAGAGAGGCGCGCGGAACCGGGTTGGGTGCCGCGTTGATCAAGGCGGCGTTGGAGGTTTTGCGGCAAACCCCCGGCATTGAGCGTGCCGCACTTGGCGCACAGCTTGATGCGCTTGGCTTTTACGAACGGTTTGGCTTTGCCGCCTATGGCGATGTGTTCGACGATGCGGGCATTGATCATCGCATGATGGAATTGCGCTTCGACACCTGACGGGCCGCGTGCTACCTCAGGACTATGAGCAAACTGCCGACCAAAGGCGATATTCTTGAATGGATCGCCGCGAACCCGACCCTCACCGCGAAACGCGACATTGCCAAAGCCTTTGGCATCAAAGGTGCTGCGCGCATTGATCTCAAGCGCCTGCTGAAAGAGCTGGAGCATGAGGGCCATCTGGAAAAGCGCAAGAAAACGTACCGCGATCCCGACCGCCTGCCGCCCGTAAGCGTGTTGCAGGTCAAGGAACCGACGCCGGATGGCGATCTGTTTGCGCAACCCCTGGAATGGCACGGCGAAGGGGTGGAGCCGATTGTGTTGATCATCCCGCGCGCGTCGGACCCCGCCTTGGGCGAAGGCGACCGCATTCTGGCGCGGTTGCAGGTGGTGCACGAGGAAGACCACAACTACGAGGCCCGCCTGATCCGCCGGATCGGCGCGAACCCGCGCAGGGTCGTGGGCATCTTCAAAAAAACGTCCGAAGGCGGGCGCATCCAGTCGATTGATAAAGGCTCCGACAAGGAATGGATGGTCGCCGCAGACGCGATGGGCGGGGCCAAGGACGGTGAGTTGGTCGAGGCCGAACAAGCCGGGCCTGCAGGCCGCATGGGCCTACTCCGCGCGCGCATCACCGAACGGCTGGGCGACCCATCTGCCCCGCGCGCGGTGTCGCTGATCGCGATCCACCAGCACGGCATCCCGGACAGTTTCCCCGATGCGGTGATCGCAGAAGCCGACGCGATGAAACCTGCGGGCCTGTCGGGCCGCGAAGACCTGCGCGACATGCCGCTGATCACCATCGACCCGGCGGATGCGCGCGACCATGACGATGCGTGTTACGCCCATGCCGACGATGACCCAAAGAACGAAGGCGGCCACGTCATCTGGGTCGCGATTGCAGATGTGGCGCATTACGTGACGCCGGGATCGGCACTGGATATTGAGGCGCGCAAGCGCGGCAATTCCAGCTACTTCCCCGACCGCGTAGTGCCGATGTTGCCGGACCGGTTGTCCGGTGACCTGTGTTCGCTGCACGAAGGTGTGCCGCGCGCCTGTATTGCAGTGCGGATGCAGGTTGATGCCAAGGGCAAAAAGATCGGCCACCGCTTTGTGCGCGGATTGATGAAATCGCCCGCGTCGCTGAACTACCAAGAGGTTCAGGCGGCGATGGATGGCGACCCGAACGACAAGGTCGCGCCTTTGGTGTCGGAGGTGATCCGCCCGTTATACGCCGCCTATGCTGCCTTGGTGAAAGCGCGGAACGAACGCCAGCCGCTGAACCTTGATCTGCCGGAACGCAAGATCGTTCTGGCCGAAGACGGGACGGTGAAGTCGGTGGATTTCGCGGAACGGCTGGACGCGCATAAGCTGATCGAGGAATTCATGGTGCTGGCCAATGTCGCCGCTGCAGAAACCCTGATCGCAAAACGCACGCCCCTGCTGTTCCGCGTGCATGAAGAACCGCCGCCCGAAAAACTCGACAGCCTGCGTGAAACGGCGGATGCAGCGGGATTGACCCTCGCCAAGGGGCAGGTTCTCAAAACCGCGCATCTGAACCGGTTGCTGAACGCAGCCGCAGGTACAGAAGAGGCCGAACTGATCAACCTCGCCACGCTGCGATCCATGACGCAGGCCTATTACAACCCGGCCAATTTCGGCCATTTCGGGCTGGCCTTGCAAAGCTACGCGCATTTCACGTCGCCCATCCGGCGCTATGCCGACCTAATCGTGCACCGTGCCCTGATCAAAGCACATGGCTGGGGTGATGACGGGCTGTCCCCCGAGGATATCGAGCGGCTGGAAAACACCGCGCAACACATCAGCGATACCGAACGCCGGTCGATGATGGCCGAACGCGACACCACCGACCGCTATCTCGCGTCGTTCCTGTCCGACCGCGTCGGGGCTGAATTTGGCGGCCGCATCAGCGGCATCGCGCGGTTCGGGGTGTTTGTGAAACTGGACGAAACCGGTGCCGACGGGCTGATCCCGATCCGGTCTCTGGGCAACGAATACTTCCATTTCGATGCCGACGCCGCAACGCTCATGGGGGCTGATACCGGCACCATGATCACGCTGGGTCAGCGGGTGACGGTCAAGCTGATTGATGCAGCAGCCGTGACCGGTGGGATCGGTCTGGAACTGCTCACGCTCGAAGACGCCAAACTGCCCGGTGGGTCCGGCAAAGGCCGCATGGGACGCGGATCGCGCCCCAAGGGCAAAGGTGGGCCAAAGCGCAAACCGGCCAAGGCGAAAAAGAAAGACGCCAAGACCAAGCGCAAGGTCACGCGGCAGCGGCGGAACGGATAGTCTTCGGGTAAAGCGCGGCGCGCCCACGGTCGATATAGGCCATAAGCGTCGCATTGCGGCGCACCGTCTCGCGCAAGGCGGTGCTGGCAGGCAACCCGGCCAGCATGCTCAGCACCGGGACAGCAATCGTGTCGGGCGCGGTCGGATGATCCCCAAGCAGGTACGGCGTGTCCCAAAGGTGGTCGGTCAGACAGTCCAGATCAGGCTGAAAACAGGCCATCCGCTGCGCCTCTGTCATCCGCGCAAAGCCCTGACTTTTCAGACCTGATCGCACCTGTCGCCGGGCCATGGTCGCCACCGCCGGGCGGATGGGCGCAGGCACGGACGCAAACGCCACGGGTTTCATTTTCTCCCAGCAGGCATCCACCAGCCAGCGATCATGCGCAATCCCAAGGCGCAGATGCTCTTCGATCATGCGCACCAACGCATGAGCCCGGACGCGCGCCACGCTGGACAGGCCCATGTGGAAAACAGCCCCCTGCCCTTCAAGATAGGTCTGGATAAACCCCGATTCGGGGATCACGCCCTCCGGCGTTCGCAAGGCAGGCAAGCGACCCAACGGACCATCACCGGGAGTCCCGGTATATTCAGGTCGCCAGTCCACCCCCGCCATGTCCAACTGTATCATGGCTTTCACGCAGAACGGGCTAAGGCTGGGTTCATCAAAGCCGTCGGGGAACGTGATCAAAGTCAACATGGTGCAATCTCCAAACAGAATGTGTCTGGGCTTTTTCTATCCATATGTACTGTCAATTTCTGTCAGCATGCGCGACCATGCTCATCCTATGAGCCGCACCCATCGCCTGTTCCAACTGATGCAAGCCCTGCGCAGCCTGCCTTCTCCCGCCACGGCGGCACACCTGGCGGATGCGACGGGTGTCTCTGCGCGAACGCTCTACCGTGACATCGACACGCTGCGCGGACTTGGGGCGGTGATCGACGGCGAAGCCGGGTATGGCTACACCTTGATCGAAGACGCGCATCTACCGCCCCTGGGGTTCAAGGACGCAGAGCTTGAGGCGCTGGTGCTCGGCTTGCGCGAGGTGGCGGCGGTTGGCGATCCGGCGCTGGCCGATGCCGCACGCACCGCCCTGACCAAACTGCGCGCGCGATTGCCGAAACGGCAGGCGCACAGGTTGCGTCATTCGGTGCTCGTGGCCCATCGCTTCAACCCGCCGACCAAACCCAATATCGACTCAGGTGTGCTGCGCGAAGCGTGTTGGGAGGAAAAAATCGTCGGGTTCGACTACACCGACAAAAACGGCACCCCCACCCGGCGCGAGGTCAAACCACTCAGCATCATGCTGTTCGATCAATCACATTGCCTGTTGGCCTGGTGCCTGACGCGCGAGGATTTCCGTGCCTTTCGGCTCGACCGCATGGCAACCCTCGTGGTGACAGACCGATCCTTCCGGCCAGAGCGCGCACCGCTGATGAAAACCTACCTTGCAAACCTCAAAGCAGCGGCAGGAGATCGCTTGGTCCCGTTTTGATTGCTTCGCAAATGGAAACAATCGCGGTAGGCTTTGTTCAAGTTCGGGAAACGAACACGAGCAGCAGGATTGTGAACATGCGTCTTCGAGTGATTGCATCGGTACTGGCAACAATTGGAACATGGGCCGCCGCAGGCCCGGTCGAGGAATCGACCAGACCGGTGGACCGGGCGGACACAGACGCTGCGGTCACCCGCAACGCGGTGTCTTTGGTGTCCGTCATCGCGCCACAGAATTCGCTGCGCCCCACGTTGCGGCCCACGCTTGCCCCGAACCTGAACGCGGTGGTGCCCGCCGCCGATCAGGCCGGGTTCGACAGCTGGATCCGCGACTTCCGGTCCCGCGCGTTGCGGCAGGGCATCTCGGCCGCCGTCTTTGATCGCGCCTTGGCCGGTGCCCGTTACGATGCCGATGTGATCCGCCGGGATCGCAACCAATCCGAATTCACCAAGACAATCTGGGATTACCTCGACAGCGCCGCGTCAGACGCCCGCGTCCGCAATGGCAAAGACGCGCTGCGCAAACACGGGGCCTTGCTCGACCGGATCGAGGCCCGGTTTGGTGTCGACAAGGATGTCATTGTGGCGATCTGGGGTCTGGAATCGGCCTACGGCACGTTTCGCGGCTCCAACCCGGTGATCGGATCACTGGCGACCCTGGCCTATGACGGACGCCGCGGGAGCTTTTTCGAGGCCGAACTGATCGACGCGTTGAAGATCCTGCAAAGCGGCGATGTCGCGCTGACAAACTTCACCGGAAGCTGGGCCGGGGCCATGGGGCACACCCAGTTTATCCCGTCATCTTATCAACGGCTTGCGGTGGATTTCACCGGCGACGGCAAACGTGACATCTGGTCCGACGATCCCGCAGATGCGCTGGCCTCCACGGCCAATTACCTTGCCAAGAACGGTTGGGTCAAAGGCGCGCCCTGGGGGGTTGAGGTTCAGATCCCCGATGGGTTCGATTACCTGCTGGCCAATCGCGACATCCAGAAACTGCCGTCCGAATGGGCAAAACTGGGTGTAACCGGTTTGAACGGGACGTCGGTCGAGGATTTTGGGCAGGCCTCTGTCCTTCTGCCCGCAGGCGCGCGCGGGGCGGCGTTTTTGATCTTCAAGAACTTCGACGTCATCGAAACCTACAACACGGCAGATGCCTATGTGATCGGTGTCGGCCATCTGAGTGACCGGATCACCGGCGGGGGGCCGATCCTGTCCGACTGGCCACGCGAAGACCGCGCGCTGACCTTTGACGAACGCAAGGAAATGCAGCGGCTTCTGACCGCCAAGGGGTTCGACACCAAGAAGATCGACGGCAAGATCGGCCCGCTGACCATCAACGCCGTGCGCCGCTACCAAACATCGGTGGGCGACATTCCGGATGGCTACGCGTCGTTGCGAATTCTCAAAAAACTGCGCTAGTCAGCACGGCCTCACCGGGACGGGGCGCGGTCTTCCCTGCATCCTTCGCCACGCATGCAGCTCAAGACGCGCGCCTCGTGGCCGGGTGTCGGGTCCGGATAAGACATGCTGCCACAGGCCGTGGCCATCATGACAAAGCTGGTCCCCTCGCGCTTCAGAAACGCAAGATACGGCCCCTTGGCCGCCCCGCCGCACCATGGTCCAGCGCACGTCACACGCAGGATGATGTCCCGCTGAAACCTTCGGTCAAACCCCGCTTGCGACAGGGAATGCCCGTCCAGCCATGCCGGGATATCGGTCTGCGGCGGTGTGCGTGTCTGGTTGGTGAAATCGGTTTTCGGCAGCGCCGTTTCATCAAAGAACAAAGCGCCTTTGACGACGATATACGCATCCTCTGACGCCGCAGCGCGATTGAAATCCCGGGCAATGTCGTTGGGCAGACAGCTCAGCGCCCAGACCGGACCCGCCAAGGCCCACAGACAGGCCGCCAGAAGCGCCCGGCGCATCACAGGTGGTCCTTGAAAGCCGCCAGAACGCGTTCATACACATGCCGTTTGAACGGAACGATATGGTTGATCAACTGATCCGGTTCCATCCATTTCCAGCGGCTGAATTCCTGATGTTCGGTGGCGATATCCACCTGATCATCGGTGCCCTGAAAGCGCATCAGGAACCACTTCTGTTCCTGCCCCCGATACCGCCCTTTCCAGAGCTTTGCGATCAGATCGGCAGGCAGATCATACGGAATCCACTCCTTTGATTCCGCGTCGATTTTGACCAGATCCGACGTCACGCCGGTTTCTTCCCACAACTCCCGCAGCGCTGCATCACGTGGGGCTTCGCCCTTGTCAACACCACCCTGCGGCATCTGCCAGGCCGGGCCCGGATTGTCGATCCGCTGGCCCACAAACACATGACCGTCGCGGTTCACAAGCATCACCCCGACACAGGGTCGGTAGGGCAGTTTTGCGATGTCAGCAGGGGTCATGGTCAGGTCGTTCCTTGTCTTTCAGCGCGGCAGCAACAGTCGCGCACGTCATCCGCAAGACTATGCGCACGTTCCTGTTCGATACACCAACAGATTACGATTTCAAATGCCGGGACGGTTGCCCGGGGCGTGTCCCGCACACCTGAACATCATGCCCGCCCCATAGTGGCGCAAAAAAACCCGGACGCACAAAGGCCTCCGGGTTTGATTGTCACATCATTCGCGCTGCAGATCAGTCGTCAGACGGTTGAAGGGCCGTCAGACCCTTCAGGATATCAATGGCATAGGCCAGTTGGTAATCCTCTTCCCGCAGTGCCGCCGCCGCTTCGGCCTTGGCGCGGTCCGCTTCGATCTGCTGGATTTCGTCTTCCGTCAGGCTGTCATTGTCGAGGCTGCCGCGCAGGTCGGCTTCGGACCGGCTGAAGGCGTTGGTTTCTTCCTCGGTCTCCTCGGACGCGTCAGCCCGGCGCGGTTGCGCCACGACGATGTCCGGCGACACACCCAGCGACTGGATCGACCGGCCCGACGGCGTGTAATACCGCGCCGTGGTCAGGCGCATGGCCCCGTCCCCGCGCAGCGGCATCACCGTCTGAACCGACCCTTTGCCAAAGGACTTGGTGCCCACCACGATCGCCCGGCGATGATCCTGCAACGCCCCGGCGACAATCTCGGACGCTGACGCCGACCCGCCGTTGATCAGCACGACAATCGGCTTGCCTTCGGCAAGATCCCCCGGCGTCGCGTTGTAGCGATCCCCGTCTTCGGGCTGGCGGCCCCGGGTGCTGACGATCTCGCCTTTCTCAAGGAACGCGTCGCTGACACGGATCGCCTGGTTGAGCAGACCACCGGGGTTGTTGCGCAGGTCAAGAACGATGCCTTCGACATTGTCCATGCCGCCCGCCGCCTCGACCTGTTCGGCAAGCCCTTCTTCCAGGTTCGGATAGGTCTGGTCATTGAACGTGGTCACACGCAGCACCACCGCATCACCCTGCAGACGGGTGCGCACGGCGGTGAGTTTGATCGTGTCACGAATGATCGACACGTCAAACGGTTCGGCCTCGCCTTCGCGCACCACGGTGATGATGATCTCGGACCCGACCGGGCCGCGCATCATGTCCACCGCTTCATCCAGCGCCAGCCCCAGAACCGAGTCGCCATCGACATGGGTGATGAAATCCCCCGCTTCGATCCCGGCGGCATCCGCTGGCGTGCCGTCAATCGGAGAGACCACTTTCACAAAGCCGTCTTCCTGCGTCACCTCGATGCCAAGACCGCCAAATTCGCCGCGCGTCTGCACACGCATGTCGGCGGCGTCATTGGGAGACAGATAGCTGGAATGCGGGTCAAGCGATGTCAGCATGCCGTCAATGGCCGCTTCGATCAGGTCCCCTGCATCGACTTCCTCAACATATTGGGCGCGGATGCGTTCAAAGATGTCGCCAAAAAGATCAAGCTGTTCATAGACATTGGTGGATCGCGCGTTTTCCTGCGCAACAAGCGGACCCACGAACTGGGTTGTGGCGACGATGCCTGCCAGCGTGCCACCCATTGCCGCCATGACTACTTTCTTCATTCGGTCATTCCCTTATCCTCTGCGAACCACCCAAGCGGGTCCTCTGGCGTATCGCCAAGTCTGACCTCTATATAGAGCGTTTCAGACAAGGCTGCGCCAGCCCTTTCACCAGATGGTGATAGAATATCGTTTACCTGCCCCACAGGGCCGCCCATCACACCCACAGGACTGCCCTCGGGCAGGACTTGCCCGGTCTCCCCAAAAACGGTGTCCAGACCCGCAAACACAAACAAAATATCGGGTTCCGGTTCAAGAATGGTCACCAACCCGTAATCCAGAAGCGGGCCGCGATAGCGGATCGTCGCCGCCGCAGGCGTTGTCACAAGCGCGCGAGGCCGGGTCGCCACAAGCACACCGGGCCGCGTCACACCCGCCGCATCGGTTTCCCCGGCGCGGCGCAGGATCTCTCCGGACACGGGCAACGGCAGCCGACCCTTGCGGGCCGAAACGGTCGGCAGAGCGATATCCGTCTCCACATCGGTGATCTGGCTCAGGCCGCTGGCAAACCCGTCCAACGTTTCGCTGGCCGCGATCAGCAAGGCGGTGCGCACAGGGTCTTCGGTGAACTTGCGCGGCAGGTCGGTGCGGTCGGCCATCGCCTGACTGAGTTCCGTGCGCGCCGTCTGAACCGATTGCAGCCCGGCCTGCAACGTGTTCGCGGCATCCTGCTGAAGCTGCCGCAGGATGGTGGCCTCTTCCACATCGGCGCGCAGTTCTGCTGCCGCCTCGGACAGCGCCGGCGTGACCGAAGCCATCAGCAGCCCCGCCCGTGCCGCGCCAATCGGACCATCGGGATGCACAAAGGTCTGTGGCCCCACCGTCGGCCCCAGCGCAGAAAGCGCCGCAAGAAGCCGCGTCACTTCGGCATTGCGCGCATCCAGATCGCGCCGCAATTCGGTTTCGCGGATCGACGCCGCGCGCAACCCGTCCCGCATCGCGCCAAGCCCGGTTTCGAACGCCTGCACCGCATCGGTCAGCGCGCGCACACGATCCCGCGCCGATCCGGCGGCGTCCAGTTTGCCGGTCGCCGTTTCAAGCGCGGCAATGGCCGTGCGCGCGGCCTGCGCCGGGGTCTCCGCCGCCAGCGGCCCCGTAAGACCCACACAGAACGCCAGCGCCAGTCGCATCATGTCCGGATCAGGCTTTCGCCGGTCATTTCGGCTGGTTTGTCGATCTGCATCAGTTCCAACAGCGTCGGCGCAAGATCGGCAAGTCGCCCATCGCGGAGTTCTGCACCCTCCGGTCCCCCGAACAGAACCACCGGCACAAGGTTGGTGGTATGCGCCGTATGTGGCCCCCCGGTGTCCGGATCGACCATGGTTTCGCAATTGCCGTGATCAGCGGTCACAATCATCGCGCCCCCGGCCGCCTTGACGGCCTCAAGCACCTTGCCCAACCCCGCATCCACCGCTTCGCAGGCCTTGATCGCCGCATCAAGATCACCGGTATGGCCCACCATATCGGGATTGGCATAGTTGGTGACGATCAAATCATACCCCGCCTCAACCGCCGCCACGAATTTCTCTGTGACTTCATCGGCGGACATCTCGGGCTGCAGATCATAAGTCGCCACGTTCGGGCTTTTGGGCATGAACCGGTCTTCCCCGTCTTCGGGCGTTTCCTGCCCACCGTTCAGGAAAAACGTCACATGCGGGTACTTTTCGGTCTCGGCCAACCGAAACTGCGTTTTGCCATGTTTTGCGACCCATTCGCCCAGCGTGTTCTTGATCTCCTGTTTCGGATACGCCGTGCTCATGTAGGCGTTATGGGCCTTGGAATAATCCACCATCCCCAGCAACGCCGAAAGCTTTGGGGCGTCACGCTCGAACCCGTCAAACGCGGGATCCCCAATCGCCGACAGTATTTCCCGCGCGCGGTCAGCCCGGAAGTTCAGGCAGAAAAACCCGTCTCCCTCCGCGACACCCGCGTAATCACCGATGACACGCGGTTCGATAAATTCATCGTTCTGATCCTTGGCATAAGCGTCCTCAACCGCCTTGATCGCAGTCTCTGCAGGCACGCCCTGTCCCTTGATCATCGCATCATACGCCCGTTCGACCCGGTCCCAGCGCGTGTCCCGGTCCATCGCGAAATAGCGCCCGATCACCGTGCCGATTGTGGCGCCGTCAGGCAGCGACGCCGTAAGATCCGCCACGAACCCGCCCGCCGAGGTCGGCGCCACATCGCGCCCGTCGGTGATGGCGTGCAGCACGACATCCACCCCCTGATCAGTCAGCAATTTCACCGCCGCCTTTATATGGGAGATATGCCCATGCACCCCGCCATCCGAAACCACACCCATCACATGCGCCCGGCCGCCCCCGGCCTTCACGGTGTTTGCAAACTCCAGGATCGCGGCGTTTTCAAAAAAACTGCCATCTTCGATCGCCAGGTCAATCTGGCCCAGATCCATCGCCACAACCCGCCCCGCGCCGATATTGGTGTGCCCGACCTCGGAATTGCCCATCTGCCCGCTCGGCAATCCGACATCCGGCCCATGCGTGATCAGCGTCGCATTCGGACAGGTCGCCATCAGGTGATCCATCGTTGGCGTATTGGCCAATTTGGGGGCGTTGGCCGTCGCGTCATCGCGCAGACCCCAGCCGTCAAGGATGGTCAGGACAACAGGTTTCGGGATGGTCATGCAAGGGGCCCTCTGCTCGGCGTGGTATTGGCGCGCGGTGTAGCAGAACTGCGCCGGGATGTGGAGGGTCGCCAGATGATCAGGATCGAACCGCTGCGCGGTCCGACCGGTTGGGGGGCCAGCCCCCCAAACCCCCCGCGGTATTTTTAAACCGAAGAAGGGGAAACCGATGGACTAGGTGTGATCGCGGGAAAAAAGCCGCCATCCCGCCATCCAGCGGGTGATGGTGGTGATCGCACAGAGCGCGGCAAAGCCGTAGGCGAGCCATGGGAAAAGCGCAGGAAACAGGCACATTGCCACAAACAGGGCGATGGTTTCCGTGCCTTCCGTCAGACCACCCAAATAGTAGATGCCCTTGGTCGGATACGCATCCGACGTGATCCCGCGCTTTTCGGCGATGATCGAAAAGGCCAGAAAGCTGGAGCCCGTGCCGATAAAACTGGCAATCAGAACCGCCGCAGGCAGCGCGTTGGTGGGCGCGTCGTGCAGCGCGAAGCCAAGCGGAAACAAGCCGTAGAACATGAAATCCAGCGCAATATCAAGAAACGCGCCCCGGTCGGTCGGCCGGGTCAGGCGCGCCACCGCACCATCCAAGCCGTCTGCCAGACGGTTCAGGGCAAGGCACAGCAGCGCTGCACCAAACAGCCCCGCCGCCGCAGCCACAACACCCAAGAGGCCAATCCCGAACCCGGCAAGGGTGATCTGATCCGCGCTGATCCCGCGTGCCACAAGGGCGCGGGCAGGCCGGTCAAGCGCGCGCTTGATAAAGGGCAGGAGACGGGCGTCGATCATGGCGGGTCACATTGTTTCAGGTCGCGCCATGCCTTAGCCGCCCCGCCAAAAGCCGTACACTGAAATCTTGCACACCTGTTTGTCATTTGACCCAGACGGGGTATCGCTGGTTTTACCCCGATGATCCCGGGCCTGCGCCCAAACGACCAAGGAAGACAGACCTATGCGTTCACTTGTAGCGGCCACCCTGGCCACGTTCACCGCGTTTGCGGCCACAGCCGAGCCTGACCCCTCCAACTGGCAAGCCGTCACCGAAGAGGCCCGCGGGCAGACCGTCTATTGGAACGCCTGGGGCGGGTCGGACACGATCAACAGCTTCATCGCGTGGATCGGATCGCGGGTGAGCGAAGACTACGGCGTCACGCTGGAACATGTGAAACTGTCAGACACGGCCGACGCGGTCAGCCGCGTTCTGGCCGAGAAATCGGCTGGCAAAGACGCAGGCGGCGCGGTCGACATGATCTGGATCAACGGCGAAAACTTTGCCGCCATGAAACGGCAGGACCTGCTGTTTGGACCGTGGGTGGAACAAATGCCGAGCTGGGCCAATGTGGATGTCGCGGGCAAACCGGCGGTGATTTCGGATTTCACTGTGCCGACCGACGGGCTTGAAGCACCGTGGGGCATGGCGCAGGTGGTGTTCTACTATGACACTGCCCGGCTTGAGACACCGCCGACCACCATGCCCGATCTAGCGGCATGGGCGGCTGAAAACCCCGGGCGGTTCACCTATCCGCAACCGCCGAATTTCCTTGGTGGGACGTTCCTCAAACAGGCGCTGATCGAATTTGTACCAGATGCGTCGGTGTTGCAGGCCCCGGTAGAGGACGCCGACTACGCCGCCGCAACCAAAGATCTCTGGACATTTCTGGACGGTATGACTCCGAACCTCTGGCGGTCGGGGCGGGCCTATCCGCAGAATGAATCGCGTCAGATCCAGTTGATGGCGGACGGGGAAATCGACCTGGCCATCAGCTTCAACCCCAACGAGGCCAGCAACGCGATTGCGAATTCCGAACTTCAGGACACCGTCCGCACCTTCGTGATGGACGCAGGCAGCATCGGCAATGCAAGCTTTGTCGCCATCCCCTACAACGCCAATGCCAAGGCAGGTGCCATGGTTGTCGCCAATTTCATGATGTCGCCCGAAGCGCAGGCCATGATGCAGGATCCCAATGTCTGGGGCTTGGGCACGGTGCTCGACCTTGAAAAGCTATCGGTAGAAGACCGCGCGCGGTTTGATGCGCTGGAACTGGGCATCGCCACCCTGCCCCCGGCAGAGCTTGGCGCAACCCTGCCCGAACCGCACCCAAGCTGGATGGTCAAACTCGAAGAAGACTGGACCGAGCGTTACGGGGTTGCGCAATAGGCTCTGGCCGTGACGCCCCCCTGTGCCTCCACCTCTGCGCGGCCTCGGTTGTTGCCCTGGGCCCCGCTTCTGACGGTTGCGATCATGGTGGGTCCGGTTGCGGCGGGTGTGCTGGGCACGCTTGCGCCCGCCTTTGGTGTCCTGCCCGCGCTTGGCGGCACTGAGATCACGCTGGATGCCTTTGCGATGCTGTTTGACTGGCCGGGCATCACCCGCGCCAGCGTGCTGAGTGTCACCACCGGGTTGATCGCCACAACCCTGTCGCTGCTTGTGGTGTCCCTGATCTGCGCTGCCTGGAGCGGATCTGCGGCGTTTCGCGTGATCGAACGCGCGCTGTCGCCCTTGCTGTCGGTGCCCCATGCCGCTGCGGCCTTCGGGCTGGCGTTTCTCATTGCCCCGTCCGGCTGGATCGCCCGCGCCGCGTCGCCCTGGCTGACGGGGTGGGACCGTCCACCCGATGTGCTGATCCTGCAAGACCCGCAGGGCCTGTCGCTGATTGCCGGGCTGGTGGTCAAGGAAGTCCCGTTCCTGCTGCTCATGACCCTGGCGGCGCTGTCGCAGATCCGCACGGCGCAGGCCCGCGATACCGCCATGGCGCTTGGCTATGCGCCGGTGTCGGGATGGTTCAAAACCGTGTTCCCGCGCGTCTATGCCCAGATCCGCCTGCCGGTGTATGCCGTGCTGGCATTCTCCATGACGGTCATCGACGTGGCGCTGATCCTGGGGCCAACCACACCGCCGACGCTGGCGGTGCAAATCCTGCGCTGGATGAATGATCCCGACCTCAGCCTGCGCTTTCTCGCCTCTGCGGCGGCGCTCTGGCAACTCGCACTGGTGATCGGCGCGCTGCTTCTCTGGCGTGTGGGCGAAATCTGCGTGGCGTGGATGGGCCGCCGCTGGGTGGCCTCCGGCAGGCGCGGGGGCGGGACGCGAACGGTGCGGCTGGTATCGCTCCTGGCCGCCACGGTCAGCGCCGCTGCAATCGTGTTTGGTCTCTTTGGCCTTCTGGTGTGGTCCTTCGCCGGGTTCTGGAGCTTTCCGGACGCCCTTCCCAATGGCTTTTCAACCCGCACATGGATGCGGCACGCGATGGGGCTTTGGCCGGTGATAGGCGAAACCCTGATCATTGCAACCGTGGCCACACTGATCGCGCTGTTGCTGACCCTGGCCTGTCTCGAAGCCGAGGACCGGCACGGCTTAAAACCCGGCACCCGCGCGCTCTGGATGCTTTATGTCCCGCTGATCGTGCCGCAGATCGCGTTTCTGACCGGTCTGCAAACGCTTGCCATTTTCACCGGGCTGGATGGCAACCGCACGGCGGTGATCGCGGTGCATACGATCTTTGTCCTGCCCTACGTGTTTCTGTCCCTGGCCGATCCGTTCCGCGCCTGGGACGCGCGCTACGGGTCCGTTGCCCGGGCCTTGGGTGCGTCCTGTGACGGCGTCCTGTGGCGGGTGCGCCTGCCGATGCTGCTGCGCCCGATCCTGACGGCGGCCGCGGTTGGGTTCGCCGTGTCCATCGGACAGTTCCTGCCAACGCTTCTCGCGGGCGCCGGACGCGTGCAGACCTTGACCACCGAAGCGGTCGCACTGGCCTCCGGCGGCGACAGGCGGGTGATTTCGGTCTACGCGCTGACCCAGACCGCCGTGGCATTCCTGCCTTTTGCACTGGCCGTCTTTGTCCCGGCCATCGTCTGGCGCAATCGCAAGGGGCTTCGCCATGTCTGACCCCGGATTGATCCTGCAAAACATCACGATCCGCCGCGACGGGCGCGTGCTGGTTGACCTGTCAGACCGGATCGACCCCGGCGATGTGCTCACCGTGATGGGACCCAGCGGGTCGGGCAAGTCCACCTTGCTCGCCTATATCATCGGCACGCTGGATGCCGGGTTCACCGCCTCAGGACGGGTGATCCTGAACGGCATCGACATCACCGACCTGCCGCCGGAACAACGGCGCGTTGGCATCCTGTTTCAGGACGAATTGCTGTTCCCGCATCTGTCGGTTGGCGAAAACCTCGCCTTCGGGCTGCGCCCCACGGTCAAGGGACGCGCCGCGCGGCGGGACCGGATCGAAACCGCGCTGAACGACATCTGGCTCAGCGGCTTTGCCGACCGTGACCCCGAAACCCTGTCCGGCGGACAAAAGGCGCGGGTCGCCTTGATGCGGATGCTCTTGTCAGATCCCAAGGCCCTGCTGTTGGACGAACCGTTTTCCCGGCTCGACACGGAACGGCGCGATATGATCCGCACATTGGTGTTCGATCAGGCGCGCGCCAAGGGCCTGCCGGTTCTGCTGGTCACCCACGACCACGCCGATGCCGCCGCCGCCGGCGGGCCGGTTCACACGCTGGACTGACCGCCTACCGTTCCGAGGCCGGTTGATCCGACACGGACCCGGCGCGCAGTTTCAGCGCATGGGCAATTTCGGTGGGCAATATGGCAAAGCACTTTGCATAGCGCGGGATGAGCCGCCCCGGTTGTGACAGCGCCCGCCAGAGCCATTCCATCGCAATCGCCCGCACCCAGGCAGGGGCGCGCACCTGCGATCCCGAAAAGAAATCCAGCCCCGCGCCAATGGACACAAACCCGACGCTGTCCAGCTGACCCCGACCATACGCCGCAAACAGCTCCTGCTTGGGCGCGCCCAGCGCCAGAAACGCCATGTCGGCCCCGGCCGCGTCCAACCGTTCCAGCACGTCATCCGCACTCTGGCCCACCGGATCAAACCCCATCGGCGGCGCAATCGTTGCCACCACCCGCGTTCCGGGAACCGTGCGTTTCAGATAGACCTTGGCGTCCTGCAACGTGTCCTCGGTGCTGCCGACCAGCGCGATCGACTTGCCATGCGCCGCCGCAATCCGCGTCAGGGGCAGGATTGCGTCGGACCCCGGAATCAATTCCACCGGTCGCTTGGCCAGCTTCGACATCCAGACAATCGGATTGCCATCGGCCACCACCAGATCCTGCGCCGCATAAGCGTCCCGAAACCGCGGATCGGTGCGCAGTTTGACCAGATGATCCAGATTGATGGTCGCCAGCGAAAACCCATCGCCGTTGCGCAGCCGTCCGGACACATGCCGCTCAAGTGCCACCCAATCCCGTACATTGACCGACACGTCATACGCGTCACCCCAAAAGCGCATCTGCGGCTCCTTCATCGTCTTCGAGGGATCGGGTACAGGGTCCATAGGGCCAAATCGGGGCGAGAGCGCTGCAAAATCAAGACATGATACAAGGAAATCGCCGGATTGCCGTGAGATAATCCAGTTTTGTCGAAATATGACCATTATTGATTGTTCTAAGGCACCTGAAAACACGAGATTAATTCGAGAGCAGATCGTGACATCACTGACCACCCGTCCTTTCCCCGGCACGCGCTGGGGTGATCCCCGCATTGGGGGTGTCCTGTGACAGGTGTGGTGTCCATCATCGGATGCGGGTTTGTCGCCGATCTCTACATGCGGTCCCTGCAGGCGATGGACGGAATCACCGTGGCCGGTGTCTATGACCGCGACGCCACCCGTCTTGCGCAGTTCTGCGCGCATTGGAACGTGCCAGAAGTGTCTTCGTTGCAGGCCCTGCTCAACGCCCATCCGCGCGATGGGGTTGTGCTCAACCTCACCAACCCGTCCGCACATTTCGAGATCAACACCGCTTGCCTTGATGCCGGGTGCCACACCTATTCCGAAAAACCGCTGGCCATGTCCGTAAAAGACGCCAAGGCGCTGCACCAACGCGCACATGACGCCGGCCTGATGCTGGCCTCCGCACCCTGCAGCGTCTTGGGCGAGGCGGCCCAGACATTGGGCCATGCCCTTCGCGCCGATATCGCGGGAACCCCCCGCGTCATCTATGCAGAGTTGGACGACGGCTTTGTCCCGCAGGCCGCCTACAAGAAATGGCTGTCAGAATCCGGCGCCCCCTGGCCCTATGAGGACGAGTTTCGCGTCGGCTGCACCCTCGAACATGCCGGATATTACCTGGGCTGGCTCATCGCGTGGTTCGGATCGGTGCGCACCGTGGTTGCCGCCTCGGCGGAAACGATCCCCGACAAAGAAGGCAACGGCCCCTTTGCCCCGGACCTGTCGGTCGCAACCCTGTTTTTCGAAAACGGACCCGTGACCCGTCTGACCTGCTCAATCGCGGCCCCCCATGACCACCGCATCCGCATTGTCGGCGACAAGGGTGTGCTGGCCTGCAAGGCGGCGTGGGACAATTCCGCCAAGGTCACCTTTGCCAAACGCATGACCCTGCGGCGACGGCTGATGGAATCGCCCTTCCCGAAACGGCTGAAGCTCGCGCAACCCACACATCCCAAAGTGAAACGCTGGGGTGCTGCGGCGATGAACTTCATGCTTGGGCCAGCCGAAATGCTGGACGCCCTGCGCGAAAACCGACCAACGCGGATGTCGAACGATTTTGCCCTGCACATGACCGAAGTGACCCTTGCCATGCAGAACGCCGGGGAAACCTCGGGCGCGCAGGCGATGACCACACGCTGCGATCCGATGGAGCCGATGCCATGGGCAATGTGACCCGCATCCTCATCACGGGCGCATCCGGCTTCATCGGGCGCGCGACCGTAGATGCGGCATTAGCCGCCGGGTTGGATGTCGTCGCCGTTCAGCGACAGAGCGGCGCGGACAGGCCCGGCGTCACGTACGTTTCAACGGACCTGACCGTACAGGATTGCGTGCCCGTTCTGGCCGACGCCCTGAACGGATGCGATGCCGTGATCCACCTTGCTGCGGCCATGACCGGCGCAGCGTCCGACCACAAGCGCCTGACCATTGGCGGAACCGAACATCTGATCGAAGCGATGCGGCGCGCCAGGGTTGCGCATCTGACACTCGCCAGCTCAATCGCCGTTTTCGACACCAGCCATGTCCCCATCGGCGGTGACCTGACCGACGATTGCCCCCTGGAAAACCCCAGCCTGTCGCGCGATGTCTACTCTGGTGCCAAGGTCCAGCAGGAAGCATTGGTGCGCGCGGCGCGGCTGGGCTCGACAGCCATCCTGCGGCCCGGCATCGTCTATGATGCAGACCACCTGTGGAACGCCCATCTGGGTGTGGGCTTCGGGCCTGTGCTGCTGCGAATCGGCGGCGAGGATCCCTTGCCGATGTGCCATGTGGACCGCTGTGCCGCGGCGCTCGTTCACGCAACTGTGCATAAGGTAAATGACACGTTTACCATTCTTGACCCTAGGTCACCCACACGCGGGCAGGTCATCGCCGCGTTGCGTCAGACCGGCTGGCCGAAACAAGTTGTGCCGCTCCCCTGGCAAATCTTGTGGTCCACCGCGCGGATATTGCGCCCGTTTTCGGCAAAACTTCCCGGCCTTTTGCGCGAAAATGTCCTGCGCCAGCGCGGGTTACCCATGGGTAACCGCATGAAAAAACCGTTTGGTGCAGACGTTTTGCCCGACCCCTCCCCTGACTGGGGGGCCACGACATGACGCGGCCCAAGATCGCCTATCTGACCGGAGAATACCCCCGCGCCAGCGACACGTTCATTCAACGCGAAGTCGCCAATCTGCGCGCCCTCGGGCACGAGGTTCTGACCTGTTCGATCCGCACAACCGGGGCCGAACATCTGGTCGGCCCCGAACAGCGCGACGAACACGCCCGCACGTTCAAAGTGCTCGACACGGTCAAGACACCCGCCACCACGCTTCGGGCGCATCTGCGCTGGATGAAAACGCCGGGCCGATACCTGTCCGCCCTCGGCCTTGCATGGAAAACCGCGCCCAAGGGGATCAAGGGGCGGCTCTACAACCTGATCTACTTCGTTGAAGCGGGCGTGCTGGCCGACAAGCTTGACCGCGAGGGCGTCACGCATCTGCACAACCACATCGCCAAGGCCTCTTGCACCGTCGCCATGCTGGTCGGGGCGCTGTCAGGCATCCGTTGGAGCTTTACCATCCACGGGCCGGATATCTTTTTCGAACCGCATCACTGGCGGATCGATGAAAAGGCTGCGCGCGCGTCTTTCGTGGCCTGCATCAGCCATTTCTGCCGCTCGCAACTGATGTGTTTCGCGGACGCTGTGCATTGGGACAGGTTCCATATCGTGCATTGCGGCGTTGATCCGTCGCGCTATGCCACACCGCCCGCGCATACCGGGAAAACCGCGCTCTTTGTCGGGCGTTTGGCCGGGGTCAAAGGCGTGCCGATCCTGATCGACGCCATTGCGCGTCTGGCGACCACCCACCCCGATCTGACACTGCGGCTTGTCGGCGATGGGCCGGACCGCGCCGCGCTGGAAGCCGAGGTCAGGGACCGAGGGCTCACAGATCGCGTGACGTTTCTGGGGTACAAGTCACAAGCCGAAGTGGCCGGGGAACTGGCCCAAGCCGACGTGTTCGTCCTGCCCAGCTTTGCCGAAGGGGTTCCCGTTGTCCTGATGGAAGCCATGGCCGCACAGGTGCCGGTGATCACAACGCGGACCGCGGGCGTGCCCGAACTGGTCGAAGACCATGTCAGCGGACGCGTCGTGCCGCCGGGCGATGTAGAGGCCTTTACCGCCGCGCTGGATGACGTGCTGACGGACGGCAACCTGCGACGCGCCTACGGTGCGGCAGGCCGGGCAAAGGTTGTGGCCGATTACGATGCCGCCGCCGAAGCCCGCTGGCTGTCAGAGCTGTTCTGCGCATACGCCAACACCGCCCCGTCCCCCGGATTGCGCCCCAATCGGAAGGTGCCGGAATGAGCGTCGATGTTGTCCTGATCGGCCGCAACGAAGGTGACCGTCTGGTCAACTCGCTGGCCTCGGTCGTGCCACAGGCACGCCGGGTGGTGTATGTGGACAGCGGGTCCACCGACGACAGCGTCGCCAACGCGCGCCGCGTCGGGGCCGAGGTGGTCAACCTTGATATGTCCGTGCCCTTCACCGCCGCGCGCGCGCGCAACGAAGGGTTTCAGGCATTGACGGCCTCGGGGGATGCGCCCGATGCGGTGCAGTTTCTGGACGGCGATTGCATCATGGCTGACGGCTGGCTGGCCAAGGGGCAAGCATGGATGGCGGCGCATGACGATCTTGGTCTGGTGACCGGCCAAGCCGCCGAGATGCGGCGCGATGCGACGGTCTATAACCAGATGTTCGATGTCGAATGGAAACGCCCCGCTGGCGATATTCTGGCCTGTAGCGGCAACATGATGGTGCGCACCCGTGCTTTTGACGCGGTCGGCGGATTCGATCCCACCGTGATCGCGGCCGAGGATGACGAGTTTTGCACACGCCTCCGCAAGGCCGGATGGCGGCTGGAACGCATTCCGGAAGACATGGCGCGGCATGACGCGAATATGACCCGGTTTTCGCAATGGTGGAAACGCGCGGAACGCACCGGACACGGGTTTGCACAAGTCGGGCATCTGCATCCGGACTACTTTGTCCGCGAACGACAGCGCGCCTTGGTCTATGGCGCGTTTTTGCCGTTTATGGCGATTGCGGGGGCCTTTATGTCGCCTGCGGTTCCCGTTCTGATCCTTGGTGTTTATGCCTTGTCCTACACACGCACAGCCAAGGGATTGATGCAGGATGGTTTGCCACGGTCAGAGGCGTTGCATCACGCGATCTATCTGACGCTGTCCAAATTTCCGAATGTCATTGGCATGATCCGCTATCACTGGCGGCGGCTGACCCAAGCGCAAATGCGCATCATTGAGTACAAGTAAGGGGTGCGCAGATGGCGTCTTCCAAAATTCGTGTTGGTCTGATCGGGGCCGGATATATCGCCAGTTGGCACGCAGATGCGTTGCGGGCGACCGACGATGTGGAAATCACAGCGGTTTGCGATCCGTCCGAAGCGGCGGCCAAGGCGCTGGCTGACGGGCTGGGTGTTCGGGTCTTTTCCGATGTGGCCGACCTGATCGACGCAGGCGTGTGTGATGCCGTGCATATCCTGACACCACCCCACCTTCACCATCCTCTTGCGCTGCAATGCCTGCGCGGCGGATTACATGTGCTGGTCGAAAAGCCGGTTGCGACCTCGGCGGCAGAGACCGCGGAAATGGAAGCGGTCGCGCGCGAAAATGGCGTGCGGTTTCATGCCGGGCACAATTTCATGGGGTTGCCGTCCTATGATCGGTTGAAGAGCATGCTCGACAAGGGCGCGTTGGGCCGCGTGTCGGTGGCGGAGGTGCATTGGTGCCTGCCCCTGGCCCCGTTGCGGTCCGGACCGTTTGGGATCTGGCTGCTGCGCGACCCCAAGAACCTGTTACTGGAACTTGGCCCCCACCTCATGGGGTTCATTGTTGATCTTTTTGGCGTGCCGGACGTGCAGTCTGTGCAATTGTCAAAACCGATTGACCTGCCGGGGGACGACACCCGCCACCAGGCCTGGCGCATTGTTGCGCAGGCCGGGGAGGTCGATGTCACGCTGACCATTTCGATGGTCGAAACGATTGACGACCGGTCGCTGACCCTGCGCGGATCATCCGGACGGGCGCGGTTGGATTTTGCGGCGGATACCTTGGTGGTGGAACGCGAGAACGCGTCGGATCTGGTGTTGAACCCGTTGCGGAAACAGTTGGATCTAAGCTGGCAACATCTGCGCGAAGGTCTGGGAAACACACTTACCCAAGTGGCGTCCCTGAACCGAAAATCCCCCTATGCGCTGAGCTTTCAGGGCATGAATGCCGCGATTTACGGCCCGCTGCGCAAGGACGCGGCACCCGACGCGCGGTTCTCGGGCGAAAGCGCGGTTGCGGTGATGACCGCGTTGGATCAGGCGCTGGATCTGGTGCCCGAGGGTGATCTCAAACCCGCTGCGCCCAAAGCCAAAACCCGCGATCCCAAACCGACCGCGATGGTCATCGGCGGCACCGGCTTTATCGGGCGGGCACTGACCCGTGCCTTGGTGGCCAAGGGTCAGGACGTGCGTGTGCTGAGCCGGGGTCGGTTTGGCCCGTTCCCGGACCTGCCCGATGAGGTCGAGACCGTGGGCGTGTCGCTTTACGACAAGGCAGCTCTGGTTGAGGCGATGCAGGGGATCGACGTTGTCTACAACCTTGCCCGGTCGCTGGAAGGCACATGGGAAGAGGCGCTGGAACATGATGTCGGCGTCGCGGTGCGCATCGCCGAGGCCTGTCAGGAGGCGGGGGTGAAACGTCTGGTCTATACCGGGACAATCGCCAGCTATGACATGTCGACGCCGGCACAGAAGATCACGGAAGACACGCCATTTCCCGATGATATGAGCGACCGCAACATGTATGCGCGGTCCAAGGCGGAATGCGAAAAGCGACTGATGGAGATGCATCGCCGCGATGGGCTGCCTTTGGTCATTGCGCGGCCGGGAATCGTGGTGGGTCATGGAGGGCCCTTGCAGCACTGGGGCATTGGCCGCTGGCATGGCGCGGGTGCGGTTCGGATCTGGGGCAATGGCCTGAACATCCTGCCTTTCGTGTTGATCGACGATGTGGCGGACGGGTTGATCCTGATGGCGGAACACCCGGACGCGATTGGCCAAAGCTACAACCTGATCGGGGAACCGATGCTGAGCGGTCAGGGGTATTTTGACGCGATCCACACATCCATCGGCGCACGCATTCGTGTCAGCACCGGCAACCTGACCCTGTTCTGGGCGGCGGATGCGGTGAAACATGTGTTGAAGGTATATGCGCTGCGCCGCCGGGGGCTGACGCGCCCGTCGCTGGCCGATTGGAAAAGCCGTGCGCATCTGTCGCCGTTTGTGAACACCAAACCGAAGTCTGAACTGGGGTGGACGCCAGAGGCGGATAAGGCGCGGTTTGTCGACGCCGCCATCAAACACGCCAACCTGTTTGGATTTTGACCGGCGGTGATTTGCGCGTTTTGATCAACAATCCCCTCAAATCGGACGTATTCTTGACAGATTGCGCTGCCATAGACGAGGGACGTGGATGTGTCTGCGTACAGTGTTTATGTGAGTGCGGAACGATGTCGGGATGCGGGGCTGAAAAATGACAGAGCAGCCGAAATTTCAGCGCCGGAAACGGCGTATCTCCGAGGTTGAGGCTGCGCCTCAGGCTCCGACACGCCCATCGCCACAGAGCACATCAGAGCGCGCCGCGCTTAAGGCGTTGCTGGCCGAAAAAGAAGCGTTGCTGCAGCGCAAGGCAGAGCTTGAGACACAACGTTTGCGCGCGGAAGTCGAGGCGGCGGAAGCCAAGCTCAAGACCGCCGCAGCGTCCAAATCCGCACCGCCCGCCCAAGAACCAACGGCCAAGCCCACGCCCAAATCGGCGGCGGAGCAAGAGGTTGCGGCACAGCCGAAGGTTGCCGAAACGCCCGCACCGGTGGCCGAGGTGACAGACGCACCTGCGGAACCCAAGCCAAAGCCAAAGGCCAAACCTCAGAAGCCGCTGGTGCTTGCCAAGGCGCCCGAGCCAAAGCCGTCCGCGCCGCCCCGGCACGATCCCGAAGCGGTCTGGAAGCAGATCGATCGCTTTGAACTGGACCCGAAAGGTCTGGCCCGACGCAATGTGATCACAGCGCTGCGGGACAATGCGGCCCATGCCCGGTTCGACATCTTGCGCACACGGATGTTGCAGGCGCTGGCCGAAAATGGCTGGCGGCGGGTGGCGATTACGTCGCCAACAAAGGACTGCGGCAAGACCTTTACCTCCGCCAATCTGGCCATGAGCCTGTCGCGGCAGGAGAACTGCAAGACGGTTCTGCTTGATCTGGATATGCGCAGCCCAAGCCTGCACAAGATCTTTGGCGTGACCGATCCCGGTGTCATCGGGGATCTGCTGCGCGACGAGATTGCGCCCGAACATCATCTTCAGGGCTTTGCCCCCAACGCCATTTCTGCCGGATCGCATGTGGCGATTGGGTTTAACGGGTTGGTTGAACCCTATGCGTCCGAGCTGTTGCAGGATCCGTCAACAGAGCGCGTTTTGAAAGACATCGAAACCAAGTTCGACCCGGACGTGATGCTGTTCGATCTGCCCCCCGCGTTGCTGAACGACGATGTGCTTGCAATGCGTCCGCATATCGACGCGCTGCTGATCGTTGCGGCGGGCGGCATGACCAAGGCGAGCGATATCAAGGAAACGGAACGCCGCCTGGGCGACAAGATACCGTTGCTTGGCGTTGTGCTGAACAAGGCCGAAGATGTCGAGGCCAGCGAATACGCTTATTGAGCGTTGCGTTGGGCCATATGCATGCTCGCCCATTCCGTCAGCGGTTTTGCAACAAGGGCAATCGCCCCCAGCAATAACGCCACCGCGACCCCTAACCCGAACTTGGACCCGTTGCCTTTGCCGCCTTTCTTGGGCGGCGGTGGTGTATCAAGGATCGGAACCGAGATAACAGGACGCACGCCAAGAGCCCGCTCCATCTGCGACGCGGTGCGGATCGGGGGGTTCAGCATCTCAAGCGCCAGGGCGATACCGGCGGCCATGATCACGCTTGCAACGGCACCCAGCATCGCGACCGAGCGTTTGCTGCCCGAGGTCGCATAGACCGGCGGCTCGGCCCGTTCGAGCACTTCGAAGCGGGCAAGCTGTCGTTGCTCTTCCAGGCTCTGGCTCATTTCCGCGTCGGCCTTACGGCGCGAAATGACTGTGAATTGTTCCGTCAGCTGCGCGCGTTCGCGTTCCAGCGAGATCAGTTCACGCTCGACCCCGGGCGCGCGGGCCAACAGGCCGTTGATTTCCACGATCCGGCTTTCGATCAGCGCGATCTGGTCTTCCAGGACATTGACCTGCCGCTCCAGCGCGTCCGCCCGGGTGCGGCCACTGTTGGATTCAAGGCTCAGGATCTGCTGACGCAAGGTGATGAGCGTGCCATTCAGGGTCGTCAATTCGCCCTGAAGGACCGTGATGTTGGACGGCAATACCTCTGCATTGGCGGACTTGAACTCTGCAACTGCATCTTCAGCGGCAGAGATCTCGGCCCGAATGCGCGCTTCCTCCGTGTTGAAGAAATCAAGCTCGAACCGGGCACGATCGACGCTGCGAATGCGGGCTTCTTCCATGACGCGATCCAGCACGTCATTGGCGACATCCGCCGCTTTTTGCGCATCGTTCAGGTTGACATAAATCACCATGCCCGACACCGCCTGGTTGGGCTGCCACGGTTCACCTGACATGATCGCCTCGATCAGGATCGACTGCCGCATCGCGGTGATGCGTTCATTTGGCGTCATGCTGGGATTGTCGGCAAACAGGCCGTGCTCTTCCATGATTTCGAACAGGCTGCCACGGGACATCACCCGCTGTTCGATCAGTCGGACCGTACGGCTGGCATCCAGGCTGGAGCGCGTGTCGGGCGGCGCGCCGATAGTTGAGGTGGTGCCGGTGACCTGCGCATCCTCGATCTGGACAACCGCGATGGCGCTGTAGACCGGCTCTTTGATCAGGGCGACCACGAGCGAGATCACGCAGCCAAGCAGCGTGAGCGCAACGATCAACCCTTTCCGGCGTTTCAGCGCGGACAGGACCTCTGATATTGACTGAAAATACAACATATTTTCCAGCTCCGGTCTAAGGCCCCCGCCTTACCTGCTTTGCAACAAGACCACGCTTTTGCGTCACAGACAGGTCACAATCTAGTCAAATTTGCCTTGTTTTGCCATCATTAAGGACGTCGATTCTGGAAACAGCGCGTTTCCGCCAAGCCATGTCATGGTGGGGCCACGCCGGTCACGGGCAGCGTGCTGACCACGTCCCAGACCGTCGCCTGCATCAGCTCTGCCAACGCATCGGACGGGGCATTGGCCCGACCGCCATCCGCACGCCGCAGTTGCGTCGGAAGCCCGACGGGAGAGCGGTGATAGAGCACAGCGTAATGCGTGAGAGCGACGAGATACGCCCCAAGATCGTTGATATGAATGTGGTCGAGCGTTCCGTCTTCAAGACGTGCAAACAGGTCTTCGCGCGATGACATGCCGTCAACACCGCCCATCGATTCAACGCGCCGCACCAGTTCGGCCATGACCCGGCCCGCCGGGATCACGTAGATCGGTCGGGTGTCCGGATCCTGCGCCATCGCACGTGCGATCAGCACGCCTTCCCAATAGCGCTCGGGATCGGTGTCCAGACGGGCGAGCCATCCTTGCGGATCGTTCAGATCGTGCCAGGATTCGTACAGGTACACGCGGATGTCAGGGCGACCGTCACGCGCTGCTGAGGCCCATTTGTTCAGGTAGAGCGGCGCCTCGAAGTACTCGATTGCTGCTTCGATTTCGACCATTTCGGTAAGCACAAAGGCGTCAAACGCACCGCTGGCCAGTGCCGTCTTGGCGTCCTGGTAATGGTCGTGGTCGTTTTCGGTCGCAAAGCCCTGAATTTCGATATCGGGCTCCCAATGCGCCTTAAGCGGGGTGCCCCAACCAAGTTGCGACGCGTGGGTGTGCCCGGCAAGCTGCGCCAACATCGCGGGCATGTCGCGGCCAACCAACGAATGGCCCAGATGGTATACCGACAACGGGCCGTCAGGCGGGGACAAGGGTGTCGCAAACGCCGCCGTGCGTTCGGCGACCGTCAGCGCTTTGGGGGGTTTCACGTAGATCCAGCCCGCAGCCCCAAGCGCAAGTATGGCGAGACCCGCCAAAAGGGATTTGGCCGAGATCATTATGACGCCCGCCTGCGTGCGCGCATTTCGCGGCGGCGGGACATCGCGTTTGCCCGCTGCGTTGCCCGGTCGGACGCATCCTGCGACGGCAGGCTGATCACGGTCGACGACCCCGCCCCGCGCGATAGGGCGTGCCCACCAAGTGTCGCAACGCGGTCGGACAAGGCCCCGAGGGTCGGGAACTGGAAGATGTCGGTGATCGACAGTTTCGCAATATCCAGACGGTCGCGCAAAGCGCGGTGCGTTTGCACGGCCAACAGGGAATGCCCGCCAAGATCAAAGAAATTGTCCTCTGGCCTGATTTTGTCGACGCCAAGAACTTCGGTCCAAATGCCGGCAATTCGGGATTGCAGTTCGGCGTCCGCCTTGTGCCCATCGGCTGGCGCGACCACCTTGGTTGGCTTTGGCCGCGACACGGTTTTGGTGGGCGCAGGCAAGGCGCTGCGGTCGATTTTCTGATTTGGCGTGACCGGAAACGCGTCAAGTGTCACGAAATGCGCCGGGATCATGTAGTCGGGCAACCGATCCGCCAGATGGGCGCGCAACGCTTGCGTGTCCGCATCGGTGCGGCTGGTGATATACGCCACGAGACGCACATCGCCGGGGGCGTCCTCGCGGGCCAGAACCACGGCGTTCGTGACGCCGGAAAAGGACTGGAGCGCGCTTTCAATTTCGCCCAGTTCGATGCGGAAGCCACGCAGCTTGACCTGATGATCCGTGCGGCCCAGGAAGTTCAGCTTCCCATCCGGGCGACGCTGCACCAGATCGCCGGTGCGATAGAGGCGTCCGGGGCCAAACGGGTTCGGGCGGTAACGGTCACGGGTCAGATCCGCGCGGTTCCAGTAGCCGCGCGTCACGCCGCCACCGCCAATCCACAATTCGCCGTCTTCACCGATGGCCACGGGTTCAAGCGCATCGTCCAGAACGTAAAGCTGTGTATTGGCGATGGGGGTGCCGATATTGACGGTGGCCTCATCCGCCTGGGCGCGTTCGGTTGATGACCAGATCGTTGTTTCGGTCGGGCCGTACAAGTTGGTGATCGTCGCCTGTGTCGCCTGTTCAAGATCAGCGACCAAAGCGCCGGGCAGCGCTTCGCCGCCAAGAAACAGATGTTTGAGCCCTGTCAGCTGCGCGCGTGCGTCGTCATCCATCGCGATCATGCGGGCCATTGAGGGCGTGCATTGCATGTGGGTGACATTGTGGCGGGCCAGCATTGCCGCGATCGAGAAATCCTCGTCCTCGTGATCGCGCGACGGGGCGGATTGGCGCACCACCTCGGCCAGTGGTTTCAGGCCGTCGAGCACCTGATCTGTCTCGATGCCGTAGTCGATCAGGCAGGCGATTTCGGACACGCCGATGTTCTTGAGTTGATCGACCCGATTCAACGCATCCTCAATCGTGCCGAACAGGCCCGAGTCGTTGAAGTACCGCTCGAACGCGAAGTCCAGGATGCCTTCGAGATCGTCTTCGCTCAGATCACCGAGGTTCAGTTCAAAGGCGTTTTTCACGCCTTCGGGCTTTTTGAAGGCCGGGAAGGCCCAGGCGTATTGTTTGATCAGGCCTGCGGCAGAGCGCAGATAGTCTTTCATCGGCTCGCGCGCGATGTCCCGCGCCTCTTCGCGGGTGGAGGCCAGACAGGTGTGCAGCATAAGCGTGATGGTGAAGTCATCCGGGTTGTGCCCGGCATCCCGCAGCGCGTGGCGGTAAATCCCGATCTTCTCCGCCACTTCATCGACGGATTGCCCCAACAGGTGCGTCAGCACATTGGCCCCGTTTCGCCCCGCCTCGCGCCAGGTTTCGGGGTTGCCTGCGGTTGTCACCCAGATCGGAAGGTTCCGGGACACAGGACGCGGCTGCGTGACCACCTCGTGCATCTGGCCGTCTTTGCGCGGGAACGCGACGGGTTCGCCGCGCCAGAGTTTGCGCACCTGGTCGATGGCGTCGAACATGGCCGGTTTGTTGTCGGGTGGTGTGTTTTCCGGGCGCAGTACGAAATCATCCGGCTGCCAGCCGCTGGCGATAGCAAGACCTGCCCGGCCATTGGTCAGGTTGTCAATCACCGCCCATTCTTCGGCAATGCGCGCGGGATGGTGCAGCGGAGCCACGCAACTGCCGGCACGCACGCCGATCTGGCTGGTGACCGCCGCCACTGCAGCGCCTGTGACCGACGGGTTCGGATAGGGGCCGCCAAAGGCGTGGAAATGCCGTTCCGGGGTCCAGACCGCGCAAAAGCCGTTGGCATCGGCAAATTTCGCGCCTTCCAGAAGCAGGCGGTATTTGTCACGGCCAACGCCGTCATCATTGCCCCAGTAATAGATCGAGAAGTCCATCCCATCAGAGCCGGTGCGCGCCGCCCCGCTGGAGATCACACCCCGTTGGCTGGTGCTTGGCAGGACAACCTTTATGCCGCGCGACAAGGTGTAGAACAGCTCCAGCACCGAGATATCGAAACTGAGGCTGGTCACCGCAAGCCAGGTCGCATCCTCCCTGTCAGGCACAATCGCATCCATGCCGACACAGAAATTGAGCACGTTGCCATGTTCGACCATCACCCCTTTGGGCACTCCGGTCGAGCCGGACGTGTAGATCACGTAAGCCAGATCCTCTGACGCGGTGGTCGGTTCCGGATTGGTGCTATCGGCCTGCGCCAGATGCGGGTCGTGATCCATGATCAGGGTTTTCGCGCCGGTTTCCGGCAGGTCGTCTTGTAGTGCGGATTGCGTGATCACAATCGGGGCCTGGCTGTCGGTCAGGTAGTGGTCCAACCGATCCCTGGGGTAGTCGGGATCCAGCGGCAGATACGCCCCACCGGCCTTGAGAATGCCCAGCGCTGCGGCAACCAGATCGGGGCCACGGGCGCAATGCAGGCCAACCATTATGTTTGGCCCGACGCCCATATCGCGCAGCCTGTGCGCGACGCGATTGGCGTGTTCGTTCAAAGCGGCAAAGGTGATTTCGGAGCGTTCATGCACAAGCGCGATGGCATCTGGCGTTTGCACAACTTGGGCTTCAAAGGCCTGATGCAGGGTCTTGTGTGGCGCCGGGGCGTTTTGGGTTGCGTTGAAGCGTTCCAGCACGTCCCGTCGTTCGCCGGGGGGCAGCGGATCGAGGGCGTCGGGCGTTTTGCCGTCGCCGATCTGGGAGGCCATCCAATGCACCCGATGGATGAGGATTTGCGCGAAATCCGGCGCGATGCGGCCGGTGTCGATATGGGCCACCACCGCGTTGTTCGAAAGTTCGAAGGTGATGGCGACATTCGGGATGGGGCCGACGCGGTCGGATATGCCCAGCGCCGGGGTGTGCAAGGGTGGCAGGTTCGGATCTCGCAGCGGCAGATCGGTTGCGAACCCGACCTGAATATCGGGACCGTCGCGGCGCAGATCCTCGGGCGACAGGGGCACCCATGGATTGATCACGCGGAACCCGTCATCGGGGGCGATCTGCGGGTTGGCGCAGGCCAGCACCGTGCCGGGCGCGTCAGACAATCGGTTTGCCAAAGCGGCAAGCGCCGCGCGCAGGTGCCGGGCGTCGATGGCGGTTTCGACACGATCCAGCGCGGGGGGGTTGGAGGTCAGGAACGGCAGCGTGATGGGAACGGATGCGCCCAACACACCCCGCCAATAGGCGTCGCGGGGCGCGACGCGCTGTGCGGCGTCTGAAATTGTGGTGCGGTCCTGCGCCGAGAGTGTCGGCAACACCTGCCCTAGCGAGACATGCCGCGATGGATCAAGGGGGGACCGGTCGCTGGCCCTGATCCCCGTCAGTTTCAGGGCAGCGTCCGCGAAGGCCACGGTCAGCGAGTGATCATCCACGTCAATCACCGTGCCGGGCGCCGCGCTGCTGTCCAGTCGCTGGGCCTGACCGATGTGCAAAAGTTGCTGTCCCGTCCAGATCTTGGCGGTGCACAGCGGGTTCCAGTATGGCCCGTGGTCCAAGGCGCGCACCAGCCGTTCGGCGGTGTCCGCCGGTCCTTCAAGGTGCAAAAGCCCGTTGGCATCGGGGCGGTCGGCAAGCCCGTGATAGCTGCGACGGGAGGCGTCCTGCGGTTGGCGGTTGGGCAGACCATGTGTCAGTTCGGTCAGCAGATCCGGAAAGCTGGACAGCGCGGCCTCATAGCATTTTGTGTTCAGCGTCAGGGCCGTGTCGTCCCGGGTGATGTCGATGCTGCGCTGCACCAGAATGTCACCGGTATCAACGCCCTCTTCAATCAGGTGCCAGGTGATGCCATGACGGGACTCGCCTTCGAGCAGCGCCCATACGGGCGCATTCAGGCCCGCATGTTTTGGCAGCGGTCCGTCATGGAAATTCACCGCGCCCTGCCGGCCGCATTTGATCACATCACTGGGCAAAATGTGCAGGTTGGCGATGCTCAGCACCCAATCCACCGACACCGTGCCCATGCGTGCGCCCAGATCGCGGCCATGGGGTTCAACACGAATACTGCGGGAGCTGGCCCATTTGGCAATTTCGGGATTTCCCGTCACCAGAACCGCAATGCGGTGACCCTGCGCCAGCAGCGTTTCCGCGCAGTGCTGCGTCAGGCTTTCGTCACCGATCAGGATGCTGTCAAATGCGGTCATAAATCACTCTGTCCTGGCCCGGAGATGCATCTCGGGCAGGTCCGTGTTGGTTTGGATGGATGTTTCCGGCGTGGGCCGGAACACCGCCTGAACGTCATGGCGGATCAGATCGCGCAGGAACCGGTTCGCATTGGTGTTGGGTTTGCGTTCGATCCAGCGGCGGATGCGCCAGAGAGACGTGCCGATCACGTTCATGGAGGTGGCCGCAATTGCGTAAAGGCGGCCGTAATTCTTGCTGTAGTAGTACCAGCGGCTTTCGTACCAGTAGCGCGGCGTGCGTTTCCACGTGCCCATCCCCGTCGACACCGACCCGATATGGCAGACCTTGCTGGCGCGGACGAAGTGAACCTCGTAGCCCGCGCGGTGCGCGCGCAGACACAGGTCGGTTTCTTCGAAATACAGAAAGAAGGTTTCGTCAAAGAGGCCGATTTCAGACAACACGTCCGTCCGAACCAGCATCGACGCCCCGACGATCCAGCCCACCGGGCCGGATGTTTCGGGCAGATGCAGCGGGACAACGTAGTTCTTGAGAAGCTTCGTGACGGGCCCGAACCGGATTGAGGCTTCGAATTCGGACGCGATCCCGGGAAAGCGGAAGGCGCTGCAATCATCATGGCCGTCCTGGTTGTAGATCCAGCTGCCTGCAATCGCCGCTTTGGGATGGGATGTCAGATGGTCGACAAGGGCCGCAATGGCGTTTTCCTCGACCTGCGCGTCGGGGTTGAGGATGTAAACAAACTCGGCCTTCGGGCAGATGGACCGCCCGGCACGAATGCCGAAATTGTTGCCCGCGCCGAAACCGCCGTTCCGTCCCGATTGCAGCACCTGAACGGTCAGATGGTCCGGCCACGACAGGCCCGCGACCGCGGTCTGCATGACGTCAAGCGAGTCGTCCGGGGAGTCGTTGTCCACAAGGAGGATCGCGCCGCCGAATCCCGTCATGGCAACCGCAGCCGATTGCGCAGCCTTGACCGCAAGATCCGGCGTTTTGTAATTCAAGATAACGACGACAATCTCTGTCATGCAGCTACTCCGCAGCCTCAGTGGCTTCAAAATTTATGATCTGGCCTTTGCCCTGCACTGAAGCCTCGGTCGCGACAATGACGTTGCGCAGATGGCTGGCAAGAACCCGCACATTTGGTTCCAGAACCATGCTGTCATGGTCGCCGGGCACTTCGAACACTTCGATCTGGGGGGTGTATTGGCCCCAATCGTTGTCGTCAAAAAGGTAGGCCCGTTCATGGTTGACCCACCGCCCGCCGGACACCTGCCAGGTGCCGATCAGGGGCGGCCGGAACAGAACGATCCGGCCATCCCAGCCGTCCATGTTGTACGCGGACACCGCGTGCAGGAACGCCTGTTCGATCTCTTCGTTGTGGAAGCTGTGCGCGGTTTGTGTGCCTTCGCTTGGCTGGCGTTTCTGGATTTCCCAGGCAATGCGATTGCGGAGCCAGACAAACGGATACGACAGGCCTTTCTTGCGGGTTTCTTCCCATTGAATGAGCAAGCGGTCCTTGCGGCTGAGCGGGCGGCGCTGCGGCAGAGGGGTGTCGAGCAGGACAACCATCGCGACCTCGTCCCCCATGTCGCGCAGTTGATGCGCGATTTCGTACGCCGTGATGCCGCCGCCAGAAAAGCCGCCGATGAAATAGGGGCCTTCAGGCTGCACCTGTTTCATCTCGGCAATGTAGTCGCGGGCGGCGTCCTTGATCGAGGTGTGCGGGGCTTCGTCACCGTAAAGACCCTTGGCCTGAAGGCCGAAGAACGGTCGGTCCCGGCCAATCAACTGCGCCAGATGGCGCAGGTTGAGGACGTTGCCAAACATCCCGGCCACAAGGAAGAACGGCGTTTTGGATCCGCCCTCGCCGTCATGCATCGCTACCAGGTGCTTGAACCGGCGATTGCGCTTTTTCGGCTTTGGCGCGGTGCTTTCCGAGGGGTCCGAAATCTCGGCGCGGTCTTGGATCAGGGTCGCACAGGCACGGATGGTCGGGGCCTCGAACAGGATCGAGATCGGGAAATCCACGTTGTAGGTTTTGCGGATCTTGGCAAAGAGCCGCACCGCGATCAGGGAATGGCCACCAAGGTCAAAAAAGCTGTCCTCAACGCCCACATTCTGCACGCCAAGCAGGTCTTCCCAGATGTCGACCAGCGTGCGTTCAACTTCGGTTTCCGGCGCGGCGTAATCGCCATCGAGCTGCGGACGGTCGAATTTCTGAATATCCGACGCGCTGTCGGCTGTTGCGCCTGCCTGTGCAATCAGATCGTCAAGATCAAGCGACGACACGAAGACGTGCGGTTTGTTCTGACCAAGCGCCCGCCAAAACGCCTCTGCCCCGTCGCTGGGCGGTATGCCTTGTGTCAGGTTGTGCTGAAGCCGCTCTTCGGAGGAGGACAGCGGTTGGGTGGCGCGGCTGAAATCCCGCGGTTCGAATTCAGACCCGGTGACTTTGACCGGGGCGGTCAGGACCGATGGGTCGTCCAGTTGCTTGATCGAAAAGCCTTCGATCTCCATGCAGACGGTGCCGTCGGGGGCCGCCAGGGTGATGTCGAAGGACGCTGTCGCGTCTTCGTTGCGGTTGGGGCCTGCCGACCGGACCCAGCTGACGATCCGGTCCGGAAAGCGATGACACACCCGCACAGAGGCATAGGAGACCGGAACCCAAAGCCTGTCCGAGCGGTAACCGTCGATCAGTTCCATCGCCCAGCCGGTCGCGATATCCAGAAGCGCCGGGTGGTAATGCCAGTCCTCGGGATGATCGGCTTCGGGGTTCAGCGACAGGTCTGCAATGCCTTCGCCGTCGCCGAACGCGCAGGTGTCCAGCACCTTCCAGTTGGGTCCAAAGGCCAGTTGGGTTTCCTGCGCCGCATCGAGTTTGCGCCCGTTCGACGCGGTACACAGCGGGCCGCACCGAGCGCGGATGGCCTTGATATCAAGCTTGCGCGGCTGGGCTTCGGGGATCAGGGACAGGTTGGCGGTTGCCACGGGAGCGAACCCGTCGCGGCCCGAATGCGTGCAACTGCCCAAGGCTTCGAGCGCATATCCTTCGTCTTTCCGTTTCAGCCGGACGCGAATGTCGCGATGCCCGTCCTCGGGCACATTCAGCGGGCGAAGGAAGGTCATGTCATGTACGGCAAAGGCATCACCTTCGCCCTGCCCGCGCAACGCCTGGGACGCCAGTGTCAGGTATCCGGCACCGGGGAACAGGGCGTCGCCCTGCTTGGTGCGATGCTCGTCGATAAACCAGTCCGTTGTCGCGTACCGGGCCTCAAAGATCCGGTGACCGGATGGATCGAACCCGGTCTTGTGCAGAAGCGGCAGGTTGGCATCGGTCAAAGGCTGTGGATCGCCATCGCCCAACCGGTCTGCCAAGGCGTTGGCGGCCATGCCCACGTCCGACCAGATGCCCCAATTGATGGCGACCACATGGGTGGCGTCGCCCTTGCGGGATTTGGCATAGGCGTTGAGATATTCATTGGCCGCGACATAGTCGATCTGGCCAGCGGGGGCGGTTTGCGTCGATGTGGACGAAAACAGCGCGATAAAGTCCGTGGAGCCATCGGGGAACACCTGGTCCAGCACCTTGGTCCCGTGAATCTTGGCCGAGAACACCTGTTCCACGGATGCGGTGGTTTTGGACAGGATCAACGCATCGTCCATCACGCCTGCCGCATGGATCACGCCGTCGATCCGACCCAATTCGCGCTGCGTGTTCTGCACCATGTCAGACATGTCGGTCAGGTTGCACACATCAAGCGCGCACATCCGAACGGTTGCCCCGAGGGCTTCAAGCTCTTGCACCGCGCGAATGCGTTTGACGGCCCGGTCCTGCGGCGCGTGCAGTTGCAGGTAGCGGTCCCAGACGTCGCGGTCTGGCAAGGGATCCCGCCCTGTCAGGATCAGGGTGCAGCCTTCGGCCGCCAGCGATCTGGCAATCGTCAACCCGATGCCGCCAAGACCCCCGGTGATGAGGTAGATGCCGCCAGGTTTGATCGCGAGGCGGACATCTTCGGACAAGAGGGTTTTCTGAAGCGCCTTTTCGAACCGTTTTCCGGACCGCACCGCAACGACGCAGGTGTGCGGGTCTGAAACGAGTTCTTCCAGCACCTGATCGGTCAGCCGGGTCAAACCGTCGTCGTAGTCAGCGCTTTTGGGAACGAACCAAAGCCAGGATTTTTCCGGTGGTTCTGGCACATCAAGATCAACGGAGGACACCGTCAATCCCGGAACTTCGTGCGGGATGACGCGCGCGGGTCCGGCAAGAATGGCCTTTTCCGGCGTGTTCAGGACCTCATCACCAACCGCAGCGGCATTGTTGGTAAAGACCGAGATATGGGTCGGTTTGGGCAGGGTTTCGTCCACAATCGCCTGCGCGATGAACATGAGCGAATAGAAGCCGTGTTCCTGCACGCGGTGGAAAAAGCTTGATCCCGGTCGGTGGCTTTTGTCCTTTGTCACCCCCCAGAAATGCGCGATGCGGCTTGGCACCAATCCGCGCGCCAGCATGTCGCGGAACAACAGGTCATACCCTTCGCGTCCGCGTTCCGGGGCGATGACATAGGTGGTGTCATCCAGCCGCGCATAGCTGTCGCCGGGCCAGACCTCGACCACGGCATGCCCGGCATCCCGCAAACGCGCGGCTGCGCCAGAGGCGATGCCGACATCATCCATGAACATCAGCCAGCTTTGCGGCTCTGCCGCGCCCAGGTCACGCGCCACATCCAGCGATGTGTCGGCGTATTTGGGACGCCAGGACGGCACCCATCCCCAGTTCTCGATCCCGTCCAGACGGGTCAGGAAATTCGTGGCTTCGTGCGTTTGTGGTTGGCCCGGTTCGATGAAGTAGCGGGACCGCTGGAACGCGTAGTTGGGCAATGGCACGCGATGGCGCTTTGCCTCGCCCCAGTACTGGCCCCAGTCAAAGTCACCGCCCAGCGCCCAGATCCGGCCCAGCACCTCAAGAAGGTAGCGATCATCTTCGACGTCTTCCTCGGGGTGGCGCAGGCTCGACAGAACCTGTTGCCCGGTGATCCCTTCACATTGCCGCGCGAGACCTGACAGGGCTTTTCCGGGCCCAACCTCAAGATAGATGCGGTTGAGTGCGTCGCTGAGCGTTTCAAGACACTGCGCAAACAGCACCGTCCCGCGCAGATGCGAGACCCAGTAATCGGGGCTGGTTGCCTGATCGTCGGTCATCCACGTGCCGGTTGTATTGGACGTGATCGGCAGGCGTGGTGGGTGCAGGTCGATGGACGACAAATAGGTGCGGAACCGCTCCAAAATCGGGTCCAGCATGCGCGAATGCGCGGCGATGTCGATCTGGATGCGCTGGTAGTCGATATCGCGGGCGGTAAGATCGGCCTCAAGTTTCGCAAGCGCATCGGCAGGGCCAGAGGCGACGCTGAGGCTTGGACTGTTGACCGCGCCGAGATCAAGCTCTGGCCCGAGGAGCGGGCGCAAGTCCTGTTCCGGCAAGGCCACCGAAATCATGCCGCCTTTGTCCACCGTGTCAAACAAGGTGCCGCGCAGGTGAACAAGGCCGATGCAATCCTCGAACGACATGACGCCCGCCAGACAGGCGGCGGTGTTTTCCCCCATGGAATGCCCGGCCACCGCAGCGGGCCGAATGCCCCAACTGATCCAGAGCTGCGCCAGCGCATATTCGACGATCATGATCAGCGGCAGTTGCAAAGACGGCGTGCGCAGCGCATCGGCTGCTTGCGATTCCGCATCCGCGTCCGGCATCCAAAGGGCGCGGATATCGCGATCTTCCAGCGTATCCAGATGCGCCAATCCGCGATCCATCCATTCGGCAAAGACCGGTTCCGTTTCGTACAGATCGCGCCCCATATTGACGTATTGCGCCCCGCCACCGGGGAACAGGAACACCGTATCCGGTTGCTGCAATGCGTCGTGCGAATGGACCCGGTGACCCGTTTTCTGTTCCAGCAGCTTGGCCGCTTCGACATGGTTTGACGCAACCACCACGCGCCGCTTGTCAAAGGCGCGCCGCCCTTGTTGCAGGGTCCAAGCGACATCGGCGAGCGGTTGATCGGTGTTGGCGCGCAGATGGGCGGCAAGCTGCGCCGTGTTGGCCTCGAGCGCCGCTTTGGTGCGGCCCGACACGGTCAGGATCTGGAACGGCCAGTCGCTGTCTTCGGACAACCCGCGATCCGGCGCTTCTTCGAGTACGACATGGGCATTCGTGCCGCCGACACCAAGAGAGTTCACCCCGGCCCGTCTTGGGTGATCTGATTGTTCCCACTTGGTCAGACGGTCGTTGACGCGGAAAGGCGAGGTTTCGAAATTAATCGTCGGGTTCGGTTTTTCGAAGCCCAAGCTCGGGGGCATCTGCCGGTTGTGCAACGCCATTGACGCCTTGATCAGGCTGGCCACGCCTGCGGCGGTATCAAGGTGGCCGATATTGGTTTTGACAGACCCGATGCGGCAATGCCCGATTGCATCGCTTGTTTCGGAAAACGCCTGCGTGAGGGCGGCAACCTCGATCGGGTCACCCAGGTAGGTGCCAGTGCCGTGGCATTCGACGTAATCAATGCTGTCGGCTGTGACGCCCGCGATGGCATGTGCCTCGGCGATGGCGGTGGCCTGCCCGTCCACGGACGGGGCCAGATAACCGGCCTTGGCGGCACCGTCATTGTTCACCGCGCTGCCCTTGATCACGGCCCAGATGTGATCTCCGTCGGCAAGCGCATCCTCAAGCCGGCGCAGCACAACCGCACCGGCGCCAGAGCCGAAGACCGTGCCTTGCGCCCGGTGATCAAAGGCATGGCATTGCCCGTCAGGTGACAGGATTTCGTTCTCTTTGTAGAGATATCCGCGCCCCTGCGGCAGTTCGATGGTGACCCCACCGGCCAGCGCCATGTCGCATTCGCCATTCAGCAGCGACTGACAGGCGTAATGGGTCGCCACCAGGGAGGTGGAGCAGGCCGTCTGAACGCTGATCGACGGGCCATCAAGATCGAAGATGTGGCTGACCCGCGTGGTCAGGAAGTCCTTGTCATTGCCGGTATGCCGCAACAGGAACATCCCGGTGTTGTCGACCAGATCGGGGTTCGAACACAGGTTGAAATAGAAATAGCTGCCCATCCCGCAGCCGCCGAAAACGCCGATGCGCCCGTCGACCCGTTCCGGCATGTGACCCGCGTTTTCCAACGCCTCCCACGCGCATTCCAGGAACTTGCGGTGCTGCGGATCCATGATCGCCGCGTCTTTGGGTGACAATCCAAAGAACTCGGCATCGAAGTGATCGAACCCGTCAAGCGGTGCGGCAAAAGGGACGTAATCGCGGTGGCGCAACAGACCGGGCGGCACGCCTGCCGCGATCAGGTCGTCCTCGTCCAGACGCCGGATCGAAGACACCCCGTCGCGCAGGTTGCGCCAGTATTCTGCCAGAGTGGCCGCGCCGGGCAAATGCGCCGACATACCAACAATCGCAATGTCGCTCTCCGAAATCAAAGGAGACGCGGTTGCTTCGTGAACCATACTCGTACCTATTCCCTTGATGGAGGTAGTATCTCACAAATATGATGAAACTTGGGCGATTTTTTCGTTTCCGGTCGCGGTTTCCGATGCCCTTTGCGACAGCGCTACAGCGCCGCCAACTCTGTCACGGCCCCTGCGTTCAACCAGAGCGCACCGGTAATGATCAGGGCCCCGATAATGGCGTAGACAAGATCGTGCTTGGGATCCCATGCCCCCACCTTACGCGCCAGCCAGACAACAAATGGGTACGCCGCCAGACCTGCAACACCTTGCCCCACCAAAGCCCCCACCAGCCCGGCCGTGACCAGCCCAATGTACAGACACCCCAAGGTCAGGATCGCGCGGGCTGCGGACAGCACAAAGAACCTGCGCGAATCCCCTGCCGCAAGCGCGGCCTGTTCGTAGGTCAGCACGATCATGTGCGGGATCTGCATGGCCGCGATCAGCACAACCACGGCCCCGGCCATTTCGTAGCGCGGATCGTAGAGCAACGTGATCAGGAACACCCCTGCCGCCGATACAAACCCGGTCAGGCCGACCATGGCACCGGTCAGCAGAAATCGCATTTTCTGCAGCTTGCGAAAGTTTTCGACACTCTCTGCCGGGGGGCGTTCGCGATAAAGCGGGATCAATACTTTGCGTGTCAGGACGCCACCCATCAAAAGCGGAAAGCTCGCCAGGAAGAAGCCGATGTTGTAGATGCCGAACTGATCGAGCGGGAGAAACTTGCTGAGAAACAGCTTGTCCCCCTGCATATAGAGAAAGCCGCAGATCGTGCTGAGAAAGATCCACTTTCCAAATCCGATCAATTCGCCCGCGGCTGCGCGTTCCCAACGAAACCGATTGCGGGCCCCCGGCAGAAACGTGCTGTACAGCACCAGCTGGATCAGCGCCCATGCGATCCCGCTGATCACCAGCGCCCAGACCGACTGCATGTACCAGGCCAGCCCGACGGCAATGGCGATCATGCCCGCCTGGCTGATCAATTCCAGCAGCGTGAGCCGCCCCAGCAACAGGTGGCGATTGGCGGTGTCCATGCGCGTCGGATTGAAGCCCGCGATCAGTAGGTTCAGACCGGCGAACGGTATGATCCATGCCAGCAGCGGTTCTTCGTAAAACGCGGCAAGCGGCAGAGCCATACCGCAGGCAAACAACCAGAGCAGGGCACCGCGGATCACCTGGATCGTCCAGGCCGTATCCAGAAAGTCCTGATCGTCACCGCGCTTGGATTGCATGATCGACGGGCTGACACCAACATCCGAGAACATGGCCAAGCCTTGAAGGATCACCGCAACGAGGGCCATCAATCCAAACGCTTCGGGAAACAAAAGGCGGGTCAGAATAAGGTTGGACCCCAACCGCAACGCCTGCGCCGCGACGTAGCCCCCCATCGTGAATGCCGAGCTGCGCATGAAGCGCGCGTTCAGCGATCCTCCGAGAAAGCGCGTTTTGAGCGCCTGTATCACCGGCCCCTGCTCCATTCCGGGGTCTTGGCGGGCGACAGCCGGACAGCCAGCGCGACGCCGCTATAGGCGGCAAATCCCAGCGGATCCCGAAGCGCGAGCTTCAGCTTGTCCCGTGTCGGGAAACTTGGTTTGTCGTCGTTCTTCATCAGGTCCGGATACAGTTTGTGGATCTCGTCGACACCCGCATTTTGCCTGCGGCGCACCCGGACAAGATTGCGCCATCCCTCCACCAGAGGCCACCGATACGGTGCGTCAACCGCAACCCGTTCGTGCGGCGCAAAACTCAGTCGGACAAACGTATCGTCGGAAATGATGTCCGGAAACGCTCCCCATCGCAGCCGACCCGCAGCGTTGACGGCAAACAGGCCAGCGCCGGGCACGCCGGTTTTCATGAAAGGCACCTGCGCGTAGATGCGTGCATAGGCCCGGGTTATCCAGCTTGACGACGGCGCAAGTTCGAGCGTGCCACTGGCATAGCGCGCCTGCGGCACATCGAGCGCATGAAACAGATCGCTCAGAAGATCGCGGGTCAGTTCCACATCGGCATCAAGATACACCCGAATGGCCCCCCGCGCGATTGCGTCACCCGCGTTGAGCGCCCCCAGCTTGCCACCCTCGGGCCGATCCAGCACGCGCAGCGCCCATCCTTTTTCGGCAAACGCAGAGGTGTAGTCTAACGCTTTGGAGGTGGTTTGGTCGGTGCTGCCGTTCGAAATCACAAGGATTTCGACGGTCTCGGGCCGGGACCAGGCGCTGTTCAGAACCGTGTCGAGGCATGTCCCGATCAGGGCTTCCTCGTTCGAGGCGGGGATGAGCACGCTCATCGCGGGGAGGTGTGCCTCAGCTGAGTCAGAACCGGTGCGGGCCATGCGGGATCCGATATATACCTTGGGAACGTTTACTGTACGACGCCGTGCGGGTGCCATGAAATCGTGGCAATTTTAAGGATTGCGCGCCGAAAACGCGCCTATTCGACCGGCTTTTCCTGTGTCATGCGCAACGCCTCCCACCTGGGGTTTTGATCTTCCAGATGGCGCAAAGCACCCCAACTGCCCCATTTACTGGGGGCGGCGACATCCACAAACGCGTTGAACGGCCCGCCCCCAAGATCGCGCCATGCCGACACAGCCTCGGAATACAGCGCACCCATGTCGTCAGAATAGTTGAAGGCGATCAGGAACTGCGACAGTCGTTCATCCTCGACCGCTTCGCCCAATGGCGCAGCATGTGTGCCACCCTCGTACATCAGCAAGTCCAGCCCGGCCGCCCGCGCCGCATCCGCGTGATACGGCCAGAACACTTCGATCATTTCGCGCAACGATCCGCGCCGGACAATCTCAGCCGCAATCGGGATCGCCACGGTGAACCGGTTTTCTGCAACATAAGCCCGCAGCGCCGCACGCGATAATCCTGCCTCTTGCCCGCGTTTCAGGGCATCGGCTTCTGCGCTGTTCAACGCGTTGGCCAATGTCGTTGACACACCAAGCTCATGCCCGAAATATCCGGTGACCGCATAAGCGTCGAAGCTATCCAGCGGCTTACTGCCAAGCGCCGCCTGCGCCGATGCTCCGAACAAGCTGGATTTTTCAAGCTCTGGCCAACCGGTATGCACCGACAGGATACGCTTTAGGCGCGCCTCCGATGACGCCCCGAAGACGTCAGACCAGATCTGCATGACCTGCGCTGCGCGCAAACCGTAAAATTGCATCCAGCCATCACCCAGATCACCCCACCGCGATTCTGCCTGCGTGCGGGCCCAATGCGCCTGTTCGAAAATGAAATTCCACATCTCATTGGAATATTCGACATGCGCGACACGGTCGGCAGACAATTCCTGATGCACGTAGTCTGCAAAGGTCTTGATCAACTCGTCATTGGCTAGATGCGGCATCGTAAACCACGGGTCCGCCCCCAACTGGTTCGACAGCGCAACCATGTCGGACAGTGGCACACCGCGCCATGCGTAGGAAAAATCGTCGGACTTGGGCAGGTCAGACCATGACACGATCTGCGAGTCGTTGGTCATCATCCAATCCATAAAGCGAAGGCTGTGCACCGCGCCCAGCCGTGCCAACCAGTTCGGATTGTACACCTGCCCCGATTGGAAAGCCTCCAACTGGTCTTCTTTGACCACCCGGATGTTCCGAATTGGGTTCTGTGAGTCCGTTTCCTTGATCGAAATGGTGACCGAGCCCTCTCCGGGTCTGTACTGGAAAACCCACTGCCCCGGTTCTTTGCGGACCACGCGACCTCGTTCCGAGATGCCGATATCCCCATCCCCGTCGAACAGCAGGTGATAGCGTCCGGCAAGGCTCATCGCCGTTTCGGGCTGGTCAGTGAGAATACGGGTCTCCAGGCGCACCACTTCATTTGGCAGAGCAAGCGGCCAGCCCTGTTGATCCAGAAAACCGTCGGCCATGAGATCTTGGAAACTCCACCCGCCCCACGTATCGGGCAGATGCCCGATCCAGGGGCGCGACGTTTTCATCAGATCGATAAACGGATGCTGCGTTGACCAGTCGGAAATTGCGTTCAAACCAAACGCAATTCCAGGCCGCGCCGCGCTTTGCTGCGCCTGCGTTGTCATCGGCGCTGCCAACAGGACGAGCAGCAGAAACGACGCACAAATGCGCAAAATTATGTGGTGTACAAAGCGGGTCATCCTTAACTGATTAACACAGCCAGTTTCCAACATCTTCAAAGATCTGCGGCTACCGTTGCGCATCATTCGCAAAGCGCGCGCTCAAGCTTTTTCGCAACGCCTCTGTCGTCGCAAGTTGCGCACCTGCCGCCGCAACGGATACCGCGATCTCGGCCTGCGATCGCGTCGAGTCTGCTTCAGAGCCTGATGGCTGCGTGCTATTGGATTGAACTGCATCAGGCGCTGCCGTCGCCGTCTGGTTGGGTTCTGACGTGCGCATTGCAGCAATCGGCGGGGTTGGCGCGTCTTCGCGTGTCGACTTAGCGCTGTCCTCGGCCATGGCGCTCGGTGCTTTCGTGACTTCGTTATTTGGATGACGGTCTAGAAATGCCTGCGCATGTTGATGAAATCCCGCGTCTTCAAGCCGGGTGTGGACCGCGGCAATAACCTCTGGTTCAACAGCCACGTCCAGATCAGGCATCTTCTCAACCGCAATTTGCAAAAGCGTTGTCGCGTCAGCGCTGTTCGCAATTTCCATTAAGGATCGATTGACGAATTTGCGTTTTTCGACAGGTGAAAGATCTGGCATGTCGCCAACCGCCGCAAGCGCATCGAAGTAACGGCCCGCCGCCAAGTAGGCTTCTTGCGCCGCACGCCAGCTTTCGACCGCGTGATCCGTGCCTTTGAACACCCGAGCCAAGGCGGCTGCATCATCGGGTTGGGTAACGTCGGACGCCGTGTCGACAGATGAATCGCTTGGGTCTTCAGGTCCGGGAGACATCTTCATTTCGAGTCTTCGATGGGATTCCAGATCTTCATAAATGGCGAAATCATTTTTGCTACTGACCTTAACAAGCCTTGGATACAGTTCGAGTTGCCAGCCCAAAGGCAACGCAGCGATCGTCTCAATAAGCGTCATGACATCTTGCCGCGTCAAAGCTGCGAAGTTACGCCGCGAGGCCGTTGCGACAACTGCTTCGGACAGTGGTGTACATGCTCTAAGGGCGCTCTCTTCACTTGCTACCGCATCGTGAGTGAGCGCATCCATCAATCGCTTGAAGTTATCGGTTTCCGGGTATTCTAAAAGCGCGCTCTGAAGCGCCAAAACATCTCCAGACTCGATCACGTGATGTGACAGAGTTTCCTGGTCGCCTTCATTCGCAAGGTCAGTCTCAAGCAGACTCGATGATTGGCTCATCACCAACACGACATCCGTTTTTGGTGTCTTGGTCAGTGCAGACCAAATGATGTCTTCGAGTTTGCACTCCTCGACCGCGGTTTGCTCTTGTTGATCCTCGGCGGCATCACCTGCCTCTTTGGGAGGTTTCGAAAACGGCGGACCCTTCTGCACGTCCACAAGCGGACCCGCAACGGTATTCAAGGGATACCGATCAAAAGACGCGACCGCGTCTTTTATGAGTTTCGAGGCTTCAGATCGGCGAAGCATTTCAGAGCGGATCGGTGCCTCGATGAGGGCCGCGCTTGCTGTACGATTGATGCTCTCTATGGGCTTCGTCTCCTGACCTGGGTCGGCGTCGAAGATATCAACCACGAGAAGCGTTTGATCGACTATCCTGGCATCAACGCGACAGTCACAAAGCAACTCAAGAGAAACTTTCTGATTACTCGCCGTTACCGCACCCAATCTGTGCCCATATAACCTTTCTTGAAGCCTGCTCGTATCTAAATCAACAATTTGGTTATTTACCTCAACTTGAACCAATCTATTTTTGACAACCGCAACATCAAGAATTTCAATTTTGGCGTCAAACTGTAGCGTTGCTCGTGTGAAGGTTCCATGCTCACCGCCGCGCGCAATTGCGTTCACAGCCCAGCCCGATGTTGGGATCAGGACAAAAAGCACGGCAAAAATGGAAAAAGCGTTCATATCACTTCAGCGCTCGGATCGCCTCATCAAGCTCTGAAAAGCTGGGTCGAAATTCATGGGGGATGCCCTGACGCGCGACTTCAAGGCACATTTTCGGCGGATGATTGTGAAGATGCGATAGCAGTATCTCTTTAATTGCAAGGTAGAAATTCAGATCATCATCTGCAGCGGCCTTAACCTTGGCGGCAAACGGGGCAACAAGGCAGTAAGCAAGAAAAACGCCAAGAAACGTTCCCACAAGCGCCCCGCCAATGAGTTTGCCAAGAACCTCGGGAGGTTGATCGATTGAGCCCATCGTCTTAATGACACCAAGCACGGCTGCAACAATTCCGAGGGCCGGCAGTCCGTCCGCAATGCTTTGCAAACCGTGCACGGACACATGACGATGGTGTTTTGTATCGTCAACTTTCTTTGATAATAGCTCTTCAACCTGGTTCGGATCATCATAGTTCATTGTTGTTGACCGTAATGTGTCGCAGATTGCATCAATTGCTGCGTGATCCTGTTGCAACTTGGGGAATTGACTGAATATCTCCGACTCTTTTGGATTCTCGATATGTTCTTCCAAAGCTACTGGATTTTTCCTTGCTATCGAAATAACCTGATACATTACCGTCAAAAGGTTACTGTAGTCGGCTGGTTTCCAATAACTCCCTTTGAAAACCATCATTGTATCCTTCAGCGTTTGCTTTAGGGAGTTGGTGGAATTCCCAACGGCGAAGGCTCCAATCGCCGCGCCACCAATCATCATTATTTCAAAAGGCAAAGACTTTAGAATGATCCCAAGCTTGCCACCAGCAAGCAGGTATCCACCAAAAACCATACCAAAGGTGAATACTATTCCGAATATTGCGATCATGTTACCCGATCCTGTTCACTGATTACATGACAATAAAGTCGGCATGCAGCGCGCCGGCTGCTTCGATCGTCTTGAGTATGTCGATGAGGTCGCCCGGTGTGATCCCCAAGGCGTTGAGCCCTGTTACGACGTCCGCCAAAGTTGTGCTGGTCGGAACTTCCGCCAATGAAACGGCGGGAGTGTTTTCGATCTGTGCAGTGGTTCTTGGCACCACCACAGATTGACCTTCCGAAAAGGGATCCGGCTGCACAACCAACGGCTGTTCCTGCACGGTAAGTGTCAGGTTGCCTTTTGCAATTGCGACACGGGAAACACGTACATTTTCGCTGATAACAACAGTGCCTGACCGCTGGTCCACCACGACCCTTGCAACCGTATCCGGCTGGATCTGGAGGTTTTCGATACGTGCCACGAAATGTGCCGGTGACACGACTTCCGCGCGGGCAATGTCTACCAACACCGTTCCCGAATCCATCATTCGTGCGCTTTGACGCCCGACAAGTGAATTGATGGCGCGCTCGATCCGAGATGCCGTTGAAAAATCTGGGGTTTTCAGTGCAATATTCAAGGTTTCCAGGGCGCTTAAGTCAAAGTCCACTTCGCGTTCGACATAGGCGCCCGACGGGATACTGCCCGAGGTTGGAACGCCTTGCACGGATTTTGCCGCCTCGCCTTCCGCAACAGCGCCTCCGGCCAGTATCGACCCCTGAGCAACGGCATAGATCTCTCCGTCTGCGGCGTTGAGCGGCGTCATGACCAGGGTGCCGCCCCGCAGACTGCTGGCGTCGCCTATGGCGGACACCGTAACATCGATCCGGCTTCCTGCCCGTGCAAATTCCGGGAGTTTGCTGGTCACGATGACAGCCGCTACATTTTTTGCGCGAAACTGTTCGCCAGTTACATTGACGCCAAGACGCTCGAGAATGTTGGACATCATGTCTTCGGTAAACGGAGAGTTCCGCAAACCGTCGCCGGTTCCGTTCAAGCCAACAACCAGGCCATATCCGACCAGGTCATTGCCACGTACACCTTCGAAATATGCGAGATCCTTTAGACGGACACCTTGTGCTGCTGCCTCAATGTCGAATATACACATCAAGCTTAGTGCAAGGAGTAGGTATTTCATCTCAGGTACTCGGCCAGGCTGGTTCGATTTTGGCGGGCGGCAATGCGATATAAAACGTCCAAATTCTGTTGGACGGCTTCAAATTCAGTTGCGCTTTCATACTGATCGATACCGATTAAAGAGTTTTTATCTAATGAAAGCTGATGCAGCTTACTTTCTATTCCCGTCGCTTTCGTAGAAAAAAGTTCCTCTTTTGCACCAATATCGGCGCGGAGTGCGATGATATCATCCTTCGAGGCTATCAGTTCAGAACGCGCTGTTTCGATTACGTCCTGACGATCTGAGGCCGAAAGTGAGGTTGAATCATCTTGTGCAAATCTGGCCAACGCCGCTGCTTTTAAAATATCGCGTATCGCCTTATCATCTGCACGCAGGTCGAATGAAACAGTTGCCTCATCCCCGATCGGAAATCTGAGGTGACCGCTTGTGGCTCCTTGATATGCAATGGTTTCAAATCCACCTCCTGTATCGAACCAGGCGTCTATGCTGTTGATGAGATCAGATGACGAGGTTGCGCCTGCAATGGCAGCTTCGATCTCCAAAAGGATCGTGTCACCATTTATAAGTGGGGCATGCTGAGTGGATGTGCCAGAGAATAGAAAACGCCCGGCAACATGGCTATTAAGAGAATTCACGATATCCTTAAATATGAACGACGCTTGTTTGGAGAGGCTATCGATCGCCTCGGGCGAGGCCTGCTGACTCACCAATGCCAAATCGTTGATCAACCTCTCAGAGTTCTCCTGGATTTCGCCAAGAACCAACTGCTGCGACTGCGCGACAAATGCAGCTTCCGTCAGATTGGTTTTGAATTGCTGAAGCAAGTCCGATTTGCGGTCCAGCAGAGCCAAACCAATTGTTGACCCCCGCAGGTGGGCAGATTTTTCGGCAACAACGCCCGTTGTCATGGATTGGCCGAGCGACTGTGAGCGTGCCTCAAGCATGCTTTGCCGAACAGTCATAAAGGTAAGATTGGACAGTTCTCCAAGTGATAGCACTGTATTTCCCCTAAATCCGAAGCAACTCGGTCAGCATGTCGTCGACGACCTGAACCACCCGCGCATTGGCGGCATATGATTTCTCCAATGCGATGAGCTTTTGAAGTTCCTGATCGGTATTCACGCCCTTATCGAATATTGCTTGTTTTTGCGCAGCAAGCTGCGTTGTCGCGAATTCAAACGTCTCGTTCGATCTCACGCGATTGGTGGCTGTCTGTGAGGCAAATTCTTCCACATGACGGATGAGCGAAGTCGCACTTGTCGCCAAAGCTGGTGAAGACGGCGGGATATCCGCAAGAATGTGCCCGCGCAGGTCAATGAGCAACGCGGATTCGCCTGGTTCACCCTCGGCTGCCGCGTACAATCCGTCGCGCCAGCGCCAGAGTTCATCTGATGACGGTTTTAACGCGACATTCAGATCAATCCGCCCGGCGAGACCGCGTTCATTTGCGGCCAAAAACGCAGCGCCGTCATCGGCAAAGACACCGGCACTTCCGGGAAGAATGGTGGCGTCCGGCCCGCCTGGTCCGAACCGTTCGATCATGTCGCGCGCTATCCCGTCCAGTTTTGTTTGCGCGGCCGGGGAATGGAAGTCCCGGATGTCAAACAGCGCAGACAGACGGCCGCCGGAGAGTGTGGTCATCGTCCGGGTATCCGCAGGCTCTCCGTTGATCAGAAGACCCGAGAGCAATCCGTTTTGAACGCTCATATGAGGCAATATGGTCGGTGTGCGTGCAAAGCCGAATTCCACGGCACGCCCATCAAGCAATGTGCGCCCTTGACCGGAAAACACGGACACCGCGCCGCTTTCGCGTTCGATGACGTGCAGCGGAATAAACTCGGACAATTGATCAAGCACGACATCGCGTTGATCCTGAAGCGCAAGTGTATCCTGTCCGGTATGTCGACCGGACATAATCTGGTTGTTCAAACCCTCCAATTGAGAGAGATGCTGGTTGATCTGACCAACCGCAGCGGCGATGTCCTGATCAGCGGCGGTTCTTCTGGTTTGAACGCCGTCAGATGCAGCCCGAAGGAAAGAGGCCAGTTCATCGGCGGAATAGGCAACAGACCGCAACCGCGTTTGCGAGGACGGATCACTGGCAGCAGACAGAAGCGATGTTTCGAACTGCGTGAGTTTTTGCGACAGCGATGTCAGCGTATCGACGCTGCCGACCGCGTTTTCCAACGCGACTGCGAAGTTTGCAAACGCGTTTTTTTGGGCGTGATCCGAAATCGCAATCCGTTTCTGGTGATTGAGCAAGGGGCTTGAAAAGCGCTGGATGTCTGAGGCCCGGACGCCACCAGACGTCTGGTTGCCATCCGTCGACAGGATCAAATCGCGACGCCCGTAATGTTCGTTCAATGCGTTGGCAATATTGGCCGACAGGACACTTGTTCCCAATGCGTTGGCATTAAGACCACTGACGGCGTTGGACAGGGCTCCGGACAAAGTCATGTCGACCTCCTGAGGGTGGTTTCACGCACCTAGCGTTTGATGTTTGTGGCTTCCTGAAGCATTTCATCCACGGTCTGGATGACCTTCGCATTTGATGAATATGCGCGTTGGGTGCGGATGAGTTCGGTCAGTTCATTGGCAATGTCGGTCGCGGATTCTTCGAGTGCGAAGGACAGAATGTCACCCGTTGATCCGTTCCCCGCATCCCAGAGAAAGAAGCTCCCGCTTTCGGGTGTGGGCATGTAAAGTTGGCTGCCCACCGCCGCCATTCCATTGGGGTTGGGAATATCGACCAAGGGAACCTGGTAGAGCGTTCGCGTTGTGCCGGTGTCGTAGAAGGCATTCACGAGGCCCGTTTCATCAACTTCGACGGATGTGACCTTGCCAACGGGCGCCCCGTCACGGCTGATATTGAAGGGGGCAAAAATGTCGGACAACTGGGACAGGCCCTCGTTCAGGCCCGGACGCCCGATATTGATGTCGATCGGCCCGCTTGGTGCCGTTACCGTCAATATACCTGTGGCAGGATCATACGGGCCGCCGGACACGTCGGTCACGCCAAGCAGTGTTCCACCTAGTGTGCGCGCATCATCAAATTCGAGGTCGTATTGACCAATGATCGTCGCCGGATCACTGCTGTCGGCGATTTCCAATGTCCATTGGTTTGAGGTCCCGGTTCCCGGCACTGTGGGGGTAAAGGTGAATTCCAGCGTTTCCGCGCGACCGAGGTTGTCGTAATACTCGATCGACTGGGTCAAAGGATCGCCCGAAGCCCCGACCTCGGTTTCGGTTGCGGGCAGATTGATACCCAGTTCAATACGCGTCGTCGGCTCCCCGCTGAATTGGTTGACGTTGATCCGGACGGGTTCAAGCGCTTCGCTTGTGGCGCGTGGGTAGTTCGGGATTGTGCCGTCAAGATTGGCAGGCCAGCCCAAAAGCATCTGACCCGATGCCGTTCGCAGATACCCGTTTGAATCGGTTCGGAACGACCCGGTCGTGGTCAAGAACATCTGCGGCGTTTCGGAGCCTGCCAGAACCTCTGTCGCCTGGGCGACGGGAAGGAACCCCCGCCCGCTGACCGCGAGGTCGGTTGAATTGGACGTGGTCGTGATCGCGCTGTTCTGGTCAATATAACGCTGGGTTGTCGTCCGCACCCCGCCCGCAGTGTAGGTTCCGCCGCCTGATGTCACGACCATCGAATGAAAGTTGGCTTCGACCCGTTTGTAGCCCGGTGTCTGGGAGTTGGCGATATTATCGGAAATTGTAGCCAGCCGCGTCGCGTTTGACGCAAGGCCAACAACGCCCGCGCTGAGAGAAGAGGATATCGACATGTATCGCCTTTCTGGTGTGATGGCTTGTTCGCCTTCACAGCTTTAGGGCGGTCGATTTAACGATGACCTAACAGATAAAACTCGAATGATTTCTGTGACGCGCATCAATACCTCAGGTAAATGATCTCGATCCGGTTGTTGCGCACGGACATGAGATTGTCCGCAACCGGTTCCCGGTCACCATATGCCGTTACGCGCCGAACACGGTCTTCGGGAAACCCCAGATCGGTGAGCATGTCCGAAAACCTGAACGCCCGGTCCGATGACATGGCCCATGCCGGGTCTTCCCGCCTGACGACGGCGACCTTGGCAACATGCGCTTCGATCGCAACCTCGTTGTCGATGATCCGACTTGCCTCGCGGACCGCGTAGGCAATGTCGTGAAGCAACGGTGTTGGGGCCGCATCATTGGTGAACAGCGGCGCGTTGACCGTGTCGTGAAATTCAAGAACGAGGCCCTCGTCCGTCACGCGGGTGACCACGTGGCGCAACCATTGGTCCTCTACCATGCTTTCGCCGCCAAGACCCAGAAGGACGTCCGTGACCTCTTTGAAGGCCTTGTCCTCGGCCTCGGTCTGGGCATCCGTTTTGTCGCCCTGGGTCGGGTGCAGCGAACTGGCCCCGACCCCCATGCGCGGCAAAACATCGGCGGCAAAGACACTGTCGCCCATCATCAAACCGTCTGAACCGCTCGACAATCGGCTGATTGGCGCGGTTGGGCTGAAATAATCTGCAATGCCCTTGCGTTGCTTTTCTGTTGTCGCATTTAACAGCCACATCAGCATAAAAAACGCCATCATCGCGGTGACAAAATCGGCATATGCCACCTTCCAGGCACCGCCATGATGCCCGCCTTCAACAACGATCTTCTTACGCTTGATGATAACTGGCGCGACATTTCTGTCGGACGCCATTCCCATACCTTTCCTTACACCCCGGGACATGGCTTAGCAGGGGGACGTAAACCTTGGCTTAACACTTAAAAATCGACATGTTTGCCGAAACTGCGAGGAAACACACCATGCGGATCGACCGGCTGGACCATCTGGTGCTCACCGTTGCGTCCATTGGCGCGACAACGGCGTTTTACACCACGGTTCTGGGCATGCAGAACGTGACGTTTCAAGAGGGGCGTGTTGCGTTGAAATTCGGGGCGCAAAAGATCAACCTGCATCAGGCAGGAGCAGAGTTTGAGCCGAAAGCGGCGCACCCAACGCCCGGCAGTGCGGACCTGTGTTTCATCGCGGAGGGCACCATGTCTGGAGTGCTGGATCACCTGCGAACTTTGGACGTGCCAATCCTTGATGGACCAGTTCCGCGCACCGGGGCAAACGGGCCGATCCAGTCGATTTACCTGCGGGATCCCGATGACAATCTTATTGAAATCTCGGTCTATCCCGATGACGCATAAAACCGCCTGAGCACCAAGGGGGTCAGGTACATCGGGATCTGGTAGCACCCGATGAACACCAGCAACGGTCCGGTCACTTCTGGCGGCAGGGCAATCAGGAACAGCGCGATGTTCCGGTTGCCGGAGATGATCGACAGGGCCGGCACTTCGGGGCGCTGGGTGTGTTTCAGAACTGCAAAGGTGAACAGCTGCAAGCCGAAATTAAGCACCATGACCGCCAACGCCCAGGACAGCAGGATCATCGGCGCGGACCGCAGCAGCGGGCCAATTTCGGACATCAGACCAACCACGATCACCGCAAGGGCCAAGGCGCTGAGCCCATCGAGGTTTGACCGTCCGTTCGTATCTAGATCGCGCCACAGGACATGCCTGACCGCAAATCCGACAGCGGTGGCACCCAGGATCACCGCAATCAGGCGACCCGCCGCTGCTATGACGCCCACGGGATCGGCAAGCGGCAAGGCCCAGAGAACGGGAATGACGGTCACCGGGAACATCGCAGTGCCCAACACCAGGATGCGCATTGCGTAAGACGGATCCTTGCCCACCATAATCAGGAAATTTGGCGCGCCCGTGACCGATGGTGCCGACAACATCAGCACAACCGCCAGAACAAACGGCTGTGACAGAAGCCCCAACAGCGAAAAAACCGCAATGGCGCTAAGCGGGGCGAGCACTTGCAGGACACACACATATGCACCGACCTGCCGGACATCGCGCAGGCTCCCGAACGCGGTTCTTGGTCCGACGCGCAAGGCTGTCAGGAACAGGAGCAGAGCAACCAGTTCCGGCAACCACGGGCGAAGCACGGCCGCAAGACCGGGCAATGCCGCGCCGCCGATCAGCCCCGCAACAAGACAAAACCGTCCGTGGCGGGCCGCAAGGTGCAGGATGTTCATCGGGGATACCGCGCAAAAGGACCGAGGACGGACGGCGTCGACACCCGGTCGGAGGCAGAGGCCAGTGGCATCCATGATGCCGTATCAACCGGGATCTGGGCGGGCCAAGGCATAGCCACGTGTGTGCCGGTCATTGTCGCACGATCCCTTGCCAAACCGCCCTCTCGCGATCCTGCCATTGATGGCACATTATCAAAAAGCCGGGCAAGCGGCCCGACGCTCTGTCCAGGCGTCCGTCGGGCGCGTCAGGTTTGGCGGTAGACTTGAAACGTGGTCAGTTTGGAACAGGTCGTTTCAGGGCGATGGAGGTGCAGATGCGAAACTCTCTGACATTGGTGGTGGCTGCAGGGCTCTGTTTGCACACGGGACCGACGCAGGCCGATATCTTTCATCGTGAGACGATCCCGAATTTCAGGGCCGTTAGTATCGCCTATGATGCCGAGGTCTGCGGCATTTGGGTGGCCAATGAAAGCCGTGAGGTTCTGCTGCTGTCCACCTTTGGCAAAGAACTGCGTCGGCTGGATACCGGAATGACCTCGGTTCGCAGCCTGACCGTTGAAGATGGCGGATTGCTGATCGCCAATGGCTGGGGCGAGTTTCGCAGGCTTGACCGCGAGGGTCGGTCCATCGACCAACCGTTTCGGCTGAGCGAGACGTTGTTTGATACCGAGGGCCTGCACCGGGACGCCGATGGCAGCTTTCTGGTGGTCGAAGACGATCCGTCCCGCCTGCTGCGCATCGCGCCGGATGGTGCAGTGGTGATGGAGTTGTTCGGCGACACGTTTGATCCCCCCATGACCGAACCACAGGGCGTTACCCGCGATCCGTATTCCGGAAATATTCTTGTGGTCGATGACAATGAAGGTCTGAACAGTCTGTTTGAGCTGGCTCCGGACGGGCGCGTGCTGTCGGTGCAACCGCTGTCGGAATACGGGGTCGATGCCGAAGGGGTTGCCCTGCAACCCGAGACCGGAACCCTGTATGTCGGATTTGATGGCGGGCAGGCCCTGGCGATCTTTGACTGGATCCCAAGCGAAATCACCATCGAAACCCCGCTGGAACGTGGCCCGGATTGTGCGTATTCCTGACGGCACCTGCGCGATAAAGGAAGCCAGCATGCCAGAGTTCGTGATCCCCGCCCCGCCAACCGTATCTGTTCCCGTCGTCGGCGGAGGCGCGTTTCCCGTGCGCCGGGTGTATTGCATCGGACGGAACTATGCCGCGCATGCTGTTGAAATGGGGCACGACCCGGACCGCGAGCCGCCGTTTTTCTTTCAGAAAAACCCGGACGACCTGAACCCAACCGGCGTCTTTCCGTATCCCGCGCAAAGCAAGGACGTGCATCACGAAGCCGAAGTTGCGGTGTTTCTCAAATCGGGCGGCACGCAGATCGCGATCGAAGACGCGATGGCGCATGTCTACGGGTATGCGCTTTGCCTTGATATGACGCGCCGCGATCTTCAGGGCATCGCCAAGAAGATGGGGCGTCCGTGGGAAATCGGCAAAGCGTTTCACGCATCGGCCCCGGTTGGCCCGGTGCATCCGGCAGAGTCCGTCGGACCCATGGATCACGGGCGCATTTCGCTTAAGGTGAATGGCACCGTCAAACAGGACGGGGATCTGAACCAGATGATCTGGAAAGTGCCAGAGATGATTTCCTACCTGTCAGACTACTACGTCCTTGCGCCGGGTGACGTGATCCTGTCCGGCACACCTGCTGGCGTGGGACCTGTTGTCCCGGGGGATACGCTTGAGATCAGCGTCGATGGGCTTGGCTCCATGACGGTGTCGGTCACTTAAGTCGCGGCCTCTGCGAAGGTGCTTTTGGTAAAACGCACGTTCCAGATCAACAGCCCCACAACCGCCGCCGCGCCCGCAAGGTTGGCCACCAAGAACGCGGGCCACAAACAGGCCAGACCCGCTGCAAAGCACAGCACGCGCATGATCAGGCCAAAGGGTTTTTCCATGCACCCCTGCAACGCCGCCGACAGCCCGTAAACGCCGATCACAGCAAAGCAGAAAATCTGGATCATCGCGGGCCAATCGCCGGACAGGAAGGGCGTGTAGGCAAACAACACCGGCACGATATAAAGACCTTTGGCCAGCTTCCAACTCGCAACCCCGGTTGCCATGGCCGGGGCCTTTGCAATCGCGGCCGCCGTGAACGCCGCGAGGGCGACAGGTGGTGTGACATTGCTGTCCTGAGACAGCCAGAAAATGATCATATGCGCCGACAGCAGCGCGCTCATCGCCACAGGCTGCGGCACCACAAGGTCGCGCAACGGGGCGGCGATCTCTAACGGCAGGGTCTGGATGACGCTGGCGGCTTCCGCCCAGGTCAATTCCCGACTGAGAAGTTCGGCCTGTTCCGGAACACCAAACAGCAGGACCGCCTTTGCGGCCTCGGGCAAGGTTCCCGCCGCCAGTTCCGCGATCACGAACTGGTCGCTGATCATGCCCGACAGCGCAGGTGCGGACAGCGTGGCCAGAACGATGTACGCCGCCGTCACCGGTAACCCCATCCCCAGAATGAGGCTCGCCAAAGCAATCAGCACCAGAGCAATCAGAATGTTGCCCCCCGCCCAGCTTGAGATCATGAGGCTGAAGGTGTTGCCAATCCCGGCGGTGGCAATCACGTTCACGATCAATCCAACCGAGCACAACAGCACCGCCGTAAGCACCATGCCTTTCGTGCCCATCACGAAGGCTTCGAACACTGCTTTCGGCCCCATCCGGTTCTTGGTCAGCCAGCTTGAGGCGATCACCGCAAGGATGCCAAAGACGGCGGCATATGTCGGTGTGAACCCGGCGACCAGCATGCCAATCAAGGTGGCAATGGGAATGCAGAAACTCGCGCCCCCTTCCTTGAAGGCCGACGCCATGGTCTGCCCTTCATCCGCCATCGGAGGCAGGTTGTGCCGCCGTGCTTCGATCCGCACAAAAAACGCCACGGACAGGAAGTACAACAGCGCGGGCAGGGCCGCGACAGCGACGATTTTCTCGTATGGAATCTGAGTGAAGCTGGCCATCACGAAAGCCCCGGCCCCCATGATCGGTGGCATCAGCTGACCGCCCGTCGATGCCGCCGCCTCCACACCGCCTGCAAATTTGGGCTGGAACCCCGCCCGCTTCATCAGCGGGATGGTGATCACGCCGGTAGAGGCCGTGTTGGCAACAGCAGACCCCGAAATCGTGCCCGTCAAACCCGACGCGATGACCGCAACGATCCCCGGTCCGCCCACCATCTTTCCGGCCACCGCGCGCGCCATGTTGATCACGAACTCACCCGCGCCCGAGCGCAGCAGGAAGGCGCCGAAGATAATGAACAGAAAGACGTAGGTGGACGAAATCCGCGCGATTGTGCCGAACATCGCGTCGTCGCCATAGATCGACCGGAACGCCACGGTTTCGATGCTCAGGCCCGGAAAGGCAAAAACACCACTGACGAATTTGCCCCAGAACGCAACATAGCTGAGCGCCAGAAGGATCAGGATGGGAATGATCAATCCCGCGACCCGGCGGGTCAGTTCGACCGCACCGAATACACAGATCGCCGTTGCGATCCAATCAAGCGGCGCAAGTTTGACCCCCCGGTCGTAAATCGCATTTTCCGCAAATGTCAGCCAGACGGCAGAAGCCGCGACCGCAAGACCAAGCACCAGATCAAGCGCGATCGGTGCCGTCTTGCCCGAGCCTGTGCGCCACATCGGGTACAGAATGGCCGCCAACGCCGCAAATCCGGCAAAGTGAAACGCGTTACGCTGAAATTCCGACAGAACCGGATCGAAAGCCACATAGATATGACCGACTGCGATCAGGAAGCAGACAATCGACAAAATCGTGTCGGCCACACCTTTGAAAGACCTCAGGCGGCCTGCATCATCGTCTTCTTCAATATTTGACATGGTCCCACCCGAACGTCAGAGCACCAGCCCGGGACACCCCCGGACCGGCGGTTTCAAGGAGTTGGTTACTGAGCGATCAAACGCTCAGGGACGTCCAGACCAACTTCCTGGTAGTACTTCAGAGCACCGGGGTGCAGCGGCAACGGCAGACCCGCAATCGCGCGTTCAATGGCCATTGCCTTGGTGGCTGGATGGATCGCCTGCAGGAAGGGCAGGTTTTCGTACATCGCCTTGGTGATCTGGTAGACGTGATCCTCCGGCAGGTCCGCGCTGGTTGCGAGGAAGTTCGGCTGTGCGATCGTCTGCACATCCGCATCCTGACCCGGATAGGTGCCCGCCGCGATGGTGTACGGTGTCCAGAGACCCCGGTCGCCGTCGGCCTGTGCGATCTGTTCCTCGGTAAAGCTCAGCAAGGTGACGCTGTCCCCAGCCGACGCCATCAACTGGCTGACCGCCCCAACCGGGACGCCAGCCGGTGTACCGATGCCTTTGACCTGACCGTTCTGCAACGCCTCGGCCGATGGGCCATATCCGCCAAAGACCAGTTCGTAATCATTCTCGATATCAATCCCGAAGCCGGACAGGATTGTTGCATTCGACCCGATTGTCCCGGAATTCTGACGGCCCAAGGCCATGGCTTCACCTTTCAGGCCAACCATGTCCGAGATTGTCCCGGTTTCGGCAGCGTCTGCGGCAATGATGAAGTGCTCAACGTTCTGCCACAGCATTGAGACGGACCGCAGGTTTTCCTGTGGGCCAACCTCTGCCAGCGGGCCCGTCCCGGATGCGGCGTAGTAGCCGTAAAGGCCCTGCATGATCCCGAACTGCGCTTCGCCTTCGCGGATCAGGCGCACGTTTTCACCCGACCCGGCGGAGCTGATCGCGGCCATGCCGATCTTTTGTTTTGGCTCAAGCTTTACCTTGACGAGCGTGGCAAGCGCAACGCCGACCGGGTAATAGGTCCCGCCGGTGGATGCTGTTGCCAGCACGTAGTTCGCACCTTCGTCCTGTGCCTGTACGGCCGCCCCCGACAACGCGAGTGTCGCCGCAAGCGCGGCGGTTTTGAAATGTTTCATGATGTCCTCCCACTAGTGCACTGTTTCAGCGCTAGAAGAAGGATAGCTTGCAAAGGCACGTTTTGATACGAAGCAATCCGCAGGCTGGGCCAATCCCCCCTGCGGATTTCCGCAGGGCCTATTCCAGTAGCTTGGATTTCTCCAAACCAAGCTTCACGATCTTTTCGTTCAACGTCCGCCGGCCAATGCCCAAGGCTTCGGCGACCGCATCCATCCGGCCTTCATGTGTCGAGATGGCTTGCGAAATCAGGGTTTTTTCGAACCGGGCCACCGCTTCGCGCAGGGTTGCGGGCACGTCGTCGATCAGATCGTCGGTGCGCAACGCTTCGGCAACCGACCCCGCACCGCGCCGCGCGGCAAGCACACGGCGTTCGGCGACATGACGCAGTTCGCGCACATTGCCCGGCCAGTCATGGGCCAGCAACGCCGCTGCATCTTCGGCGGTCATCTCAACCGGCGCGATTTCGTAGGTTTCGCACAGCTGCGCGACAAAGTTTTCGAACAGCATTACGATGTCTTCCCCACGATCCACCAGACGCGGCAGGTGCAATTCGAAGGTATTGAGGCGGAACAGGAAATCGGATCGGAATGTCCCGGCATCAACCAGATCCTGCAGGTCTTCGTTGGTGGCCGCCACGATCCGCACATTGGTCTGGAAGGTCTCGTCTGATCCAACTGGCTGAACAACCCCGGTTTCAATCGCCCGCAGGAGCTTGGTCTGCACTTCGGGTGGACAGGCCCCCACCTCATCCAGAAAAAGCGTACCCTGATCGGCCTTTCGGAAGCTGCCCAACAGGCCATCGGTTTTGCCGAACACCTGTTCCTCAACCTTGTCCGGGGCCAGCAGCGCACAGTTGACGGCGACAAACTCCTTGTCCCGCCGGTGCCCCAGACGGTGCAGCGCATGTGCCACCAGTTCCTTGCCGGTGCCCGTCTCTCCCTTGATCAGGACGGTGCCTTCCGCCATCGCCAGATCAACCGCTTGCGCCCTTAACTCGACAACCCGCGCGTTGTTGCCAAGCAGAACGCGGTCCAGTCCGGACAGTGACACGAGTTGTTCGCGCATCCGCTTGGTCATGTCGGACAACCGGTGTTTTTCACCTGCATGGCGCATCACCGTCAGCAATCGGCGCGGCTCAAACGGTTTTTCGAGAAAGGTGTAGGCCCCCTTCTGGATCGCCTCGACCGCCATCGGAATATCGCCATGGGCCGAGATCAGAACCAAAGGCGGCGCCGGGCGGGCCATCATTTCATCCAGCAGTTCAAGACCGGACATGCCCGGCATGCGCACATCCGACAACACAACATCCGGCGCGGTGACGTCCAGCTTCGCCAAGGCCTGCGCTGCAGATCCAACTGCATCAATGCTCCACCCGGATCGTTCAAGCAGAACGGTCAGGGACTGCCGCATCTCGCGGTCATCATCGACAATCAATGCACGGAACTGTTCAGACATCCTGCCCCTCTATCGCTGGCAGGGAGATCACAAACCGCGCCCCGCCACCGGCGATGTTTTCGGCATGCAGAAGTCCCCCCATTTCGTCAATGATCTGTCCGGAAATGGCCAGACCCAGCCCCATCCCCTGCCCCGAGGGTTTGGTGCTGAAGAACGGTTCTCGCAGATCGGTGATCTGCAGATCGCCCAGCCCGTGACCGGTATCGGACACTGTCACGATCACCTGATCATCGCGTTGCGACACCTGCAGCGTCACCACCCCCGGATCAGCGTCCAGCGTCGATTCGATCGCGTTGCGCAGAAGGTTGACGATGACCTGTTCGAACCGTTCCGGCCGACCTCGGACATGGCCCAGATCACGATCCACGTGCACACGCAGATCGACACCCGCATCCACCGCCGTGTGACGCACCAACTGCACCGCAGCGTCCACCGTGGCGTGCACCGGAAACGTGGTATCCGCCGACGCTGTCGTACGCCCGAAGAGGCGCAGTTGGTCAAGGATGCGCTGCATCCTGTCCACCAGCCCGGACAATTGCGGCCAAAGCCCGTTGGGCTGTGCACCGGTGGCGATTTCCTCGGCTGCGAGATAGTTTTTCATCGCGGAAATCGGTTGGCCAAGCTCATGGGTGATGGACGCGGAAAGCTGGCCCAATGCCGCCAGCTGATCCTTGCGCGCCAATTCGCTGCGGGCCGATTCCAGCTTCTTCTCGGCAATCCGACGCTCTTCAATCTCGCGGGTCAGTCTTTGCCGATCCGCGTTGGAGATCGTCAGCGCATGACGCAACTGTGCCGCGCGATAAATCGCGGCGGCCACGGTCAGGACAAGCAGGCTCATCACGCCACCCGCCACGTATAAAAGCGCTTGTCGGCGGCTCTCGCTTACCTCGGACAACAGGTGCAGCGACCACTCTTCCTGCTCCAGATAGGCCTTGGTCCAGACATACGCCGTTCCATCCAGACGCGCGCGGCGGTCGCCCTCTGGTTCCCAATCAAGAGGGAACAGCGTTTTCGATCCGAACTGCTGCTGCTCTTCCAGCGTGCGTCTTTCCGCATCGGACAGCGGCGACAGATATCCGTAAATCAGGGACGGGTCGGAACTTGCCAGCACCACGCCCTGTTCGTCGGCCACCAGCACAAGCTCTCCGTTTCCGGTCAGTGCGCGGCTCAGATCTTCAAATCCGATCTTGACCGTGACAACGCCGTGGATCGTCCCTTCCGCATCTTTGACCGGTTCTGCGATAAAGTACCCCGGTCGACCGGTGGTCACGCCCACGGCGTAGAACCGACCAGACGCACCGCTGACCGCGTCGGTGAAATAGGGTCGGAACGTATAATAGTTTCCGACAAGGCTATCGGCGTCCCGGTAATTCGACGACGCAACCGTCTTGCCCTGCAGGTCGAGCACATAGACAAACTCTGCCCCGGCGCGTTGGGCGATATCTGCCAGGATCGGGTTCAATTCGGCGCTGTTGCCGGTGACCAGCGACGCCAGCGTCGTTTCGTCAATCGACAGCACATAAGGAAGGTGTTCCAGCCGGGTCAGAGCGTCGTCAATCGACGATGCGAAGAACTGCGCGCGTTCGGGTGTTTGCGCGGCTTCTGATCGCAGGAAGAAGGCCGCCAGAACCAGATAGCTTGCCACGGCAAAGACCGAGAGCCCGACAATCGCCGCAAGAATATAGGCCCCCCGTCGATGAGACGGATCCATGACAATGCTCTTTGGTCGGGGCAATGTGTCGGTCATCCTTCGGTCTATACCGAAGTTTTCCCGGCTGTGTCAGCGTTCAATACGCGCGCCATCGACCGAGGACGGGCGTGAGGCTGTTAGAACAGAACGGACGGCAGCCACGTTGCCAGCGATGGTACGAACCAGATCAGGCAAACGCCGACGATCTGAAGCCCGATGAACGGAATGACACCTGCATAGATTTGCCCGGTGCTGACCTCTTTCGGGGCAGCCCCGCGCAGGTAGAACAGGGAAAACCCGAACGGGGGAGTCAGGAACGAGGTCTGCAGGTTGATGGCAATCAGGATGCCCAACCAGATCGGATCATGCCCCAGCAGGATCAGGCTTGGCGTGACCAGCGGAAGGACGATGACCGAGATCTCCACGAAGTCGAGGAAGAACCCGAGCACAAATATCACCACCATGGAGAACACCAGCGCCCCGGTCGCGCCGCCCGGCATCTCGGACAGGATACCTGCAACCCGTTCTTCGCCCCCGAGCCCGATGAACACGAGGCTGAAAAACCCCGCCGCGATGATCGTGGCAAAGATCATCGCGGTCATGGTCATGGTCGATTCAATCGCCTGATGCGCGATCTTGGCCCGAAAGGACGCGCGCAGGGCCGCCAGAACGGCAAGCCCCCCCAGAATGGCAAGACCAGTATACAGCACGCCCAAACCGATTTCAGTGGAAGTCAGATCGTTGCGTTGCAAGCGGACGGGAATGACCCCTGCGAGGATGGCCAAGGCAATCAGCGCCATCGCCCCCGACAAGATGATGCGCGGTCCCGCGCCATAGCGGTACCCTGTCATCAACAGCGCGCCAACCGCACCCACCGATGCCGCTTCAGTCGGTGTGGCGACGCCGCCCAGAATGGCACCGAGCACGGCAAAGATCAGCAGAACCGGCGGCATCACCGCGCCGACAACTTCGCGCCAATCCGGCTTGACAAGATCGGGCGGTGCAGGGGGCATGTCCTGCGGTCGCAGCCAGCCGCGCACAAGGATGTAGAGAAGGTACAGACAGACAAGCACCAAGCCCGGGATCATCGCCGCCGCGAAGAACTGACCGACAGACAAGGCCTGAACCGAGAATTTGCCCTGCTCGTATTGCGCCTGTTGAAAGGCGTTGGACATGACGTCGGCAAGGATAATCAGCAGCGTCGAGGGCGGAATGATCTGTCCCAGCGTTCCGGCGGTGCAAACGATGCCCGATGCTACGCGCGCGTCATACCCGACCCGCAACATTGTCGGGAGCGCGATCATCCCCATTGCAACAACGGTCGCACCGACGATCCCGGTTGAGGCCGCCAGCAACGTGCCAACCAGCACCACCGCAATGCCAAGCCCGCCGCGCAGCTGGCCAAAAAGCCGGCCCATCTTGTCCAGAAGCTCTTCCGCGATCCGGCTTTTTTCCAGCAGCGCACCCATCAGGACAAACAGCGGAATGGCAATCAGAACCTGATTGGTCAGAACGCCGAACACCCGTTGCCCCAATGCGCCCAGCAGCGTGATGTCCATCTTGCCCAGCGACCAGCCCAGATAGGCAAAGATCACCGCCACACCTGCAATGCTGAACGCCACAGGAAAGCCCAGAAGGATCGCGCACATCAAGGCGACGAACATGATCAGGTCAAGATATTCAAGCATCAGGGGTTTGCCTGCTCAGAAGCCGGATGAGCCCTGCCAGCGATTGCAAGAGCACCAGCACGCAAAACGCCGGGATCAGCGATTTCAACAGGAAAACAGCTTCGATCCCGCCAACAGAGAGCGGCCCTTCAAGGATGCGCCACGAATTGCGCACCGATGGCCACGACCAATAGAGAAGCGCCAGCATGGATGGGATCAGAAAGAACAGATGTCCGAATATGTCGATGCGTCGCCGGACAGTGTCCGACGCCTTGGCATAAAAAACATCGACGCGCACATGCTTGTCGACAAGCAGGGTGTATCCCCCTGCCAGCATGAACAGCGCCGCATGCATGTAAAGCACGCTTTCCTGGGCCGCGATCGAATTTACGCCAAACGCATACCGCCCGACAACGATGCAGACCTGCACAAGCATCATTGCAATTGCAAGCCACCGGACGACATGCGCCACACCCGTGTTCAATCTGTCCAGCGCATCGGCCAGCCTGTCCATGATCCGCCCCAAGTCAGAGACTGAAAAAGGCGCGGACCCTGCCCGCGCCTTTGTTGGTGTTTAGTACCCCATGACCGCGGCACGCGCGTTCATCTGGCCGTTATCGGCAAAGACCATGTAGGGGCCAACCGAGTCGCGGTAGCTGACAAAGCTCTCAGTGATCCGCGCGACCAGTTCATCGTCGTCCTGGCGCAGTTCGTCGATCACTTCGGCGGCGGCGTTGCCGGAGGCCGTGATAACATCCTCGGGGAACATCTTGACCTGCACACCCTGTTCGGCCTGAAGCGCCCGGAGGGCTTGTGCGTGCTTGGTTGTGTATTCGGTCCAAACCTGTGTGTAGAGGCTGTCACAGGCTGTCTGAACAACGGCTTTCAGGTCATCCGGCAGCGCGTTGAACGCTTCGGCATTGACGCCGCATTCCTCGGCAGAGGACGGCTCGCCCACACCCGGCCAGTAGTAGTTCTTCGCAACCTGGTAGTAGCCCAGCGCGCTGTCTGTCCACGGGCCGATAAATTCACCTGCATCCAGGGCACCGGTCTGCAACGCCTGGAACATCGCCGGACCGCTCATGGCTTCGGCCGCCATCCCCAGCTTGGTCGCCATTTCAGAGGCCAGCCCGGTTGTGCGGAATTTCATACCCTTGAGGTCTTCGGCAGAGGCGATCTCGTTGCGGAACCAACCGCCCCATTGCGGGCCAGAGTTGCCACACAGGAAAGGCTTGATGCCAAAACGGCCGTACATCTCGTCGTAAAGCGCCTGACCACCGCCATGCAGCATCCAGCCGAACTGTTCATCCGCGCGCAGGCCAAATGGCTGTGAGCCGAACAGGAGGATCCCCTTGGATTTCGACCCCCAATAGGCTGGAACCGCGTGGTAGAGTTCTGCCGTGCCTTCGCTGACGGCGTCGAACACGCCACGACCGGGAACAAGTTCCCCCGCAGGGAACAGGCGAACGTCAATGCGCCCCCCCGACAGGGTTGTGATCCGGTCGGCCAGCATCTGCGCGGCAACGCCCGGCCCAGGCAGGTTCTTGGGCCATGCGGTGACCATCTTCCACTGGCGGATATCCTGCGCGATGGCAGGGCTTGCCAAAGCTGTTGCGGCGGTGCCAATCGCGCCAGCCTTCAAAAATGTCCGTCTTTCCATGCGTCTCTCCTCCGCTGACGTGATGCAGCGACGAGTCAAGTCGCCGTTTGCACCACTTAAAATCCGTATCTAATGTTATTATGTATACACATATTGGAGTCAATCGGCTCTGTGCCGTCGCCTTCAGGCCAGAAGCCCCCGCGCGATAATGGTGCGCTGAATTTCCGAAGATCCCTCGTAAATCCGGAAAATCCGCAGATCGCGCAAATAGCGTTCAAGCGGGAAGTCACGTGTGTAGCCATAGCCACCGTGGATCTGCAACGCCCGGTCCGCAATGCGCCACGCCGCTTCACTGGCATAGAGTTTCGCGTAGGCAGATTCGCTGGAATACCGAACGCCGGTTCCGCGCAGTACAGCCGCCTGCATCGCAAGCGCGCGCGCGGCGGCCAGTTCTGTTGCGCAGTCGGCCAGCATCCACTGCAATCCCTGGAATTCCGAAATCGCGTGCCCGCTGACCTGTCGCTCCTTGGCATAGGAAATCGCAGCTTTCAGGGCCGCATCAGCGATCCCCGTCGCCTGCGCCGCCACTTCGATCCGCCCATTGTCGAGCACCTTCATCGCGGTGCGGAACCCGGTATTTTCCGCGCCCACGCGATTGCCCTCGGGCACCCAGCAATCGAAACTGATGCCGAACACATGTCCGCCCTTCAGCCCCATGGTCCGTTCATTCGGCGCGATGGACACGCCTTCGGTCGATTTCGGCTCAACCACAAAGGCGCTGACACCCCGCGCGCCCGCGTCCGGATCGGTCTTGGCATAGACGACGATGAAATCCGCCGCCCCCGCATTCGAGATAAAGCACTTGGACCCTTTGATCCGGTATCCTTCGCCCTCGCGCCGCGCCACTGTGCGCATATCTGCCGGGTTTGATCCCGCCTGCGGTTCGGTCAGGGCAAACGCACCCAGCGTCCGACCCGCCGCCGCATCCGGCAAAAATCGGTCCTGCAAGGTTGCGTCTGCACCCAGCAGAAGGGAATCCGTGGCCAGAAAATGCGCGGTCAGCATCGACGCAGTTGATCCACAGGCCCCGGCAATCGCCTCTACAGCGGCATAAAGCGCCGGTCCTGACAGCCCCAGACCCCCGTGCTCTTCCGGCAGGTTCATCCCCAGCAGGCCAAGATCGGCCATCGCCGGTAAGTGACACGTCGCAAATTGCGCCTCTTCATCCAGTTGCGCCGCCTTCGGGGCAAGAACGTCACCAGAGAACCGCGCGACCTGGTCGATCATGGCGCGTTCATCATCGGTCATTGGATAGGTGTTCATTTCAATGCGTCCTTGCTGATTGTTCCAAGAATATCCGGCCCATCCGCGTTCAGGGCCGGGGCCGGGGCGCGGTTGCCTCGGGGCACGCCGCTAAAATGCACAGGTTGTTCGGGCGTCGTCAGCGCCCCAAGCACCGGATGATAAACGTCCGAAGCCAGTACGCGCGCCGACGCCTGCGGCGAGGTCCAGGCCTGTGCAACCGATTGGATCGTCGATGCCGGAATACCGGCATCCAGCAGGGCCGCCACTACGGCATCAACCGGTTTGGTCTCGGCCCATCCCTCGATCACTTCGGCCAGCGCAGGTTCATTGACACGGCGCAGCGCGTCGGTGGCGAACCGTGGGTCTTGGACCAATGCGGGCGCGTCGATGACAGTGCAGAACGTGGCAAACAGCCTGTCGTTCAGAACCGCTACGGCAAAATGTCCACCCTGCGCGGCATAGGTGCCAAACGGGGCCGACAGGGGGTGCCGATTGCCCGTCCGCACCGGCGATTCATCCGCCATCAACGTGCGACAGGCCAGGATCGGCATCATCGACACAAGACTGTCGAACAGCGCGACATCGACGTGACGCCCAAGACCCGTGCGGCTGCGTTCGAACAGCGCAACCATCGTGCCCCAGGCCGCGAACACGCCGCCTGCGACATCACCGATGGCTTCGCCCACCATGGTCGGCGCGCCGTCCGGCGCACCGGTGGCATCCATCAGACCGCTCATCGCCTGCACGATGATGTCATAGGCAGGTTGGCGTGTGTTGGGACCGGTTTGACCAAAACCCGACACCGACACGTAAACCAGCTTGGGAAACTCAGCATGCAGAGCGTCGAACCCAAGGCCAAGCTTGTCCATCACACCCGGGCGGAAGTTTTCGATAATGACATCGCAATCGACCAGCAGCGCCTTGACCGTCGCAATCGCATCCGGCGATTTGAGGTCCAGCGCGATCGACCGTTTGCCGCGATTGACCGCTTGAAACAACAGGCTTTCCCCATCTTTGAACGGACCGATATGGCGATAATCATCGCCGTGCTGCGCTTCGACCTTGATCACCTCGGCCCCAAGATCGGCCATCATCGCGGTACAATAGGGTCCGGCCAGGACACGGGTGAAATCCAGCACACGCACACCGGACAGCGGCTTGTCTGAAACGGGCGAGGGATCTGCGGGCATGGTGTTCTCCTGACTCTTTCATTGGATCGTACGCACGCGCCCGCTATTGGTGGAAATATAGGTTTCTCATAAGGCAATAAATGCAATCTATACCCGTCACCTTGCGCCAGATTGATTACGTGATCGCCACGGCAGAAACCGGCGGCACAGCGGCGGCGGCGCGGGCGCTGAATGTGTCACAGCCATCTGTGTCGCTGGCCATTGCCAAGGTGGAAGCCCATTTCGGGCGCGCCTTGTTTATCCGCAGCAGCGGTCAGGGCATGACACCCACCCCGTTCGGCCTGCGCAAACTGGCGGCCTTGCGAAGCCTGCGCATCCAGGCGCAGTCCGCGCTCAGCGCAGAGAGCGTCGACACCGAGCCGGTGAAACTGGGCGTGTTTTCCACGCTTGGTCCACGCTACGCCCCGGCCTTGATCCGGACCTTCAAAGACATCGCGCCGCAGAGCCGTGTAGATCTGGTCGAAGGCGATCTGGAGCAGCTGACCAATTGGCTACAGACCGGCCGCATCGATCTGGCACTGATCTACGATTTCGGTGTGCCCACATCGTTGGAGATCGTGCCATTGGCGGATGTGCGCCCTTACGGTCTGGTTTGCGCAGACCACCGGTTGGCACAGCACGGTGCGGTCGATCTGGGGGATTTGCTGGACGACCCGCTGATCCTGATGAACCTGCCCCATAGCCGCGAATATTTCCTGTCTCTGGCCCAGATGAACGGGGTCCGGCCCCGGATCGAATACGAGACCGGATCAATCGAAATGCTACGCGCGATGGTCGCCAATCGGATGGGCGTTGGCCTGCTGGCGACCGACATCGCACAATCAACCGCATGCGATGGGCAACCTGTGGTCCGGCTGGACCTGAACGGCCCTCTGGCCCCGCATCGCATCGCCTTGGCACAAATTGCGCAGGCCCATGGCGGTCCGTTGGTCGCGCGCTTTCGGGACCATGTTGTGCAGTGGTTCAGATAAACACACGCGGGTGGTGACTTGCGGCGTGCAACGGGACGCACCATTGGTCTAGATTTATAGGTTTTATGTCTATATCTTTGTGACTGATCCAGAGCGGGTGGCGATACCAAACGTTTGGTCCAGATTGTGGGGCGCGTCATGTCGACAACATATCGCGAAGTCAAAGCCGACATTCTTCGCCAGATCACCCAGGGCGAGCTGGCCCCCGGCAGCATCCTTCCCAACGAGGTGGACCTTGCCGCAAGCTATGGATGTGCCCGGGCCACGGTGAACCGCGCGATGCGGGAACTCGCCGATGACGGCTTGATTGAACGCCGTCGCAAAGCCGGAAGCCGTGTGCGGCGCAACCCTTTGCGGCAGGCCAAGTTCAACATCCCGCTGGTTCAACAGGAAGTCGAGGAACAGGGATCGGTCTACCGCTACGCTCTTGTCAGCCGGGATATTGCCCCGGCCAGTGACAGATTGCGGGCGCGGCTTGGGCTTCAATCATCTGACCGGCTGCTGCACCTGATCTGCATGCATTATGCCGACGATGCACCGTACCAATACGAAAATCGCTGGATCAACCTTGCCGCGACGCCGGATGCCGAGACGTTCGATTTTTCGCAGACCGGGCCCAACGAATGGCTCGTCAAGCAGGTGCCCTTCACCGATGTCCAGATCAGCTTTCGCGCCATTCAGGCCGATGCGGTCTACGCCGAACATCTGGACTGCGCGCGAGGCGATGCGCTGTTTCAGGTTGAACGCACCACGCGACAGGATGATGAACCTGTCACGTTTGTTCAGCTGACCTACCGGCAGGGGCATCGGCTGACCACGCGCTACTGATGCACGCGACCTGACGGGCGATTACAAGGCATCCCTCAGCGCATCGATCGTCTGCTTATACGCCGCCACGATCTCGTCACGCGCGACATGACGCCCCCCTGTCACCTTGTGGCGGCCCGCAGACCAGACGTCGCGCACCAGAGTGTCATCGCCCGCGAAGACCCACGCATCGAGCGCGGTATCGCCCGTGCGGCCCCACATATGCTCTGATGCGGTATCAAGTGACAGAAGATCCGCCCAAGCCCCAACTTCGATCCGGCCGGAGTAGCGCGCGGCGGCCTGTGCGCCACCCGCAAGCATGCCGTCAAACACGCGCCGGCCGGTCGATTTTTCCGGCGTTGCCAAGGCTGCCCGCGTCCCGTCGCGCAGGCGTTGGGAATAGTCCAGCGTCCGCAATTCCTCGCTCAGCGCGATGCGGATGTTGCTGTCAGACCCGATGGCAAACGCACCGCCATGATCCAGCCAGCGCACCGCGTCGAAGATCCCGTCGCCAAGGCTGCTTTCAGTGATCGGGCACAGCCCGGCAACTGCGCCGCTGCGCGCGAGGGCGATGGTTTCATCCGGGATCATCTGGGTGCAGTGGATCAGGCACCAACGATCATCCAACCCCATATTGCCCAGCGCCCATTCCACAGGCCGCGCGCCCCAGTGTTCCTGCACTTCGTCAACCTCGGCCCGCTGTTCCGCCAGATGCATGTGGATCGGGCCATCGGCAAACGTGGTCGCGTATGACTTCAGATCATCCTGCCCCACCGCCCGCAGGGAATGCGGCGCAACGCCGAGGGCTGCGTCTGCACGGCTGGTTTTGATCGCATTCGCGGCACCGGCATGCAGACGCTGAAAACTCTCAAGCGTATTTCCAAAGCGGATTTGTCCTGGCCCCAACCCGCGCCGGTCGCAGCCGCCGAATTGGTAATGCACTGGCAACAGGCACAGCCCCATTCCGGAGTGATCGGATGCAGCGACAACACGCTCGGACGTCTCTGCAATCGCATCATAATGCACGCCGCCCGGCTGGTGATGCAGGTAATGGAACTCGACCGACGCACCGTACCCGGCTTCGAGCATCTCCATCTGCACAAAAGCGGTGATCGCTTCGATATGATCGGGGGTCAGACGGTCAAGAAAGCGGAACATCAACTGGCGCCAGGTCCAGAAACTATCGCTGGGATCAGGGCCGCGCTGTTCGGTCAGACCGGCCATTGCGCGCTGAAACGCATGGGAATGCACGTTGACGGGGGCAGGCAACAGCATCGGCACTTGCGTGCCCGCCTTGGGCGCACCGGCCTCCACCGCGCTGATCCGGCCCGTGGCATCAATGTCGATCCGCACGTTTTCCGCCCAACCTGACGGCAACAACGCCGTCTCCGCCCAGATCGTTTGCATGGTCTACTCCGCTTGACATGTTATTATGTATGCACATAACAACATTAAGTACGTTTCTTTGCAAGTGAGTCGGACCCATGCTCTTAACAAACGCCCGGATCGTGACCCTGGAAGACGACAAGAGCTACGGCATGATCGACGCCGGTGCGATTGCACTGGATGGACAGAAGATTGCATGGGTTGGATCGGCCAAGGACATCCCCGACACCTATCGCACCGAACCGGTGCACGATCTTGCAGGCCGCCTCGTAACCCCGGCGCTGATCGACTGTCACACCCATGTTGTGTTTGGCGGCAATCGCGCGACGGAGTTCGAACTGCGTTTGAACGGCGCATCCTATGAAGAGGTCGCCCGTGCCGGGGGCGGGATCGTTTCGACCGTCAAAGCCACGCGCGCCGCCGCTGAGGACGCTCTACTGCAAGACGCGCTCACCCGCGTTGATGCGCTGATCGCCGAAGGTGTCACCCTGATCGAAGTGAAATCCGGCTACGGCTTGGATCAGGACACCGAACTGAAGATGCTGCGCGCCGCGCGCCAGATTGCGCAGGCGCGTCCTATCGATGTGCGCACCAGCTACTTGGGCGCGCATGCTGTACCACCAGAGTATCAAGACCGTCCCGACGCATATATCGACGATGTCTGTATCCCAACCCTGCGCGCGGCGCATGCGGAGGGCTTGGTCGATGCCGTGGACGGGTTCTGCGAAGGGATTGCCTTTGACACCGCCCAGATAAAACGTGTCTTTGACGTCGCAGTAGATCTGGACCTTCCCGTCAAACTGCATGCTGAACAACTGTCCAATATCGGCGGCACACAATTGGCGGCACAGTATAAGGCGCTCAGCGCGGATCACGTGGAATACGCCACCGACGCAGACGCCCGCGCATTGGCTGCATCCGGTACCGTCGCAACCGTCCTGCCCGGTGCGTTCTACACCCTGCGCGAAACCCAGGCCCCGCCCATCCAGTCGTTCCGCGACCATGGTGTCCCGATGGCGTTGGCCACGGACTGCAATCCCGGATCGTCACCGCTGACCTCGCCTTTGCTGACCATGAACATGGCCTGCACCCTGTTCCGCATGACACCGCTAGAAGCGCTCTTGGGCATGACCGCCCATGCCGCAAAAGCACTTGGGATGTCTGACCAGGGCCGCATCACCACAGGTGCGCGCGCCGATCTGTGTGTCTGGGACGCGGATCACCCCGCAGAGCTGGCCTATCGCATCGGGTTCAATCCACTTCACAAACGCATCTTCGGGGGCGCGCTATGATCATCACACTCACCCCCGGCGCGGCGACACTGGCGCAGTTGCACGACATCTGGGCGCATGAACAGGCGGTCGTTCTCGATCCGGCTTTCCATGATGGGATCAAGGCGGCCCATGCACTGGTCGCCACCGCCGCCGCTGGCGAAGAGGCGGTTTACGGCGTCAACACAGGGTTCGGCAAACTTGCCAGCGTCAAGATTGCGGCCAAGGATGTTGCAACCCTGCAGCGCAACCTGATCCTGTCGCATTGCTGCGGCGTCGGAGACGCGCTGGACGTCGCCACCACGCGGTTGATGATGGTGCTCAAACTCCTGTCCCTTGGGCGTGGCGCGTCTGGCGTTGCCATGACAACGGTCGAGATCCTTCAGGACATGCTGGCCAAGGGTGTCACGCCCGTGATCCCCGCGCAGGGATCGGTCGGGGCGTCCGGCGATCTGGCCCCGCTGGCGCATATGGCGGCCACCATGATTGGCGAAGGCGAAGCGATGTACGAGGGCACCCGCATGTCCTCAGGCGCGGCGTTGTCCAAAGCTGGTATCACGCCGATCGTGCTTGGCCCGAAAGAAGGGCTGGCCCTGATCAATGGCACCCAGTTTTCAACCGCCTGCGCGTTGGTCGGCCTTTGGGGCGCTTGGCGCAACGCGGCGACCTCTGTTCTGACCTGCGCGCTGTCGACCGACGCGATCATGGGGTCCACCGCACCCCTGCAGGACGCCATTCACACGTTGCGCGGTCATGCCGGCCAGATCGCGGTTGCCCGGGCGCAGCGCGCGCTGATGGAAGGCTCTGAAATTCGCGAAAGCCACCGGGATGGCGACACACGGGTGCAGGACCCCTATTGCATCCGCTGCCAGCCACAGGTGACCGGGGCCGCCATGGACCTGATGCACTTTGCCGCCCGCACGCTTGAGATCGAGGCAAACGCCGTCACGGACAATCCGCTTGTGCTGGTCGACGATGGCCTGATCGTGTCAGGCGGCAACTTTCACGCCGAACCGGTCGGCTTTGCCGCAGATCAGATCGCCGTCGCGATTTCCGAGATCGGCGCAATCGCGCAGCGGCGCATTGCCTTGATGGTGGACCCGACATTGTCCTTTGACCTGCCGCCTTTCCTGACACCTGATCCCGGCCTGAATTCCGGTCTGATGATCGCCGAAGTCACCACCGCCGCGCTGATGAGCGAAAACAAGCATCTGGCCAATCCCTGCACCACCGACAGCACGCCGACCTCAGCCAATCAGGAAGACCATGTCAGCATGGCCGCCCATGCCGCGCGCCGTTTGCTGCGGATGAACAAGAACCTGAACGTGATCTTGGGGGTTGAGGCGATGTGCGGGGCGCAGGGTGTGGAATTCCGCGCGCCGCTGCAAACCAGTGCCGCGCTCAAATCCGCAATGGAAACACTGCGCGCCGCCGTGCCAACACTGGCCGAAGACCGCTACATGGCTCCCTGCATCGAGGCCGCAAGCGTCTTGGTGGCGGACGGAACCCTGGCCGGTTCTGTCGACCTGCCCGCCTTTGTGAAAGGGGACGCAACATGATCCCGGTTACCGTCACACACGGCACCAGCCCCATCGTTCTGGGCCTGCCCCATACCGGTACGTTCGTGCCAGATGAGATTGCAGCCAAGCTGAACGACAACGGCCGCAAACTGGCCGACACGGACTGGCATATCGACACGCTTTATGATGGCCTGCTGGCAGATGTTACAACCGTTCGGGCGAACTTCCATCGCTATGTCATCGACGCCAATCGTGACCCGGCGGGCGTCAGCCTCTATCCCGGTCAGAATACAACAACGCTTGTGCCGCTCACCGATTTTGACGGGCAGGACATCTGGGACACCCCGCCAACATCCGACGACATCGAACACCGCCGTCAGGCTTTTCACGCGCCCTATCATGCGGCGCTGAAGGCTGAACTGGACCGTGTTCGGGGGCTGCATGGCATTGCGATCCTGTATGATTGCCACTCGATCCGGTCGAATATCCCGTTCCTGTTCGACGGCACATTGCCCGATTTCAACATCGGAACCAATCAGGGCGCGACCTGCGACGCGCGGATCGAAGCCGCAACAACCGATATCTGCAAAGCCGCCGGCGGCTACACCGCGACCGTGAATGGCCGCTTCAAAGGCGGCTGGACCACGCGACACTACGGACAGCCGCAGGACAAGATGCACGCGATCCAGATGGAACTGGCCCAATCGACATACCTGACAGATGAAGCCGCGCCCTGGACCTATGACGGCACCAAGGCCGCAAAGCTAAGACCCCACCTGACTCAAATTCTGACCACATTGGCCGCACTGGCCCCGACCCTAGGAGGCACATCATGACCGACCCCCGTCACAACCAGCGCGACATCTTCCCGCCCACCGGCACCGAGATCACCGCGAAAAGCTGGCTGACAGAAGCGCCGATGCGCATGCTGATGAACAACCTGCACCCCGATGTCGCGGAAAACCCGCATGAACTGGTTGTGTATGGTGGTATCGGGCGTGCCGCGCGCACATGGGATGACTTTGACGCCATCGTCGCCGCGCTGAAAGACCTGGACGACACCCAAACCTTGCTGGTGCAGTCGGGCAAGCCGGTCGGTGTTTTCAACACCCACAAGGACGCCCCGCGCGTGTTGATCGCGAACTCCAACCTCGTGCCGCACTGGGCGACATGGGACCATTTCAACGAGCTCGATAAGAAAGGGCTTGCGATGTACGGCCAGATGACCGCCGGGTCGTGGATCTACATCGGCACGCAGGGCATCGTTCAAGGCACCTACGAGACTTTCATGGAAGCGGGCCGCCAGCATTATGACGGCAACCTTAAAGGCCGCTGGATCCTGACCGGCGGTCTGGGCGGCATGGGTGGCGCGCAGCCTTTGGCGGCCGTGATGGCCGGGGCGTGCTGTCTGGCCGTGGAATGCGACGAAAGCCGCGCCGATTTCCGTCTGCGCACGCGGTATGTCGACGAGAAAACCAACGATCTGGACGAAGCGCTGGCGATGATCGACCGCTGGACCAAGGCGGGCGAAGCGAAATCTGTCGCGCTGATCGGCAACGCCGCCGATGTCTTCCCGGAACTGGTCAAGCGCGGCGTGAAGCCCGATATCGTGACCGACCAAACCTCGGCACATGACCCGATCCATGGCTACCTGCCCCAAGGCTGGAACGTCGCCGAATGGCGCGCCAAGCAGGAAAGCGATCCGGCGGCTGTCGAAAAAGCGGCCCGCGCATCGATGAAAACGCAAGTGGCGGCGATGGTGGATTTCTGGAACCAGGGCGTGCCGACGCTGGATTACGGCAACAACATCCGGCAGGTCGCGCAGGAAGAAGGGTTAGAGAACGCCTTTGCCTTCCCGGGTTTTGTGCCTGCCTATATCCGTCCGCTGTTCTGCCGGGGCATCGGCCCGTTCCGTTGGTGTGCGCTGTCCGGTGATCCGGAAGACATCTACAAGACCGACGCCAAGGTCAAAGAACTGATCGACGATCCGCATCTGCACAACTGGCTGGACATGGCCCGCGAGCGGATTTCGTTCCAGGGTCTGCCCGCGCGCATCTGCTGGGTGGGTCTGGGCCTGCGCCACAAGCTGGGGCTGGCGTTCAACGAAATGGTGCGCACCGGCGAACTCAACGCCCCTGTTGTGATCGGGCGCGATCACCTCGACAGTGGGTCAGTCGCCTCGCCCAACCGCGAAACCGAGGCGATGAAGGACGGCTCTGACGCCGTGTCCGACTGGCCGCTGCTGAACGCGATGCTGAACGTCGCAGGCGGTGCAACCTGGGTGTCTCTGCACCATGGCGGCGGCGTTGGCATGGGCTTTTCCCAGCATTCGGGGATGGTCATCTGTTGCGATGGCACGGAAGATGCCGACCGGCGCATTGCCAACGTGCTTTGGAATGACCCCGCAACCGGTGTGATGCGACATGCCGATGCAGGATACCAGGAGGCACTGGACTGCGCACGCGAACAGGGGCTGAACTTGCCCGGAATCTTGGGAAAGTAATCACATGTTTCTGAAGAACGCATGGTACGTTGCCGCGTGGGATCACGAGATCACACGCGACCTTCAGCAGATCACCGTACTGGGGGAAAAGATCTGTGTGTTCCGATCCGAGGCGGGGGCACTGGTTGGCCTCGAAGACGCTTGCCCGCACCGCAAACTTCCCCTGTCCAAAGGGCGGATCAAGGGGGACACCGTGGAATGCGGCTATCACGGGCTGACGTTCAACTGCGTCGGCCAATGCGTCTGGGCACCGGGGTCGGGCAGCATTCCGTCCAACGCCAAGGTCCACGCCTATCCGTTGCACGAAAAATACGGGCTGGTCTGGATCTGGATGGGCAACCCGGCATTGGCCGATCCGAACGATATTTTCGAGATCGAAAACTATGACAATCCCGATTGGGGCATCAACCGTGGTGCCGCGATGGAACTGGACTGCAACTACCTGCTGATGTGCGACAACCTGCTGGACCCGACCCATGTGGCCTGGGTTCACCAAAGCAGCTTTGCCGCTGACGCGACCAAGGACACGCCGCTCCGGATCTCTAAAACGGATGACGGCGTGATCGTGCATCGCTGGATGATGGATCACGAACCTGCACCCTTCTACAAGAAGGTGGTGGAGTTCGAAGGCAATTGCGACCGCCTCCAGCATTACGAGGTCCGCTACCCCTCGCATGCGCTGATCCGGGCGATCTTCACTCCGGCTGGCACCGGGGGTCCGGATGGGCCGCTGCATGAAAAAACCTTTATCATGGACAGCTACAACTTCATGACACCGACGAATGAAGGGCAAACGCGGTACTACTGGTTCCAGTTGCGCAATATCCGCCCCGACGACGAAGCTTTGTCACAGATGATGAGTGAGGACGTCCAGCACGCGTTCGAAGAAGACCGCGCGGTGTTGAACGAGGTGCAGAAGGGTATGTCCAACAAGACCTCTCCTCATATCGACCTGCCGATTGATGGCGGTCAGTTGCGGTTCCGGCGACAGTTGCAGGCGATGATCAACGAGGAACAGGTGGTCGACCGGCAGATGGCTGAATAAAAGTCAGGCGTATCAGGCAAGGATGGCCGCAAGGTCATCCTGTTTGTCCTGACGGGCATTCATATCCAATCCGCCCTGAATATGCTGCAGATGCAGGGTCACAAGCTCTTCCGCGCGGTCGGGCTGTTGCGCCTTGATCGCGTCAAGGATGTTGGTGTGCTCGTCATCGGAACAGCTTGCCGTGTTGGACGACCCGAACAGGCCGACAATCAGCGATGTGCGGGTCACCAGTTCACGCATCACGCGCGAGATAAACTTGTTCCCCGAAGCTTGCGCCAGCTTGGTGTGAAACTCACCAGAAAGGCGAATGACCTCGGTTCGTTCATTCTTGGCCCGCGCTGCATTTTCCTGATCAAGATGATCCACCAGCACCGACAGATCAATCTGGTCCGAACGTTCGGCCAGTTGCCGGACCAGGGGCGGCTCGATCAGCAGGCGGGCTGCAAACACATCATTGGCCTCGTCCTTGTCCGGACAGGCCACATACGCGCCGCGATTCGATTGCAGATCAATGATTCCCTGACTGGACAGCAAAAGCAGTGCCCGCCGCACACGCATGCGCCCAACGCCAAATGTTTCACACAAACGCGCCTCACTCAGCTTGGTTCGGGGCGCAAGCCGTTGCTCCATCACCGCTTTGTAGATGCGTTCAACGATCACGCTTTCTTCGGTTCCGGATTGAATATCCGTTTCTTTTGCTTCGGTTATCTGCGTGTTCAGGGGCAAATCGACACCTTCCGCGGTTATATTTGGCCGAGTGGCAGCGCATCGCAACCTAACGTCTGCCCAGCTTAAATCCAGTCTTCAGTTTTTGTCGACGAAATCAATAAATATGTTGACAAATATTGTTAACAATTGCTCCCTGACCCTACGGCACGGTCAACATTCCCGTCACGTCGTCGAACAAGAATTGGCGCTGTCAGCGTCAGAACAGAATTCAGCAGGAGTTAAGAATGCAACGTAGATCACTTTTGAAGGCCGCGGTTACGGCTGCCGCCATCACAGCGTTTCAGTCTTCGGCGGCCTACGCCGAAAACCCAGTTCTCAAGATCGGCTTTGTCGGTGTAACAAGCGGCCCGGCGGCGGCCTAGGGTATCTCGAACCAGCGTTCGATGGAAACCCGCGCCGCGTGGATCAACGAAACCGGCGGTTTCGAAATCGGTGGCACAACCTACGACATCGAGATCGTGTCCTTCGACGATCAGAAAGACCCCAAGCGCGCGATCGCGGGCATGGAAAAGATGGCGCAGGAAGGTATCCACTACGTTGTGGGGCCAAACGTGGATGACGGCGCGGCAGCGGTTCGCCCGGTCGCAGAAGCCAACGACATCATGTATTTCCCATATGCGTTCCCGAAGGAACTGTATTCGCCGCCCGCCTCCAACGCGGTTCTGGGCATGATCGCCAACTACCAGTCCGGTCCTGCAATCTATAAGCACCTGATGGAAAACGAAGGCGTCAAAACCGTTGCGTTTATTGCCGCCAACGAATCCGACCCGCTGAGCCAGCGCGACGGTGGTGTTGCCGCGGCCAAGGAACTGGGCCTCGAAGTTGTCTCTGACTCGGTCACCTATCAGGTCGACACAACAGACTTCACGCCGGTTCTGACACCGGTTCTGCGCACCCGTCCTGACCTTCTGGTGCTGTCCGGTGTGTCGCCAGCCAACGCGCCGCAATTGATCCGCTCTGCACGCGAACTGGGCTTTGAAGGTCTGATCTCGACCGAAACCGCACAGGACGCCGGTGTTCTGGCGGAAGGCGCCGGTGATCTGGCGAACGGCTTTATCTCGGTTGGTGGCGCGTCCACACCCGAACTGGCCTCGCCGATGATGAACGAATTCGTCGAGCGGTACACCAACATGTTTGGCGAATATAACGACGAATCCAACACCAAGGTTTACGCGCTTGAGTACATCCTTGAGACGCTGAAGGCGACGCCCGAAGCCATCGACGATGTTGATGCGTTCAAGGCCTCCATGGACAGCTTCTCTGCGCCAAACCCCTACATGAACGGCGACGAGCAGTTGACCTATGTGGGCATGACCTCCTTTGGTCAGAAGCGCCAGATCGCGGTCCCTCTGGTGGTGAACGTCTATCAGGACGGTGCGTTTGAAACGATGTTCATCGCGCGCGTCGACTAAACCACTCAATATGACTGGCTGCTTCCGGATACGTCCGGAAGCAGATTCCTCCGGCAGCACAGACCGGGTTTGCCAAAGAAAGTAAAAGCTCATGGAACAGATATTGGCCAATGGGGTCTATCTGGGGTCTCAGTACGCAATGATCGCGTTGGGATTGACCCTGATTTTCGCCTTGATGAACGTCCTGAACTTTGCCCACGGGCAGATGTATGTCATCGGCGGTTTCGTCACCTATACCTTCTACGGACAATGGGGCGTTCCCTTTGTGCTGGCGCTGTTCATGTCGTGCATGACCCTGGCGGTCATCGGCGCGCTGATTGAAAAATACCTGTTCGCACCTGTCATCAAAGGGTCGTCCCGCGAAGAAAGCACCATGCTTCTCGCGGCGGGCATCGCCTTCCTGCTGGATGCGCTGATCCTTCTGGTCTTTGGCGAAAAGCAGCGCGGTGTGCCCAAGATCGTGGATGGCGTTTTCAACTGGGATTTCCGGCTGATCATGCCCTATGACCGCATCCTGATCTGTGTGCTGGCGATCCTGTCGATCGTCGCCTTTATCGCTTTGATGCAATACACCAAGACCGGCCGCGCCCTGCGCGCGCTGGCGCAGGACCGCACAGCGGCCCAGCTTATGGGCGTCAACGTCGACCGCTACTCGATGATCGGCTTTGCCCTTGGCGCGATGCTGGCGGGGCTGGTCGGCGGTCTGCTGGTCACCATCACCGGGATCAACCTTGGCATGGGGGGCCCGACATCCATCAAGGCCTTCATGATGGTCATGATCGGCGGCGCGGGCGTGATTTCAGGCGCGATCTGGGGCGGCTTCATCCTTGGCTTCCTCGAAGCCTTTGGTCTGGCCTATCTGTCGCAATATGGTGACATCACCTACCTGCTGATCTTCGTCTCTCTCATGATTTTCCTCGCGATCCGGCCGCAGGGCCTGATGGGCAAACCGTGGGGCTGAGCACATGATGAACTTTTCCGCAAAACAAATCCTTGGCGTAGCCGTCTTTCTACTGGTGATCTTTGTCGGCGTGCCGATGTTCATCGCCGCAACCGGCCGCTGGGACTTTTACTTCACGCTGACGTCGGTGGCCCTTCTGGCCATCGCAAGCGCCGGGGTCTGGTTGACCTTTTACATCGGTCGCATCAACATTGGTCAGGGCGCCTTTGCGCTGGTCGGTGCCTATGTCTCGGCCATTCTGGTGGTGAAGGCCGGATGGTCGTTCTGGATATCCCTGCCGGCCGCCGGGCTGTTCGCAGCACTTGTCGCCGTACTTCTGGGCCTGCCGATCCTGCGCCTGCGCGGTGTTTATTTCGCCATGATCACCCTTGTCCTGACGCAGGTGGCCACGCTGACAGCTTTGGCCCTGCCGATCACCAACGGGGCCAAGGGGATTACCAACATCCCACTTCCATCGGGTGTGTCGCTCTTCGGACTAACCCTGATCCCCGATTTCGGTCAGCTTGAGAACACACGCATGGCGTTCTACTTCACCGCCTGCATCCTGATGATTATCACCTACGCCGCGCTTTACCGTCTGGTAAATTCGCGTCTCGGGCACCTGTGCCGGTCGATGCAGCAGAACGAAGAGCTGGCAAGTTCTATCGGCGTGAACATCACATATATCCGCATCCTGATCTTCGCGATCTCCAGCTTCTTTGGTGGCATCGGTGGCGCGATGTTCGGCTCGATTTCGCAGTCGGTTTATCCCGCGACCTTTGTCGTCAAGGACTCCGTGGATTTCATGCTCAACTGCTTTCTGGGTGGTCTGGGCTACGTGTTTGGCCCGATGCTTGGCACGCTGCTGATCTATTTCGGCTGGGACCTGCTGTTCGAATTCGGCAAGTACCAACTGCTGATTTACTCCACCATCCTGATCGTCGTGATCCGCTTCCTGCCTGATGGCTTGCTGAGCATCCGCTTTGGCAAGGGGGAAAAGAAATGAGCGCCCTCCTTCAAATCAAGAACGTCACCAAGAAATACGGTGGTCTGACGGCGAACAATGACATCTCGTTTGATGTGGCGGAAAACGAAATTCTGTCGGTGATCGGACCGAACGGGGCCGGCAAGTCCACCCTGTTCAAGATGATCTCGTCTTTCGTGCCCACCACCTCCGGCGAAGTTCTGTATCGCGGAGAGCGGATTTCGAACCTGAAACCGCATACGGTGGCCCGCAAAGGCGTCGTGCGCACCTTTCAGGAAACAACGATCTTCAAAAGCATGACCGTCCGGGAAAGCGTGGTCGTGGCCCAGCACTTGCGGGCCAAGGCATCTTTGGCGGGCTACTTCTGGGGTTCGAAAACAGCCCGGCAGGACGTTGAGTCCTTTGGACGCTATGCCGACGAACTGCTTGAATTCCTCGGTATGGACAGCATCGCGGATGAACTGGCCAGCAATCTGCCGCAGGGCAACCTGCGCGCACTTGGCATTGCGATCGGGCTGGCCACGGACCCCAAGGTGCTGCTTTTGGATGAACCCTTCGCTGGCATGAACCACGACGAAACCATGCGCATGGTGGATCTGGTCCGGTCCGTGCGGGACGAACGGGGCGTGACGGTCATGCTCGTTGAACACGACATGCCCGCAGTGATGAAAATCTCTGACAGGATTGTCGTTCTGAACTTTGGCGAGAAAATCGCCGAAGGCTCACCGTCGGAAATTCAGAACAACGAAAAAGTCATCGAGGCCTATCTGGGCAGCGCCGACGACGAGATCGGGATGTAAGCCATGACAGTTATGTTGGATTTCAAAGACGTCGAACTTTACTACGATCATGTCTATGCGCTCAAAGGCGTGTCGCTGGTCGTCAACGAAGGCGAAACCGTGGCCCTGATCGGGGCCAATGGGGCGGGTAAATCATCCATCTTGCGGGCCATCACCGGACTGGCGAAACCGTCCAAGGGGTCGGTCACGTTCGAGGGCACACGCGTCGACGGAACCGATCCGTCAAGCATCGTGGAACGCGGCATCGCCATGGTGCCCGAAGGCCGCCGCGTGTTTCCTTACATGTCGGTCAAGGACAACCTCATGATGGGGGCCTTCACCCGCTCCAACAAGGCCGAGATCCAGGACACGCTCGACAGCATCCTGACACGCTTTCCGCGCCTGAAGGAACGGTACAACCAGGCGTCCGGCACCCTGTCAGGCGGCGAACAGCAAATGATGGTGATCGGTCGCGCGCTGATGGCCAAGCCCAAGCTGTTGCTGCTGGATGAACCCAGCCTTGGAATTGCGCCAAAGCTGGTGCAGGACATCGCCCGTTCCATCGTGGCGATCAACCGGGATGAGGGTGTATCGGTCTTGCTGGTGGAACAGAACTCCCGCATGGCGCTCAGCATTTCGAACCGTGCCTACGCCATGGCGACCGGCAATGTGGTGATCGAAGGCAATTCCAAGGAATTGCTGCACGATGACCGTATCAAGGCGGCCTATCTGGGTGGTGACGTTTAAGATGAAAATCCTCGTCGTAAACCCAAACACCACCGAGTCGATGACCCACAAGATCGGCGCTGCGGCGCGCGCCGTCGCGCGGCCAGACACCGAGATCATCGCAACAAATTCGCAAAACGGACCGACCAGCATCCAGGGCTTTCTGGATGTCGCCACCTGCGTGCCGGGTCTGCTGGATGAAGTGGCCCGCCACACCGATGTGGACGCCGTGGTTGTCGCCTGCTTCGACGACACCGGCGTTGACGCCGTGCGCACATTGGTCTCGGCACCCGTCTTGGGCATCGGAGAAGCCGCGTATCATGCCGCCAGCATGGTTGCGACCAAGTTCAGCGTGATCACCACGCTGTCCCGCTCTGTTCCCGGGATCGAAAACAATCTGATGCGCTACGGCCTGGCCCAGAAATGTGCCAAGGTCCGAGCGACCGAGATCCCGGTGCTGAAACTTGAGGATGGCGATCCGGCGACACTGGAAAAGATCAAATCCGAAATCCGCGTGTCCATTGCCGAAGACAAGGCCGAGGCAATCGTTCTTGGTTGTGCCGGCATGGCAGACCTCATGGCAGACCTGAGCGCTGAATTTGGCTTGCCCGTGATCGACGGCGTTGCCGCTGGCATCACCTTTGCCGAAGCGTTGGTCAACACGCGGCTGCGTACGTCCAAAATCGGTGCATATTCCGTCGCCTGACACGGTCGGGCGACACCACATCAGGCAGGCACAGCACCCTGCACGCCTGCCTGATGGCCGCGCAAAGCGCGTTTCAAATGTCAGATGTCTCTTGGAAAGACGCGATCAGGCGGCCTGAACAGCCGCCGATTCCGTGATGATCGTGTGAAGGGTGGTCGAATCCGGATTTGACCGGAGCTTCGCACAGAAGTTTTGATCGCGCAGCGTCCGCGACACCAACGCCAGCGCTTTCAAATGTTCAACGCCTGCATCTTCGGGTGCGAACAATGCAAAGATCACGTCAACCGGCTGACGATCCACGGCTTCGAAATCAATTGGCTTTTCCAGCAGCATGAACACGCCGGACACCGATTGCACACCGTTCAACCGCGCATGCGGGAGCGCGACGCCATGACCAACGCCGGTTGGTCCCAGACTTTCGCGCTCCATCAAGGCTTCAACAGCCCTCTGAGCAGAGATTCCGTAGGCCGCTTCAGCAACGTCGGCGATGTCATGCATCAGACGTTTCTTGCTGGAAACGGTCGTAACGGCCTTTACGGCCTTCGAATTCAACAAATCTGTGAAATTCATGCTCTGCTCACATTGTGGACTTTGCGTCGCCCGTTTTTCTGACCTACGGGTCGATCCAGCCGATGTTGCCATCGTCCCGGCGGTATACGACGTTTACACCGTCCTTTTTGTCGTTGCGGAAAACCAGTACCGGCAGTCCAGCCAACTCCATTTGCATCACCGCTTCACCTACCGTCAAAGATGGGATTTTGGTTTCCATCTCAGCGACGATAATGGGTTGAAGCGACTCGGGTTCCTCTTGATGCGCCTCTGCATCACTGGCGAGGATATAAGAAGAAGCGCCGATAAGTTCAACAGGTTCTGTACGGTCCTTGTGATGATCTTTCAGACGCCGCTTGTAGCGCCTTAACTGCTTGTCCATCTTCTCGCACGCACCGTCAAAAGCGGCGTAGATTTCAGTCGCGTGCGCCTTCGCGCTCGCGTTCAAACCGGTCGACAGGTGGACGACTGTCTCGCAAACGAACTCATGCGCGCTTTTTGAAAAGACGACGGTCGCATCGGTGGGACGGCCTGAATACTTGCTCAGCATCTCCTCCAATTCGGTCTTCACATGGGTTTGAAGCGCTTCACCAATGTCAATTTGTTTGCCGGTTATCTGGTAACGCATAGGGTGTCCTTTTTATTGTTCTAGCCTCGCAGACAAACGCGCCCGGACGGATCCGGTTGCACTGTACAAAGCAAGGAAATCAGGCGCGTTGACTGTAGCGTTCCACGGTCCAGCCAGAGAAGCTGGTTGTTGCGGAACTGACGGTCTGATGAGCCAAGCACCATACCATCATTTCAATCCCGCAACGCGCGTGTGTCAATGACTTCCGTCAAATTTGGCAGGAATTATCCGATGCGGAAACTGTCGCCAAGATAGACGCGGCGCACGTTCTCGTTTCGCACAACGTCATCCGGCGACCCGGACATCAGCACCTTGCCATCATGCAGGATGTAGGCCCGGTCCACGATCTCAAGCGTCTCGCGCACATTGTGATCGGTGATCAACACGCCGATGCCCCGCTTTTTCAGATCGGCCACAAGATGGCGGATATCGCCAACACTGATCGGGTCCACACCGGCGAACGGTTCATCCAGCAGCAGATACTTGGGATCAGCCGCCAGACAGCGCGCAATCTCCACCCGACGGCGTTCTCCGCCAGACAGCGCCAATGCCGGAGCGCGGCGCAGGTGCTCGATGGAAAACTCGCCCAGCAACTCTTCCAGACGTTCCCGGCGGCTGTGCCGATCCGGCTGGCTGATGTCCAGAATTGCGCTGATATTATCCTCGACGCTCATGCCCCGGAAGATAGACATTTCCTGCGGCAGATATCCGATCCCCATCCGCGCGCGCCGATACATCGGCAGGTACGTCACATCCGCGCCATCAATCAGGACTTGCCCGCCTTCGGGGTTCACCAGCCCGGCGATTGCATAAAAGGACGTGGTCTTGCCGCTGCCATTCGGACCAAGCAGCGCCACAACCTCTCCGCGCTGCACCTCCAGCGACACGTCGCGGATCACCACGCGTTTCTTGTAGCTTTTGCGCAAATGGCGGACCGTCAGTCCGCTATTGCCCTCGGTGACCGTCAGGTCCGTCGCGCCCATCAGTTGTCGCCTGACTGGAACACGGTCCGCACGCGGCCATTCATCCGCGCCGTGCCGTTCTCAAGATCGACATCCATGGTGTCAGACACCAATGTGTTGGCCCCTTGCGTCAGCAACACGTTGCCCACCATCCGGATCGTGCCGCGGTTGACCTCGTATTCTGCCGTATCGGCTTCGGCGGCCTGATCCGCATTCACCAACGTCACGCCACCCGTTGCTTCCAAACGTTCGATGCCGGATTGATCCTTCGTGTAGAAAACAAGAACGCGCGGGGCGGACAGGCGCATCTCTCCCTGACCGATCACCACGTCGCCGGTGAACAGGGCCGATCCGTCATTCTGCGAGACTGACAGGCTTTGCGCGCTGACCTCAACCGGCAGAGACGTGTCCTGCTGAACCGCCCCGAAGGCCACTTCGGTTCCCTGTGCCGCCAGGGATGTTGCGAGACCAAGCGCACATACTATCGTCAATACCCGGATCATTGCTCTGCCTCTGATGTCTGCGGGATGTATATCAGATTTACGCCTTCCGTGAAGAGAAGCTGTAAATCGGATTCGGGCCCCATGTCCTCGACCCGCAACCGACCGGCGGTCAGGGTCAATCCGGGGCCTTCTGCCGCGACCGGAGCGGTGCTTTCAATATCGACCCGGTCAATCGCCGCGTTCAGCCCTTCGGTGCGGACGATATAGCCGGAACTGCTTTCCAACACGACGCCGTCACGCAGTTGCAACGCATCACTTCCAGACATTTCGCCCTGCTCTGCATCAATCGTGATGCGGCTGCCCTCGTCGGTATCCAGCACCGCCTGCAAATCGAACACCACCATCCGGGACGGATCATCCTCCCGCGCGCGCGCTTGTCGCGCCGACAGCGTCACCGCATGCCCGCCATCGGTGGTCCCGGCAAAAAACGGTTTGCCAACCTGTTCGCCCTGACTGGGGTCTGCGCCATTGGTCAGAACCGGGATGACCGAAATCGGATCCGGGCTTCTGGAGTACAGAAAAATCGTCGACAGCAGCGCCAACGCCCCCAATGGCAGCAGGATCTTCAGCCAGGCAATCAGGCGCGAATACATGAGGGCCCCTTACCGGGTTCAGGAGTGGGCAAAGATATCGGTCTCCGGCCACCCCATCAGGTCAAGTCTGGCCCGCGTCGGAAGAAAATCAAAGCAGGTCTGCGCGATCTCTGCTCGCCCTTCGCGCTCCAGCATACCGTTGAGCGCATCCCGCAGCTTGTGCAGGTACAGCACATCCGACGCGGCATAATCGATCTGCGCCTGGCTGAGCGTCGGCGCGCCCCAATCGCTGGATTGTTGCTGTTTGGAAATGTCGATGCTGAGCAGTTCCTGCAACAACGCCTTCAGCCCGTGCCGATCCGTGTAGGTGCGCACAAGGCGGCTGGCGATCTTGGTGCAATAGACCGGGGCCGTAACAACCCCGAACGCATGATAAAGTGCCGCTATGTCAAATCGCCCGAAATGGAACAGCTTGAGAACCGATGGGTCCGCCAAAAGCTTTTCCAGGTTCGGGGCAGAGGTCTGGCCCTTTTCAATCTGGACCAGATGCGCGGTGCCATCACCGCCGGACAATTGGACCACACACAACCGGTCGCGGTGCGGGTGCAAACCCATGGTTTCGCAATCAATCGCAACCTCGGACCCCAGGTCCAGAGCGTCCGGAAGGTCACGGGAATACACGTGATGTGGCATGGCGCGCGCTTTCTGCTTGGAACAACGATCCGCAAATAGACCTTCGCAGAATGTGGCGCAACCGGTCCAACTTTGCCCAAGTTTCTCCCGATTCTCGAAATCCCGCCACGATTCGCCCTAATTTGCGTCCAAAGCTGACACGGTCATGTCCAACTTCCGCCTGATATGTTTCAATATGTGTCGATCCGTGATCGGCGAAAAATCGCGTGTGCGCGGACGGCGCGGACGGTTGGCTGGACCAAAAATTCAACTTGACGCGGTTCAAATTGTTTCCACGCCGTGAACGACGGAAATAGAATTGCAAATCAGCTTACGTTTGGTCAATTGTCTCCGAAGCGGAAACAATGAAAAGCTTAATTTACGATTAATTCCAAAGTTGCGTAGAATTTTAGAACAGTTCTCTCATTCTTTTGGAATTGAACTCGTGATTTGATCAGTCCGGTCAACCTTAAACCTGCATCAAGAAAACATGTTAAACCAACTGTTTGAGCCGAAACTCGCCTTTAAGCGGAAGATTGCTCACGATTTGTAAAAAGTGAAGAGAACACGCAGATCGGCCAAAATCGGCTGTCGCGTCGATCTGCCCAGAGGCGAGTACAACATGAGAATACACGCAATAGTTTCCCCCCGTTCTGAAAGTTGACCTAAATGAGGCACATAGTCATAAACAAGCCACGATCTGGCGGGTCACATTCCTGCCATGTTTGAGTTTGGCACTTGGGGGTTGGTGCTTCCATTTTGGAGTTGCGTAAGGTTCGTCTGCTGAAATCTGCCTAGTACTATAAATGTCTGAAAATCGGGAACTTTCCCTTTCACACTGTTTGCGACTTTGCGTGGCAAGCAACCGACTTTTGCATGCCCAAGACAGCTCGGCACCGGACCCCTGCACAAAGGGTCAAAAGGTGTTCCAATGACACTTCACATTCGCCAACCGCTGCCTGGCAATGAAATCGAAACGCTTGTCACCAAGGCGTTCGCGAAACCGGAAATCAAAAGCGTTTATCGCAACTACCTCAAGCGCGGGTTCGATCTTCTGCTCGTCTCGCTTGCGGCTCTTCCGGTTCTCATTGTCCTCGCGGTTTGCGCCATTCTGGTCGCCCGTGACGGTGGATCACCGTTCTACAGCCAGCAGCGTATCGGCCGGTTTGGCAAGACCTTCAAAATGTGGAAACTGCGCACCATGGTTGCCGACGCTGATGCGGCGCTTGAGGCGTATCTTGCAGACAACCCGGCCGCCAAGGCGGAATGGGATCACAACCAGAAACTGCGTCACGATCCGCGCATCACCAAGGTTGGCCAGATCCTGCGCAAGACTTCGCTCGATGAATTGCCCCAGCTGTGGAACGTGTTCAAAGGCGACATGGCCATCGTTGGCCCGCGCCCCATGATGGTCGATCAGCAAGCGTTGTATCCAGGGTCGGCCTACTATGCACTGCGCCCGGGCCTCACAGGGTTCTGGCAGATTTCCGAACGCCACGAGAGCAGCTTTGCGGACCGTGCCAATTACGATGCGGATTACCTGAGCAAGGTAACCCTTGCCCAAGACATCAAAGTGATGTGGAAAACCGTCAGCGTTGTAACCAAGGCCACCGGCTGCTGATCCCTCAGTTTGCGCAGTTGGCCATTGCCGCCTTGCGCAGGTTCTGCATCAACTCATCAATCGCTTTCGCATTGAGTTCGTTGGTCAAACGTCCGTCATCGTCCCACTGTTGAGCTGTCGCAGCAACCAGCACTTCAGGTCCGGGAACGATCAACGGGCGAAACGGCACAAGACACAGCCGTGCCATGTTTTGCGCACGCTCTCCACCGGCCCGACCCGCCGTCGCAGACAAAAGCGCAACCGGCTTGCCGGACCAGGGCGTGCCCTTGGTGCGGCTGACCCAGTCCAGCGCATTCTTCAACACCCCGGAGATGCCCTTGTTGTATTCCGGCGTCACCACCAGCACCGCATCCGCCTCGGAAATCTGGTCGGCCAGTGTCAGGACCGCCGGTGGAATGCCCTCACCGCTTTCCAGATCGCCATCATAAAGCGGGAAACGGATGTCGCCTTCGACGAAATCCGCGTCACCGAACCGCCGGGCCGCTTCCTGCATCAACAAACGGTTTGTGGACGCGGCGCGCAGTGATCCGCACAGCCCGAGTAGTTTGAGTTCAGCCATGGTCTTCTCCTTATGGTCGCGACAAAAACTGGGCCAAAGCGAAACGATGGCAAGAGCCCGCGCAATGACCCACAAAAAAACCCGCGTCCTGAAACGCGGGTTTTTCGATGAGAGTATCGAATAGGATCAAGCGTTCGGCAGAACCACAATCTCAACACGACGGTTCTGCGCGCGGCCGTCCGGCGTCAGATTGCTTGCGATCGGCTGGTCCTCTCCGCGACCGATGCTTTGAATACGGAACGACGGCACGCCTTCGCTCATCAGGATATTCGCAACCGACTGCGCCCGACGCTGGGACAGATCAAGGTTATATCCCGCGTCACCCGTGTTGTCGGTGTGACCCAGCACCTGAACCGTGGTGTCCGGATAGGCGAGCAGGTTCTGACCAACCAGACGCAGTTCGCGCTGCAAATCCGGGCGCAGGCTTGCGCTGTCGGTGGCAAACAGGATGTCCTGCGGCAGGGTCACGATCAGACGATCCCCGGTGTTGCGGATGGTCACGTTGTCATTGCCCAATTGGGCACGCAGGTCGGCCTCTTGCTTATCAAGCTGGTTGCCAATGATCGCGCCGCCGCCGCCACCGATGGCGGCGCCCAGAACCGCGTTCCGACGACGTTCTTCGGGGTCATTGCCCATCAGCGCGCCAACAACGGCACCGGCACCTGCGCCCACCAGAGCACCGGTTTTGGTTTGCCGATTGGGATCATTCGGGTCGGTACAGGCCGACAGAAAGATCGCACCGCACAAAGCTGTGGACAAAGAAAGTTTGGATAGGGTCATAGGTTCGCCTCGTTTAACTGCGCCCGATTGTACGGGTCTCGCTTCTGCTATGCGATAACATACCCGGTTTCAGCCAGATGTCGCGGGAAAATCGGCACCTTTCCGCGCAAAGGGTCTGGTCACACCCCAGCCTCCTGTCGCGCCGCCTCCCACGCCAGAATCGTGCGCTTGACGGGCAGCCCCCAGTGGTACCCGCCCAATCCCCCTGATTTGCGCAGGGCGCGGTGGCAGGGGATCAGGTAACTGATCGGGTTTCTGCCAACGGCAGTTCCCACCGCACGCACCGCCTTGGGATGCCCGATATACTCTGCGATCTCGGAATAGGTGGTCACATGTCCCGACGGGATGCGCATCAACGCTTCCCAGACCTTGATCTGGAACGGGGCCCCGATCATAAAAAGCGGCGTCGGCGCATCCTGCGCGCCAAAGGCGGTATCGACCCAGTCACGCAACCTGTCCGGGTTTTCCTCATAGGTCGCATTGGGCCAACGGCTGATCAGGTCGTTCCACGCATGCTCTTCGGTGCATTCAGACGTGAACCCGATGCCGCAAAGCCCTTTGTCCGTGCCCATGACCAATGCCGGGCCAAACGGGCTGTCGAACCACCCCCAATAGATCGTGAGCCCGTCGCCCTTTCGGGCAAACTCACCGGGGCTCATCGCCTCCCACCGCAGGAACAGATCATGCAGACGCCCCCCACCGGACAGGCCTGTGGAATGGGCCGTTTCCAGCGTCGTGAACCGTTCCGCCAGCAAGGCCTTCGCGTGCCCCAGCGTCAGATATTGCTGATACCGCTTCGGGCTGACACCCACCCAGCGCGAAAACACGCGCTGAAAATGCGCCGGGCTCATCTGGACCGAGGCCGCGAGGTCTTCGAGAGTCGCTTGCGGTCCAAGCGTATCAACCGCATCCAGCGCGCGGCGCATGACGTTGAAGTGATATCCTTGGGTGTCTTCCGCGAGGTTCTGCATGCGTCCGCCCTTTCGTTTCTGTGCACTCAGGGTCTAGCCCATCGAACCGTACCGCTTCGACCCGAAACCTGCGCAAGTTACGCGCTTGCCCCTTTTGGCGCTGATTGGCATACCGCAACCTATGGCCAAACAACTCGACTATCACACCATCCGCGAGATTTTCACACGCTTTCAGGCGGCTGAAGCAGAGCCCAAAGGCGAATTGGATCACGTCAACGCCTATACGCTCGTCGTGGCGGTGGCGCTGTCGGCACAGGCCACCGATGCGGGCGTGAACAAGGCCACCAAAGAGCTTTTCAAGATCGCCGACACACCCGAAAAGATGCTCGCCTTGGGCGAAGAGGGTGTGATCGAGCATATCAAGACCATCGGTCTCTATCGCAACAAGGCCAAGAACGTCATCAAGCTCAGCCGCATTCTGGTCGAACACTACGGTGGCGAGGTCCCCAATTCCCGCGCTGCCTTGGAAAGCCTGCCCGGTGTAGGGCGCAAGACGGCCAATGTGGTGCTCAACATGTGGTGGGGCCACCCGTCTCAGGCGGTCGACACGCATATCTTTCGCTTTGGCAACAGGAGCGGCGTTTGCCCGGGCAAAGACGTGGTCGCGGTCGAACGCGCCATAGAAGATCACATCCCGGTCGATTTTCAGCACCACGCCCATCACTGGATGATCCTGCACGGACGCTACACCTGCGTCGCCCGAAAACCCAAATGCGCGGCCTGTCTGATCCGCGATCTCTGTCAATTCGAGGACAAAACCGAATGAACAAAAAGTACCAGGTTGTCGGCATCGGCAATGCCGTTGTCGACGTGATCGCGCGCGCGGAAGACACGTTTCTGGACCTCATGGGTATTCAGAAAGGCATCATGCAACTGGTCGAACGCGACCGGGGCGAGACGCTGTATGCGGCGATGAAAGAACGCGTGCAGACGCCCGGTGGGTCGGTGGCGAACACGCTGGCGGGCTTGGGCAATCTGGGGCTGCGCACCGGCTTTATTGGTCGGGTGCATGACGACGCCTTGGGCCGGTTCTATGCGGACGCGATGAAGAAAGAAGGCACCGATTTCGTGAACGCACCGGTTACGAGCGGCGAATTGCCGACATCGCGGTCGATGATCTTTGTGTCACCCGATGGCGAACGCTCGATGAACACCTATCTGGGCATTTCGGCCGAACTGGGGCCAGAGGACGTGGCCGAAGATGTGGCAGCAGAGGCCGAGGTTGTCTTCCTCGAAGGCTACCTGTTCGACAAGGACAAGGGCAAAGAGGCGTTCATCCGCACCGCCCGCACCTGCCGCGCGGCGGGTGGCAAGGCGGGCATTGCGATTTCCGACCCGTTCTGCGTCGAACGGCACCGGGATGACTTCCTGGATCTCATTGAAAACGAGATGGATTACGTGATCGGCAACGAAGCCGAAATCATGTCGCTCTACCAGAACGATGATCTAGAGGCAGACCTGAAAGCCGTTGCCGCGATCTGTCCCTTGGTTGTGTGCACGCGGTCGGGTGACGGCGTGTCGATCATCCATAACGGCACACGGACCGATATCCCGGTGGACAAGGTGGTCCCCGTAGATGCCACCGGCGCGGGCGACCAGTTTGCGGCCGGGTTCCTGTACGGTTTGGCAACAGGCCGCGACATGGAGACATCGGGGCGCATGGGCTGCGTTGCTGCGGCCGAAGTGATTTCGCATATCGGACCACGGCCCGAAGCCAACCTGCAGGCCCTGTTCCGCGCCCGCGGATTGATCTGATCGCATTTGGTTAATGCATCTTAACGGTTACCCATGGGTAACCGTTAAACTAGGATCGTTGCGTAGATCGCTCAAGGACGGACTGAGGCCCGGAATTGCCCTAATTCAGGCGGCCCGATCGAACAGCTCGGTCAGAAGGCGGACTTT
>NZ_JALKAO010000008.1 GCF_023015985.1 Marivita sp. S6314
TCCCGTCCTGCGTCCCGTTGTGCGCCTCAGCGCCGCCGGTGAAGGGGTATTTAGAGTCACCTCCAAACATCCGCAAGCACAAAAATCAGGAAAATCGCATTTTTTTTCGTTTTTTCATTTTCTGCACAAAAACAGGTGTTTGGCGTAATTATCTGTCGCGAGACAGCCCGTGCGCGACGCTTTTTGATCGCGCATCAATATCTGGACGATTGGGACAGCTCGCCCCCTAGACCTGCCCCTGATCTGGCCGGGTTTTCCCGGTGCGAAGCCCGTTGGCGAGTCCAGAGAGCGTCCCAGCGGACGCGCATGGCCAAAAGGCCAGCAATCACGGCCGCGTAGATAATGGGTTCCCACTGAAAGCCTTTGACCAACAGCAGAAAGTGTAGCGCCGCCAGGAGCGCAATCGGATAAACGAGTCGGTGGAGCCTGCGCCACGCGCCCGCTCCGATCTTTCGTATGCTGCGATTGTTGGAGGTGACGGCCAATGGCACCATCAGGACAAACGCCGCCATTCCAACCGTAATGTACCAGCGCTTGACGATATCGGCCCAGACATTCTGGAACTGCACATCAAGCACCAGCCACGTCAGAAGGTGCGCCAGGACATAGAAGAACGCCGTCACCCCGATGGCGCGGCGGAACTTGAGCAGGTTTACCCCGGCAAAGCGGCGCAGCGGGGTGACCGCCAGCCCGGCGATAAGCAGCCAGAGGCTCCAGATACCAAGCTGGTGTTCAATCACCTTGGCCGGATCGACACCCAACTGACCGGTGAGGCCCAGATAGTATATCCAGACCACCGGCACCGGGGCCATCAGATACAAGGCCCACGCAGGCACGTGGCGCAGTCCGGTATTGAGCGCATGCACCATCGTCAGATGAACTTGGTCAGGTCCATGCCGTCATATAGCGGCGCGACCTCGTCTTCGTATCCGTTGAACATCAGAGTCGGATGGCGCTTGGCGAACAGGCCACCGCCGATCCGCCGTTCCGTCGCCTGCGACCAGCGCGGGTGATCCACGTTGGGGTTCACGTTACTATAGAACCCGTATTCGCGCGGGTTGGCGATGTTCCAGCTTGCAGGGGGTTCGTCTTCGGTCAACGTGATGCGCACGATCGACTTGATCGATTTGAATCCGTATTTCCACGGCACCACCAGACGCATGGGCGCGCCGTTCTGCTTGGGGATGTCACGGCCATAGATGCCCGTGGCCATCATCGTGAGCGGATGCATCGCTTCATCCAGGCGCAGACCTTCGACATAGGGCCAGTCCAGAACCGGGCTTGCAACACCGGGCATCTCATCGGGACGCAGGGCTGTTTCAAACGCCACGTATTTGGCCGAGGATTGCACCCCGACCCAATCCAGCAGATCCGCCAGCTCGAACCCGTTCCACGGAATCACCATCGACCACGCTTCTACGCAGCGAAAGCGGTAAATCCGTTCTTCAATGGTCATCTGGGACAGGATATCGGCAAAGCTGTAATCGCCCGGCTTGTCGACCAGCCCGTCAATCCGCACGGTCCAGGGGTCAATGGTCAAACGATGCGCATTGCGCGCCGGATCTTCCTTGCCGGTGCCGAACTCGTAGTAGTTGTTATAGGTGGTGATCTCTTCCCAGGTGTTGGGCTCCAACGCCTCTTGCGCGCGGGCTGACACCGGAAGTGCCCCCGCTATCGCGCCAGCCGCAGCACCCGCCATCAATTGCCTGCGGTTCAGGAAAGCCGAGTAAGGGGTCACCGCGTCAGCCGTCAGCGTGTTTTTCCAGCGATATGCCATGTCGTCCTCTGTCTATCGTTCTCTCTGGATATAGAGGGGCCATGCACCCGGACCAAAGCAACTCGGCTCACATTGGTGTAAGGGTGTTGAAATGTTTGCGACTGAGGTCGGCTACGCTTTGACCGGATACCGGTCGGCCTCTGCAAAGACGTCGATCGCACGTGTCCCTGCCTTGATCCGTGCGCCATGCTCCACACCGGCGGGAATGTCATAGCTGTCGCCGGGTCGGTACGTCTTGGTCACACCGCCGATTGTGAGTTCGATCTCGCCCTCGATCACAGTCCCCCATTGGGCACCGTGGGCGTGGGGAGGAAGCTCCATATCCTTGTCAAAGGTAAAGAACGCGACAAGCCCGTGATCAGAACGGATCACATTGGTCTGCACAACGTCCTCTGGAAACGGTACATCAAGGGCGGGAAAGGACTCAATAAACTCTGGGTACGGCATGACGTTCTCCTGAATAATCGCGGATGACAGTGGCACATCCCGCTCTGCGATGCGCGCATTTTCTGGGCCCGCGCGCAACACCACGTCTTGCGAACAGGCTTCAAGTCTGCGACCGATGCCATGTTCTCAGGGCGGGGCGGAATTCCCCACCGGCGGTAAGCGGCGAAATCCGTAAGCCCGCGAGCGCCTTTCGATCAGAAAGGGTCAAGCAGATCAGGTGCAATTCCTGAGCCGACGGTCACAGTCCGGATGAAAGAGAATGTGCAACCAACCTGTCCGCAGGTCCGGGCTGCATGTGATCGCCTTGGGTGACGTGTCACTGTGAAAGGAGATCCGAAATGACACACACCCGATATGCCTTTATCAAGGCCAGCTGGCACCACGACATTGTCGATCAGGCGCTGGTTGGGTTTCTGGAGGTTGTTCCCGAAAGCCAGGTTGATGTCTTTGATGTGCCCGGCGCGTTCGAAATGCCGCTCTTGGCCCGCGATCTGGCGCGAACGGGGCGTTACGGTGCCATCGCGGCGGCGGCGTTTGTCGTGGATGGGGGCATCTACCGGCACGATTTCGTCGCGCAGGCGGTGGTCAATGGCTTGATGCAGGTCGGGCTTGAAACAGATGTGCCGGTTCTGTCCGTCTCCCTGACCCCGCATCAGTATCAAGAGACCGAGCATCACACCCGCATCTACCGCGACCACTTTGTCCTGAAGGGCCGCGAGGCCGGAGAGGCGGCATTGAAGATGACGCAGCTTCGGCTGTCCAACGCGGCATGACAGATGGCAGGCGACGAAACCGCGTCGCCTGCCTTACGCCGCCGACTGCGGCCACAAATCCGACATCAGGATCGTGCGTCCATCCGGCTGCACCACCCGCACATGGTTGCGGCGCATCAGGCGGGGTTCGGCCACGCCGACGGAATGGGCGATGGTTTCAACTTCTTTGACGATCTCTTTGGCATAATTGGCCACGCGGGTTTCCTTGTCGGCCACGACAAGACCTTCCTGAAAGCGTGGATCATGGGTCGTGATCCCCGTCGGGCAGGTGTTCTTGTTGCACTTGAGCGCCTGGATACAGCCCAGCGCGAACATGAACCCCCGGGCCGAGGTGACGAAATCCGCGCCTGTCGCCAACGCCCAGGCCACATCCCCGGGATTGACCAACTTTCCGCTGGCCACCAGGGCGATCCGATCCCGAAGCCCATGCGCGTTGCGCAGATTGGCCACCAGGGGCAGCGCCTCGCGGATGCTCATCCCCACGAGGTCAATCAGCGGCATGGGTGCCGCACCGGTTCCGCCTTCGCCCCCGTCCAACGTGATAAAGTCCGGTGCAGACGCGGCACCGCGCTCCGAGATTGCCGTGAACAACCCCGCGACGCCGTCTTCGGAGCCGACCACCATCTTGATCCCCGTGGGTTTGCCCGTCACCTCCCGCACCCGCGCAATCATGTCGAGCAGATCGTCCCAGTCGTCCACCTCTTCGTGGCGGTTCGGGGAAATGCTGTCTTTGCCCACCTCGATGCCCCGGATCTTGGCGATCTCGGGCGTGATCTTTTCGCCAGGCAGGATTCCCCCTTTGCCGGGCTTGGCCCCTTGGCTGAGCTTGATTTCGAACATGCGCACGGTGTCATGCGCCGCAATCGCGCGCAGCTTGTCTTCGTCCAGCTTTCCTTCGGCGTCGCGCACTCCGTACTTTGCCGTGCCAATCTGAAAGACAATGTCGCAGCCCCCTTCAAGGTGGTACGGCGACAACGCCCCTTCCCCGGTGTTCATCCAGATCCCGGCCCGTTTGCAGCCCCGGCTCAGCGCCTGCACCGCCGGTTTTGAAATCGCGCCATAGCTCATGCCCGACAGGTTAAAGAAAGACCGGGCCGTAAAGGGCACCCGGGCCCCGGCCCCGATCACTTTTGGCTCTGAACTGGCAAACTGGTTGTCCACCGGCGGAAACGGCGCGTTCACGAAAATCGGTGTGCCGACCACGCTCAGGTTGCGCGTCGATCCAAAGGCAACCGTATTGCCATGATCATCCGCCGCCCGCTTGACCCATTCGCGCTGCGCCCGGTTGAAGGGCAGTTCTTCCCGGTCCATGGCAAAGAAATACTGCCGGAAAAATTCGCCCAAAGTCGAAAAGATATGACGAAACCGCCCCAGCACCGGATAGTTGCGGCGAATGGCGTCCTCGGTCTGGGTGCGATCAATGACGAACAGGATGATGCCCACCAGCGCCGCCAGACCGATGGCCCCGACAAACAGCAATGCCAGAAAGTTCAACGCATACATGGCTACGCCCATGAGGACCTCATATTCAATTCGTTGCATTTGAGTGTCGTTTCGCACTACTGTTGGCGGGACACATCTTTCGTGTCGATACGCTGCCACAAAAGGATGCGCCATGAAACGCTTGCTGACTACACTTGCCCTGACCTTTGCGACATCGGCTGTTTCGGCAGCAGATATCGTGACCTACGACACCGACCAGTCCTTTGACGATATCACCTTCGGTCTGGAAAGCGCAATTCTTGACGCGGGATTGGTCATCGACAGCGTCAGCCACACCGGTGACATGCTGGAACGCACCCGGATGGATGTGGGCTCTGATGTCGTTCTGTACGAAAAAGCCGATATCTACAGCTTTTGTTCGGCCAAGATTTCGCGCGAAGTGATGGAAGATGATCCAATGAACATCGTCTACTGCCCCTACGACATCTTTGTGATGGTCCGCCCCGAAACGCCGGACATGACCACCATTGGTTTCCGCACCTTCCCGGACGGCGCAATGAAGAAGGTTGAGACCCTTCTGGACGACCTGTCCCGCGCCGCAATCGGCCTGTCTGACTGACACATCAATCACGTGAAATAACAAGAATTTCAGTTGATTGCGTGAAACCCTCTGGCTTAGTCGGCATTAACGTGCCGTCAAGACCCACCGGCGGAAATCCCCGGTGATCTAAAGCGGAGTCTGTCCCGTTTAACCCTGTAGATACCAGCGAGGTATCCAACTTGTTTCAGGAGGACGACATAATGTTCCGCAACACAACACTCGCCGTCACCGCCGCCGCCGCTCTGATGGCAACAACCGCCTTCGCAGGCTCCATGAAGAAAGACATCGTCGACACAGCGGTCGAAGCCGGATCGTTCGAAACGCTCGTCGCTGCCGTACAGGCGGCCGATCTGGTCGATACGCTGAAAGGCGATGGCCCGTTCACAGTCTTCGCGCCCACTGATGAGGCCTTTGCCGCGCTGCCGGAAGGCACCATTGAAAACCTGCTGCTGCCCGAAAACAAGGACCAGCTGGTCGCAATCCTGACCTACCACGTTGTGCCCGGGAAAGTGATGTCCACTGACCTGACCGACGACATGGAAGCCGCAACCGTACAGGGGTCGAACGTGATGATCGATCTCGACGACGGTGTGAAAGTCGAAGAAGCGTCGGTTGTGACAGCCGACATCGAAACATCGAATGGCGTCATCCACGTCATCGACACGGTCATTCTGCCGGACAGCTAAAGCCACCTGACAGAAACCACAAAGGGCCGCCTCAGGGCGGCCCTTTGATGTTCATTATCAGGTTGGTCAGTGAACCACGGCATCATCCGGGCGCGGACGGTTTGACGCCGCCACGCGATCCCCGATGATCAGACCTTCGGCCCCCGCTGTCACAGGCACCAGATCCCCATCGGCGATATCCCCGGCCAGCAACATTTCAGCCAGCGGATCCTGCAAAGCACGCTGGATCACCCGCTTCAAAGGCCGTGCGCCGAACACCGGATCATAGCCTTCCTCGGCCAGCCACTTGCGTGCACCATCATCCAGTTCAAGGTCGATTTTCCGCGCCGCCAACCGCTTGAGCAACCGCGCCATCTGGATATCGACGATCCCTGCCATATCCTCGCGCTTGAGGCGGTCAAAGATGACGGTCTCGTCCAGACGGTTGAGGAACTCGGGCCGGAAATGCGCCCGCACCGCGTCCATCACGTCACGTTTGGCTTGCGACGGGTCCGCCCCGTCAGGCAGTTGCGACAACGCCTGCGACCCAAGGTTCGACGTCAGGATGATCAACGTCTGCTTGAAGTCCACAGTCCGCCCCTGACCATCGGTCAGCACGCCATCATCCAAAACCTGCAACAGCACGTTGAACACATCCGGGTGCGCCTTTTCGACCTCGTCGAACAGCACAACCTGATACGGACGCCGCCGCACCGCTTCGGTCAACACGCCGCCCTCGTCATAGCCGACATAACCCGGAGGCGCGCCGATCAGACGGGCAACCGCGTGTTTCTCCATGAACTCCGACATGTCGATGCGCACCATCGCGTTGTCGTCATCAAAGAGGAACTCAGCCACAGCTTTGGTCAGCTCGGTTTTCCCGACGCCGGTGGGGCCAAGGAACAGGAACGATCCCAAAGGACGGTTCTCGTCATTCAGACCGGCCCGCGCACGGCGCACCGCATTGGCAACCGCCCGCACCGCCTGTTCCTGACCGATCACCCGCTTGTGCAGACCATCTTCCATCCGAAGCAGCTTTTCGCGTTCGCCTTCCAGCATCTTGGACGTGGGAATCCCCGTCCAACGCTCGACCACACCCGCGATCTGTTCGGGGCGCACGGCCTCTTCGACCATGACATCGTCGTCGTTGCTTTCGGCCTCGGACAGTTGCTTTTCAAGCTGCGGGATTACGCCGTAAGACAGCTCCCCCGCCTTGGCGAGATTGCCTTCACGCTTGGCGATTTCCAACTCGGCCCGTGCGCGATCAAGTTGCTCCTTGATCTCACGCGCGCCCGCCAGCTTGTCACGTTCAGCCTGCCATTTGGCCGTCATCTCTGCCGATTGCTGCTGCAACTCGGACAGGTCTTTCTCCAACTTCTCAAGCCGGTCTTTCGACGCCTGATCATCCTCAAGCCGCAACGCTTCGCCTTCGATCTGCAATTGCAATATCTGACGGTCCAGCGCGTCGAGTTCCTCGGGCTTGGAATCAACCTCCATCCGCAGACGGCTTGCCGCTTCGTCCATCAGGTCGATGGCTTTGTCCGGCAAGAAACGGTCGGTGATATAGCGATGCGACAGGGTTGCCGCCGCCACCAGGGCACTGTCCGAAATCCGCACACCATGGTGCAGTTCGTACTTCTCCTTGATCCCGCGCAGGATGCTGATCGTGTCCTCGACCGTCGGTTCCTGCACCACAACAGGCTGGAACCGCCGCGCCAAAGCCGCATCTTTTTCAACGTGTTTGCGGTATTCATCGAGTGTCGTCGCACCCACACAGTGCAATTCGCCCCGCGCCAAGGCAGGCTTGAGAAGGTTCGACGCATCCATCGCGCCATCGGCCTTGCCCGCGCCAACAAGCGTGTGCATTTCGTCGATGAACAGGATGATCTCACCCGCCGCCGCCGTGACTTCGGACAGAATGCCTTTCAGCCGTTCCTCGAATTCCCCGCGATATTTCGCACCCGCAATCAACGCGCCCATGTCGAGCGACAAAAGCCGCTTGTTGCGCAGGGATTCAGGCACGTCGCCATTGACGATCCGCAAGGCCAAGCCTTCGGCAATCGCGGTTTTACCCACGCCCGGTTCCCCAATCAGAACAGGGTTGTTCTTGGTACGACGCGACAGCACCTGCATTGCGCGACGGATTTCATCGTCGCGGCCGATGATCGGGTCGATCTTGCCCTCGCGCGCCCGCTCCGTCAGGTCCATCGTGAACTTCTTGAGCGCCTCGTACTGGTCCTCTGCCGACGCAGAATCCGCTGTCCGCCCCTTGCGAATATCGTTGATTGCAGTGTTCAAGGCCTGCGCATTCACAGCACCCGCTTCCAAAGCCTCTTTTGCAGGGCTTTTGACCATCGCAAGCGCCATTAGGATGCGTTCGACCGGGACAAAACTGTCCCCCGCCTTTTTCGCGATCTTTTCCGCTTCATCGAGCACTTTGCCCGTGGCGGAATCCAGATAGACCTGCCCCGCATCGCCGGACACTTTCGGGATTTTGGCAATCTTGCCATCCAGCGCCTGCACCACGCGTTGCGGCGCACCACCGGCGGCCGTGATCAGGTTGGTCGCCAACCCCTGATCGTCGTCCATCAGTGCTTTGAGTATATGTTCGGGTGCCAACCGCTGGTGGCTTTCCCGCATCGCAATCGTTTGTGCAGCCTGAATAAAACCGCGCGACCGCTCCGTGAACTTCTCTAAGTTCATGGCATTCTCCTTCTGCTAAGCGCCCATTTTCGTGAAACCCCCGCTTGGCAGCAGGTCTCTGTACGGGCCTTCGTGTAAGAAGATGGAAACGGTCGCGCCCGGCTTCAAGAGCTTGTGATCAGATGCGACGAAAAAGTCGTCCGGGGAACCTTTTGAACGCGTCTGGCGTTCCCCATTTACCTAAGAACCAACAACAAAGAGCAGTCTCATGTGGTACAAGGCAAACGCAACGCAGATCACGCATGACGCGGAAACCGGCATGTTCGAAGCAAATGTCACGCTGGAAAAGGACGGTGTCACCACCGGTCACGTGGTTCAGGTGCCTGGTCCGATTTCGACCCCGTTCGAGGCATTGCGCCCCGCGCTGATCCAGGCCGCGATTGGCAAACGACACAGCGGTCGGTTCGAGTTTCGGCAGGAAAATCGCCCAAGCGTTCAGGAAGAGCTTGTCGATGCGCTTTTCTCAGGGCCAAGCCTGCTTGATACGGTTTTGGGCCGCGCGGCTTGACCACAGGGCACGGCCACGCCTAGAAGGCGCAGGTTTGCCTGACAGGAGTTGCCTTAATGTCCGATGATCGCCTGATCGTAGCCCTTGATGTTCCCAACGCGCTTGAGGGTCTCCAACTGGCCCAGCAGCTTGGCGAAACGGTTTCGTTTTACAAAATCGGTCTCGGAATGCTCACCGGCGGTGGGCTCGCTTTGGCAAATGAACTGAAGCAGGACCACGGCAAACGCATTTTCCTCGATATGAAGTTGTTCGACATCGGCGCGACGGTCGAAGCCGCCGTACGTGGGCTCGCGCAATTCGATCTCGACTTTCTGACAGTCCACGGCGACCCCCATGTCGTGCGCGCCGCCAAAGAAGGTGCCTCCGGCTCCGATCTCAAAATCCTTGCTGTCACCATCCTGACCTCTCTTGACCGGCAGGACCTCGACGACAGCCTGATCCAAACCGGCGACATCCCGGATCTTGTCACGACCCGCGCGGGCCGCGCATTCGACGCGGGCGCGGACGGCGTCATCGCCTCGCCCAACGAAGCTGCCATGATCCGCGCATTGCCCGAGGCAACCGGACGATTGATCGTAACACCGGGTGTGCGCCCCGCAGGGGCCGATCTTGGCGATCAAAAGCGCGTGGCGACACCGGCCGGCGCGATTTCAAATGGGGTGGATCATATCGTCGTCGGACGCCCCGTCTGGCAGGCCAACGATCCGCGTGCGGCGGCACAGGCCATCGTGACCGAGATGCAAGCCGCCTGATCTGCATTTTGAAACACGACTCACGCACGCGTGGCCAGGTACGTCCTGACCATCCGGGCAAAATGGGGAATGGCTTTGGGATGCGTCGCGTAGTCCTGCGGCGTCATCAAGGCCCATCCGATCCCTTCTGACCCGAACACGATATCCATCTCGCGGTGCGCCTTAAGATGCGCCGCAAAGAACACACCTCGATTCAGCTGCGCGCACCAGACCAAATCACGCGGGTCAAGCTGCAAACCAATTTCTTCCTGAGCTTCCCGCAAAACGCAGGCCTCGGCGCTTTCGTCCTGTTCACGCCCGCCGCCAGGCAGATCAAGATAGCCGGGCCAAGGGATGCCATCGGCATGATCGCGTTCGATCACAACAATTCTTGGCCCGATGAACAGGATGAGCTTCGCGCCCCCGAAATCGGCCAGCGCCATCACCTAATCGTTGATATCATGGTCGAATGTCTTGACCTGGCCGCGCTGCACGCCAAGCGATTTACGCAACACCAGCCACGCTGCCAATGACACAACCGCAAATGCCAGCAGCGTGACCGGCAAAGTTGCAGCCATCCATGCCGCAAACGGACCTCCGAACCAAAACAACCCGGCAATAATCGCCGCACCGCCTGCAAAGCCCAGAAACAGGTAGGCGGGAACAAAAACCTCCAGCACGGCAAGCACGATTGCCGCTGCCGCCCAGATCCACCATTCCGTCCACCACGCCATCACACACGCCCTTTCAGCATCTGGAACGCCTTGCCAAAGGCATCGGCCGCGTCAGCAGGCACGATGATCGTTTGTGACCCTTCGCCCTGCCCAATTTTTGCCAGCGCTTCGACCTGCTTGAGCGCCACCTGATACTGCGCCGCTTCAAGCCCGTTTTCCTTGATCGCTTCGGCCACAACCCGCGTGGCATACGCTTCGGCATCAGCCAGAACGCGGCGGGCTTCGGCATCTTTCTGCGCCGCATACAGATCCGCATCCGCCTGCAATTCAACCGACCGTTTCAGACCTTCCGCCTCGGTCACCTGCGCACGGCGCGCGCGTTCCGCATTCAATTGCTGAAGCATCGCATCGCGCGTCGCCTGATCCAGGTTCACATCCAGAATCTCGGCCCGGGTAACCTCGATCCCCCAGTCATCCACCGCATCCTCGACGCTTTCCTTGATCTGACCAATCAACTGCGCGCGGTTCGATTGCACCTCGTCCAGGTCCATCTTGCCGATATTGGCCCGCACGATCCCGGCCACGGTTGTGGCAATCGCCGCATCCACATCGCGGATCCGGTACACCGTTTTTTCCGGCTCAAGGATGCGGTAAAACACGCTTGTGTCGATCTGCACCAACACGTTGTCCTTGGTGATCGCGTCCTGCGTGGCGTTCGGCAACTGGCGCTCAAGAATCGAGATCTTATGCGCCACGCGGTCCAGAAACGGCACGATAAAGTTGATGCCTGGACCCAGGACAACGCGCAGCCGCCCAAAGCGCTCCACCACGAATTTCTGGCTTTGTGGCACAATGCGAATGGCCAGAAACAGGCACAGGATGATAAAGCCTGCCAGAAGCAGGGTCACGATGTCCCCACCGGCCAGATCCGTTAAAAGCGTTTCGATATCCATCTGCGCGGCCCTTCGTCTGTTTGCTGCGAAATATCACCTGTAGAGTGCGGCGTGTTCCCTTATATGTGGGATGTGTAAACAATGACGCAAGCTGATGCCCGCCCTTTGCCGTGATTGCCTGACCGAGTTCGAGACCACGCCACGCTGCCCCGTTTGCCGGTCGCCGCGCGTTCTGGCGCATGACGAACTGTATGATCTGAGCATTGCGCATATGGACTGCGACGCGTTCTACGCCTCGGTCGAAAAGCGTGACAATCCGGATCTGGCGGACAAACCCGTCATCATCGGCGGCGGTCGGCGCGGCGTTGTATCGACCGCGTGTTACGTGGCCCGGATCAGGGGTGTGCGCTCTGCCATGCCGATGTTTCAGGCGCTCAAGCTGTGCCCGGACGCGGTGATCATCAAACCGCGCATGGCCGCGTATGCCGAAGCCTCCAAGGCGATCCGGGGATTGATGGAGGAACTGACACCGTCCATTGAACCACTGTCACTGGACGAGGCCTTTCTTGACCTGACCGGCACCGCGCGCCTGCACGGGCATCCGCCGGCGGTGATGCTTGCACGATTGGTCAAACGCATGCGCGAAGAACTGGGGCTGACGGGGTCGATCGGGCTGAGCCACAACAAGTTTCTCGCCAAGATCGCGTCCGACCTCGACAAACCGCGCGGGTTTTCGGTCATCGGAAAGGCAGAAACCAAAGCGTTCCTGCGCCCGAAACGGGTGCGCCTGATCTGGGGCGTTGGTCTGGCCACACAAGAGTCGCTTGAAAAAGCCGGGATCCGGACCTTCGACGATTTGTATCGCTGGGACAGACAGGATCTCACCGCTCGATTTGGCAGCATGGGGGACCGGCTGTGGCACCTGGCGCGCGGTCAGGACCATCGGCGCGTCTCTGCCCATGCTCCGATGAAATCAATCTCGAACGAGACCACGTTCCACGAAGACACCAACGATCCCGATCTGCTGGATGGGCATCTGTGGCGCATGTGCGAAAAGGTGTCGGACCGCGCCAAGGCCAAGGGGCTGGCGGGGCGTGTTGTGACTCTGAAACTCAAAACGTCCAAGTTCACGCTCATCACAAAGCGCACATCGCTGACCGACCCCACCCAGATTGCCGACCGGATGTACCGCACGACGCGGGCCTTGTTTGATCAGGTGGATGACAAAGGGCCGTATCGGCTCTTGGGGGCCGGGATCAGCGATCTCAGCCCTGCCGAAGGTGCGGATGTGTCCGGTGATCTGCTTGACCCGCAAGGCGTCCAACGCGCCAGAGCGGAACGGGCGACGGATGCGATCCGGGATCGTTTCGGGCCGGATGCAATTCTCAAGGGGCGGGCGTTGAGGTAACGCGCCTGAATAAATTTTTTTTGGGGATGCCCCAGAATCTTCGTACGAAGATTCTGAGCCCTCGTTATTAAATTCTGGTGTACGCGCGGCGCCAAAAAGTCTCAGCGAACACACACCCTTCCACGCCCGTTCTCACATCAACTGGTTTTCTTCGTCCACCGCAGAAATGCCCAACGCATCCAATCCCGCTTCCAGATGATCCGCCAGGTGCGGTGTTCCGATCAGGTAATCCGCCGTCGGCGTGGTCGCCTCATTCACAGCGGTCGCATACGCCTCGTCCCATTCATCGACGTCAAACGCCCCGCGGCCGATCCACATGATCGACACAAGCGCGGCTTGTTCTTCCTCGTCCATGCGGTCGATGAACCCGCGCATTTCACCTTCGGCGCGGCTAAGCTCCCGGGCCATCACGATGACGGCGGCGACTTTGTTGGCACTGATTTTTTCCATGGCGACTCTCCCATCCCTTTTTACTCAGGATGAAGCGAAGTCAGCGACGCCGCTTTGATCTTACGCAAATAGCCGGTAGTAGAGCCAATCCGGCAAAAACTGGCTGCCCCGGAACACCCATGAAAACACCGTCGGAAAGCTGCGCTTGAAGTTATCGGTGTTCATATGTTCGAAAAATTCCTGCGCCGCCTGTTCCGGTTCCATAATGAACGGCATCGAAAAATCGTTCTTGTCGGTCAAACGCGTCTTGATGAAACCGGGGTTAACCAGTTGCACTTTGACGTTGGTGCGCCACAAATCCGCGTAAAGTGATTCCGCCAGTGTCATCACCGCGGCCTTGGACGACGTATAAGCCGCCGCATTTGGTAACCCCCGGAACCCGGACAGCGACCCGGTCAGAACGATATGCCCGGAATCGCGCGCAACGAACTTTGGTACGACTTCGCCCACAAGGCGCATCGCGCCCGTGAAATTGATGTCAGCCATGGTGTTTGCCTGCTCTGCGTCCCAGTCGGACGCCCCGAACGGCCAATACACACCGGCCAGTTGCACCATGCCGTCAATATCGCCAACAGCCTCGGCTGCCGCCTTGACCGACTCGCCATCCGACACATCCAGCGGCACAACCTCGGCCCGCCCTGGCAAGGCCTCTGACAGCGCGTGCAGCTTGTCTTCGTTTCGGGCGGACAGGATCAGATGCACGCCAGCCGCGCTCATCTTATGTGCCAGCGCCTCGCCTAAACCTTCGCTCGCACCAACCAACCAGTATTTTTTGCCCGCCCAATCACTCACGCCACTTCCTTCCTTCGCATTGTCGCCACAAGTTCTGCGACCTTGATCCCGAATTTACGAAACTGACTTCGGTTCACGATGGTTCCATTGGGCGCAAGATACATCCAGTCCGTGGTGTCCAGAACATGCCCGCCCTGGCTTTCGGGCAGTTGGTATTTGTATTTCAATTGCACGGTTGGCCCGCTCTGGATGCCGGCACCTTCGCCCACCACATCCGATGCGGTTGCGCGGATGCGTCCGTCATTGCCCAGCGTCAGGTTCCATTCGCGGTGCACCTCATCGCCGTTGCAATAGGTGAAATGCTCTTTCATCACACCGCGATTGCCACTCCATTCCGCTTCGAAATCACCCACGAAGCGCGACGTCACGCGCCCGGTTGGCCCGTAGATCACCCCTTCGCAGACAATCGGTCCGTCAAGATGTGTCCGCAGGTCAAACGGCTCACCGCCCGCGTCGGCGTAGTCGTTCGGGGATTGGCCGGCGAACCCGAAATAGCGGCTTTTGAGATAACCCAAAACCGCCATCAGGCTCGCCCCGAGAAGTACAAGAAAGACTGTCTCCATGACGTCATTCCTTCCCAATAGGCGTGGCGACCAGAAGGCCGATCGCCACCAGTTTCAAAGCGCAGGGCACCCCTGCGTAGAGTAGTGTCAGTGTTCGTAAAGCGGTTTCCGAATTGTCTGGTCCCGAGACAAAACCGCTGGCTTCCAGGATCGGAAGTAGGGCGATGGCCGCAAAGGCCAATGTGAACTTGGAGACAAAGCCCCAAAGCGCGAACCCTTCGGCCGCGCTGGGCGCGACTGTCTCCATCCGCTTGGCAAAGATGGCGGGCAACAACGTCAGATCTGCGCCCACCGCCGCACCGGACGCAAGACAGATGATGGCGAACAGAACCGTATCACCGGTGCCCAGCATCATCGCAAAGCTGAACGCGATGATGGCCAAAACCATCGCCGCAAGCAGCGTGCGCTTGGCCCCGATCCGTTCAGCCAGCGCGCTCCACATCGGAGCGGCTGCGGCCGCCGCAACGAAGAACAACAGCAGCAACGGCCCTTCCCACCCCGGCGCGTCCAGACGGCTTTCGACGAAGAACAAAAACAGCGTTGAACTGACGGCGACCGGGGCCGCGTTGACCAATGCAATCAGCAGCAACCGCCGCGAGATCTTGTCTTGCAGCACAACCCCGAACCCGGCAGAGGGCTCAATCGTGCTGCCGCGCCACTCCACGTGCATCGCGACACCCGCAACAACGCAGGCCAGCGCGAAAACCAGTGCGTAAGACACGAATTCGGGCCAGGCCAGCGCAAGGAAAATTGACGGCATCACCGATGCCACGCAAACACCCAAAAGCGCGCCGGTTTCGCGCCAGCGGGCCAGCCGCAGATACCCGGTCTCACCACCAAGAGCATCCGCCTTTTGCACACCGCGCGCATAGAAGTTGATGGTCAGAAAGCTGAACGCCGAAAACACCAGCGTCAGCATCACCGCAAACCACAAAACCGGATTGGTGGGTGGCGTCACGGCAAAAAGCCCGATCATGGCAAGCCCCATCACCGCAAGTGTCACCGCAATCGCCATCCACTGAAAACGGCGCACCGCCACGGCCAATTTGCCCAGCAACGGGTCCTGCACCACGTCGATCAGGCGCAGGACGAACAGGACCGTGCCCAGCGCGGCAAGGCTCACGCCGTATTCATCCACATAAAATTTCGGCGCATGAATATAGATCGGCAAACCCGCCGCTGCGAGCACAGCCGCAAAGAGGGCATACCCCCCAAGGTTTTGCCGAACGGCAGCCATCAGCGGCTGACTTCTTCCAAAGGTGGTTCCGGACGTGTCCGGTATTTCGACCCCTTCCACCACAGCTTGAGCGCCTGCCAGTGGATCAGCGCCAGAACCCGGCGCGACCCCAGCGGGCGGCGAATCAGAGACCAGAGGATCGACCCATTGCTGATCGTCCTGCGCGGCCCTGTGAGTGTCGCGATCAACCCGCCTGCTCCTTGGGTGTAATCGATCCAGATCCCGATCTTGTCGGGGCGGATGTCAAAGCGAAACTCGTACCCCCCTTCAACCGGCTGGAACGGGGACACGTAAAAGATCTTTGTCGCCTGCAACCGGTCGGTCGATGCAATCGGCGATCCATCCGGCTTGTGACACAAGTAGGAATGGCGGTCACCAAAGGTGTTTGTCACCTCTGCAATCACCGCAATCAGGTGACCCGCGTCGTCATGGGCCAACCAAAAGGACACCGGATTAAAGACATGTCCCAGCACCCGTGGCTGGGCAAGCAGCATTAACGCACCGCTGGCGCGCACCTGATGCGCTTCCAGCACGGCGCGGGCCCATCTGGCCCCCGTACCTTCGCCCGGCGCGCCCCCATGATCGCTGTCATGCAGACTGGAGACGTTGCCACCATTGCGGGAAAACAGCCACGGCGTCTTCAGCTTGGCTTCGGCATCCAGCATCACGTAATCAATGGAGTACCGAAATGCGTTGTCGATACCGCCTTTGCGCCCGTGATAGGTGTGGCCGATGATATGATCGACGCCGGTCATTATTCCGCCGCCACGGCAACTGCGCTGCGGGCGCGGATCGCGTCGACAACATCGACCGCGCTCGACAATCCGTCTTCGTGAAAGCCGTTCTTCATCCATGCGCCACAGAACCACGTGCGGTTCGTGCCGTTCATGTCCCGCATGGTGTGCTGGGCATCCAGCGCCTCAAGGTCATAGACCGGATGGCGCAATGTGCATTCGTCGTAGATCAGGTCTTCCCGGATCGGACGCGCGGTGTTCAGCGTCACGAAATGCGGATCGCTCTCCGGGATCGGTTGCAGGCTGTTCATCCAGTAGGTGAGATCAATGGTATTCATCTCTTTCCTGGCGCTCTCGGTGTAGTTCCACGATGACCAGCACTTCCGCCGCTTTGGCATAATTGAAGCGTCCGCGTGCAGCACAACCCGGTTGGGTTGGTACTTGATGGCCCCCAGTGCTTTTTTCTCCAACGGCGACGCATCCGACAGCAGCCGCAGGCTGTCATCCGAGTGGGTGGCAAAAACCACTTCGTCAAACCGCTCCCACTCGCCGCCTTGCGCCTTGACCTCGGCCCCAAAGCCGTCGCGCCGAACCCCATCAATCGGGGCCCCCAGCCGCAGCACGGCACCCCGCGCTCTCAAGGATGTTTCCAACCGGCGCACATATTCAATCGACCCACCCTGGACCGTGTACCACTGGTGTTGCCCCGTATAGGACAAAAGCGCGTGGTTCTCCATGAACTGCACCAGCGCGTGCGCCGGAAAGTCCATGACCTTGTCTGTCGGCGTCGACCAGATCGCGCCGGTAAATGGCAGAAGATAGTAATCCCGAAACCAGTCACCGGTGCCCAGCTCGTCCAGAAACGCCCCAAGGCTCAGGCTCCGGTCACGCGTCGCATCCAGCGCATGTTTGTTGAATTTCACGATGTCCCGCAACATGCGCAGGAACTTCGGGTTCAGCGCATTGCGCTTCTGCGCAAACAAGGACCCCAGCGTTGCCAGCGCATATTCGAACCGCCCGTCGTCAAAACTGGCCGCAAAGCTCATGTTGCTTGTCGTGACAGGCACGTCCAGCGCTTTGAACAATGCGGCCAGGTGCGGATAGTTGGCATAGTTGAAGACGATAAACCCGGTATCCACCGGCTGATCCCCGTTTTTCCCCGCCATAATCGTCCGCGCATGCCCGCCCAGCCGTGGCTCGGCTTCGAACAAGGTGACGTGATGGTCTTCGGACAGCATATGTGCGGCCCCCAATCCCGATATCCCTGCGCCGATGACGGCAATTTTCTTGGGTGCGCTGGCGCGGGCTTCAAAAGGCATAGTGGTCTCGCTCTTCTAGGTGTCTAGTTTGGTTTACGGCATGACCGGGCAATCGGATGCAAAAAGAAAAAACTATTTCTGTGATCCAAACCCGGTGTGGCGGCGTATCCCTTGTATGATTTCGGCGGACGCCCTTCTTTCGGACTGCGACCCGACGCCTGTTGCCAACGGGCTGAAGATGCGCGACTCCAAAGACGACACAAGGGCTGGAAGCAGAATTTTGAACGACGGAATGCATAACGACGTTGCGTTGTGGGTCGATGATATGTGCCGGATCCGGGATAACCGGGACGAAGGCGCGTTCATCAAGGTGTTTCAACACTTTGGCCCCCGCGTAAAAGCGTTCCTGATGAAAACGGGAATGGATGCCGCACTGGCAGAAGAGTGCGCGCAGGAAGTGCTCGTGACGGTTTGGAACAAGGCGCATCTCTACGATGCGTCACGGGCAAGTCCATCAACATGGATTTTCACCATTGCCCGGAACAAGAAAATCGACGTTCTGCGCAAGCAGAGACGTCCGGAACCCGAAGACCTGCCATGGGGGCCCGAAGCGGAACCCGATCAGGAAGATGTCCTTGGGCTCCAACAGGAGAGTGCGCAATTGGGTCGCGCGTTACGCGACCTGCCAGAGAAACAAAGGGAATTGATCGAAAAAGCCTATTTCGGAGACCTGTCGCACAGCGAAATCGCAGAGCAAACCGGCCTCCCTTTGGGAACGATCAAATCCCGCATCCGATTGGCGCTGGAACGACTGCGTCATTCGCTGAAGTGATGAACGATATGACTGTAAAACATCATCTGACAGACGACCTGTTGATGGCATATTCTGCTGGCGATCTGCCGGAAGCCGTGAACCTGATCGTCGCGACACACATCTCGTTATGTGATGAATGCCGGGCCTCGCTTGATGCCTATGACGCGGTTGGGGGCGCCGTGCTTGATACGTGCGACACAGCCATGTTGTCGCCGGGCAGTCTGGACGCGGTGCTGAACATGATCCACGCGCAGGACAGCGCTGTGACGGATCGTCCGACACCGGCCTCAAGAAATGACAGCATTCTGCCAGCGCCGCTGGCAGATTACGTGGCCGGTGGCTTGGAGAACGTCAAATGGCGTCCCGTTGGCATGGGTGTAAAGCAAGCCGTTCTACCCACATCTTCCGAGGCCAGTGCGCGGCTGCTTTACATCCCTGCGGGAACTGCAATCCCCGACCACGGCCATACCGGCATCGAACTGACGCTGGTTCTGAAAGGGGCGTTCCAGGACGATGACGGATATTTCGCCCGCGGCGATATCGAGATCGCGAGCGAGGATGTGCATCACACCCCGGTCGCCGACATTTCGGAAGACTGCATCTGCCTCGCCGTGACGGACGCGCCTTTGAAATTCAAAGGTTTGGTCCCGCGCATTGCACAACCGTTTCTTGGCATATAACAAAAGGCCCTCGCACATGCGGGGGCTTTTTTCGCTATGACACCCAAACCGATCCTGAAACTTGCACTTGGCTTCACCGTGCTCGCCATTCTCTGCGGCACACTTGAAGCGATGTTCTTTGGCGGGCGGGTGAGTGACGACGGTGTGGTTCAGGAAAGCTTGTTCCTGCCGCTCGCTTTTATCTTTGCAGCGATGGCCGTGACGTCCGTGGTCTTTGCCGTGCTGCGCGTCTTCCTGAAATAAGGCGTCCAGAGCTTCTCTGTTTCAGAAATACCTTCGGGGGGTTTGGGGGGCCGACAGCCCCCCAACTCATTTTTTAAAGCGTCCCGAAGGGACACTCTCAGATCACGCTTTTCGCTTCTTCGGCGGCATCAGGTCAGTGATCGTGCCTTCGAACATCTCGGCGGCGAAGTTCACCGTTTCCGAAAGCGTCGGGTGCGGGTGGATCGTGTGACCAAGGTCCGTCGCATCCGCGCCCATCTCAATGGCCAGCGCCACTTCCGAGATCAGATCGCCCGCGTTGGTGCCAACGATGCACGCGCCGATGACCCGTTCATCTTCGGGATCAAAGAGCAGCTTGGTGATGCCCTCATTGCGCCCGTTTGACAGGGACCGGCCGGAGGCCGCCCAGGGGAAGACACCTTTCTCGTACTTGATGCCGTCTGCTTTGGCCTGCGTTTCGGTCACGCCGCACCATGCCACTTCCGGGTCGGTGTAAGCGACCGACGGGATCAGTTGCGCGTCGAAGAAGCGTTTGTGACCCGCACAAACCTCTGCAGCGACCTTGCCTTCGTGCACAGCCTTGTGCGCCAGCATCGGCTGGCCCACCACGTCACCAATCGCAAAGATATGCGGCACACCTGTGCGTTGCTGGTTGTCCACGGCGATAAACCCACGATCATCCACCGCCACACCGGCCTTTTCGGCATCAATCAGCTTGCCATTCGGCTTGCGCCCAACAGCGACCAGCACCTTGTCAAAGGTTTCATCGAACGTGTCGCCCTTGGCATCCTCGAACGTGACCTTGAGACCCTTCTTCTGCGCCTCAACCGCCGTGACCTTGGTCTTGAGCCAGATGTTCTCGTACCGACCTTCGATGCGTTTGTGCAGGGGTTTGACGATGTCCTTGTCCGCCCCCGGCATCAGCTGATCCATGAATTCAACGACCGAGATCTTCGATCCCAAGGCGTCGTACACACAGGCCATTTCCAGACCGATGATGCCACCGCCAAGGATGAGCATCTTCTTCGGAATGTCGCGCAGTTCCAGCGCACCCGTGCTGTCGATCACCCGCTCGTCGTCATGCGGTATGAAGGGCAGTTGCACCGGCTCGGAACCGGCGGCGATGATGCACTGGTCAAAGCTGACCTTGGTGATGCCATCGTCGGTCTGCACCTCGATCATGTTCGGGCCAGTGAAGCGGCCATAGCCCTGCACGGTCGTCACTTTGCGGCCCTTGGCCAGACCACCCAGACCGCCGGTCAACTGACCGATGACGCTGTTCTTGAAGTCGCGGAGTTCATCAAGGTCGATCTTTGGCTTGCCAAAGCTGACCCCGTGGCTGCCCATTTCCTCGGCCTCGGTGATCACCTTGGCCACATGAAGCAGCGCCTTGGACGGGATACAACCCACGTTCAGGCAGACACCGCCCAGATCGGGATACTTCTCGATCAGAACGGTCTTCTTGCCCAAATCCGCCGCCCGGAACGCTGCCGTATAGCCGCCGGGTCCAGATCCCAGAACGACGACTTCGGCATGGATGTCGCCTTGGCCGGTGGCTGTGCCCGTCGCGGCAACAGCCGTCGGCGCAGCGGGAGCCGCCTCTTTTGGTGCCTCGGCAGGCGCATCACCCGCATCCGCGCCTTCCAGAACCATGATGACCGTGCCTTCCGACACCTTGTCGCCTTCGCCGACCTTGATCTCTTTGATCACACCTGCGGCGGGCGATGGGACTTCCATCGTGGCCTTGTCGGATTCCAGTTCCAGCAACGGGTCCTCTTCGGCCACCGTGTCGCCCACGCTGACCAGAACCGAGACGACGGGAACGTCCGTGAAATCCCCGATATCGGGTACTTTAATGTCCATCAGATCGCCCCCTTACCACATCAACTTGCGCATATCGCCAAGCAGCGTCTTGAGCGTCACGCAGAACCGCGCGGCCAAGGCGCCGTCGACGGCACGGTGATCGTAGGACAGCGACAGGGGCTGCATCAGGCGCGGTACAAACTCTTCGCCGTTCCAGACCGGGGCCATCTTGGACCGTGTGAGGCCCAGAATGGCCACCTCGGGCGCATTCACGATGGGCGTAAAGCTGGTCCCGCCAATGCCGCCCAGCGACGAGATCGTGAAGGTCGCGCCCTGCATGTCCTTGGACTTCAGGTTGCCTTCACGGGCAGCCTTGGACAGCTCCATCAGCTCTTTCGAGATGTCGACCAGACCTTTGCGGTCGGCGTCCTTGATCACAGGGACCATCAGACCGTTCGGCGTGTCCGCCGCGAAACCGATGTTGTAGAAGTCCTTTTTGATCAGCTTGTCGCCATCCGGGTGGATTGAGGAGTTGAACTCCCAATGCTCTTTCAACGCAGACACCGACGCCTTGATGACAAAGGACAGCAGGGTCACGCGATAGCCATTTTCCTTGGCCATCGTGTCCATTTCCTTACGGTACTTGTCGAGCTCGGTAATATCCGCCTCGTCGTTGTGTGTGACATGCGGGATGTTGAGCCAGGAGCGGTGCAGCGCGGGACCAGAGATTTTCTTGATCCGGGGCATTTCGATCTCTTCGATCGGCCCGAACTTGGAGAAATCGACCGCCGGGATGGGCGGGATGCCCATGCCGCCAGACACGGCACCACCGGCTGCGGCCGCAGGAACGGTCGCCGCTTTCAGAGCCTTTTCCACGTCTTCGCGCAGGATACGGCCCTTGCGGCCCGATCCGTTGACGGTGGCCAGATCAACCTCAACCCGGCGCGCATAGGCCCGCACAGAGGGGGAGGCGTGGACCTTGCCGAACCCGGCATCTGTCTTGGCCGGGGCAGGTGCGGGGGCCGGAGCCGCCGCTGGGGCTGCTGCTGGTGCGGCTGCCGGGGCTTCGGCCTTGGGCGCTTCGGCCGGGGCTGCTGCCGCGCCGTCGCCTTCGACAATCAGGATCACAGAGCCTTCGGACACCTTGTCGCCTTCGGCAACCTTGATCTCTTTCACCACACCCGCAGCGGAGGATGGGACTTCCATCGTCGCCTTGTCGGATTCCAGTTCAACAATCGGGTCTTCTTCGGCAATCGTGTCACCCACGCTGACCAGAACGGTCACAACCGGGACATTGTCAAAATCGCCAATGTCGGGAACTTTTACTTCAGTCGTCATAGTCTTGTTCTCCTCCCCGGCCTTACACGAGACGCGGGTTCGGCTTGTCGCCGTCGATGTCGTATTTCTTGAGAGCGGTCTTGAGGTCTTTCTCGGTCACGGCACCCTCTTGGTAGAGGTCCACCATGGCCGCCGCCGCGATGTGGTTCGCGTCGACCTCGAAGAACCGGCGCAGGTTCACACGGCTGTCAGACCGCCCATAACCGTCGGTACCCAGAACTGTGAAGCGGCCCGGCACAAAGGCACGGATCTGTTCAGCATAGTTCTTCATGTAGTCGGTCGCGGCGATGATCGGGCCTTTGGCCTGCTCAAGCTGCTGCGTGACATAAGGCACTTTTGGATCGCTGAGCGGGTTCAGGCGGTTGTGACGGACACAATCCTGACCATCGCGGGCCAATTCGTTCAGCGACGTGGCCGACCAGATGTCGGACGTGACACCAAAATCTTCCTTCAGCATTTCCGCCGCCTTCATCGCCTGAACAAGGATTGTGCCGGAGCCCAGAAGGTTCACATGCTTCTTGCCCGGTTTTGCGGTTTTCGAGAAACGATAGAGACCTTTGATGATTCCTTCTTCCGCGCCCATCGGCATCTCGGGATGTTGGTAGTTCTCGTTCATCAGGGTCAGATAGAAATAGACGTCTTCCTGATCTGCAAACATCCGCTGCAAGCCGTTCTGCACGATGACCGCGACTTCATAGCTGAAGGTCGGGTCGTAGCTGATGCAGTTCGGGATGGTGCTGGCAAGGATATGGCTGTGCCCATCTTCGTGCTGCAGGCCTTCACCATTCAACGTGGTCCGCCCGGCAGTCCCGCCCAGCATGAACCCACGTGCGCGGCTGTCGCCTGCGGCCCAAGCCAGATCGCCGATCCGCTGGAAGCCGAACATCGAATAGTAGATGAAGAACGGGATCATCGGCACGCCGTGGTTCGAATACGACGTCGCCGCCGCAATCCAATCCGCCATCGCGCCCGCTTCGTTGATGCCTTCCTGAAGCACCTGACCGGATTCCGACTCCTTGTAGTAGGACATCTGATCGCGGTCTTGCGGCGTGTATTGCTGACCCATCGGGTTGTAGATCCCAACCGACCGGAACAATCCTTCCATCCCGAAGGTGCGGCTTTCGTCGGGCACAATCGGAACCACGTTCTTGCCGATCTGCTTGTCGCGCAGCAGCGTCGTCAGGATGCGGACAAAGGCCATCGTGGTCGAAATTTCACGGTCGCCTGTGCTTTCAAGCTGTCCCTTGAACTTGTCGAGCGCCGGAATGTCGAGCTTTGGCGCATCACGCCAGTCGCGTTTGGGAAACTCACCGCCCAATTCCTTGCGCCGATCCGCCAGATAGGCCTTCTGCGCATTGTTCAGGCTGACAAACGGGATGTCCTTGTCCAGCTCTTCGTCGGTGACAGGAATCTGGAACCGATCCCGCATCGCTTTAAGCTGATCGAGCTGCATTTTCTTCTGCTGGTGGGTCGTGTTCTGACCTTCGCCAGCGGTGCCCATGCCGTAGCCTTTGACCGTCTTGATCAACAGGCACGTCGGGCTGCCTTTGGCCTGCGTTGCTCGCAGGAAGGCGTTGTACACCTTCTTGGGGTCATGCCCGCCCCGGCGCAGCGCCCAGATCTGATCGTCGGTCCAGTCTTCGACCAATGCCGCTGTTTCCGGGTATTTGCCGAAGAAATGCTCGCGGATATACGCGCCGTCTTTGGATTTGAACGTCTGGTAATCGCCATCGACGGTTTCATCCATCAACTGCCGCAGCTTGCCCGAGGTATCCCGTTCCAGCAGCTCGTCCCAGCCTTTGCCCCAAAGCAGCTTGATCACGTCCCAACCGGCACCGCGGAAGTCACCTTCAAGCTCTTGCACGATCTTGCCATTGCCGCGTACCGGGCCGTCAAGACGCTGCAAGTTGCAGTTCACAACAAAGATCAGGTTGTCGAGCCCCTCGCGCTTGGCAAGGTCAATGGCGCCCCGGCTTTCCGGTTCGTCCATTTCGCCGTCACCAAGGAAGCACCAGACCTTGCGATCGGCGGCATCAATCAGGCCCCGGTTGTGCATGTATTTCATGAACCGCGCCTGGTAGATCGCCATGAGCGGACCCAGCCCCATCGACACGGTCGGGAACTGCCAGTAATCCGGCATCAGCCACGGGTGCGGGTAAGAACTCAGACCACCGCCATCAACTTCTGACCGGAACGCTTCAAGCTGTTCGGTGCTGATGCGGCCTTCCATGAACGAGCGCGCGTAGATGCCCGGGATCACGTGGCCCTGAAAGAACACCAGATCACCACCGTGGATCGCGGATTTCGACCGCCAGAAGTGGTTGAGCCCAATGTCATAAAGCGCCGCTGACGAAGCGAAGGACGCGATATGCCCGCCATATTCGCTGCTGACCTTGTTGCGCTTCACAACAGTCGCCATCGCGTTCCAGCGGTTGATGGTGCGGATGCGCCATTCCATTTCCGTATCGCCGGGGATGTCTACTTCGTCATCCGGGTCAATCGTGTTCTGGTACGGCGTGGTCGCCGAAAACGGCAGCTTTGCACCATTGGCGCGCGCCTGTTGCACCGCCTTGTCGAGCAGGTAATGCGCACGATCCGCGCCATCCCGAAGGATCACGTCTTCAATCGCGTCTTGCCATTCCTGGGATTCGACCGGGTCAATATCGTTCGGGCTGTCTTTCATAATCCCTCTTCCCTTGGTCAGGCCCTAAAGGCCCATAGTTTATCGCTGAACCAGTTGCGAAACGCTTGGCTCATCTGAATGAACGCCGTTTAGCACGCCGGGTTCCCTCGCGGCAGTGGCGCGGCGGCATACCGCCCATGCGCACGGCGCATGACAAATTGGTTTAATGCTAAACAATCATTCACGCGTAGTGCTTGCAACGCGACATCTTGCCAATACCGGGGTTGAACGAATTGGTCGGATCAATGGATTTGTAGAAATCCGCCAGGTCCGGCTTGGCCTTATAGATATGCCCCACGTTGTGTTCCGCAGGGTATTCCGCGCCGCGCTGGTCCAGCAGATCAAGCATGTCCGCCTTCAACGCCGCCACATCCACCCCCTTCTTCACGATGTAATCCTGATGAAGAACGTGGCAGAAAAAGTGCCCGTAATAAAGCTTGTACACCAGCTTGTCCGAAATATGCGCCGGCAGGTCTTCAAGCCACGCGCGTTCATTCCGCTTCAATGCGATATCGAGCGCAAGGATATCCTCAACCTCACCCTGATGGATGTTCTGATACCGAATCGCAGCCCCTGCGGCGGCAAAGCGGTTCAAACCGGCAATCTTGCCTTCGCGCGGCGTGCATTCGAAATAGTCGCCGTCACGCTCCGCAAAAAACGCCTTGAGGAACGACCGCGCCTCGGCAACACCGCCATCCCGCATCTTCAGGATCAGGTGATGCTCGTACCGATCCCGATATTCCGTCAGGCGCTTGGGCAGAACCTTGGGCATGACGCTGGCGAACAACTGCATGAACTTGTCCGTGAACCCACGCGTCAGCTTGAACTTGTTCAACCGCGCATCCACCGCGCCCTTCATGGCAAAGAACATGGGCAGTTTGTCCGTTCCCAGCCAGTCGATCATCAGCACCGTATCTTTGCCGTACTTTTCGGAGATGTCGAAAATCTCGCGCTGCATGTACTCGCCGGAAACCGGTAGGCTGTCGAACGCGGTCAGGATATGCCGCCGCAGATCGGTCAGAACATGGGGGTCATTGGTCCCGATATAAAAGGTCTGCTCATCAGTATTGATCGGATAGGTGTCCAGCCGCACCGCGAATACCGCCAGTTTCCCGGCACATCCCGCAGCCTCGTAAAGCCGCCGCTTATCCGCATTGAACCGCGCGGGGCTGTCGGCATCCACGTCGCGCACGCGGCGATGATATTCGGTGTCCGACGCGCGCTTGTTGGTCGGCTCCAGATCGGCGTCTGTAAACGTGCCATTCTGAACGCGGGTCAGGATCTCCTCTGGGCTGTCACCCAGAGCAATCCCAAGATGATTGACCAATTCAAGCTGACCGTCCTCGGTGATCCGCGCGAACAATGACAACTCGGTATAGCTCGGTCCCCGCTCAATCAGCGCCCCGCCGGAATTGTTGCACACGCCGCCAATGATTGACGCGCCGATGCAGGACGACCCAATCACCGAATGCGGCTGGCGACCAAGCGGTTTCAGCAGCTTTTCCAGAGCAAACAGCGTCGCCCCCGGAAGGCTGACCACCTGCTCCCCGCCCTTCACCGTATGGATCGCATCCATGCGGCGGGTGTTGATCAGGACCACATCGCGATCATAGCTGCCCTTGGGCGTTGACCCTTCGGTCAGCCCGGTATTGGCAGCTTGCATGATGACGATCTTGTCCGCCGCCACGCAGGCCTTGAGCACGTTCCACTGTTCCAGAACGGTTGCGGGTTGGACCACGGCAAGCGCATCCCCCTCACCCGAGCGGAACCCTTTGCGGAACCGCTCGGTCTGTTTGTCGCCGGTCAGGACATGTTTCGCCCCAACAGCCTCGCGCAATTCACGTAGAAGGTCGTCGTCCGTCATCGGTCTTCTCCTTCCTTAGGCTTAGTACGCGACTGACGGCAGCCAGGTCGCAAGCCATGGCATGAAGAATACCAATGCAAGCCCGGTCAACTGCAACAGGACAAATGGCACCACCCCACGATAGATGTGGCTCAGCTTGATCTGAGGAGGGCACACGCCTTTGAGGTAGAAGAGCGCAAAGCCAACCGGCGGCGTCAGGAACGAGGTTTGCAACGTCACCGCGACAAGGATCACGAACCAGACCAACGCGGCCTCATCCACCACCCCGAAACCGGGGATATCCAGACCCAGCGCATTCACAATCGGACGCATCAGGGGCAGCACGATCAGCGTGATCTCGATCCAGTCAAGGACAAAACCCAGCAGGAACACCAGCGCAAGGATCATCAGGACCGTGCCATTCGGACCCAGACCTGCACCCAGAATGATGTCTTCGATCAACTGGTCGCCACCAAGTTCGCGCAGAACATAGCTGAACACGGTCGCGCCCAGGAAGATGGCAAAGATGTACGCCGTGGTGTTGAAGGTCGACTTCAGCACATTGATCAGCTTGGTCATCGTCAACTTGCGATATCCCAATGCCAAGGCCGTCGCCCCCAATGCGCCAACGCCAGAGGCCTCGGTCGGGGTACAGATACCTGCAAAGATCGACCCAAGCACTGCAAGGATCAGACCAAGCGTCGGCAACACCGCCTTGAGCACATCCAGAACCGCGTTCCAATCCGGGCGCACAGCACCTTCGGGTGTTGGGGCCACGTCAGGTTTGATGGCCGAGATGATGAAGATGTAGGTCAGGTACAGAAACCCGATCAGAACACCCGGCAACATCGCCGCCATGAACAGATCACCCACAGACAGGGCCATCTGGTCGGCCATGATCACCAACATGATCGACGGCGGGATCAGAATGCCAAGCGTACCAGACGCCGCAACCACACCTGTGCCAAGCATTGGCGAATACTTCTGCTCCATCATTGTGGGCAGCGCCAAAACGCCCAGCAGAACAACAGACGCGCCGATGATGCCGGTGGATGCAGCAAGGATGATGCCGATCATGGTGACCGTGATCGCCAGACCGCCACGCGTTTTGCCAAACAGCTTCTGCATTGAATTCATCAGACGTTCGGCCACACCGGATTCGTCCAGCATCAGCCCCATGAAGATAAACATCGGCAGGGCGACCAGAACCGCGTTCGACATCGTCGCGTAGACCCGGTTCACCACTGCGCCTAGGGCAAGGTAATCCAGACCAACCAGCGTTTCCTCAAGCCCGGTCCAGTTCATCATGCCGTTGTCGAACATGTAGGCCAGACCACAATAGGCCACGCCCGTCCCGGCCAGCGTCCACGCCACCGGGAACCCGGTGAAGAGCAGCGCGATAAAGGTCAGGAACATCGCGATGACCAGCTTTTCCTCGGTCGTATGCACAAGGAAGGTCAGCGCGGTGGCCACAACCGCAAACCCAACAAGCGCCCAAAGGATCAGGCGCAGGTCCTTGCCCTGCCGCTCTTCCGCGCCTGCCGTTGCCAAGGCATGCACATCATGGATCAGACGGGCCAATGCGGCGAGCGACAGCAGAACAAAGGAAATCGGGATGATCGCCTTGAACGCCCAGCGCGCAGGCAGCCCGGTCGGCGAAGCAGAGCGTTCATCGACGCGCCACGACTCATAGAAGTAATCCCACCCCTGATCGACCATCAGATACAGGAAGGGTGCGACCAGCGTCAGGATGCCCAGCACTTCGATAATCCGCTGCGCACGGCGGCTGAGTTGCAAATGCAGGATATCAACCCGCACGTGGCTGTCCGTGACCAAGGCGTAAGAGATGCCGATCATCGTCACGAGGCCATAAAAGTGCCACTGCAACTCGTCCAGCTTGGGATAGTTTTCGTTCAGCAGGTAGCGGAACAGCACCTGCGCGACGATGGCCGCGATCAGAAAGACGTTGGCCCACATCACGACGTGGCCGACGCCTTTAACGAATTTATCAATCCCGACCGCAACCGCCTGAGTGTCCTTGTCCTCGTGTTCAAGGATCTGCTCATAGGTTTCAATCGGGTCTTCTATGGCTTGGATTGTCTCTGACATCACGGTGCCTCCTGTCCCTCGTCGGGCGAAATGGCCCGGCGTCTACCAACCGAAAAAAGTGAAAAACGAATAAAGGGGGCGGCGACCCATCGCGGGATCGCCGCCGCTACGCAAATTTACTTGCGCGGGAGGAAAGCGTTCTCTTTCCACATGGAATAGCCGTCCCGGAATTCGGTCATGTCGGCCAGAACCTTGGCGAAGAATGCGTCATTTGCCGCTTCTTCTTCGGCAACCGCATCCCAGGTCGCTTCGAATGTCGCCAGCATTTCTTCAGACCACTGCTTCATCTCAACACCGTTGTTTTCAACGTTGTCGATCAGTGCCGCGTGCTGGATCGCTTCACCTTCGGCAAAGCTGTCGGCCATGGAGGCTTTGCAGGCGTTGGTGATGATCGCCTGATGCTGCTCGGAGGCTTCGTTCCAGACGTCTTTGTTGATCATCAGCTCGAACACGGTCGCCTGCTGGTGCCAGCCGGGGAAGTAGTTGTACTTGACCAGTTTGTGGAACCCAAGGCGCGCATCAATGGCGGGCATGGAGAATTCGGTCGCGTCAATCGCGCCTTTTTCCAGCGCCGGGAAGATCTCACCACCCGGCAGGAGCGATGTTGCAACACCCAGCTTTTGCATGACTTTGCCGCCCAGACCGAAGAACCGCATCTTCAGACCTTCAAGGTCTGCCGGTGTGTTGATCTCTTTCGCGAACCAACCGGACGTCTCGGGCGCGATGATCGCACATGGCATGACATGGACGTTGAACCCCGCCTGATCGTACATCTCCTGGTACAGGTTCATGCCGTTGCCATAGTAGAGCCACGCCATGTATTCGCCCGCTTCGGGGCCAAATGGCACCGCCGAAAACAGCGGGGCCGCCGGGATTTTGCCAGCCCAGTACCCGGCTGTTGTGTAGCCCGAGTTGATCTTGCCCGTGGAGACTGCATCCAGAATTTCGAACGGCGGGACCAGTTTGCCCGGCTCATACACCTTCATGCGCAGCGTGCCGCCGGACATCAGGTCCAACTGTTCAGCCACGCGCGGGATCGGAGAGCCAAGCCCCGGAAGCGCTGTCGAGAACGCGATGGGGGTCTTGAGCAGCAGCTTGTCAGCCGCCTGCGCCGCAGGGGCTGTCAGAACAGCGGCGGCCACGGCCAGGCTTGTGAGTACGTTTTTCATATTTCCTCCTCAGGGTCGTCCGGCGGGGCCGGGAAAAACACCGGGCTCCAATCCCGGGATGAGTTGGTTCATATTATTTACCACTTGAGCAAATCAACGATTTTGTGACCACTCGGCCTGCGATCGCATCAAAATCAGGGAATTGCCGAACAGCGCTGAACAGAATTCCGCACAGTATGTTTTCCGCCAAATAATTGTTTTACATATGATTTAAGGACAACGCAGATAGTCTGCGTGCGCATAGCTGCGACATTTACGTTGCATTCACAAAAGGAGCACTTAATTTACCACTAAGCACTGCAGACATTGGGAGCGACATGCCGGATTCAGTGAAAAACCTGTTTGGTCCAGTGGGCCACGAATCGGTTGCCGACACAATCATCCATCATATCGAGGAACTGATCGTGTCCGGTGTGCTCAAGGACGGCACGCGTCTTCCGTCAGAACGGGCGCTCGCGGAAGAGATGAAAGTGTCCCGCCCCAAGGTGCGCGAGGCGCTGAAGCGGCTGGAGGACGACGGCCTGATCATCGTGCGCCACGGCGAAGGCAATTTCGTGGCCCCGCTGATTGGCTCTGCCATGTCACCCGCGCTGGTCAATCTGTATGCTCGGCATGTCACCGCTTTCGAGGATTACCTCGAATTTCGCCGAGAACAGGAAAGCTTTGCCGCGATGCTGGCCGCCGAACGCGCCACCACCGAGGACCGCGAGGCGCTTGCCGACCTCGTCAACCAGCTGGAAGCCGCGCACGAGGCCGAAGATGCAGACGCCTCCCGCGATGCCGATGTCCGCTTTCACGCCACCATCGTGGATGCCAGCCACAATTCGCTGATGGTGCACACCATGGCCGCGATCTACCAGTTGATGGCCCGCAACGTGTTCTACAACCGCGACTTCCTGCGCGCGATCGACGGCACCGGTGACATGCTCTTGCAACAGCACAAGGACATCGCCAACGCAATCATTGCAGGCCAGTCCGAAAAAGCCTCTGACGCCGCAGCCGACCACATCGACTTCGTCGCCCGCAGCTTCCGCGTCGGCCGCGCGCAAGACCGGCGCGAAACCGTCTCACGGCGCAGAAAAGCGCTTTTGGACATGCGGACGTGATCTAGCCAGCAGGCGTCAAAGTTTTGCCAAACTGCTGCGCAAATCTGCACAGATGACACAGCACGCAACATTCCAAGACACGTCCAAACGCGTCGCCGTTTTTGTGGACGGCGACAATCTGAACGCCGATTGGGCGGAAACCATTCTTGTACATGCCAAGAAATTCGGGCGTATCGACACGTCACGCGTCTATACAAATTACGACCATGCGCCCAACTGGAAGGATACCACCGGCTTTCGACATGTCAGTTCCGGTTGCGGCAAGAATGCGACCGATATCATGCTGTGTATTGACGCAATAACCCTAGCCCTGACCGAAAGCACCAATACCGTCGTTATTGGCACGTCAGATCAGGATTTCAGACATCTCGCCCACTCTTTGAAAGAACGCGGCATTATGGTTGTCGGCATTGGAACAACAGTCGCGCCGCCCGCATTCCGAGACGCCTGCCACATCTTCAGGGAGCTGATATCGCCCTTATCTTCTGACACGTCTTGCGAGGCGCAAGGTCAACGCCCCTCAAGCAAGTTCGACCGTAATGTCTGCCATATTATTGCACAACATGCACCATCGCCACATGGGTTGCCGCTTACAGCGTTAAACCCTCTCATGACAAGGCAGTTCAATACACGCATCTCAGACCAGCCAGACAAGCAATGGCGCACGTATCTGGAGCGGCGCAACGACCTCTATGCGCTTGATCCGAGAGGGCCCAACGCAAAGGTGCGCCTGACCAAGACGGCCCGCGCCGCCTTAGTGAAAACCTGACACCAAACGCGTCGACGCGTTTGGTGCGCTCCGTCGACGGAGCGCCCGCGGCTAAAGATCAAATGTCGCAAACACCGGCGCGTGGTCGCTGGGCTTTTCCCAGCCACGCGCGTGTCGCAAAACCCGGCTTGAATGCGCAGCGTTCGAAATATCCGGCGTGGCCCAGACATGGTCCAGCCGACGGCCCTTATCCGCCGCATCCCAATCCCGCGCGCGGTACGACCACCACGAATACAGCATCCCCTCGGGAATATCCTTGCGGGTCACATCCACCCAGCCCCCGGCGTCCTGCGTCTCGGCCAGATGCTCGACCTCGACCGGCGTGTGGCTGACCACCTTGAGCAGTTGCTTGTGTGACCAGACATCATCCTCGCGCGGTGCGATGTTCAAATCGCCGACCAAGACGGCTTTCTCAGGTCGTTCAGCCTTAAACCAGTCTCGCATGTCCGTCAGGTAATCAAGCTTCTGACCGAATTTCTCGTTCACCTCCCGGTCCGGCACATCGCCCCCGGCAGGCACATAGAAATTATGGATCGTCACCCCGTTCTCCAACCGCCCCGCCACGTGCCGCGCATGGCCCAGACCGGCAAAATCCTGATCCCCCACGTCTTCGATGGGCAGCTTCGACAGGATCGCAACGCCGTTATACCCCTTTTGCCCGCGCGCGATCATGTGACCATAGCCCAGCGCTGCAAATTGTTCCGTGGGGATTTTCTCAACCGGGCTTTTGCACTCCTGCAGACACAGCACATCCGGCGCTTCTTCGGACAGCAGCTTCGCCACCAAGCCTTCGCGCAGGCGGACGGAATTGATGTTCCAGGTGGCAAGGGTAAACGGCATGGCAACACTCCGGGTCAAACACCGGCAGACACTGCCCCCGCCAGCCTGTCACCGCAACCCGGAATCCGGCACAAAAAAACGCCCCGGGAGGGAGGAGCCCCGGGGCGTAAGGATGTCTGCGAACAGACGAGGGAAGATGTCATTACCAGTCGCGCGGACCCTTGTCGCCAAACTGGTGAACGAGGAAATCAATAAACGCGCGCACCTTTGGCTGCGTGAACCGACCCGGCGGGTAAACGGCATAGATGCCTTGCGTGTCGACCGGCAGATCCGGGATCGCGTCTTCGACGAGCCCTTTCTCCATCGCCTCGGCGTACAGGAATGACGGCAGATAGGCGATGCCCAGCCCCGCCACACAGGCGTTCAACAGGGATTGCCCGTCATTCACCGACAACCAGCCCGCGGTGCGCACCTGGCGCTTTTCGCCGGACGGGGCGGTCACTTTCCAGACATTGCCGCTCGACTGGTTCGAATAGTGCAGCAACTTGTGTTCATTCAGATCGTCAATCCGGCGCGGACGCCCGTATTCCTTGAAATATCCCGGCGACGCGATCATCCGCTTTGTTGTCTCGGTCAATTTGCGCGCGCGCAGGGTGCTGTCTTCCAGCTCTCCAATACGCACAGCCATGTCGAAGCCTTCGGAAATCAACTCAACATAACGGTTGTTCAGAACCATGTTCACCGTGATGTCCGGGAAATCCGTCAGGAACTCTCCCAGCACCGGGGACAAATGGTTCACCCCGAAATCCGTGGCCACAGAGATGCGCAACAGGCCGGATGGCGCAGATTGCATCGAGGTGACAAGCGCATCCGCCTCCCCCGCATCGTTCAGAACACGGCGCGCACGGTCGTAATAGGCGAGACCAATCTCGGTCGGGCTCACCCGTCGCGTGGTGCGGTTCAGCAACCGCGCACCAAGGCGCGCCTCAAGGCTGGACACGTGTTTTGACACGGCAGATTTGGAAATCCCCATTTTCTTCGCCGCGTCAGTGAAGCCACCCTGATCCACAACCGTGGCAAAGGCCTCCATTTCGGTAAGACGGTCCATGCGTATTCCTCGTTATTTGTTGAGGACGGTATGTCGTCTAAATCGGGCGCGACTTGGGCGCTGCGCAGACAATATCTGGGTTTTCTTGGGCAGTGTCGTGCAATCGGAAACAGCACGAGGCACCTCATATGACATTTGGCCTTTGGTGTTTTTCGCCTATCTTGACGTGGGGGGAGGCGCGAAATGCCTCCCCCGCTCAGGGAGGAAAGCCATGAAACACATCATCCTTGGCGCGGCCTTGGCGCTTGCCACCGCCGTGCCCTCATTCGCCAGCGACACGGCCGCCCCCGACGGGGCAGAGCTTTACATCATCAATCTCGAAGACGGTGCCAGCGTTGCATCGCCGGTTCTGGTGAAATTCGGCCTGCGCGGCATGGGCGTTGCCCCCGCCGGCGTTGAAAAGGACCATACCGGCCATCACCACATCTACCTCAACCGCCCCCCGTTCGGAGAGGCCGAAGGCGATGCCGAGATCGCGGCCAACGGCATCCCCAGCGATGACAACCATATCCACTTCGGCGGTGGTCAGACCGAGGTCTCGCTGGATCTCGACCCGGGGGAACACACGATCCAGCTTGTGCTGGGCGATCATTTCCACGTGCCGCACAGCCCGCCGGTGGTCAGTGACCGCATCACCATCACCGTGACCGAATAAAAAAAGCCGGGCGCGTGGCCCGGCTTCTCCGTTTTGGAAGGCGTCACGCAGCTTTGCGCTGGTGTTTGCCCTCTTCGATCTCTTCCACGATCTTGCTGACAAACGCCTTGAGATCCTCGGGCTGGCGGCTGGTGACAATCGCCTGATCCGCCACCACGTCGCTGTCCTGCCAGGATGCGCCTGCATTGATCACATCCGTTTTGATCGAATGATAAGACGTCGCGTTACGCCCCTTCAGGATACCGGCCTCCACCAGCACCCACGGTGCATGACATACGGCGGCAATGGTTTTGCCCTGATTGTGGAAGGTCTTCACCAGATCAAGCACAGACTGATCGGTGCGCAGGATGTCGGGGTTGATTTGCCCGCCCGGAATCACCAGCGCATCATAATCATCCGCCGAGACATCCGCGATCTTGGCATCCGCGTCGGCCATCCGGCCCCAATCATCGCCGTTCCAGCCTTTCACGGCCTCTCCGTCCAGCGTTGCAACATGTACCGTCGCGCCCTTGGCGCGCAGTTGGTCACGTGGAAATTCCAGTTCGGACTGTTCGAACCCGTGGGTCGAGATGATCAGGACTTTGGCATTATCGATATTCGGCATGGTTGGCCTCCTATACGTTCTGGACCGTTGAGCCGCGCCGCATGCGCTGCTCTTCGGGTCACTAACGCAACAGGCCCGCCTGCGTTCCGTTACAATTCCGCCGCCAGCCGAGTGCCCTGATCAATCGCCCGCTTGGCGTCCAGTTCGGCCGCCACATCCGCACCGCCGATAACGTGACAGGGCACGCCCTTCGCCTCCAGTGCATCTGCGAGGGATCGGTCGGACACCTGGCCCGCGCACAAGACAACCGTATCGCAGGCAATCACCTCCGGTCGCTCGCGCCCTTCACCGTAAGAGATGTGCAAGCCGTCGGCGTCGATCCGTTCGTAATTCACGCCGCCCTTCATCTGCACGTCTTTCATCATCAGGCTCATGCGATGGATCCAGCCGGTCGTCTTGCCCAGCCGCTTGCCCGGCTTTTCGGCCTTGCGCTGCAACAACGTGACCTGCCGTGCAGGCGGCGTCGGTTGCGGACCGTCCGGCGACAGGCCAGACCGCTGGTCCGCAGGATCGGTGATCCCCCATTCGGTCATCCACTCCGGCAGATTCTCGGTCGGGCTTTCGCCCTCGTGGACAAGGTACTCCGACACGTCGAACCCGATGCCACCCGCGCCAACCACGGCAACCTTTTCCCCAACGGACGCCTTGCCGCGCAGCACATCGATATAGCCCAGAACGTTGTCGCCATCCTGCCCCGGTATCCCCGGATCTCGCGGGATCACACCCGTGGCGATGACCACCTCGTCGAACCCGTCCAGATCGTCCGCTGTCACCTCTTTGCCCAGCGCGACGGTCACACCCGTCTCAGCCAGCATCGTGCGATACCAATCGACAAGACCCCAGAACTCTTCTTTCCCCGGCACCTGTTTCGCCATATTGAGCTGCCCGCCGATCTCGTCCGCGCGGTCAAATAGCGTGACGTGATGCCCCCGCTCTGCCGCGGTGATGGCCGTGGACAGGCCCGCTGGCCCGGCCCCAACCACCGCAACGCGCTTGGCATTGTCGGTTTGTTCAGTTTTCAACTCGGTCTCGAAACAGGCTTTGGGGTTCACGAGACAGGAACTGATCTTCATCTGAAACGTGTGGTCCAGACAGGCCTGATTGCACGCGATGCAGGGCGCGATCTGCGCCGCCTTGCCCGCCATCGCTTTCGCAACGAAATGCGGGTCGGCCAGGAACGGCCGCGCCATCGACACCATGTCGGCACAGCCCTCGGCCAGCACCTGCTCGGCCACCTCGGGCGTATTGATCCGGTTCGAGGTGATGATCGGAATCCCCACCTTGCCCATGAGCTTCTTGGTCACCCACGCAAACGCCGCGCGCGGCACGGATGTGGCAATCGTCGGGATGCGCGCCTCATGCCAGCCGATGCCGGTGTTAATAATCGTGGCCCCTGCCCCCTCAATCGCCTGCGCCAGTTGGACCACCTCGTCATGGGTCGATCCGTTCGGCACAAGGTCAATCATCGAAAGGCGGTAGATGACGATGAACTCCGGACCCACCGCCTCGCGGACGCGGCGCACGATCTCTACGGGCAGACGCATCCGGTTCTCGTACGCTCCACCCCAGCGATCCGTACGTTTGTTGGTATGGGTGACAAGGAACTGGTTGATGAAGTACCCCTCGGACCCCATCACCTCGACCCCGTCATACCCCGCCTCTTGCGCGCGTTTCGCGGCGGTCACCATGTCGCTGATCTGCTTTTCGATGCCGTCCTCATCCAGCTCTTTCGGCGGGAACGGAGAGATCGGCGATTTGATCGGCGACGGCCCGACGCATTCCTTGCCATAGGCATAGCGCCCCGCATGCAGGATCTGCATCGCGATCTTGCCGTCCGCGTCATGCACCCGGTCCGTCACGATCCGGTGGTTCGCGATGTCCTGATCCGTAAACAACCCCGACGCACCCGGAAACACCCCGCCTTCGCGGTTCGGGGCCATGCCGCCCGTCACCATCAGCGCCACACCCCCGCGCGCGCGGGTTGCGTAGAACTCGGCCACGCGGTTCCAGTCGCCGGTTTCTTCGAGGTTCGTGTGCATCGACCCCATCAGCACGCGGTTTTTCAGCGTCGTGAACCCAAGGTCCAACGGGGCAAGCATGTTTGGATAGCTGGTCATGGCGGTCTCCCTTTGGGCGTTGGTGCCACGCAGCAAGTTGACCTGTCACGCCTGAACGTCACGTCACGGGCGGTTAAACTCCGCAGCGTGCCGACCGGCCCACCGGCCCGTCGCAAAACAGGCGGTCAGCAGATACCCTCCGGTGGGCGCATCCCAGTCCAGCATTTCGCCCGCGCAGAACGTCCCTGGCCGGTCCCGCAGCATCAGCGCGTCATCCAGCGCGTCAAACGACACCCCCCCGGCGGTCGAAATCGCCTCATCCATCGGGCGCAACCCGGCGTGACGCACCGGGATGGCCTTGATGGCCTGCGCAAGCGCAGCTTGTGTGTCCGGCAACGGCGACACAAATTCCCGCAGCATGGCCTGCGCGGCGGACGACAGTTTGAGCGTCTTGCGCAGGAAACTGGACAAGCTTTGTTTGCCGCGCGGTTTGGCCAGCCGCGCCGTGACCGTGTCCAATGGCAGGTCGGGCACCAGATCAAGATGCAACGTGTGCCCCTCTCGAAGCTGTGGCGTCAGGGTGTAGATCCCCCCACCTTCCAGACCGCGTTTCGAGATCACCACCTCACCCCGCGAGATCTGCCCCCCGGCGGTAAGCGCGATGTTCTTGAGAGGCGCGCCGAAATGCCTGTCCATATGGTCCGACCAGTCCACCAACAGACCCGCATTCGAGGGCTGAAACGGCGCAAGGCCGATCCCGTTCGCAGCGAACTGTTCGGCCCACGCGCCATCTGATCCCAGCCGCGCCCAGCTTGACCCGCCCAGCGCAAACACCGTCACGCGCGGGGTCAGCACGCGTTGACCATCGGGTGTGTCAAACAGACAGGCATTGGCATCCCACCCCGTCCAGCGCCAGCGGGTGTGGCGGGTCAGGCCCATGCCATCCAGCCGTTCAAGCCATGCACGCAAGAGCGGCGAGGCCTTCATCACCTTTGGAAACAACCGCCCCGTTGATCCCGTGAAGGTCGCCTGCCCCAAATCTTCGGCCCAGTCGCGCACCGCTTCCGGATCGAACGCGTGCAACGCATTGCGCAGGCCGGGCTTCTGCCCCAAGCCACCACCATAGGCCGACAGGAACGGGCCAAAGGGTTGCATCTTGGTCAGGTTCAACCCCGACTTCCCGGCCATGAGAAACTTGCGCCCGATCGACGGTTTCGCCTCGACCAGCGTCACCGCGCGCCCCGCCGACAGCAAAGCGTCTGCCGCCATCAGGCCCGCAGGTCCACCCCCGATCACCAGCGCGTCGGTCATGCCTCCGGCGCGGTGCGCATTTCGATGACGCGGCGGGGATACGGGATTTCGATGTTGTTCTCTTTCAGCGCGTTCCAGATCAGGAACAGCACGTCCGAGGCGTATTTGTTCTTGCCGTCGTCGATGCCGTTGACCCAGAACTCCACGCCAAAGTCGATGCCCGACTCTCCGAACCCGCGCAGTTCGACATCTGGCGGTTCCGGGTCGTTCAGAACACCGGGATGTTTCGCAACGGCCGCTGCAACGATGTCGGGGATCAGGTTGATGTCGGTGTCATAGCTGACGGAAAAATCCACCTCGTAGCGATTGGCACTGCCCTGATCGGAATAGTTGATCACACGGGTGGTGATGAAATCCTCGTTCGGGACCACGATCCAGCGGCCATCAAACGTCTCAAGGATCATCGCGCGGGCGGTGGTTTTGACGATGGTGCCGGATTCGCCATTGTCCAACTCGACGTAGTCACCCACGGTCGCCTGCCCTTCAAGCAGCAGGATCACACCCGAGATGTAGTTCGACGCGATTTTCTGTAGGCCAAAGCCAAGGCCCACACCAATGGCCCCCCCGAGCACCGCAAGCGACGTGAGCGGCACGCCCATGATGTTCATCAGCACGATGAACGCGATGCCAAAGATCACCAGTTCCGCCGCTTTCGCAGCGAGCTGCCGGGTGGCGGGGCGCATTTCCTCTTGCTTGTTGATGTAGGCGGCAGATTGGTCATTCGACCAGCGCCCCAGCCAGAACAGCAGCGATCCGGCGATCAGGCCGCGCAGCAGCGCCATCACCGAAAACGAGATATTGCCAAGGGCAATCGTGGTTTCCGACAGGCGCAAGATCAGGTCGTCAAGCAGGCCCAGCGCATACAGCGCCGCAACAGGCAGCAGGACGTAGCGGCCCAGAACCTTGAGGAACGGGTCCTTGATAATCTCGCGCACAAGGATGCGTGCGGCAAGGAACAGGAACAGGCGTTTGCCAAACGCGATCACCGCACCTGATCCGAACACCGACCGCGTGACCTGTTCGCCGATGCCGGTGAACAGGTAGGCGAGAAGCGGCAACAGAAGTGGGAACCCCATCAACAGAAACCGCCGCGCCGAGGACAGCATATCCGTCGCCCCGTCCTGCGGGGTCAACACGCGTGTCAGCGGCGCGCGCAACCGGCGGGTGACGTAAATCGCCAGCAGATACGCCACAACCAGTAGCGCGAATTGCGACCATGCGGCGGGCGACAGCAACCACGTCATCGCCAAATCATAGCCCTGCTGCGCATAGCCCGCGGCCTGTTGAACGATTTGCGGCTGATCGGACAGATCAAAGTCCATGGCGATTCCCTTGAATTCTCATCGCGGTGTGACAGCTTGATGCCCGCACCCACGCCCGCACACAAGGCCTGCGCCCGGGGGAAAAACCGAATGGATGACACCGACCCGATCTGCCCACTCTGCCTGCGCCCGATCCCGCCGGGTGTGAAGCAAAGCCATCATCACCTGATTCCAAAGCTGAAAGGCGGCAAAGGCGGGCCAACAATCCTGATCCACCAGATGTGCCACAATGAGATCCACGCGACCCTGACCGAAGCTGAACTGGCGCGCGAGTACAACACGCCCGCCGCATTGCGCGCGCACCCCAAGCTGGGGGCGTTTTTCGAATGGGTCGGAAAGCGCCCGGCGGAGTTCCATGCCCGCAGCACACGGAGTTTGCGCAAACAGAAATCACGCAAGCGCAGATAAGTCCGGTTTGGCAGCGGGCTGTCCGCCCGCTCTCACCTCAAACTGTTCGCCGGGTTCATTCGCCGTCGGCCAAACCGCTCAAAAATGTTTCGCGCGCGAAACATTTGGTCCGGTTCGGACCTATTAACCAATTGTTCACAAATTCGGGTCGAACACTTACCAGATACGCTGATAGATTTCGATTATCTCGTCCGCCGTCGGAACGCGCGGGTTGTTTTGCGGTGACCCTGACGCAAGCGCCTGTTCGGCCATAAGCGCAAATTTTTCCGGGTCCGCCGCGTGGCCAAGGCTGCTTGGACTTGGCACGTTCAGGTCATCGTTCAGGCGGTGCAACCCCTCGACCAGTTTTCCGCAGGCGGCCCCATCGCTGTCGCTGTCCGCTGCCCAGCCCATCACGCGCGCGCAGGTGGCATAGCGGTCGGGTGCGGCATCGACAGAGAACCGCGTGACCTCGGGCAAGAGCATGGCATTCGACAGGCCATGCGCGACGTGGAAATGCGCGCCGATTGGGCGGCTCATCCCGTGGACAAGCGCAACCGACGCGTTGGAAAACGCCATTCCGGCCTGAGAGGCCGCGAGCATCAGAGCTTCGCGCGCTTGGGCGTTTTCAGGATCGGCGCAGGCGGTGCGCACATGCGTAGCAATCGCAGGCATCGCGGCAAGCGCAAACGCATCGGTATAGGGAAACGCCTTGCGGCTGACATAGGCTTCAATCGCGTGGGTCAGGCTATCAACCGCGGTGTCCGCTGTGATGCGCCACGGTTTTGTTGTTGTGAATGTCCAATCGATCAAGGCAGCGGTTGCCACGCAGGCAAGGCCCGAGAGGTTGTATTTCTCGGTGCGCACCGTGTCGGTGATCACGCACCAGCGGGTGAGTTCCGACCCTGTTCCGCCGGTTGTCGGGATCAGGATGACCGGGGGGCCGCAGCGGTCGATCTGGGTCGGGGCCTTGTAATCGCGCACGTGACCGGGATTGACGGACATGAAGCTGATCGCCTTGGCGGTGTCCATCGGACTGCCGCCACCAAACCCGATGACACAGTCATAATCGCCTGACTTGAACGCAGCGAGGCCCGCGTCGAGACAGGTATCGGTGGGGTCTTCGACCACGCCGTCGAATATCGCGTGGCGGATGCCTGCACGGTCCAGGATATCGGTGAGTGTCTGCACATGCCCCAGCGCGACCAGCTTGGTATCGGTGACAATCAGCGGGCGCGACAGGCCAAGCTGGTTCAGAACCTCTGCCGTCTCTGCAGCAACGCCGCCACCAATGCGGATGATACGCGGGGATTGCACACGGCCGATATTGGACAGGGTCATAATACGCCTTTGCGGTCAGTCCTGGGTGTCGATGATCTGGTGAACTTCGATCACGTTGCCGTCCGGATCGTAAAAGAAGATCTGGTGCCAGCCCTTCACCGCGTCGCTGCCCCAGTCAGAATAGGGAACACCCTTGTCTTCGAGATGCTGCTTGAACGCATCGATATCATCCGTGCGATAGGCAATATGGCCGCGTTCCAGCGGGTTGACGACATGTCCGGACTGGAACGAATTCAGCACGTCGCGCGGGGTGAGGTGCATCTGGATGTCACCGTCCGTGACAAACGAGACATCGCCGACCAGCCCCTTGTCCTGATTGACCGGCGGCAGATTGGCGGGATCGTCATCTCCGAGGGTCAGGACGTCGCGATAGAAGCTGTCCATTGCCGGGACGTTGGTGGAGCAGAGATTGATGTGATGCAGTTTGAGTTTCATCCCGGAAGCGTGACGCAAAGCCCGGGTGAACGCAATCAGCTGGCGTTCACACGTTCCACGTAAGCGCGCATTTCCTCGGCTTCGTGGCGCGCATCGCGCAGGCCTTCCATGGCGGCGGACAGCTCTGCTTCGGTCTGGGCAAGCTGGTTGGTCAGTTCGGCTTCGCGCTGCTGCAGGTAGGTGATCGCCTGATCACGGGTTTCTTCGGCTTCGTGCAGTTCCTGGCTCATGCGCTCAAGCTGGTCCATGTCCGCCTGGCTGACCCGCGTGAAACGGTGGACCAGCCAGTTGGCGAACCAGCCCAGGCAGAACGCCACAAACAGAATGATCGCCGTTGTGATAACAAACTCAGTTCTGTTCATCGGTGGATTCCTCTGCGCCGTCGCTGTCGGCTGTTTCGCCCGTTGGCGCGGATTGTTCAATACTCTCCAGCGTCGTCTCTGTCTCGGGGATGGGTTCCGGTTGACGAAGTTTGAACTCGATCCGGCGGTTGGCCTCGCGGCCTTCCTCGGTGTCATTGCTGGCGATCGGACGTTCCTCGCCATAGCCGCGCACCTGGTAGCTGGAGGTCAGCACCCGACGGTCGCGCAGAGCGTTGAGCACCGATTGCGCGCGGTCCTGGCTGAGTTGCTGGTTCATCACTTCGCGGCCCTGGCTGTCAGTGTGGCCGGCGATAACAAGCGGAATGTCACCGCACAGCTTCAGCAGGTCCGCGATTTCATCCATGATATCCTGCGTCGAGGCGTCAAGCGTGGCGGATCCCGGCTCGAACGAGATCTTGCGGTCGCCGATGATCTCGACGATCTGGGCTTCGCATTCCTCTGGTGTCGGGATGCCCAGAAGCGGGTCCAGCTTTTCTTGATAAGTGACCGAGATTTCGTATTCCTCGGAATCGCCCAGCTTCTCGGCCAGCAGCCCGGCGATTTCAGAGCTCGCATTCTGGTTTCCGGTATTGCCGGAAACCGACAGGGTGTCCGGCGTCACAAGCACGGCACCGTTGGACAGGCGCGACAGGGCTTCAAGACCGGCCAGCACGCGGCTCGCCCAAGAGGCGGGCAGGTTTTCATCAACCCGCGCGGTGGTGCGCACGGTGCTGGACCCGAACGCGGCACGGGCAAAGCTGTCAGCAGTCTGGCGGGCGATTTCGCTGTTCACGCGGCCGCGCAGCTGCACATCCCCTTCGGGTGACCGGGTTGCGGTGAACTCCGGGATGCCTTCCGATTCGGCGGCGGGCGGTTTTGGCAGGGTGGCCTTGACCACGAAAACACCGGGCAGATCGGCTTCCAGCGCGCCGACCACGCGGTCGAACAGGCTCTGGTCGGTGCCTTCCAGTGCAAACAGCGTGACGTCGACATCGGCGAAGGTGATGCTGCCGCCGCCAAGTTCGTTGATCGCGGCAATGCCCATTGCCGCCGCATCCCCCCATTCGCTGGTGGGTGTGCCCAGCCCCAGACGGCAGTCGATCTTGCCTGACATGCCCGCGACTGCCGCGGCTTCGAGGATGATGGTGCGATCCTCGTCTGTCGGGGCGGAACACGCATCGAAACGCGCGCCATCGGCATCCTGGATGAACCGCAAGGTGAACGGCGAGATTACCGGGCGCGGCGCGGTGATTTCCAGCGCAAGACGCAGGTCATCCGGTGTGCGACGGGCCAGATCGGCTTCGACACGGCGTCGGGTGTCTTCGCTTTCGACAGCGCCCTTGATCGACACCCGCCCCGCTTCGATCGAGATCTTGGACCGGTCCAGCACCCGCAGGACGGACACGGAATATTCTAGCGAGTCGTTCCATCCGTCGGGCACGGGGTAGTCAGCCACTTCCAGCAGGTCCGCCACCGGGGTATTCGGAACGGCGCGCTCGATATCGGCCACAAGCTGTGCGCGGTCTGTGCTGGTGGGCATCAGGCCAATCAGGGAAATGCCGTCATCGGTGCGCAGCATCTCGATGGAAAACCGGGGCGGCGCGATGCTGTCTCCGTCTTCGATATCAATCTGGTCGATGACGCGCGCGGTATCCACCACCCGTCCCGCCGCGCTGAGCGCTTGGAACCGGGCGGCTTCCGTCGGGGCGGTGCCAATCAGGAACACCTGCAATCCGTTGGTGTCCACATCCGCCCATGTCAGCGCATCGCGGTCCAGTTCGGTGCGCACCGCACGTTCAGAGCTTTCTTCCACAACGCCGGCCGACAACCACGCGGCAGCAAGGCTAAGCACAGCGGCGGCCAGGAAGGCCGCGACAACGATAAAGACAGAAGACAGGCGCATGAACGTTCCGCGTCAGAAACAGGTGGCCCAGCGATACGCCGCAGGGCGCAGGAGTGCAATCATACCAACAGGGCGATGGCGAAAAACAGCACAGGCAATAACCCGGCATTTCGGTTGGATCGGAACAGGGCCACCAGCAGATCCCCATCATCCAGCTTCAACCGCCGCAATTGCCACACCATATGCCAGCCCATCGCCCATGGCCCGGCAAGTGCCACCAACAGGGCAAAAATCTCGCCACGCGGAGCCGCCAGAACGATGGCATAGCCCATCAGGGCCACGGTGATGACCAGAAACCACGCCAGGTATTTCGGGGTCTGATCACCGAACAACCGCGCGGTGGATTTGATGCCGATCAGGGCGTCGTCCTCGACATCCTGATGGGCGTAAATCGTGTCGTAGAACAGCGTCCAGGACAGCCCCGCAAGGTACAATGCAACCGCCGGCCATTGCAGCGTGCCCGTATGGGCCGTCCAGGCCAGCAAGGCCCCCCAGTTGAACGCAATGCCCAGAAACACCTGCGGCCACCACGTAAACCGCTTGGCAAAGGGATAGAAGGCCACCGGAACCAGCGCGACAATCCCCAAGACGATGGCCTGCAACGGAAATGTGATCAGGATCAGAAACGCCAGAAGCGATTGAACCACCGCCCAAAGCAGCGCTTTCTTGACGGTGACCTGATCGGACGGGATGGGCCGCGACGCGGTGCGGGCGACCGATCCGTCGAAATCGCGGTCGGTGATATCATTCCAGGTACACCCGGCGCCCCGCATCAGAAACGCCCCGATGCCACAGCCAATGATGATCCACAGATCGAACACCCGCATCTCGCCGGTGAAAAACATCGCCAGCAACGTGCCCCAGACACACGGCAGATAAAGCAGCCAAGTGCCAATCGGCCGGTCCGCGCGTGACAACCTGAGATAGGGGCGGGTCCAGTCCGGCGCGTATGTATCGACCCAATTGCCGGTCACAGCGTCTGAGACCTGACCGCTCTGGTCTGGTGTTGTCTGCGGGCCGGACATATGTGTTGCTCCATGAGTGCGAAGATCAGGCTTTTTGTAGAGCAGCCGCTTGGGGCGGCACAAGCCGTCCCTCTGACGCGGGAGCAGGCGCATTACCTGTTTGGTGTGATGCGTCTGACGGTTGGTGGACATGTGGCGCTGTTCAACGGGACAGATGGCGAATGGCAGGCCGACATTGTCGAGGCTGGCAAACGCAAGGGCGTGTTGGTCTGCCGCGCGCAATCGCAACCGCAATCCCTGCCCCCGGATCTTTGGTTGCTGTTCGCACCGATCAAGAAAGCGCGCACCGATTTTATCGTGGAAAAGGCCGTGGAGATGGGTGTGCGGCGCATCCTGCCGGTGCAGACCGCCTTCACCAATTCAGAGCGCATCCGGCAGGACCGGCTGCAGGCCCATGCGATTGAGGCGGCGGAACAATGCGGTGCCACTTTTGTGCCCGAGGTCGCGGCCCTGACCAAGCTGGAGCGGGTTCTGGACCGATGGGACACCAGCCGTCAGATCGGCTTTTGCGATGAGCGTCTGGCAGGCGAGACCGGGCATTTGCCGGATGTTCCGGGGCCGTGGGCGCTCCTGATCGGGCCGGAAGGCGGGTTCTCTGACGACGAACGCGCGCGGCTGCGCGGGCTGGAGGCATCGCATGCGCTCAGCCTTGGCCCGCGTATTCTGCGCGCCGACACGGCGGCTGTTGCGGCGCTGACCCTGTGGCAATCGACGTTGGGAGACTGGGCATGACAGGTTTTTGGTCGACCAAAAACCGCAGCTCCGTCGACGGAGCTGCGCCCCACGGGAGAGGCCGATGAGCTTTGTGCGCCCCGGTGCCAAAAACGTGATCCTACGCTGGCGCGAAGCGTTGGTGGGAGCGGCGATCCTTGGTCTTGGGGTCTATTGGAGCTTTGGGGTCACGCCCGGGATCCTGTCGTGGATCGGCTATCTGGCCGTCTTGCTTGGGGCCGCCTTGTTCTTTGCCGGGCTGCAAAAAGGACGCTCGCGGCTGGGCGGCGGTGGACCGGGTGTGGTGCAGGTGATCGAACGGCGCATTGGCTATTTCGGCCCGCTGAACGGTGGTTTGGTGGATCTTGATGCCGTCACGTCGCTGAATTTCGACCCAACAGAACACCCGGCAACCTGGGTCATCACCCATGACGCGGGACCGGCTTTGCACATTCCCGTCAATGCCGAGAACGCGGATGTCCTGTTCGATGTGTTTGCCAGCCTGCCGGGCCTGAGTCCGGGGCGGGTTGCCTCTGTCTCGCGGCAGGAAGGCACGCGTCCCATTGTGCTTTGGCGCAGGGCTGATCTTCAGCAACGCATTGCCCGCTTGCATTGACACCCCGAAGAAATCGGCTCAAGGCTGGCCGCGATTGTCGAGCAGAGAAACCGGAGACGCGCCATGTCCATTCCGCAGTCGGGCGGCGGGCCCATCGAACACCACGACCAGTTGGCCCAGTACCTGGCCGAGGGCTGCAAGCCCAAGGAAGATTGGCGCATTGGCACCGAACACGAGAAATTCGGGTATTGCAAAGACACATTGAAGCCGCTGCCCTACGAGGGAGAGCGCTCTATTCTGGCGGTACTGAGTGGCCTGCGCGACCGGCATGGCTGGGCGCCTGTCATGGAAGCCGACAACCTGATTGGCCTGGAAAAAGACGGCGCGAATATCTCGCTTGAGCCCGGAGGCCAGTTGGAGCTGTCCGGCGCGCCGCTTGAGACGATTCACCAGACCTGTGACGAGGTGAACACCCATCTGGTCGAGGTGAAATCCATCGCCGACGAGATCGGTGTGGGCTTCATTGGCCTGGGGGCTGCGCCGATCTGGACCCATGACGAGATGCCGTTGATGCCCAAGGGGCGCTATGCCCTGATGGACAAGTACATGCAGGAGGTCGGCACATCGGGCACCACGATGATGCGCCGGACCTGCACGGTTCAGGTGAACCTCGATTTTTCGTCCGAGGCCGACATGGTGCAGAAGATGCGCGTCGCACTGGCGTTGCAACCAGTGGCCACGGCTCTGTTTGCGACGTCGCCGTTCTTTGAAGGCAAGGTCAACGGCCACAAAAGCTGGCGGTCGCGTGTCTGGCGGCATCTGGACGATGATCGCACCGGGATGTTGCCGTTCGTGTTCGACGACGGGTTCGGGTTCGAGGCCTGGGTGCAATATGCGCTCGATGTGCCGATGTATTTTGTCTACCGCGATGGCGTGTACCACAACGCGCTTGGGCAATCGTTCCGCGATTTCCTGAAGGGCGAACTGCCCGCGCTGCCCGGTGAGACGCCGACCCTGTCGGATTGGGCGGACCACCTGACAACGATTTTCCCCGAAGCGCGGGTGAAGAAGTTTATCGAGATGCGCGGGGCCGACGGTGGGCCTTGGCGGCGTCTATGTGCGCTGCCTGCGTTCTGGGTGGGCCTGACCTATGATCAAGGCGCGCTGGATGCGGCGTGGGATCTGGTGAAGGGCTGGGATGCGGAGACGCGCGAGGCGTTGCGGGTTGCGGCCTCGGTTGACGGGCTGCAGGCCAATGTGAACGGTATCAAGATGCATGATCTGGCCAAAGAGGTTCTGGACATCGCCGAAGCAGGCCTCGTGGCCCGCGCCCGCCCAGGTGCGGGCGGGCTTGTGCCAGACGAGACGCATTTCCTGAACGCGCTCAAGGAAAGCGTCGAAAGCGGTCAGACGCTTGCCGACGAGTTTCTTGAGCATTTCAACGGCGACTGGAACGGCGACCTGACGCGCATCTATGGCGAATACAGCTACTGAGCTCCTTTAGGTCGGGCAGGTGTTCCAACCTGCCCGAAGGTTCAGTACCCGATGGCGCAGCCATCCTTGCGAGGGTCGGACGCGCCTTCCAGCACGCCGTTGTCGCGGATCAGAATGGCCTGCGCGCCGCCAATCCCCGTGGCCGGGACAGAGACGGTGTGGCCCAGATCGGCCAGACCTTGATGCACCGCGTCAGAGTAGCCTTTCTCGACCTTCATATCGCCATATTCGCTAAAGCAGCGCGGAGCGTCGATCACCACTTGCGGGTCCATGCCATAGTCAACGAAGTTGGTCACAAACCGCGCGTGGCCGGTGGATTGGTATTGCCCGCCCATCACGCCGAAGGGCATCAGCAGCTTGCCGTTCTGCCGCAACATGGCCGGAATAATCGTGTGCATCGGGCGCTTGCCGCCATCGGCTTCGTTCGGGTGCCCCTCTTCCAGCGTGAACCCCGCGCCGCGGTTCTGAAACAACACGCCGAATTTGTCCGACGCCACACCCGAGCCGAAATCCTTGAACACCGAGTAGATCAGCGAGACCGCCATGCGGTCCCGGTCGATCACGGTCAGGTAAATGGTTTCCTTGTGTACCGCTTCGGTCAACGGCCGTGCGCTTGGCATCGCGCGGGTCGGGTCGATTAACGCCGCGAGCTTTTCGCCGGTTTTCGGGTCGAGCATATGCGCCAGCCGCGTCATGTGATCCATGTCGCACAGGAACCGGTCGCGTGCGTCATAGGCGAGTTTGGTCGCCTCGGCCTCAAGATGCGCGCGTTCCAGCCCGAACGGGTCCATTGAAGGCAGATCGAATTGCGCAAGAATGTTGTTGAGGAGGATCGCCGTTGCGCCCTGCCCGTTTGGCGGATGCTCAACCAGTTCGATCCCCTTGTAGGTGCCGCTGATCGGGGTGGTGTAGTCGCAGCGCGTGTTGGCGAAATCCTCTAGCGTGTGCACACCGCCGATCGCGCGCAGCGATGACACCATGTCTTCGGCCACCTCACCTTCGTAAAACCCTTTGCGACCCTCGGCAGCGACACGGCGCAGCACCTCGGCCATCATGGGATGGCGGAACAGATCACCTACTTGGGGCGGGTTGCCCCCATCGGTGTAAAACTGCCGCGCCGCGCCGTGCAGGTTCTGATGGTAGTGAAACCAGTCGAACCCGGCGCGCGGCGCCACGGGCACACCCTCTTCTGCATAGTGAATCGCGGGCGCAAACACGGCATCAAGCCCCAGCCGCCCATAATCGTCGGACAATTGGCAAAACGCATCGACCGCACCGGGGATCGTGATCGGCTCGGGTCGGCCAAACAAGGGCATCTTGTCCAGCCCAGAGGCCCGCAGCGCGGCACCGGACAAGGCGGCGGGCGCGCGCCCCGAGCCATTCAGGCAGACGATGTCTTCGGTTCCCGCAGGCTTGACCATCACGAAGCAATCGCCACCGATCCCGGTCATCGCCGGTTCGCACAGGCCCAGCAGGACCGCACCGGCAATGGCCGCATCCACCGCATTGCCACCGCGCTTGAGCATATCAATCGCGGCTTCAGCGGCCAGCGGGTGTGACGTTGCGCAAAGGCCATTGGCGGCCATGACTGCGGAACGACCCGGCAAATGGAAATCTCGCATGACGTGTCTCCCCCTCTTTGCCCGCGAACGTAACCGGTGCGGAGGCAAGGTCAAATGGATGATCTGGGGGGAAAGACGTAACCTCGACGCCGCACACTGGGTGGGGGCTATTAACGGCACGGCGTCGAGGTGAAGCTATAAGCAGCTACCCTTCTCTTTTGACCTGCAACCGCGCCCAAAATTCGGAACGATTGGGGCCATTGTGCGACATTGCCGGCGAATCCGTGAACAGCACCCCCCAAATGCCGCTTATTGCCTACAATTATTGAATAATTCGCCGATAATTGTGTTGAGCCTGTCAGCGCTGGCACCCTCCGGGGCGCGCCTGAATCAGCGTCACCTGATTGCACCCGGCGCTCCGGTGATACCGCACCTCTGACATGAGGGTCTGAATCAAGAACCACCCGTACCCGCCTTCGGCGTGATTGTCCGGATCAGGGGCGTCTGGACAAGGCACAGACCCGCCCGGCATGGCGCGGCCCCAATCCGTGATCTGCAGGCGCAGCGCGTCTGGCGTGCCAACGATGGACAGCGCAATCGCCCCGAAAGACTGTCCGGCATAGGCATGTTCCACCACGTTGTTCAGCGCTTCGGCCAGGGCAATCAGGATATTCTCCCGCATGTCGGTCAATGCATGTTTGTTCAGGGTGGCATCGACACGCGACAAGATATCAGGTGTGACCACGTTCAGGGCGGGCCAGCACAGGGACAAAAGGCGTGTTTGCTGTGATTTACCCGTCTTCGACGACACAGGCCACGTCCGCTGAGTCGTGTATTGTGAAGATCGTGTCCATGCGTGTCAGGCGGAACACCTTTTCGACAATCGGCTGCAACGCGGCCAGTTCAAGCGTTTGTCCGGAGCGCAACTGTTTCATGGACGCCACCACAGCACCCAGACCGCTCGAGTCGATAAAATCGACCTGCGCCAGATCAAGAACGATGCGCCCATCGGGATCCGCCGTCAGGGACCGCATGTCTTCCTTGAACTGAAGCGCCGTTGGCGCGTCGATTCGGGACGCGTTGACGCGAATCACGGTTGCGGTTGGCGTGGTGTCGACAGTCAGTTCCATAGAGCCTCGGCAGATAGATGTGCCGCCACCCTAGACGCCATTCGTTACCATCCGGTATGCAAGGCCCTATAACTCGGACACTGGGGAATAACATGGCTGATGTAATGATCACGGGCGCTTCGCGCACCGCGATGGGGGGCTTTCAAGGCGCGTTTTTATCTGCAACCGCGTCCGATCTGGGCGGCGCGGCGATCCGCGCGGCGCTGGATCAGGCGGGCCTGTCGACGGTTGATGAACTCCTGATGGGGTGCGTGCTGCCCGCCGGTCAGGGTCAGGCCCCGGCGCGCCAGGCCGGGTTTGCCGCCGGTCTGGGCGAAGAGGTTCCCGCCACGACGCTGAACAAGATGTGTGGATCGGGCATGAAAGCGGCGATGATGGCGTTTGATGCCATTGCCCTGGGCCGGGCGCAGGCCATTGTTGCGGGCGGCATGGAAAGCATGACCAACGCGCCGTACCTGTTGCCCAAGATGCGCGCGGGCGCGCGGATCGGGCATGGCGAGGTGGTCGATCACATGTTCCTTGATGGGCTGGAGGATGCCTATGACAAGGGCCGCCTGATGGGCACCTTTGCCGAGGATTGCGCCGAGGCGTTTCAGTTCACCCGTGAAGCCCAGGACGCCTACGCGTTGAAGTCCCTGTCGAATGCGCTTGAAGCGCAGGCCTCGGATGCGTTCGCGGCCGAGATCACGCCCGTCACCGTAAAGACGCGCAAGGGCGAGGTGACGGTCGCCGAAGACGAACAGCCGGGCACGGCGCGGCCGGACAAGATCCCGCTTCTGAAACCGGCGTTCCGCAAGGACGGGACCGTGACACCAGCCAACGCGTCGTCGATCTCGGACGGTGCGGCGGCGCTTGTCCTGACCAGTGCCGACACTGCCGGATCACAGGCGCGGGCGCGGATCGTCGGCCATGCAAGCCACGCTCAGGCACCGGGCCTGTTCACAACCGCCCCCGTGCCTGCGGCGCAGAAACTGCTGGCGCAGATCGGGTGGTCGGCCTCGGATGTGGACCTCTGGGAAGTGAACGAGGCGTTTGCCGTGGTTCCCATGGCCTTCATGCACGAAATGGGGCTGAGCCGGGACATCGTGAACGTCAATGGCGGGGCCTGTGCTTTGGGTCATCCCATCGGGGCCTCTGGCGCACGGATCATCGTGACCTTGCTCAACGCGCTTGAGACGCGCAATCTCAGCCGTGGGGTGGCCGCGATCTGCATCGGCGGCGGCGAAGGCACGGCCATCGCCATCGAACGCGTCTGACTTTCTACTTGCCCGACATATCCCGAGGGTGCGGGGGCTGGCCCCCGCACGGACAAACATGGCCGATTACAAAACACTCGCGCAAACCCTGCACTCGCTGACCGCTGGCGAAACCGACACCGTGTCACTCATGGCGACGGTCGCCTGCGAGGTGCACCATTCTGATGAACGCTTCGACTGGACCGGGTTCTACCGTGTGACGGGGCCGGAGATGCTCAAGATCGGGCCCTATCAAGGCGGGCATGGATGCCTGCACATCCCGTTTTCAAAGGGTGTGTGCGGGGCAGCGGCCCGCACCGGCACCATCCAGTTGGTTCCGGATGTGGAGGCTTTTCCCGGGCATATCGCCTGCGCGTCGTCGACCCGGTCGGAATTGGTTTTGCCCGTCTGGAACGGGCGCGGGCGGCTATTGGGGGTGTTTGATCTCGACAGCGATCAGCCGGAGGCGTTTACGCAAGAGGATGCCGACGCGTTACAGTCCATATTGGCCGACACGTTTCGCGGCGTAAGGTGAGCGGCTGGAAGAAGACACCGGCGTCGCGGCCAAACCGCCTTCATACAGCAACGGCTCCATGAAAAATCCTTTGGAATTTTCACCAAACCGTGCCATGAAAATTTCGTAGGAATTTTCATGGCCGACTCATGCAGCATGACGCCACCTTCTCGAACAAGACCTTGGGCGCGGATCTGCGGGCGCTTCGCAAGGCGCGCGGACTGACATTGCAGGATATCGCGGACCAGATGGATCGGTCGGTCGGCTGGGTCAGCCAGATCGAGCGTGACCTGTCGGAACCGTCGATCACGGACCTGCGCCAGATTGCCAAGGTGCTTGATGTGCCGATTTCCCTTCTGTTCGGACAGGCAAATGCCAAGGCGGACGAAGCCGGGATCGTGGTGCGCGCCGGGGCGCGGCGGCCGATTGGCAGCCGTACTGCGGGCCTGATCGAAGAGTTGCTGTCGCCCGACCTGTCGGACGATTTCGAAGTGGTGCATTCGACATTCCAGCCGCACAGCCGCGCGGGCGAGATGATCACCCGCCCCACGCAGGAAGTCGGATATGTGGTTTCAGGCGCGCTGGACATGGTGATCAGCGGGCAGCGATTCACGTTGAACCCCGGCGACAGCTTCCGGATCAAGGAAGAGCCACATGAATGGATCAATCCCTATGACGCCCCGGCCGTGGTTGTCTGGGTAATCGCGCCCCCGGTGTACTGATGACGCTCGAAGGCTGGACCATATTCGCGGTATTCTGGGTGGTTTTCGTGACCTCGCCCGGCCCCAATGCGGTCAACTGCATCCAGAACGGCATGACGCATGGGTTCGTGAAATCGCTGTGGGGGGTGCTTGCCATCCTGACCCAAGCGCTGCTGTTCCTATGCCTGTCCGCCCTTGGCGTGACAGCGCTGATCGCAGCGTCGCCTACGGCGTTCCTGGTGGCCAAGATCTTCGGCGCGGCGTTTCTGATCTGGCTGGGTGCGCGCGCGTGGATCAACGCGCAGAGACCACTGGCAGCAGCGGACGTCTCCAACGGATCAATATACAGACGGGCTTTTGCCATTGCCACGATCAATCCCAAAAGCGTGGCGGGATACCTTGCGGCCTTCTCGCAATTCGTCATGCCGGACGTGCCGGTGGCGCAGCAGATGTGGGTCATCGTACCCACGGCGCTGACAATCACGGCGGCCAGCTATGTCACGTACACGGCGCTTGGCGCTGGCCTTGGGCGTGCGGCGCTGGGGGTCGTGGCCAACGTGGTCCTGCGCCGGGTGCTGGCCGTGTCGTTTATCATCTACGGTGTGTTGCTGGGCAGCACGGCGGTGCCACAAGGGGGACGTGTATGAAGGGACGGTGTCTATGTGGCGCAGTGACATACACCGTGACCGGGACGCCCGGCGCACCGGCAGCGTGCCATTGCACGCAGTGCCGCAAGCAATCGGGGCATGTCTGGGCGTCCTCTTATACCGAGGATGGCACGCTCGACATACAGGGCGACGTGCGCTGGTATCAGTCCTCAGAAAAAGCCCGGCGCGGGTTTTGCCCGACCTGTGGATCGGCGCTGTTCTGGGATCACGAGGATGATCCGTTCATCTGCTTCTCCACAGGGTCGATTGATGGACCCACCGGGCTCACCCTGCGCGAACATATCCATACGCGCACCAAGGGCGATTATTACGAGATCAACCCCAGTGACCCGCAGCGAGAGGAGTGAGCGATGATCGAGCTTGCCCTGTCCATTCCAGTGATCACCTACGTGACGTTCATGGGCGCGGCCGTGTTGCTGTACCTGACCCCCGGTGCCGATATGATGTTCACCATCGCAAGTGGGATGCGCGGCGGCGCTGCGTCGGGTATCGCGGCGGCGGGCGGGATCGGGTTGGGCGTGATGGGCCATGTGGTGATCGCCGCAGGTGGGTTGGCGGTCCTCTTGCTGACCTATCCCATTGCCTATGACGCGCTGCGCTATGCGGGTGCGGCCTATCTGTTGTGGCTGGCGTGGCACAGCTGGACCGACACCACACCGCCGGAACAGCGCGAAGGCCGCCGCGACATCTGGCGCGCGTTTCGGCGCGGATTTCTGACCAACATCCTGAACCCCAAGGTCGGGCTTTTCGTGCTCGCCTTCCTGCCGCAATTCGCGGATCCCGCTATCGGGCCTGTCTGGCAACAGATCCTGCTGCTCGGCACGCTGCTCGCGATTGGTGAACTCGCCACCTACTGCGTGCTGGGTGCCTTTGCCGGGCTGGCCGCGACCCGCATCAAACGCGCATCCCGCTGGATGGGCAAACTATCTGCAATCGTTTTCGGTGGACTGGCCGTCCGCCTTGCCTGGAACTGAGGAGAGACCCATGTCTGATTTCCCCACCACAGCCCGCGTTGTCATCATCGGGGGCGGCGTTGTCGGCACCTCGTCGCTCTATCATCTGGCCAAAGCAGGCTGGACCGATTGCGTTCTGCTGGAAAAGAACGAACTGACCGCAGGATCGACATGGCACGCGGCGGGCAATTGCCCGTCCTTCAGCACGTCCTGGGCGGTGATGAACATGCAACGCTATTCGCTTTCGCTGTATCGGACGCTGGCGGACGAAGTTGACTACCCGATGAACTACCACGTCACCGGGTCGATCCGTTTGGGCCATTCCAAAGAACGCGTGATGGAATTCGAACGCGCGCGGGCGATGGGGCGGTATCAGGGGCTGGACCTTGAGATGATGCAGGTCTCGGACATGAAAGACCGCTATCCGTTCATGGAAACACATGACTTGGCGGGCGGTTTGTACGACCCCGACGACGGCGACATCGACCCGGCGCAGTTGACGCAAGCCTTGGCCAAGGGCGCACGTCAGATGGGTGCGCGGATCGAACGGTTCTGCCCCGCCACGGGTGTCAGCCGCGATGGTGACGAATGGATCGTGCACACCGAAAAGGGCGACATTCGTTGCGAAAAAGTGGTGAACGCGGCGGGTTACTATGCCCAGCGCGTCGGCGAATGGTTCAAACCTTACGGCGGGCGCACGGTGCCGATGACGGTGATGAGCCACCAGTTTTTCCTGACCGAACCCGTGGCCGAGCTTGAGGCATGGTCCAAGGAAAACGGCAAGCTGCCCCTGCTGCGCGACGTGGATTCCAGTTACTACCTGCGGCAGGAAAAGTACGGTCTGAACCTTGGACCGTACGAACGCAACTGCAAGGCGCACTGGATCACACCAGACGATCCGATGCCCGAGGATTTCAGCTTTCAGCTTTACCCCGACGACCTTGAACGCCTCGAATGGTACATTGAGGATGCAATGGCCCGCGTGCCGATCCTTGGTGCCTCTGGTGTCGGGCGTGTGATCAACGGCCCGATCCCCTATGCGCCCGATGGTCTGCCCCTGATTGGCCCGATGCCGGGTGTGCCAAACGCCTTTGAGGCCTGTGTCTTTACCTTCGGCATCACCCAAGGCGGCGGTGCGGGCAAGGTGCTGGCCGAATGGGTCACCGAAGGCCAGACCGAGTGGGATATGTGGGCCGTCGATCCGCGCCGCTATACCGATTACACCGATCAGGATTACTGCAACCAGAAGGCCATTGAGGTCTACGGCCACGAATACGCCATGCATTTCCCGCATCACGAATGGCCCGCCGGGCGCGACAAGAGGCTGTCGCCGGTGCATGACAAGGTCAAGGAACTTGGTGGCGTCATGGGGGCCTATAACGGCTGGGAACGCGCCAACTGGTTCGCCAAACCAGGTGACGACACGTCCGAGGACAGCACCCACACCTGGGCGCGTACAGGACCGTGGGAACAGCGCGTGCGCGAGGAATGCGAAGCGGTGCGCGATCATTGTGGCGTTCTCGACCTGCCCGGATTTTCGCGCTTCAAGATTCAGGGCCCGGGTGCGGATAACTGGCTGCGCGGGCTTGTGACCGGGGCACTTCCCAAGATCGGCCGGGTCGGGCTTGTCTATTTCGCCGATGATCGCGGGCGGATCGTGACGGAAATGTCGGTGACGCGCGAAGCCGAAGACCTGTTCGTTCTTGTCACCGCCGCCTCTGCCCAATGGCACGACCGCGAATGGCTGGAACGCCATATGCCCAAAGACGCGGCGTTCACGCTGGAAGACTGGACAACACGCATGTCCACCCTGATCGTCACCGGCCCTGCCGCGCGGGACTGTCTTGGCAAGATATGCACTGGCGACCTGTCTCTCCCTTGGTTGAGCTTTCAGGAAAGCGAAATCGCGGGCGGCTGGGTTGCGTTGTTGCGGGTGTCCTTCGCGGGCGAACTTGGCTGGGAAATCCATGCCGAAAACGCCGATATGCCCGCAATTTACGATGCGGTTCTTGGCGCAGGGGCGAAGCCCTTTGGCATGTATGCGCTGAACTCGCTGCGTCTGGAAAAGGGATATCGCGCGTGGAAAGGGGATCTTTCCACGGATTACAGCCTTCTCGAAGGTGGGTTGGACCGCTTTGTCAAACTGGACAAGCCGCAGGACTTCCCGGGCAAAGCCGCACTGTTGAGCGAAAAGCAACAGGGCGTGAAGAAGCGCTTCGTGACGTTGACCGTGGATGCCGGAGACTGCGACGCGCCTTACATGTCGTCGCTCTGGCACAACGGTGAGGTGGTGGGGGAAACCACCTCCGGCGGCTGGGGCTACCGGGTGAACACATCCATCGCGCTTGGGATGCTGCGCAGCGATCTGGCCACACCCGGCACCGAGATCAACGTAGAAATCTTTGGTGAGATGCGCAGAGCGGTGGTCCAGAAGGACGCACCGTTGTGGGATCCGCAAGACGAAAGGCTGCGCGCATGAGCACGGTAACAATCCTTGATGGCGGCATGGGACAAGAGCTTCTGCGCCGCTCGGGCGCAGAGCCGACGCCGCTCTGGGCCACGCAGGTGATGATCGCCGCCCCGTCTTTGGTGCGCGACATTCACGCCGATTACTTCACCGCAGGCGCGCAGATCGCCACCACGAACACCTATGCCCTGCACCGCGACCGGTTGGAGGGAACGGCGTTCGAGACGGATTTCGAAAAACTGTACCGCACCGCGCTCGACATGGCCTTGGAAGCACGCGACGCCCATGGTGGCGGGCAGATCGCCGGCAGCATCGGGCCTTTGGGCCAATCTTACCGCGCCGATGTGCAGCCCGAACATGACAAGGCGGTTGACCTTTTTGCCGAAGTTGCCCGCATCCTGGCCCGCGAGTGCGACCTGTTGCTGCTGGAAACGGTGGCGTCCATCGCACAGGCGCGCGCTGCATTGGAAGGGGTGTCCGGCCTGGGTAAACCCGTCTGGATTGCCTTCACCGTCGACGACGAAGACGGCACGAAACTGCGCTCTGGCGAGGCCCTTGTGGATGCCGTGGCAGCCAGCGGAAAGGCGGACGCATTGCTGGCCAACTGTTCGGCCCCCGAAGCGATGCCGGACGCGCTCGATATCCTTGGTTCTACAGGCAAGCCGACCGGTGCCTACGCCAATGCGTTCACACAGATCACCAAGGATTTCCTGAAGCGCAAACCGGTGGTCGACGTTCTGACCGCCCGCCGCGATCTTGGCCCCGATGCGTATGCTGATCACGCTGAAACTTGGCGCGCAAAGGGTGCCACGATCATCGGCGGATGTTGCGAAACCGGCCCGGACCACATTGCAGAACTCGCCCGCCGCTTTGCGCGCGACGACGGTTAGTGCGCCACCGCATGCTTCTTCTTTTTCCAAATATGCCAACACCGCGCTTTGCCACGCGCGCCCGGATCGGAGATCGCTCATGACCCTTCCCACCCACGCCCGCGCCGTCATCATTGGTGGTGGCGTTATCGGATGCTCCGTCGCCTACCACTTGGCAAAACTGGGCTGGACCGATGTGGTTCTGCTGGAACGCAAGCAACTGACATCCGGGACAACCTGGCACGCCGCCGGCCTGATCGGCCAGTTGCGCGCGTCGTCCAACATGACCAAACTGGCGAAATATACTGCGGACCTGTATTCCACCATCGAAGAGGAAACGGGCGTCGCCACGGGGTTTCGCAAGACCGGGTCAATCTCTGTCGCCCTGACGACCGAACGCCACGAGGAACTGCGCCGCAGCGCCGCCATGGCGCGGGCGTTTGGCGTGCCCGTCGAGGAAATCGACACCGCCGAGATCAAGGCAAAATACGCCCATCTGAACACCGACGATGTGGTGGGCGGCGTGTTCCTGCCCAGTGACGGTCAGGGCGATCCGGCAAACATTGCCTTGGCGATGGCCAAGGGCGCACGCCAGATGGGGGCGAGGATCGCCGAACGCACCAAGGCAACCGGCGTGGCCCGCGACGGGCGGCGGATTACAAGCGTCGATTGGGAGGCCGAGGACGGCACGTCGGGCACGATCACCTGCGATCATGTCGTCAACTGCGCGGGCATGTGGGGCCGCGAGGTAGGGCAGATGCTGGGCGTCAACGTTCCGCTGCAGGCCTGCGAGCATTTCTACATCGTATCGGAACCGATCAAGGGATTGGAAAGCCTGCCGGTGCTGCGGGTCCCGGATGAATGCGCGTATTACAAGGAAGACGCCGGAAAGATGATGCTGGGCGCGTTTGAACCCACGTCGAAGCCTTGGGCGCTTGACGGGATCCCCAAGGATTTCGAGTTTGACCAGCTTCCCGAAGATTTCGACCACTTTGAGCCGATATTGGAGGCAGCCGTGAACAGGATGCCGATGCTGGCCGAGGCGGGGATTCATACGTTCTTTAACGGCCCGGAAAGCTTTACCCCCGACAATGCCTATCACCTGGGTCAGGCCCGCGAGATGGACAATGTCTGGGTTGCGGCCGGGTTCAATTCAATCGGCATCCAGTCTGCAGGCGGCGCGGGCATGGCGCTGGCGCAATGGATGGAGGATGGCGAAAAGCCGTTTGATCTGGGCGATGTGGATATTGCGCGCGCACAGCCGTTTCAGGGCAACCGGCGCTTCCTGAAAGAGCGCGTAACCGAGACGTTGGGGTTGCTCTATGCGGACCACTTCCCCTACCGCCAGAAAGCCACCGCGCGCGGGGTGCGGCGGACGCCGTTCCATTCCCATCTGTTGCAGCACGGTGCGGTGATGGGCGAAATCTCCGGCTGGGAACGCGCCAACTGGTTTGCGCGCGACGGTCAGGCTCCGGAATATGCCTATAGCTGGAAGCGGCAGAATTTCTTTGACAATGTCGCCGAAGAACACCGCGCGATCCGCGAAAATATCGGGATGTACGACATGTCGTCCTTTGGCAAGATCCGTGTCGAAGGGCCGGATGCAGAGGCGTTTCTGAACTTCGTCGGCGGTGGTGATTTCTCGGTCCCCGTGGGCAAGATCGTCTACACGCAATTCCTCAATTCCAAGGGTGGGATCGAAGCGGATGTGACCGTGACGCGGCTGTCGGACACAGCCTATCTTGTTGTGACACCCGGCGCGACGCGGGCGGCAGATCAGACGTGGATGCAACGGCATATCGGCGATTTGCGGGTTGTGCTGACGGACGTGACCGCGGGTGAAGGCGTTCTGGCGGTGATGGGTCCCAATGCGCGCAAGCTGTTGCAGATGGTGTCACCCAATGATTTCTCGAACGCGGTGAACCCGTTTGGTACGGCGCAGGAGATCGAGATTGGCCTTGGCGTCGCGCGGGCGCATCGGGTGACCTATGTCGGAGAACTGGGTTGGGAGATTTACGTCTCGTCGGATCAGGCGGGCCATGTGTTCGAAACCCTGCACGCGGCGGGTCAGGACCTGAACCTCACGCTGTGCGGCATGCACATGATGGACACCTGTCGGATCGAAAAGGGTTTTCGGCATTTCGGCCATGACATCACGTGCGAGGATCATGTGCTGGAAGCAGGCCTTGGCTTTGCGGTTAAAACCAAGAAGCCGGATTTCGTTGGCCGTGACGCGGTGTTGCGCAAGCTGGAGGCGGGGTTGAGCAATCGTCTGGTGCAGTTCAAGCTGACCGATCCGGAGCCGCTTTTGTATCACAATGAACCTGTGCTGCGGGATGGGGAGATTGTCGGATATCTCAGCTCCGGCGCGTATGGTCACCATCTGGGGGCGGCGATAGGGCTGGGCTATATTCCTTGTGAAGGGGAATCCGCCGAACAGGTTCTGTCCTCGCGCTACGAGATTGACGTGGCCGGAAAACGGGTGGTGGCGGAGGCATCGTTGAAGCCGTTTTACGATCCGACCTCGGCGCGGGCTAAGGCGTGAAATCTTCGGAGAAGATTTCAGACCGTCGCTAATAAATCGTTGAAAGCCGTGGCGCTTGTTTCGCTGTGGCAAGCTGCGTAAGACCGGGTGGATGACAGACTATGCTCCGCCCGATACGCCGCTCGACATCCTGCACGAGGATCACGAGATCCTGGCGGTCAACAAACCGGCCGGATTGCTGTCCGTACCCGGCAAAGGGCCAGAGCTGGCAGATTGCCTGATCACCCGTCTTCAGGCTGTCTACCCCCAGGTTCTGCTGGTGCATCGGTTGGATCGGGACACATCGGGCGTGATGATCTTTGCCCTGACCCCACATGCCCAGCGCCATCTGGGCCTGCAATTTGAAAAGCGCCAGACCAAGAAAACCTACGTCGCGCGCGTTGCCGGGCGGGTCACCCCGAAAACCGGAACCATCGATCTGCCGCTGATTGTCGACTGGCCCAATCGCCCCTTACAGAAGGTCGATCACGAGACAGGCAAGCCTGCCGTCACCGATTGGCGGGTGCTCAAAGCCAACGACACCGAAAGCCGCGTTCAGTTATTTCCACAAACCGGGCGCAGCCATCAGTTGCGGGTCCACATGCTGTCACTGGGCCATCCGATCCTTGGGGATCCGCTCTATGCGCCGGACACCGCAGCGCACCATCCACGGATGATGTTGCATGCCGAAGAGCTGCGCCTGCGCCATCCCGATGGCGGTGTCGGCACCCGGTTCCGCATAAAAGCACCCTTCTGAGGTGCATGCATTTGCCGCATAGGGGCTTGCCGGGACAAGGGGATGTAACCCCTGCCGCTATTGCTTACATATCCATTGACCACAGTAATAAAGGAGGTGTCTCATGGCACTGCGCATCAACGACGAAATTCCGAACCTGACGGTTGAAACAGACCACGGATCGATGAATTTGCATGATTGGATTGGCGATAGCTGGGCGATCCTGTTTTCGCATCCAAAGGACTTTACGCCGGTCTGCACCACGGAATTCAGTGCAGTGGCGCAATTGGCCGACGAATGGGAAAGGCGCGGCACCAAGGTGATGGGCATTTCCGTCGATGGCGTCGAGGACCACAAGAAGTGGAAAGGCGACATTGAAAGCTATGGCGGTGCCAAGGCCGGCTTTCCGATCATCGCTGATGACGATCTGACCGTGGCCAAGGCGTTCGACATGCTGCCTGCCGAATATGCGCTGCCGGACGGTCGCACCCCGGCAGACAGCGCCACGGTGCGCGTGGTGTTTATCATTGGCCCCGACAAAAAGCTGAAGCTGTCGATGACCTACCCGATGACCGTTGGCCGTAACTTTGCCGAAGTACTGCGCGCGCTGGACGCGTTGCAGACATCCGCCAAGGAAAACGTCGCAACACCGGCCAACTGGACCGTTGGCGAAGATGTCATTGTTCCGACATCGGTCAGCGATGACGACGCGATTGCCAAATACGGGTCGATCGAAACCGTGCTGCCGTATTTGCGCAAGGCCAAGCTGCCCGCATAAGCGTCACACCCCAAAGCAAGATGCGCGGCCGACCCGGTCGCGCATCCCACACGGTGCAGGTTATTGGACCGAAATCAAAACCGCCTCGACGCGCCGGTTTGCCTCCCGGCCCTCTGGTGTCAGGTTGCTGGCACGGGGCGATAGAAAGCCAACACCATCTGCGGCCACTTGCGCGGCCGCAACACCGCGCTGGACCACGTAGGCTCGGGCCGCGTCTGCCCGACGCCGCGACAGCGCCACGTTGCCTGCCAGCGATCCAGTGGCATCGGTATGCCCGACAAAGGTGATCTCGCGGTTCGGGTTGGCCCGCAGATACGCGACGATTGCATCCAGTGACGCGAGATTTCCGTCCCCGAGGGACGATGACCCGCTGGCAAATTCGAGATCTGACAACACCGCGTGACCAGCACTTTCCAACTGGGCGATGATATCGCCAGATGCCGCCGAAACCGGGCGCGCCGCGTTGGCTGTGACCGAGACCGCTGATCGTCCCGGCGGGCCAACCTCGATCAGTTGCACAAAGATGATATCGCCATCGCGGCTGACCAAAAGGCTCAGCGCGCGGGTGGCATCGGGGGCTTTTGCGGATAGGAAATGATAGTCGGTCAGATCGACATACATATTCGGCGCTTTCAGCACGTCTGTCCCAAAGCGGAAATCGAACCCACCGCAACTGCGGGCAGTGCATTCGAAGATGATGTCGTACTGACCTGCCAGCAATTGATCCCGCAACGGGCCGATCACCTGACCCGTCGTGATGCCAAGACCGGTGATGCGCCACGCCTTGCGCACCACTTCGCCTTGCAACCGTGCGACGGGCACGCCAACATCCGGGGTCCAGGTGCCGATGGGCAAAGCATAGCTTGCGTTATCAGACCGCTCGGCCACCGTTTCGCGTGCGCCCAGGGGCAGAGACAGGTCAACCGGCCATGCCGCCGTTGCCACGACGCAAACCGCAGCAGAAAAAAGCCAGACGCGCCGGTCAGCGCGCCTGCGCGTGATAGGCATCGTTTGGCCGCATATCGGTGGCGCTGGCCACGCGGTTCGTCATATTGAAGAAACCTGCAACATTCACGATGTCCCAGATGTCACGGTCGGAAAAGCCTGCATCCCGCAGCGCTTCGCGGTCAAACTCGGCGATTTCCGCGCTGGTTTTCGTGACCTTTTCCACGAAAGCAAGCATCGCGCGGTGACGGTGTTCAAGGTCGGCCACGCGCCAGTTCATCACAAGCATTTCGCCCAGCTTGGGATCACCGGACAGCTCTCGCACAGCCGCGCCGTGGGCGGTCAGACAGTAGAAACACTTGTTGATCGAACTGACGACCACCGCGATCATCTCGCGTTCCAGTTTGCTCAGCCCGCTGCCCGCCAGCATCAGGTCATTATACATCGCGGTGAACGCGTTGAGCTTGTCGATATCGAAAGCATAGGCTTTCAGAACATTCGGGACCATGCCCAGCTTGTCCTGACAAACGTCGAAATATTTCTGCGTTTCAGGGGGCAGCGGATCTGCCATCGGCAGGTTCAATGCTGTCGGAAGGGTGTCTTTGGTCATTCAGGTTCGCTCGGTTTGGGCAAAATGCGGTAGTGGTACTGTCCCACAACCGTCATGCCGAGGGAAGCGTAGAGACCATTTGCGCCGTCATTGGCCCTTGTGCACAGAACGCTCATCCAGTTTGCGCCCTGGCCTTTGGCCCAGAACGCGGCCTGCCGCATCATCCAGACGCCCAATCCCTTGCGCCGATGGTGGGGGACGATCTCAAGCGCATGTACCATCGCGATGCCGTCATGGATCGCGCAGAATCCGGCCCCGGCGGGTTTGTCATTGATCCGGCCAAGAAGCCCGGTCTTGGGCCCATCCGCCCGCTCCATCACCGCGATGCGCGCGTCACCGATGCCGCCGGCGGCCCAGATGTCGCGCATGATGGCAAGCGGTTCCCAGATGGCAAAGGCGGTAACGCGCGGCACGGGCACAGTGGTCAATGCCTCAACCGGACAGGCCCAAAGGTTGACAGGATCAATGATCTCATACCCCCGCCCGGCCAATGCGGTGTCCAGCGCGTCTTCGCCTTCGCGGATCATGAACAGGGGCGTCTGCCCCAGCATCCGCATCGCGGTTTCCGCAGCCGACAGATCATCCTCGCGCCAATCCCCTTGCGCGGTGGCGGCACTGACCCGTTTGCCCCCGCCCGCCCCGGTGCGCAGGATCCAGGGGCCTGCCGGGGTGTGATCTGCGGGGGGCCAGGTGGCCTCGGTCACCGCGTAAAGGGTTTCGACGTCTGGCATCATGCGCGGAACACATCCGACAGGCGCTTCATCACCGCATCGACCTGCGCGCCATCGCTGCCCCGGACCACGACGTTCGACCCGAACGCGCCGTTGTGTTGGAACGGATAGGACCCGATGGATATGTCGGGGAACTCTTCGGCAATGATGGCCAATGGTCCGGCGATGTCCCCTTCCCCGCGTTCAACACGCAAAGTCTGTGACAACACCGGTGCGCCACCGGTCAACGTGGGAAGCACGCTTGCGACCATGGCCTGGAACACCGACGGCACACCGGCCATGACATGCACGTTTTCAATCGAGAATCCCGGCGCAATCGACACCGGGTTTTCGATCAAGGTTGCCCCATCGGGGATTCGCGCCATCCGTTTGCGCGCATCGTTAAACTCGATCTCGCGGCTGTCGTAATAGGCCTGAAGCAAAGCCCGTGCGTCCTCGCGCACGTCGATGCCGACGCCAAAGGCGGCTGCCACACAATCTGCCGTGATGTCATCATGCGTGGGACCGATCCCGCCAGAGGTGATGACTGTACCATAGCTGCTGCGAAACGCATCAAGCGCGGACACGATGGCGTCGCGCGTGTCACTGACAATCCGGACTTCGCACAGGTTGATCCCAACCTTCGTCAGCTCTTGCGCCAGATAGTGCATGTTTGCGTCGCGGGTGCGACCGGACAGGATTTCGTCGCCGATCACAAGCATGGCCGCGGTTGGGTTTGGCATGCGGTGCCTCCTTGATCCCTTGTTTTCACAGGTATAGGCGGGGGCCATGCGCTTTCAAACCCCTCTTGTTCCGGGCAGGTTGATCAAACGCTACAAACGCTTTCTTGCGGATGTGGCCTTGTCCGATGGCCGCGAAATCACCGCTCACTGTGCCAATCCCGGCTCTATGATGGGACTGGCCGAACCGGGCATGCGTGTGTGGCTTGAGCCGAATGACGACCCAAAGAAAAAACTCAAGTTCGGATGGCGGCTGGTGGAACACGATACGGGCCATTTCACCGGGGTCGACACCAGCGTTCCGAACCGGATGCTGCGGACCGCACTGGAGCACAAACAGGTGCCGGGTCTGGATGACTTTGACACGTTGCGCGCCGAAGTGCCCTACGGCGAGAAAAGCCGGATTGATTTCTTGCTGAGTGCGGCGGGGCGGCCTGACACCTATGTTGAGGTCAAATCCGTGACGCTGTCGCGGCAGGCCGGTCTGGCTGAATTTCCCGACAGCGTGACCGCACGTGGCACAAAACACCTGGCAGAGCTTACCGAGATGGTCCGCCTCGGCCATCGCGCGGTGATGTTGTACCTCGTCCAGCGTACGGATTGTTCGGACATGTCGCTGGCCGCGGATATCGACCCGACCTATGCGCGCGCCTGGCACACGGCCACACAGGCGGGTGTTGAAACCATCGCAATGGGGTGCCAAATCACTCCGGAAGAAGTGACGCTTGGCAAACCGGTACAAATGATCGCGCCTGACAAAGCTTAGCATCGCAAGTCTGGCAAAGTGACTTTTTCGAAGGTACATGTCCGGAAACGCGAATGGGAGTTTCTCTCGTGAACAAAGACGCTGGTGGTCGCCTGACCCGAGAAGGAATTCGTCTATACGAATCCACTGATTTTGCCGGAATGCACAAAGCCGGAGAACTGGCTGCGCGCATTCTTGACGAGGTCGCAGATCTTGTCTTCGTCGGCCAAACCACCGGCGCACTGGATGATTTCATCCGCAACCGCGTGGAAGAGGCTGGCGCGACCTCGGCCACGATCGGGTACAAAGGCTACCAGCACGCCAGCTGCATCAGCGTCAACCACGTGGTCTGCCACGGGATTCCCGGCGACAAGAAGTTGAAGGATGGCGACATCCTGAACATTGATGTCACCGTCATTGTCGATGGCTGGTTCGGAGACACAAGCCGGATGTACGTGGCGGGCAAGCTCAGCCGTAAGGCAGAGCGCCTGATCCAGGTCACCCATGACGCGCTGTTCAAAGGCATCGAAGCCGCGAAACCCGGCAACACGTTCGGTGATATCGGACACGCGATCCAAAGCTTTGTCGAAGCGAACCGCATGTCCGTGGTGCGGGATTTCTGTGGTCACGGGCTGGGCCGGGTGTTCCACGCGCCGCCCAATGTTCTGCACTATGGCCGTGCCGGAACTGGTCCGCGACTTGAGGAAGGGATGTTCTTTACCATCGAACCGATGGTCAACCTGGGCCGCCCGGAAACCAAGGTTCTTGCCGATGATTGGACGGCCGTCACCCGCGACAAATCGCTGTCCGCGCAGTTCGAGCATTCGATTGGGATCACTGCAAATGGCTGCGATATCTTCACGCTGTCGCCCGCGGACCGGTTTCATCCAACCTATAGCGACTAGGCCTCGCCGTGATCATGGCGCAGGACAAGACCCGCATCCTGACAATCGGCTCCAGTTGCATCAACCGATTCCAGTTCGAGTTTTTCCAGGCGCGCCATCCTGACACCAAACCGTGCTTCACGAAATCGGTGTTTGACTGGAACATCACATCGTTGGTCGCCACGGAAACTGTACTGCGGCTTGCCGTGGCGCGGGATCTTGCCCGCGTCATTCAGGATCGGGATCTGTTCACCGTGGAATGGAACCGCCTGATCTTCAATTCCGACTTGCCGGGGTTCTGTTTCTACCACGAAAAAGACATCGCCGCGCAGTTTCACGAACCGGGCCAGATGGACCTGTTGCTCAGCAAGCTGAAGCATCAGACAGCGCCCTTTCTCCGCCCCGCGTTTGACGGGTGTACGCATCTGGTCTGGTCCAACATTCAGCCCAATCTGCCGGAAACGGTCAGCGGGTTCATGGACTGGGACACGTTTGTCCTGACCCGCAACCGGTATGCGACGATCAAGTCTCTCGCGGCTGAACTCTTTGGCTTGCAGACGCAGTTCACCTTTTTCTGCAATGCCGACGATCTGGACCCGGACCTGTCAACGGCGGATGACGTTCATGTCATGGATCTGCCACGCGGCGACACATATCGCGGTGATCCGGACCTGTACGACGCACGATTGCTGGACATCCTTGCTTAACTGCCGCGCCCAGCCCGATATCCGACTGAGACTGAGCGTCTTTGTCGCTTTCCCTTATGCGCCTGCCCCGCTAAACCCAGAGGCAGTTCGGAGGCTCAGATGACACAGATCACACCCCAACCCGGAATCATGGATATTGCGCTCTATGTTGGCGGCAAATCTCATATCGACGGCGTGTCCAATGTGGTCAAACTCAGTTCGAACGAAAACCCGTTTGGACCCAGCCCTCTGGCACAAGACGCCGTGCGGCGCGCGGTGCTGGAGCTGCACCGATATCCATCGACCGACCACGCGAGCCTGCGCAGCGCGATTGCTGATGTACACGGGCTGAACGCGGATCAGATCATCTGCGGTGTGGGCTCGGACGAGATCATCACCTTCCTGTGTCAGGCCTATGCCGGGCCGGGTGACGAGGTCATTCACACCGAACACGGGTTTGCCCTGTACAAGATCTGCACGCTCGCCGCCGGTGCAACCCCGGTCGAAGTGCCCGAGCACGAACGCGTCACCGATGTCGATGCGATCCTTGCGGCCTGCACGGACAAGACGAAGCTTGTCTTTATCGCCAATCCGAACAACCCCACCGGCACGATGATCGGTCTGGCAGAGGTGGAACGGCTGGCCGAAAACCTCCCGCCGCAGGCCTTGCTGGTTCTGGACGGGGCCTATGCCGAATTCATCGAAGGCTATGACGGTGGGGCCGGGCTGGTCCATGCGCGCGACAACGTCGTGATGACGCGCACGTTCTCCAAAATCTACGGCCTTGGCGGTTTGCGCATCGGTTGGGGCTATGCCCCCAAGCCGGTGATTGACGTGCTGAACCGCATTCGGGGGCCGTTCAACCTGTCTGGGGCCGCGTTGGCTGCCGCCGAAGCCTCGGTCCGCGACACTGCTTATGTCGAAAAATGCCGGCTTGAAAACACCCGGCTGCGGGCCTGGCTTGCAGAAGCGCTGGCCGGTCATGGTGTGCCATCCGACACGTCGATGGCCAATTTTGTGCTGGCCCGCTTCGCCGATGAGACCGAAGCAGAAGCCTGCAACACCTATCTGCAGAAACAGGGCCTGATCGTGCGCCAGGTGGGATCCTACAATCTGCCCCACGCGCTTCGGATCACCGTCGGAGACGAGGCCAGCTGCCGCCGCGTGGCGCACGCGATTGGTCAGTTCAAGGCAGGTGAGCGATGACGCAGATCTACAACCGCGTGGCGCTGATCGGTCTTGGCCTGATTGCGTCGTCGATGTTCTGGTCGATGAAACGCGGCGGGCTTGCCGACCACGTCACCGGCTTCGCCCGCAGTGCCAAAACCCGCGACACCGCGCGCCGCATCGGTCTGTGTGACACGGTCTGCGACACGGTCGAGGACGCTGTGAAAGACGCCGACCTCATTGTGCTGGCTGTTCCGGTTGGCGTGATGGCGCAGGTCGCGGCCCAGATTGCGGATCATCTCAAACCGGGCGCCACCGTCACCGATGTCGGCTCGGTCAAGCGTCAGGTGATCGAAGATGTCGGCCCGCATATCCCGAAGGGCGTGCATTTCGTGCCGGGGCATCCCCTTGCCGGGACAGAGCATTCCGGACCGGAGTCCGGGTTTGCCACCCTGTTCGACAACCGCTGGTGCCTGATCGTGCCCACCGAAGGCAGCGATCCTGACGCGGTCGACACCTTGCAGCGCTTCTGGCGCGGGCTGGGGTCGAACGTGGAAACGATGGAGCCCGATCACCACGATCTGGTGCTCGCCGTCACCTCGCATTGTCCGCACCTGATTGCCTACACGATGGTTGGCGTGGCGGATGATCTGCGGCGCGTGACCGACAGCGAGGTGATCAAGTATTCCGCCGCCGGGTTCCGGGATTTCACAAGGATCGCGGCCTCTGATCCGACCATGTGGCGCGATGTCTTCCTGACGAACAAGGACGCAACGCTCGAAATTCTGGGGCGGTTCACCGAAGAACTGTTTGCGCTTCAGCGTGCCATACGGCAGGGGGATGGTGATTTCTTGCACGACTATTTCACGCGCACCCGCGCCATCCGACGCGGGATCATCGAAGCCGGGCAGGACACGGCAGCGCCGAACTTTGGCAGATCAGGGTAAGTATCATGCGGGTAACGAGTGTTTTGGTTTGTGCATTCCTGAGTTTGGCCGCGTTGGCCTCTGCTGGCCCGGACACGTCTGTGCGCCCGGTGGCACGGGCCGAAGCCACTCCGGTTGCAGGTCCCGATCTGTCGTCGGTCCGTCCTGTGGCCCGACCGACCGTGCTCGAACCCGTTCTAGTCAGCCAGTTGGAACAACAGTTCCAGCGCGAGAACAATCCCAACTATCGTGCTGATCCCGTGGGTATCACCTTCGCGCGCGCCCGTGCCTTTGCAGGCTTGTCCCCACAGGCCACGGATCTATCACTCCGCCCGTTTGTGCGGCCGGACGAGGTGGTGCGCAAGGCGATGGCACAACGCCGCGAACGCGCGCGCGGGGCCGTGTGCAGCGATCCGGATATCCAGGGCGAAACCGTCGGAATAGTGCCCGGGCGGATCTCGGGATGCGGCGTTCAGAACGCGGTGCGCGTGCGCTCGGTCTCGGGCATCGCGCTGAGCCAGAAGGCGGTGATGGATTGCTCAACGGCCAAGGCTCTGAAGCGCTGGGTCAATCAAGGGATGAAACCGGCGGTCGGCAGTTTTGGTGGCGGCGTGCGTCAGATCAAGGTCGCGGCGCACTACGCCTGCCGCACCCGGAACAATCAGCCGGGGGCCCGGATCAGCGAACATGGCAAGGGGCGCGCAATCGATATTTCCGGGTTCACCCTGAAGGACGGTCGCAAGATCACGTTGTTGCAAGGCTGGGGCCAACGCACAACCGGCGCGATCCTGCGTGACATGCACCGCCGCGCCTGTGGCATCTTCGGAACCGTACTTGGGCCGGAATCGAACCGCTGGCACCGCGATCATTTCCACTTCGACACCGCGCGCTATCGCAGCGGATCCTATTGTCGCTGAAGCTACTGATAGGATCGCACCAGGCTTTCCGCGACTAGTGACCAGCCATTCGCCACCACAAAAAACGCCAGCTTGAATGGCAGCGACACGATGGCGGGCGGCACCATCATCATCCCCATCGACATCAGAACGGCCGCGACAACAAGATCAATGATCAGGAACGGCAGAAACAACAGAAAGCCGACCTGAAACGCCCGCGCCAGTTCCGACAATAAGAAAGTCGAGATCAGAATCGACAGCGGCGTGTCCGCGCTGGGTTCCGACAATTCAAGATCACTTCGAATTCGGGCGATGGTCGCGAACGTATCGAGATCAACCTGCGCCGCCATGAACACGCGAAAGGGTTCGAACCCACGTCGAAACCCTTCTTCGGTACTGATCTCCTCATCAAGAAGCGGTTGGATCCCTTGCTCCCACGAGGCCAGCAACACTGGTTCCATCACAAAGAACGTCAGAAACAGCGCAACGCTGACCATCAACATATTCGGCGGTGATTGCTGCAATCCGATGGCCTGCCGCAGGATCGACATGACGGTGACCATGAACGGAAAACACGTCACCGTGACAACGATCCCCGGCGCAATGCTCAACACCGTCAGCAATGCAATCAGTTGGACCGTTGTCGCGGCAATCGAGCCACCGTCGCCAAAATCCAGCGACAGGCTTTGCGCCTGTGCCGTGGTTGTGCCCGCGATCAACACGCACAGGCAAAGCACAAAACATCGCGTCATCGCTCATGTACTCGTCGCGCCGAAGTCATTGACCTCGACCAACCGCACGCTCAACTGCCCGTGTTTTTCGCCGGTTTCCGTGATTTCCAGAACACCGGACCCGATCAGGCGATCCCCGACATAAAGGTCAACCGGATCTTCGACACGCTTGTCCAGAAGCAGGACAGAGCCTTCCTCCAGCAACAGCAAATCCCGTACCAAGGGTCGCGCGCGCCCAACCGAGACGGTGATTTCAATCGGTACGGTTGTGAAAGCCGCATCTTTGGCCTGCGATGTCGCCGCCGGATCAGGGTTAGGCATGAGCTCGGTCCTTCGATTGGTCAAACAGGACGGCATGAACCGCCTCTCCGATCTGCTCTGCCACACCCTTCAGGTCGACAGAGACCTCCTTTGCGCCAAGCCGCAGCTCAGCCTGTCCTTCCGCCACGGTCTCGACTTCGTTTACCGTGATCGGCAGGCCGCTGGCCGCTTCGGCAACCAGTTGTGACACCTGCTCTCCAGCCCCCGGTGCAACCGCGATCTCGATGCCCACTGCCCCGGTGTCACGCGCCAATTGCGACAACTGGTCCGAGATATGCGCCCCCAATGTCTCTCGTGCGAGCGATGGCAGCATCTTTTCAAGGATCTCGTTGAACAGCGGCGTGAGGTTGGACAGGATCTGCACATGCGCTTCGTGATAGGTGAACGACAGATCCTGAAGTGCCTGGGCAAACCCGTCGGTCAGGTTCGCACTATCCTCAAGCTTGGCCTTGATCGCATCGTCCCAACCGGCACGATACCCCTTGTCAAAGGCCTCCAGCCGCTCGGTTTCCAGCAATTCATCGGAAAAATTTGCCTGAGAAACAGCCCCCGGCGGCGTGCCGAAATCCTCTAGAAACATCGCCATGCCCGTCATCGTGCCCCTCCTGTCTTTGGATCATCCAGCCAGCTGCGCAACACCTCGACCGTTTCCGACCGGCGTTCTTCGATCAGGTTTTTAAGCCGATTGACCGCATCTTCCGTCGACGGCACCTGACCGGGGTCGGCCGATTGTAGTTCCGCCAGCACTGGCAGAGAAACATCGGGGCCGTCAGGCTCGATCGTTCCTGTCAGCACGGGCGTCGCCGCAGGCGTGTCCACGTCCGAAGCCGTCAAGGCGGGTACCGATGCGGCGGCTGGTGCCTTGTTCGACAACAGCAATGGCCTGAGAACAAAAAGACCAAGCACCAAGGTGACGATTGCCAGCACCGCCATTTGAACCAGTGTCATCGCATCAAGACTTGCCGCATACCAAGGTGCTGCCGCTGGTGGTGTCCCAAGCAGTGGGGCGACCTCAAGCGGCATGGACCGCAGCGTGATCACATCCCCCCGGGCCTCGTCATACCCCACGGCTGACGCAACCAGATCCCGCAGCGCATCGATTTCGGTATCCGGCATCGGCACAAAACTGTCGTTGCCTTGCGCATCGGTGACGATCTCTCCGTTCAGGAGCACGGCAACTGTCAGCCGCTTGATGGCACCCGGTGCCTTGATCAGTTCCCGCGTGGTTTGCGAGACCTCGTAATTCAGCCTCTCGCGCGTTTCAGAGCTTTGCGAGGTTTCTGTTTCTGACGTATTCGCGTCCCCATCCGGCAGGTTCGACGCAACAGAGACCGCACCGGATCCGGCGTTTTCGGATTGATCGGTGCGTTCCTCGGTGTCCGAGCTGATCACGATCCGACTGCTGGGATCAAACCGTTTCTCGGTGATGGATTCCGTGTCGGTTATGGCGTCAAGGCTGACCTCTACAACCGCGTTTCCACGTCCGACGCGCGCCTCGATCAAGCGCAGAACTTTCTCGCGCAGCTGCTCTGTCCGTTCGAATTCATTTCCGACACCGGGCATCGCGTTATCACCCGGCAACAAACCCGCTTGAGCGTCAACGATTGAAACGCTGTCTGGAGACAGCCCAGCCACGGCGGACGCAACCAGATGACGGAACGCCTGTGCCTGTGCCGCGTTCACAACGCCGGACCGCCCCGTGACATAGACAGATGCGCTGGACATCAGGTCCCGCCGAAACGGGTTGTCGCTGCCGGTGGCAATGTGAACCCGCGCCGTAGCGATGTCAGGCGAAGACACGATCGTGCGCGCCAGTTCACCTTCTTTTGCCCGCAGATAGGTTGCGTCGAACATCTGCGATGTCGTGCCGAATCCGGTCAGGGAATCGAGCAGTTCGTAGCCTTGGCTTCCGCTTGCGGGCAGCCCTTCGCTGGCGAGCGTCAATCGCAGCTGATCCCGTTGCGCCGCATCGACAAACACGGACGCGCCGCGCACGTCATAAGCAACACCGCTTTGCTGCAGGTTCTGGACCACTTCACCAGCTGCCGCAGGATCCAACCCTGAATATAGCAACGTCAACCTGGGTTGTGTCGCCAGCCGCGACATCCCCAGAATTGCCACGAAGATCGCGAGCGTCGCGCCAATAACAATGGCTTTCCGAGCCATCGACATGCTGCGCCAGATCGGCAGAAGTTGCTGCACCAGTACCCTCCAAACCCAAAACATTCTGTTTCGTTGAAGCCGTTATGGCGCGTGCGTGTTAACAATCGGTTAGTGGCTGTCGGCTAAACGGTCTGTGCACTCTAATGATGAGACACCGCATGGCCGATAGTGAAATTCCGGTTGACGATCCAGCTGCTGAAAAGGACGGCAAGTCTTCAAAACTTGTGCCGATCCTCTCAGTAGTGTTGTGTCTTGTTGGGATTGGTGCCGGCTATTTCGCGGTTTCAACGGGCCTGATTCCTTTGGCGAAAGGACCGCAAAGCGCACAGGCAACGCAGGAAAAACCGGCAGAGTTGCCGGATGTGGCCTTTGTCGAAATCCCGACATTGATCGTGACCCTGCCTCCGGGCGCGGCGAACACGCATCTTCGTTTCTCAGGCCAGATCGAGGTGCGGCCGGAGTATCGAGAGGATATCGAATTCCTGATGCCGCGCATTCAGGACTTTCTGAACGGATATCTGCGCGCCTTGTCGGCAGAAGATGTCGAAGGTCAGGGGGCGCTGTTTCGCATCCGCGTTCAGATGTTCCGACGCATTGTGGCCATCGTCGGGCTGGGCAAGGTCAACAACCTTCTGGTGACAGAATTTATCCTGAATTGAGGACGTTAGATGGATCTAATTGCAGATATCTTACTGGTCGCCGGTGCCTTGGGCGCGGGACTGTACTGTTTCGTACTTTCCCGGCGTTTGACCCGGTTCACTGACCTGGAAAATGGGGTCGGCGCGGCGGTTGCGGTTTTGTCGTCGCAAGTGACCGAACTTCAGTCGGCCTTGGAAGATGCACGCAAGACGGCCAATCATTCCAGCGACACTCTGGAGGCCGTCACGGAACGCGCAGAACAGGCGTCCAAGAAGCTCGAGATCATGGTTGCAGCCTTGCACGACGTTCCTTCGGAGCCCCCTCCTCCTGCGCCACCGCCTCCGTCTGAGCCTGTCTTCTCGCGCCATTCAGGAGAATTGCGATGACCACGACACAAAAAAAACCAGCGAAGAGACAGAAAAAGAACACGCTTGCGATGATCGGCACACTGCTTCTGCTGTCCGCCGGTCTTCGCATTGCCACGGATGCAAGCGCGGTCATCGCCAGTGAAGGGCTTGAGACATCAAAGCACAATCTGGCAGAGCTTTCACCGAATACAGATCTGGCGCGTCCGCAGGATATGGAAGTCGTGCTTGAGGCGCTCAAGGACCGTGAAACGCAGGTCAGCGAACGAGAGGAGCAAATGGCCCTGCGTGAAAAGGAAATCGAACAGGCAGAACGCGCCATAGAGGCTGAACTCGAAAAACTTGAACAGGCTGAAGAAAATCTGCGGCGCACGATCACTTTGGCGTCCGAAGCGGCGGAGAAAGATGTCGCACAGCTCACCAGCGTCTATTCGGATATGAAGCCCAAACAGGCCGCCGCGTTGTTCGAACAAATGGATCCGGGCTTTGCAGCAGGTTTTCTCGCACGTATGCCGTCAGACAGCGCCGCCCGCATCATGGCCGGGATGTCACCCGAACAGGCCTATATCGTGAGCATCGAACTTGCCGGGCGAAACGCCGACATTCCCATGGAGTAGGTTGGTCCGGCAGCGCGTGAAGCGATGGGCACCACAGCCGTCAAACTGATCAGAATGCCACTGACAGGTCTGTTTTGGCAGGTTCGGTCCGTGACACGACGCGGCCGTTTGAAACCACCGTCAATCGGGCTGGTCGCAGGCGCAAAGCGTCAATGGGGTCGGAGGCGTCCAGCACCACCAGACTGCCCCGCTTTCCGGGTTCCAACCCAAAGTCGATCCCCATGATCTGCGCGGGCTTTTCCGTCACCATTCCGAACGCCACGCGCATGTCATCCGGCGCGGTCATATGCGCCACGTGCAGCCCCATATGTGCGACATCCAACATGTCTCCGGACCCAAGCGGATACCATGGATCGCGCACGCAATCCTGACCAAAGGCCACGGTCACACCCGCTGCAAGCAATTCGGGAACCCGCGTCATACCGCGCCGCTTGGGGTAACTGTCCATCCGCCCCTGCAGTGTGATATTGATCAGGGGGTTGGGAATGGCTGACACCTGCGCCTCGGCAATCAGCGGCAAAAGCTTTGCAACGTAGTAATTGTCCATCGAATGCATCGACGTCAGGTGCGATCCGGTGGTTCGGCCCTGCAACCCACAACGGATCGTCTCTGCCGCCAAGGTCTCAATATGCCGGCTCAGCGGATCGTCGCTTTCGTCACAATGCAGATCCACCATCAGTCCGCGCTCTGCCGCCAGTTCACAGGCAGCCCGCACAGCCGCGGTTCCATCAGCCATCGTGCGTTCAAAATGCGGAATGCCACCAACGACGTCGACACCCGCATCCAGCGCCCGGACGACGCTGGCTTCCGCCCCTTCGGCGCGATACCACCCGTCTTGCGGGAAGGCGACCAATTGCAGATCCAGCACGTCCCGAACCAGATCCCGCACTTCGAGCAACGCATCAACCGTCCGGAAATTCGCGTCGGTGACATCCACATGACTGCGAATGGCCAGGATGCCTTTGCCGACCGCCTGCCGACAATAGTCCAGCGCTCGGGCGATGATGTCGTCGCGGGTTTGCACCTGCTTCAAGTCACCCCAAAGGGCGATGCCTTCAAGCAACGTCCCAGAGCGATTGACACGCGGGGTTCCGTAGCTCTGCGTGGCATCCATATGGAAATGCGCGTCTACAAACGGGGCTGTTACAAGCCTGCCCGTGGCGTCAATCACCTCTGCCGCGTCGGCCGTGATGCCAACGTCTACCGCATCAATCCTGCCGTCAGAGATCGCGATATCGGCCTTTTGCCCATCGGGTAACGTGCCGTTCTTGACCAGCAGATCAAACGCCATCTCAGCCCGCGATCACATGTGCGGCGTCCGGTGCCCAGCTCAACCAGAACATTTTCCCGGGCTCCGGCTGAAGCGTGGCGAGCTGGCTTTCTGTCACCTGTGCCTTCAATTCTTCGCCCCCCTCGCCTTCGAAATAGCAGATGATGCCGGTTCCCGCGAATTCCTCGGAAACAAATTCGGCAGCAATTGCGGCATCCGTCGGGGCGGTGGCGTGAATTTGCATCCTGTCGGCAGCAACAACAATCTCGACCGGGCCATCGGGCGCGCCGGGCAGCGCGAAATCAGATCCGTCAATCGTGATGATGTCGCCGTGCACGACACCTTCCAGGATGTTGTTGCGCCCCACGAATTCGGCCACAAACCGGTTCTGCGGTGCCCGGAAAATCTCTTGCGGTTTGCCGATCTGCGCAATCTCACCCTGCCCCATGATCACAACCCGGTCCGCCATCGCAAAGGCTTCGGATTGGGAATGGGTCACGTAGACAAAGGTGATCCCAAGCTCTTTTTGCAGCTTTGTCAGCACCCCCTGCATCCGGATCACCAGATGCGCATCCAGCGCCGAAAGCGGTTCATCCAGCAACAGCATCTGCGGTTCGGTGACAAGCGACCGGGCCAGCGCGACACGCTGTCTCTGGCCCCCGGACAATTCGTCAATGCGTCGGTTTTCGAACCCTTTGAGCCCCATCCGGTCCAGCCATTGCAACGCACGCGTGCGCCGTTCATCCGGGGCAACACCGCGCATTTTCAGGCCAAATTCGACATTCTCGGTCACGTTCAGGAATGGGAACAGCGCAAGCGATTGCCAGACCAGCGGCGTGTCCCGATCGTGCACGGGTACATCGTTCATTTCCTGACCATCAATCGTGATGGTGCCCGATGACGGTGCTTCAAGCCCCGCCAGCATCCGCAGCGTTGTGGTCTTGCCGCATCCGGACGGCCCCATGATGGCCACGAATTCGCCGCGCCCGATCTCCAGGTTCAGCTCTTTCACAGCCTTGAACGCGCCGAAGCTTTTTTTGACGTCCTTAAAGGTCACAAGAGGCGTCATATTCGTCATGATGAAGTCTTTCTGAGAATGAGCAGCTGCGCCAGGATCACCAGCGTCATGGATGTCAGGAAAACAACGGTCCCGATCGCGTTGATTTGCGGGTCCACGTTGCCTTGCAGGATTTCCAGGATCATCACCGGCACCGTTTTGTTAAGGCCCGACACGAACCAGGCAACGATGAATTCATCAAAGCTGACCGCCGCCGTCAGGCAGTAGGCCGAGATGATCGCAGGCGCGCAGAACGGGATGACCACGGTGCGCATGGCCCGCCAGGGCGATGCACCCAGGTTCCAGGCCGCAGCCTCGAGCGCGCTGTCCATCTGCTGCAGGCGCAGGCGGCAGATCGCCATCGCAAAAGGTGCGCCCATGACGGTGTGCGCGATGATGATGCCCGGCAACGTGCCCGACAGCCCCAGTCGCGCGAGCCACGCGAGCATGGCAAGCCCAAGAATAACCAGCGGGATGGTTGGCGGCAGCAGCGCCAAGGCCAGATAGGCGTTCTTGAACCGGAACCCGTAGCGGAAATCGGTATAGGCGGTGGCAAAGCCCAAGGCTGTGGAAAAGACAGCCGCTGATGCCGCCACGATCAGCGAATTGCGAAACGCGGTCCAAACCTCGGGCCGCGAGAACGCGGTTTCATACCAATGTGTCGTGAACTCGCCCAGTGGAACGGTTGGAAACCGGTCCGAGTTGAACGAGAACACCATGCTGGTGACGATGGGGGCAAAGACGAACGCGAACAGCGCCGCCACATAGACCCAGGAAATCGCAGAACCGATCCGCATGTCTTAAGACCTTTTCCGATACGCGGCGGCAACCGCGGCGAACGCCACAACAAACAATGTGGCAATCATCATGACCGCAACCACAGCCGCACGCGGCCATTGCTGACCGGACTTGGTGGTGTCCACGATCAGGATCGACAATGTCGGCGGGTTCGATCCGCCAAGATAGAAAGGGCTGACAAAGTCGCCGAACGACAGGATGAAGGCAAAGACAAACCCGATGATCAGTCCGACCTTAGCCGCCGGAACAATCACACGCAGCAATGTTTCGCGCGGATTTGCACCCAGATTGCGCGCCGCTTCGATCAGCGATTTGTCGATCGCCGCAAGGCTGAAGGTCTGCAAGATCACCACCAAAGGCAGCACCAGCGTCATGTACCCCACCATCGCGCCAAAGCCGGAGTTCAGCATCGTGAAGGGTCCAAGGCCAAGAAACCCGATGATCGCATTCAGCGGCCCGCTTTCGGCCAACAGAACCTGCCAGGCGTAGATGCGCACCAGATACGAGGTGAAAAACGGCACGATCAAAAAGAACACCGCCCAGCGTCTGACCGTATCAGAGGCCCGGAAGGCCAGTGCGAAAGAGGCAGGAAAGGCAAGCACGCTGGCCAGAATGGCGGCCAGTGTCGCGCGCCAGAAGGTGACGAAATAGGCGTTCCAGAAATAATCCCGGCTAAGCATCCGGTCCCAATTGTTGAAGACGAAGTCCGGCTCCATCCGGTAGTTCCGGACCAGCCAGAACGACATCGCCACCATCAGCAACAGCGGTCCGACAAAGAACAGACCTTGCCAAAGGATCAATGGCAGCCGCCAGGCGTATTCATATAGGGACGTTTTCTTGGCCATTCCGCGCCTCTTAAACAGTCACGCGCACCACGGATGCGGTGCGCGTGTTTTTGGATGACGCATTAAGCGGTTTTGTATTCTGACCAGAAGTCGTTCCAGTCTTCCAGCGACTGCTGCTGCGGAATATCGCGGAAGAAGACCCGCTGTTCTTCCAAAAGCCGGATCGGGCTTTGCGCATGACCTTCGATCAGGCCCGAACGCTCGGCTTCGGCCGGGTTGGCTTCCTGAATGGCTTTCCAACCGGATTTCGTCGGCGACAGCGCCGGATAGGCCGCCATCTGGATCGACCGCAATTGGCCGCGCGGGCTCAGCATGTACTGGATGAACTTGTTGACCAGTTCCTGCTTGGTCGATCCTTTGCCGATCGAATAGCTTTCGGTGAACTGGATGCCGCCTTCCTGCGGGATCACGCTCGCCACCGGGGCACCGTCTTTCTGAAGAACGCCGGTGATCCAGTCGCCGATGCCACACATCGCCAGCATTTCGCCGTTTTTGAGCGACGAGAACGTGCCGCCGTAGTCAAAGTATCCGCCCACCTGGGGTTTCAGGCTCAGGGTCTTTTCCTGCACGGCCTCCCAGGCATCTTCGGAAATATCAAACGGCGACGGGTTGCGGTTGCCCATGAGCAGGGACATCTGGCCCATATTCGGCAGGTGCCAGTCGAAATGGCCAACCTTGCCGGTCACTTTCGGGTTCCAGAACGCGTTGTAGCTCATGGCTTCTTCGGCGGTCAGTGCATCCGTATTGTACGACACCCCAAGCAGGCCAAAGCGCACCATGACGGACCACAGCTGGTCATCCGTCCAATGCCCCGGAAACTTCTGGTAGGCGGAATAGAAGTCATCGAACGGGAACAGCGACGCGTCCATTTCCTCGATATATCCGGCGGCGTTCAGCTGCTGCACGAATTCGGCATCCGACAGGATGATGTCATAGGTGCCCGGAGGCGATTGCGCGATCAGCGCCAGCATGTTGTCGCCACCCGCGTAATACTTCGGCACGAACTTGACATTGTTTTCGGCTTCGAACTCTTCAACAACGTCCGGTTCAGCGTGACCGTACCATGCCAGCATGTTAATCGTGACCGGATCAGCCGCCCACGCCCGGTTGACCATCGGTGCGCTCAGAGCCGCGCCTGCGGCGCTTGCCAGCAACCCGCGACGGGTCAGTGTAATCTTGGAATGGGACATGGGACCTCCTTGTCATTGCCACATCGGTACACCCTGCGGGACAGGGATCACCCTTCTTTTTTTAATCACCGTAGCCGCAACTTTGCGCGCATGGGAAATTTCCAGTTGGTATGCAGGCATTAAGATTATTTATGAAAGGTCCGGTTTGTCGTTTTTTTGGATATGATCAAGCAAGGTTTGCGCCAAGGCATGGCCCGCATCCCCCAGCACAGCATGTTTGTAAAACAGGCCAATACTCATGGGCGCCATGCGCGGATATCCTTCCTCTTCGCGTGCGATCCGCATTCCCGGAAGCATGGTCGCTGGCGTCAACGCCGTGGCCCCCAGCCCTGCCAACACCGCCGCCTGCAGCCCTTCGACATCACGGGACACAAGCATCGTGCGCCACCCGCGCCCGGCCATGCGCAAGGCATTGCGCATCCGCGTGGCGTACTCGCAGGGGTCCGGGTGACGGATAATGGGCAGGGGATCGCGCGGGTTCACGGTGAAATCATCTTTGATCACCCAAAGCGGTTCAACATCGGTCGATTCCACCAGATACGGAACCTCGCGGTCGGGCAAAACCGCGACGCTGATATCAAGCTGATCATTGGCCAGAGCCGCGCGCAGATCAGTCGACACCATGCTTTCGATCTCGATGCGCACATCCGCGTGACGCGCTGCAAAGTCGGAAATCGCTTCGAGCAGAATGCTATGGGCAAAGTCGGTGGGCACGCCGACGCGAATCCACCCTTCGAGCGCCGAATCCGCGAAATGCGCGATGATATCGTCATTCAGGCGCAACAGCTGACGCGCATAAGGCCCCAGCGCCACGCCATCATCGGTCAACCTGAACTGACGGCCAGACGTGCGGATCAGTTTGGTTTGCAGCAATTCTTCAAGCCGCTTGATCTGAAGACTGACCGCCGGTTGCGTGCGTCCAAGCGCCTGCGCGGCGCGGGTGAACCCGCCAAGGTCAACAACGGTGACAAAACTGCGAAGCAAATCGGTTGGAATATTCTTGGGCATTCTTTCATCATCAAAATTTATGAATGCATATCAACTATCAATTTTCGAAATTTGAATCTTGTGTCTACGGTCTGTGTCAAAGCACGGAGGCCAGGCGTGACCCGCACCGAATTCTTAGAACGATTGAAGAAACCTGAACCCGCGGTCACGCCAGTGATCCACGTTGTGGACACGGCACAGGCGTTGCGCAATCTGGACATCGCGGATGCCGCCGGGTGCCCCGGGGCGTTCCTGATCAACCACGATTTCCCCAAGGAACAGTTCCTGCCCATCCTAAAAGAGGTGCGCGCAGCACGGCCCGATCTCTGGATCGGCATCAACTTTCTCGATCAGCCGGGCAACATCGCGTTTCCGATCCTGGGGCAACTTGCCAAAGACGGTGTGCGGATCGACGCCTATTGGGCCGATGACGCGCGGATTGATGAGCGCGAAGCCGTCCAGACCGAGGCAGACGAAATCGAACAAATCCGCAAGGACAGCGGCTGGAACGGAGTTTATCTCGGCGGTGTCGCGTTCAAGAAACAACGCCCGGTGGAAGAAGATCAATACACCACAGCCGCCCAGGCCTCGATGCCCTATCTGGACGTTGTCACCACCTCGGGCATTGCGACCGGGCACGAGGCAGACCTGAGCAAAATCGAAACCTTCCGCGCCGCTGTCGGCGGTCACCCACTGGCCCTTGCGTCCGGGATCACCCCCGAAAACGCGGCAAATTACTGTGGGTTGATCAACTGCTTTCTGGTGGCGACGGGCATCAACTACGAGGGCGATTTCTACAATATCGACCCCAAACGACTGGATGCCCTTCTGGATGTCACACGCAACTATGGAGATTCACAATGACTGACCTCAAAGGCCCTCGCGACGATCGCTGGTATCTGTCCCTGATGTCGCCCAACACAAAGGGCCCGCAGTTTGCATGGCTCGACCCGACCTCGATCTACATCAACTCGACCGCGTTCGACGACCTGTTGGACGACCTGCTGGCGGAACTTGACGCAGATAAGATCGACGTTGTGGCTGGTCTCGATGCCATGGGCTTCGTGCTCGGCGCGGCGCTGGGTGCGCGGCTTGGCCGGGGCTTCCTGCCGATCCGCAAGGCCGGCAAGCTCTGCGTTGATACCGACAAAGTCAGCTATGGCAACTATTCCGGCCGCACCCAGGACATGGAAATGCGCAGCCCGGCCTTTGGCAAAGGCACCCGCGTTCTGCTGGTGGATCAGTGGGTCGAAACCGGTGGCACGATGGACGGCGCGATTCGGTTGGTCGAACGTCAGGGCGGCAGCGTCGCCGGAATGGTGGCCATCGCGATGGAAGAGAACGAAAACACCGCCGCATATCGCAAATCCTACCCGGTGGTCACCGCCGTGGTTCAGGGATCGCGCTGGCAGACCGAATGCAACGCGCAGCGCCTGTCGAGCTTTGACACCTACCGCGCCGAGCGGACCTTCCCGACCGCAGGCCGCACCGCAGCCCCGGCGCCGGCAACCACCTGACTCCATCACCGCGCCAGCGGACCCTTCCCAGCGCTGCGCGACTGATCTGCAAACGCCCAAGCCACGCCATGTGCGCTTGGGCGTTTTCTTTATCGGCTAGCCGGAAAGCCGAATGTCGGGGCAAGGCGCAAACCGTTAAGGCAAACTCTGATGTCCCTTTCTCGGCATCGCTTTGCTTTCAGCCAAACTCTAAAATTCGGATCATTTTCAATAATTTCCGAAGAGTGCTGTAGGTCTTTCTTGGGTGGCTGGACACACATCTCAGCACCATATTGCCGGTAACTCACATCTGGCGGAGCGGACATGTCACAGAAGTACTTTGCACCCCACGGCGGCCATCCCGGACAAACGCAACTCCTGACGGACCGTGCGATTTTCACCGACGCCTATGCAGTCATCCCGAAGGGCACGATGCGGGATATCGTGACCAGTTTTCTGCCCTTCTGGGAGAAGACCCGCCTGTGGGTCATCGCCCGCCCCCTGACCGGCTTTGCCGAAACCTTTTCGCAATACATCATGGAAGTGTCGCCCGGCGGTGGCTCTGACACGCCTGAAATGGACCCCGAGGCCGAGGGCGTTCTTTTTGTCGTCGAGGGGAACGCGACGCTGACCATCGCGGGAACCGTTCACAACATGTCCGAGGGCGGGTACGCCTATATCCCGCCGGGGTCTGATTGGTCCTTGCACAACACAAGCGAAACCATGCTGCGCTTTCACTGGATCCGCAAAGCCTACGAAGCTGTCCCCGGCCTGCCTGCGCCGGATCCGATTGTCACCAACGAGCAGGACATCACACCAACCGAAATGCCCGACACCGACGGCAAATGGGCGACCACCCGGTTCGTCGATCCCACCGATCTGCGGCACGACATGCATGTCACCATCGTGACGTTTGAACCCGGCGGCGTGATCCCGTTCCTTGAAACACATGTGATGGAACACGGGCTGTATGTCCTCGAAGGCAAGGCGGTCTACAACCTGAACAACGACTGGGTCGAGGTCGAGGCAGGCGACTACATGTGGCTGCGCGCGTTCTGCCCGCAAGCCTGCTACGCAGGGGGCCCGGGGCGCTTCCGCTATTTGCTCTACAAGGACGTCAACCGCCACATGGCCCTGCGCGTGGGCGCGAGCGCAACACGGCCCTCGGCGTCGTTCAAGGCAGCCGCAGAATAGATCTTTGCCCAAGCGCACCCACCCGCACCTGAGTCGCCTGTCAAGTGCAACTCAGGTGCAGGACCGCCGCATGGAACGGGCCGATCTGCCGCAAATAATGTGAACGCACCTTGGGTTTATGAAAACCGCATTCACGATATGAAAAATTCAAGCTTCTGATATCGTGTAATTTTTTCACCCTCGCCTGCCAATTAGGGGGCAGATGCGAAAATCTGTTGACAGGTGTCAAAGCACAGTAAAGTGCAACCGAACCCAACGGGAACGACCGGAACACGCCGCCCCGTTTCGCCTGCAGGGTCCAACAGACATATCCGACGCCACGCGTCCGGCCCGCTGCGTGCCAACCAAACGCACAGGCCGTGCGGCGGCGACCCGGAGTTTTTAATCGTCACGGGCGTTGCGGCCCGTCAAACGTTGAAGAGGACAGAACAGATGGATCTTCCCACATATCAGGACATGCTGGACGCGCATGAACGCATCAAGCCCCACATCAACCGTACGCCGGTTCTGCAATCTGCGTATCTGAATGAACTGGCAGGTGCCGAGCTGTTCTTCAAATGCGAGAACTTTCAGGAACCGGGTGCCTTCAAGGTGCGTGGGGCCACCAATGCGGTGTTTGGTCTGAGCGAAGAACAAGCCGCCAAAGGTGTGGCGACGCATTCTTCCGGCAACCACGCGTCCTGCCTGAGCTATGCCGCGATGCGCCGGGGCATTCCCTGCAACGTGGTCATGCCGCACACCGCCCCGCAGGCCAAGAAAGACACGGTGCGGCGATACGGTGGCAAGATCACCGAATGCGAACCCTCCACCACCTCGCGCGAGGCGACCTTTGCCAAGGTGCAGGAAGAAACCGGCGGGGATTTCGTGCACCCTTACAATGACCCGCGCGTGATCGCCGGTCAGGGCACCTGCTCCAAGGAATTCGTTGAACAGATGGAAGAGATCGGCGGCGAGGCGCTCGACATGATGGTCGCGCCAATCGGCGGCGGCGGCATGATTTCGGGCACCTGTCTGACCCTGTCCACGCTGGCCCCCGAGATCAAGATCATTGCGGCCGAACCCGAACAGGCCGACGACGCCTATCGCAGCTTCAAGGCGGGGCATATCATTGCGGACGACGCGCCAGAAACCATCGCCGATGGCCTCAAGGTACCACTCAAGGACCGCACCTGGCATTTCGTGTCAAACCACGTGTCCGACATCATGACGGCGTCCGAGGAAGAAATCATCGACGCGATGAAGATCACGTGGAAATACCTGCGGATCGTGATGGAACCCTCCTGCGCGGTGCCTTTGGCGGTGATCCTCAAGAACAAGGACGCCTTTGCCGGCAAACGGGTCGGCGTCATCGTCACCGGCGGCAATGTGGACCTCGACAAACTGCCGTGGATGGCCCGCTAGGAACATCCGGCAACCGGACCTGCGGTGATGCAGCGGGTCCGAAATTCACCCCATCTTTGTTTCTGGGGTTTTGTGAAGGCAAACGGAGAGACGCGATGAAAGATCTGAGTTATTTCGAGGACTATGAGGTTGGCTTTGACATTCCGGCGAAGCCCGGGATGGAT
>NZ_JALKAO010000009.1 GCF_023015985.1 Marivita sp. S6314
TTCGAAGCCGAGGTCTACATCCTGACCAAGGAAGAAGGTGGCCGTCACACGCCGTTCTTCGCGAACTACCGTCCGCAGTTCTACTTCCGGACCACAGACGTGACCGGCACCGTGACCCTGCCCGAGGGCACCGAAATGGTGATGCCAGGCGACAACCTGAAGTTCGACGTTGAACTGATCGCACCCATCGCCATGGAAGACGGCCTCCGCTTCGCGATCCGCGAAGGCGGCCGCACCGTCGGCTCCGGCGTCGTGTCCAAGATCGTCGCGTAAGCACGGTTGAAATGAAATTGCGCGGGGCGGCGTTAGGCCGTCCCGTATTCGGTTCGATGAAGGGGCAGGGTGGTCCTGCCTCCTCCTCTCAACCGCAACGCCAATAAAGGCTAAGACCAATGCAAAGCCAGACTATTCGCATTCGGCTCAAGGCGTTTGACTATCGTGTGCTCGACGCGTCGACACAGGAAATCGTCAACACCGCCAAGCGGACCGGCGCGCAAGTGCGCGGCCCGATCCCGCTGCCGAACAAGATTGAGAAATTCACCGTTCTGCGCGGCCCGCACGTCAACAAGAAATCCCGCGACCAGTGGGAAATCCGCACACACAAGCGGATGCTCGACATTGTTGACCCGACCCCACAGACCGTTGACGCTCTGATGAAACTCGACCTCGCCGCCGGCGTGGATGTCGAGATCAAGGTATAAGGGAGTATCGACATGATGCGCTCTGGTATCATCGCTAAGAAAGTCGGCATGACCCGGCTTTTCATGGAAGACGGAAAGCAGATTCCTGTGACCGTTCTCCAACTCGACAAGCTGCAGGTTGTTGCACAGCGCACAGCTGACCAACATGGCTATTCGGCTGTTCAGCTGGGCACCGGTTCAATCAAGGCAAAGCGCGTCTCAAAGGCGATGCGCGGTCACTTTGCTGCGGCGAATGTGGAACCCAAGCGGAAGGTCGCGGAATTCCGCGTGGCCCCTGAAAACCTGATCAATGTGGGTGAAGAGATCACCGCTGACCATTACTTCGAAGGTCAGTATGTGGATGTCTCCGGCACCTCGATTGGTAAAGGGTTCGCCGGTGCCATGAAGCGTCACAACTTTGGTGGTTTGCGCGCGTCGCATGGTGTTTCGATTTCGCACCGTTCGCACGGCTCCACCGGTCAGTGTCAGGATCCGGGCAAGGTCTTCAAAGGCAAGAAGATGGCCGGTCACATGGGCGCTGTGAAGGTGACAACGCAGAACCTTCAGGTTGTGAAGACAGACGCGGAACGCGGCATCATCATGATCAAAGGCGCTGTTCCTGGCTCCAAAGGTGGCTGGGTGACTGTCAAGGACGCCATGAAGAAGCCGACGCCGGAAAACGTCATTCTGCCAGCCGCCCTGCGGTCGGCTGCTGACGAAGCCAAGCGTCTGGCCGAAGAAGCCGCTGCACAAGCCGCAGCTGAAGAAGCCGCCGCAGCAGAAGCTGCAGCCGCAGAAGCAGCAGCAGCCGAAGAGGCGGCCCTGAAAGAAGCGGAAGCTGAAATTCAGGCTGAGAAGAAGGAAGGCGACGAATGAAACTCGACGTGATCAAACTGGACGGCGGCAAAGCCGGGTCGGTCGAGCTGACGGACGAGATCTTCGATCTCGACCCGCGCGCCGACATCCTGCACCGTGTGGTGCGCTGGCAGCGCAACAAAGCGCAGCAGGGCACGCACAAGGTGAAAACCCGCTCCGAGGTCAGCTACTCCAAGAAGAAGATCTATCGCCAGAAGGGCACCGGCGGCGCACGCCACGGCTCCCGCAACGCGCCGATCTTCCGCAAGGGTGGTATCTACAAGGGCCCAACCCCCCGCAGCCACGCGCATGATCTTCCCAAGAAGGTCCGTGCTCTTGGTCTCAAGCACGCTCTGTCGGCCAAGGCCAAAGAGGGTTCGCTGGTGATCATCGACGCATTGTCGACAGATGGGAAAACGGGCGCTCTGGCCAAGCAGGTCAAGGACCTGGGCTGGAAGCGCGCGCTGATCATCGACGGTGCGGACGTGAACGAAGGGTTCGCTCAGGCAGCAGCCAATATCGAAGGTCTCGATATTCTGCCGTCCATGGGTGCAAACGTTTATGACATCCTCAAGCGCGACACCCTGGTGTTGACGAAGGCGGGTGTCGAAGCACTGGAGGCTCGGTTGAAATGAGCGCGAAAGCAGAACATTACGACGTGATCCGCAAGCCGATCATCACCGAGAAAACCACCATGGCGTCCGAGAACGGCGCGGTTGTTTTCGAAGTGGCGATCGACGCCAACAAACCACAGATCAAGGCCGCTGTTGAGGCGCTCTTTGGTGTGTCGGTCAAGGCGGTCAACACGACAATCACGAAGGGCAAAACCAAGCGCTTCCGCGGCACCATGGGCCGCCGGAAAGACGTGAAGAAAGCCTACGTGACACTGGCCGAAGGCAACACAATCGACGTGACCACCGGTCTTTGAGTGTGTTGCCGGGCTGAAGCCCGGCCTACGGAAAATGAGAAAGCCCCTCGCCAGTTTTGGCGGGGGGTTTTTTCTATGTGGACTCGGGCCCGAATAGCGCCGAAGGCGCTGGGCCATCGCCAGACCGCCCCCCGGGCTGGCGATTTGGTGGGGCTAGCGCTTCGCTCAGATCATCTTCGGACTTGGCTGGAATTAAGTGCTACTGAACATCGGATGGAACGCCATCCCGCGGTCTGGCGACGGCCCAGCATCGGCACGAAGATTCCTACTTGTGGGCGTCGGCATAGGCTTTCAGAACGGCGGCCATGCGCTTGGTGTAGCCCTTTGGGTCCTCACCTTGAAAAAAGGCAATCACATCATCCGGCAGGCGCAAGCTCACAACGGGTTTCGCGCGCGGGGGCGTGACCTTGGCGTTTTCCCAGAAATCCTGCCCCAATTCTGCGATGTCTGAATAATCAATCTCGCTATCCGGCATGTTTGCCAGTTCTTCAGGCGTCAGGGCTCTCTTGTATCGCTTGCTCATAGCGCGCGCGTTCCTGTTTGTTGGCCTTGCGTGCCGAGATGATCCAGCATGTGCCATACCGGTCGGTATGAACAACCACCAGAACCGCAACGTTATCAATACAGCCGATGCTTATCAGACGGGTTTCACCGTATGCGAAGCGGGTGTCTTCAACATCGACGGTCGGGCTTTCGAAGATGCGGCAGGCCGTTTCAAAGTCGATACCGTGTTTTTCGATGTTTGCCCGATTCTTCTGGTCGTTCCATTCGTAAGTTTTCATGTTGTGTATCACACATTGTATTACGTTTCCATGCTTGCCTGTACGTGGCCAATCCTCTGCTATTTTTGTTTACGACGCCTTAAGCTCGTTTTCGGACGCCGCGCGATGACCTGAAAACCTTTGCGAAACGCCTTGACCCGGCAGCCCCACTTTCATAGACACCCTCAACCGCGCAGCCCCGGATTCGTCCGGGGCTTCGTTGTTGCGCTAATCGGGCACCTACGGGGGCCTATACCAATGGCGGGCCAAGCCCCGTCCAAACATAGCGGGTCGTCAAAGACCTGCACTGCTAACGGAAGACAGAAAGCATGGCACTCAAGTCGTATAAGCCGACGACGCCGGGCCAGCGCGGGCTGGTGCTGATCGACCGTTCGGAGCTGTGGAAAGGCCGTCCGGTCAAAGCCCTTACTGAGGGTTTGACCAAATCGGGTGGCCGGAACAACACCGGACGTATCACATCACGTCGTCGCGGTGGTGGGGCGAAACGCCTTTACCGGATCGTAGATTTCAAACGCAACAAGATGGATGTGGGCGCAACCGTCGCGCGCATCGAGTATGACCCCAACCGGACCGCGTTCATCGCGCTGGTGCAGTATGATGACGGCGAACAGGCCTACATCCTCGCACCGCAGCGTCTCGCGATTGGTGACCGGGTCGTGGCAAGCGCCAAGGCCGACGTGAAGCCGGGCAACGCGATGCCGTTCTCGGGCATGCCCATCGGGACAATCGTTCACAACATCGAACTGAAGCCCGGCAAAGGTGGTCAGATCGCACGTGCCGCCGGCACCTACGCCCAGTTCGTGGGTCGTGATGGTGGCTACGCGCAGATCCGTCTGTCTTCGGGCGAACTGCGCATGGTGCGTCAGGAATGCATGGCCACCGTTGGTGCCGTGTCGAACCCTGACAATTCCAACCAGAACTTCGGTAAAGCGGGCCGCATGCGCCACAAGGGTATCCGCCCAAGCGTTCGTGGTGTCGTCATGAACCCGATCGACCACCCGCACGGTGGTGGTGAAGGCCGGACATCGGGTGGTCGCCACCCTGTGACCCCATGGGGCAAGCCGACCAAAGGCAAGCGCACCCGCAACAAGAACAAAGCGTCGCAGAAGCTGATCATCCGCTCGCGTCACGCCAAGAAGAAGGGGCGTTAATCAATGTCTCGTTCCGTATGGAAAGGCCCCTTTGTGGACGCATATGTCCTCAAGAAGGCCGAAGCGACCCGCGAAAGTGGTCGCAACGAAGTTATCAAGATCTGGTCGCGCCGCTCGACGATCCTGCCCCAGTTCGTGGGTCTGACGTTTGGCGTTTACAACGGTCAGAAGCATGTTCCTGTTAACGTCACCGAAGACATGATCGGTCAGAAGTTCGGCGAGTACTCGCCCACTCGGACCTACTATGGTCACGCGGCTGACAAAAAAGCGAAGCGGAAGTAAGTCATGGGCAAGGATAAGAACCCCCGCCGCGTGGCAGACAACGAAGCAATGGCAAAACTGCGCATGCTTCGCACAAGCCCGCAAAAGCTGAACCTTGTTGCCGGTCTCATCCGTGGCAAGAAGGTGGACAAGGCGCTGAACGATCTGACCTTCTCAAAGAAGCGGATCGCGGTTGACGTGAAGAAGTGCCTTCAGTCCGCCATCGCCAACGCCGAGAACAACCACGGTCTGGACGTCGACGAGCTGATCGTTGCTGAAGCCTATGTGGGCAAGAACCTCGTGATGAAGCGCGGGCGTCCTCGGGCACGTGGCCGGTTTGGCAAGATCATGAAGCCGTTCTCGGAAATCACCATCAAGGTGCGTCAAGTTGAGGAGCAAGCCTAATGGGTAACAAAACAAACCCGATCGGTATGCGCCTGCAGGTGAACCGCACCTGGGACAGCCGCTGGTACGCCGACACCAAGGATTACGGTGATCTTCTGCTCGAAGACATCGCGATCCGTGACTTCATCGAAAAAGAGTGCAAGCAGGCCGGTGTGGCGCGCGTGATCATTGAACGCCCCCACAAGAAGTGCCGCGTGACCATTCACACAGCCCGCCCCGGCGTCATCATCGGCAAGAAAGGCGCGGACATCGAAACGCTCCGCAAGAAGCTGGCCGCGATGACCGACTCCGAGCTGCACCTCAACATCGTTGAAGTGCGCAAGCCGGAGCTGGACGCGCAACTGGTTGGTGAGAGCATTTCTCAGCAGCTGGAACGTCGCGTGTCTTTCCGTCGTGCCATGAAGCGCGCCGTGCAGAACGCGATGCGTATGGGTGCCCTGGGCATCCGTGTGAATGTTGCGGGTCGTCTTGGCGGTGCCGAGATTGCGCGGACCGAATGGTATCGTGAAGGGCGCGTGCCGCTTCACACGCTGCGGGCCGACATCGACTATGCCAATGTTGAAGCGGAAACCGCTTACGGCATCATCGGCATCAAGGTCTGGATCTTCAAAGGCGAGATCATGGAACATGATCCGTCCGCACGGGATCGCAAGGCGCAAGAACTTCAGGACGGTCCCGCACCCCGTGGTGCTGGCGGCGGTCGGAGGAACTAATCATGCTTCAACCAAAGCGTACAAAATTCCGTAAAATGCACAAGGGCCGGATCAAGGGCCTTGCAAAGGGCGGATCCGACCTGAACTTCGGGACATACGGCCTCAAGGCTCTGGAACCTGAGCGTGTCACCGCGCGTCAGATCGAAGCCGCCCGTCGTGCCATGACGCGTCACATGAAGCGTCAGGGCCGCGTCTGGATCCGCATCTTCCCGGACACGCCGGTCACTGCCAAGCCTATCGAAGTGCGTATGGGTAAAGGTAAAGGCTCTGTTGACCGCTGGGTCTGCAAGGTTAAGCCGGGCCGCGTGATGTTCGAGATCGACGGCGTCAACGAAGACATCGCCCGCGAGGCCCTGCGTCTTGCCGCGATGAAGCTGCCGGTCAAGACACGGGTTATGGTCCGCGAGGACTGGTAAACGGTTCGGTGCGTGAGATCACGCACCCTACGAGATTTGAGGCCCCCGGTGCGAAAGCGCCGGGGGTTCTCGTTATTCGCGCCAAGTCTCGGCCGCTGGACTGACCATGATGTCTACGAGCGGATGACCGTGCGTCCTATGCCATTCGGACTGCGCTTTGAATGCCGCGGCGTTTTCTTCCAACCACTTCTGGTATTCCGCAGAGGTGGTCGATCTGTTCTTGTCGTTGTCCGCAGGTGTATTCTCGGGCATATCGTTATTCCCACTTGTAGTTAAAACTCACCGACACCCGTTCATCCTCGGCTTGGTTCATCACCACTTCATGACGTAGCCAGCTTTCCCAGAGCAGGACGTCGCTGACTGCAGGTGAGACGTAGATGAAGTTCCGCATCTCTTCACGAGCATCTTTGATGCGGGGTGGGGCGGCCATCATCATGGCGTGGCGAGGGTCTTCGAGTTTCAGGGCCGACGCGCCTTCGGGCATGGACACGTAAGTGGTGCCGGAAATCACGGAATGCGGGTGGATGTGGGCCGAATGAAAGCCGCCTTCGGGCAGAATGTTGATCCACAGATCTTCGAGCACCAAAGCGCGACCGTCGAGGTCAAACTCCAGATCCTTGGCAAACGCCGCGACATGGGCATCGAGTGATTTGACCAGATCGGCAAAGATCGGGAAGCGCCAGGGCAGGTCGGTCAGGGAGGCGTAAGAGGTGTAGCCGGGATAGCCTTGGTCTTCGCACCAGTCCTGGCCGGCTTCATCGTCCTGGGCGATGGAGAAACAGGAGGCTTCCATCTCGTCCGGGTCAATTTTTGGGCCGTGTTCCGACAATGGGGCTTGGTAGAGGCGGGTGACAAAAAGAGATTTTATAGTGCTCATCGTGCGTCCAATGCGAGGCAGTGTTACTCCCTTTGGTGGACCAGCGACCCGGCGCGGAGTCAAGGCGAAGCCGCCGCGCCATGGCCAGACCGCCCGCACGGGCTGGCCATTGGTTGATGTAAGCGAGACGTTCAGGCAGAGCGATGATGCGGCCACCATAAATTGCGTCGTTCCGCGGTTATTTGGCCATCCCGCGGTCTGTCCACAGCGCTCGGACACAAAGGGGTTGCGCGACCCTGATATCCCGCCTATACGCGCCACTTCATCCACCTCCACCGGGAATCAGGGTGACCTGCGCCAATGACGGGGCTCTCCGGTGATGTTGACAGAAAGGAATGGCGACATGAACGCCAAGGAACTCGGTGATAAGACACCGGATCAGCTTCGTGATGAGCTGGTTACTCTGAAAAAAGAGGCTTTCAACCTGCGTTTCCAGCAGGCCACAGGCCAGCTTGAGAACACCGCGCGCATTCGTGAAGTGCGCCGCAACGTGGCACGGATCAACACCGTGCTGAACCAAAAGGCTGCTGCTGCAGCCGCTGACGCGTAAGGGAGGCCAGAGAGATGCCCAAACGTATCCTGTCCGGCACCGTTACATCGACAGCCAACGCACAAACCGTGACTGTCTCTGTCGAGCGTCGCTTCAAGCACCCGGTTCTTCAAAAGACGATCCGGAAGTCCAAGAAATATCGCGCCCATGATGAGGCCGAGAAATTCGCCGTCGGTGACATTGTCCGCATTCAGGAATGTGCGCCGAAGTCGAAGACCAAACGTTGGGAGGTTATCGCTGAGTAAGCGATAGCCTTTCGGCTTTTACGAAACCCCCGGGCCAATGTCCTTGCAAGGCGGTCCGGGACGTCGGGAGAAACACTATGATCCAGATGCAGACCAATCTGGATGTTGCTGACAACAGCGGCGCACGCCGTGTTCAGTGCATCAAGGTTCTGGGTGGGTCCAAGCGGAAATACGCATCGGTGGGTGACATCATCGTTGTGTCCGTGAAGGAAGCCATCCCACGCGGTCGCGTGAAAAAAGGGGACGTCCGCAAGGCCGTCGTCGTACGCACCGCCAAAGAAGTCCGTCGCGAAGACGGCACAGCTATCCGTTTTGACCGCAACGCGGCCGTGATCCTGAACAACGCAGGTGAACCGGTTGGCACGCGTATCTTCGGACCGGTTGTGCGTGAACTGCGCGCCAAGAACTTCATGAAGATTATCTCGCTTGCGCCGGAGGTGCTGTAATGGCTGCGAAACTCCGTAAAGGTGACAAGGTTGTCGTGCTTGCCGGTAAAGACAAAGGCAAGTCGGGCACCATCGCCTCTGTTGACCCCAAGGCCGGCAAGGCCGTGGTTGACGGCGTGAACATGGCGATCCGCCACACACGTCAGACACAGACATCCCAGGGCGGTCGTTTGCCCAAGGCGATGCCGATCGATCTGTCGAACCTGGCGATTGTTGATGCAAACGGCAAACCGACCCGCGTTGGCTTCAAGATCGAAGGCGACAAGAAGGTGCGTTTTGCCAAGACAACAGGGGATGTGATCGATGCTTGATGCTGCAAACTACACCCCGCGTCTGAAGGTTGCCTTTCAGGACAACATCAAGGCGGCTCTGAAAGAAGAGTTCGGCTACAAGAACGAGATGATGATCCCTCGTCTGGACAAGATCGTTCTGAACATCGGCTGCGGCGCGGAAGCTGTCAAAGACAGCAAGAAAGCCAAGGCTGCTGTGGAAGATCTGACAGCGATTGCTGGTCAGAAAGCGGTTCAGACCAAGGCCAAGAAATCCATCGCGGGTTTCCGGGTGCGTGAAGAGATGCCGCTGGGCGCGAAAGTGACCCTGCGCGGTGATCGCATGTACGACTTCCTTGATCGTCTGATCACCATCGCGATGCCACGTATTCGTGACTTCCGCGGCGTGAAGCCGTCCTTTGATGGTCGTGGCAACTTTGCCATGGGCATGAAAGAGCACATCGTCTTCCCCGAAATCGACTTTGATAAAGTCGACGAGGTCTGGGGCATGGACATCATCATCACCACGACCGCTCAGACCGACGCGGAAGCAAAGGCGCTGTTGAAGCATTTCAACATGCCCTTCAACGCCTAAGGAGAGTGTGACCCATGGCGAAGAAAGCAATGATTGAACGCGAAAAGAAGCGTCAGAAGCTGGTGGAAAAATACGCCGCCAAGCGTGCTGAGCTGAAAGAAATCGCGAACGACGAAAGCAAGCCGATGGAAGAGCGTTTCAAAGCGCGCCTGAAGCTGGCGAAACTGCCGCGGAACTCTGCACCCACCCGGTTGCACAACCGCTGCCAACTCACCGGGCGTCCGCACGCCTATTACCGCAAACTCAAGGTCAGCCGTATCGCGCTTCGCGAACTTGCCAGCAATGGCAAGGCCCCCGGCATGGTCAAGTCGAGCTGGTAAGGAGGGCATAGTATGAACGATCCTATCGGCGATATGCTCACCCGTATCCGCAACGCTCAGATGCGCGGTAAGTCCACAACGATGACACCTGCGTCCAAGGCGCGGATGCGTGTTCTCGAAGTGATGGCGGACGAAGGCTACATCCGTGGTTTCGAAGAAACCAAGGATGAGCGCGGCCACCCCGCTTTTGAAATCAGCCTCAAGTACTATGATGGCACCCCAGTGATCCGCGAACTCAAGCGCGTGTCCAAGCCGGGCCGTCGTGTGTATCTGGGTGTGGACGATATCCCACAGGTCCGTCAGGGTCTGGGTGTATCGATCGTTTCCACATCCAAAGGCGTCATGACCGATGCAAGTGCCCGCAGCCAGAACGTTGGCGGCGAAGTGCTTTGCACCGTGTTCTAAGGAGGTCTGAATGTCTCGTATTGGTAAACAACCGGTCGAGCTGCCCTCGGGAGTGACAGCTTCCCTGTCCGGCCAGACCATCGAAGTGAAAGGTCCGAAAGGCACCAAGAGCTTCACCGCAACCGACGACGTCACGATTTCGGTCGAAGACAACGTCATCAAGGTCGATCCGCGCGGCAAGTCCAAGCGCGCCCGTCAGCAGTGGGGCATGTCCCGCACGATGGTCGCCAACCTGGTGCATGGCGTAACAAACACCTTCAAGAAAGAACTTGAAATCCAGGGTGTTGGTTACCGTGCTCAGCTTCAGGGCAATACCCTGAAACTGAACCTTGGTTTGTCGCATGACGTCGATTTTCAAATTCCGGACGGTGTAACTGTGACCGTGCCCAAGCAGACTGAAATCATCGTGGAAGGTCACGATGCCCAGCTGGTTGGACAGGTGGCAGCGAACATTCGCGACTGGCGTCGGCCCGAGCCCTATAAGGGCAAAGGCATTCGCTACAAGGGCGAATACATCTTCCAGAAAGAAGGCAAGAAGAAGTAAGGACCGAAGGCAATGGCAAACAGTAATCGACAGCTGTTCCAGAAACGCCGCCTGCGCGTTCGGAACAAACTTCGCAAGGTCAATGCAGGGCGCGTGCGCCTGAGCGTGCACCGTTCGAACAAGAATATCAGCGTTCAGCTGATTGACGATGTTCAGGGCGTGACACTCGCATCGGCCTCGACCATGGAAAAAGATCTCGCCGGGAACAACACCGTCGAGACAGCCCAAAAGGTAGGCGCGGCAATTGCCGAGCGTGCCAAGAAGGCTGGCGTCGAAGAAGCGTATTTCGACCGCGGTGGTTTCCTGTTCCACGGCCGCGTCAAGGCATTGGCCGACGCAGCCCGCGAAGGTGGTCTGAAGATTTGATGGGGACGGTGCGTGCAAGCACGCACCCTACATCAAAGCGAATACCGTAGGGTGCGTGATGTCACGCGCCTTACATTTGCGGAAGGCACACCCTTCCCGATGATCCGGGAGCGCCAAAAGCTCACCTGGATTGGACAACGGGCCAAGCGCCCACCAAGACAAAGGATGCCGTTACATGGCAGAACGTGACAACAATCGTCGGGGCAACCGCCGCGACCGTGAAGAGCAGGCGCCCGAGTTCGCGGATCGTCTGGTCGCAATCAACCGGGTTTCCAAGACCGTCAAAGGTGGTAAGCGCTTTGGTTTCGCCGCCCTTGTCGTCGTTGGCGACCAGAAAGGCCGCGTCGGCTTTGGCAAAGGTAAGGCCAAGGAGGTCCCCGAGGCCATCCGCAAGGCAACCGAACAAGCCAAGCGCAAGATGATCCGCGTGCCGCTGCGCGAAGGCCGCACGCTGCACCACGACATCGAAGGCCGTCATGGCGCGGGTAAAGTCGTGATGCGCACAGCGCCGACCGGGACCGGGATCATCGCCGGTGGTCCGATGCGTGCCGTGTTCGAAATGCTGGGTGTTCAGGACGTTGTTGCGAAGTCAATCGGCTCGCAGAACCCCTACAACATGATCCGCGCCACGCTGGACGGTCTGGGCAAAGAAGCCAGCCCGCGCTCTGTTGCGCAGCGTCGTGGTAAGAAAGTGGCTGACATCCTGCCCAAGCGTGAAGACGCGACACAGGAAAACAACCCTGTTGCTGAGGAGGCCTGATCACCATGGCTAAAACTATCGTTGTAAAGCAGATCGGGTCCCCGATCCGCCGCCCCGCCAAGCAGCGCCAGACGCTGATCGGCCTGGGCCTGAACAAGATGCACAAGACCCGTGAACTCGAAGACACCCCCGCCGTGCGCGGCATGGTGGCGAAAGTTTCGCACATGGTCGAAATCATCGAAGAGCGCGGCTAAGCTGCGACTTGCGATTGTGTCGCTCCCGTGTTGGGGGCGACCAACCAATCAAATAAGAAACGCCGTGTTCACCCATTCCGCTTCGGGGGTGCTTCCGGCAAAGGAGAAGCGATATGAAACTGCATGAACTGCGCGACAATCCCGGCGCAACCAAGCGCAAGAAGCGCATCGGCCGTGGCCCAGGCTCCGGCATGGGTAAAATGGGTGGCCGTGGTATCAAGGGTCAGAAGTCCCGTTCTGGTGTGGCCATTGCCGGCTACGAAGGCGGCCAGATGCCGCTCTACCAGCGTCTGCCGAAGCGTGGCTTCAACAAGCCGAACCGCAAGGCATTTGCCGTTGTGAACCTTGGCCTGATCCAGAAATTCGTCGACGCGGGCAAGCTTGATGCGAAATCCGCCATTGACGAAGACGCGCTGGTCGCATCCGGCCTTGTGCGCCGCAAGAAAGACGGGATCCGTGTTCTTGCCAAAGGCGACGTGTCCGCGAAGCTGAACCTTACCGTGACCGGCGCTTCCAAATCTGCCATCGAGGCGGTTGAGAAGGCTGGCGGGTCACTGACGGTCACAACCGCGCAGGCCGCTGAATAAGAGGTTGTGAGCGGCACCTTCGCCGCTTACATACTTCCAGAGCTTTCCAAACGCCGCCTGAGCCGGACCGCTCATGGCGGCGTTCATCATAAAAGAGACCCGCATGGTATCAGCAGCAGAACAAATGGCCGCGAACACAAGCTGGTCTGCGCTCGGTAAAGCCACCGATCTGCGCAACCGCATCCTGTTCACGCTTGGCCTTCTGATCGTTTACCGCATCGGCACCTTCATCCCCGTTCCGGGGATCGACGGCATTGCCCTGCGCGACTTCATGGAGCAGGCCCAACAAGGCATCGGCGGCATTCTGACGATGTTCACCGGTGGTGCTTTGGGGCGGATGGGCATCTTTGCCCTTGGGATTATGCCCTATATTTCGGCCTCGATCATCGTTCAGCTTCTGACCTCGATGGTGCCCTCGCTTGAGCAGCTCAAGAAAGAAGGCGAGGCGGGTCGCAAGAAAATCAGCCAATACACGCGCTACGGCACGGTCTTGCTGGCCACTTTCCAGGCCTATGGGCTTGCCGTGAGCCTTGAAGCGGGGGATCTTGTCACCGATCCGGGCTGGTTCTTCCGCGCTTCCTGCGTGATCACCCTTGTGGGCGGCACCATGTTCCTGATGTGGCTGGGTGAGCAGATCACTGCACGCGGCGTTGGCAACGGGATCTCGCTCATCATCTTCGTCGGCATCATCGCCGAAGTGCCTGCCGCTCTGGCCCAGTTCTTTGCGTCCGGCCGCTCGGGTGCGATCAGCCCTGCCGTGATCGTGGGGGTGATCCTCATGGTGATTGCGGTGATCATGTTCGTAGTGTTCATGGAGCGATCTCTGCGAAAGATCACGATCCAGTATCCCCGTCGCCAGATGGGCATGAAGATCGCCGAAGCGCAGAACAGCCACCTTCCGGTCAAGGTCAACCCATCGGGCGTGATCCCGGCGATCTTTGCGTCATCTCTGTTGTTGTTGCCGACCACGATCAGCACGTTCAGTGGCCAGCAAACCGGCCCGATCATGTCGACGATCCTGGCCTATTTCGGCCCGGGTCAGCCGCTCTACCTGTTGTTCTTCGGGGCAATGATCATCTTCTTCGCGTATTTCTATACGTTCAACGTGTCGTTCAAAGTGGACGACGTGGCCGACAACCTGAAGAACCAGAACGGCTTTGTTCCCGGCATTCGTCCAGGCAAGAAAACGGCCGAGTATCTGGAATACGTGGTCAATCGCGTGCTTGTTCTGGGGTCCGCCTACCTCACGGCGGTGTGTCTGCTGCCCGAGATCCTGCGCGGCCAGTTCGCCATCCCGTTCTATTTCGGCGGGACATCGGTTCTGATTGTCGTGTCGGTGACGATGGACACGATCCAACAGGTGCAAAGCCATTTGCTGGCGCATCAATACGAAGGTCTCATTCAAAAGTCGCAACTGCGCGGTAAAGGGAAGGGACGCAAGAAACGGGGAGCACCGGCGCGCCGATGAATATTATCCTACTGGGCCCGCCGGGTGCGGGCAAAGGAACGCAGGCGCGTTTCCTCTGTGACGAGCGCGATATGATCCAGTTGTCGACCGGCGATATGCTGCGCGAGGCCAAGGACAGCGGCACAGAGATGGGCAAGGTTGTTGCCGATGTCATGGCGCGCGGGGAATTGGTGACGGACGAGATCGTCATCGGCCTGATCCGCGAAAAACTGCAGGGCGACAAAAAGGGCGGTTTCATCTTTGATGGCTTCCCGCGCACGCTGCCACAGGCCGATGCGCTGGCGGCGTTGCTGGACGATACCGGTGAAACGCTCGACGCCGTTGTCGAAATGCAGGTGGATGACAATGCTCTGGTGGCGCGCATCACGGCCCGTTCGACCTGCGGCGATTGCGGGGAGGTCTATAACGACCACACCAAACCGATCCCGGCAGACGGCAAATGCACCAACTGCGGTGGCACCGAGTTCAAGCGCCGCGCAGACGACAATGAGGAAAGCCTCAAGCAGCGTCTGATGGAGTACTACAAGAAAACATCTCCGTTGATCGGCTACTACTACGCCAAGGGCCAGCTGTCCTCTGTGGATGGATTGGGCGAAATGGCGGATGTGAAAGCGGCGATCGCCAAGGTTCTGGGCTAGGGGCCAAGGGCTTTCGAAAGCCCTTGTGGACGCGGTTTCGAAACCGCGTGCGTGCCGCTCTTGAACCGATCATGGCGTTGCCGCCGATGTGGGGCTGTCAAAGGGTTGACGCCCCTGTCAAACACTCCTAAACACCGCCATCTCTAACCAGAGAATCACCGTCGCAGATCGGGTCGCCCCCGCCTGCGGATCACCTGATCAGCTGAAGGCCCCAAGGGTAAAACCGACGGGCCTTATGTTGTGAAAAAAGGGTCTGGCGTTACGGACCCGCAACGAAAAGGAAGTCCTACGTGGCACGTATTGCTGGCGTGAACATTCCCACAGGGAAGCGTGTTCCAATCGCCCTCACCTACATCACCGGTATTGGCCATACCTCCGCAAAAGAGATTTGCGAAGCGGTCAAGATCGACCCGACCCGTCGTGTGAACGAACTGTCTGACGCCGAAGTGCTCGCCGTGCGCGAACACATTGACGCCAACTACACTGTCGAAGGCGACCTGCGCCGCGAAGTGCAGATGAACGTCAAGCGCCTGATGGACCTCGGCTGCTACCGTGGCCTGCGTCACCGTCGCAACCTGCCTGTCCGCGGTCAGCGGACCCACACCAACGCACGTACCCGCAAAGGCCCCGCAAAGGCCATTGCCGGTAAGAAGAAGTAAGGGAGGGTCTGACAGATGGCACGTGATACCCGTCGCGGAGGCAAGAAAAAGGTCTCCAAGAACATCGCTGCTGGCGTTGCACATGTGAACTCCAGCTTCAACAACACCAAGATCCTGATCTCTGACGTGCAGGGCAACGCCATTTCGTGGTCGTCCGCCGGCACCATGGGCTTCAAAGGCTCGCGGAAATCCACACCTTACGCGGCTCAGCTGGCTGCAGAAGATGCGGGTAAGAAAGCGCAGGAACACGGTGTGAAGACACTGGAAGTCGAAGTGCAGGGCCCCGGTTCGGGTCGTGAATCCGCACTCCGCGCGCTTGCGGCTGTTGGCTTCAACATCACGTCGATCCGCGACGTGACCCCGATCGCCCACAACGGCTGCCGCCCACCAAAGCGCCGCCGCGTCTAAGCGACACTGTTTTATCGGCATGGCCTCGCCCTCGGGTGGGGCCGTGCTTTCGTCATTTTAACCTCGGGCGTCTTTGCCTTTTGGACATGGGGCAGGGACTAGTATGGAGGGACGCATGATCCACAAAAACTGGGCAGAATTGATCAAGCCGACGCAGCTTGAAGTCAAGCCGGGCGCAGACCCGTCGCGCGTGGCAACCGTTGTCGCCGAACCGCTGGAACGCGGCTTTGGTCTGACCCTCGGCAATGCGCTGCGCCGCGTGCTGCTGTCGTCGCTTCAGGGCGCCGCCATCACATCGGTACAGATCGACAACGTTCTGCATGAATTTTCCAGCGTTGCTGGTGTGCGTGAAGACGTCACCGACATCGTGCTGAACCTCAAGGGCGTGTCACTGCGCATGGAAGTCGAAGGCCCCAAGCGGGTGTCGATCAATGCCAAGGGGCCGGGCGTCGTCAAAGCTGGCGATATCTCGGAAACCAACGGCATCGAAGTGCTGAACCGCGACCACGTGATCTGCCACCTCGACGAAGGCGCGGACCTCTACATGGAACTGACGGTCAACACCGGCAAAGGCTACGTGTCCGCCGACAAGAACAAGCCGGAAGACGCGCCCATCGGCCTGATGCCGATCGACGCGATCTACTCGCCGGTCAAGAAAGTGTCCTACGACGTGCAGCCGACCCGCGAAGGTCAGGTGCTCGACTATGACAAGCTGACCATGAAGGTCGAAACAGACGGCTCCGTCACCCCCGAAGACGCCGTGGCCTTCGCCGCGCGCATCCTTCAGGACCAGCTGTCCGTCTTCGTGAACTTCGATGAACCCGAAAGCGCGCGTCCGCAGGACGATGATGACGGTCTGGAATTCAACCCTCTGCTGCTCAAGAAAGTGGACGAGTTGGAACTGTCGGTCCGCTCCGCGAACTGCCTCAAGAACGACAACATCGTCTATATCGGCGATCTCATCCAGAAAACCGAAGCCGAGATGCTCCGCACCCCGAACTTCGGCCGCAAGTCGCTGAACGAGATCAAGGAAGTGCTGTCCGGCATGGGCCTGCACCTTGGTATGGACGTCGAAGACTGGCCGCCAGACAACATCGAAGACCTGGCGAAAAAGCTGGAAGACAATTTCTGATCGGATGCCGGGCGGACGCTCGGCCGACGGTCAACCGGGGTAGGCCGGGCAATCGCCCGGCACATCCCAAACCCGGGCACCCGCCCCAAGGAGAGCCGCTGACACGCATCGGTGGCCGGACAAAGCAAAATCGCCCGTAGAGGGCACATTAGGAGAAGACACATGCGTCACGCACGAGGCTACCGCCGCCTGAACCGCACACACGAGCACCGCAAGGCGCTCTTTGCCAACATGGCTGGCTCGCTCATCGAACATGAGCAAATCAAGACAACCCTGCCCAAGGCCAAGGAACTGCGCCCGATCGTTGAAAAACTGATCACGCTGGGCAAGCGCGGCGACCTGCACGCGCGCCGTCAGGCTGCGGCACAGCTCAAGGAAGACAAGGACGTCGCCAAGCTGTTCGAGGTCCTCGGCCCTCGCTATGCAGAGCGCTCCGGCGGCTACATCCGCATCCTCAAGGCGGGTTTCCGCTATGGTGACATGGCGCCGATGGCGATCATCGAATTCGTCGACCGCGATGTTGACGCCAAAGGTGCTGCCGACAAAGCGCGCCTGGAAGAGCTGGAAGCAGCAGACGAAGAATAAGACCGATTCCGTTAAGGAACGGTGAAGCCCCGTCAGGTCTCTGGCGGGGCTTTTTCGTTTTTCGGCAAACGCGTGGCATCGGACCGTAGGCCGGGCTTCAGCCCGGCACGCGCATCCACCGAACGGCACGTTCCGACATGCTTAACCTTTCCCCACGATACCCCTCGCCATTGGATCCGATACCCGCTCCGTCTTTTGACAGAGCACCCAAAGCGACCACCCTCTCTCTACGGACGCACTGCGTTCAGACCATGAGAGACGCGTCTCACAAGGCCCTCCGGGGCACAGGTTCGGAGCCTTCCGGGGCTCTGCAAGGGGGAGAGGACGTCCACCCAACTCAGGTGAAGTCACCTCTTTTACAAGATGTAGGGTGCGTGATCTCACGCACCATTGATGACCCAAACGGTGCGTGAAAGCACACAACCTACGACCACCGCACCCGGTGCGGAACAGCACCGAAGGCGCCCGCACCATCGGTCACGCCGGAGGCGCGCTTTCAGCACGACCCGCCCCCCGGGCTGGCGATTTGTTGCCGTATGCGTGCCGCTCTTATGTCGCCCAGACATTGTTACCATAAGCGCGTAGCTCGGCACGAGGATGAACCCCGCGGTCTAGCTATGTCGCTACCTGAGTTATGTGCGAGGCAAACATGCTACGCTTACGTTGCAACGAGATAGTCAACAGTCTTCACCACGGTATTTACATCGCTGCGCGAAACTGGAAGCGCTAAGTCTCCATGGATGAGACCATTTCTTTTTGATACCAATGGCCTCAGTTGGTTAGCGGTGTCATAATCAATCATGCCGCGCTCCGCCAAAACAGTTACAATTCGTCCTGGGCTCTGTGTCCGCTCAAAAATCTTTGGATGAATGAACCTCACTGTGGATTCCAGTGTGCCCCATGCCAGCAAGAAAGCTGCTTTTTGGTTCCCTTTTTCAGAAACGCTTCGAACTTCTTCCAATGCGCTTCTTATGAGACTCAAACTACTTACCGCTGGACGATTGGTTTTTCGTATTTCGTCGGCATAAATGATTTCGAACTTCCAGTTCGGATTCATCTCGATCTTCGCTTTGAGCTCTTCGAGTTTCTTGTGAATAGATGGATTTCGCTTAGCTTTTACTTCATAGGCAATGTACGAATCACCCTTAGTAGCAAGAAAATCAGGCCGATAGCCTTGGAGGTTGAAAGGTACCTCTCCGCGTCCTGGCTGCTCAACAATAGAGTAGCCCTGCTTTTCCAGATCGGGGCGCAAGTGCTCCAAAACTTCACGTTCAGCTTCTGACGCGATCATAGCGCTTCACTCCAGGGTTCTGTCGACACTCTAATATATACAAAAGGCGGGTCATTAACTAGAGCCTCCGCCACAAGGTCTGGTAGAACCTCCTGATATTCATAGTCAGAGGGGAGAAAGCGTTGAGCCACTACCCGCGATACTTGTTTGTCATCAATGTACACCACTTCGTTCAAAGCATCTTGAATTCGCTTGATGATGTTGTCGACATCCCCCTGCGGTGGATCTGCCGGAAAATCGTAGATCGTTAGCGAGAGCTCTTTTTCACTTGGTTGCCAGTTTTTTGGAAGCGCTAGACTTGCTTCTCTCGCCACAGCATCCATCCATGGTTTTTTGCTTTTCGTTGCCTTCAGGCCTACGGGAGTACCTTTGACAGCGAACTTGAGTGGAAAAACCGAGCCATTCAAACATCCAACTCCTCAACAAACCGGGCGTTCTCCTGAATATACTGGAATCGCAATTCCGGCTTTTTCCCCATCAGCCGCTCTACCAGATCGCCGGTCTCACCCGGTTCGTCCTCGTCAATCGTCACGCGGATGAGTTTCCGCGAGCTAGGGTCCATCGTGGTCTCTTTCAAATCCTTCGCGTCCATCTCGCCCAGACCTTTAAAGCGCTGGACGTCGATTTTGCCTTTGCCGCCAAGGCCCTTTTCCATCATCTCGTCTTTCTCGGCATCGTCCGCCACGTAAAGCCGCTTGGCCCCCTGCGTGAGTCGGTAGAGCGGTGGACAGGCCAGATACAAGTGCCCCGCGTCGATCATCGGGCGCATTTGAGTAAAGAAAAATGTCATCAAAAGCGACGCGATATGCGCGCCGTCCACGTCGGCATCCGTCATGATGATAATCTTATCGTAACGAAGATCGTCCACGTTGAATTTCGTGCCCAGCCCGACACCCAGCGCCTGAGTGAGGTCATTGATCTCGTTGTTCGACCCCAGTTTAGAGGAGGCAGCGCCCAACACGTTCAGGATCTTCCCCCGCAGTGGCAACAGCGCCTGCGTCTTGCGATCCCGCGCCATCTTGGCCGATCCGCCCGCGCTGTCGCCCTCGACGATGAACAACTCCGTCCCGTCGCGCGTGTTCGACGAACAATCGACAAGCTTGCCGGGCAGCCGCAGCTTTTTCGTCGCTGTCTTGCGCGCGGTCTCTTTCTCCTGTCGCCTGCGCAACCGCTCCTCGGCCCGCAGCACAAGGAAGTCCAGGATGGCTCCAGCCGATTTCGTATCCGCCGCCAGCCAGTTGTCAAAATGGTCCCGCACGGAGCCTTCCACCAGACGCTGCGCCTCGGTTGTTGCGAGGCGATCTTTGGTCTGGCCCACAAATTCCGGTTCGCGGATAAAGCAGGACACCAGCGCGCACCCGCCGGTGATCAGGTCATCCCGCGTGATCTGCGTGGCTTTCTTGTTGTTCGACAATTCCCCATAGGCGCGGATGCCCTTGAGAATCGCCGCCCAGAACCCGGCCTCATGCGTGCCGCCTTCGGGCGTTGGCACGGTGTTACAGTAGGACTGGATGAACCCGTCGCGCGACGGCGTCCAGTTGATCGCCCATTCCACCTTGCCCGCAGCGCCGAACTTTTCCCTGAAATCAACCACCCCGGCAAAGGGCTTATCGGCATAAGTCGACGCAGATCCAAGCGTCTCGGTCAGGTAATCCGCCAGCCCGCCGGGGAAGTGAAAGGTTGCTTCCGTCGGCGTCTCGCCATCGTCGATCGCAGACTTCCAGCGGATCTCCACCCCCGAGAAAAGATACGCCTTGGAGCGCACCATCTTGAGCAACCGTGCCGGTTTGAACCGGTGTTTGCCGAAGATCTGTTCATCCGCATGAAACGTCACCCGCGTGCCGCGCCAGTTCGACGCCGCGCCGGTTTTTTCAACCTTGGTCAAGGGGATGCCGCGTGAAAAGCGCTGTTCATAAACCGCCTTGTTGCGCGCCACCTGAACCACCATCGAGTCGCTCAAAGCGTTCACAACCGACGCGCCAACCCCATGCAAACCGCCCGAGGTCTCATAAGCCTTGCCCGAAAATTTGCCGCCCGCGTGAAGCGTGCAGAGGATCACCTCAAGCGCGGATTTGTCCGGAAACTTTGGATGCGGATCAATCGGAATGCCGCGCCCGTTGTCGCGGATCGTGACGGCGAAATCCTCGTGCAGTTCCACCTCGATCCGGTTCGCGTGACCCGCGACCGCCTCGTCCATGGAGTTATCTAGGACCTCGGCCACCAGATGGTGCAAGGCGCGTTCATCCGTGCCGCCGATATACATGCCGGGACGTTTGCGGACGGGTTCCAATCCCTCCAGCACCTCGATCGAGGACGCATCATAGTCGGTCGGTTCGTGTCCCGAGAGGAGATCTTCGGCCATGGCAGCTGCTCTGTCTTTTGTTGGTTTTCGCCACTATGCCAGAGCGCGCGGGACGGGGGAAGCGTTAGCGTTTGTCGTCCTTCATCAACCTGTCGGCTTTGCGCCGCACCAGTACGCTGCGCAGGTCGTGCATGGCCAGCAAAAGCGCATCCGTCACGGTGTCCAGCTGGTCGTCCGTTGCCCGTGACTGCGCCCATTGGGTGGTCAGGTTCAGGTGATCCACGGCGCGCAGGATGTCATCCACATCCCGCTCCGCAAGCACCTCATGCCGGTCGGTCATCCAGTCGCGGATGACGGCGATGTCATCCTCGCTCAAGGTCCGGTCGCCATGGGGTTTAATCTCGCCATTGCGGATGTTCAAGACCGCGATCTGGTCCATCTCGATCCGCCGCTGGCGGTTCTCGGTATCGACGCGAAACACCAGGGCGCCGTTCTCCCTGACCCGGAAGTAATAGTCTGGCAGGTCGGCCCCCATCGCTTAACGCAATCCCGCGCAGAAGGTCTGGATGCGGCGGCAGGCCTCTTCAAGCACCGCATCCGCGGTGGCATAGCTGACGCGGAAATAAGGGCTAAGTCCGAAGGCAGCGCCAAAGACAACCGCGACCCCCTGTTCCTCCAGAAGCGCGTTTGCGAAATCTTCATCCGAATCGATTTTGGTACCTTCAGCGCTGGTTTTGCCGATACAGCCAGCGATGGACGGATAGACATAAAACGCGCCTTCCGGCACGGCGCAGGTGATGCCCTCTGCCGCGTTCAGTCCGGCCACCACCAGATCACGCCGTGTGCGGAAGGCGTCACAACGGGTTTGCAGGTAATCCTGCGGTCCGGTCAGGGCTTCCACCGTGGCCCATTGGCTGATCGAGCAGGGGTTCGACGTTGATTGCGACTGCAGTTTCCGCATCGCCTTGATCAGTGGCTCGGGGCCAGCGGCATAGCCGATGCGCCAGCCGGTCATGGCATATGCCTTGGACACACCGTTGACCGTCAGGGTGCGGTCATACAGCCCGGGCTCGACCTGCGCGGGCGTGCAGAACTGGAACCCGTCAAAGGCGAGGTGTTCGTACATATCATCGGTCATCACCCAGACATGGGGGTGCCGCAACAGAACATCGGTGAGCGCCTTCAACTGGTTGTGCCCGTATCCGGCCCCGGTCGGGTTCGATGGCGAGTTGAAGATGAACCACTTGGTGTTCGGGGTGATCGCCGCGTCCAGCGCTTCGGGTGTCAGGCGGAACCCGTTTTCGATCGTCGTTTCCACGATGACCGGTGTGCCGCCCGCAAGCTTGACCATATCGGGATAGCTGACCCAATAGGGGGCGGGAATGATCACCTCGTCGCCCGGGTTCAGCGTCGCCATCAGCGCATTGAACAACACCTGTTTGCCGCCCGTCGATACCGAAACCTGCGACGGGCTGTAGTCCAGCCCGTTGTCACGTTTGAACTTGTCACAGATCGCTTGCTTGACCTCCGGAATGCCATCCACGGCGGTGTATTTCGTTTTTCCCGCCTCAATCGCCGCAATTGCAGCGGCCTTGATGTTGTCGGGTGTGTCAAAGTCCGGTTCACCCGCACCAAGACCAATCACGTCTTTGCCGGCAGCCTTCAGATCCATCGCCTTTTGGGTCACGGCAATGGTGGGCGAGGGGCTTACACGGTCAAGCGCGTCGGACAGAAAGGGCATGGTGGCCTCTGTTTGTGATTGCGGTGTGACTGTCTTAGGGTGCGCCCGAATGGCGATCAAGCGGCGATCGCGAAAGGAGATTTGATGACCGAAAGCGACCAGGACTGGTACGCCCCTGAAATTGCCACCTTTGGTGACCGCCTGACGGCCGCCCGCGAGGCCACAGGCATGAGCCAGGAGGCGTTGGCAAAACGGTTGGGCGTCAAGAAATCAACGATGCGCAACTGGGAGGACGATTTGTCTGAACCGCGTGCGAATCGGCTGTCGATTCTGGCGGGTTTGCTGAACGTTTCGATCATGTGGTTGATCAATGGCGAAGGCGAAGGCGTTGAAAACCCGGATGCCGAAACCTTGCCCGGCGACATCACCGACATTATTCTTGAAATCCGGGAGATGAAAGCCGATCTGCATGCCAAGGCCGAACAGCTCGCGCGGCTGGAAAAGCGCCTGCGCCGGATGCTGAGTGTCGAGCCATGACCGAACAGCCCGAACATCGCCTCAAGCGGCTTCAGATGCGGTCCATGCGCCGTGGGATCAAGGAGATGGACATCATCCTGTCACGCTACGCCGACCTGCGGTTGGCAGGGTTCGATGCGGCGCAGCTGGATCACTACGAAGCATTGTTGTCGGAAAATGACCAGGATCTGTACCAATGGGTCAGCGGTCAGACATCGCCGCCGGACCGGTTCCGCGACATGATCGCCGATATCTCGACCGTCGCGTTTCAGCGGGGCGGATAGAGAAATTTGACGACTTAACCGATTCTTCGGGATTTTGCTGAATGCTCCGTCTCAACAGATAAGGCGGAGACAATAATGAGCATTCATGCATCTGTTGAGCAGAGCCGATCCAACGGGGTGTTGGACGGGTATTTGGAAGCACTGGCCTTGGTGGAACGGCTTCACCGATTGCTTCTGGATGTGATCAAGGACGAATTTGAACGGGTCGGCGTGATCGAAATCAACGCCGTGCAGGCGTTGCTGTTGTTCAACATCGGCGACAACGAGGTGACCGCGGGTGAACTGAAGACGCGCGGCTATTACCAGGGCAGCAATGTCAGCTACAACCTGAAAAAACTGGTTGATATGGGCTACATGCACCACCAGCGCTGTGAAATTGACCGACGCTCTGTGCGGGTTAAACTGACGGTGCGGGGGCGTGAAATCCGTGATCTGATCTCGGCGCTTTTCGCCCGGCATGCAGATGGCTTGATCGAGAAAAGGGTGATCGACAACACCACCCTGATCGAGATGGGCGAAACGCTGCGCCGGATGGAGCGGTACTGGACCGATCAGATCCGCTATATCTATTGATCGTTACCCGGGGCGCGGCACCTCGACCGGCCGCGCGCTCAGGATTCTGTCATTGATCTCCCGAAACAGTTTTCGGGTCATGGCTTGTCGGTAGCCTTCATATCCTTCGGAGGTTTCGACAAAAGCGCCAAAGCCAAAGCGCACTTCGCGCTGGAAATAGGCCAGCACATCCGGTGCGCTGCCCAGCACGGCCAACCCGTTCACCGTGACATTGGCAAAGGGAAAATTCTTGTAAGCCAGATGCGGCGGAAACCCGTCATTGTTTTGCCCGTCGCCCGAAAGATCGATCACCCGTCGATCGCATTGTGGGCCCCGCGATAACACTGTGGCCCCGAATCCCAAAGCGTACCCCATCGCCGTGGGAAACCGGGTTTGGCTTCGAGGGGCGGATTTCAAGGCGCGGATCAATTCATCGATGGCCGCATTGTCGGTGAGCATGATCCAGTCGCTGACCATCGCGCTTTGACGCCGACCGCTCCATTCGAAGATTGCCATCGACACATGGCCGGACCCTTGCAAAAGGGCTGCCCGAATGTCCGGATTGTCCAGCGCGGCAGCCAGACCGTCGCGTTGCAATATGTATTCCTCGGCATCCACCGACGACGACACATCCAGCGCCAGCAGCAGGGCAAGGCGACAGTGATCCTGCGCAAAGGCTGGACCAGAGGCTCCGGCCCAAAGCGCAATGATCCACCCTGCCAACCAACCCCGCATCACATTACCAGTGCCCGGTGTTTTCCATGCTGGACCACGGTTCTTGCGGTGGAAGGTTGTCGCCCGCCTGAAGCAATTCGATCGAGATATTGTCCGGCGAGCGCACAAACGCCATATGCCCGTCGTGTGGTGGGCGATTGATCGTCACACCGTTGTCCATGAGATGCTGGCACAACGCGTAAATATCATCGACGCGGTAGGCCAGATGCCCGAAATGGCGGCTGTCGGATGGCAAACCATCGTCCCCGTCCCAGTTGTACGTCAGCTCAATCGGGCACTCCTCCTGACCTTCAGGTGCCAGGAAAATAAGCGTAAATCGACCTTTTTCATTCTCGATCCGGCGGGTCTCTTTCAAACCCAGCAGGTTGTAGAACCGAAGGGATGCATCAAGATCTTTAACACGGACCATGGTGTGGAGATAGCGAAGGGGCATACTCACCTCGTTGTTAGCGCTTTGGGCAGGTTAGGCCGGAATGACGCAATGTCGAGGGCGATTTCACCGTCAAAAGGCGGAACGGATGCCCATTTGAATGCCGAAATTCTCGGTCTCGTAGATGTCGATATTCGCCTCGGTCCGCTCGGCCCGCAAGGTGATCGTTGGCATAAAGCCATAGTAATCAAGGTCCGGCAGTGCGGCGGTGACCGACGCTTCCACCGATCGTTCTTTGCGCCCGTCAGACGAAAATCCGGATTTTTCATGGGTTTTGTCGCCCAATGTCACCCCGAATTGCAGCAACATCGGCCCGACTGGTTTTGCCAGGCTGTACTGCATCGCGATCTTGCGTTCGGTGTAGTCAAGGTAGTCGGCGTCGCTTTGCGATGCGCTATAGAATGCAGACAGTGACAGGCGATTGCCATTCTCAAAGGAATGGCCGTAGCCAACCCGCCCCGACCAGATCGCGGAATCGTCGCGCCCGTTCTGGCCGTTTTGAATTTCGCGGCTCAGAGACAGGCTGGCCAAACCGCGATCCCCGACAACATGCTGGTAGGTTGTGCCGATGCGCGCGTATTGCAGAAGGTCTTCGCCCGCATACCAGCTTGCACCAAGACGCATGTTCCAGCCCCAACGTGCCTTGATGTTCGGCAGACGGTACGATTCGTTCAGGCCGACATAGGCGGATGTCGTGGCGAAATCTGCACCATCGGCATCCGGGGCGATCTCTTTCGCATCGTCTGATAGGACATAAGTGCGATGACGTGCGCCGAATCGCAGATCGGTGCGCTTTCGCTGGGTTTCAACAAGCCTGTAACGCGTGTCGATCTGCGCCGAAATTTCCACACCAGACAGCGCGCGAGCTTGGCCTTCTAGCTGAAATTCAAACGGCAAATCAAAGAGTTCGGATGTTTCATTGCGGCTGCCATTGTTGATGTTGGAGCTGGGGGCAATGGAAAAGCTGAGCGAGGTCGACCAGGGATTCTGTCGACGCACATAGCGAAAATCCTGGGCCGCGCGCGCCTTCAGCCTGTCATTTGGCGCAAGCTGCACCGCGCGCCGCAACCAAAGCTGGGCGGCAGTCCGGCGTCCGGCGGATGACAGCGCCTGTGCATTGGCCAGGGCTGCCGCGTATTTTGCCTCGGGCGCATCTGCCAGAGCCCATGCCGCGCGCGCATGCGTCAGCGCATCTTCATTGCGCCCCAGATCCCGCGCCGCGCGGGATTTGATAAGATGCGCGTTAAGATCGACGGCATCCCGGCCAATCAGCGCGTGGGCCAGATCATACGCCAGGCGCGGTTGTCCTTGTGAGACGGCCTGACCGGCAAGTTCGCGCATCTGCGACGGGCTGAGCGTGACGTCTGCGCTTGCGCTGTCCACATACCCGAAGGTTGCGAGCGCAAGTGCCCCAATTGTTCGCCGCAGATGACCCATCACTGACGGTATACGACGAATCCGCCTGTTTCCTGCACCTTGGTGCCGCTGACACGCGGGTCGTCACTTTCCATCACCAGCACGCCCACGACTTCGCCAGCATCCTCACCGGACACGATGGCAAAGTAGGTGCCTTCGCCGGTGGCTTGCGTGCTGCCGTCACTGAAGTCCGCCAGCGCGCGCAATTCGCCCGAAATCTCGCCATTGGCATCGGCATCGTCCGGAGAAATCACGGGACGGATCCGCGGCAAAACAGGGTTTCCATCATCATCCGTCTGGACAACCACTGTCGCACCGGACCCACCATCCTCGCCATCCAGATCGCCGAGATCGCCGAACAGACCGCCCCCGCCAGCGCCTGCCGTGCTCAGCGCGTCCAGGTATTGCTGAGTGATGTCGTTGCCTTCGCTGTCGAACAGGCGACGGTTGTCGACAAACAGGGCGACACCGCGCTGACCATTGTTGAAGTCTTTGAAATCGATGCGCAATTCAGCTTCGCCCTGGGTGAACTCAATACCGCTCCGGCCGCTGAACACGCGAATACCGGCATAGTCGCCACGGTAGCTTGCATCGCCTTCATTCGGCAAAACAAGGCGCACCGGGTTGCCGTCATTGTCGACGCCGTTCCGCTGGTAAACAAAGCCGCCGAAGCCGTAGTCGACATAGGATCCGGACCGCACGATAGCGAATTCCGTTTCACCTGTCACACTACGGCCGTAAATTGCGCGGTAGGTGAATGTGTTCAGACTGGCCCCGGTGACCGGGTCGTTGGTTTCTTCCTTGCCCTCGTAGACCGCGTACGTCCCCAACTGGGCGATGCCGGTTACAGGATCGCCGCGCGTGTAGATGTTATCGCCGTCGAATGCGATGTTATCGACCACGAATTCGTCCTGGCCCTGATCATTGCGGTATTCGATGTTTCGGGCGAATCCCCCGCCTGTTTCGTTGTCGAGCGCTTCGCGCCGCACGATTGAGGTGTCGGGGCTTGGGTTGGACGTGCCGGGTGGCAGTTCCGGAGTGCGGCCATCACTGTCGATCGGTGTTTCCCCATCGCCGCCGCCCGTGTCAGGATCGGTTTCTTCCGGCGTGACCAGAACGTCGCCGCCGCCGCTTTCGCAAGCGGCCACGAAACCAAGACACAGGAGCAAGAGTAAAATGCGCGTCATTTAAAGAACTGCCTCAGGTTGGGTGGTCCGGTGGTCGTCTGTGTGACCTCGCGACGAAAATCTGGCAGGGTTCATGGAAAGTCAACGCCAAGCAGGCAAAAGTCACCGAAAAAGCAGGGCAGTGCGGCGCAGATACATGGCGCTACTCTTGGTGGTTCCTGCGGGGTGAACCACGATATATAGTCAGTCACGACTCATTCTTGTGGAAAGGAATCGCGATGCCCCTGTCGTCGGAACACCAGGCCGAAATCGAAGCGCAACGCGCGGCACCGCAGCAGACATTGCGCGCGGTCAGCACCGGTATGGAAGGGCATCTTTATACCGCCTATCCGGTTCTGGATCATGGGTTTATTCGTGTGGTCGACTATATGGGCGACGATTCCGCAATTTGTCAGGCGGCGCGCGTATCGTACGGCAAGGGCACGAAATCCGTACAGAATGACGAAGGGCTGATCCGGTATCTGATGCGTCATTGGCATTCGACGCCGTTCGAGATGTGCGAGATTAAACTTCACGTCAAGCTGCCGGTTTTTGTTGCGCGGCAATGGATTCGGCACCGCACCGCGAACGTCAACGAGTACTCGGCCCGGTATTCGATCCTTGATCGCGAATTTTATATTCCCGCGCCCGAACATCTTGCGGCGCAGTCCGTCATCAACAACCAGGGCCGGGGTGCGGCGCTTGAGGGTGAAGAGGCGGATCGCGTGTTGCGGTATCTGCGCGATGACGCGATGCGCTGTTATGATCATTATGAAGAGATGATCAGCGATGAGGGTCAGCAAGGCCTGGCCCGGGAACTGGCCCGCATGAACCTGCCCGCGAATATCTACACGCAATGGTATTGGAAGGTCGATCTGCACAACCTGCTCCATTTCCTCCGACTCAGGGCAGATTCGCATGCGCAGTATGAAATAAGGGTTTACGCCGACGAAATTTGCAAAGTCGTCGCCGACTGGGTCCCCTTCGCTTACCGGGCCTTCGAAGATTACCGCATGGGCGGCGCGACCTTGTCATCCACCGCGCTGGAGTGCGTGCGGCGGATGCTGAAAGGCGAAACCGTCACGCAAGAAAACTCCGGAATGTCTAAGGGAGAATGGCGCGAGTTTGAAGCGACTTTGACATAAAATTCGATGGGGCTCCTTGAATTTGCGCCAAGTTGCAGTGGGGATGTGCCGACGGGTTTATCCAAGGATTCCCGGCCAGTTCGCCTCACCCTTGGCGATGTTGCCGGGGATGTCCTCGAGCCACAACTCGCGGGCGCGGAGGTTGGCGTTGAGGTAGAGTTTGTCCTCGTAGATTGTCCAGGCCTCGGGGGTTGTCGGCGCGAGGTAGCCGCGGGAGGCGGCGAAGGCGCAGTAGCCTCCGAAGGCGGGCGCGAAGGCGGTTGGGTTGGCCTGAAATGCGTCGGCAGAACTTTGATCGGCAAAACGCCACGTCGCGCCTTTATACTGAACGCTTCGGTCAGGGCTGCCGGCAACCGGGCCGTTTTGGGTGAAATATCCCACGGGGTCTGACCCGTCGATCGCGATGCCGGCCTCTTGGTAGATCTCGGGTTCGGCGGCGAATGCCGGTCGCGCGAGCAAAAGGGCCGGGGTGGCGAGGGTGAGTTTGACAAAGCTGCGGCGGTGCATCGGCGTTGGTCCTTTTTTAACACTTGTAAGCGATAGATGGGGAAGCCGGAGCCCAAAAGAAGGAAACTGATACAATCATCCCGCAGCTGTGAAACGCTGTCATCGTCATCGCCCCCTTGGCATTGCGCTATGTCCCGCTTATAGGCACGGTCTGATCCCGAACAGCCGGAGGCCCATGATGCAGGGCAGTGCCAATCTCAACATCATGATCAAAGCTGCGCGAAAGGCGGGCAGGTCATTGAACAAGGATTTTCGCGAAGTCGAAAACCTGCAGACCTCGGCTGCCAATGCAGAGAAATTTGTGGACCGCGCGCAGGCTGCGGCGTCTGACATCCTTCGTGAGGAGCTCACCTCTGCGCGTGGCACATATGGGTATCTTGAGCCGCGTGGTGAAACCGAAGGCGAGGATCCGACGCGCCGCTGGATCGTGAATGCGCTGGAGGGAGCGGGCAACTTTCTTCATGGTCAGCCTCATTTCGCGGTGACCATTGCGCTGGAACACAAGGGGCAGATCGTTTCTGCGGTGGTGTTCGATTCGGCCAAGGACGAAATGTTCTATGCCGAAAAAGGCCAGGGGGCCTGGCTGAATGACAACAAACGTGTGCGCGTTTCAAGCCGGGATCGTCTGGTTGACGCGATTGTCGCGCACGCGGTGCCACATGGTGTGAAGCGGACCTTGCCTGCGACGCTCAAGGATCTGGCGCGGGTGATGCCGGAATGCTCCGGACTGCGCGCCTCGGGATCGACGGCGCTGGATCTTGCCTATGTCGCGGCGGGTCGGTTTGACGGGTTCTGGCGGCGCGAGGCCTCGCGTCTGGAGCTTGCGGCGGGCCTGCTTATTGCCTCCGAAGCGGGTGCGCTGACGGAAGGGGTGCGTGCCGGGCAGAAGCCTTTGGAAGACGGCGCTGTGCTCTGCACCAACAACCAGCTGTTTTCCGCGCTTGCCAAGGTGATCCGGGCCACCGACTGAACCAAGGCTGTTCCCCTTTTGCCGTGATGTGTATCATCGACGGACAATATCAGGGGGAGTGTGCAGATGCGTCTCAGAGGTGTGCGGGGCAGCCGGAACATTGAAGATCGTCGGCGCAGCGGTCGCGGTGGCAAAGCCGGGATCGGTGGCGTGGGTCTTTTGGTGGTCTTGGCCATCGGGTATTTCGCCGGGATCGACGTCACGCCTTTGCTTCAGCAGACGTCGCAACAATCGCAGGCGCCGCGCGAACTGAGCGCGGAAGAAGAGCGTGCCGCTGAATTCACGTCTCGGGTATTGGCGACAACAGAAGAGGTCTGGGGCGAGATTTTCCCGGCGCAGGTGGGCCGGGCCTACAACGCCCCGGTGCTTGTTCTGTTTTCCGGCGCAACCGCGTCGCCCTGCGGGAATGCCAGCGGCGCAACCGGACCGTTTTATTGCCCTGCGGACCGCAAAGCGTATCTGGATACCGAGTTTTTTGCGACCTTGTCGCGCCAGTTGGGGGCCCGGGGGGATTTTGCCGCCGCCTATGTGATCGCGCATGAAGTGGCGCACCATGTGCAAAACGAACTGGGGATCCTTGGGCAGGTCAATGAGCGCCGACAGGTTGTTGGCGAAACCCAGGCAAACGCGCTGACCGTTCGGCTGGAGCTGCAAGCCGATTGCCTGTCCGGTGTCTGGGCGCGGTCGGTTGATGGGTTGCTGGAGCCCGGCGACCTTGAAGAGGCGTTGAACGCGGCGCGCATGATCGGGGACGATCATTTGCAGAGACGCGCCGGTCGCGTGCCGCAGCCACACACGTTCACGCATGGCACCTCGGAACAGCGGTCGCGCTGGTTTGCCACCGGGTATCAGACCGGTGATCTGCGCAGTTGCGACACGTTTGGTGCCCAAAGGCTCTGACATGGTGATCTACGCGGTTCCGGTCGGGCAGGGCATTCTTGGGATTTCGCCAATCCCGGGGGGCACGGGCGACTATGCCGGAGACGTGCGGCATCTGACCGAATGGAAACCTGCAATCGTGATGTCCCTGGTGACCGAGGTCGAACTGGTGGCGGCCGGGGCGGCAGGGTTGTGGCGCGATCTTGTCGATGGGGGCACGCGCTGGGAACATCTTCCGATCACCGATTTCGGGGTGCCGGATGACGCGTTTGTGGAGGCTTGGCCGGATGTCAGCGCGCATGCGCGGCGCGCGCTGAGGGGGGGCGGGCGGATCCTGATCCATTGTCGGGGCGGGTGCGGACGGTCCGGCATGGTGGCGCTGCGATTGATGATCGAGACAGGTGACGCGCCGGACGATGCGTTGCGGCGGTTGCGGGCGGTGCGGTCCTGCGCTGTTGAAACCGACGCGCAACTGAACTGGGCGCTTGAGGCGCGACGGGAACCGGCTGTGTTCCTGCGCCATGCGGACGATTTGGACTGACCTTCGCCCAGACGCCATGATTGCGTGGATGTGGGCGGTTACGCACATGCGCTGGAGTTGCGCGGGCGGATACGGTTGCCCGGCCATCGCTGTACAATGCAGAGCTCTCGTGCAGTGGGGAAAAGTGAGAGGCTGGACAACGACCCAAGCGGGGCTCGTTACGGCTGCTTCCTTCCGGATCTGACCGGGTTGGCGAGGCGCTCGCCCGCGCCAACCTCTCGGGGGTGAGATAAGCCTCCGGTCCGCGAATTGCAAGAGCCCCTTTGGTGTGCCCTCCGGGCGTGTGCATTGCCCTTTTCAGTCTGCCGTGGCATCGCGGAGACCCACAGAGTCGGAGCAGATATGCGCAATGCGGAACAGGTGACATTCGGAGGGTCGGCGCTCGACCGGGCGGCAGAGCTGCGGGGAAATATTCCGGCGCTGGCCGCGGCGCTGCAGGATGCCGCAACCCGGACAATCCTTTTGTGGCGCGGCAAACCGCTTGTCACCGGCACGGCTGGAACGCGAACGCTGGTTCGGCTTCCGTTGGATCATCCGGTGCTGCGCCATGCCGAGGTGCCGCCGATCCTGCTGGGACGCGAAGAGGGCGCGGTGCGATTCGCGCATGACATTTCGTCCTGGGTGCCCGAGCAGGATATCAGCGAGGTTGGCGCGTTCATTGACACAAGTGAACAGCGCCATCCGCTTTTGCCCGACGATCACGGCTTTGCAGAGCTGCGCAGCGTGATGACGGCGCTGACGCCGCGGGATGCGGAGTTGGCGGCGACGGCCAAGGCGATTCTGGGATGGCATGAGACGCACGGGTTTTGCGCGCGTTGCGGTGCGCCCAGTGATGTCACACAGGCCGGATGGCAGCGGGTGTGCCAGGCCTGTGGCGGCAGTCATTTCCCGCGCACCGATCCGGTGGTGATCATGCTGATTACCCGTGGCAACCGGGTGCTGCTGGGGCGTTCGCCGGGCTGGCCCGAGGGCATGTATTCCTGCCTTGCGGGGTTCGTGGAACCCGGTGAGACGATCGAGGCCGCGGTGCGGCGCGAAGTCTGGGAGGAGGCAGGGGTGCGCGTGGGCGCGGTGCGCTACCTGTCCAGCCAGCCCTGGCCCTTTCCGGCGTCGCTGATGTTTGGCTGTCATGGCGACGCGCTGACCGAGGAGATCACGATTGATCCGGTCGAGATTGAAGACGCGATTTGGGTCAGCCGCGAAGAGATCATGGATGCCTTTGCCGGGCGGCGTGACGGGCTGTTGCCCGCCCGAAAAGGGGCCATCGCACATTTTTTACTGCGCAATTGGGTTGCCGACACGTTGGATTGACGCAACTCTGGTAGGAGCGAACGAAAAGGGACGGCCCCATGCAAGTGACGGCAACGGAAGATGTTGCAGCCCCGATTGAGCACGTGTTTGCAGAGTTGACGGCGTTTGATGCGCTGGAGCGGCAGGCGTTGCGGCGCGGGATCGATGTGCGCCGCACGTTTCGTGGCGCGCTGCCGAATATCGACGAGGGCTGGGAGGCGAAGTTTCGGTTTCGCGGCAAAGACCGGACCGCGCAGGTGACCCTTCAAAGCCATGAGGCCCCGCAATTCCTGCGCTTTGGCGGCGTGTCCGGTGGGCTTGAGACCGACACGCAAATCGAGCTGGTGCCGATGTCGCCGAACCGCACGCGGGTGACTGTCGTGCTCAAGATGAAGCCAAACACGCTGTCGGCGCGTCTGTTGGTTCAGTCCTTCAAACTGGCACGGTCCAGTATCAACAAAAGGTTCAAGAAACGTATGTCGCATTACGCAAAAGAGATCGAAGCCAAGCTGGCGAAAACGGCATGAGCCTGCGTCGCGGCCTGTTCGCCGCCTGTCTCGCAATGCTGCCCGCCATGGTTGGGGCGCATGAGTTCTGGATCGAACCGGACGCCTACCAGGTGGCTCCGGGCGACACGATGACTGCGCAGTTGCGGGTTGGTGAGACATTTGGCGGATCGGTTCAGTCCTACCTGCCGCGCAATTTTCAACGCTTCGATCTGCGCTGCAACGGTGCGACCTCCAAGGTGACGGGGCGCGCGGGGGACCGTCCGGCCTTGTCGGTCACGGCGCCCGGCGACGGGTTGTGCGTGGTGATCCACCAGACACGGTATTTCGCGTTGACCTACGAGACGTGGCAGAAATTTGTGAATTTCGTCGAGCACAAGGATTTCCGGTCGGCGATTGCCGATCACCGGGCACGGGGCTTGCCGGAAAAAGACTTCACCGAACAATACAGCCGCTATGCCAAGAGCCTGATTGCCGTGGGCAGCGGACGCGGCGCGGACGGGCCGGTTGGGCTTACGACCGAGATCGTGGCCGAGGCAAACCCGTATACGGACAATCTGTCCGGGGGCATGCCGGTACAGGTGTTGTTCAAGGGGCGTCCCCGGGCCGATGCGCAGGTGGAGTTGTTTGCCAAATCGCCAGGTGGCCGCGTCACGGTGAGTTTGCATCGGACTGATGGTCAGGGACGGGCGCGATTGCCGGTCAAACCCGGCCATTCCTACCTTGTCGATGCCGTGGTGCTGCGCCCGGTCACACCGCGTCAGGACGGTGATCCGGTCTGGGAAACGCTTTGGGCGTCGCTGACGTTTTCGGTGCCCGGCTAGGGGGGCGGATGCGAGGACGCATCCGCGTGTTTGCGTGGACGCAAACACCGTCCCGAGACGGTGTTTAGCTGTCGTGCCAATCAAAAAAGCCAGGGCCCGCGCGTTCCAGCAAGGTCTGGGCCAAGGCTTGGCCAAGGCTGACCCCGTCTGAGATGGGGCCACGCACCTCGTCGGTGTGCGACACCGATCCGTCCGGCCGCAGCACTTCGCCCCGCAGGTGCAATGTGTCGCCGTGCAATTCTGCGAGCCCGGCAATCGGGGTTTCACAGGACCCGTCGAGCGCCGCAAGAAAGGCGCGTTCTGCGGCCAATCGCTGACCGGTTTCGGTGTTGTGAATCGCCGCAAGCATGTCCTTGGCCCTGTCGTCATCCGCTCGGCGTTCGATACCGATGGCCCCTTGCGCGATAGCGGGCAGCATGTCGGTTGTCTCGATCGGGGTTTTTGGCACGTCGTCCATCTTCAGGCGGTTGAGACCTGCCATCGCCAGAAAGGTGCAGGACGCCACTCCTTCGTCGAGCTTCTTCAGCCGTGTCTGCAGGTTTCCGCGAAACTCTACCACGTTCAGATCGGGACGGCGGTTCATCAGTTGTGCGCGGCGGCGCAGCGAAGACGTGCCGACGATGGCGCCCTCGGGCAGGTCGGCGATGCGGGTCTGGTTTGGCGAAACAAACGCATCCCGCACGTCTTCGCGGGGCAGGTAGGTGTCGAGCAGCAACCCGTCCGGCTGGACCACGGGCATGTCCTTCATCGAGTGCACGGCAATGTCGATGCGGCCATCGATCATCGCCTCTTCGATTTCCTTGGTGAAAAGCCCCTTGTTCCCGATTTCCTTCAGCGGGCGGTCGGCATCAATCAGGGCGCGGTTGTCGCCGGTCGTTTTGATCGGGACGATGTTAAACGCCTCAAAAGGCAAGTTAAATGCCGCCGCAAGGCGCGCGCGCGTTTCATAGGCCTGGGCCAGAGCCAAAGGCGATCCACGGGTGCCGATGTTCAGCGGTTGGTCGGGGGAGGGCAGGTTTATCGTCATAAAACGATCTTTAGATGTGTAAACTTGTCCTGACAACCATGCTTATCTTGACATATCGTTTCCAAGGGGTGATCCGAGGTGGACGAAGACAAGGAATGATCATGGCCGAGACGAAAACCATCCTGCGCGCGCTTGCAGGAGAGACCCTCCCGACACCTCCGATCTGGATGATGCGTCAGGCCGGGCGATACCTTCCCGAATACCGCGCCACGCGGGCACAGGCGGGGGATTTCCTGTCGCTGTGTTACAATTCTGAGCTGGCTGCCGAAGTGACATTGCAGCCGATCCGTCGCTACGGATTTGATGCGGCGATCCTGTTTGCCGATATTTTGCTGCTGCCGCAGGCGCTGGGCGCGGATCTGTGGTTTGTCACCGGCGAAGGCCCGCGTCTGTCGACGATCACGACCCAGGCAGAGTTCGACAAGCTGGGATCGGGCGAAATGATCCACGACACGCTGAACCCGATTTACGAGACCGTGCGTATCCTGCGCCGCGAATTGCCGGAAGAGACGACCTTGATCGGCTTTGCCGGGGCGCCGTGGACCGTGGCGACCTACATGATCGCCGGGCGCGGCACACCGGATCAGGGGCCCGCGCACGCGCTCAAAGAAGAAAACCGTGCCTTGTTCGAGGCGATTCTTGAGCGGCTGACCGAAAGCACCATTGACTACCTGTCCAAGCAGATCGAGGCGGGTGCGGAAGTCGTGAAAATTTTCGACAGCTGGGCTGGGTCGCTCAAGGGCGAGGATTTCCAGCGCTATGCGCTTTACCCGGCCAAGGTGATCACCGAGGAAATCAAGAAACGCCATCCCGGCATCCCGGTCATCGCGTTCCCGCGTCAGGCGGGGGACAATTACATCGGCTTCCACGCCGCAACCGGTGCGGATTGTGTGGCGGTTGATGACAGCGTCAGCCCGGACTGGGTGGCCGAGCATGTGCAGCCGGGCGGCTGTGTGCAGGGCAATCTGGCGTCCAAGCATATGGTGACCGGGGGCCAGGCACTTGTCGATGAAACCCGCGCTGTTGTTGCGGCGCTCAAGAACGGGCCGCACATCTTTAACCTTGGGCACGGCATCACACCGGATGCGGATCCCGAAAACGTGCAGTTGATGATCGACACTGTCCGCAACGGCTAAGACCCGTGCGGCCTGTGATCAGCGTTTGTTGGACAGGTAGCGTTTGCCGGGGTTGGGTTTGTTTTTCTGCCGTTCGCGCAGGAACACGAACAAACCCGCCCCGAGGATCATCGCACAGCCGGTCCAGACCGCCGGGGTTGGCCATTCGGCAAAGACCAGCCATCCCCAGAAGATCGCCAGCGGCAGGCCGATGTATTCGAACGGTGCAACCGTTGCGGACGGGGCCATCTTGTACGCGGCGTTGATGCAATAGGCGGTGACGCCATTGGCGATCCCCATGATCCCCAGCACGGTCCAGTCTTCCGGGTCCGGCCAGACCCAGGCGCGCAGCAGGAAATGCAGGCTGGGGGTGTCGGCCCCCGGATCGTACTGGCCTTGCCCGGCCAGAATGAAGAACAGGGCCGAGACCCCCAGAAATGTCGCCTGGTTGTAGATGGTCATCGCGGCGGCGGAACTGGTGACCCCCAAGGCGCGGGTCATGACCACCATGGAGGCATAGAGCGCGGCTGCGGTCATCGGCAGGATGAACAGCCATCCAATGCCGTTTCCATCGCTGTTCCACGGCTCTTGCATGACCGCGACCCCCAGAAATCCGGCCACGATGGCCCCGATCCGCAGCGGGCCGACCTTTTCCCCCAGAAACACCACCGACAGGAGGGTGATGAAAAGCGGAGCCACGAAGAACAGCGCCGTGGTCACGCCCAAGGGCAAAACGGCCAGCGAGGCAAAGAACGTCATGTTTGCCCCGACCAGCATCAGGCCGCGCGTCAGGTGCATCCACGGTCTGTTGGTCTTGAGCAGCCGCGCGCCCCCTTCGATTTGCAGGATCACGATGGACAACACCAGTGCAATGCTGGTGCGGGTGAACACCAGTTGATGCAGCGGATAGTTGTCCGACAGCGACTTGATCAGAAGATCGTTCACCGAAATGGCGAAAATGCCGATGCAAATCAGGGCGATGCCCAGCCCGGCGCGGTTTTCTCGAAGTGTGGTCATGCTGACTGGCTATACCTCTTTGCGCGACACGTCAGTGCGGAAAACGACATGCACAGCGGGGCGTGCAGCGCTGCACAGCAATGGGCGTTGCAAATGGGTCGTTACGGCGTAGGTTGGCGGACCTTGCAGTGGAGTGGCCTGTTATGCCTGTCATGGTTCAGATCGAGAATGTCACCAAAACCTACGGGGATGGGTTTCAGGCCCTGAAAGGCGCATCCCTCGACATCCATGAAGGCGAAATCCTTGCGCTTCTCGGGCCGAATGGCGCGGGCAAGACCACGCTGATTTCGACGATCTGTGGGATTACGCAAGCCAGTTCCGGGCAGATCCGCGTCGGTGGGTATGACGTTGTGACCGAGTATCGCAAGACGCGGTCGCTGATCGGGTTGGTGCCGCAGGAGATCAATCTAGAACCGTTCGAGCGGGTGTTGAACACGGTGAAGTTTTCCCGTGGCTTGTTCGGCAAACCGCGCAATGACGCGTTGCTGGAGCAGGTGTTGCGGCAATTGTCGCTTTGGGACAAGCGCAACAGCCGCATCATGGAATTGTCCGGCGGCATGAAACGCCGGGTGCTGATTGCCAAGGCGCTGGCGCATGAACCGCGCGTTCTGTTTCTGGACGAACCCAGCGCGGGTGTGGATGTCGAATTGCGCCGTGACATGTGGGATATCGTGGCCGGGCTGAAACAGGCCGGTGTGACGATCATCCTGACCACCCATTACATCGAGGAAGCCGAGGCGATTGCCGACCGCGTCGGCGTGATCAACAAGGGCGAAATCCTGTTGGTCGAGGAAAAAGCGGCGCTGATGACCCGGCTTGGCCAAAAGGAGTTGCGGATTGAGCTGCAAACACCGGTTGAGGCTCTCCCTGCCGCATTGGCGGGACGGGGATTGGCGCTGGAACAGGGGGGGCGCGTGCTGGTCTATACCTATGATATCAAGCAAGAGCGCACCGGCATTGCGACCCTGATCCGCGACGTGACCGATGCGGGGCTGGTGCTGCGCGATCTGCAGACCAAGCAGAATTCGCTGGAAGACATTTTTGTCGGTCTGGTCACCGAGCAGGAGGACGCGGCATGAACTGGCAAGCTGTCCGGTCAATCTACGTGTTCGAGATGGCGCGTTTTTTCCGCACGTTGCTTCAGAGCTTCGTGTCGCCGGTGATTTCCACATCGCTCTATTTTGTCGTGTTCGGCGCGGCGATTGGCAGCCGGATCAACGAGGTCGAGGGTGTGTCGTATGGCGCGTTCATCGTGCCGGGGTTGATCATGTTGTCGGTGATGACACAGGCCATTTCGAACGCGTCGTTCGGCATCTACTTCCCCAAGTTTATCGGCACGATCTACGAATTGCTGTCCGCCCCGGTCAACTTTCTGGAAATCGTTCTGGGCTATGTCGGGGCTGCGGCGACCAAGGCGTTTTTCATTGGGATCGTGATCCTTGGCACCTCGGCGCTGTTTGTGGACGTCTCCATCCAGCATCCGTTGGCGATGCTGGCGTTTCTGGTGCTGACCTGCCTCAGCTTTGCGCTTTTCGGGTTTATCATCGGCATCTGGGCGGGGAATTTTGAACAGCTTCAGCTGATCCCGCTGCTGATCGTGACGCCTTTGGTCTTTCTTGGCGGATCGTTCTATTCGATCTCGATGTTGCCGCCGGTCTGGCAGACGATCTCGTTCTTCAATCCGGTGGTGTATCTGGTGTCCGGGTTCCGCTGGTCGTTTTTCGGGTTGGCCGATGTGCCGATTGGATTGTCGCTGCTGGCGATCACCGGGTTCACGGCGATCTGCCTCGGGATCATCTGGTGGATTTTCAAAACCGGATGGCGCATCCGGACCTGAGGGGATCTGGTGCTGCGCCATTTTTTCGATCACCCGCAATGGGCGTCGCCGTCTAAAACGCGACCAGTGCGGCACCAGTGATGACCAGCGCTCCGCCGAACAACTCTCGGGAGGTGAGCGGTTCGCCGACAAGAAAAGTTGCCGCGAGGACCAGCAGCGTTTCTGTGGCGATGATGGCGATATAGGCCATTCCCAAATCAATCTGGCGCAGCAGCAACACTTCTGCCGTTACCACTGCAATCAAGACGACGCAGATTGCGCAGATGACAACAAGCGTGACCTTGTCCGAGGCAAGCTTCATCAAAAGCGTTGCCACCGCATAGCCGATACCTGCAGTCAACGCCAAAGCCGTCTTGCTGGCGACAAGATCAAGAGCAATCATTTTCACACCAAAGAATTCTAAATATCCTTAACGATACCATCTTTTTGGTGATCAGCGACATTTGTTGCTGTGAAGAAAGCGTGAGATATTTGGCCTAAACGCTCGGCCTCAACCGTGATCGGCTGTGCAAGGGTCACACTGCGGCAGGTTCGCCGCGTCCGCCCATCGCCATGTCCATGCTCATGCCGCCAATCCACATGGAGAAGAGCGCGAGCCACGCGGTCCCTGCAAAGATCGACCCGCCGGTGACGCCCGCGCCGATGGCGCAGCCACCGGCCAGCATGCCGCCAAACCCCATCAAAGCCGCTCCGATCATCGCGTTGCGCATGGGGGTGGGGCCTTCGAACCCCTGGAATTTCAATTCGCCCGCAACGAACGCGGCGAGGAACGACCCGACCACCACCCCCGGCACGAGGCCGATGTCGAACTCAAGGATCGATGAGCGGTCGAGGAAGAACATCAAGGTGTTGGCCGACGGCCCGGTGAACGTAGCGCTTTCGATCTGAACCGGATCAAAGGCCACCTGGCTGAGCGCGTAGGTCAACGCCCATCCCAGCGCGACGGCAAATCCGACACCCGAGGCAAAGACCAGCCGGGAAAACCCGATCTGGTTGCGGCGCGACAGTTCAAGCGCCAGAAGCGCCGTGGCCAGGCCAAAGACAAGGCCGGTCCCATCCGGCAGATGCAGCGTTGTGAGCAGGTCCATGTTGCGCCCGCCCTCGGTGATCCAAAGTGCGGCAATCCGGTCGCGGATGGGGGCCAGCCAGCCGGTCAGCGTCATCTGTGCGACAACGGCAAAGATCAGGCCGGACACCACCGACCGCAGGTTTCCGGTGGCGGCCAGCACCAGAAGGCGCCCGGAACATCCACGCGCCAGCACCATGCCCGCGCCAAACATCAGGCCGCCGATGACCGCGCCAGACCAGCTTCCGGGGACGGCCATCATCCGGGCATCGGTGGTGTCGATCAAACCCAGCAGTTGCGCACCCTGCACCCAGACCACCGCGGTGGAGAAGGTCAGCAGCCAGACCGCGACCTTGTCCTTCATGTGACCGCGGGCGAATTCAACTGTCGCCGCGCGCAGGCAAAACCGCGACCGTTGTGCCGCGATGCCGAAGACCACGCCGGTCAGAAGTCCGAATAATGCGGCGGTCGGGGCCTCTCCGATGCGGTCCACAAGGGCAACCAGGTCCATGATCATGATCCTTTCGAACGGCGCGGTGGCCGGAACTGGAGGTCAAATGCGCCAGATTGAATATGTGCGCCTTGATTTAAATCAGGTGCGCCGGGCCGGAGGCGGGAAACCGGGCATCTGCGGATTTCCGAACGCTCTGTGTGCTGAAGGTGAGGGGGATGCCTCTCGCCAATTCGTTTCCAGAGGCGTAAGGACATCATATGCGCGACATTGTTCCTCTTGAAAGCGCCCGGCACTTGCCGATCTGGCAAAGACCCGTGACGCTGCTGTTCCTGATGGCGATTGCCATGCCGCTGTCCTTTGCGACGTGGTCGGCGCTGTTGAACAATTTCGTCATCGAAGTTGCGCAATTTGACGGGTCCGACATCGGCTGGCTGCACACGGTCCGCGAAATCCCCGGTTTTCTGGCCATCGGGGTGATCTTTGTGATCATGTTCATCCGCGAACAGACGCTGGCGATGATTTCGCTGACAATGCTGGGAATCGCGACCGCGATCACGGCCTATTTCCCGACGATGGGGGGATTGCTGTTCGTGACGCTGATCAGTTCGATTGGCTTTCACTATTACGAGACGGTCAACCAGTCCCTGCAGCTGCAGTGGCTGCCCAAGGACCGCGCGCCACAGGTGTTGGGTCTGCTGGTCTCTGCGGCCTCAGCGGCGACGCTGATCGCCTACGGGGTGATCGTGGTCACTTGGCGCGCCTTTGATCTGAGCTACAATTTTGTCTTCATCGTCTCGGGGGCGCTGACGCTGATCATCGTGATCTATTGCGTGATCGCCATGCCGCAGTTTGAATCGCCCAATCCACAGACCAAGAAGTTCATCCTGCGTCGCCGCTACTGGCTGTATTACGCGCTGCAATTCATGTCCGGCGCGCGGCGTCAAATTTTCGTGGTGTTTGCCGCCTTCATGATGGTCGAGCGGTTCGGGCTTGATGTGGACGAGGTCACCAAGCTGATGCTGATCACGCTCGTTGCCAACATGGTGCTGGCCCCGTTTCTGGGCAGGTTCGTGCACCGCTACGGCGAACGCAATGCGATGGTGATCGAATATGTGGGCCTGTTGATCGTGTTTGTCGCCTATGGCGGGATTTACTGGTTCGGCTGGGGCGTGATGCTGGCGGCAGGGCTGTATGTTGCCAACAACATCTTCTATGCGCTGGCGCTGGCGCTGAAGACCTATTTCCAGAAGATCGCCGATCCGGGTGATATTGCCCCTACGGCGGCGGTGGCCTTTACCATCAATCACATCGCAGCGGTGTTCCTGCCTGCGGGGCTGGGCTATCTGTGGCTGGTTTCGCCCGCCGTGGTGTTTGGCCTTGCGGCGGGTATGGCGGCGGTGTCGCTATTGCTTGCGCTGCTGATCCCGCGCCACCCCGAGCCGGGCAACGAAACCGTCTTTTCGCGGTTCGTGCCCGCACCGGCGGAATAGGGTCTAGCGACACACCGGAGATACGTTGAACGAGATGATCTGGCCTTTGAGGATTTCGAAGGCAACTGTCGAGCTGCACTCGTTCGCGGTCGTGGCCACGCCCTGCAACTCTGTAACGCCGCCACCGGTCGACACGCTGCTGAATGACACATCCGTATAAGTATCGTCGCCTGCAAAGGCGTCAGTGAGCTGCGGAATGGTGAACTGTTTCTGAAGCTCGGGATGCAAGAGCGCATGTGCGGCTGCGTGATCGCCCGTGCCGTTCAGCAGCACAAACTGCTTGGCAATATCGCGCGATCCTGACGTAAAAAACATAAGCGCGGCATAAACGAGGCCGGCAATGACCAAGATACCCAGCAGGATTTTCAAAAACTTCTTCATAGATGCATCCTTAAAATGAAGGAAAAATAGCAAATGTGCGTTGATGCGTCTACGCGCGGTTAATTGCGTGTTTGTCGCTGGTCAGGGTCGGAAAAGGTCTGTAACCGCGTCTTTGTTGAATTTGGAGGGCACGCAATGCCGACATGGACCGCCTTTACCACTCTTTCCCCCAAGGACTCTGCCGAAGCGCTTGGCGACGCGTTAGAGATGCTGGACCCCGCGCCCTATGGCGTTGGCGTGTTCGAGATCGAAGACGGGTCCGGGCTTTGGGAAGTGGGCGGCTATTTCATGGAGGCCCCGGACGACGTGGGGCTGGCGCTGCTGTCGGCGGCGCATGGGGCCAAGTCCTTTGTTGTGTCGGAACTGCCGGACACCGATTGGGTCGCCAAGGTGCGGCGCGAACTGGTGCCTGTGCGGGCGGGGCGGTTTTACGTCTATGGCAGCCATGATGCAGACACGATCCCGGACGGGGTCGAGCCGCTTTTAATCGAAGCCGCGATGGCCTTTGGGACCGGGCATCACGGCACCACGCAGGGCTGCCTGCGGGCGCTGGACCGTCTGATCGAGGCGGGGATTGTCTGTCACAACGTGGCCGATATCGGATGCGGCACCGCCGTTCTGGCGATGGCGGCGGCGCGGACCTGGCCGGAAACCGTGTTGGCCAGCGACATGGATCAGATTGCGGTGGATGTGGCCGAGGCAAATGTGGCGGCAAATGGGCTGACCGGGCGGGTCAACTGCCTGGAGGCGATGGGGTTTGGCGCGGAGGCGTTACATGATTCTGCCCCATTTGATCTGGTCTTCGCAAATATCCTCAAACAGCCCCTGATCGACCTTGCGCCAGATATGAAAGGGCATATCGCGCCGGAGGGCTTTGTCATCTTGTCGGGCATTTTAAACGAACAGGCCGACGAGGTGGTCGCGGTTTATGCACAAAACGGCATCAATCTTTGGCATAGGGAAGAGATTGGTGAATGGACGACGCTCACGCTGAGGGCCGACGCCACAGTATCGCCATAATTGCGCGGAAATTCGGGTTTTCGCCGTATTTGCAGCAAATTTGCCCTGTTTGCCCCATTCCTGCCACATTTTTCCCCTACCACTGTCACATCCGGTGGGGGCCGGAATTGAAGGCTGCTGAAAATGAGTGACAAGCAGGAAATGTTTGACGAACGGTACCGCAAGGTTTTGAAGCGTCACCGTCAATTGTCCCGCGGATACGTAACGCGTCTTGGAAACAACGGCGTTATCGCCCATCACCCGATTGGCCAGTTTCGCAATGCGATCTCGCTAAAGGCACTGTTGTTGCCATTCGGGATTTTGTTTTTCCTCAAGGCCTGCATCATCACCGTTCTGGGTGAAGAGGCCTATGCCACGCAGGTGACCCTGCTGAATGGCGGTGGGCTGACCGAACAGATTGGTGCGTTCTTTATGCAGATGGATCCGATTTCGTGGACGATTGCCCAGTTGCTGGGCTTTGTGATCGGCTGATCTCTCCGTCAGGTCGCTCACGCATGAAAAAAGCCGTGTCAGTCGTCACTGACACGGCTTTTTCCGTTTAAAGGATCGTTTGATCAGAGCGAATTGATATCGCCGCGGACAAGACCGATGTCTGCCAGTTCGTGATCGCTGAGACGGTTCAGCGCGTTACGGGTGCGGCGTGTGTCGTTCCACGTTGCGAACGCGGCAATCAACGAAGCGAAATATGCGCCGAAGCCTTTGGAGCCGGCGACGTAGGTGGGGCGGGATGTGTCAAAAGCGGCCATTGCCTTGTTCCTTGTGTTCGTGTGTCTGTTTGATCGTCTGAGCGGCATTTAGGAGCCGGCTGCCCATGCCACAACGATCCTTTTTGCATAGGCTATATGCGCTTTTTGCATGGCTCGTGATCCCGCCCAAACCGATGTTTTCACGTGTAAAATTGCGACATCGAAAGCGTCGTTTTTGACCTCTTTGGATCGAAGGCGACATGCCCGTGGTCCGTTTTCGACCATTTGGTAAAATTGTCTTATCTTGATTGATGTCTTGGCGTTTGTTCGCGCTTCGTGCTACCCGTGTTGAAAAAGCAACAGGGGCATGAGCAGCATGCGTGTATTGGGGATCGATCCGGGTCTGCGCTTTCTTGGATGGGGCGTGATCGAGGCCGAGGGGAGCCGGTTGCGGCATGTCGCCAATGGCGTGTGCCTGTCGGGGACCGGCGAATTGGCGACGCGGCTGTTGGCGTTGCATCGCGGTTTGACCGAGATTTTCGAATGCTTTGAGCCGGATACCGTCGCAATCGAAAAGACGTTTGTGAATAAGGATGCGGTTGGCACGTTGAAACTGGGTCAGGCCCGCGGTGTCGCGCTTTTGGTGCCGGCGCAGTTCGGGCTGGAGATCGGGGAATATTCCCCCAACTCGGTCAAGAAGACGGTTGTGGGCGTGGGGCATGCCGACAAGAAACAGGTCGAGCACATGGTCAAGATGCAATTGCCGGGCGCGCAGGTGAACGGCGCGGACGCGGCGGATGCGCTGGCCATCGCGATCTGTCATGCGCATCATATGACCGGGCCGGGGATGAGGATGCGCGCATGATTGGCCGGATTGCAGGGCGGGTTGAATACAAAGGCGACGATCACGTTCTGATCGACGTGCGCGGCGTGGGCTATGTGGTCTATTGCTCTGACCGGGTGCTGGCGTCGGTGCCGGGGCCGGGAGAGGCGGTGGCCTTGTTTACGGACCTGCTGGTGCGCGAGGATCTTTTGCAGTTGTTCGGGTTTCCGACGCTGGTGGAAAAGGAATGGCACCGCTTGCTGATGTCGGTGCAGGGCGTCGGGGCAAAGGCATCCTTGGCGATCCTTGGCACGCTTGGCCCGGACGGCGTCAGCCGCGCGATTGCGCTGGGCGACTGGAATTCGGTGAAGGCGGCCAAGGGGATCGGCCCAAAGACGGCACAGCGCGTTGTGAATGAACTCAAGGACAAGGCCCCGACCGTCATGGCCATGGGGGGTGCCGCTTCGGTGGCCGCCGCACCGTCTGACGACGATGCGGTCATCGAACCTGTTGCAGCGGCCCCGGTTAAGGCCGCGCCCGTGCCCTCTGCGTCAGCACAGGCTGAAGCCCTGTCGGCGCTGGGCAACCTCGGCTATGCGCCCGGCGAAGCGGCGGGGGCCGTGGCACAGGCGGCCGGGGATGCGCCCGAGGCGGGCACGTCTGATCTGATCCGGGCGGCGCTGAAACTGCTGGCACCGAAGGGATGAGCGGGACATGATCGAGCCTGATCCGAACCTGCGCCCCGACCCGCTGCCCGAGGACCGCGACCGTGCGTTGCGGCCGCAGATGCTGGACGATTTCATCGGCCAGGCCGAGGCGCGGGCCAATCTGCGGGTGTTTATCCAGTCTGCGCGGCAACGGGGCGAGTCGATGGATCACACGCTGTTCCACGGGCCGCCGGGATTGGGCAAGACGACCCTCGCGCAGATCATGGCGCGGGAGCTTGGCGTCGGGTTTCGCATGACCTCGGGTCCGGTGCTGGCCAAGGCCGGGGACCTGGCGGCGATCCTGACCAATCTGGAAGCGCGCGACGTGTTGTTCATCGACGAAATCCACCGTCTCAATCCGGCGGTGGAAGAGGTGCTCTATCCTGCGATGGAGGATTACGAGCTGGATCTTGTGATCGGCGAAGGCCCTGCCGCGCGCACGGTCCGGATCGAGTTGCAGCCCTTCACGCTGGTCGGGGCGACGACGCGGCTTGGCCTGTTGACGACGCCGCTGCGGGACCGGTTCGGCATTCCGACGCGGCTCAATTTTTACTCTGAAGACGAGTTGAACACGATTGTGTCGCGCAATGCGGTCAAGCTGGGTGTGTCCACCGCACCCGAAGGCGCGCGCGAGATCGCGCGGCGGTCGCGCGGGACACCCCGGATTGCCGGGCGGCTTTTGCGCCGGGTGGTGGATTTCGCCGTTGTCGAAGGCGACGGGGTTGTCACCAAGGAACTGGCGGACGGGGCGCTGACCCGGCTGGGCGTGGATGGTCTGGGTCTGGATGGCGCGGACCGGCGCTACCTGCGCCTGATTGCCGAGAATTACGCCGGTGGGCCGGTGGGAATCGAGACGCTCTCGGCGGCGCTGTCGGAAAGCCGCGATGCGTTGGAAGAGGTGATCGAGCCCTACCTGTTGCAGCAGGGGTTGATCCAGCGCACGCCGCGCGGGCGGATGCTGGCGCAGAAGGGGTGGACCCATCTGGGGCTGGCGGCCCCCAGACCCCAGGGACAATCGGATTTGTTCGGGTGAATTTGAGGGGCGCTGCCCCTCGGCCTTGCGGCCTCACCCCGAGGTATTTTTGAAACAGAGAAGAACGGACGATGATCGAAGCTTCAGCAATTGAGCGGTATTTCACCCGGTCGGATGGCAGCTACCTGTTTGCGCGCTGGGGGCGACCGATCGCGCCGATTGTGTTCGGGGTGGAAGACGCCACGCTCTCGGTGGTCAAAGGCGCGTTTGAGGCGGTGTGCCAGATGGCCGGGCACCATATGGCGGAAACCGACCCGGAGCTGGGCTCCAATGTTATGGTGTTCTTCTTTCGGGAGTGGGACGAATTGCTGGCAGTCCCCGATCTCGACCGGCTGATTGACGGGCTGGCCCCGATGGTGGCCAAACTGGCCGAGGCGGAGGCCAACCAGTACCGGGTGTTCCGCTTTGACGAGACCGGCGCGATCAAGGCGTGCTTTATCTTTCTGCGCATGGACGCGGTGTTGTCGGCGCTTCCGGCAGAGACGATTGCGTTAAGCCAGGTGGTGCAATCGATGGTGCTGTGGTCTGATCTGGCCTTCACCGACCAGTCGCCCTTGGGACAGCTGGAGGATGGGCGCGTCGTTCTGCGGCCTGATCTGGGCGCGCTGATCCGCGCAGCCTACGATCCGGTGATGCCCGCGATGTCCGAGGATGCAAGCCATGCGTTGCGCCTTGCGGCGCGGATGCAGGTGGCGCAGGGGAATTGAGCATGGTCCATGAGTTTGCCGTTCGGGTTTATTACGAAGACACCGATATGGGCGGGATCGTCTATTACGCCAATTACCTGCGGTTTATCGAACGGGCCCGGTCCGATTGGGTGCGGTCGCTGGGCATTGACCAGAATGCCATGCGCGAGGACGAGGGCGTGGTGTTTGTCGTGCGGCGGGTGGAGGCGGATTACCTGCTTCCGGCCAAGTTTGACGACGAATTGCGGGTCAGAACGACGGTCAAGGCGGTCACCGGTGTGCGTTTGATCATGTCGCAGGACGTGATGCGCGGGGATGCGCTGTTGTTTCAGGCCGAGGTGACGGTGGTTTGCATCGGGGAGGGCGGCGCACCGGCGCGGCTTCCGGCGAATATCCGCCGTCAGATCCACTAGAGCACCCCGTCAGCGCCGTTCTGACGCCAATGTGTTGGCGTTTCCCCTGAAATTAGGCTAGGAAGCGTGGTAATCAGAGCCCAATCAATGGGGCCAACCGGCTAAAGAGCAGGCAGATGGAAGCAGAGACACTCGCGCTGGCGCAAGAGATTGATTTCTCTATGTGGGGCTTGTTTGCGCGCGCCACGATGACCGTAAAGATTGTGATGGTGATGTTGCTGATCGCCTCTTTCTGGGCATGGGCGATTATCATCGAAAAGGTGCTTTCGTATCGCAAAGCGCGGTCTGAAGCGGCGGAATTTGATCGGGCGTTCTGGTCCGGGGAGCCGTTGGACGAGTTGTTTGACCAGATCGGCCCGGACCCTGACGGGCGCGCAAAGAAGGTGTTTGCCGCAGGCATGACCGAATGGCGCAGGTCGCATCGTGAAGATGGCGGGCTAATCGCCGGGGCGCATGCGCGGATTGACCGGTCCATGGACGTGGCGATCCAGAAGGAAGCGGACGACCTGCAAAAGAACCTCGGCGTGCTGGCGACCGTGGGATCGGTTGCGCCGTTTGTCGGGCTGTTCGGCACGGTCTGGGGCATCATGCATGCGTTCATCGAGATCGCGCAGCAGGGCAACACGTCGCTGGTGGTGGTTGCGCCGGGTATTGCCGAGGCGCTTCTGGCCACCGGTCTGGGCCTCTTGGCGGCAATCCCGGCGGTTGTGGCGTTCAACAAGCTGCAGGCCGACAGCGACCGGATCGTGGCGGGCTACGAATCCTTCGCCGACGAGTTTTCCACCATCCTCAGCCGTCAGTTGGACAGCTGAGCCATGGGGGCCGGGGTCACACAATCCAACGGAAGTGGCGGCGGCGGGCGTCGGCGGCGCAAGCGGCGCACCCAGCCGATGTCCGAGATCAACGTCACGCCCTTTGTGGACGTGATGATGGTGCTTTTGATCATCTTCATGGTGGCGGCCCCCTTGCTGACCGTGGGTGTTCCCGTGGAACTGCCCAAAACCGCGGCGTCGGCGCTGCCGTCGGAAACCGAAGAGCCGTTGACCGTCACGATTGGCGCGGATGGCGGAATTTCGATCCAGAATACGGAAATCAGCCGCGACGAGCTTGTCCCGCGACTGCGCGCCATTGCGGCGGAACGGGCGGATGACCGGGTGTTCCTGCGTGCCGATGGGGCGGTGACCTACGATATCGTGGCGCAGGTCATGGGGGCGCTCAATGCGGGCGGGTTCAGTTCCATTGGTCTGGTGACGGATGTGGGTGGTCCGGCGCTTGACGGGTCGGATGGCTGAGGGCGGCTGTGCATACGGGCCATTATATCTCGGGTGGCGCACATGGATTCCTGATCCTCTGGGCGCTGTTCGGCGGCATGTTCCGCGGCGATCCACCGGAGGTCGAAGTGGCTGAGGTGTCGGTGATCTCCGAGGCGCAGTTTGCCGCAATGATGCAACCACAACAGGCACCGCCCGCGGTTGAGACACCCGCTGCCTTGCCGCAGCCCGAGGTGGACACCACCGCGCCGGAGCCGCCGGAGCAAGAGACCGCACCTGCCGTGCAGCCGGACCCGGTTGAGCCGGAACCGTCGACCCCGGATCCCGTGCCGCAACCTGTCCTCCCGACGCCAGAGCCCGAGGTGGCCGAAGACCTGCCGCAACCGCCGGCGCCGGAGCCCGTGCCGGATGTCGAGGCCCCCGAGGTGGCCCTGCGCCCCGTGCCGCGCCCTGCGCCGCGCGTGGCCCCCGAAGCGGTGCCCGCGCCGGAGCCCGAGGCCGAGCTGGCACCGGAAGTGCAGGACACGGTGCAGCAGTCTGAGACCGCGCCACCGTCAGAGGCGGAAGAACAGCAGGCCACGGCGCCCGAGGCGGCGGCGACCGAGATCGTCACCGAAGCCGAAGAGCCGGCGCGTGCGCCGACAGCGTCCGTGCGGCCCCAGGTGCGCCCGAATAGGCCCGCCCCGGCCGTGGCGGCGGCGACGCCTGACGCGGATGCGCCGTCAACAGAAGATACGGCGGCCGCAGATGCAACCGCGTCTGCGATCGCGGGCGCGTTGGAGGAGGCCCTGTCCGGGGCGGCCTCGGGCACAGCAGACGGGCCACCGCTGACACAGGGTGAAACCGATGGGTTCCGGATCGCGGTGCAGGAATGCTGGGTGGTCGATGTCGGATCGCAGGCCTCGAACGTGACCGTTACGGTTGGCTTTGACATGGATCGGTCCGGTCGTGTGGTCACGTCAAGCCTGCGCATGCTGGCAGCGGAAGGCGGCAGCGGGTCGGCGGCGGAGACCGCGTTCCAGGCTGCACGCCGCGCTATTCTGAGATGCCAGGGGGATGGTTACAGCCTTCCCGTGGAGAAGTTTGATCAATGGAAAAGCGTTGAAATGACGTTTAACCCGGAGAGTATGAGGATCCGATGAAACAGTTTGTGGCATCGCTTTTGAGTGTCTGTGTTCTGGCGTTCTGCGTCCCTGTTCTGGCGCTGGCCCAAAGCGGGCCGTTGCGGATCGAAATCACCGAAGGGGTGGTTGAGCCATTGCCCTATGCGGTGCCGGATTTCGTGGCCGAAAGCGCCAGCGCCCAGCAATTGGCGCAGCAGATCGCGCGGGTTGTGGCCGATGACCTGACCGGGACGGGCCTGTTCCGCGAAGTCCCGCGCGAGGCGCATATCAGCCAGATCACCAGTTTCGGCAGCCCTGTGCAGTTTGCCGACTGGAAGGCCATCAACGCGCAGGCGCTTGTCACCGGCGCGGTCAGCGAACAGGGCGGGCGCGTGGTTGTGAAATTCCGCGTCTGGGATGTGTTTGCCGGGGCCGAACTGGGCCAGGGGATGCAGTTTGCCGGGACACCGGATGGCTGGCGGCGCATGGCGCATAAAGTGGCCGACCAAGTGTATTCGCGGATCACCGGCGAAAGCGGGTATTTCGACAGCCGGGTGGTGTTCGTGTCGGAAAGCGGACCGAAGGACCAGCGCGCCAAGCGGTTGGCGGTGATGGATTACGACGGGGCCAACGTGCAGTACCTCACCGGCAGCAGCGCGCTTGTGCTGGCACCGCGTTTTTCCGAGGACGGACAGCGGGTGCTGTATACCAGTTATGAGACCGGCATGCCGCGTGTGCATGTGCTTGAGGTCGGGACGGTGCAAAGCCGTATCCTGCAGGGGCAGGACGGCGTGATGAGTTTTGCGCCGCGATTTGCGCCAGATGGGCGGACGGTGGTGTATTCGCTGACGCAGGGGTCCAACACGGATATTTGGGCGATGGACATTGCCAGCGGAGGCACGCGCCAGTTGACCAGCGCACCGTCGATCGAAACTGCGCCAAGCTATTCGCCCGATGGCAGCCAGATCGTGTTCGAAAGCGACCGCTCGGGGACGCAGCAGTTGTACGTGATGTCGGCCGGGGGCGGGGAGGCCAAGCGGATCAGCTTTGGACAGGGGCGGTATTCGACGCCGGTCTGGTCACCGCGGGGCGATATGATTGCGTTTACCAAGCAGAATGCGGGGCGGTTTCATATCGGTGTGATGCGCACGGACGGGTCGGAAGAGCGTTTGTTGACCGCGTCCTTCCTCGATGAAGGCCCGACCTGGGCACCAAATGGGCGGGTGATCATGTTTGCGCGCGAAACCCAGGGCGCGCAGGGATCGTCCTCGCTCTATACCGTGGACATCTCCGGGCGGAATCTGAAACGGGTGCGGACGCCCGAAGGTGCGTCTGACCCAAGCTGGGGGCCACTGCAGTGACCCCCGCGTCTTCACCAGAATTTAATTTTGAGCGCCCAGAATTTTCGTACGAAAATTCTGGCACCGCCGCGGCAACTTTGCGTGGCACCCCGGCTGTGATAGGCTTTCCCCAATCAAAAAAAGAGCAGGACATCTCATGCGACTGACCGCGAAACTCACTCTGCTGATGGCCGTTCTGGCCGTCTCGGCATGCACCAACGCAAATCGCTTCGACAATGACGCTGTCGATCTGAACGCGGCCACGGGATCGGCCGGTGGCATCGTGCCGGGCAGCGCGAGCGATCCAAGCTCGCCGGCCTATTTCCAGCAAACCGTCGGGGACCGGGTGTTGTTCGCTGTCGATCAATCGACGCTGAACCCGCAGGCCCGCGCGACGCTGGACGGTCAGGTGCAATGGCTGATGACCAACGCCGATTACACAGCCGTGATCGAAGGTCACGCCGACGAACAGGGCACACGCGCCTATAACCTTGCGCTGGGCGCGCGGCGGGCGAACGCGGTGATGGAATACCTTGTGGCCCAGGGCGTGCCGTCCAACCGGTTGCGTTTTGTGAGCTACGGCAAGGAACGCCCGATTGAAATCTGTTCGGAAGAAGCGTGTTATGCCAAGAACCGGCGGGCGGTGACCATCATTTCCGCCGGGTTGACGAGTTAACGGAGATCCGAATGCGCCTGGGGGCAATCTTAGTAAGCAGCGTGTTGTTCTGTGCGCCATTGGCGGTGCAGGCGTCCGAAACATTGGCGGACATCCGGCAGGATATGTCGGTCTTGTTCGTCGAGATCCAAAAGCTCAAGCGAGAGCTGAGCACCACCGGTGCCAGCTCTGTTGCGCTGCCTGCCGGGGCGTTGGACCGTATCAATGCCATCGAATCCGAATTGCAGCGTCTGACGGCGAAAACCGAAGAGCTGGAATTCCGTGTGGGCCGCGTGGCCGAGGATGGCGCGCGGCGTCTGGGGGATCTCGAATTCCGGTTGTGCGAGCTGGAGGACGGTTGTGACATCGGCGCGTTGGGGCGGTCACCGACACTGGGGGGCGAAGGGGCCCCGGCGACACCCGCGCCGCAACCTGCACCGCAGACGTCAGGCACGGAATTGGCGGTGGGCGAAGAAACGGACTTTCGGCGAGCTGGGGAGGCGCTCGCCCAGGGTGACTTTCAATCCGCCGCAGACCAGTTTGCGGCCTTTCGCCAGACCTATCCGGGCGGACCGTTAGAAGCGCAGGCGCTTGTGTTTGAAGGTCAGGCCCTCGCTGGGCTTGGCAACCTGCGCGATGCCGCGCGGCGCTATCTGGATGCCTATGCCGGCTATCCCGACGATACAGCCGGACCCGAAGCCTTGTGGCGGCTGGGCGCGGCCCTGGGCGATCTGGGGAACATTCCCGAGGCGTGCGTGACCCTGTCCGAAGTGGCCGGGCGTTATCCCGGCAGTGCGGCGATCGCAGAGGCTGAGGCCGCCAAAGCCCGCTTTAACTGCCCGTGACGAACACGCCGCTGCAACAGCGGTTCGCTGAGGAGATGGGGCGACTGCTGGGGCCGGAGTTTCCGTCGGATCTTGGTCTGGCGGTGTCCGGGGGCGGCGACAGCATGGCGATGCTATACCTCGCGCATAACTGGACGCATCATTTCGGGGTCCGCTTGTGGGTTGCCACGGTGGACCACGGGCTTCGCGCCGAAAGCGCGTCCGAGGCCCGCCTTGTTGCAGAGGAATGTGCGGTCTTGGGCTGGCCGCATGCCACGTTGCGGTGGCACTGGGATCGTCACGGCAATGTTCAGGATGCCGCTCGCCGCGCGCGCGGGGGGCTGCTTGACCAGTGGCGGGGTCATGTCAAACACATCCTTTTTGCGCATAGTCAGGATGATCAGGCCGAAACGGTCTTGATGCGTCTGGCACGCGGATCGGGGGTTGATGGCCTGGCCGGTATGCGGGCGGCGCGTACCGTGGCCCCACACCCGGTCGCGCCTGGACCGCTTGCCGCCACGGATATCGAGGGCGATCTGCCGGACGGCCCGTGGGCACCGGGTTTTCAGATCCTGCGCCCCTGTCTTGGCATGACCCGCGACGAACTGCGCCACTTTGCCCGGGTGCTCAAGGGACGGTGGGTCGACGACCCGAGCAATGATGACCCGACCTATCAGCGGGTGCGTGTTCGTAAACTGCTTGCGCTTCTGCGCGATGAGGGCGTCACCGCGTCGCATCTGGCAGAAACCGCGCACCGCATGGCCCGCGCGCGTGACGGGCTGACCAGCCATCTGGTGTCGGCCATTGACGCGCTATGCGATGATCCCTTTCCGGGGCAGGTGCGGATCGACCGGGATGGGTTTGCACGGCTCGACGAGGAAACGCAGTTGCGCATGCTGACATCGGCGCTGTGTTATGCATCCGCGTCGGAATACCGTCCACGGGCGCGGTCCAGCGAAGCTTTGCTGAGCCAGGTGCTGTCCGGCAGGGGCGGCACCTTGCACGGGGCGGAGGTGTCGGTTGGCAAAACGCAGCTTTGGATCACGCGGGAATGGGCGGCAGTACAGGATGTGACCGCCGGGCTGGATGCGCTTTGGGATGGCCAATGGCGGGTTCAATCGCAAAGGCCCGATCCATCAACAGAACTGACCGTTCGGGCCCTTGGTGAAGACGGATGGTGCCAGATTGCCGACCACAGCAACATAGGCCTGCCGCACCGCGCCGCGCTGGCGCTGCCCTCTGTCTGGTCAGAGACGGGGCTGATCTGGTGTCCGGTGCTGGAAAACGACACTGCGTTTTGCGCGGCGCGCTATGTGAAGGGGCGGCCCGACGCCGGTTTCAAGGCTTTTTGCCTTTCGCATTGAACCCTGCCTCTGCATCTCTATGTTATAGAGCAAGAGACAGACGCCCTTCCCGCGTCCGTCGTTTTCAGGAGAATCTGCCTTGGGCAACGCACGAAATATCGCCTTTTGGGTCGTTCTGTTCCTGCTGATCCTTGCACTTTTCAACATCTTTTCGGGTGGCGGTAACACGCTTCAGAGCCGGGAAATCAGTTATTCTGATTTTGTCTCGGCGGTTGAGAATGACACGGTCAGTTCGGTGACATTGGACGGCGAACAAGTCCGCTTCCGCAGCACCGATGGTCAGGATTACGTGGCCATCAAGCCAGAGGACGCCACGGTCACCGACCTGCTGATCGCAAACGAGGTGCCGATCCGCGCCGAACAACAACAGCAATCCGGCTTCCAGTCCTTCCTGCTGAGCCTGCTGCCCTTCCTGCTGCTGATCGGCGTGTGGATCTATTTCATGAACCGCATGCAGGGTGGCGGTCGCGGTGGAGCGATGGGGTTTGGCAAGTCCAAGGCGAAGCTGCTGACCGAAAAACACGGGCGTGTGACGTTTGACGACGTGGCCGGGATCGACGAAGCCAAGGAAGAACTGGAAGAGATCGTCGAATTCCTGCGCAACCCGCAGCGATTCTCGCGGCTTGGTGGTAAAATCCCCAAAGGCGCGCTTCTGGTGGGTCCTCCGGGCACCGGTAAAACGCTTTTGGCCCGCGCGATCGCGGGGGAAGCGGGTGTGCCGTTCTTCACCATCTCGGGGTCCGACTTTGTTGAAATGTTCGTCGGCGTGGGTGCATCCCGTGTGCGCGACATGTTCGAACAGGCCAAGAAGAATGCACCCTGTATCGTGTTTATCGACGAGATTGACGCTGTGGGCCGGGCCCGTGGGGCCGGTTATGGCGGCGGCAATGACGAGCGTGAACAGACGCTCAACCAGCTGCTGGTCGAAATGGACGGGTTTGAAGCCAATGAAGGTGTGATCATTGTTGCGGCCACCAACCGTCGTGACGTGCTTGACCCTGCGCTTTTGCGCCCCGGTCGTTTCGACCGTCAGGTCACCGTGCCGAACCCCGACATCAAGGGCCGCGAGAAAATTTTGGGCGTGCATGCGCGCAAGACACCGCTTGGGCCGGATGTGGACCTGCGCATCATCGCGCGCGGGACGCCGGGCTTTTCCGGCGCCGATCTGGCGAACCTTGTGAACGAAGCTGCCTTGATGGCGGCCCGTGTTGGACGTCGGTTTGTCACGATGGAAGATTTCGAGAACGCCAAGGACAAGGTCATGATGGGCGCGGAACGCCGCTCCATGGTGCTGACGCCCGAACAGAAGGAAAAGACCGCCTATCACGAAGCCGGGCACGCTGTTGTCGGCCTGTCGCTGCCGCAATGCGACCCGGTTTACAAAGCCACGATCATCCCGCGTGGCGGCGCGTTGGGGATGGTGGTGTCCTTGCCCGAGATTGACCGTCTGAACTGGCACAAGTCGGAATGTGAGGAAAAGCTTGCCATGACCATGGCGGGCAAAGCAGCCGAGATCATCAAATATGGTCCCGAGAACGTGTCGAACGGCCCAGCCGGAGACATCCAGCAAGCGTCGGCTTTGGCAAGGGCGATGGTGCTGCAATGGGGCATGTCCGACCGGGTTGGCAATATCGACTACCGCGAAGCGGCCGAGGGCTATAGCGGCAACACGGCCGGGTTCTCGGTGTCGGCCAACACCAAGGAAATGATCGAGGAAGAGGTCAAGCGGTTCATTCAGGACGCGTATGACCGCGCCTTCGAAATCCTCACCGACAAGAAAGAGGAATGGGAACGCCTGGCCCAGGGTCTTCTGGAATACGAGACGTTGACCGGGGACGAGATCAAACGCGTGATGAATGGCGAACCGCCCGAGGCGGGGGACAACGACGCATCCGGTGATGCGCCGGAGAAACCCAGCATCACGGCGATCCCGAAAACCAAGCCCAAATCCAAACCACGCAGCGATGACGGTGGGTTGGAACCTGAACCAACCGCGTGACCCACGCATGGCAACACTTGCAAAGCCCCGGTGCCCTGATGGTGCCGGGGCTTTTCTTTTGTGGTCTTGTCTGATGCCCGCAGAACGGGGTGTAAATCTTAAGGGTTGTGTTTTGGGCTGATATGCAACCTAAATACGAGTGACCGGAGGAGATGCCCATGCCTGCCCTGAAGCCAACCGAGTACGTTGCCACCGTGCGCTGGGTGGGGTGTGTCCCGACAGATCCCGTTGGCATTGCGTCTGAAAAATCAGCCGTCCTTGATCTGGATTTCGCCGGCGCCAAGGGCGATGTCCACGCAGGCCGGACACGGCCCTCCTGCGTGCGCGTCACCTCCCAGCACCCGAAGGGCACCGAGATTGCCAATGTGCGTCAACTGTCCGTTGTCTCGGTCGAGGAGTTGCAGGCGATTGCCGCCGAGATGGGTCTGGACGCGATTGATCCGGTCTGGCTTGGGGCCACGCTCGTGATCGAAGGGATCCCCGATTTCACCCATGTGCCGCCATCGTCGCGGCTGCAGGGGCCGGACGGGGGGACGCTGATCGTGGACATGGAGAATCGACCCTGCCAATTGCCTGCGCGCGAAATCGCGGCGGTGCATCCCGAACAGAGCAAGGCGTTCAAGGCGGCGGCAAAACACCGTCGTGGGGTCACGGCCTGGGTGGAACGGCCCGGTCGTTTGACCGTCGGTGACACGCTGCGGCTGCATATTCCCGACCAACCAGTCTGGGCGTTTCTGGATCAGGCCCGCGCCTGACCAAACGCCCCGCAGGTTTCCGATCGGCGACATTTGCGCCGGATCTGGCCGCATTCACAAACGGAAATGTCGGATTCACAGTGCTACCGCGCTTGTGTGCGACGGTATGCGTTGGCCCATGTCGCAACGGCAAGGGGGAGCAAAGCCATGTCATACAAGTCAGATATTGAAATAGCGCGTGAGGCGTCGAAGCGTCCGATTCAGGAGATTGGCGAGAAGATCGGGATCGGGACGGATGAT